>CAZAUR010000072.1:0-2539 GCA_964488255.1 uncultured Spirochaetaceae bacterium | reverse complement strand
GGACCCCCTCGGTGTAAACGAGGTGCTCTAGCCAGCTGAGCTACGCGCCCACAGCTTCACTCGACGCGGACGCGGAGCGGAGCCGAGTGCATCGCGCCCGAAGGGCGCGAAAGAAAGAGTCAGTTGACTCCAGCGGGGTGCGGCAGCTCCGTCGTCTCCTGCGCGATTCCGCCCGGGGTGATGACGTCGTCTTGTCGACGCCCATCTTCTTCCGCGCGCCAGCGTAGAACGCGGTTCGCGCAGCGAGCATGCCCGTCACGCGCTCGCGTCTGACGCTCTCGTCCGGAGCCGCCTGGGCTTCGCTGGCACGCCCAAACCAATCTTCATAGTGGGAAATCACGATCGCGTCGGCACAAAAGTGTTCGTCGTGCGTTCGCGAGTGCCAGAGTTCGGCAGGCTTCGCTCGGGTAGCGATTCCTCATAGCGTCAGCTCGTCGATCCCCGAATTCGGTCGACCGTTCGGACAGACCCTACGAGGCGACAATGAGCGTTACGTTGGCTGCGGGCGCAGGCGCCGGAGAGATCTGGCATCTGCGGATCGCGGCGCTCACCTTCCCGTCAGGAGACCGCGCGCGGTCTGCGGCGACTAACGATCGAGGCCAGCGCCGCCCCTACACCTACGGCAGTCGGCAGACTCGGCTCAGGAACCGATTCGCTCGTTCCGAATCCGAAATTCCCACAATCAGAATCTGCGTCGTCAATTCCGAGATTTCCATCAAAATCGATCTGGCCGTCGAAGTCATTGTCAATGCCATCGTCACAAACGGGATTCTCAGAAATCGCGGTTGCCACCCACCGCCCGCATCCCGGATCGCGGGTTCCATGGATATTGAAGTCAATGAGGGAGTCGCCATCGTTGTCGATACCGTCGTCACACTCGAGCGAAGGGTCGGTCTCGGTTGTGTCGGACGAGCTGGAACAGCCCGGGTCGCTGCCGAAGTCGATTAGGCCATCCCCGTCGTTATCGACTCCATCCATGCATGTGGCCATCGTTTGGCAGGCATCCCCGATTCCGTTCCCGTCAGTGTCCTCTTGGTAGGGGTTCGCAGTGTTCGGACAGTTGTCGACGTCCCCGCAAACGTCGTCCCCGTCCACGTCGTTGTCTGGATCATTCGCGCACTGAAACGAATTGGGCTCACAAAGCCCGTCGCCATCAAAGTCGTTCTCTGCGTCTAGATTGCACACGTCGCATTCGTCCCCGATTCCATCTTCGTCGATATCTGACTGCGAGGCGTTCGGGTCATTGAAGCAGTTGTCGCAGTAGTCAGGGATTCCATCCAAGTCAGTGTCCGTGTTCGACCCACTCTCCGAGAGAGAGAGCCTCATCTGTACGTACGACCCGCCGCTGCCAGGTCCGACCAGCGTCACTAGCGCCATCGACGGAAACACGGGCCAGCCGTCGTTCACAACCGGAATCAGCACAACCTCGTCGAGGCCGCCCGTTCCATCGGCGGAAATCGTGCCCATCGCGACTTTCGAGTTGGCGCAGCAAGCGAGGGTCAACGTGAGGACTTCACCTGCGTCGAAGCCTGAGCCGACAATGCGAATCGACTGCCCCATTTGCACAGCATCCCTAGCGAGACAGGCGCTGCCACCAACTTGCTCAAACGTCGCCTGTGCCGCGTTAGCAAGCTGAGCTGTTGTGAAGAGCGAGACCACAGCCAACCGCAGGGCCAGAGACAATCCAGAGTGCATCTTCTTCAAACCTCCGACTGAACGAATATCGGGCGAAAGACTGTTCACTACGGAATCGGCGTGGGGTTCTTGGGCATGCCGCTCTCTGAGAACCCGTTCGCAACCCGCGGACCGCTCACGGTCTCCAAGAACTGATTCAACGCAAGTCCGTATGCGCGCTGCCCAGCCTCGAACGGGTGAAAGCTGTACTCGATTTCCGAGAGTTTGAGGCCGCGTATCCACGCATTCGGACCCGCGCAGATTCCATGGCCGTCGAACCGCTCCCTGACATCGACGAAGTGAACACCCTCTTCGCGCGCCGCCTCTGCGATCGTTTGATTCAGGAGGTCTACTGTTCTCCGAACGAACTGCTGCTCCGCTTGAGAGAACCCGGGCGCCTGGATGCACACGGAAGTGCCTGCAAACAAATGCGGATACCCGAGCACTACGACAGTCGCCGACGGCGCGCGCGACTTTATCTCTGAGTAGACGTTCTTCAATCGCGCCTTCACAGTGCTCGAGATGTGCGTCGGAATGAAATCTTCCCAGGTGTCGCCGCTCGTGTTCTCAGGAACGTTTGCAACATCGACGAGGCAGTCTCCGGTGATGCAAGCCCCCGCAATGGGCGTAAAGAAGGAGTCATTTCCGCCGATGGTCAGCGTGACGAGATCAACATCCGAGGTGATCGCATCCACCTGACGCGGCTCGGTCCATTGCCCGGAGCTGAGCAGGTTTGCTGTAACCGCGCCCGAGCACGCAACGGATCTCCACTCGTAGTCAGGCGAGGCATCGAACGGATTCGTGAAGCGCCCGGAACCTGCCAACGACTTTGAGACACCGCGTTTCGGTATTTACTGAACCCCTC
>CAZAUR010000071.1:0-2789 GCA_964488255.1 uncultured Spirochaetaceae bacterium | reverse complement strand
GAGGGGTTCAGTAAATACCGAAACGCGGTGTCTCAAAGTCGTTGGCAGGTTCCGGTTCGCGTGTGCGACATCTTTGCGACCGATGAAGACTCGGAGAGGTACTGGCGACTTCTCAGACCCGTGCAAGCAAAGGAGATGCCGGAGGCGCTTGCTCCGTCGGACGACTGGAAGTCGCGACGAGCTTCATTGGTTCTGCTGTCATCGGGAGTGGATGAGGCATTCGAATGGGCGCGATTCGCTGAGGAAATTTCCTCGTTTCTTGGGGGCAGCGGCGACGCAAGTTTGGTTCCCGTGCGCAACGCGTTGGCCGTGTTCAATGAGATGGCCCGCGATCACGTAGGCTCCTCAGAGAGGTTGAAGCAGTTGTGCGTCGAGGGCTGGGTTCATCATCATTTCAATAGAGCAACGGGAGCTGAAGAGTGGGAGACCGCGGCGCGATGCATACAGTCGATTCTGCTGGCCTCGAGTCCTTCGGAGACGCCTGCAGCGCAAGGCGAAGCTCATCCGGGAAAGGCGGTCCTCGATGCGTTCTTTGCGAATCCAGATTCTCAACCAGGGCTTCTGAGTGCCTTCGCGAGCGTTTTTGATCAGGAGTCGGCTTCAACCGTCTGGAAGAAATTGCTGGCTGGAGAGGAGGCAACTAAGCCTTTCGCCGTCGCACTCATTTCAGACGCGGTCGAGCGCAGCCTGCTTGCCGATGTAATCCCTCCGGCCGTAGTGATGGAAGACTGGCCAGCCTTCTCTGCACGGCTTGCAGAAGAGTCTTCCCTATCCAGAAAGTTGCTTCAGAACCTGGTGTCAGAGTCGAATATCGTTGACAACGTCATCTCAGCGGAAGAATGGTGGTGGGAACTATTGCTGGACTTAATCGAAACTCCCGCGAGCAGCCAACCAGCGTTTATCGATTCTTGTTGCTCGCGATTGGCCGATGCCAGCAAAGATGACTGGGATAGTGCGCTTCGCGGATCGGGCGTGCTTCTTCGGTTGTTGGTAGCCGTTCGCGAGCACGCCGAATCATTCTTCTTGCAGGACGCTTTTCAGGATGCGCTGTTTGAGCATGCGAAGGCGATAGGGAAGGGCGAGCTTTCGGTGGCGAACGCTCCGGATGCGGACTGGGTGGCGCTTTCGAGATCGCTCGATGAAGCAGACCAAATGAACCTGGCTCGTCGCCTGTTGGCGTTTCTTGTTGTCAGCCCGCCGGTCAGGGACGAGTTTTTCGCGCTGTACGGATCGGTGTTGACGCAGCGGGAAGTGCTGGAGTCTGAACCCACACTGCTGGTCAAGCAGATGCTCCCCGCCGTTCAGGAACGCGGCGTATTTTCTCTCGTATGGATCGCGGAACTTCTGGAATCGCACCCCTCACTGCTAGAGGCGTTCCCTTCCGACACCGCTCAGGATTTTGAGGGCCGTATTGAGGCCGCGCTTCGGGATGACGAGATTTCAGCAGCCGTCGCCGAATCCTTCCGGCGAATCGCGGTTTCACTGGGTCTTGACGTCGGCGATTCGCCCGGAACGTCCGACGATGCCGAGTCGGACGAGAGCTAGGCCTAGATCGGGTCGTTCGCATCGCGAGCCGTGAGGTTTACTTCCGCCCAGTTTAGAGTCGTCCGGTCGCCCGAACCGCCTAGCTTGTCGTTGATGAGATGCGAGACGTCTGACGACGCGTCGAACTCAGGGAGCCTTCGTAGTAGGCGTATGAATCGGGCGAAGACGAGCCGTCGCCCGATGCGGTCGCCTACTACTACGAAGGCGAGCAAACTGTTCGCGAAGCTTGGGCGAATCTGAGGCGCTCGTTGTGACGTTTCTTTACCTGCCGTTGTGACTCGCACTGAGTTGCAAAATTGTTCGAGCTGCAGCGAAAGCCATCCGCGCCCGCCATGCTCCTGGGGTGAGAGAGAGGGGGCGGAATGGCGAAAAAATGGCGAAAGTCTATTCTTCCCGCACCACTGGGGATGAGCTCCCGCGGTCGGCTGGAGTGCGGGGTAATGGGGGCACAACGTGTCGAGCGATGATGGGCTCTACATGCCCGATGTGGGCGAGTGGGCAGAACGCAAGTACGCGCTCATTTCGTACTACGCGGAGATGTTCTCCACCTCGATGAAGAACAAGTGGGACACGCGGGCCTACATCGACCTCTTTGCCGGCGCAGGTCGCGCCCGCCTGCGCGATTCTTCTCGCGTTGTCTCTACTTCGGCGACCCTCGCGCTCTCCGTGCCTGATCCCTTCGACCGCTACGTGTTCTGCGATATCGAATCCGATTGCATCGATGCGCTTCGAAGCCGAGTCGAAGTGGAGCACGGGGATGCACGATCGGTGGACTATCTCGTCGGCGACTCGAACGAGCTCGCTGCCGACATCGTGTCGAGAATGCAGGTGCTCCGCCGCGGCGGCAGTCTGCTTTCCTTCTGCGTCGTTGACCCGTACAACATGTCGACCCTCAGGTTCTCGACGATTGCGCAGCTGTCGGCACTCTTCGCCGACTTTCTGGTGCTCATCCCGTCGTACATGGACGCGCATCGGAACGAAGGTACCTATTCGGAACCGGGCAATACTGTTGTTGAGGAGTTCCTCGGAGACCCTCGGTGGCGGGAAAAATGGGGTAGCGCCAGCGGCGAATTCGGCGCGTTCATTGTTGACCAGTTTGGCCTCGCGATGAAACGGCTTGGCTTCATCTACAATGGTCCCGGGGAGGAGGTGATCGTGCACAGACCTGGAACGACTGGCAAGCTCTACCACTGAACCGCCCCCGGTTCCCTGGACACGGGTTAACGCTACGCCACTTGGCCTAG
>CAZAUR010000070.1:0-2863 GCA_964488255.1 uncultured Spirochaetaceae bacterium | reverse complement strand
TCGATCTTGGTGGTTTTGGTGAACTTCATCCGATTCTCCGATATGTAGCGATCGCCCAATATCATATAGCGATCGCTACATATCGACAACCGACGGGCGTTGGTGGATTCGATCAACCGTGTGGACGCTCACCGGCTACTGTCGCGGCGGGGAGGCTCCGTGCTAGGTAACAACGACATCTTCTCGCCCGAACGCTACGCCTCGACGCGGCGCCCGATCGAGGAAGCGGCGCCGCTTCCGTCCGACGTCTACTTCTCCCAGGAGTGGTACAACCGCGAGATCGACACGATCTTTCGGCGGGGTTGGCTCATCGCAACGCGCGAGGAAGAAATTCCGAACCCTGGCGACTACACCCGTCTCGACATCATCGGCGAACCGCTGATGATCGTGCGCGGCGACGACGGCGAGATTCGAGCAATGTCGGCGTCGTGTCGCCACCGAGGTTCCGAACTGCTCGAAGGCCAAGGCAACTGCAAGAAGATCACGTGCCCGTACCACGCTTGGACCTATGCGCTCGACGGTCGGTTGCTTGCTACTCCGTCGATGCAAGACGCCGTCGACTTCGACAAAGCCGACCACGCCCTGTCAAGAGTGCGGGCCGAGACTTGGGCCGGGTTTGTCTTTATCAACTTCGACCCCGACGCGGATTCGTTGCTCGAATCGCTCGGCACGCTCGTCGATCGCCTGGCGCCTTACCGCATGGAGGAGATGAAGGTTACAAAGAAGTGGGAGAACCGGTTCAACGCCAACTGGAAGATTTGGGTCGAAAATTCCCGCGAGGGCTATCACGTCCGCACTGTTCACCGGGAGTCGCTCGACACGTTCTATCCCGGCGCTGTTCGCACGGCATTTCGGGCCGCGGGGGAGCCGATGGTCTGGGCGTGTAGCAGCAGCGACAACGAGAACGGACTCTATGTCCCACGCGACGCCACGCTGCCGTTCGTCGATGGACTCTCGGACGAGGACGAAGAGTCGACTCATTTCATCATCCAATATCCCCACCTGTTGTTGAACGTTCCGCCGGACCGCATCACGTTCCACCAGTACTTCCCAGACGGCCCGGAGTGGACCCGCATTGTGTCTTGGTGCTGTTTCCCGCAGTCGACGATCGATCTGCCCAACTTCGCAGCCGACGTGGAAGACAAGTACTACCCCTCGATGGATCTTTTCCTCGCGGAAGACAAAGGTATATGCGAGGTCGTGCATCGAGGTTTGCGGGGTCGCCTTTCGGGGCTGGCCCGCTACTCACCGAGCGAGGAGCGGACCGTGCACGAGTTCGCCAACTATGTTCTCGACCGCGTCATCGGGCCCGACATAACGAGCTGAGGAGAGTCACATGACCGCTCGGGAGAACATCTCGATCCCCAACGTTGCCGAACCACCTGATGCGCGGGCCGGGTCGCAGTGCATCCGAAAAGGCGACCTGTTGTTTATCTCAGGTCAGATCTCGATCGACAACGGCGAGCTTGTTGGTCCGAACGATCCGCTCGAGCAGTGCCGTCAGTGTCTTCGCCACATCGATAGCTACGTGACCGCGGCTGGCGGCACCCTCGACGATGTCGTGTCGCTCGACATATTTCTTACCGATATTCGGTATCGGCCCGCCGCGGGGCAAGCGCGTATCGAGTTCTTCAATGCTCCTGGTCCATCGGCGACTGTGGTTGGTGGTGTCGACCTCGCGTTCGAAGGTCTCCTCGTCGAGATCAGCGCCCGGGCGGTGCTGTCCTGAGCACAAACCCGCTCGGCCTTGCTCAAACGGTGCTCGGACCGGTCCACGGTGCCGAGCTAGGCGTCACGCTTGCCCACGATCACGTCCTGATGGACGGCTCGTTCATGTATGTCGACCCGCCGGCGCCGGCGGACCAACCCCTCACCGAAGAGAAGATCTCTCTCGCCAACCGCGGCTGGGTGGCCTACCACTGGACCTCGAATCATCACAACGTTCAGCTCGACTCGGAGCGGTTGGCGATCGACGAACTCAAGCGCTTCGTGACCGCCGGCGGGCGCACAGTGATCGATCCGACCAACAATGGCCTCGGCCGCGATCCGGCACCCCTCGTGCGCATCGCCGAGGCGGCCGACGTCAACATCATCGTCGGGTCCGGCTACTACCTGGGCGGTACGCATCCCGCCGACATGGCCGAACGCTCCGTCGACGAGATCGCGGAGGAGATCATCCGCGACATCACGATTGGGATCGCCGACTCCGGTGTGCGGGCGGGACTGATCGGCGAGATTGGGTGCACGTATCCCTGGCTGGCGAACGAGCAGAAGAGCCTACGTGCCGCCGTCGCGGCCCAGCGGGCCACCGGCGCGCCGCTTATGGTGCACCCCGGCCGCGACCCGAGCTCGCCGGTTGAGATCGCCGAGATCGTTGCGTCCGAAGGGGGAGACCTTACGCGCACCACGATCTGCCACATCGACCGCACATGCCTCGACCGAGGTTGGCTCGCCGATCTTGCCTCCACCGGCGTGTCACTCGAATACGACCTCTTCGGTAACGAGAGCTCGTGGTATCCGCCGAACCCCGCAGTCGACATGCCGTCCGATGCCGAACGCATGGACGTTGTGTTGTGGCATTTCGAGAACGGACTCGAACGCCAGGTGTTGCTTTCGCACGACATCGCCACCAAGCACCGGTTGCACGCCTACGGAGGCTTGGGTTACGACCATCTGATCACCAACGTCGTGCCCCGGTTGTGCCAGCGCGGGCTCAGCGATGCTGATGTCGCGACCCTCGTCGTCGATAACCCCGCCCGGCTGTTCTCCTTCGTCGATCGGAGTGGCGACGCGCACTAGTCGCCCGCGTCGGCGCTGATCTTTAAAGGGCGACCGGCTAATGTGCGCGGGTGTCGCCGCAGCC
>CAZAUR010000069.1:0-2989 GCA_964488255.1 uncultured Spirochaetaceae bacterium | reverse complement strand
GCTTTGAGCGGGTCACCTGGATGCCCCCGGCTTTGCCGGGGGAGGATGTCACCCGGCGCACGAACGCGAGTCCGCTTCGCTGGAAATGACCGGACTCCGCCGCGTCCCGAGTACGCGCCGTGAGCGCCTCGTCGAAGCGGAACCCGAGTCGCTCGATCCGCGCGATCCAGTAGTCGGCGGGTTGGCAGTTCACGTGGTGCCAGCCGGGCTGGCCGGGCCGCGCGTGGGTCATCAGCAGGTAGCGCCGGGAGAGGCAGAACGTCTCGAGAAAGCTCGAGCTGTAGCGGGGCTCGACGTGCTCCACGAACTCGCAGCACCACACGAGGTCGTACGCATCCCCGCCCGACCACGCTCCGTCCACGAAGTCGTGCACCACGTGATCGCTCGCGATCACGCTGTCGCGGGCGGCCTGCCGGCTCCCGTCGATCCCGGTCACGCGGCAGCCGAGGTCGCGAAAGAACGCCGCAGCGTGTCCTTCTCCGCAGCCGACGTCGAGCACCGACTCGACCCCGAGCGACTCGACGCAGAACCGGAACAGGCTCGGGGTGAACGTCGCAGGATCGCCGTGCTCGACGCGGAGACCGGAGGGAGCCGGCTCCTCGCTTGCCCGGATGTACCCGCCGAGGTGGCCCTCCTCGACGTTCATGTTGTTCCGCCTCGCGACGCGAAGCTCCTCCTCCGACGGCGTTGCCGGCGCGGCGCCGAAGATCGCGTGTCCTGTGGTCATCGCGCGGTCCGCCCCGGCCGATGCCGAGCGGCCCATTCGTGCGGCGCCGAAGCCCACAGCTCCGCGTCTTCCGCCGGGTGATAGTGCACGAAGAGACTCACCTGGAACTGTCCGTTCAGGGGGACCGGACGACCGTGTTCGATGCGCGCGCTCTCGTAGAGCAGGCACTCCCCGGGTTGCAGGAAGAGCGCGTGTTCCTTCTGGTCCTCGTCGATCGCGTGGAACGGCCAGGGCGACCATAGATGTTGGTCGACACAGATCGTCGTACTGATCACGTGCGTCTGTTCACGATCGACGTGATCGTAGAGAAACGCGCCCGGCAGATAGACCCGGAACCCGTAGATGCACGACGGCGCGAGCGCAAAGCCACACCACTCCTCGTGCATCGGCCGAAGACGCTCGAGCATCCGCTCGTTGAACGCGAGGTCTTCGGCGAAGAGCGAGGGCGGATAGGCGGGGTTGGCGGAGTGGAGCACGCTGCCGACACAGGCATCCGTCTCGACGCCCAGCGCCGGCTTCGCCTTCTCGTACTGCTCGAGGATCTCGCCGAAGATCGGCTCCGGCAGATCCCTGCGTTCGAATCCCCGGCTGCTGGATCCGCCAGCGCCGAGATACGGAACTCGCTCCTGTTGGTCGCGGGTCGCCGCATCGAGCCAGCTCGGCCGATCGAGGGAAAAGCGCGCGTTCAGCCACGACGCGCCCCGCCCTTCGCCCCACTCCTGGATCGCGCGTCGGGCGGGCGTCGGTCGACCGAAGGGCGACTCACGCACCCAGATCGTCAGCACCCACTTCTCACCCTGCTCGACCGGACCCGCACGGTGCTCGCTTCCGTGATAGACCGCGCCGTCGAGCACGTTATGCCAGAAGAGTCCGGTCCCCGTCGTGGGCTGGAGCGACAAGCCGAGATTCGGGAACTCCATCTCGCCGCCCGCCGCGACGTCGTTCAGATAGAGGCTCAGCGTGAACAGACGCTGGCCGCCCCGCTCCCCTTCCCAGTCGAGGAAGGCCGTCCCGGGCGCGAACGAGTCGAAGTGGCGATCGAAGTGCTGCCCTTCTGCGTAGTGCAGGATCTCGATCGGTTCCTGATGTGAAGCCGGCAGGTTCGTCAGGAGCGCAACGAGTTCCCGGAGCCGCGCGATGACTTGCGAGAGCCGCGGCAGCAGCACCTCATCGTGGCCAAAGCTCGCGGAGCTCCCGGTTCGCACGTCACTGACGCCGCTGCCCTCGTCGCCGAAGCGCGACGCATCGACGACGACCGTCGACGGCTGGAGTCGCGAGCGAGCGGCGTTGATGACGACGGCGCAGTCGTCGTCGTCGAGCACGTCGTCGAGCCGCCACACGAAGGGGGCGAGCTTCTCCATTCCAAAGTCCGCCGGTGCATCGAGCGCGTCCTCTGCGGCCGCGTCCTCGACGCCGGGGCGGGGTGTGGCGACCGGTCTCGCTCCTTCGTCCGCCTCGGCCGCTCGACACGCCTCGAGGATCGTGCTCATCGCGAGCCGTTCGTCGAAGCCCTTGTCGATCAGGATCGAGAGCAGCTCTTGCGGATCACATCCGGCCTCGACGTTGGTCGATACCCACGATTCCCATTCGGCGTCTAGCTCGGGCATGCCGGCACGGTCCCCAAGGCGTCTCAAAGAAAACGGCGTTTGTAAAACGATCCTCCCGGTCGCAGGCGCGCCCTTCGATCGGAACGGAGGCGCCGAGCATATCACGCGCTGCGAGCCGACCGAGCCACCTGGGAAGTGTTCCGTCAGCTTGATCGCTTGCGCGACGACGAGTAGGCTTCCGATGGATTCGAGGGGAGTGGGGGGCTCATGGCGAGCGGCGACAAAACGCGCGAGGAACTCGCTCGCGAACTCGCTGCGGCGCGCCGAAGGCTCCAGTCCCTAGAGTCGCGAAAGGCGAGTGCCGGTCCTCCGCCGCCGCCCACGCCGACGCCGGATCGCGCCGCCGCTGCGCCGGAACGCCCCGGGCGTCGACCCCATGCGCCGCCGCGCGACCGCGCGCGCGCTGAAGTGACCCGGCGGGACGTCCTGCAGACCGCTGGGTGGGTCGCGCCCGTCTTCCTCTCGCTCGGTCTGCCTACGCTGAGCTCCGGTCCCGCGTTCGCGCAGGCGGCGACGTCTTCGCCCACCACGTCGCCGACCCCCAACGTCGCCACGTCCTCGCCGACGACACCGGCCCCGACGCAGAACGTCCAGACTTCGTCGCCGACGACACCGGCCCCGACGCAGAACGTCCAGACTTCGTCGCCGACGACAC
>CAZAUR010000068.1:0-3220 GCA_964488255.1 uncultured Spirochaetaceae bacterium | reverse complement strand
AGCAGGCATGAGTCGCGACGACGCCTACCGGAGAATCGAACAATTGGAGGCCGAGCTTGCGCAGCGGGACCGCCTCCTCGGTCACCTACAGCAGCAGGTCACGAAGCTGCTTAACGAGGTGGCGAAGCTGAAGAAGAAGCCGGCGCGCGGTCGGAAACGGCGGAAAGACCGCGAGGCGAAGGCCAAGGCAAAAGCCGACTCTCAGAAGGAAGACCCGCCGGGTCCACCGGAGCGCACACCACGAGAAGAGCCCGAACGCCGAAAAACAAGCCGCGCCGAGGTCCGCTGCCCGACCACCTCGAACGCCACGTCGAGGCCCATCCGCTCGATGAGAGCACCGTTCAGTGCTGCTCGACGCCGGTGTTGGAGGCTCGCGAGCCCGTCGTCCAGGAGCGTCGCGACCTGATCAAGGCGCACGTCCGCGTGCACCAGCTTCAGCTACACCGTGCCGAGTGCCTGTGCTGCGGGGCGGTGCACACAGCCCCCACGCCGCCGGTGGCGATGCCGAATGGGTCGATGACGGCTGCGCTGATTGCCTTCATCGTCAATGGCAAAATCGGCCTGCACCTACCGCTAAAGCGGATCATCGCGGACCTGGCAGCGAAGGGGCTGGTGGTCCCGAAGTCGACGATGTCGAACATGATGCGGCACGCGGCTGGGCTGGTGACACCGATCGTCGACCGAATCGTGGCCGCCATCTTCGCGGGTGACCTGCTGCACTTCGACGGAACCGGCGTCGACACCAAGCACCCGGGTCAGCCTGGCAAGCATCGGGGCCAGATCGCCGTGTGCTGCAACGAGAAGCTGTCCGCCTACATCTACTCCCCGGACAAGGCGGGGAAGCACATTTTGGAGTTCTTCGGCGTCGGCAAGCCCGACGGCTACCGCGGCCGGCTCGTGGCGGATGCGGCAAACAACATGGACCGGCTGTACGACGACGGAATCGAGGAGTGTGGTTGCTGGTACCACGCACGAGACAAGTTTGACGCTGCCAAGGCCAGCAGCCCAGCGACAGCGGCCGAGGGCATCGCGTGGATGGGCACGCTGTTCGATGTCGAGACGGCAGCCGAGAAGGCCGGCGACACCGCCGCCGAGCGTAGGGCACGACGAAAACGCGACTCGATTCCGCTGCTTCGCGGCTTCAACCGCTGGATGCGCGCTGTTCAAGGGCGATTCGCACCGGACGAGGAACTCTGGAAGGCCGTCCAGTACTGCAAGAACCACTGGCAGGCGCTCACCAGGTTCATGACCGATGGGTCGATCCCGATGACGAACAACCTGGCGGAGCGTGAGCTGGGACCGATCGGCCGAGGCCGGAAGGCCTGGCTTTTCGCCGGCAGCGACGACGGTGGCACCTGGCTGGCGAAGCTCCACACCGTAGTTCGGACCTGCCAGCGACTGGCCATCGCCCCGGACGAGTACCTGGAGTGGGTGCTGCCGAAGCTGTCGGATCTGCCGGTGAACCGCGGAAAGGGGCACCTTCCGACGCTCACGCCGATGGCCTACGCCGAGGTCCACGCCGCGGTGTAGTAGGTTCTTCCTCGCTGTTCGGGCGATAGCGAGTCACGCGGCAGTGCAAGTTGGGCACCCGAACCTACAGGTACGTGTTGGGCGAGCCGGGACAAACAAGACACTGCCTGCCGGGCTGACGACTCTGTCTGAGCTTCGCTACTTGGACCGAAGCGACAACAGTCTCTACAAGCTCCGCGGAATCGAGAAGCTGAAGAATCTTCGAGTGCTCGACCTGTCTGGAAATGACCTCGCCATTGGAGAGGCGCGACGCATCTCGGCTGCGCTTCCAGATTGCGTTGTGACCGTGTGACGGCCGGACCTGCACTGCGAATCGCGCCCGCTGGCCGCGACCGCAGTGGACGCAAGATTGTAGCGTGAAAGATGCCGACTTGCGGTAGCCTCACACCGCGTGGTTACCCGTCTGCCAGCCAAGCTTGTTTCGGCCGTTCCGGTCGCAAAACCGCTTCTGCACCTCGCCCTCATCGCCAAGGCCGAGGGCGACAAGCTCGTGGCCAAGGGCGAAGCCGACGCCAAGAAGAATGAAGAGCAAGATGCGACGTGTGGCCCGCAGGGGCACATGGCGGATGAGTGGACCGTACGGCTCATCAAAGATCAGATGGGCGAGCTGTTCGGCGCAGATGACCGTCTACAGCGTTGCATGTGGGTTAAATACACCGTGACCATGGACTCCGGCGAGACCTTCAAGGCGGACGCCGGCATGGACGAATGGCTAGGAGTGTAAAGTAGGATGTCCGACACTATTGTAAGCCTGGACTCGGGCGAAGCTCTGTTCAACACATTCTCTGAAGCGTGGTTCGCCGCTGTCGTGGCGGGGTTTGAGCTAGAGAGAATGCGGGACGTTCTGGACATACTTCGGCCAGCCAAGCGCTGCTTCAGCCCAGTTCAGATGGCCGGCAAACCGGTCATCCGCTACACACCAGACCCAGAGAAACGCGCAGCGGAGATCTCGGAGTTCCGGCGCCACATCATGTACCAATCAAGAGTGTACCGACGTGCAAACGGTGATTTGATTGCGGTGATCCTTGCGAGTGGCAATCGAACACAAGGGAAGTTCGGTGACGAGTACCGATACGCCTATTACGCCACCCAGACCGAAAAGGGTCTCAAGTTCACCGCCGTCGCAGACATCTGGAACGAGTACGCCCACGAAGGCGAGGCCGGCTCGAAAAAGAAACACCAGATTGCGGGCGTCGATTGGGTCCACTCATACGGCGAGTTCATTCCCAAGCTCGGTGAGTTGGTCGAAGTCCGCCTGCACACTGCTCCCAGCAGTCATTTGAGCACACCCTTCCATATCACCGACTAGAACACACCCAACTTTCAGGGATCACAATCCATCCGCGCCGCTCCAACATGGGTGTATCATCCATGCTGAACACCTCTCACCCGCACGGAGTCAACGTGAGTACTGGAGCCAATAGTAATGACTAGTGCGTCAGCTTCTTTCGTGGATGTTTTGAGTGGCCTAACGACCAAGATGGTAGGCGACGGTCTGACGCTACGCGGACATGCCGATGCCGAACCCGGCACCCGTGCCAAGGACCCGGTGAACCCGGGTTCCAAGCGCACGCAGAAAGAGCAAAAGGATGCCGGCGACACCAGCGAAGCGCACCGCTATGCGGCATGTACAAGGGGTGTGATCCAAAGCCCGGTCGTGCACAGTTCATGACCCCCTCATGAGAGCTGG
>CAZAUR010000067.1:0-3245 GCA_964488255.1 uncultured Spirochaetaceae bacterium | reverse complement strand
GGACCTGCTCGGGGGAGGACTTCCACCTCCTAGGCAGCGCCCGTGACGGGCGCACCACAAAAAAGGCCCGCCCCTCTTCGAGGGACAGACCTTTTTGTGTATGGAGCACGAGACCAGATTCGAACTGGCGTTCCCTTCGACGCCTTCGGCGTCTCATACTCGCGGCCTGGCGGCCGCTCCCCCTCACGTTGGCAAGTAGGGAAGAGAACCGTCTAACCTACTGAATTCGCAGCGGATTTCAAAGATCTTGGTCCGGTCGACATAGGCAAAGAAGTGTAGAGAGATGCAAGGCGCGGCAACTGGAACCGCGGCGGCCCCCTCCCCTGGATCTCTCGATGTCGCCACCCCCCCCCAAGGGGCCCACAGTGGGTCATGTGTACAATTTAAAAATAATACCTTGAGTTACACACCATCCGCCCTACCCTCCCGGCATGATCGAGCGAGAGATCACGCCACGCCTGCAAGCCCTCTTCTCTCAGTACCCTTTCGTCACCGTCACGGGCCCGCGGCAATCCGGCAAGACGACCCTTTGCCGGGCTGCGTTCCCGGATCTCGCATACGCAAACCTCGAAGCACCCGACGTGAGAGAGTTCGCCGAGACCGATCCCCGCGGTTTCCTCGCCCGCTACGCCGAGGGCGCGATTCTCGACGAGATCCAGCGGGTGCCCGATCTCCTCTCCTACCTACAGGTGCATGCCGACGAGGTGGGACGCAACGGGATGTTCGTCCTTACGGGGAGCGAACAGTTCGCGCTTTCGGACGCGATCAGTCAGTCGCTCGCGGGCCGCACCGCAGTATTGCGCTTGCTCCCCTTTTCGTTCGACGAGCTCGCCCGCACCGACGCATCCACCCAGGTGGACGACGTGCTCTACTCGGGCTTCTACCCCCGAATTCACGATCAGCACATCGAACCCCGTCAGGCCCTTGGTGACTATTTTGAAACCTACATCGAGCGCGATGTCCGTTCGCTTGCTGAGATTCGAAATCAGACGAGCTTTCGGCGCTTCGTTCGCCTCTGTGCTGGACGAGTGGGGCAGTTGCTCAATCTATCCGCGCTTGGTGCGGACGCTGGCGTTTCCCAACCCACCGCACGCCAATGGCTTTCAGTGTTGGAAGCCAGCTACATCGCATTTCAACTTCCCGCCTACCACGGCAACATTCGCAAGCGACTGGTGAAGGCGCCGAAGCTCTACTTCTACGACGTCGGCCTGGCGAGCCACTTGATCGGGATCGAGGCTGCCGGGCAGGTGGCGACCCACCCGCTTCGCGGCTCCCTCTTCGAGAACGCGATGGTGATGGAAGCTCTCAAGTTTCGATTGAATCGAGGACGCTCTTCGAACCTTTCGTTCTTCCGAGATCAACGGGGGTTGGAGTGCGACCTGCTCTACGCGACGGGGGAAGGCACACTTGCAATCGAAGCGAAGTCGGGCGCGACCTTCGCGTCGGATTCGTTTCAGGCGCTGGACCGCGTCGCTGCAGCGATCTCGGAGATTCATCAACGGGCGGTTGTGTACGGCGGGGATGAAGTGCAGGAGCGAAGTCGCGGAACGGTGCTCCCACTAGCAGAACTCTCCAGCTGGCTGGGAGAGATGGATGCGGGGTCGTAGGGCGCATAGGAAGTTCAAGCTGGGTTTTCGGGCGAGTCGCCGATAAGCGGCGCTATGACAACTCTGCCGGCAAGGACCGAAGAGTCCGGCGCGGGCCAGTCACGACTCTGTATACGTCGCCAACTCCTCATTCGGCCATCACGTTGCAGAAATGAACGTCGCTCGAATCTCGGATCAATGGAGGGGCGAGGCGAAACGTGTGCGCCTACAGCATTCATCCTGCTTACCACCACAAGACAGAATCCCTCTTGGGTCAAGTATTGGTCAACCGGACCTAACAACAGAAAACCCCCGAACAGCCCGTATACACGAGATAGTTCGGGGGCTCAAGTGGAGCACGAGACCAGATTCGAACTGGCGTCCGGTCGAGGGCTACGCCCTCTCCTACTCGCGGCCTGTCGGCCGCTCCCCCTCACGTTGGCAAGTAGTCAAGGGAGAACGTCAAATCTCTGAAACTACTCAGGAAATCGCGATTTCTGGTCCGGTCGAACCAGGCACCGAAGCGCGCTGAGCGGCAACGAGAGGCAGCTCGGAATCGGGCGCGCGCGCTTGTACCGACGCCCACCGGTCCTCAAGGTCGATCGCGCGCACCACATCAAGTCACACAGACCGAGGCCGCGAACGATCGCTCCCGCTACCGACCCGCATTCACGAACGCCGCGATCTCGCCAGCGACTCGCTCTGGCTCGTCGAGGGGAAGGAAGAGGTTCGCGTTCGGGAACTTGACGAGCCGGACGTTCGGGAACTCGCGCGTCAAGTCCTCCGCAAGCTTGACCGGAAAGAGCGAATCGTCCTCGCCCCATAGGAGGAGGACCGGATCGGAGAACGCCCCGAACTTCGTCGTCGCTTCAAGCATCATCTCTGGCTTGCAACCCACAAGAAACGAGAACGAGTCTCGCCGCGTCGCGGCGTTCCGGATGAACGGCCCGAGAATGCGATCCTTGGTCTCGCTCGAGACCGGCTTCGAGCATGTCATGTCGAAGAACATCTTGTAGTCGTCCCGAGCCATGAGACGCTTGAACATCGGACTCGCAAGCCAGGGGGCCCAACGCGCCAGCGTCTGCATCGGCCGGAACCCGCTCGGTGGGAACTGGTCGAAGACGTCGGAGTTGGTGAGGACGAGTCGCCCGATTCGTTTCGTCGCTGGATGGCCCGAGGTGATAACGAGCTGACAGAGGCCACCTCCCGAGTCGTTCCCGACGAGCGTGACATCTTTGAGATCCAGGGCTTCCAGGACCTCGCACACCATCCGGACGAGCCCCTGCGGCGAGAAGTCGGTGCCTTCCGGGAAGGGTTCCGGCTGCGATCCCAAGGGCCAATCGGGAGCAATGGCGCGCACTGTGTCAGGTAGCGCTTCGACGACGCCCTCCCACAGAACATGGTTCGCCCAGATGCCGTGGACGAAGAGCACGACATTGCCCTGGCCCTGCTCGACGTAGTGGAGCCGTCCCCCGCCGGAGAGTTCGAGCACCTTCTCGTTCATCTCCTCGCTCATCTTCTTTCTCGCTCATCTTCGCCTCCTCGCGGATCGCGGGACACCGTCGAAATCGCGCCCCGGACCTCTTCGCAGACCTTCATCAATCGAGCGAACGGCCGCTCCTGGCCCGACGAGAGCGATCGGCCTCTCTCCGGATCGTC
>CAZAUR010000066.1:0-3331 GCA_964488255.1 uncultured Spirochaetaceae bacterium | reverse complement strand
CCTGAGACATCATACTCTCCTCGAATATGTGTCCAGGAAAACCGGGGGCGCCTTAATTGCAAGGAGGACGTCGAGCGTCGGCGACTTCCGATTGAGCTCGAGCAGGCTCACGTAGTTGCGGGAGATGCCCGCCTCTTCGGCGAGCTTCTCCTGGCTCCAATCGGCTTCGAGCCGCGCTGCGCGTAACTGCTCGCCGAGCATGCAGTGACGCTATCCGCGGCGTGTATGGGTATCCTCCAACTATAGTGGTCAGATCGACAACACCGGCCGGTCGCTGGATCGATCGGCCACATAATCAAGGGAGCGAGGATGAGCGACACGTCTGATGAGGAGCTGGAGGTGCTCAAGGAGATCAATGAGCGCCAGAAGAGGGAAGAGGATGAAAAGGCGGCCAAGATCGCGAGCAATCGCCGTGCGGCGAAAGGCTGCCTCATCGGGTTCGCTGCGATGTGCGCGCTCTTTGCTGCGACCTGCGTGGCGATCCTTGGTGGCGACACGCCCGAGGATCCACCGCTCACGATCGACGAGAGCGCTGTCCTCGCCGAGATGCAGGGGGCATTCGAGTCAAACATCACGCGCGTGAAGGTCTCAGGCCGAGCGAGCAGGGTCCGCGTGGATGTCTATACAGATTTCTATCCGGATCGGGACGTCGCTGAAGTCGCTCGGGGAATGGCGCTCATCGCGGCTCAATCGAGCGCGGTACTTAGGGCGTATCCGTCTACGTCGATTGACGCGTATGTCTGGCCGCGGGGGGAAGGGTTCTACATGACGCGGGCGTCCGCGTTTTATGTCAACGGCGCGCTGGATGCACCGATCGACTCGTACGTAAACGACGTGATTCAATGACTCGAAAAGGACTCAGGCCGCTCATCGTGTTCGCAGGGAGGCCTCAAGATGGAGCACGGCAGTCACACTCGCCGGCGTGCCCCTGCAGACGTAAATGCCAAAGCCCACCGCACCACGGATATTCGAAAGACGCGTGCGTTGAGCCAGTACCCTCAAGAACGCAGCCCCGAGGGGTGGGGTGCGGTTTGGACGCGGAACAGAGAGGGCGTCCGAACCCACGAGCCAGAAAGCCCCAAGTCTTCTCGTATTCATCTCGGATTCTGGCCTCACCCTCGAAGTGCACAGACGAAGACGGCGACATACGAGCTTGAAGAAAAAGCTATTCGGACCACCTAGTATTGATCGGCAAGTACCCGGCCGAGGCCGAACCCGGTCCCAGAGAGAAGTCGAAGGGACTTGGCAAGTTCAGAACTATCCCGAGTTCTGCTAGTGCGCATCGGAACTGCGGTCACTCGGATACGGAGCCTGTCAGCGAGGAGAGTTCACAAGCTTTGACCTCTGAAGTACGCACCGCAGTTCCTGGACAGTATCTCGGCTTCTCGGTTCAAGTGAACCGAATGCTCTCTCACCTTCTCGCGGCACCCGAAGGTTCGACCGTGAGCCTAGAGGTGCTCGGCGATGTTGCGCGACGGGACCGTGACGGTTCCGTGCTTGTCGAAGAGGTAAAGAACCGAACTAGTCGTGGCAATCCGGTGGCCAATCGTTCGCTCGATCTTTGGAAGACTCTCCGTAACTGGACTGACGCGATCGTTGATGGAACGATCGACATCGCTACTTCATCCTTCGTACTTCACGTGTCGGGCGACTTCTCGGGACAGATCGTTCGCGCCTTTCATGACGCGACCGACGAGAGTCGCGCCACAACCGCGCTAGATCTGGCGTCCTCGGAGCTCTTGCGCGATCGCAAGACGGGAAAGCCGAGGAAGCTAGCCACCGAGCTCAAGCCGCACGTCGATCGGGTCTTAGCGGAGGAGAACGCAGAGAGCGTTGTGAAGCTAATCGTGGCGTTCCGCTTGGAACACGGCTCCCCGCTTTCTAGAGACGAGCTTCTCGGTCACCTGCGTACAAAAGCGATCGGCGAGCAAGCACTTGAGCCAACGCTCACGCACCTTCTTGGATGGGTCAAAGACCAAACGGATCAGCTTATCTCTTGCGGCAAGCCCGCAACGATCGCTCAGCATGAGTTCGCGCTGGAGCTGCTGTCGCTCGTCCGAAAGTTCGACCGGAGTGAGATCCTCACTAGCTTCGCGCCCCAGCCTGGTCGTGTGGAAATCGAAGACCACCTTGAAACGAGAACCTACGTTCGTCAGCTTGAGATTGTCGACGCTCCACATGACGACCAGCTAGCTGCGATCACCGACTATCTACGTGCCGAAGCCGACCGAATAGCCTGGGCGACAGATGGCACGGTCCACGAGTCCACGTACGACGAGCTCGAAGACTCTCTTCGCAGTGCCTGGAAGAATCATAGAACGCGCGTGAATGCCCAGCTCGCAAGCGAGCCGGAGGAAACACGCGGGCGTGTTTTGCTTGCCGAGTGCTCTCTCCACTCCGTCAAGATCCAAGGCCTCGATCCCCCAGACCACTTCTGTCGCGGCTGTTTTCACGCACTCGCAGATGATTTGACGGTCGGGTGGCACCCATCGTACAAGGCCCTCTTGTCGGAGAAGGAGGAGTAGTGTCTCGTCTGAGAAGAGACCATGAACTAGTTCAAAATCACGCGCTTGGCGCTTTCCTTCAATGGCGTTTCGCGACCGGATACTCCGCTGCGACGGACGACGCCGCAGGGGTACCAGCCGCGCAGGTATTTCTGGTTCTTCCGATTCTCTTTCACGAGCCGACCTTTGAGATACTCGCGAGTACGAACAGGCCGACCGGATTACGTGGATTCGCTGCGAAATTCGGGTCATCGAAGGAGCGAGCTAGCGATTTGCTTCTATCGATCCATGATCGAGTGGACCGCACGAGAGAACTTTCGCTGACGTCCCTCCGGATGGGAATGGCGTTTCGGTTGCTGACGGTCGACCGGCCTACAGGAACGGTCCTCAGCCTCACGCACTCCGAGCCGCGAGCGTTCGTGCCGGAGGCAATACGCCCACTGAGCCGAAACGCGGAAAAGCTAGGCGAGTGGTGTTCGCGACTCACTGGCTTCGAGATCTCGTCAATCCTCAAGGTGAGTTTCTAGTGTACCTGCAGATCCGAAAGATCGTCCTCTGGCCTCGCCATGCCGAGGAGCCACCCCGCGTTCTGCCATTTGAACTCGGCGCGGTAAACGTCATCACGGGCGCGTCGAAGACGGGCAAATCCGCGATAATTCCGATTATCGACTACTGCCTGGGTGCGGATAAATGCGCGATACCTGTGAAAACGATTCGTGATTCCTGTTCCTGGTTCGGTGTAGTAATCGCGACGGAGCAAGGGGAGCGGCTGCTCGGGTGACATCCTCCCCCGGCAAAGCCGGGGGCATCCAGGTGACCCGCTCAAA
>CAZAUR010000065.1:0-3337 GCA_964488255.1 uncultured Spirochaetaceae bacterium | reverse complement strand
CGAGGCCGGCCTATTCGACGACGTGACCCTCGCCGAAGCGCAGCACTAGGACCGCGGCGAACAGCCGCCGTGGAACGCGGCCCACAGCCTTGGGTTCAGCGATTGCGAACCACGGCTACGGCGGCCAACCATGAGGACGATGTCGGCGCAGGTCAACTCGGTTTTGGCGCTGCGGTAGGCGCCCAAAGCTGGGTGATCGACGGGTTCGGGCCACTTGAGTCATCGATCGCGTACTGGTGCGCCCCTTGTTCACCATTGCTTAGGGGGCCTTGCGGGCGGTCTCGGCTGCGGTCGCTGTATAGGATCCTGGTCATTAGCTGATGAGGATGTCGCGACAGTCTCAGTGGCGATGCCATCGCCGACGACCGCGGAGAAACCAGCTGAGAAACGCCAGCGGACGTCTCGAACTTCACATTGCTCCTAGGCACTGCTGGTGCAGACCGTTGCAGTGGAGCGACCCGGCGCAAGCAGCCGCTACAGCCGTCGGCAGGACAAATGACCGTGCCCACGCGGGACAAGGTTATTGTCGCTGATGCACCGCAGCGGGGAGGTGGGCCTGTGACCCATGTGTTCTTGATGACCGACGTTGTTGGTTCGACGTCGCTGTGGGAGCTTTTCGGCGACGAGATGCCCGCGGTCTTGGCCCGCCACGACGAGCTCGTGCACGGAGCGGTAGCAGCTGCCGGTGGCACCGTGTTCAAACACACCGGCGATGGCATGATCGCGGTGTTCGACGATGCCGATCAAGCTGCCGCGGCGGCCGCCGCAGCCCTGCGTGAGCTTCGCTTCGCTGATTGGTCGCCCTTAGGTGAGCTCCGTATTCGCTGCTCAATTCATGCTGGTCCCGCGACCGAACGCGACGGCGACTACTTCGGCCCATCGTTGAACCGGGTGGCCCGTATCAATGGCGCCGCCCAGCCTGGCCAAGTACTCATCTCCAACAGTGCCCGTCGGCTTATGCAAGAGCCTCCCATAATCGATCTAGGCGAGCATCAGCTGCGTGACCTCGGTCATCCGATTCGGCTGTGGCAGTTCGATGACGGTGAACACGCCCCGCTGACCACCATGCGGACCGGGCTGCACAACCTGCCCAATCAGCTAACCGAGTTCGTTGGTCGCCGAGACGAGATCACCCAACTTGGCGAGCTCCTTCGAGACCACCACCTCATCTCGCTCACGGGCGTAGGCGGCTGCGGCAAGACCCGCCTAGCGATCGAGCTGGGCGCTAGGGCAAGCGAGCATTTCCCTGGCGGAGTGTGGTTTGTCGATCTGCGTTCGGTCGAGGACGACGACCAGATCATCCAGCAGATCGCGGCGTCGATAGGGTTGCTGGCGGGTGGCGGCGCGGCAGGCGCAGACAACTTGAGTGACCTAGTAATCGAGTACGTCGACCGCGGCGCGACGCTGATCATCCTCGACAATTGTGAACACCTTGTCGATGATGCTGCCGATGTGGCCGACCACCTCCTTCGCAGCGCCGTCGAACTCCGGATCGTGGCAACCACTCGTGAAGCCCTCGCTGTCGAGGGCGAGCAGGTATGGAGGATCCCCTCAATGGCGATCGAGTCGGGCGATGCTCGCGAGTTATTCATGACCAGAGCCTTCGCCGCCAACTCAGACTTCGGCCTCGACCGCAAGGAACCCGAACTCGTTGACGAGATCTGTGCCCGGCTCGACGGGATCCCTCTGGCCATCGAACTTGCCGCAGCGCGCGTTGCCCATCTCTCCCTCGCCGATCTGAATGCGCGCCTCGACGAACGGTTCTCGCTGCTTTCTGGCGGTCGAAGGGCCCGCCGTCAGCGTCAACAGACGTTGCAGGCGATGATGGACTGGAGCTGGGAGCTACTCGACGCCGACGAGCAGCAGATGTTGCCCGAGCTGGCGGTGTTTCGCGGCGGTTTCGATGCCCGAGGCGTCGAGGAGGTGTGCAGCCCGCCGACTCAGGGCACGCGATTCGAGGTGCTCAGCAGCTTGGTGGACCGGTCTCTGATTGCAGTCGCAGCCGATCAAGGGGCGGCGGGGCGATACCAGCTCCTTGAGACCGTTCGCTTGTACGGCCTCGGCCGACTAACCACCCGCGGAGACACCATCACGGTCCGCGACCGGCATAGCGAGTGGGTTCGCGGCTTCAACTCCTGCAGGCAAGTCGCCATGTTCGACGCCGCCGAGGTCAACTACGCGACCCGCAACGCCGACAACATGATCGCTGCCCTCGAATGGTTCGCAGCCAACAACGATCCGATCTCGGTAGCCGAAGTAGCCTCGGGACGGTTCGGTTCATTCGCGGCGGAACACAACGTCGAGGGCCTACGGTGGCTCGGCACCGATGTACTTGAGGAACCATCACTTCCGTACGACGTACGCTTGGCGGCCCACTTCGCAGCCGGCCAGGTAAGGCTGCTGTCGGGAGACTACGAAAGCTGGTTTCGGATCGCTCGTAAGGGTTTGGCTCTGATCAACCGCCACAGCACAAACGGTGGCGATAACGCGCACACATGGGAAGCCTCGATTTGTCTGCAGAGCGCAATGACCGAACTCGACTCGGGTAGAGCGCCCGCGCTATATGACCGAGCGGTCGAGCTTTGGCCTGATGGGCAAGCCCACTATCCACTGTTCGACATCGTCGGCGCGACACTTGCGCTTGTCGAAGGCAACCCTGCGAAGGCCCTCGAGATCTCCAACGTGACGGCAGCTGACCTCGAAAACGTTGGGATCATCAGCATCAGCGTGAAGGTGATGGATCGGGCAATCGCCCTGTCCCTGCTGGATCGTCACGCCGAGGCCGTCGAAATGGCCGCACATCTGTTTTCTGACGCCGTCATTGAGATGCCGAACACGACCGCAATCATCCAAATGGCATTCGTCCATCACCGCGCCGGCGACAGTCAGAAGGCTCTCGACCTTGTCCGCCACCCGTCACGCCTCACAGTTGGGAGAGGCCTCGCGTCGTGGAGATTCGGACGAGCGCTGTTGCTCGCCGAGATCCTCATCGACATTGAACCCGACCTTGCTGCCCAACTTGTCGGTTGCGAGTCCATGCACGTAGTCACCCTCGGGTACCGACGTCGCTCGTTGCTCGAGAGGCTTCATGCCCACCATGGTCCCGCTCTCGAAAGTTTGCTCGCTGAAGGCGAAAGCATCGGCGAAGAAGCCCTCGTTGCCCGCGCCCACGAGCTACTGCAGGCTGCTGGGTTCACGCCCTAACCCGCTGCTAGACACACTGACAGCTTTAAGCACATATTGCCGTTTCGGGCTTGGGCTAGCATCGCGGCGATGACTCTTGAATGGGAACAAGTAGTCGTTGACGCCGACGATCCAACAAGCCTGGGAACCTGGT
>CAZAUR010000064.1:0-3721 GCA_964488255.1 uncultured Spirochaetaceae bacterium | reverse complement strand
GGTGGTGTGGGAGGGGGAACCCCGAGGCAAACTCGGGGCCTCCTATCCCGATTCTAGGGCTCGAAGCTGGTTTTGGTTTGGAGCCTTGCGCTTGAGAGCATGCCAACGGAAGGGGGAGCTGCGAGCGATGAGCGAGCAGCGAGTATGAGCCCATCGAAGATGGGCGAAGGGAATGCCAGTTCGAATCTGGTCTCGTGCTCCATACAAACGCAAGCGCCTCCGGACACTTAGGCCAGAGGCGCTTCGTTGTTTCCGGGTGTGTTGGTCCGGTGACGGTCCGGTCGGCCGCCGAACGTGAGGGTCGTTTCGATGTCGAGGGAGAGTCGAGCTTCCTGCCAGCGCTACGTGCACGGCGCTATGACGGAAGGTCATCCAGGATTCGGTCGGCAGCGACCGCGGTCACACGATCGTGGAGCGGGAAGGTCCGTTCTCCAGCGTGGATCACGAACGCGCGATCAAGCCCCAGGTCCTCGATCGCGGTGACGATCGACCTCGAGAGACGGGGTGCTGCGGTGCGCTTCACCTCGAATCCGAAGCGTTGGTTGCCTCGCAGCCAGAGCAGATCGAGCTCCGCGCCCGAGTGCGTCGCCCAGAAATGCCATTGCCCCATGTCTTCGCCGCACCACTCCATGACCTGGTGAATGACGAATCCTTCCCACGATGCGCCGAGCTTCGGATGTCGGTCCAGGCTACGCCGGTCGTCGATACCCAGAAGTGAATGGAGAAGTCCGGAATCCCGCACGTAGATCTTCGGAGATCGAACCTGGCGCTTGCGAAGGTTCTCGTGCCAGGGCTGCAGCTGGGTGACGACCAGAGCTTCGCTCAGGATGTCGAGGTAGTGCCGAACCGTCTTGTCGCTCACGCCGAACGAGCGAGCGAACTCGGACGAGTTCCAGACCTGACCGTGATAGTGGGCAAGCATGGACCAGAACCGAGAGAGGACGGGGGCGGGCACCCGGATTCCGAGCTGCGGCAGATCGCGTTCCAGAAACGTTCGGATGAAGCTCCGCCGCCAGGTCAGGCTGTCTGCGTTCGATCGCGCCAGGAACGACCTCGGGAAGCCACCCCGCGTCCAGAGTCTGTCCATGCGCTCGATGCCGACTTCGTCGAGATGAAAGCCGTTCAGCGTGTAGTAGCCGATTCGACCGGCGAGAGATTCCGACGACTGGCGGAGTAGGGACGGCGATGCGCTACCCAGGACCAGGAAGCGGCACCGGAGTGGCTTGCGATCCGCAAGGACCCTCAGGACCGGGAAGAGCTCCGGCTGACGTTGGACCTCGTCGATCGCCACCAGGCCCTTGAGGCCCGAGAGGGCGAGTCTCGGATCGTCGAGCCGAGCAAGATCCGCCGGATCCTCGAGGTCGAAGAGCTCCACGGGGCCCTTTCGTTCATCGAGCAGGAGCCTGGCGAGCGTCGTCTTGCCGACCTGCCTCGCGCCGAGAATCGCGACGACGGGGAATTGCCGCAGTAGGTGCTTGAGGGCGCGGTAGTGGCGGTTTCGCTCGATCACGGGTGGGAGCGTAGCATTGAAATCTCGGAATCAATCTCCGAGATTTCAAATCCACCCCAAGGTGAATCTCGGGTGGCGGTCGCCCCGTGGGGCGGGCGACGGGTATCTGGCACTATGACAATGCGAGGCGAGTGCTCGCGGTTGTCGAACACGGGGAAAAATCATGAAATCGAAGAGGGGTAGCGGCGAGGCGGCGCCGAACGCGGAGATTGCCGGGGAGGTGGCGGCGCTCAAGCGGGCTCGTCGCCGTGCGGAAGCAGTCGCTGCGGCGACGGGGACGGCGCTCGTCTTCGTGCGAGATGGTCGGATCGTTCGGGTTCGGCCGAAGCCGACTGTGTCGGACTCGGCGTAGGCGGTTGAGCGTGCCGGCGCCGGATGTGGCGAGGGCAGGCTAGTGACGGGCCGAGAGGTCGCAGTTCGAGTTGCCGCTCCTTGCCTCTGGTTGCATCTCGTTGCCGACCTCGACCGGACCAGGTTTGTCGGATTGCTCAGTAGAATCCTTCACTTGCGCGATTCGGCGCCCGACTTGCCAACGTGAGGGGGAGCGGCCGATAGGCCGCGAGTAGGAGAGGGCGTAGCCCTCGACCGGCAGCGGAAGCAATGCTTCCGATGAGTTCGAATCTGGTCTCGTGCTCCATCTACGCAGAAAGCCCGTCCCACATGTGGGTCAGCGGTCAGCGAGCGACGTTCTTGCGTTTATCCTGAGATCGAGTTCGCTAGCGCGGGCGAGGGAATCGCCCGGTCGGCGAACTTCTCCTTCCAGATCCTGGACGTAAGGTCTGCAACCTCGCTCTGGGATTGGCGAGATGCGCGAAAACCCGGCTTGAAACTCCAACGCCCTGCGTCGAGGACCTATGAAGCCGCTTTCACTGCGAGATTCGCAAACGCAAGCAGGTCGTCGAGGCGGTCTCGAATGATGGATTCCATGATGACCGGGTCGAGCGCTCGGTACTCGTGCACAAGGATGTTCCGGAAGCCCACCATCGATTTGAGCACCGAGTTCATCTCTTCGTTAATGATTCCGCCTTGCTTCAGCAGGTCGAAGGCGTCGCGCGACTCTTGAGGGAGCCCGAACTTTTGCGTGCGGATCAGGTGGTTCGCCATATCGATGGCGGACTCGCAAGCTCGTTGAAGGTTCATCGCGATGGCGTCTTGGCGCATCTGGTCGTCGCTGATTGCTTGCGAACCGTGCCACTCGCGGACCTGTGCAACGCAGCGTTCGATCGTCGCCTTCTTATTTAGAAGAACGTCACTCATGAGACGTAGAACTTTTCGCCCGCTAGGCCAGCCCGCAGGATATCTCGTCGCTCGTCGTTGAGTTTCTGGTACAGCGACAGCGTCAGCATTTCGAATTCGTCCGCGTGGTCAGGATCGGAGCAGAAGACTCGACGATCTGCAGCGATCACCTCCTTCGCGAGAACCACGGGCGCAGCCCGCAGATCGACCAGATCGACATCCCTCGAGCACCGTGCCGCGAGTTGTTCTCGGATGGAGAACAGTTTGACAGGCTCGAATGCGCACGCCTGATCGCGCGACGGCAAGATGGCGATGTCGACATCGCTGTCGGTGCGATCGTCGCCCGAGGAATGCGATCCGAACAAGTAGATTGCGGAAACATCGGGCACCGATTCGAGCAGAGCATCGATCAAGATCTTGAGTTCGATCATTGGGTCACTCGTACGCGGCCATCCTGAAGCCGTCGAAGCAGTGCTTCCAGTAGCGCTCGCGGGCTTCGAACGTGGTACCCGAGCGCCAGTCGCTGCTGCGGAAGGTACCCGAGGTTGATGCGGGGGTATGTCCAATATCGGTCAGTGCGCGTGAAGGGGCCGAGCTTGGCCGCCGCTGCGAATTGCCGCTCCTTCCCTCTCCCCGCACAATCTTGCCTACTCCCACCGGACCAAGAATCACGAATTCCGATTGGATTTCAGGCGGTTGGCCGTTTCTCGGTCTTATTTGCCAACTTGAGGGGAGTCGCGAGCGATCAGCGAGCGACGAGTAGGAGAGGGCGCAGCCCTCGACCGGCAGCGGAAGCAATGCTTCCGATGAGTTCGAATCTGGTCTCGTGCTCCACCTACGAAAAGACCCGTCACACGAAGTGGTACGGGTCTTGTAGTCCTGAAAGCCGGGCTGGCCTTCGCTACGGAGAGATCGCGAGACGAAGTCGGCCAAGTCTCGAGAAATGCAGGAAGTCGTCATCGCGGGTGACGAGTC
>CAZAUR010000063.1:0-3903 GCA_964488255.1 uncultured Spirochaetaceae bacterium | reverse complement strand
GACTCGTCACCCGCGATGACGACTTCCTGCATTTCTCGAGACTTGGCCGACTTCGGCTCGCGGTCTCTCCGTAGCGAAGGCCAGCTCGGCTTTCAGGACTACAAGACCCGTACCACTTCGCGGGACGGCTTATCCGTGTGTGGAGCACGAGACCAGATTAGAACTCAACGGAAGCATTGCTTCCGCTGCCGATGGCCTGGCCTAGTCGATCGGTCGATCCCACTCGTCCGGATGCTCGAACTCCGATCCCAGATCGTCGGGCACGTCAATCGACCGGCCTATCATCCACTTCGCCAGGCCGTCGAGGCCGGTCCTGCTCTGGCTCATCACGCGTTGCACGACGCGGGTCATGAGCGAGGACTTGAGCTCGCGCCGCCACTGATCGCTTCCGCTGCGGGTCGTCATCTCAACCGCCCAGCGTCGTCGCCGACATGCCTTCCGGCGGATCGCACGGGACGAGCCGACCGGGGAAGCCCTTGAAGTGCGGAATGCCCTGCTCGTAGTCGAGAACGTCGTCCGTGTCGCTCGTCAAGACCGCATCCGACGACACGAACGCACCCGCGAGATCGACGCTTCCGCGGGTCTCGGGGTACCACCACCCGTGCGGCACTCGCAGGTGGCCCTGCCGCATGTTGTCGTGGAGGCTGACCTTCGCGTAGACGTGGCCGTGCTCCGTCTCGAGGCGAGCCCAGTCGTCCTCGACGAGCCCGTCCCGGGCCGCGTCCATCGGATGAACGAAGAACCGGGGCGCGGGACAGCGTCGACGCAGCACGCCGATTTGTCGTTGGCCGGTCTGGAAGAACGGGTCCTCGCGCACGCCCTGGAAGACGCGATAAGGGTATTCCGCCGTCGGCGCGGGCGCCGGGCGGTGGTACGGGACCGGGTCGAAGCCGAGGTCGGCCAGAATAGACGACGCGAGCTCGACCTTGCCGGACGGCGTGGCGAATCCGGTCTTGCGGTACTTGCGGTACTTCGGGACCGGGACGTCCATGACCGTCGTGTCGCGGAACTCCTCGAAGGTCTGGCCGGAGGGCTCGAGTCGGTAGTCCAGGATGTCCTCGAGCGTCTTCCACGGGAAGTGCTCGCCGAGGCCCATGCGATGGGCAAGGTCGGTCCAGAACTGGAAGCTCGAGCTCGCCTGCTCCGGCGGATCGACGAGCTTCTCGTTCAAGGCGAGCGGCGACATCGTGGAAACGCCGTCGTGGACATGGTTGCGCTCGCTGAAGACGTCCCCGGGGAGCACGTAGTCGGCCAGCATGGCGGTCGGTGTCATGAAGATCTCGTGCGCGACGATCAGGTCCTGATTCATCATCGCGCGCAGGATCTGGTGCTGATTCGGGTACGACATCAGCGTGTTGTTTCCGAGCGTGAAGAAAGCCTTCACGGGATAGGGGTCGCGGTCCGCCATCGCGCGGAAGAGCTCAGTCGGATTCGTCATGTGGCAGCCCGTGACCTGGTCGATCCAGGGCTGGCCCCAGACGCGCTCGAGATGCGGCCGCAGGATCTCCGCCGTGCGGTAGGTGTAGGCCGGGTGCTTCTCGTAGCCGAGCTGCTTGGCGCGCTGCTCGGGCGAGATTGCGTCATGATTCTGGATCTGCTCGACCGGGCGATACTTCGGATTGAATCCATGCATCCGCTGGCCGCCGACCACGTCGAGGTTGCCCGTGATCGCGAGCAGAATCGTCTGCAGGCGGATGCCCGACGTCGAGTCGATCTGCATGTCCGTAATCGGCGTCCACGGAATGCAAGCGCCGTCGGAACTCGCATAGAGGCGCGCGGCCTCCGCGATCTTTTCGGCCGGCACGCCAGTGATTTCCGCCACTCGCTCGAGGGGGTACTCGTCGGCGCGCTCCGAGAGCTCCTCGAAGCCCACACACCAATCGCGCACGAAGTCCTTGTCGTAGAGGCCCTCGTCGATGATCACCTTCGTCCAGCCGAGCAGCAGCGCGGCGTCCGTCCCCGCCTTGATCTGCAGGTGGATCGTCGCCTCTTCGGCCTGCTCGGAGACGCGCGGGTCGACCACGATCGTCTTGGCGCCACGCTCGCGCGCACCCTTGATCTGGTTGTAGATCGGCGTCCAGGAGTGCTTTCGCGGATTGTGGCCGAGGAGCACGATGCAGTTCGTGTTGTCGATATCGGCGAAGGGCATCCATCCGCAGGTCAGTCGGTGCACAGCCGCTGTGTTGCCTGCGCAGAGCGAAACGCCGGAGGTCCAGTTGGGCGAGCCGAGCAGGTTCATGAAGCGACGGTCGAGACCGTTCGTCACCTGCATGTTCCAGATCGAGGTCGACACGCCGAACGCCTCGGGACCGTACCGATCGATCACGCCGCGCAGGCGCTCGGCGATCTCGTCCATCGCCTGCTCGTAGGAGATCTCCTCCCACTTGTCCTCGCCCCGCTCGCCGACGCGCTTCAGCGGCACGCGGAGTCGATCCTCGTGATTGTGGATATGCGGCGCCGCCGTGCCCTTGTAACAGATGTTCAGTCGCATCGCGGGCGAGTCGTGGGCATCGACGCGCTCGACACGACCGTCCTTCACGGTCGTGCGAAACTGACAGCCGATGTCACAGATGGTGCAGACGGAGTAGCCGGTGCGCTCGTTCGATTCGGTCGAAGTCGAAGTCGATGTCGAAGCAGTCATGTGAGGTCTCCTTGGTCGTGCCCGATTCGGGCGTCATGTTCTTCCGCGAGGCGGAGCAGAGTTTCGAGGACCCGGTCTTCGTGCGGGAGCGGCGTGCGACTGGTCGCGCGGCCGAGCGCGAGCCCGAAGATCGTCTCTCGCGCCATCAGATAGAAGGACTCCGCGAGATCGTCGGCCCGCAGCTCAGGATGCCTTTCAACTTCGACGAGCTTGGCGAAGCGCTCGACGACAGGGCCGATCTCGGCGCGAAGCTCGGGATCATTCGCGGCGGCCAGCCACGCCTCGATCACGACCTTGAAGTCGATCGTCGTCATCGTCTCCCAGGTCCGCGTCACGAGATCGGTCAGGCCGTCCGGCGCCGGGCGATCGAAGAAGGCCTCTGAAAGCACCTCGCATTGGTGCTCGAGGGTCGCGGCAAAGAGCGCGGGCAGGCCGGAAAAATGGTGGTTGAACGCGCCGCGAGTGAGCCCGGCGCGCTTGCATACCGCCACCGAGTTCACCCCGGCCCAACCGCTCTCCACGAGCAGGTCGAGCGTGGCCTGGATGAGCGCCCCACGCGTCGCCGTCGATCGTTCTGCCTGGGTTCGTCGCGCCATGGGGCCATTCTATCAGAAAAATACATCCGTGCATGCATTCTTCCGAGGGACGACAGCGGCCGCCCCATAGGGCGGGCGCAACGGCTCGAATCGCGACCTCTCTCCGCCTGAATGCCCCACGGGGTCGCGCTAGTCGATTTCGTACCCGAGCGCTCGAAGCTGACGAAGATCCATATCGTCGATCTCGACCTGCTTCGCCTGCCAGCTCGGATCCGCCTCTTCCGGCGCGACCTAATATGGCCTCGGCTGACTTCTCGCTCCGCGGGCGTAACCGCGTGACCCTTTCAAATCTAAAACGAGATCCCCCCGGGTAAGAACGCTGTCCTTCACCGCACGACCGCCGGATTTACGCGAGTTCCCTTCGGTCACGGGAGCTTCGTGATTAGTGGCTCACTCGCCCCGGTCCCCCGCGCCTCGATATCCGATTCTTGTTCATCAGCCCACGGCTTCGCTACACGCTTCCTCCAGACGCTTCGTCACCTCCGCACCCTTGCGCTTCACTTCCCTCGCTGTGACCTGCTCGGGGGAGGACTTGCACCTCCTAGACAGCGCCCATGACGGGCGCACTACAAAAAAAGCCCGCTCCTCTTCGAGGAACGAGCTTTCTTTGTGTGGAGCACGAGACCAGATTCGAACTGGCGACCCTCACGTTGGCAACGTGATGCT
>CAZAUR010000062.1:0-4606 GCA_964488255.1 uncultured Spirochaetaceae bacterium | reverse complement strand
ACACCGAGGCGCTGAGTGCGGCGGCGGCGGCGTGGAAACAGGCCCGTGCCGATGGCGCCGATGGGGCGCAAGCCGCAGCTACAGCCACAAAAGAGCCGACCACTTAGTGGCTGAATCCAAGCCACGCCCAGAACGCGCCGTTCAGCCGCGTTTGGAGTTCCGATGAACACAGCCGCGACCACATTGTTGTTGCTCCTCCACGGTGGATGCACAACCAGTAGCGCCCCCCCAGCCAATCAACCTCAGGTGAAGAGCGTGGAATTGACAGAGCCATGGAAGAGCATGAATCTCCCGATTGACGGGGCAGTTGTGGAGCGAAGTAGCCAAGACTCTCTTGGTGTTCGCTTCGTCACGTTCAAACCTGAGGATGCAGCCCTTCCGTATGCTGTTTTGAAACAGGCATTTGTAGAACAGGGTTGGGTAGTGAAATACGCGGATTCAGGTCCGCCGGTCTGGGATGCGGATTTCGAAGCCCCCGGATACAGCGGGCCAACTCTGTCGGTACGGGTGAAGAATGGCCGGCCTTTCGCCTGGATAAGCGCCCGAAAGGCCGAATGAACGCCAATCAAGTGCCCGGTTATCCACGCCAGCGAGCAACTTCGGTGTTGGCCGAAGCAGCGGTCCGTCGCTAGGTAGTCCATGAACCTCCACCACATCGCGCAGATCGCCGTGGGCTCTGCCGCGACAGATATCGATGACACGGCCATTCGCGACTTCGCGTTGCGCTTCGAGGACCGACTCGACGCCTGGCGCAGTGTTGGAAGCTCCTTCCGCTTCGACCGGTTCACGCTGACCACCCGTCTGTCGGGGCTGCACGACCACAACGAGCTTCGAACAACCCTGCGGCAGCACGGACTCCCCGACGCCTACGACGACTGGCTTGCTGACGTGCTGACGGGCATGCCCAACCGCTTGCTCGAGGTCTCGGTCACGGCCAGCGCAGCGACGCCACTCGAGAGCGCTCGCGTGACGCTCATGGGACCGTGGCGCCTCAGCCAAGTCTGGGAGCTATTGCCCATGCTCGGCGTCAGCGCCGATACGCGAGTTGCCTACGACCGCCTGCGTGGGGCGATGCGGGCGGAGCAGCCGCTGTCGGTGACCCTGCTGCTGGAGCCAGCCGGAACGCGAATCGAGGTGAGCTTCGAGCAGCTGGTCGCCCGAGAAGACGCGCCTGAGTGGGCGGATCAGCTCGCCTACGCCGCTGAGCAGGTCGGGGTGTCGCCCGCACAGCAGAGCTGGCTTCGTGCGCTGCTACCTGCACTGTGCACAAGACCCCAGACCGCGACTGCGTGGACCCTGACCATAGCGTCCACGGGCGTTCTTCCCTCGCTCCGTCTCACCGTGTGTGAGGTCCCGGTGCCCAGCGTGCTTCACCTGATGGCCGACCTCCCCGGCGGTCGGGACCAGGGCGGTCCTGCGAGACTGGGGGCGCTGATCGCCTCGATGGAGGCCGTGGACGACCGCGTGTGGCGGCTGCACCTCGAGACGCATCAGGTTGACCCGCCCCAGGGCTGGGTCGAGATTCGATGATGCCTGCGCTATCGTGGCGGTGGGGTTCGCTGGACGGCGAGCAGCAAGCCTTCTATGAGAGCTACATCTCCGATCCCATGCGCCTCATCGATGTCACGAGCAATGAGCTGGACGACACCTTCAACTTGTACACGGCCGAAGGCGCGTCGGCGTTCGAGGCCAGCTACAGAGCCTCGAAACAGGCGATGGCGGTGAGTTATCTGCCACAGGTCACCGACGGGTGGACCACAGCGGACAAGACGGCTTTCCAGGCTGACCTCAACACCGCCTGGCTGGACGAAGTACCCTTCGAGCCGGCGAACGCCGCCAAGAACACCGAGGCGCTGAGTGCGGCGGCGGCGGCGTGGAAACAGGCCCGTGCTGATGGGGCGCAAGCCGCAGCTACAGCCACAAGAGAGCCGACCACTTAGTGGCTGAATCCAAGCCATACCCAGAACGCGCCGTTCAGCCGCGTTTGGAGTTCCGATGAAAATAGCCGCGACCGCATTGTTGTTGCTCCTCCACAGCGGATGCACAACTGGTAGTGCCCCCCCCCCGCCAGCCAATCAACCTGAGGTGAAGAGTGTGGAATTGACAGAGCCGTGGAAGAGCATGAACCTCCCAATTGACGGAGCTTTGATCGAACGGAGTAGCGACAGCAGGCTTGGTGTCCGCTTCCCAACAATCAAGCCACAAGACGCGGCTCTCCCATATGCGGTGTTGAAGGAGGCATTTTTGAAGCAGGGCTGGGTACTGAAGTACGAGGACACGGGCCCGCCAGCGTGGGATGCCTATTTCGACGCGTCCGGCTACAGTGGCCCAACTTTGTCAGTCACTGTGGAGAATGGCCGGCCTTTCGCCTGGATCCGCGCCCGAAAGGCCGAATGATCTGCTGGGCAGGCCGGCGGCGTTCTAGCGCATGAGTTCATCCCTGATCGCGCAGATCGCCGTGGGCACCGCCGCGACAGATATCGATGACACGGCCATTCGCGACTTCTGGTCGACCCCCGCGGCCGAAGCCCGAGCGCAAGCGCGTCTGGGCGAGTGTCGGGAAGCCGCTCGCGGCGGTGGTCAACGACTGCTTCACGGAGGCGGTGGCCCGCGACCCGTGGCTCGACCGCTCCTGGGTGTACTTGGTCGATGGCAACAAGGACCAGATTCGCGTCGCCGAGGAGATTGCCGAGCAGTACGGCGTGGAGCTGGTCATCATCGTGGACTTCATCCACGTGCTCGAGTACCTGTGGAAGGCGGCGTGGTGCTTCTTCGAGAAGGGCAACCCGAAAGTCGAGGAGTGGGTCCAGCAGCGGGCCCGACTGATCCTGGAGAGAAAGGCACCGAACGTAGCGGCAGGCATCAACAGGAGCGCGACCAAACGCGAACTCACAGCGAAGCAAAGGAAGAACGCCGACAAGTGCGCCGGCTACCTCCTGCGCAACAAGGCGCGGCTCTGCTACAACGACTACCTCGCGAAGGGCCTGCCCATCGCCACCGGCGTCATCGAGGGTGCCTGTCGCCACCTCATCAACGACCGGCTCGGCATTACCGGCGCGCGCTGGGGGCTCGAGGGCGCGGAGGCCGTACTGCGGCTGCGAGCACTGCGGGCCTCTGGCGACCTCGACGAGTACCGGGCATTCCATCGCCGGCGCGAACTTGAGCGCAACCATCTGCAGAGCTACGCCGCCAGCCAGTTCGCAGAGCTGCGGAGGGCATCGTGATTGCCCGTCGTATCAGCGGAGCCGCACCCAATAGCCACTGGGCCGGTTGGCTACCGGACGCGGGCTTTGCAGTAAAGGACACGCTCCGCTAGCTACTTCGGAGGCATGATCGCGCGGCTTTTGCTGTAGCCCCAACATGTGAGCATACCGTCAGCCGTTAGTCCGCAAAGGCCAGAGTTCGATGCACTCAGGGAGCTGAAACGAGCATTCTTTGGCGGTTTTGAGTCCGAATGATTTTCGCTCATCCAACACCTCACTTTAGTGTCGATCAGGGCGCAAACGGTTGCCTCGCCCAGAGCCAGCTCCGAGATCGGGGGCAAGTCCTTTGGAATGGAGAAACCTGCGCGCGGCAGGTCGTCTAGCCTGCCCACGCAGTTTGTACCCAGGTCGCGTGCCGTGCAGTAATACACCCCGAAGCAAGTCACGTCGCCGCTCTTTGACCACGCGCAAGTCTGCTGATGCGCCGACTCAACCCCGTCGAAGACTCCAGTTGGAAGCGCAAGATCAGGCACCTCCCCCCAGCACACCAGGGCACCGTCCGCCTTTTGAATGCCGCAGGCGTAGTCAAGATCGACGGCGATGGACCGCATGGCGGTTTGCGGCGCAGCAAACCCCTCCCCAAAGCACGAAGGGATGCCTTCATCGTTTAGGGCACACGCCCATCCATCACCCACGGCGACACTCGCAAAAGGCCCGTTTGGCACATCCTTGATGGGACCGTACCGTCCATTGCCCCAGCACGAAATGGTGTCGTCGTCTCGGATGCCGCAACCCACGCCTCTGCCCAGGGCCACGGTCTTGAACTGACCGGTGGGAGCATCCATCCCTCCTTTCTTGTTGCTGCCCCAGCAGACCAGCTCGCCAGTTTTCTTGATGCCACACCCGAATGCTGACCAGCCAAGCGCAACCGCGCGGTAGTCCTTTAGGTCCCCATCCGCGCAATCGTTGTCGATACCATCCCAGGCGACCTCGGCAGCACTCTCGTTCACCCCAGGATCGTCGTCGTCACAGTCCTTGCCCGGGCAGTGGTAGAGCACGGCATTGCTGCCGTCTCCATCTTCATCCACATCACAAGGGTCGGGCTCTCCGCCGCAAGCGATGCTCATTGCCGCCACCCCGCCTCCAATTAGCCGCCATCGCATCGTCTTGTCGCTCCAGGTGGATCAGGGACTAGCACCGCGGCGACTTCGCTGCGCAACGCCCCGATTGCCCACTTCGGGGCCGACCAAGACACAGCCTATTTCACCGGCAGCAGGTCCGCAGGCCCGGGCTTCCATCCGTGCAGGCCCCTGCACAGGTTGTCCTCGAGCTCCGCCGAGCCTCGAAGAGCCAGCTTGCGACGCACGTCCACATGGGTGTCGTCGCAATGTCCAACCGGAGAC
>CAZAUR010000061.1:0-5395 GCA_964488255.1 uncultured Spirochaetaceae bacterium | reverse complement strand
TCGCTAACCGTGCTCTCCGGTCGGTTGTCGAGCAGACGCGTTCCCCTGACTACGTCGTCGTCGTAGACGATTCGGACCGCAGGTATCGCCCCAGTAACAGGCGCATCGTCGCTACTGCAGATATCCCCGGCGCTCGAGTCGTCTACCTAAAGAACGGCAGGACCACCGGTGCCAGCGGCGCCTGGAACGTCGCCTTGGATTTTCTGCACCGGCAAATCGCAAATCCAACGGATCTGTTCGTTGCGATTCTCGATGATGACGACAGGTGGGCCCCTGAATACCTGGAGAGATGCGAACAGCTTGCCTTCGACAAGAACCTCGACATCGTAGCAACCGATATTCTTAGGATCGAGCACTTGGATGGCCTCCCGCTATCGAACCCAGCGCCCGACTCATTGTGCTCAGCCGACTTTCTCGTCGAGAATCCGGGCATTCAGGGCTCCAACCTGTTCGTGCGTCTGGGCGTGCTCCTCGCTGCTGGCCTCTTCGACGAATGGCTCAAGAGCACGACGGACCGCGACCTCTGCATTCGTATTTCAGATCTGGGTGGCATTCGGTACCACCGCCTTGCGACCCCTCTGGTCGAGCACTTCGCCGAAAGTGGGCGAAAACGGCTGACCACCAGGGGGTCCGAGCCGAAGCTAAAAGGACTCACTGACTTCTGGCAGAAGTACTTCTGCCGAATGAGCCCGACCCAGCAAGAGGCGTTCCAAGAGCGGGCACTAAGACTGTTCGATTGGAGTTTGGCCCCCGCTCCACCGAGTAGTGGGGATGACATCCAAGCTCCCGTGCACGTTTCGTCCTCGCAGACCCCCGTGGCGCTTGTCGTCGGGATCATCGCGGACATCGCCCGTCCGGACGACCTCATGGTCCTCATTCGCGATTTGCTCCAACTGCAAGACGACCCGCTGCTTGCCGGCCTCGACGTGGTGGTACTTGAGAACGGTAACTGCTGCAGCAACGCACGTCCACTTAGCGAGGCAACGCTGGCACTTCTAGACGCGGGCGCAGGCTGCTACATGGTGCCACTGGAACGTCAAGTCTTTGATGCCAAGGCTGGGCTCTTTGGTGAGCCATTCAACAGGCGGCCTGGGCTCGAAACGATCGCCGTCGCTCGCACGATGCTCCAGACCTATGCGTACGTCATCGCGAAGCCCCGCTCGGGCACAGTTGTTTGGTTGCTCGACGGCGACTGCCGGTTGGATAACCTGGTCTGGGATGGCGACCGTATTGCCCAGCGCCCTGGTGCAATTCTCGCTACGCTGGCACGACTGCGCGCAGCGAGAGTCGATGTCGCTGTCGGGACAGTCACCGGCGCCCCCCCTCTGCCTTTCGCAAGCTGCATCCGTACTCAGTTGGTCGACGCCTACCATAATCTAGAATCCATGGCCGCGCAGGACCCTGACGCCGCATGGCCTGACCTGCAAGCTGCGAACATGGAGATGCGCGAGCGCTGCGAGGACTACTACTACGATCTGTCTCGGCGTGACACGGACCACCTTGAGACGCCGTTCTGGTATGTGCCGAAGGAGCCCGGCTGCGCGGTCAGGGAGGCATTCAGGGAGATGGTCTCGCGACTGCCGCGGATGCTCGCTGGCGAGCAGGTGTTCCGGCCCCTGGTCCTCGACGACAGAGGTGACCCGCTTTTGCTGATGCAGCCGAGCATCCATCGCGGCGGAAACACGTTTGTCTTAGACGTCGATGCGCTGCGAGACTTTCCGAACGCGGCTCCTTGTGTTGCCGGAACCGTGACCCGGCGGTCCGATATGATCTGGAGCCTGCTCAACCGTTACATTGCCCATCGCACAGTCATAAAGCTCCCCCTTGCCGTCCGGCAGGATCGGCTTGACCAGCCTGCAGACCGACTGGATCTTGAAAAGCTCGCTAGAGATATCCAGGGGTATTCTCTCTATTCGGCTTTGGAGGACGTACTACTCGAACAGCACGAAGGGGCAAGGTGGGAGGAAGGCGAGACGCTGCCCGGTCTCGACGGTATCGATCCTTCTCATCTCGAAAGGAGGGTGCATAAGTACCTCCGCGAACGCCTCGCCGCGTTCAGTCTGAGCTTCCATCGTGCTACGGGGATAATCCGTCTCCTCGGCAAATTCGTAAGCGCCCCCGAACCTGGTTCACCCTGGTGGGTCGCCGATCCTGCGTGTGCTGACAGCGTTGCCAAGCTTCGACGATTCATGAACCGAATGCATGCTGAATACAAACTCTCTCGGCTCCGCGATTTCAAGCGGAAGGTGTCCGCCGTAGATGCAAACGTTATTCCCCGGTTCCTCGACCAGCTCCGTGCAGACCTGAGTGCCCGAGCGCTAGCCGGAGACGCCATGCTTGACGTCGAGCGCTGGATGCAAACCCAGCGTGTCGCAATCGCAAAGCACCGGATCAAGCGAGAGTTTGGAACGAATCGTGTGCGCCTGCTGGGCTGCGGCACAGAGGCCGTAGTGCTCACAGATGATCAAAGAGTCTACAAGTGCTTTGACTACTGGAAGACCCGCATGCCGCAGCGGCAGGTGGATTTCCTCCGTGATCAGGTGGGGCGCTGGGAAGGCGTCCCCGGTCTGTATCCCCTGCGCGAAGTCCGTTCCACCGGATCTTGGGCCGTGATTACTTACGACTTTGAGCCGAGCTCACCCTACTGCGGAGGTCACGGTGAGAGCCTCATCCGCCTACTTGAGGGGTGTCGCCAAGTGGGCATCGTCTGCAACAACATCCATCCGGACAACCTCGTCGTCACCGCGACGGGGGTGCAGCTCATAGACTACGGCGCTGACATCCGTCCCTACAGTGCTGAGGCGTTCGAGCACATGGCACGGCGGGCATTCCTCTCCATTCGACATGCCAGCAGAGCGGATCTAAAGGCAGTCATGAGTAGGGCGCTGAACGATATCGAACTCCCCGAGCTGGAGAACTTCCAGAGCTTCCGAGAAGCCCTAGAGCCCGTCAGCAAGGAGCAACTCTTAGATTATCGGATGGCCACTGACCTTGGTAATGGTGAGGGCCGCACACTCCTCGACTTTGGCTGCGGCAAGGGGAAGCTCGCCCAACTGCTGTCCACTGCTGGATGGGCAGTCACCGCCTACGATCCTGAACCGATGCTTGAGGACAGATGGCGGACACTGAACGGTGGTGTCAAGTTCGGCGGGCGGGCGTTGCTCGCCGAACTACATAGCCTCCGAGCCACCTTCGACACGGTGATTTGCTGCCTCGTGGTGTGCCAGCTCGACGACGTCGAGTTACACGATGTTGTCACGGACCTCACGCGCCTCACAAAAAAGGGAGGTCAGTTGGTGGTGGCCCTGTGCAACCCGCGGTTCGTTCACGGCACTACCCAGATCCAGCGCCGCATCCCCCCGGCCGGCGTTGGCCCCGGCGATGTGTTTCACCTGGAGAAGTTGGTATTCTCTACAAACGTGCGAATCGTCGATGTTCATCGTCCAACACACCAGTACGTCGACATCTTCTCTCGGCACGGTTTCGATGTTCAGGCTGTCGCCGAGACGCCGGGGGTCGAATTGGAGACAATGGAGCACACCTCAGACTTCATGATCTTCGACCTCCGGCGACGCGTCCGGGAGGAGGATTCGCGCCGTGTCCGTACCTGACAGTTCGCAGAAGAGGAGATTGCTCGGGGCAGTCGTCGGCAGCGCACGCGATGGCTCGGCAGGAGAAGCCGATGCCGAGGCCCTTGGGCGTGCGTTGGTTGATGCTGGATTCCGCGTCGTCACAGGTGGACTGGGCGGGATCATGCGTGCTGTTAGTCGCGGCGCTCGGGCATCCGCGAGGTACCAGCCAGGCGACGTCATCGGAGTGCTGCCCAGCTATCGTGCCGACGACGCCAACGAATTCATCGACATCTCCATCTGCACGGGGCTCCAGCACGGGCGGAACCTCATTGTCGCCGCGACGGGGGATGTCGTGTTCGCAGTCGGTGGCCGCAGCGGAACTCTCAGCGAAATCGCACTCGCATGGACGCTCGGCAAACCGGTGGTCTGCGTCGGAAGCACGGGGGGATGGGCAACCGAATTTGCCGGGAGACGCATCGACGACCGCCGTGAAGATCAGGTCCACGGACCCTTCGAGCCGAAAGAGGCGGTCGACTTTGCGAAAGAGCTTCTCCGAACCCACCGCTACGGGCCAAAGGAATTCTGACTCGATGGCGAGCTTAGTGCATGTGCTCTGCTATCACCGCGTGGTTGCAGACGATGAGTGCCGCGAGAACCTCCCCTACTTCCTTCGTGGCACAGCAGTCGCTCACGCCGTTTTTAGACAGCAGATCCGAGACGTCCACGAGCACTTCGAGTGCCTCGACGAGAGGCGGGCTCTCGACGTCCTCAGCGGAGCAGAAGAGCTGGAGCGTCCAGGCTGCTGGATCACATTCGATGACGCCTACGCGGAGGTAATTCACGCAGCCGCTCCCATTCTGGACGACGCCGGAATGCGGGCGTCGGTGTTCGTGAGCACTGCAGTTCTCGGGGGAGGCGCCCTCCCGGCCGATCGCTGGTACGCCACGCTGAACACGGCCACCCGAAGACGGGGGACCCTGGTCGGGCCTCAACCCTGGCAGTACGACCTCGACGATCCTAACTCCCTTCGTCGTTTTGTCGACGGCCCTGAGAAACGGCGGTTTCTACGTTCATCTCAGAGCGACCAGGAGGAGACCCTCCGCCGACTAGCAGCCGAACTGGACGCGGACTCCACTGTACCCGGTCCTCAGTTCTACCTAGACGCCGCCGACATTCGAGATCTCTCGCGACGGGGCTGGTCCATCGGAAGCCACACAGTGTCCCATCCGATCCTGGTCGACTTGGCCGGGGAGGCGCAACGACGGGAGTTGGATGGGTCCTGGGCGTGCATCAAGGAGATTCTGGGGTGCGCTCCCCGGACCCTCGCCTACCCCGATGGAGCGTGGGATGAGGCTACTGCGAATCGGGTTCGCGAGTCCGGCTACGATGCTGCGGTGACCCTCGTGCCTCGTGTGGCGCGGGCCGGTGGCAGCATGTTCGCGATTCCCCGCATCCTGGCTCGCAACAATCCGGAGTTTGTCAGAACGCTCTCCTCGCTTGGAAGTGGCTCGTGATGGCGGCCGAAAGTGCTCGGGAGCCGCTGCCTATTGCGCACGAGCGGTGCTCACGCCGTCCAGATACTCTGCCACGCGCCCTCTAGGCGTTGGTCTCGAACGTATGCGGCAAGGATGAGCATCCCGCGCAACACTGACGCAACTCAGTTGCAGTAGGTGTTCAAATCGGCCCCCACGCACCCGTGCGCGGTACCCACCACTGCATTTCTAATCCGGCGGTCCCAGGTTCAAGTCCTGGCGGGCGCGCCACTTCTGGGGGCATTGGGAGGCGGATTCCTCTCTAGTTCACTGATTCAAGCGCGCATAGGA
>CAZAUR010000060.1:0-5506 GCA_964488255.1 uncultured Spirochaetaceae bacterium | reverse complement strand
GCCCTACAGTAATTGTTGAGTAGGCTGGTGTCTCATCGTTATTGGCAGAGAGGGGTGGGCTCGCGCCGTTCTTCGGGGCGACTCACGAGCATCCACAGTCGCCGATCACAATGGAGTCCGGCGACGAAGCGGGATTTCGAGAGTCGATGGATTCTCGTAGTCACGGAGGTTTCACTCCCGAACGTATTCGATCTGCTTCAGTCGAGGATGGAACATGCGTCGGATTCGGGCCAAGGCAGCTGGCGGCCGCCCCGTTACCGGTAGAAGCGAAGCTGTCCGGCTCGCGGATCGAGGACGAACCATCGCGAACCGAGCGCCGCTGGGACGTCCATTCCGAGGACCAGCTCGGGATATCCCGCCGGCCACGACGCCGGCAGATAGGCCAGGTCGAGCTCGATCGAGCCCGGGCCGATCTCAACGCGCTCCGGTCGCATCCACACGTCGAAGTCGACCAGCCGGCCTCCTTCTGCGACATGGAAGTCGGATCGAACGACCCTCGCTTCGGCTCTGTCGGAGCCGTCTCGGTGTCGCCAGAGAGAGTACGCTGCCCCCGTGTCGAAGATTCCGGTTGCGCGCGCGTCGCCGATCCGGACTTCCACGGTCGGAGACGACAGCCCCCCGGATTCGTTCGGTACCAGCTCGAGGCTTCCGACGAGCTCGTCCCGAGGCCCCTCGTCTCGGACGTCGAGCTCGAACTGGCCACCCTCGAGATCGATTGTGAATCCGTCGCGGAGCGCCCCGACACCGATCAGGAGATCGAGGGTCGGTGCGCCGATCCGCTGCGCGATTCCCGCCAGGTCGATGGGCGCGACGGTCGGATGGATTCGTCTCCCTTCGATTTCGACCGGCGTCGGATCGGCGGGCGACAGGGCGTGAACGCCATACAGCCCCGTGTCCGTCAATGCGCGCCGCCCACACGGCAACGTGAGTACGGGCAGGTTGTCATAGAGCTCCAACATGCGTTCATCCTCCTCAGACGCCCCGCAATGGGACGCGCTACCGCCGCATCCTGTTTCGACGCGTCCGCAGCCGGTCGATCCAATGCGACTCCGGATCGCCGCGACGTTCGTCCGCGCCGGCTGCGAAGGCGACCAGATGGACGAGCCGTTCGTCCGCGACGAGCCCCGCCGCGACTAGATCCCGCGTCTGAAGCCGGATCTCGGTCCCTGCGCCGACCGCCGGATAGGTGTCGAACTCCGAGCCCTTGACCGCCTCGACGAATCGAAGCGCGGCGTCCTCTGCCGGCGGTCCCTGCTGAGACGCATTCCGCTCGATCGCGTCGATCGCGTAGCTGCGGACGAGCTTGGGCAGCATCTCGGCGAGGGTCTCGCGACAGTCGAAGAGCTCGAGCCCTTCGATCCGATCCCCGATTGCGAAGACGGCGCCCACCTGGCTCGGCAGCGGCGTGAACGCGCCGACGTAGTCGTCGAGGCGATCTCGATTCGACTCGAAGACCTCGCTCATGGCGCTGGTCGGGGCCGACACGTGCATGCGGGCGGACTTCTGGGCGATGTCGTGCCAGACGCGGCCCTGGTCGGCGTGGCGACTTCCCGCTTGTCGCATCGAGTCGCTGACCGAGAGCATCTTGTTCAGTCGCCCCCGGGCGAAGTGAACCTGCCTCGACGGTTCGAGGTTCTCACCCTGATAAGCCCACCGCCCCGACTCGACGCAGGTGACGGGGATGCGCAGGGACTTACCGGCGGGCACGAGGATCGTGACGTTCGCGGTTCGGTTCTGCTTGGCGCCGACGAGCTCCTCGCCTTCGAGGATCAGGACCGGCTTGGCTCCCGAGTTCTCGATCATGAGCTCGGGGACGCTGCCGCCACTCGAGACCTCGCCGACGCGGGCAGTGCCGGTCCGGACCGCTTCGGCCAGGCCGAGGTAGTCGCGCTGGAAGGTGGTCTCCGCCAGCAGGGGGATGACCGAGAGGTTGCGGAAGGTGGATGATGCCCCCAGGGAAATGGATCCGAGGGTGCTTGTGATGGTATTCATGGCGGCTTCTCCCAAGACATCAGTAGATGTCAGAAGTCACCACAGTATCGACAGCCTTCAGCGATGTCAACACTAGTTGACAGTAAATCTACAGCGAAGCACTCTGGGCCGTGCAATGGGATCCAAGACCTACAAGCTGAGCGACCTCGAACGCGAATCGGGCTTCGACAAGCGCACGATCGCCTACTACGTGCAGGAGTCGCTGCTCCCGAAGGTCGGGCGGCGCGGACCGAGAACCCGCTACTCCGAGGAGTTTCTCGACCGGCTGATGTTCATTCGCCGGGTTCGGGATCTGCAGGACGGAGGCAAGCTCAGGGCCGTGACGCTCAGCGAGATTCGCGACGTGATCGAGCGCCAGTCGCCGGACGAAATTCGGAGCTTGTCCCGAAAGAGCGTCTCGGCCGAGCGGCTGCGTAGTCTCTTTGCAGAACCGGATCTGGATACCCGGGACCTCGCGGTGCCCGCAGAGGAGGTGGCAGCCTTCTCGACGCCCGAGCCGTTGACGCGGAGCCTGGTCCTCGACGAGCGGGGCGGCCCCGACTCCGAGTGGACGATGAGAGCGAGCGCGCGGCGTGCCTCCATGGCCTCGCCGAGTCGCGCCGCACCCAAGCCTGACAAGGCGTCCCGCTCACGCGGTGCGAGGCGATCTCTGTCGGGCGATGAGGACGAGCAGCGGCTGAGGCAGCTGCTTCGTGAGATAGAGCGGACTGCGCGGCGCGGCGCGAAGATGAGTGAAAGTCAGACGAGCGAGCGTGTGACCCGGGTGCCCGTGACCGAGGACATCGTCCTGTCCGTTCGCAACATCACCGAGGAAAACGCCGCGTTGGTGGAGGAGCTGGCGGAGCTTCTGCGGCGACTCGGACGATTGGATTGAGATGGTGAACTCACCAATGTCCGCCCAGCGCGGCAAACACTTGCCGCGTTTGCCGGGAGTCTCGAAGGCGAGCCGAGGACTACGTTAGAGCCAACGTTCGTCTCATGGGGACCAAGAGATGCGTACCGACGTTTCCGAAGAGCTCGCACGGGATCCATGGTTCAAAGTTGTCGACATGCTCCAACAGAATTGGGCCGTGGTTCTGGAGGATGTCGAGTCTACGTTCATAGTCTTCTACGGTGACACTTGCGGCGTGTTCGACGAGATCGAGACGAGTTCGCGGAACGAAGCCGAAGACGCCTTGGCTCGTAATGGATTCACCAAGTTTCGTGAGGACCCCAGGGCTCAGGAGTTCATCGGACTTCCGCGAGGCGAGTTCCACGAGAGCGAGCATCCGAACGGACGGATCTACTCCAGCGGGCGCTTCTGGAGCTGATCAAAGATTCCGGCCGGATGGCTTCGGGCTACGCAGCTCGGCGTTCTCGATATTCGATCACGTAGTGTGCCAAGGCTCCATCGATCGAACTCTGCTGTGAAACCGACGCCTCGTCGCGACGCCGGTGCGCAGTCGATCCGCTGACGTTCGACCAATCGCCCTTGCGAAGGAGACGATTCAGTCGACACCAGTTGCTCAGCGCAGCGTTCCCTTGATTTCCCTGCTCGTGGAAGAAGATTCCCTGTTCCTGATCACAGGGAATTCTTCGCTACGACGGCGGAAAGGCTCGGGAATCTCGGGCCCGATTCGCTCCGGGGAGCCTGGAATCGGAGAAATTCCCTGTACTTTCCCTGCTTAGCAGCGATCAGCCAGCAGAGACCCGTACCTGTCTAACTCCCTCCACCGGCTGGGAGTGCGGTTCGGTTTGGCCATCCGCGGCCAACTGAGACCAGTACCCCCGCGACTCCCCCCACCGCCACCCACCCCTCGGAGGGCGACTCGAGCAGAGACTCCTCGTCGCCCAGAACTAACATCGCCCGAATAGCGCGCGATTCAGGGGGATGTTGGCGGTTTGCGGATCTCGATCGCGAACCAGAGACCGGGCGATTCGGAGTTCGCTCGGCGACTTTCTGGCGGTCGTCTCTGTACGCCATTCCGACGCTTCGGGTTGTCGTGGCCGAAGATCCTTAGAGAGCGGCAATGCAAGTTCGCGTCCTTGTGTGGTCAGATTGGGATGGAACTAGCGTAGGCCCCGCAGCGGCATGATCGGCCGTGCGAGAATCGATCGAGAATCCGGGACGTTCCGGGCGAGTGATCGATGGCGTATAAGGGGCGATGAGTCGTCGCTTTCGCTGTGATCGAGCGAAGTGTTGGCGCCGTCGGACGATTGAGGCGACGGCGCGGACTCGCCTCGAACAAGATCGTTTCTGGCAGTAGAGACGCTCAGATCCCAGTCGCTGCCGTTCCCTCGTCGTTCTCGTCGAACTGGGTGATCCGGACGTCGGCGTCCGGAAAGTGGGCGATGAGTTCGAGATCGCCACCCAGAGCACGCACGTACTTCGCAAGCCGACTGAGAAGAATGTCGTGGCGACCTTCGAGCTGGGAGATGGCGCCCTGGGTCACCTCCAGGAGCTCGGCCAGCTCGACCTGTGTCTTGCCCGACACCTTCTGCCGGAGCTCCTGAAGCGTCATCTCGAGGAGCGTCTCGCGCACGCGTCGGTCGACGCGGTCGCGCGCCTCGGGGCTCATCTTGTCACGTAGCTTCTTGAAGGACTTTGCCATGTCGGGAGTGCCTCGTTCTGAACCGTGGCCGTCTAGTCGTCCACTTCGCCTGTGATCTCTTCCAGGTGTTAGTCATTGCTCGGCTTTGGAGAGTGCTTGTCACCCGGCGCCGAACGCGTCCGGGTGCTTGAACTCGGTCAGATCGCGGCTTCCCGCCTGATCTAGAATATCACGGCAAAATGATAATCAGCTAAGACTGATGTCGGGCATCGGGCTCGTAGATTGAGCGGGGGAGGAAGTCGGCAGCAAGCCTGGATCCTGCACGCGCTCTCCAGGAGACTTTCACATAGCCGAACGAAAGCTTGCACTTAGACGAAATTAAACCTTTCAGATGGACGAAACGGTGTCTACGATTAGCCGCCATGAGCGCTACCGCCCTCCATTATCCCCGCTTCGCTGAGTCCATTCTCGTGGAGACCCTCGGGGACACGCCGGTCGTCCTGATTCATGGGCCGCGCCAATGCGGCAAGACGACTTTGGCTCAGGCTGTCGGCGAGGCTCGGGGCTACAGCTACTTCAATCTGGACGACGACGTGACTCGGGCGGCGGCTACCGAGGACCCGGTCGGATTCGTGGGGGACCTGCCGGAGCGGGTCGTGCTGGACGAAGTCCAGCGCGCGCCGGGAATCTTCGCCGCGCTGAAGACTGCGGTGGACCGCCGACGCGTCCCTGGTCGCTTTCTACTCACCGGCTCGGCCGACGTGCTGCTGGTGCCGACCCTGGCCGATTCGCTGGCGGGCCGCATGGGCATCGTCCGGCTGCATCCGTTGGCGCAGTGCGAGCTGGCCGAGGAGCCGCCCGGGTTTCTGGAGGTACTCTTCACGAGGGGCTTCAAGGCCCGTCCGGCTGAGCGCCTCGGCCCGGCGCTGGCCGAGCGCATCGTGGCTGGCGGCTTCCCGCCCGCTCTGGCGCGATCCACCTCG
>CAZAUR010000059.1:0-5515 GCA_964488255.1 uncultured Spirochaetaceae bacterium | reverse complement strand
TCGAAAGTCCCCGACGGGGCGGTCGGCAAGTGTTAAACGCTTGTTCGAGGACTAGGCGTGGAATCGAGGGAAGCCGATGTTTGATGTTCTCGTTCAATCCGGCGGCGGTGAGCCGCAGAAGGTCCGATGCGTAGGGAGCACCTGCGCGATCGGGAAGGCCCGCACGAACCTGGTGCAGCTGAAGGGGTGGTCCGTCGCGGGGCTACACGCGGAGGTCCACCAGCGCCCCGAAGGCATCTTCGTCGTCGATCGCGGAAGCGGATCGGGAACGAAGGTGAACGGTCAGAAGGTCGACGGGGAGTACGGCCCGGTGCAGCCCGACGATCGGATCGAGATCGCGAACTACGTGCTCACGCTGGAACGCCCGGACGACGGTCGATCGGCGAAGAAGAAGGAAGCGAGGGAGCCGCGGCCCGCGAGCCCGGCGACGACGTCGACGCCCCTGTCCGAGATCGGCGAGGGGATGACGTCCCTCATGTCGACGATGGTCGGCGTGCGTCCGCGACTCGAGACGAACACCGACGACACGCTGATACGTGAAGCGCGCTTCGTTTGGCGCAATCGCGTGCATTCCCGCCTGCTCGAGGTGATGGATCTCCGACGCCTCGACGTCGGCGGAATGGACGAGGACGAGCTCCGCTCCCACGTCGGCGAGATGATCGCCGGGGTGATTCAGGAGCTGGCGGTCGACCTGCCGCCGGACATCGACCAGGACAAGCTCCATCGCGAGGTGCTCGACGAGGCCGTCGGTCTCGGCCCCCTCGAAGCGTTGATCGCCGACAGCGAAGTCACGGAGATCATGGTCAACCGCTTCGACGACATCTTCGTCGAGCGTTCGGGTCGGCTCGGACGTTCGAGCGTGACGTTCTCGAGCGATGACGCCGTCATGTCCGCCATCGAGCGGATCGTGTCGCCCCTCGGCCGCCGAATCGACGAGAGCTCGCCGATGGTCGACGCCCGCTTGAAGGACGGGTCCCGGGTGAACGCGATCATCCCGCCCCTCGCGCTCCGTGGGCCCTGCCTCACGATCCGGAAATTCGCCGAGAAGAAGCTCACGGACCAGGACCTGCTCGGCTACGGCACGATCAGCGAACCGATGGTGGCGCTCCTCCGCATCGCAGTGGAAGAGCGGCGCAACATCGTCATCTCGGGCGGCACCGGCTCCGGCAAGACGACGCTGCTCAACATCCTCTCGAACTTCATCCCGGACGACGAGCGGATCATCACCGTCGAGGACGCAGCGGAGTTGAAGCTGAACCAGCCGCATATCGTATCGCTGGAGGCCCGCCCGCCGAACCTGGAAGGTCGCGGACAGATCTCGATTCGAGACCTGGTGAAGAACTGCCTGCGTATGCGGCCGGACCGCATCGTCGTCGGCGAGTGTCGCGGCGGCGAAGCCCTCGACATGTTGCAGGCGATGAACACCGGCCACGACGGCTCCCTCACCACGGCGCACGCGAACTCCTCCCGGGATGCGCTGTCCCGACTCGAGGTGATGGTGTTGATGGCGGGGATGGACCTGCCGATCAGCGCGATCCGGGAGCAGATGGCGAGCGCGGTCCAGGTCATCGTGCAGCAGAGCCGTTTCGCGGACGGCACCCGCAAGGTCACCCAGATCACGGAGGTGACGGGCGTCGAGGAGGGCGTGATCCAGCTCCAGGACATCTTCGTGTACAAGCAGCAGGGATTCGACGAAGACGGCAAGGTGCTCGGTGGTTTCGAGGCGACCGGGCGCGTGCCACAGTTCTACGAGGAGCTCCGAGAGCGGGGCGTGAACGTGGACTTCGGGATCTTCGAGTAGGCGAGGGCGGCATGACGACATTCCTCTTCGCAGGCACGATCTTCGCAGTCTTCGTCGCGATCAGCCTGATCGCCTACGTCGTGAGCTCCGTGCTCGAACAGGCGGCGATCTCCTATCGGGAGCGGTTCACGGACGCGGCCGCGCGCAACACCGCCGACATGTTCCTCTTCGTCGATCCCCAGCGCCTGTTCATGATGAACATCGTGGCGATGGTGATCGTTCCGTTCATGGTGTTCGTGATCAGTGGCGATCTCTTCGCGACGCTCGTGGCATTCGCGCTCTTCCTGGCGCTACCCCCCGTCGTCTACCGCCGGATGCGTCTCGCGCGCCTCGCCGCGTTCGAGCGCCAGCTGCCGGACGGGCTGACGATGCTTGCCGGCGGGCTTCGCGCGGGTGCCTCGCTCCCGATCGCGATCCAGGCCCTGGTCCAGGAGCAGCCGGCGCCCCTCAGCCAGGAGTTCGAGCTCTTCCTTCGGCAGCAGCGCGTCGGCTCGGACTTCGTGGCGGCGCTCGACGAGATGGAGAAGCGGCTTCCGATCGACGACTTCCGGATGGTGTCCGCGGCCATGCGCATCTCGCGCGAGGTGGGCGGGAACCTCGCCGAGACCCTCGAAACCCTCGCCGATACGCTCCGGCGCAAGGCGACGATGGAGGGCAAGATCGAGAGTCTGACGGCGCAGGGTCGGATGCAGGCGATCGTGATGGCGTCGCTGCCGATCCTGCTGGCGCTCGTGTTGAACTTCCTCGAGCCCGAAGCCATGGGCAAGCTCTTCACCGAGCCCGTCGGCTGGGCGGTCCTCTCCTTCATCGTCGTCTGGGAGGCGCTCGGCTTCTTCTTCATCCAGAAGGTCGTCACGATCGACGTCTGAGCGAACCGAGAACACCGACCATGCAAACCTTCATGTCGTTCGTTTCGAGCATCAGCTACGGGCTCTCCGTGACCTCGGTCGGGCTCGCGGTCGCTCTGCTCATCCTCGGAACTGCCGTCCTCTACGTTCGCGTGCCCGAAGAAGATCGCGCCTTCAAGGATCCGCTGAGCCCGCGTCTCAAGCTGGCGTGGCCGGTGATCCGCGTCTTCGAGTACTACGTCTGCACGAACCTCCCGAACGAGTACCTCGAGTCCGTCGACAAGCGTCTGCAGAAGACCGGCGTGTCGTACATGCTCTCGGCGGAGCAGTTCGTCGCGCTGCGAATCCTGCTCGCGCTCTTCGTGCCGCTCGTGGTGTGGATGTGTCTCGCGACGCTGCAGGTCGAGATGGCCGTGTTGGTCGTCGTCTCGCCGATCGTGGGGTTCATGCTGCCGCTGCTCTGGCTGCGGGACACCCGGGCGCGTCGGATGCGGGAGGTCGCGCTCGCGATGCCGGTCTTTCTGGATTTCATCACGATGGCCGTCGAAGCGGGGCTGAATCTCTCGGGTGCGCTGCAGCAGGGCGTGGACAACGGGCCGAAGGGGGCGCTGCGGACCGAGTTCAACATCGTGCTGCGCGACATCCGCTCGGGCCTCACCCGCGCGGACGCCTTGCGACGCATGTCCGAGCGCCTCGCGATGCCCGAGGTCACGGGCTTCGTCAGCGCGGTGATCCAGGCGGAGCGCCTCGGCTCGAGCATGGCGACGGTCCTGCGACTCCAGGCCGATCAACGTCGCAACGAGCGTTTCCAACGAGCAGAGAAGATGGCGATGGAAGCGCCGGTCAAGCTCGTCTTTCCGCTGATCGTGTTCATCTTCCCGGTGACCTTCGTCGTGCTGGGCTTTCCGATCGTCATGCGGTTCTTCACGGACGGGGTCCTGTGAGGTGCGGTCAGGTCGTCGGAGCGGACGGGTCGACGCTCTTCGCGCGATCTTCCCGGACGGAGACGCGCTGGGAGCGGATGCGCGGACTCCTCGGCCGCGACGCGATCGAGACGGACGAATCGCTCTGGATCGACCGATGCGACTCGGTTCATACCTTTGCGATGCGCTTCCCGATCGACCTCGCCTATCTCGACGGCAAGGGGCTGATCCGGAAGACCGTCGAAGGGCTCGCGCCAGGAAGAATGTCGGTCTGCTTCCGGTCGAGCGCGACGCTCGAGATGAAGGTGGGGAGCGTCGCGCGACTCGGACTCCGGGCGGGCGACCGGATCGCGTTTCGCGCGTCCGCCCGGCAAGGAGCCGCTTGATGCGGCCGCGTCGAATCCTTCGGATGGCGATCCTGCTCGCGATGGCCACGATGGTCGGTTGCGCGTCGCTGACATCCCAGCCGGAACCGGTGAGCGACCTCTACGCACGAAGTATGCGCGCCTACGCGGCGAAGGACTATCGGCTGGCGGCGCTGCTGCTGGAACGCGTCGTCGAGCGGGTGCCGGGGGACGCCGAAGCCTGGTTCCGTCTCGGGAATTCGTACGGTCGAACCGATCGGCCGCGCCTCGCGGTGGCCGCTTATCAGCAGGCGGTGCTCAAGAGATCGAGCCACGAGCGCGCCTGGTACAACCTGGGAATCGTGCAGACCCGGATCGCGGCGAACAGCTTCCTCGAGATGAGCGCCCATCTCGAGCCTCAGGATCCGCTCAGGCAGGTCGCCCTCGACATGGCGGAAGCGTTGATGACGGCGCTCGAGGAGCGCTCGCGTCCGAACTTCGCCGCGCCGACGGATGCCGAGCCGCCGCCCGAAACGGCGCCGACGATCGTCGAGCGACCCCGTCCGACGACCGCGGAGGGGGCGGCATCCTCGTCAGCGACGGATGCGGGCGAGCTCGAGCGCGAGGCGACGGTCGAGGACGCGTCTTCCGCGGATCCGACGCCTTGAAGCGTCGGCCCGACGGGCAGAGTGCGCGGCGGCGGCGCGGTCAGAGCGCCGTCGAGTTCCTGATCGTCGCGCCGCTCATCATCGTCCTCATGATGGGCGCGCTGCAATTCGCGCTGCTCTATCGCGCGAAGCTGACGCTCAACCTCTCGACGTTCGAGGCGGCTCGTCGCGGCGCGGTCTCGAACGCGACCTGGGAGGCGATCGACAAGGGCTTCGCCGGGTCGATGACCGCGCTCTACGCGGCGAACGACGTCGCCGGCGTGACGCAGGGACGCACGATCAGCAGCCCCATTCCCGGCGGCGCGGCGGTTGCGGCCTCCCTCGACCGCGGCGAGTTCCTGGCGCTCTCCCGCCAGGCCTTGCCCTGGTGGGGGCTGGCCGCGAACGACACCGTCTCGCCGATCTGTATCGAGCGCTTGAATCCGCCGGACGAGGCGTTCGCGGCGTTCGGCTACGCCGCGGGGTCGAACGAGCTGCCGAACGACAACCTCATGTATCGCACCCGGACATTGTCGCTCGCGAACGGGGACGTCTCGATCCAGGATCTGAACCTGCTGCACATCCGCGTGACCTATTGCCACCCGATGCTCGTTCCGGTCGCGGGTCGGGTGATCAGCAGTGTCTACGGTCTCTCGACCGCGCCCGCGCCGACCGCAGACAACGAGGTCGACGATCTGACCGGTCTCCTGCAGACCGACACCACGAATCGCACCGTGTCGAGCTTCTACGACGACTGCCTGAACGGCCGCCTCACGAACACGCCCTACGGCTTTCCGATGAAATCGGATTCGATCGTCCGGATGCAGTCGAACCCCCAACAGGACGACAACTTCGCGGCGAACGGCTGTAGCGACCGGTTGAACTAGGCTTCGGCCGTGGTGCGCCGTGACGTCTCCGATTTTCGATCAGGATTTCCGGATGGGATCTCGGA
>CAZAUR010000058.1:0-6136 GCA_964488255.1 uncultured Spirochaetaceae bacterium | reverse complement strand
TCCGAGATCCCATCCGGAAATCCTGATCGAAAATCGGAGACGTCACGGCGCACCATGGCCGGAGGCTACCTATTCCGGCTTCCACACCGCTAGACTCCGGAACCCGCCGACCTCCCGTCGCCGGCCCGATCCAGGAGATCCCCCATCCATGGCCGAAAACCAGATGACCAACAAGGAGTTCCAGCAGCTCCGCAAGTTCATCAAGCCCTTTTCGAAGCTCAATGTCTTCATCTACAAGCTGACCGCCGGGCGACTGATGGGCAAGTTCCAGGGCCGGCCCGTGGTGCTGATCGAGATGACCGGCGCCAAGAGCGGCAAGAAGATCACCATCCCGCTCATGTACGTCCCGAACGAGAACGGCGTGATCATCGTCGGCTCCCAGGGCGGCGCGCCGAAGAGCCCCGTCTGGGTGAAGAGCGTTCAGAAGAACCCGCAGATCGTCGCGCAGTACAAGGGCAAGCGGATGAACCTCGTCGCCCGCCAGGTCGGCGACGAAGAGAAGGCCCGCCTCTGGCCGATCTGCGTCGAGCACTACCACGAATTCGACGACTACCAGGCGCGCACGGACCGGAACATCCCGGTCTTCGACTGTCAGCCTGCGGAGTAGCTTCGCGAGTGCCTACAGCGCGAGCCGAGACCCGTGCAGGGTCTCGGCGAGAGGCGCGCAGCGCCGACGGTTATTGCGGGTCGGCGGCGTACTTGCCCAGGTAGTGGTAGTCGAAGCGCGGCTCCTTGGGCCGGTGCTCGTTCAGCTCGTAGATCCGCTCGTACTTCGTGTCGATGATCTGCCAGCGCCCGTCTTCCTTGACGTAGCGGTCCCAGTAGATCGCCGTGCCCGTCGTGAACGCTTCGCGGTTCATGATCCACATGTTGTCGGTCAGGTACCAGACACCAGTTGCCTCGTTCGCCGACAGCATCTCGATCTCGGGGTGGTGACCGTTGTGGTGGCCGACCGAGCGGTTGTGGAACGAGGACTGGATCGACGCCAGGTACTCGTCCTTCCCTTCGAGCTTCCACTCGTAGGTGCCGCCGATGAAGTGGACCTTCACGTCCTGGTGAAAGAGCCCGGCGAGCTCGTCGAAGTTGCCCGTGTCGATGCAGCGGAAGTAGGCGTGCTTCACGCGCCGGATCGCTTCCATGTCGAGCAGCATCTGGACGGCGTCGCGCAGCGCCCCGGGCGAGTCGTCGGCGATCTCGAGGGGCAGGCCGGTCTCGATGCCCATGCCTTCGCGGGTGAGGGTCGGCTTTCCGTTGGTTGCGTTCGACATGCTGGGGGCTCCTTGATCGAAGCGGCGCGTTTCGGTTCGGAAGCGGCCGTCTTGAGGTCGTGAGAAGCTAGACGGCGCGCGCGACCCGTGCACCCATGGGCGGAAGGGGCGATCCTCGCGGGATGCCGAGCAATCCCCCCGACGACATGGCCCGGATCGTCCCGTTCCTCTACTAAGCGGACGCCGGCGAAACGATCGAATTCATGTAGCGCGCGTTCGCGTTCGAGATCGACCACGCGATTCGACATCCCGAGGAGGGCCACGTCACGGTCGCGCGGGTGCGGACGGGGTCCGGCGTGATCCTCATCGGACCGCCGATGGAGGCGTTCGGCACCCAGGGCGTGCCCGACGCCGATCGCGTGTCCTGCATGACCAACGTGTATGTCGACGACGTCGATGCGCGTTCCGCTCGGGCCAGAGCCCAGAACGCGGTCATCTGGGAGGAGGTCGCGGAGCACTTCGGCGGGAACCGCCAGTACGCCGCGAGTGATCTAAAGGGGCATCGCTGAGCGTTTGCGATACCGGCGGACGGGTGAGCCCGGCTGCGGTCACCCGGGCGTTCGAACAGCGGCGCGGTGGACTCGCCCCAGTCGGCCGTGCTATCGAATAACACGGCACCCTGGGCGAAAATTCGAGTCGAAACTTGGCTCAAGCGGCGCAGAGCGCGGGTGTGGATTGCCGAGGGCCGTATTTTCGTGGATGATGGTAATGCAGGCCGCTTGGGCGCTGCAGGTTACTAACTACTTATGCGGCATGCCTCGACGATGAAGCGAATCGCAGCCCTATTCGCGCCGATCCTGCTGGTCGCATGCTCCCAGCCGAGTCGCTGCGGTTATACCCAGGCGATTGACATCCCGTCCCCGGATCACACTCTCGCCGCCTGGGTATACGACTGGAGTTGCCACGACGCGACGCCTCGATCAGTTCAAGTTGCGGTGCTTCCCGCTGGGCATCAGCTCCCGCCAGGCGCGCTCGGAAATGTCCTTCGGTCCCAAATTGAGCAGACCGTTACGGTAGGTTGGATGTCCGCCAGCCATCTCGAGATCTCGGTCGACGACCCTGCGCAAGTTGAACTTCTTCACGAGCTAGACGCCCTCCATGTGAGTGTCGTAGCTCGATAGCGGCACGCCGCATAACAAGCCCCTGAACCTGACAGGGCGTTGGCCTGGCTAGGATTGAGCTCCGCGACCTCATCCCGGCTTCGCCGGGAAGGCCGCTCGTGGTATCCTGGCGACGAACCTGATCTGCTCGACGCAGGGACGAAGGCGATCCCTGCAGGTTATGGGCTGATCCGTTATACGGCAGGACTTCAGCTAGCACGCTGAAGTGTCGTGACCTCCTTCTTGAGCCGCGGACCGAGCTTGTCCTTCTGGACCTCCAGGTCGTAGTGTGACTGCAGGTTGATCCAGAAACGGTCCGACGTGCCGAAGTAGGTCGCGAGACGAAGCGCCGTATCGGCCGAGATTCCGCGCTTGCCCTGAACAATCTCGTTGATCCGGCGCGCGGGCACGCTGATGTCCTTCGCCAGGCGATACTGGGAGATCTCAAGCGGCGCCAGAAACTCCTCTGCAAGGATCTCTCCGGGGTGAATCGGCTCTAGCTTCTTCGGTGCCATACTCTCAACCCTTGTGGTAGTCGACGATTTCGACGTCGATCGCGTTTCCACGCGACCATTTGAAGCAGATTCGCCATTGGTCGTTAATTCGAATGCTGTACTGACCAGAGCGAGCGCCCTTGAGCCGTTCCAATCGATTTCCGGGGGGAACGCGGAGGTCTTCGACCGTTTCCGCCGCGTCGATCAGCAGGAGTTTCCGGAGCGCCTGTCGCTGGACATCCTTGCTCCACTTCGACACGCGGACTCGATTGAATACCCGGGCCGTCTTCGAATCGGAGAAGGAGCGAATCACGACACAGAATAGTAGCGGAGTGCGCTAATAGCGCAATCCGTTACTACGTCCCGCCGTATAACACCTATCAGGCCCCCGGTTGTGAAGTGGCACAGACGTCCCGTGACGCCTGCTTCTTCAAGCAGCGTTGGTGTTCGAGCGCGTCGTTCCTCCTTCGTCTCTGACTTCGTTTCCATCTTCGGGTTCCAGACTCGGTCGAGTCTGCACCAAACACCGATCGGGACTCTTGGGTCGGGGCATCTTCGTCCCCGTGTCCCAGAAACTCGTCCGTGCCCTCGCTCGGCTATGCAAATCAGTCGGGATCGTCTCGGTGGACGTCCAGTTGTCTCTCGGCTCGAGAAAGGGGCAGAGCTCTCCGGAGGAGCGTAACCGGTCGAGGAACAACGTTCTTCCCGGCGCGCTCGTGATCGCGTAGATCTCCCTTCTTTGAGAGAAGGAGGGAAGAGATGCAGGTCCTGTCGGATGGCCGGGTTGTAACCGGTCGAGGAACGACGTTCTTCCCGGCGCGCTCGTGATCGCGTAGATCTCCCTTCTTTGAGAGAAGGAGGGAAGAGATGCAGGTCCTGTCGGATGGCCGGGTTCGCCGCACGGAGTCGGAGTGGCGATCCTTGGTGAAGAAGTTCGAGGCGAGCGACCAGTCGGAGGCGGCGTTCTGCCGCACGGCGAGGCTGTCGCGGAAGAGCTTTCGCGAGTGGCGGACACGGCTCGCAGAGGCCGATGCCGCACTCCGTCGGGTGCGCGCGACGCGCAAGCCGAAGGCGCCGCGGGCGGGCTTCGTGCAGTTGAGCACCCCGACGACGGCAGCGGCGCCTCGCTCCGGCGCCGAGTTCGAGCTCGAGCTGCCCGGCGGCGTCCTGCTGCCACTCGGGGAGGCGGCGGAGGGCGATCGCCGTCCCGTCGAGAAGACCGTTACCGTCAAGGCGCACGCCCGCGAGGTCTCGAAGGCGACGAAGCCGAAGCCCGAGAAGCCCGTCCGCTTCGACGACTCGGTCCCTCGGATCCGTCGCGAGATCCTCCCGCCCGAGATCGAGGGCCTCGACGAGAGCGAGTACGAGATCATCGGTGAGCGTGTGACGCAGCGCCTCGTCCAGACGCCATCCTCGTTTCAGGTCGAGGAGACCGTGCGTCCCGTCGTGAAGATCAAGGCCAAGGTTGAGGCCGAGGATGAGGCCGAGGATGAGACCGAGTTCGAGACCAAGGAGCAGATCGTGACGGCACCGGCCGAAGCAGGTGTCTTCGAACGAAGCTTCGCGGACGTGAGCGTCCTGGCCGGGCTCCTGATCGACAAGTTCCGGTTCCACATGCCCCTGTATCGGCAGCATCAGCGGATGGAGGCGGCCGGCGTCCATCTGGCGAGGTCGACGCTCACGAGTTGGGTCCACGACACGATAGACCTGCTGCGGCCCATCTACGATGCCCAGTTGGCCTCGATCCTGACGAGTCGAGTGCTCGCCATGGACGAGACGCCGATCAAGGCCGGGCGGAAGTCCAAGGGCAAGATGAAGCAGGGCTATTTCTGGCCCGTCTACGGCGATCAGGACGAGGTGGCCTTCCGGTTCGCGACCTCTCGCGGACATCAACACGCCGTCGACATCCTGGGCGAGTACTGCGGGACCCTGATCTCGGACGACTACAAGGCCTACGAGGCGTACGCGGAGAAGCGGGACAAGGTGACGCGCGCGTCATGTTGGGCGCACGTGCGGAGGAAGTTCGTCGACGCGGAAGATGTGGAGCCTGATCGCGTAGCCAGAGTGCTCGAGTGGATCCGAGGCTTCTACCGAGTCGAGGACGAGATCCGCGAGCAGAAGCTCGAGGGCGAGGCGAAGCTCAAGAAGCGGATGGAAGAGAGCAAGCCACTCGTGGCGGAGCTGTTCGAGTGGCTCGAGCAGGACCTCGTCGCTTCTGCCCTCGTGCCGACGAACCCGTTCACGAACGCGGCGCGGCATGCACTCAAGCTGAAGCCGTGTCTCGAGGTTTTCCTCTCTGATCCCGAGGTGCCGATCGACACGAACCACCTGGAGCGCGCGCTCCGTCCGATCCCGATGGGTCGGAAGGCTTGGCTGTTCTGCTGGACGGAGGTCGGCGCTGAGAAGGTGGGGATCATCCAGAGCCTGATCTCGACGTGCGTAATCCAGGGCGTCGATCCGTACACCTATCTGGTCGACGTGTTGCAGCGGGTCGCGGAGCATCCGCAGAGCGAGGTCGCCGATCTCACGCCGCGAATCTGGAAGGAGAAGTTCGTCGACCAGGCGATGCCGTCGCCGGCCCTCGCGAACTCGATCTCAGGCTGACCGCAAGGACGTCGCTCGCTGACCGGTTACTTATGCGGCCCCGCTCTGCCGTGCCCCGATCGAGGCCTGATCGAGCGATTCGCTAGAATCTCCGCCATGCCGACCGCGTGCCGAGAAATTCTGTCTGATCCCGAGCTCCTCGGGGGGACTCCGGTCTTCCGAGGAACTCGTGTGCCTGTGAAGGCGCTCCTCGATTATCTCGAGGGTGGCCATCCTCTATCCGATTTTCTTGAGGATTTCCCGGCAGTTACGCAGGATCAGGCCGTGGCCGTCCTAGAGCACGCCCGTGAACTCTTGGATGCCGATGCGCCTGCTGCTTGACGAGTGCGTTCCCCGGCGCCTTGGAGGCCTTCTTGCGCCGCACGAGGTTCAGACGGTCCCACGTGCCGGCTGGAGCGGATTGAAGAACGGTGATTTGTTGTCCCGGGCCGCCGAGAACTTCGACGTTTTCGTGACGGTCGATCAGGGTATCAAATACCAGCAGAACCTCGTGAACTACGAGATTTGCGTGGTTGCCCTCGCGGCTCGAACCAACGACATTCGTGATCTTGAGCCACTGGTTCCTGCGCTTCTTGCCGCACTTTCGGACGCGAGGCCTGGGGAGGTGATCCGCGTCGCCGCATAACACCTATCAGGCCCCCGGTTGTGAAGTGGCACAGACGTCCCGTGA
>CAZAUR010000057.1:0-7793 GCA_964488255.1 uncultured Spirochaetaceae bacterium | reverse complement strand
GAGAGCACGGACCTCGGTCGCTATCTCGAGGACACGATCACGATCGACTGGCAGACCCCTCGCGTCATGAAACGCGCCGGGGCCGTCCTCGAGGACAAGTCCTCGCCCGAGGATCGACTGCGGGCGCTCTTCGCGTTCGTTCGCGACGACGTCGCCCACGCAATCGACGTTGGCCCCGAGCTCGCGACGTGCAGCGCGAGTCAGGTCCTGAAGGAGGGGCACGGCATCTGCTACGCGCAGAGCCACCTGCTCGCCGGGATGCTGCGCTACGCGGGCTTCCCGACGGGCTTCTGTTATGCGCGGCTCGCGAGCGAGGAACAGCGCAGCGGGTTCGTGCTGCACGGCTTCAATGCGGTCTACTGGGCCGCCACCGAGCGCTGGCTCTTCCTCGATGCAAGCGGTCGCCAGGGGACGCCCGAAGCGAGTGTCGCGTTCGAGCCGCCGTGGGGTCTCCCCTTCGAGGTCGACCCCGAGCAGGGTGAGTCCTTCCTGCCGCAGATCCTGCGCCGACCCGCCAAGCGGATCATCGACCTGCTCGAGCGCGCGCCGGATTTCTCTGCAGTCTCGCGGAATCTGCCCGACGCGCTCTGACGCGGGGCCACGGCGGGTCACGCCCGACTCTGCCAGAATCCGCCTCGTCCGAAGACGAGGAGGGTCGCATGCGGCGGGAAGTCGGTTCGAGTGGGGTCCAGGCAGGTTCGCGCGGGCTGGCGTTGGCGATCGCATGCGCGCTGGTCTCGTGGGTGAGCGCGGGTTTTGCCGAGGAAGGCGACTATTCGCCGTACGCGGGGCGTGCGATTCCCGACCGCGTGTTCTTCGGCGACACCCACCTGCATACGACGAGCTCCCCGGACGCCTACCTCTTCGGCGTGCAGCTCGACCCGGACGCGGCCTACCGGTTCGCGAAGGGCGAGCGCGTGACCTCCACCCACGGGCTGCCGGTGCGGCTGATCGAGCCCCTCGACTTCCTCGTCGTGTCGGATCACATGGAGTATCTGGGGCTGATGCCGCGACTCTTCGGCGGCGACGAGCGGCTGCTCGCGACCGACTACGGGCGGATGCTCTACGACAAGGCGCAGGCCGGGCCGACCGGGTTCTACGACGCCGCGATGATCCTGATCCGCGACCTGTCGATGAACGAGCGGAAGATGCGCGCCCCGGAGCTCGAGGCGGAGATCTGGCGCAGCGTCGCGGAGACGGCGGATCGCCACGACCAGCCCGGGAAGTTCACCGCGTTCACCGGCTACGAGTGGACGTCGATGATCGACGGCGACAATCTCCACCGCGTGGTCGTCTACGAGGGTGAGGCCGACCAGACCGCTGCGCTCGTGCCGGTCTCGAGCCTCGACAGTCCCGACCCCGAGGACCTCTGGCGCTTCCTCGCGGAATACGAGACGCAGACCGGTGGGAAGGTTCTGGCGATCCCGCACAACGGCAATCTCAGCAATGGACGGATGTTCGAGACGACGCGTCTCGATGGCAGAGCATTCGATGCCGCCTACGCGAAGGCGCGGATCCGCTGGGAGCCCCTCGTCGAAGTCACGCAGATCAAGGGTGACGGCGAGACCCACCCCTTCCTGTCGCCGAACGACGAGTTCGCGGACTACGAGACCTGGGACACGTCGAACCTCGGAGGCACCGCGGCGAAGGAGGACGCGATGCTCGAAGGCGAGTACGCGCGCTCGGCCCTCAAGCTGGGGCTCGAGGTCGAAGCCGAGACCGGGGTGAACCCGTACCGGTTCGGCATGATCGGTTCGACCGATAGCCACACGGCGCTCGCGACGTCCCGGGAGGAGAACTTCTTCGGCAAGCACTCGGGAATGGAGCCCACGCCGACCCGCATGACCGACGCCCTCGCGAAGGTCGGCGACAACGCGGTCTTCGGCTGGCAGCAGGTGGCCTCCGGGCTTGCTGCGGTCTGGGCCGAGGAGAACACCCGGGCGGCACTCTTCGACGCGATGCGCCGGAAGGAGACGTATGCGACGACCGGCACGCGCATGCGGGTGCGGCTCTTCGCGGGGTACGACTTCGACGCGGAGGACCTCGCGCGACCGGACTGGGCGGTTCATGGCTATGCGCAGGGCGTGCCCATGGGTGGGTCCCTCGAGCGAGCCGCATGGTTCGGGAAGCCCGGCTTCCTCGTGCGCGCCTGGCGGGATCCGCAGGGCGCGAACCTCGATCGCATCCAGATCGTGAAGGGTTGGCTGGGCGGTGACGGCGAGAGCCGGGAGCAGGTCTACGACCTCGCGCTCTCGGATGGACGCGTCGTCGGGCCCGATGGTGCTGTGCCCGCGGTCGGCAACACCGTCGACCTCGCGAGCGCGAGCTACGCGAACTCGATCGGCGCAGCGGTGCTCGAGGCGTACTGGGAGGATCCCGACTTCGATCGGGACCAGCGCGCGTTCTACTACGTGCGGGTGCTCGAGATCCCGACGCCGCGCTGGTCGACGATCGACGCCCGGGTCTTCGGCGCCGAAGTGCCCGACGGCGTCGACCGCACGACCCAGGAGCGCGCCTACACCTCGCCGGTCTGGTACGACCCGGCGAAGGAGTAGATCGGGCGGGGGGGGTGCGACGCTGGCTGCCGGTCTGCGAACTCGGCGCGCCCGCGCGCTGCCGTGGGCCTGCGCACGAATTTCTGACACAACGCACATCGCGACACCACTCCACGATGCTCGGGAGCGCCCTCTGCGCTCCTGCGGCTTCGGGAGTGCTCCATGCTGCAGACGTTCCGGTTTCTCGTTCTCACTCTCGCGCTGTCGGCGCATTGCGCGGCCAGCGCGTGGGCTACGCCGAAGCCCACGATCGAGGGTCCGTTCACGCTGTCCCTCGACAACAACGACTTCGTTCGCGCGAACATCGTGACCGAATTCAGTCGCGTGCGGATCTTCGACTTCGATCTCGACTTCGAAGGGCCGCTCCGAGCGGGCGAGTTGTACACGAACATCCAGCTGACCGAGGTGCGCTACGCGGTTCGAGGTGGGCTCGAGACGAACCCGCCGACGCCGTCGGGCTTTCCGGCGTTCGCCCTCGTCCGACAAGCCGGCGGCGAAGGGCCCATCAGCGCCGAAGAGTGGCGCGCGCAGGCGAGCCAGGTCGCCTTCCGGATTTCGGCGACTGCCAATCTGCTCGACGGCGTGCAGCTCTCCGAGCTCGACCCGATCGACAAGCAGGGTCGGATCCTCGAGATCGACGCGCGCGAATGGGGGCGTCTCGATCGCGCGCGCTACCACCCGCCGCAGCTCTGGCTCTACGCGGACGGAACCGGCCAGCTGCGCAACTCGAACAACAGCAGCAAGGACACCGGGACGGTGAACCCGGCGACGCGCGAAGAGGTCCACGTCGGCTTCGGCGACGAGTACATCACGCGTTTGACCTTCGATCCCTCGGAAATCACGATCATCCGCGGCCCCGAGCCGCCGATCGTTCCCGGGCCACCGGTCCCGGAGCCTGGAACTGCGCTCCTGCTCGGTCTCGGTCTCGCGGGTCTCTCCAGGCGAGCGCGAATCCGAAACTAGTCACTTGACAAAGGCGGTCCGATCCTCGAACTTGTCGATCGACAAGAAGCCGAGGAGGATCGCCATCCATGGATCAGCGGGTCACCATCGTCGGCGCCGGACCGGCCGGCGCACTCCTCGCCTGGCTCCTCTCTTCGCGCGGGATCGACACCCTGCTGGTCGAGCGGCAATCCGATTTCGATCGCGAGTTTCGCGGCGAGATCCTGATGCCGAGCGGGCTGCGGGCCCTCGAGACTGCGGGCGTCGACCTCGGCCTCGTGGACGTCGTCGCGATCGAGCAGTTCCGCGGCTTCATGAACAAGCGGAAATTCATCGAATTCGTGTTCGAGGATTTCGAGCCGCCGGTTCCGTCCGCGGTGTCGCAGCCCTCGTTGCTCGAGCATCTCGTCTCGATGGCCGAGGGCACCGGGCACTTCGAGCTGCGGCGCGGCACGACCGTTCGGCGGATCGAGCGATCGGGGGACGGGCCGTGGATCCTCCACTGTCGGAACGCGGAGGGCGAGTCCAAGATCGAAACCCCCTATCTGATCGGCTCGGACGGACGCGGCGCGGTGACGCGCCGGGAGCTCGGCGCGAAGGTGAAGTCGCGCGGCGTGGACGTCGACGTCGTGTGGTTCCGGATGGCGTACCCCGAGGCCTGGACCCGGCCGGTCGTCCACTTCCTGGGCGGGCATGGCCAGCTGATGATCGGCACCGCGACCCCGAGCGGGCTGCTGCAGATCGGTTGGATCCTGATCAAGGGCACCTACGGTGACCTCAAGAGTCGCTCGATCGACGAATGGGTGGCCGAGATGCGGGACCACGCCGACCCCGAGCTGGCCGCGCACGTCGAGGCTCACGCCTCGACCGTCACGCGTCCCTTCCTGCTGAACTCCGTCTCGGATCGCGTGCTCGGCTGGGCGCGCCCCGGCGCGCTGTTGATCGGCGATGCGGCCCACACGATGTCACCGGTCGGCGGTCAGGGCGTGAACATCGCGCTCCGCGACGCGATCGTGGCGGCGAACGAGATCGTTCCCGCGCTTCGCTCCGGTGGCGACGTGGATGCGGCCGCAGCCCGGATCGAGGAGATCCGGGCGCCCGAGATCGATCGCATCCAGCGGATGCAGGCGGTGCCGCCGAAGGTCATGATGGGCCGGACCCCACTCCACGAGCCGCTTCGCGCAGGCGTTGCGCGGTTGCTCTCGACGCGGGCCGGGCAGGGGCTCGCCGCGATCAATGGCCGGATCTTCCTGAACGGCGTGACGGACGTGGAGCTCACGGTCTAGATCGGCCGGCGCCTAGCGTGGATGCGCACTCCAATGCCCCTCGATCTCCTCCTGCGGAAGCTCGAGGAAGCGCGCCGCGTTGTGGTAGAAGATGTCTGCCTTCTGTTCGTCAGTCAGGAACGAGGCGGAGTCGACGGCGCGGAACGCGTCGTCGATCGCCGCGGGCCATCCCATCTGATCCGTGCCGAAGAGGATCCGCCGGCCGTAGCCCGCGTCGATCAGGCCCTTCAGGAAGGCGTGGAACTCGGCTGTGGGCACGAGCCAATTGATGCCGCCGATTCCCACGTAGAGCTGTGGATGCGCGTACATGAGCGCCTTCATGTCTTCGAGGTAGGGCCATCCGGCGTGCATCACGTAGAGCTTCATCCCGGGGCGGGCGAGGAGCACATCTTCGATCTGGATCGGGTTCGCGTTCGCGGCCCGGATGCCCGCCATCATGCCTCCGGCGTACACGCTCCCCGGACCCCCGCCCGGAAAGAGGTGATAGGCGGCCGGAATGCCGAGCTCGTTCGCGAGATCGAAGAAGGGCGCGACGGCCGGATCGTCTGCTCTCAGTCCTTCGTAGTAGGGCCCCATCTCGCCGATCGCGTGCAATCGGCCGGCCGCGTGCTGCTCCCGGAGCGAATCGACGTCGCTCCTCCGCGTATCGATCATGCTGCCCACGAGGAAACGACCGGGATCCCCGTCGTACCACGCGCCCGCCGCGCTCCCGCTCACCATGGCTTTGACGACGTGGTAGGTCTCCATCCGATCGAGCGTCTCGTCGCGCTGAGCGTCGGCGGTCAGCGCGGGGCGGTAGCTGCGTCCGGTGATCGAGTTGGTGAAGACGTTGCTGAACCGGCCCGAGAGTTCGAAGGAGAAGGCATGCAGATGCATGTCGATGACCGGGCCGCGGTACGCGCGAGCCGCGGACAGGGGCGCGGTCGGTGCGGATGCGCATGAGACGGCAAGCAGGGTCGCCAGGAGGAGTCCGACGCGGGCTACCGCACTCGAGTCTCTGTCGTCGATGGAGTCTCTCCTCGCTTCGTTCTCGGGCGCTCTCGGGCGTTCTCGGCGAGCCCGGCCGTAGCGCCGAGCGTGACGCGCGCGCGTCAGCCCCGCCACACCTCGAGCGGGCGGTGCCCCGCGATCTTCGCGAAATCGGTGTCGGTCGTGAACAATCGACGGACGCGGAACTCACCGTGTAGGGGGCCGGGCTCTTGCCTAGGCTCTCGGAACACCACGCGGAGTCCCCGATGACCGAACTCGATCGCACGCTTCTCCCGGGCCGCCTCGGCAACCCCAGCCTGACCTTCGCGGACGACCCGCGTGCGGATCCGCGGATCGTGGCCGCGCTCGCCGGCGCCGACGGCTTCGCGCCCGGAGTCGAACCGCTCGGGCCCGACGCCACGATCGAGGAGTGTCTCGAGTACACGCGACTCTTCGAAGAGACGAACGCGAAGGGGCACGACCTGTTGTGGTCGATCATGCCGACCTACGACGACGTCGAGCAGACGACCGAGACGATCACGGGTGTCGACGGCAACGAGATCTCCCTCTACGTCCATCGTCCGAAGCGCGCCGACGGCGAGGCGATCCCCTGCGTCGTCCACACCCACGGCGGCGGCATGGTGCTGATGACCGCGGCCGATCCGCTCTTCGTGCGCTGGCGAAACGAGCTCGCGCGCGCGGGAATGCTGGTGGTCGGCGTCGAGTTCCAGAATGGCGGCGGGCGACTGGGCAGCCATCCGTTTCCGGCCGGCTTGAACGATTGCGCGAGCGCCGTCCAATGGGTCGACGCCCGGCGCGCCGAGTTCGGGATATCGACAATCGTGATCTCCGGCGAGTCCGGCGGCGGGAACCTGTCGATCGCGACCACGCTCAAGGCGCACAAAGAGGGCTGGCGATCGGCGATCGACGGCGTCTTCTCGATGTGCCCATACATCTACGGCGGCTACGCCGATCCCGATCCGGCTTTGTTGTCCCTTCGCGAAAACGACGGCTACCTGCTCGCCTGTGCGGAGATGGCCTCGATGGTGCGGGTCTACGACCCGACCGGCGAGCATGCACGCAACCCGCTCGCCTGGCCCTACCACGCGGAGCGCGGCGACGTGGAAGGCCTGCCGCCCCACGTGGTGTCGGTGAACGAGCTCGATCCGCTCCGCGACGAGGGTCTCGCCTTCGCCCGCAAGCTGCTCGACGCCGGAGTGCCGACGACGTCGCGCGTCCTCGCGAACACGCCGCACGGCGGCGACGTCGCCACGCCAGACGTCACGCCGGACCTCATGGCCTCGACCATCGACGCGATCCGCGCGTTCGCGCGGAGGTTGTGAAGCGCGCGGGTGGCCGCCGGCCGTCAGCTCCGCCACACCTCGAGCGGGTGGTGTTCCGCGATCCGGACGAAATCCGCATCCGTGGTGAGCATCGTCAGCTCGAAACGCATGGCGAGACGGGCGAGCAGCGCATCGACCGTGCCGACCTGTAGCCCGCGTCGTCGGCAGTCGTTCCGGAGATCTGCCGCCGCGACGTGGTCGTCGCGATCCGGGCGCAGAAAGGGAAGTGCCGTGAAGCGGTCGACGATCGCGTCGCGCGCTCGCGGGCCGTTGAATCCCTGGAGGAGCTCCTGAAGCACGAGGCCGGTGGTGAAGACCAGCTCTTCCCCCCGGATCGCGTGCCGCAGCCGGGCGACCTCCGGCGAGAGATGCGGCGTGTCGCGCCGAAGGGCGAGGGACCAGACGCTGGTGTCGACGAGGGTGCTCACGAGCGTGATCGCTCGGCCTTGTAGTCGTAGTCCGGATCCCAGTCGAGCTGCTCGAAGAGGTCCTCGACGCGCGCCTGCTCGCGCCTCGCCACGAACTCCTGGAGCGCACGCGTCACGGCGGCCTTCTTCGTGCTCTCGCCGCTGAGCGCGAGGGCGCGCTCGACCAGTGCGGGGTCCAGATCCAGGTTGGTTGCCATGTGTGGAAGTCTACACATCGATCCACACCTTCTCAATTCAGCTGGATCCCGAGCCGCTTCATCTTCTTGTAGA
>CAZAUR010000056.1:0-7993 GCA_964488255.1 uncultured Spirochaetaceae bacterium | reverse complement strand
TGCGCCGTTCGGAGAGGGGATGTACGCGGTGCCGATTCGTGCTCTGTGGGAGACGACATGACCCGGTCGTCTCATTGACTGCTTGGCAGGGCTTCGTTCTCGTCGCGCGCCACGGATTCGGAGTCGTTGAAAGAGCCAGAAGCTGAGGGTTGATGCGTTCGGATTCGCCCGCGGATTGGCGTCGCCCGGCCGAGAGTTTATCGATCCAGGACAAACTCGATTAAAGTCGGCATAACTGGGCTTGTCGACGCCCTACAGTCAAGGCCTCTTGAGGGTGGATTGGTGTGGTCGAGGTCCGGATGCACATCGCTTTCTTGGAGGCACCCATCGTCTCGTGGAGTCGGTGCCTTCCGGACCGTTGAGAGGGCGCCTCGAGATTCGCCACGTATTCGCGAAACCAAATCGAGAGTTCTCATCTCTCCCGGTCCGCCACTGAGGTGGCTGGAGCAGAGACTGCTCGTCATCGAGAACTAACATCTCTCGAATAGCGCGCGATTCAGGGGGGGGTGTTGGCGGTTTCGTGATTCCAATCGCGAACCAGAGACCGGCCGAATCGAGGATCGTTCGGCGACTATTCGTCGGTTGTCGCTGCGGGCCATTTCGGCGCTTCGGGTTGGCGCGGCGGGAGATCCCCGAAGAGCGGCCATGCAAGTTCGCGTCCTTGTTCGATCAGTTCGGCGTCGAACTAGTGTGAGTGCCGAAGCGGCATGATCGGCCGTGCAAGAATCGATCGAGAATCCGGGACGTTTCGGGCGAGTGATCGATGTCGCTGAAGGGACGATGGATCGTCGCTTTCGCTTCGATGAAGCCGCGCCGGTCGTGATTCGACAACTGCGGCGAACGGGTCCGTCGTTCCGTGGGTGAGGGCTCATTCGGCGGTAGAGACGCTCAAGTCCCGCTTGCCTCCGTTTCCTCGTCGTTGTCATCGAACCGGGTGATCCGGACATCGGCATCCGGGAAACGCGCCACGAGTTCCAGATCGCCACCGAGATCGCGAATGCACTCCGCGAGGTTGCTGAAGAGAACGTCGCGGCGACCCTCGATCTGGGAGATCGCGCCTCGAATCAACTCCAGGAGTTCTTCCAACTCCGCCTTCGTCCTGACCGAAGCGTTTTGTCGTAGCTCCTGGAGAGTCATCTCGAGGAGTGCGTCGTGAACGCGCCGGTCCACGCGCTTTCGCGTCTCGGGCTTGATCTCGTCGCGAAGCTTCTCGAAGGGCTTGGCGCTGATTGCGCTGCTTTGTGCCCTGTCGGGGTCTTCGGGCGTCATTCCGTCTATTCCCGCCAATCGTCACCCGGTATGATGCGCCGCATGAACTCGTCGAAGAGGGGAACGGTGAAGGCCGTATCTCCGTGGCTCGGGCTCCAGATCATGCCCTTCGAGATCAGCTTCCCCCGAGTCGGAGCGAGAGACGTGACTGGTCGTCCGAGCTCGTTCGCAATGTCGCCCGAGCGGTGTGGGCCGGGACCGAGCTCCGCCATGGCGCGGAGATACCTCTTCTCGCTCGGCGTGAGACGGTCGAAGCGGACACGAAAGAAGCTCTCGTCGAGTGCTGCGATCGTGGTCGTCGAGGCGTGCTCCACGTCCGTCACGGAGATGGGGGACTCGTCGGCGGCATCCCAGGAATGCTTCCCCCACTCCTGGAGGAAGTACGGGTACCCACGCGTCTTCTCCAGGACCGCTTCGAGCGCTTCCGGCGCGAACTCGGCGCCCTCGGCTTCGGCCGGCTTGGAGAGCGCGTCGCGCGCCGCCTCTTCGTCGAGCGGTCCGATCTCGGGGAAGTCGAAGAGCCGTTCTGCGTAGGACTTCGCACGACCCATGCGACCACGCAGCTGCGGCAGGCCCGCGCCGACGAGCACGATGGGAAGCTGTCGCTGCGCAGCGCGATGGAGTGCCGTGATCAGAGCGGCGAGCTGCTCCTCCTCCACGTACTGGAGCTCGTCGATGAAGATGGCCAGCGCCGTGTCGCCGGATTTGGCGGCCTCTCCAGCTGCCTCGATCAGGACCTGAAGGTCGCGTTCCAGGTCACCGTTATCCGCGAGACCCGGCTCGGGCTCGAAGTCGAGACCGACCTCGATGTCGTCGTACTTGACCTTGAGCGCCTTGGCGAAGCCGGCGAGCGCGCGAAGGCCCCGCTCCGCGAGCGTCTTCGCACGCTCCAGTCTGGAAAGTCGAAGGAGGGCCTGGCGGAGCTCCGGGGCGAGGAGGGCGGGGAGCGAGCGGGACTCCGGCGCTTCGAGCCGGACCGTGTGGATGCCGTCCGCCTCGGCGTCATCGCGCATCCGGTCGAGCAGGACGGTCTTCCCGACCCCTCGGAGTCCCACCATCAAGACGCTCTTCGTCGGACGTCCGCGTCGGACCCGCTCCAGCGCGATCCGGACCGCCTCGCGGACGTCGTCCCGACCCGCGAGTTCGGGCGGCGGCGTACCAGCGCCAGGGGCGAACGGATTCGAGACGGGGTCCATGGCAGGGATGTTTATAGCGAAATTAGGGAGTTTATCGAATTCGCATAAACTCGATAAACTCAGTCAAAATGATCTGCCGACACCCATCCGCCTTCCCTGCGGGGATTCTGCTTTCACTGCGACGCTCTAGCATGCCGAGTTCACCCTTGGAGGCCTCAGTCGCAGGACGCCTGGCGCTGTTCGCGGCCTCCCGGCGAGTCCTGTTGGGCGATCGAGATTCGCCACGTATTCGCGAAACCAAATCGAGAGTTCTCATCTCTCCCGGTCCGCCACCCAGGCTGGCGGTATGCGAACTCTCGGTAGGAGTTCGCGACCGCGCCGAAAAAGCCCGCGATTTCGCGGGGTCTTGGCGGATCGGGCCTTCGGGTTCCGAACCAGAGACTGCCCGGCGAGGGGCGAACGGATTCGAGACGGGGTCCATGGTAGGAGTGCCTATAGCGAAATTAGTGAGATTATCGAGTTCGGATAAACTCGATAAATTCAGTCAAAATGACCTGCCGCTGTCCACCTGAAGTCCCATCGGGGACTCTGGCTTCTCTGCGAGGCTCCGGCGTGTCTCGTTCACTTGCTGAGGCCTGAATCCCAGGACAGCTGGCGCTGTTCGGGACCTTATGACGGAGCTGTTTGGCAATCGAGATGTAACCGGTCAGCGAACGACGTCCTTTCACACAGCCTGAGATCGAGTCCGCGAGCGCCGGCGACGGGATGGCCCGCTGGGCGAACTTCTCCTTCCAGATCCGCGGCGTGAGGTCGGCGACCTCGCTCTGCGGATGCTCCGCGCCCCGCTGCAGCACGTCGACCAGATAGGTGTATGGATCGACGCCCTGGATGACGCACGTCGAGATCAAGCTCTGGATGATCACGACCTTCTCAGCGCCGACCTCCGTCCAGCAGAACAGCCACGCCTTCCGCCCCATCGGGATCGGCCGGAGTGCGCGCTCCAGGTGGTTCGTGTCGATCGGCACCTCGGGATCGGACAAGAAGACCTCGAGACACGGCTTCAACTTCAACGCGTGACGGGCCGCGTTCGTGAACGGGTTCGTCGGCACGAGGGCAGAAGCGACGAGCTCCTGCTCGAGCCACTCGAAGAGTTCCGCCACGAGTGGCTTGCTCTCTTCGATCCGCTTCTCGAGCTTCGCCTCGCCCGCGAGCTTCTGGTCGCGGATCTCCTCTGCCCAACCCGCCGGCGGTGCTGAGCCAGGATCCGCCGCGTTGGGAGCGACTCCCGGCCAGCGGCCTCGTCTCGTCCCACTCCCAGACGTTGTCACCCTGGTCGAGGGTCCCGCTCGGGCTGGGCGAGCCCGGGTAGCTGCCGACGTCGAAGACAGTTTGTGGCGGGTTCGGGTTCCCGCAGTTCGCCGTATTGGGTGTGGCGGCCGACGTCGAGCAGGTGAGCAGCGTATCGGAGCCCATCGGGTACTCGAAAAAGCTCCTGGTGGCCGGATCGTAGTAGGCGGCCTCGTACCACTCGTCATCGCTTGGCAAGCAGGCCTGGGCTCCGGCGTCGCGCGTGATCGTATAGGCGCAGTCCTCGGTCGTGGAGGTATCCTGGACACCGGTCGTAGGCTGGCCGTTGCGCGGCCAGTTCGCGAAGCGGACGGCGTCCCAGAAGGAGACGTAGTCGATGGGGCTGTCGCCCCGGCCGGCGACCGCGACGCACACGAGGTTCGGGGTAATTCCGGTGACGACGATGGACCGCCCCGCGATCACTGGGTGCCAGAGCTCGCGCTGATCTCCTTTCCGGGCAACGGCTTTCAGGAACTCCGCGTACTACGCGACGGCGACCTCCGCGCGTCCGACGCGGTAGGTCTCGGCCACTCCGCCGCGACACTCGACGTCGCCGAGCGGCACCTCACAAGCGTTGCCCGGGTCGCCGATGGGGACCCGGTCGATGGCGACCTGGGAATAGGCCGTGGATGGCAGGAGCAGCAGAAGAGCGAGTAGTGAGAGACGCATCAGAGACGTCCTTTCCTTCACTGGGCGTCGAATCGACGACGTGCCTGGGGCTCTCCACGCGAACGCCTTCGCGCCGCCGCGACGATGACCAGGCCGCACGCGGCCATCACGATCGAGGTGGCGAAGCCGGGCTCCGGCACGGGGATCATCCCCGCCCCCCACGGCGTCGCGTCGCCGGGCAGCCCCCACGGCGACACGTCGAAGGGGGCACCGGACGGAAAGATCGTGTTCTCGTCGTAGAAGGCGCCAGCGAATGTCGCGCCGGTCACGTTCGCGAAGCCTAGGTCCGCGCCCGACAAGTCCGCGCCCGACAGGTCGGCGAGCAGAAGGATCGCACCCGCATAGCGCGTGCCGATCGCCGATACACCGACGAGGTTCGCGCCCAGGAGATTCGCGTCGCCGAGATCCTCGCCATCGAGCAAGGCGCCGGGCGCGAGATCGATCCCGTCGTAGGGGTGGATGATGCCAGCCGTCGTGAGGAGCGTAACGGGAAGCACGATCCCGATCCGTCGGTACGTCGCCGCGCTCGTCGACCGTCTCGCTCCCTCGTCGATCCAGCGCACCACCAGCGATGCCTCGACCGGGTCGGACAATGCCACTCCGCCGCCATGTCCGAGGAATCCCCCAGCCTTTTGGATCAGTAGGCTCTGCGGCGGCTCCATCACGTCCGCCCGACTGGAGAAGCTCTGGAAGGCCTTCTGAACGCGCGACGCTTGCGACGTCGCTCCGCCCAGAAAATCGGGTCCGATGCTGCCGTCGTGACAGCTCTCGCAGCGCGTCTCGAATAGCGGGAAGACGTCGCGCTCGAAATCGACGCCCGAGTCGCTCCCGTCGCTCGTCACGGTCAAAGTGACGCTGTCCGTTGCCGAACCCGCTCCATTCGTCGCGGTCAGCTCGAATCCATAGACGCCTGGGAAGTCCGGGACGAGGACCGGCGCGGCGGCCAGGGGATCGTCGAGCGCCGCCGTGCTGCCTGCAGGCGCGCTCGTGGGGCTCCACACGAAGCTGGTCGCATAGCTGCTGTCCCCCGCATCCAGCTGCTTCGGGAGTCCGACCGCTCCGTGTCCATCCGGACCAGCGAAGGGCAGCGGCGACCCGCTACCAGGTCTTCGGGTGGCGGGGATCAGACCGAACAGGTCCTGTACCGCGGCATCGCCGGTGCCGGGGAAGCTCGTCCAGAAGCGGTCGTAGGTCCGACGCGCGAGCGGCATGATGGATCGGTCGAAGACGAGATGGCTCGCGCGCGCTTGCAGAGCGGCGAACTCGCCGTACGTCTGGAAGGCGAGGGCAGGGCTTCGGGTCATGTGACAGTTCCGACAATTCGGTGCGAAGACCTCCCGGTAGGCGGCTTCGTGGCCGGTCCAGCCGGCGGGCACGACGTTTCCGTCGAACGTCGCGGCCGGGAGCCCCGCTCCCCCGTACCAGCCTTCGACTATTTCCTGCGTCGTCGCGTTAGGGTTAGTGAGAAGGACGGCCGCGTTGAGCGCCTTGAAGTCGCTCTCCTGGCTGGCCCGGCTGTAGATGGGAAGGCCGCCGTAGAGCGTGTCCGAGAAGCTGAACGTGTCGAGATCCCAGGGAAGAAAGCCGGCGCCCGTGTCACCGCGACTCGGAACCCGCCCGTCGGCCAGGACCGGTCGCGGACTGCCGCCGTGGCAGACGTTGCAGGCACCGGGGATCGCCTTCGCGCCGCGACCGTCGAGGTCGGCGAGCTCGATCCGAGTGCCGTCCGGCGCATAGGCGTAGAACGTGGTGAAGTACGGGGCCCCGGGGTCGGCGTCGGGCGGTCCGTATTCCATCGCGACCGTCGCGATCACGTTCTGTCCGTTGTGGATGTTGACGATCTTCTCTTCTGCCGTCCCGTCGACGGGGTCCGCCGTCGGGTTCGCAGGCGACGGAATCGTGGCGTCGCCGTGGTTCACGACGTAGGAGGCGACGCGGCCATCCGGGTGGGTCTTGACATACATGTTGCGCCCGAAGCCCAGATCCGCGTCGTTCACATAGACCGCGCTCGCCGTGGCGCCGGTGTCGAAACCATTCACGACGAGCCAATCGTCGAGCGTCAGCCGGCGGTCGTTCGGGTCGATCGTCGCGTAGTAGGCGACTGCGCTGTTTCGGTCTTCTGCATGACCCGGGGACACGTCCTTCAGAAACGTCAGGAACCGATCGGCGTCGGGCGGGACGACCCCGAGCGGAAAGAAGTCGAGGCCGACGCTTCCAGACGCACTGGCGGTCGCGGCGGCCGGAGCGGCGTTCGTCTCGATCACGACGTTGATCTGAAGGAGATAGTGGTGCCCCGCGACGAGCGTTCCGGACAGGTTCCCGACGGCGCTGTTCTGGAAGTCGCCCGCCAGTCCACCCAACACGAAAGACTCGTTCGGTGTGGTCTGGCTCTCCTGGAAGTGCTGGAAGACGGAAGTCGCGGAGGTGGCGTCGAAGAGATCGGCGAATAGCAGGATCCGGCGACCGTCGGGGTCGACCACTGTGACATCGCCGGAGGCGACGAAGTCGACGTCGGCGTCCGAGAAGAATTCGACGGCCGTGACCACTTGTCCGAAACTTCCGAGGCCCGCGGCCCGGGCCAGCGAGAAGTCGAAGCGCAGAGCGGAGCTCGAGAGGTCGACGAATACGTCGGACGATGCCGCGCCATCGACCGACGAAGAGGTGTCCGAGAAGGGGAGGCTCGTCGGATTGAGCGCTCCGCTGACGGCGCCGCCGATGCCGTCATAAACGAACGTCGTAACGCTGTCTGTCGTCGTGCTATCGACGATCGACAGGGTCTGAGCGCCGGCCGAAGCCGGCGCCACCGCGATCATCGCGAGGACGAGCAGGATTCGCGTCGGAATGGATCGTTCGACGTCGCGCGTTCGCCGATTACACGAGCTCGGAGTTGCTCGGAAAGGTCGATTCGATTCGCGGGAGGGGGCATCCATCGTCGGGGCGCTCTCGGGGTCTGCATCGCTCTTCGCGCGCCCCTCTCCCGACCCTGGGAGTTTCGGTGCGCGATCGCCGGGTCCAGCACGCGCCGCGTTCATGGCATACAGCGCACCCGGCCGATCGAAAGCCCATCCTACGCCGGCAGGAAGTGTGGGGCATCCACCATATGGTGTATGGTCCGGAGAACTCGATTGCGGCCTTACGATGCGAGGCCCCGGTGGGATCTCTCGTATGCGGGGCAAGGGAGACGAGGCTGCGGCGATCGCGGAGCTGATCTCCGACTCGTCCGTGCGACGCGCATGGCGCAGGAGTTGCTGAGCGGGAAATCGTTTCTTTCTCTGAGCGGCGTCGTCTGCGCGGGCGCGCGCGACCGTCAAGTGGAACTCGACCAGGCAATTGGTCGCCGCATGAGCGCCGTCGGTCAAATCGTGGATTCCCGCCAGATCCTGGGTATTTCGTCAAGGTGATCGTTGGCGGCGCACTGAAACCATTGTCGGACCTCGGACTTGCGGCTCGAGCGGGGGATGGACTCGGCACTAGGCCGGCAGCCTCCACGCGATCTCCAACGGGCTTACACATTGCCGGCCGAGCGCATCGTGGCTGGCGGCTTCCCGCCCGCTCTGGCGCGATCCACCTCG
>CAZAUR010000055.1:0-8220 GCA_964488255.1 uncultured Spirochaetaceae bacterium | reverse complement strand
CCGACGTAGCTCAGCTGGTAGAGCAGCTCACTCGTAATGAGCAGGTCGTCCGTTCGAGTCGGATCGTCGGCTCCATTTTTCTCTTGGCGCGGCGCGCAATCGCGCATTCGCCGCGCCGAGGGCCATCGATTCGCGCGGTACTTGGTGCCGTCCGTTGGCCAAGCCAGGGCTCGCCCAACGCATCGGCATAGCCCAGCCGCCAGGCGGCCCATTGCGTAGTGAGCCACGCGCTGCCCACGACGCACAGCAGCGCGATACCCACGGTCCCCCACATGACGCCAGCGGCTTGGTTGCGGCCGCCGCGAGGCAGTCGATAGGGCAGTGACGACATCAGGTTTCACTCCACTCGGTTGTGAGGCTCAGGTTCGTCCCCGCTCCACCTCCTTGAGGCGTTCGAGGTCATCGAGTCGCCAGGCCAGCTGCTCGCCAGCTCGCGTCGCCGTGGCCTGCACCTGGGAACCCGGGCGAAGATCGCCCTTGCGGCTGGTCTCAAAGGCGAGGAAGGACCTGCCGTCGTGGACAACCGCGAGGCGCTCCGCCGTGGCGCCACTCGCATAGCCAACGAACCGCCCTCGATATCGGCGGCCTTCAATGGGCGTCATCTTCTGCACCGGCGAGCCCGCACCCGTCACGAATCGTTCGAGCTCTTCCATAGTTAGCTCCTCCTGCTGGCTCAGATCAGCGAGCGCCATGATGGTTTCGAGCCAACCCGTTGCCAGAATGCGCCGAACTACAGGCTGGTCTGTGCGCTGCAAGAGCGTCCCGAAGATCGTTCGAAACTGAACCGCTCGTCGCCCCTCGTCGTACTGGACGAGCGCTCGTAGACTGGCCTCCTCGTCTCGGAAGACGGCGAACGAATACGGCGGCGCCTGCGGGTGGGCCCCTACCCCACGCGCGACGGATTCGAGTCGCACTTGGTCCCCCAGATGCAGTCGACCAGCGTTCCGCGCTGCCAGGACACGCCGTGTCTGTGGGACGTAGTAGACAACGCCCTCCTCCCCTTCGAGGAGGAGATAGCTGCGCCCATAAAGGTCGTTCGCGAGACCGGTTCCCAGAAGCCGTCCAGCGACGTGAACACCTTCCCCGGGCTCCACCCGCACAACGTCCGTAGGCGGCGCCTTTATAAAGGGCGCTCGGCGAGCCACCCGCTTTTGGATGTCGCCCACCTGCTGGAGCTCTTGCAGGAGCCCCTCGTAGCCCGGCTCGAGGCGCCATGAGAAGGGGCCCTCTTTGGCTGCGAGACCAAGGTCCCGGAGGACCTGCAGTCGGCCCAGCTCCTGGCGTCGCCGAAAGGCGCGGCCAGCATGGCGCGGCGGCAGAAACGAGACCCGCACCCGCCCCCGCTCGTCCGCTCTGGACCGGAGCATTCGGTCGAGCGAGGTCCGCCGGAGCGCTACCACCTCCTGCTCAATCGACTGCTCGTAGTCGCGCTGCGTGCGGTAGCCCAGCTCACGCGTCGCCAGCTCCTGGCTCTTCTCCCGAAATCCGTGTTTGATGAACTCGGAATCGATCTCCAGAACCGATCCGTCTTCCCGCCGGCCACGCAGCAGGATATGGACGTGTGCGTTGTCCGTGTTCTGATGTTCGATCGCCACCCACTCGAGTTGCGACTCGAGTTTGGTCGCGACCTCGCCCATCAGGTCGCGCGTATGCGCGCGAAGGTCCATCCTATGGGCCTGCTCAGGCGATACGATGAGCTTCCAGACGAGCTTGTCACCCGCGTCCTGCCACGCCCGAGCTGACCTGGAGAGCGACTGCTCCTCGGTGCCGGAGCCGAAACCGACGCCGCGAGCTCCCTCCCGCTGGGCACCTTCCCGCTCGAGGTAGCGCGCATGTGCCGCCCAGGCCTTGCCGGCGGCGTTCTTGACGTAGGCCGCTTTGACCACGCTCCGCTGAAGGAAGGGCCTCTGCGGTCGAGCCACGAAGCGATGCCCGGCGCGCCGAGAGAGTCTTCGCGGTCGCTCCTGGCGAACCAGAGGCGCGCGCAGCGTAAGGCCATCCGCCATCAGCGAAGATCCAAGTCGCTCAAGGACGGCCTCGACGGCCAAGTCCAGAGCGCGATCAGACGGCCCCGCACCTGCCGCTCATTGACGGGCCCGTAGTACCGCGAGTCCCAGCTCAGCGGATGCGGGCTGAAGAGCCAGAGCTGCTCCTCACCCAGGAGGAACGAGCGGCCCGAGACGTGGTCGAGAGGGCGGCCCGCGCTATCGACCGACTGGACCGTCGAATCGACAAGCAGACGACCGTTCACGCGAAGACCCGAGGTTGTCAGCAGAACCCGGTCGCCGGCGACGGCAACCACGTGCTTCCCGACAGGCTCTGCCGACCCGGGACAGTCTCCTGAGCGGAGGTATCGGCGTGCGCGACCAAGGGCCCCGGCGGCCTCCGGGAGGCACACCAACACGAGGTTTCCCGGACGGATCGGTCCGCCATCGCTCGCCCGCTCGGCCAGCCAATAGGGCCCAAGAGGCACGCTGTTAGTACGCGGAAAGCGCAGCGGCGCAAGGACAGCTTGCGCAGAGGCAGCGACCACGATCAAGCCGATCGCGATGCGAACTCGCCTCCGGATGCTCGAATTCTCGAAGTGCACACGATCAATCTACTCATGGCGGGGGCGGATTGAAGGCGGGCTGTGCGCTTTGGGAGTTGCCGCGGGTTGCCACGTAGTCAGTGGGTCACGAGAAACGAAGTGCGTGCGGGCCCTTACCGATGCCGTGAGTCATTTCTTTATCTTGCTTTCGCATCACGAAAACCGGCGACTTCAGAGGAAACACTCGCTTGACGACGCGCATTAGCAGGGCAGGCCCAAAGCCAATTGACGGCGCGCTTTCGTTTGCAGCCCAGCGCGAACCTTCTTGGCCCAGCTTGCGTCAACGCCAAAGCCTTCTTCCAGGCGCCGGAAATGGAGCATCTCTCTCGACGACCGACGGGGCGTCGTCGCCGGCATGAATCGCTGAAAAAGTCCCCACGCGCCCTCGAAGAAGAAAAGCCTCGCGACGTCAGTGACAGTCCTGTTCATACGCCGACAGGAGGCGCTCGACCGGTGCAATTGACGAGCACGAGAGAACCGATAGCCGTGAGAGCGGGTTCTTCGCCGTGGCTTCTAGAGCCAGCAAATCGGCCAGAGAGGGAAGTCCGAGACTGGTCCGCGAAGCATCTAGTCCGTGTAGGTGAGACCGAAGACGGTGTCGCTCATCCAGCGTTTGAAGCTCTCGTTGTCAACGAACTGCTTGAACAACTCGGTGTCATCCTTCATCACGGACGTCATGACACGAACCAATGCCCTGTCGTGCTCGATCCTCGCATTCTGTCTGTCGGAATTCGCTTGGGCGTTCTTGTACGCGCCGTCTTCGGCTACCCGCGCCGGAATCGTCTCCGTGATGAGTTGCCGCACTCGATCCGCGTCCTCCCAAGGAATATCGCCAAAGTGGTCGTTAAAAACCTTCAGGATATTCGACAGCCGGTCGAGCTCAGGCTCAGGCCGATGGCCTCCAGCGGTCATCGGTACCGGCTCGATCTCAGCATCCTCGTCCGGCAGAATAATCTTCTGCATCGCTCGCTTCTCGACTCGGTAGCTGTCCATGTCGATGGAGTCGAGAATCCCCTTGGATAGGTCTTCCTCTTGGGGCGACGGCAGCTTCGAGACGAGGAAGTTCAAGAAAATTGAGCGTTTTTCCCAATCGGCATTCGTGTACGGCAGCACGGACGACAAGAAACCGTAGGTCCGTACAAAACCCTTCGCCTTGCCCTTGAATTCCACCTGGCCGTCCTCGTCGAGGTCATTCAGATAGACCGCCACACACACGTCGAGAATGGGATCGAGCTGGTCCCGCTCGGCGCCGCCGAGATAGCGCTGAACAAAGTCGTCTATCTGGTGGGGTGAATAGACTTGCGCACGGTCCAAATCGGCCTGGAGATCGTGCAGCTTGTTGGGGTCGGTTTCCTCGGCCAGGATCGTCGTTCGATAGTAGTCCGCGAAGGAGTCGCGGATCGTGTCCGCGTCGTTGAGGAAGTCCAGTACGAATACGTCGTGCTTCTTGGGGTGCGCCCGGTTGAGTCGCGAGAGCGTCTGCACCGCCTTGATACCCGAGAGTGTCTTGTCCACGTACATCGTATGCAGCAGCGGCTCGTCGTAGCCGGTCTGAAACTTGTCAGCGCAGATCAGAATGCGGTACGGATCAGCCTGGATTTTGTCGGCGATCTTCCCGGACGGAAAGCCGTTCAGCGAAGCTTCGCTGACCGTTTGGCCGGCGAACGCGTGCTCGCCAGAGAAAGCGACAATCGGCTGGTATCGGCTCTTTCGGTCCTTCAGGTAGTCCCGGATCGCGTGGAAGTACTGGATCGCCCGCTCGATACCGTTGGTGACCACCATGGCCCGCGCTTCGCCGCCAATCTTGTTCTGGGCCAGGACCTGGTCATGGAAGTGGTCGACCATTATCTCGGCCTTCAGCCGGATCGCGTGGTCGTGGCTTTCTACGAAGCGCCTCAGCTTCTTCTGGGCTCGATTGACGTCGAACTCCGGGTCGTCCTCGACAACCTTGGCAAGCTTGTAGTAGCTCTCGACGGGCGTGTAGTGCTCCAGCACATCCAGGATGAAACCTTCCTGGACTGCCTGCTTCATCGTATAGGTGTGGAAGGCGCGGTGTTTGACGGTGGCGTCAGACTGCGACTCCGGTTCGCCAAAGATCTCCAGCGTCTTGTTCTTCGGCGTCGCGGTAAAGGCGAAGTAGCTGGCGTTGGGGAGCAGCTTGCGCGACTCCATCAGGCGGTTGACCTGGTCTTCGTAGGTTTCTTCTTCGGCCACTTCGCCGGCCGCGGAGAGAGCCTGCGCCACCGCCGCGCTCGTCTTGCCGCCCTGGCTCGAGTGGGCCTCGTCGATGATGATCGCGAAGCTTCGTCCGCGCTGTTCATCACCGATCTCCGACAGAATGAAAGGGAACTTCTGAATCGTCGTGATGATGATCTTCTTGCCGTCCTCGATGAACTTGCGCAGGTCCCCCGCGCGATCAGCGTGACCGATTGTGGCCCCGACCTGCGCGTATTGCTTGATGGTGTCGCGTATCTGCTTATCGAGAATTCGCCGGTCGGTGACCACTATTATCGAGTCGAAAACGTCGGCGTCGTCCTTCTTGAGCCCGATCAGCTGATGTGCCAGCCAGGCGATGGAGTTGCTCTTACCGCTGCCCGCGGAGTGCTGGACTAGGTAGCGCCTACCCGCTCCGTGAGCGCCGGCGTTGGCCAGGAGACGTCGCACCACGTCGAGCTGGTGGTAGCGGGGCCAGATCTGGGTCCTCTTCTTCTTACCCGTCTTCTCGTCTTTCTCCTCTACGATCTGGGCGTAGTTCTCGAGGATGTTCGTCAGGCTCTCGCGAGTGAGTACCTCGCTCCACAGGTAGTTGGTCTTGAGACCGTGCGGGTTGGGAGGGTTGCCGGCGCCATCGTTCCATCCCCGGTTGAAGGGCAGGAACCAAGAGGCCTTGCCCGCTAGCTTCGTGCAGAATTGGACTTCGCTCTCGTCAACGGCGAAGTGGGCCACGCCCCGGCCGAACTCGAAGAGCTTCTCGCGCGGGTTGCGGTCCTTCTTGTACTGCCAGACCGCGTCGTCGACCGTCTGCTTGGTGAGGCTGTTCTTCAGCTCGAATGTAAAAAGCGGCAGCCCGTTGATGAAGAGCCCCATATCAAGCGCCAACTGGGTCTCGTCGCGGCTGTAGCGCAGCTGCCGGGTGACGGTAAAGCGGTTCTGCTCGAAGAGCGCGTTTGCCTTCTCGTTCTCGGCGGAGGGAGTTCCGTAGAAGAGATCGAGGTCGTGCGCGCCGTGTTTGATTCCGTGGCGCAGCACGTCGATGGTGCCGCGCTTGCTGATTTCGCCCTGCAGGCGGGCGAGGAACGTACGTCGCGTCGGGCCGTCCTCGTTGAGATTCAGCGAGTCCTTAGTCTCGGGCTGCGTCGCGCACAGGAAGGCGGCGAGCTGCACGAGATCGACGCAGTACTCGCGTTCGTAGTCGTGGGGATTCCCACAACCCCAGCCGACCCCACCGTAACCAACGGCCGGCTCGCCGACGGTACCTTCCTTGGGCGGGTCGCAAGGGTGGCCGGTCAATACCGTGCAGATCAGGCGCTCGAGCTCACGTTCTGAGGTATCCGTTGTCATGCCTCGGGCTCCTCGGGCATGGCTGTAAGGTCCCCGCAGTCTGTCTCGCCGTCAGCTTCGAGGACGTCGTCAAAGTGCTCCGCCTCATCCAAAGAGTTGATCTCGGGCAGCTCTTCCGTCACCTCGCGAACATCGAGCTTGCCGGTGACGACGTCTGCGATCAAGCGCGTGCGGTATTCGTTCAGAAGGTCAATCTCTCGGTTCAAGTACGCAGTCTGAGTGTCTGCTATTTGGCAGGCCTTATCCAAGTAGTCCGCGATCGCGGTCTGCTCGTCACGAGGAGGAAGAAGTACTCTAAACGTCTTGAAGGCGTAGTTGGAAAGGTGGGTCTGGTTTGACCCATCATCATAGGCGAGTAGCTGCAAATTCCTGTTCGCGTAGTACGCCAGGAACCGGGCCTCGATGGCTATCGGACGGAGAATGCAGACCCGCTGATTTACAGCGAATAGGTCATCCTCGGTCGTCAGGAATGACCTCGCGAGGGCTCGGCCCCGAGGAAGATCGCTCATAACCATGAGCACATCGCCAATTCTTGCCGGGCACCTATTTACCGTACAACGACGAGCTGCTTTGCCCCCCGTCGATACGAACCTCGCAGTGACGCAAATGAACTCTGCATCATCCTCGACGAATTGTTCGTGTGCCTTCCCATTGTGGAAGTCGCTTACGGTTGAGGCGCGAACGACATCCCAATGGGCGGGAATTCGGGAAGCGCTATCCAGGTCGATATCCTTGAGAGCCACGTCAGGGTCGAGGCCGCGGGTAACGGCGCGATGTATGATTACCTGCTTCTGCTCCATGATCAGCGCGATGAGCTTTCGCTTCGCGCGCACCAACCGCCGCACTCGCCGGTCCACATGATCCAAATACTGCACGATGGCGGCTTGTGTGTCCTCGGGCGGAACAGGAAACGGAAAGTCATTGAAGCGCTTTCGCGGAAGCCTCCATCGACCTAGCTGCGCGCTTCCTTGGCCCCAGGCGTAGAAGCCACGGTTCTGATAGAGCACCCGAAGAACATGCAACATGTACCGACTGCGGACGCGAAGATTGGGCCTGATGCCAAACACGCGATAGTCAGGGCTGGTGACTCCAGAGGTATCGGCGATGCCGACTCCACCTGTCAGCAAGTCCATTGAGTTCATCGCGAATTCGCCCGCCTTGACGACCTGATACTTCGAGTAGTCCTGGGACACCTGCCCTTCGCCTGTCTCGACGTTTTTGATTCGCAACCCGGCTTGCGTGACGGAGATCACCGAATGGCCAAGCTCCCCTGCGATCCTCTTTCTGATCTCGAACACCCGTCGACCACGGAGGACTTCCCAGTCCTCCGGAACGTCACCAAGCCAATCAACACCGGAGTCCTTCATCGCGGGATAGGGCTTGAGATCAGCAATCATGCGTTCGCCTCGCGGAGGATCGTATCCGGGCTCCAGATCTGCTCAGCGATCTCGCGATATAGATCCTGCCTTGCGTCGAGGTCCGCCTTCTTAAACTCGGCGTGGGCCTGGAAGTCCAGTCCCGAATCCTCGCGGAATTGCCGGAAGCCCGGGTTGTGATCGTAGGCCGTCTCGTGGAGGCTCTGAGCCAGTAGATTCTGGCCGAAATAGTGCTCGCGCTTCTCCGCGTAGGGTTTGTCGCCATAGCTTGCGTTGAAGCTCTTAGGCAGGAGCAGAAGCCCCCCGATGCGGTTGCGGTACTCGGCGAAGTCAGTGGGATGCCCGAACTCGTCAGTGTGACGTTCGGGGTGATTGGCCCAGATGTGCTCGACCTCATAGCCCTTCTTCCCCCGCTGCATGTACTCGGAGTAACGGGACTGTTGGCCCGACCGCACCTCCACGAAATCCGTCATTCGGGCCAGCAGACGATGGACCTGCGGACGATTCATCCCGTGAAGATGGAATCGCTCGTTCTTGGCGAAGGTCTCCTGCTCGTCGTCGAGACGGTCGATCAGGAGCTCCGCTAGCTCGGACACTGACTTACCCCGTACGCCCAGGATGACTAGCTGGAACATGTTGTAAGGCGCCCCCGGTTTTCCTGGACACATATTCGAGGAGAGTATGATGTCTCAG
>CAZAUR010000054.1:0-8353 GCA_964488255.1 uncultured Spirochaetaceae bacterium | reverse complement strand
CTTGTCGGGTAAGTTCCGACCTGCACGAATGGCGTAACGACTTCCCCACTGTCTCAACCAGGGACTCAGCGAAATTGAATTGCCGGTGAAGATGCCGGCGACCCGCGGCAGGACGGAAAGACCCCGTGCACCTTTACTACAGCTTCACAGTGATCATCGATTCAGTGCGTGTAGGATAGCTGGGAGACTTTGAAATCGGATCGCCAGATTCGGTGGAGTCAACCTTGAAATACCAGCCTTATTGTACTGCTGATCTAACCTAGACCCGTTATCCGGGTCGGGGACACTGCGTGGTGGGTAGTTTGACTGGGGCGGTCGCCTCCTAAAGAGTAACGGAGGCGCGCGAAGGTTCTCTCAGGCTGTTTGGAAATCAGCCGCAGAGTGTAAAGGCAGAAGAGAGCTTGACTGCGAGACTTACAAGTCGAGCAGGTACGAAAGTAGGTCTTAGTGATCCGGTGGCCCCGAATGGAAGGGCCATCGCTCATCGGATAAAAGGTACGCCGGGGATAACAGGCTTATCTCCCCCAAGAGTTCACATCGACGGGGAGGTTTGGCACCTCGATGTCGGCTCGTCACATCCTGGGGGTGAAGCAGCTCCCAAGGGTTCGGCTGTTCGCCGATTAAAGTGGCACGCGAGCTGGGTTTAGAACGTCGTGAGACAGTTCGGTCCCTATCCGCCGTGGGCGCAGGAGATTTGAGGGGATCTGTCCCTAGTACGAGAGGACCGGGATGGACGAACCAATGGTGGACCGGTTGTCACGCCAGTGGCATAGCCGGGTAGCTAAGTTCGGACTGGATAACCGCTGAAAGCATCTAAGTGGGAAGCCAGCCCCAAGACGAGATCTCCCTGAACTGTACTTCGGTACTGGTTCCTGAAGAGCACTCCAAGACGAGGAGTTTGATAGGTCGGAGGTGGAAGCGCAGTAATGTGTGAAGCTGACCGATACTAATCGCTCGTGAGGCTTGACCAAATCAAATTGGACAAGTCGGACTTCTAGTTAAATAGAAAGTCATTTTCGCAAAAGACAAGACGCTTCAGCTCGGAAAGATATTCAACTAACAAGATCCACTCCTTCGGGAAACGGATCCTGACAAACAAGACGAAAAGACGGTTTTCCCACCGTCCATAGAGCAGGGGCCACACCCGTTCCCATTCCGAACACGGAAGTTAAGCCCTGCTTCGGCGATGGTACTGCCCATTTCTTGGGTGGGAGAGTAGCGCGACGGTGGGATTGAACTGAACGGCGCCCGCGAGCTGGTCGACAGACCAGAATCGCGGGCGCCGTTTTTCGTTCAGGGGCCGGGTCAGGCCGGCGCGCTCACGGCGCCATCACGGCGCGTTCTCGGCTCGCCGCGGTATCGGCGCCGCGATCCATCGGACGGCGGGATTCGGGCTCACGACGAAGCCGACGCCGCCGCGCATCAGACTCAGACCGCCCTCGTACTTGTCCTCGAAGACCTGGAACTCGCCGGTCCCCTCGAGACCGAAGCTCACGACGATCTCGTCACGACCATCGCCGTCGATGTCCCCGAATGCAGGTCGAATGGCTTCGCGGGCGTTCCGCATGCCGTTTCCGGGGCGGATCCGGAGCGAGTCCGAGTAGTCGTTCAAGTCCGTCGTGATCACGTCGTCGATCAGGACGAGGAACGCGTCGTAGCCCGAGCCGTAGCCGGTGGCGATCTCGTCCAGGCCGTCGCCGTCGAAGTCGCCGAGGGCGGGGTAGGTACCGCCGATCGATGCGCTGCCGGAGTTCGGCCCGTCGATGCGCAGGAGGCCGTTGCCGTTCCGCAGGGTCTCGTGGCGATCGAATGCGCGGAGCCCGTCGTCGAGAACCGCGATCGAGCGCGTTCCGGGGGTCGTGTAGCCGACGACGAGCTCGTCGCGTCCGTCGCCGTCGATGTCACCGAGTGCGGGCACGCAGCCCGCGCCGTCCGGGCCCATCGAGCCGTTGATCGGCGCCTCGATCATTCCGCCGTTACCCGTGTCGAAGGGCGCGAAGCCGGTGTCGAAGCTGTCGAAGGCAGCGAGATGTGCGTCCGCGGCGGGACCGAGTCCCACGACCAGCTCGTTCCGGTCGTCGCCGTCGACGTCGCCGCAAGCGGGCCAGGTCTGGCCGTCGGCCGCGTGGTAGGCCGCGTCGCCGGCGCTCAGGGTGTCGACCTGGTCGACCGTGCCCGCTTCGAAGTACACGAGCGCCATCTGACCATCGCTGCCCGGGCCGAACCCGAGGACGAGGTCGCTGTCGCCGTCGGCGTCGAGATCGCAGAACGTGGGGCGGAGATCGCGTCCGGCCGCGAGCGAGTCGACCGTGAGGCCGGCGCTGGCGCCGTCGCCGAGCACCAGGCTCACCAGGCCGGACACGTCCGAGGTGACGCCGAGGGCCATGGCCGCATAGCGAACCGAGAGCGTGGTCTCGTTGCCGGGCTCCGGTTCCGGTTCCGGCTCGGGTTCCGGCTCAGGCTCAGGCTCGGGTTCCGGTTCGGGCCCCGGCCCCGGCCCCGGCGTGGTCTCCGTCGCCGCAATGTGGAACTCGTTCGAGTACGCGGAGTCCGTGCCCTGCGCGTTGTAGCTCGAGATCGCGACGTAGAGATCGATGCTCGTCTCGATGTTCGTCGAGTAGACGAGCACGCTGTCGTTCGCCGACGGCTGACCGAGGTCGACGTGCTGGCTGTAGTCGCCACTCGTCGTGCCGAGGTGCATCTGATAGCCGACCACGGATTCCGACGGGCTCGGCAGGAAGTACACGTGATGGTGCTCGGGCGCGGCCGCGCCGGGCGCCGCGAAGCCGAGGGCCGCGAACGTCGCGAGCAGCGCGCTTCGCAGGCCGAGGGGCGCGGAGAAGGAGAGAGCGATGAGTCGCGAATTCGTGAACGGCATGTCCAGCGATTCGGGATCTGGTCACCGACCCTCGGTGACCGCTCTCACGACGGCTGCGCAACGGGGTCCGATTTCTGCTCGAGCGTGACGAACGACCCGAATCCGCGTGAGCGGGCGCACAATCGCTGGCGATCCTTCCGGGTCAGCGGCAGTGTTCCGGCAGGGTCGCGGGGTCCGGGGGCTCGGGCGCGTCCCACGAGACCCATTGATCGCGGCCCTCGCTCGTGCGAAGGCGTAGTCGGATCCGGTCCGATCCCTCCAGCACGTTCATCAGGTCCACGCTCATCTGGGGACTGTCGATCGGGTCGCCGTCGAGCTCGACGATTCGATCCTCGGAATCGATTCCGAGCTCCTCCCAGAAGCTGTCGGGCTTCACGCCACGAATCGACACCCCGAGCATCGTACGATGCTCGTAGACCGGGCGGACCTGCGCGTCCCCGAAGAGCCGGATTGGATCGCGCCACGCATCGGGGCAGGGCTCCAGCTCTGGGTCTTCCGCCGGCAGGTCGGCGGAAGGGATCGCCTCGTCGGTCGGCGCTTGCGCCTGTGGTGCCGGCAGGTTGTCGGTGGCCGGTCGACCGGGGGCGTCCTCGAAGTCCTCGTCGTCGAGCTCGACCTCGGCGAATCGTTCGGGCGGGGCTTCCTCGTCGCCGGCGGTCCCGAGCAGCAATGCCGCGGAGATCGCGCCGACGACGACGGCGACGGCGGCGATGCCCAGCATCGCGTAGTCGGGTCCGGAAGATGTGGAACGCATGGGCAGGGGTCTATCGCACTCGTGGCCGGCGAGCGAGGCCGATCACGTCCATCGACGCTCGATGCCCGGCGCTCAATCGCGCGCGCCTGCGGTGGTGACCCGTTCGATCTCGCGCGAGAGCGCGTCGGTCTCCGGCCGCGGACCGAGGGGCGACAGCGCTCGCAGGCGCTCGAGCTCCCGGGTCGCTCGCTCGAGGTCGCCTTCCCGCGCGGCCAGGCGGCCGATGCCGGCGATGGCGTCGATCGAGTAGGGGTCGACGCGAAGCGCACGCTCGAAGGTGCGGGTCGCGGCGTCGGGTCGGCGCGATTCCAGGAAGAGACCCAGCCGGATCGCGTTGATCGCGTCGCGGGGGGCAAGCGACATCCCGAGGCGATAGGCGCCTTCCGCGTCGGCGGGGCGTCGCGCGTTCTCCGCCAGGATGCCGTCCAGGGCGTGCACGCGCGGTTCGTTCGCGAGCGCTCGGGGCAGGGACGACCGGAGCGTCCCGGCCTCGGCGTAGTCGGCCTCGGCCAACGCGGCGTCGATCGCCCGCAACCCACGCTCGAGAGCCGCCTGTTCGCCGAGGGCGAGCCCGGCGCTGCGCAGGGTCGATTGAATGGCAGCGGCGCCTCGCTCGTCGCCAGCGGCTTCGAGCTGCAGCGAGCGCACGTATTCCGCGATCGCCGCCACGCGTGCATCGTCGGCTCGCTCGGCTTCGACGAGGCGGGAGACCAGCGCCAGACCGGCGCCGGTCTCGGCGGCGCGTCCGCGCCCCTCGAGCCGTGGACGGTCCTCCGTCAGGATCGCGTGATCCGAAAGCGCCGCGCGGATCGTGTCGGCGCTCGCGAGTCTTCGCAGCGGAATCGCATCGACGGAGGCCAGTCCGAGCGCGGCGGGCGGGAGGTCGGCCGCCGCGAGTCGCGCCGCCACGCGGCCGGCGTCGAAAGGGGCGAGCGGCGAGGCGCTGCCGAGCAGGAAGACGCTGCCGTCGCCCCACCAGAGGCCGCCGTGGTCGAAGACCGAGAAGAAGGTCCGCAGGATCTCGCCCAGGCTCGCCTGGGAAACGCCCTCGTAGGGCAGCCACTGCGCGACGAGGCCGCCTTCCGCCAGGGCATCGCGCATGCGCGCGTAGTGTTCCTGCGCGTAGAGACCGCTCGCGTGGACCGACCAGGGCTGGGCGGTGTTCGCAGCGATCACGTCGTATCGCGGGAACGTATCGTCGCCTCGCGCCGCACGGCGCAGATAGCTGCGGGCGTCGCCGATCAGGATGCGCGGCGCGGGGTCGCGGGATCCCGCGCGGGGCGCGTTGTCCGGCGCGAAGAGCGCTTGCGCGGAGACGACCGAAGGCGCGATCTCGACCACTTCGAGGGTGTCCGGCGCGAAGCGGCCGGCGGTCGCGAGGGTGAGCCCCGCACCGAGTCCCAGCTCGAGGAAGCGCTCGGGCGCCGGGTGATAGGCGAAGGGCAGGACCGCGAGCAGCGCTTCCGTTCGCCGCGCGCGTCCGTAGGTCGATGCCTCGGGGTCGCCGTCGACCACGAGCTCGCGACTCCGGGCGGTTCGCATCACGACGGTCGTCGCGCGGGTTCCGTGAGTGAGCGAGAGCACGCGATCGCGCAGGGACGGGGAGACCGGCGCCCGGCTCGCCAGGTTCCCGACCACCAGCAACGCCGCGAAGGCGAGTGCAAGGCCGACTCGGCTGCCTTCGACGTTCGCGAGCGGGGCATCGTCCTGGGCGAGGGTACGCGCGGAGAAGAAAAGGGCCGCGGCCGCGGCGACCCCGGCGATCGCCTGAAGCGCGCCGCTCGGCCCGAACGCCGGGAGCAGCACGAAGGCCGCGGCGAGCGAGCCGACGACCCCGCCCAGCGTGTTGAACGCGGTCAAGCGGCCGAAGTCGGCGGCGCGTCCCTCTTCGCGAACGGCGAGGGCCACGAGCATGGGATAGCCGGCGCCGAGCGCGCACATCGCCGGCGTGACGCTCAGCACGCTGCGCACGAGCGTCGTCGCCGTCAGACCGCGCGCGAGCTCGGCGGGGTGATGGCCTAGCACCCAGGGCGACGAGACGAGCGCGATCGCGGCGAACATCAGCAGGACCGGGAGGCGGGACGGGACCCTCGCGGGATCCCGCGAGGCGAGACCGCCGAAGGCATTGCCGAGGGCGAGCCCCGCGAGCGTCGTCGCGAGCACCGCGCCCCAGGCGAATAGCGACGAGCCCAGGGCGAGGGCGCACAGGCGCGCGATGGTGACCTCGAAAGCGAGGGTCACGAAGCCGGTGGAGAACGCGAAGGCACGCACCGTCGCGACGGAGGGTGCGCCGGGGATGCGTGGCGCGGGCACCGACTCCGGTTTCGCGACCGCCGCGACCGCCGCCGACATCAGGGAAGCGACGCCGGCAACGGCGAGCCCGAGCAATCCGGCGGCCGTGAGGCAGGTGGACAGTCCGGCGTTCGGGATCGACACGACCGCAAGGATCACGCCCACGACGGAGCCGAGGGTGTTGCTGGCCACCAGCCGGCCCGCGTCGCGGGACACGGCGCCTCCGCCAACCGCTGCGCGAAGGAGCGCCGGCAAGGTGCCGCCCATCAGGAACGTCGCGGGCAGGATCGGCAGGGCGGCCCCGAAGCGACGCCCGAGCCCGACGAACTCCGCGACGTCGGCACATCGCCCGGTCAGGTCGAGCAGACCGACCGCGATCAGCACCCCACCGATTCCGGCTTCCAGGCCGGCGTACCATCGAAGGGCGGGGCGGTCGCTCCGCTCGATCGTGGACCCGAGGATCCGGGCGCCGAGCGCGAGACCGGCGAAGAAGAGCGCGACCACGAGCGCCAGCGCCTCGCTCTCGCTGCCAGCGGCGAGCGCGACCTGGCGGCTCCAGACGACCTGCGCGACGAGGGCCGGGATCCCGGAGAAAAAGGCGATCGCCAGCCAGGCCGGAGACCGGGTCGTTCGATTCACGGCCGCCGCGCCTACCCCGCGGGTGGAAATTTCTGGGCCCTGTGACGCGATCGTCATGCTCTCACTCGGTCCCGTCCACCCGCGAACACCCGCCCGCGTCGGCCTGACTGCGAGTCGTGGACGTGCCGCGGACGGCGGTCGGTCGAAGCTCCCGTCGAAGTGGCCCCAGGCCGTCGCAAGTAGCTGAATTTGCGGACAGAATTCCGCATCCCGAACACGTACGCAAACCGCAGCCCAGCGGCAGGGAGGGCCCAGCGACCGGCAGAAATTGCCGCAAGGCATGGTTCCATCGACTCTCGGAAAGTGACGCAGATTTTCCTTGTTTCCCCCCGCTTTTTCTGGCCTAATCGTTCTGGACCTCTGTTCTCGCTGCTGATGCTGTGTCCGAGGAATGTTGATGTTGATTTCCACCCGTTTTTGCGCGCGCGTTGCCCTACTGGCCGGTCTGGTCGGGCTGCTCCTGCCCTCCGTGTCTGGAGCCGCCGCGTTCTCGATCGATGCTCCGGTCGCGATCAATGACGCCGGCTCCGGCGTGATCGGAACCTTGAGCCCGGTCCCGTTCTTCCCGCCCGGTCCGATTACCACCTTCGGAACCTTCTCGGGCGACATCCTGCTGGTTGAGTTCTCGCTCGCTGCGGGTTCGGCCGATGTCGACCAGCTCGGGATCTCCGGCGTCGGCGTCTCGGCGATCGGTGGGATCTTCTACCCGAATACGGGTACGCAGGCCCCGAACCAGACCGCGGGCCAGGCGACGGAGTTCCAGGGCTCTTCGCTGATCTTCAACTTCGAGCACCTCGCGACGGCGGCCGGCAATCTCCAGGCCGGTGAGTCGACGGGCGTGCTAGGCGTCGTCTTCAACGTCGGCGACCTGCCTCCGCCGGGTCTCCTCGGCGGCGCGATCCTCGCGGACACCGCGCAGTTCATGATCAGCTCGGGCGCCGATTTCTCGGTGAACGCGCTGGTCGTCCCGGTCCCCGAGCCGGGTACGGCGTTGCTGCTGGGGCTCGGCCTTGCGGGTCTCGCCTCGAGCCTTCGCAAGCGCTAGGTCGCGACATACGCCTGCCTCCTGCCTGACGAAGGCAGGCGCCGAGTCGAGTTCAAAGGCCTGATTCCGGCTGCAATGCCGGGATCGGGCCTTCTTGCGTTCTGCGCCTAACATGCGCATCGCTGAGAAGGTGGCTCGCGCTGACACAGAGGTGCGATCAGGTGTCTGATCGACGGAAGGTTCCGCGTTCTCCGTACTATTTCCTGACACATTGCGTTCCATTCGACGACTTCCCTACGAGGAGAATTTCTCGTCTCGGGTCCGGTCGATCCCGAGTCACGCGACTGGATCGTCGAACAAGCGAGTTCGTCGACGGTCCAGGACCTCCGGACGGGAACGCGCGAACGTGGGTACCCGGTTCGGGAGACACCAGGAGAAGTCGAAAGATGCGGATGTGGACAAAGCGAGCGATGCCCCGATGGTCGCTCGTACTACTCATGGCGTTCGGGATCGGCGCGGCTGGACAAGCTGCCGCGGCCCCGGACTTGGAAGGAAGCGAGTCGTTCGTCGAACCGAACGGCGCGTATACGGTCGTCAAGACCTTCGAGGTCTACTCGGAGGCCAACCCCGACAACCCGAGCCCGGTCGTGGGGAACTACACGTACGTCTATACGCTGACGAACGATGCCGGTTCCTTCGTGTCGATCCTGGGCTTCGATCTCGAGGCCCCGGCCGGAAGTATCACGGGCGCGCGGAACCTGCCAACGACTTTGAGACACCGCGTTTCGGTATTTACTGAACCCCT
>CAZAUR010000053.1:0-8467 GCA_964488255.1 uncultured Spirochaetaceae bacterium | reverse complement strand
GTGGGCGTTGAGGGACTCGAACCCCCGACCCCCTCCTTGTAAGGCAACCCACAACGAGCGCAGTGCTCGGTCGCACAAACCCACTGATTACGGGGTTTCGGAGCAACCGAAATCGCGAAGTTATGTGGTCTACAAGGAGACCAGAATGAGTAAAGCAACAACTGCACCGACAACAGGCTTGCAGGCCGTCGGCGAACGCGAACCGTGGACTCACTATCCGCTAACGGTTTCGCCAGAGGTTAACGCCGAGGTCTATGCGCTTTGTGCTGCGGCATGGGCGGTTCTTGAGCCGTACCGTACCGGCAGCGCTATCGACGTCCACGAGCAACGCGCAGCGGACCTGATGCTGTTTCAGCACAGGGTGCAGCCGTCGATTGCTAACGAGGTGACGATGGCGCTACTACACATGATCAGCGGCGCGAAAAGGTGCGCGTCCGATAGCGGGCCGGACGTGGTTGATCACACGGCCGACTACGGCGCGTCCTCAACGATGCGGGCGGACTTCCATCAAGTGATAACGGAAGCGGCTAAGCAGCTAGACGCTCTCCGGGAGCTGGTATCGCATGAACCAGACGCATCCGACCGCCAGAAGCTGGTGCAAAGTTTGCGCGTGTGGCCGACGAGTACCACCGTGGTTCGAGAATCACGGGTTCCAGATGTAGACAACTCCCCATCTGAAGATTCTCGGCAATTACGGGACTAGAGCCGCCGCTAACCCACCAGGCTCGGCGGCGAGATCATCCGCGCGACCTTCGTCCAAGTTGGACGAAGGTCGGTATCCGTGCGAGTGCCTTTGCCGGGAGCCGGTGAGAAACGTTGCACCGGCTCTTGCCAGCGGGCACTCTGTGCAATCCAACAATGGTTCGAGACTCACAGCGGTGGAGGTCCACGTTGGGGGGAACCGAACCCTACGTTGGACGCACCGGGGTCAGACTGTCTCGCGTGGCCCACGCGCCTGAGTCTCGAATTTCGACATTTGGGTGCGGCCCTCAGACTATGGCGGATCAGTCTGAGGGCCGCTTGCCTGGGTCGTGTTAGAGCACGGTGGGGACGCTTTGCGTTCGGAAGGCGTCGATGTCGACGAGTTTGGCTCCGAATCGCCAGGCGGCGTAGATACCGCGGGTGCCGTTCGGTCGCTGGTTGGCGCCCATGACGAGCGGAACCATCTCGAGGACAGTACCGGCGGAATGTTCGACGATAACGAACCGTGACCAGTCTCCGAGGGTGATGACAGCAGTGTTGGCGGCGGTTACCGCGGGGTCGATGGCGCGGCTGTTGGGGGCTTGGTCGCTGTAGAGCACCGGGTAACCGTTGAGCATGGCGGGTTGGCCAGGTCCGAGATCGGTCCACACGCTCGACGATGACGACAACGCGGTGGCGAGCTCACGCAACCCCAGAGCGGTGCCAGGGTGCATGACCCATGCTGCGGAGGCCGAGGCGAGGTGTCGGGTTGGCAGGACGGCTTGGGTGTCATACACGTCGGCGAGGGTGAGCGTTTCCGCCGTGTTGGGTGCAAGGTCTTCGCTTGCGGTGCCGTCGAGCGCGGTGATCCAGCCTTGGACGTCGTTGCCGGTTCCGGTTCCGGTGGCGAACTGTTGCTCTTCGAGGCGGTAGCGGGCGTCGGCTAGGGCCCGCTGTAGCTCGCCGGGCAGCGACGTTTGGTCCTGGCCGGCTTCGATGCTGTATTGCACGAATGCTTGAGCCTTCTTGAGTGCGGCTGAAACCGTGGCGACGGTTGGGGTGTCTTCTGACACTTCCGCCGCTTCGCCGTCCATCGAGGCAGTGATTCCGGCGGAGGTGATTCCTTGCCAGGTTGACACACCAATGGTGGCGGTGCGCGCGAATCGACGAATCGAGGTCGGTCCAGCGCTGTCGTTGGTCAAAATAAACTGCGGGTCTATCGCGGTGGGGACGAGCACCGATCCCGAACCGGCAACGGTGAGCGCGGCGCGTGTGGCGGTGGCCATTGCGGCGGATTCGTGCTGATCGAGCAGATTCGGTAGCTGCGGGTTAGCGAGGTGCTTGGCGAACGCTCGTTCATAGACGGGGTCTGATTTGGCGAGGTGTACCGCGGCGTCGGCGGGATTGGCGACCAGCGTGCGGAGATGGTCGGCTTTGGTGTCATCGATCCCGTTGATCGTTTCGATCGCTGATCGTGCGAGTGCGGGTAGTTCGGTCGGGTCGTTGACTAGATGCGGGTTATTGCGGATCGCGGTATGCGGGTCGGCTCCGAGCCGGTTGATCATTGGGGTCGTTGTGGCGCCGTCGCCTGAGATCGCGCCGCCGTTGCGGGTCGCTGTGTTGAGCCGATCGAGGCGGTCCTTACGGGTTTTGAGCGTGTCGAGTTCGGTCTCGATTTCGCTATACCGAGCGAGGTCGTCGCCGACCAGGTCGGCGTCTCCGGCACGGTCAAGGATCTCGGTTGCTTCGCTGATCAGGTTGGCGTGACGGGTTTCGATTGCCTCAAGTGAGGCGAGTGCGATGGCAGTCATCGTTCACCACTTCCTTTCGTAGATGTCGAGGCGGCGTCGCGCTACCCCGGATGCGATGTTGATGCCGCTGCGCACGCCGGTGATGGCGGCCGCAGCGTAGGCAGGCGTTTCGACAACGCTTACCTCGTGCAAAGCGACTTCGACGCGTTCGACGCTGCCGCGGTCGTTGCTCCAACGGTCGCGTATCGGTCGAAAACCGATCGAGAGGCCGTCGAGAACACCGTCGCGGACAAGTTCGAGCACTTCGTCGCCTTTGGTTGTTTCAGAGACGCGGAACTCTCCAACAAGCCCGGCAGGGTCTTCGACTAGTGACACAGCGCGACCGATCGGCAGCGTTTCGTTGTCGTGCTGGACCCGGAACTTCACTTTCGCCGCTCCGCGCTCATTGAGTGTTCTGGTGAACGAGCCCGGACGGATTGTCTCGGTGTAGGTGCGACCCCGTTCATGAACGCGGGTCTTCGTGTTGAAAGGCACCGCTAGGCCGTAAATCGTGCGGCCATCTCCATTGGAGCGCACCTCTAGCTCGGTCGGGCTGACTCGATAGAGGTAACGGGGTTTGGTGATCGTCATTTCAGGTGCTCCGGCGCGTCGAAACTCGCTATCCGGCGACCTGTGAGTCCTTGCCCACGACCCATGTCGTGGAGGCCCGGCGAGGCGTCCGACGGTTGGTGTCCTGCTCGGCGGATCTCATCACGGCGTGTGAGGCGACCGGCGGAACAACTCCGTACGAACAAGTGTACGACCATGCAATGACGGTTACAAGCACCGGTCATGCGATCGGCGCCTTGTGATCGCCAAGCGGCTGAGGCTGTGACGTGACGTGAGCACCGGCAAGGCGGCTAAAGTCCCCGGCGGTCACCGCGGCTATCACAGCGTCGGGATCAAAACCTGAACTGATCAGGGTCTGCACCGCTAGTGCTTGGGTGTTGCGGATCTCCGCCGCGTCTTTGGTGTCCTCGCGCAGAAACGCAATGTCGGAATCGTCGTACCAAAGCTGCGCCCCAGTAGGAACGTCCACCAGTTTCGCTAGCGACGCGGCTGCCATGCGCCACAGCGGCCGGATCGTGCCGTCAGCGAAACGGCGTCGGGCTTGGGCGTAGTTCGAGTACGTCGCGGACTCCAAGCCTTCTGAGAACCCGGCGATTACCGGCGGCACTCCTGCGGCCGCCGCGATTCGGGTCTCACCAGCGCCTTGAGTGGCTTTGAAGTTCATTTGCTCAAACGAATGCCCGACCGGTTGAAGGTTCACGCCTGAACCCAGAACGACCGTGCTGTAAGCCCCGTCGATGCCGCCAACGCGAGTATCGAAACGCTGCTTCATTACTTCGGCCTGCTCCTGGTTCAACGTTTGGTCACTGCTCAAGACGATGTTCGGAGTCGCACCGTTTTCGAAAAACTTCCATTTATGAACCGTGGCTGCGGTGTCGGCCTGGATCTCACGCAACACCGGAGTGAGCCACGACATGCCACGAAATGCCGCCAACGGATCAGGAATCGGGGAGTAATGCGCTACCTCGTCGACAGTGAACACCAACGGAACCGCGCTGCGATCGCCGCGAGGATGCAATAGATATCCGAGCACGTTGACGTCAAGATCAGCAACGTCCGCGTCGGAGCTCGACCCGGCAACGATCGTCACCCAATCGGGCCGTAGCCGCTGAATGCGGTCGCCGCGGCGAACTAAGTAACAGTTGCCAGCCAAGGACGCGTCTTGTTCCATGCGGGCCAGCAGTTCGCCGGTCGTGCCGTTGGGCCACGGCTGCTCGAGTATCGACAACGCTGAAGTGCCGAACAGCTCCCCCGGTTGACCGTGCTCGAAGCGACGAAACGCGAACCGGGCTTCAGACAAAATGAGCTGGCGGGCCAGCACGCAACTAAATACCGGCCCGACCGACTGATACGCGTGATGAACGTAAGCGGTGAAATCGTTGGCGATTGGTTCGCCTTCGGACCAAGACGCCGCGGTCTGGCTGATCGGATAGGACGAACCACCGAACGAAAAAAGCGGAGAAGCAAAAACGCCCCGCTCTTCGTCGGAGGTGTTCTTGCGGGTCTTACGTCGAAATGGAGACAACAAAATTTCCTAACGGTTGATCTACTTTGATGCAGTTGGCCGGCCGTGACCCGCGAGAACTTCTCGCGGGGGGAGAAACGAAGAGGGGCGGGGTCTTCAGCGCTGGTGCTGGCTTCGCGTCTGTCGTGACGACAGCGGCGCGGCCAGGGCATGGGGTCATTCGACCCGGTTCCACAGGGAGGGGTTGCGGCCGTCGATGTCAGGCCAGCCAGGAACCGCTTTCATCCGATGGACCCTCATCTCGCTGCTTGGTCCCAGAGGAATCGTGATCATCTCGCCGCTGGGGTCATCGGTGACCAGCCAGGGTTGTTCTCGCACTACACCAAGCGCGGCCGCCGTGCCTTCGTCGTAGTGGCTTTTTAGCGCGTCTTCGAGGTACGCAATGAGCGCTTCTTCTGACCAGAAGGCGAGGCACGGCCACGGGATCGTGCCGATATGGGTCAGGTTGTCGTCGTAGAGCCGCAGAGCGTCAACGTCATGGCTTGCTGTCGGCTTTGACAAGCGCTGTGTTGCGATCCCAGCCGCGTTGATGGCTATCTGGGCTTCGTGAGGGAAGCGCCGCCAGTCAGACTCGTTGAATGCGGGCATTAGGTGTTCTCCGTTGTTGGTCGTAGTCGGCGTTGGCCGGGTGGCGCTGTGATGCGTTGCGCAGCAGCAAGATGGCTGCAGCGGCGGTGATGCGTGCCCGCTGTACAGGAACAGGTCCAGCCATTCGGGTCGCAACGAACCCGGTGAGTGGTGTCGCTGGTCGTGCTTCGGCAATCCACAACGACGTGAACGTCATCGACGTTGACTACGTCGACAAAGCCTGCGCAAAGCAATGCTTCGGCCTTGGCCTCAACGCCACCAGGGTTGAGTTGAGAAATCATCCTGTTTCCTCCTCGACGCACAGGCCAAGTACCAACGCGAGTTGACAACAATCAACGCTTCGCAAACGGCGAGCGATGTTGTCTCGATCGGACGTAAGCCGGTTGATCGCGCGGTTGTGGCACTCGAGCTCGCGTTCGAGCTCGTAATGTCTGAGCCGATCGCGTTCGGCGAGCGCGCCCACGAAATCGATTAACTCCGCGTTCATGAAACCCCCTCATCAGAAACGGCCTTTTCTGGCTCTTGTGACAGGACTTGTGCAGCGAGCTGATTGACTCGGCTTTCGAGCGGGTCGGCGCCGCGGTTAAAATTCGTTTTGTTTGTTTCTTTCGTTTCGTCCTCCAGGAGGCGCGGACATTGACCCGAGATAGCGCGGACATTGACCCGAGATAGCGCGGACTTTTGCCTAGATAGCGCGGACATATTTGTTGTTCGCGCCTCCGCCCGAGCATCTGTCCGCGCCTCCACACGGCGCGGACTTTTGACCTCTGGTGCGGTGTTGTCGCTGCGTTCGCGGTGCCCAGCGCGAGCTTGGGCCCAGCGACTATTGCGCCCCTCACGCTGCTCTTTCGCCAACTGCCAATGCTCAGCCCTCGCAGTCAGCGTGAACCACCGGCCCTTACGTTTAGGGTCCAGTCCTTCGTCGACAAGCAAACCAAATTTGATCAGCTCCTCAAGTGCCGACTTCACAGCCTTGTCCGCACGACCAGTGATGCTTTTCAGCTGGCGGATCGAGGAAACCACCTCCAGCGACTCGAAGCTGGCATTTGCAGAAAGCACCAAAGCCACGCACGCTGCGGCCGCAGAAATCGGTTTGTCTCGATCGACATCGCGAAGCGCGCAGATGAGCTGCGTCCACTGGTAGACCTTCAAATCCGTCGGATCTTGAGGAATCTGGAACTCGTTCTTACTCACGGCCCGACCACCGCCACACGGCGAAGCGAGTCCCGCGTCGCCTTAATCAGCGCTCGCACCCGCCGGTCACTCTCGGATCGAGCTCGTCGGTCACGTGCAGCGCGAAGCTCTTTCGGCGTCAGGTTCGACCCGCCTCCTAGATCGTCGAAGGGCGTGGAGGTCATAGGGACGCCTTTCGCCGCCGCGCTGTCGCTGACTTGTAGGCGAGGCGGGCAAAGTGCTCCGAGCGGGCGGACTCGGCACGACGTAGGCGCTCGGGCTCGGGTAGGACCCGGTCGGGGTCGACGCGGTCTATGAATCCCTCAAGGAACTTAGCGCGTGCTTTGGCGGTGCCCTTGACTGGATCGTGAGACGCCCATTTGGCGTGAGCGGCGATCTTCGCTCTAAGCGAACGTTGCGACGGCGTCAGTTCGGACATAATGGACCAGACCTTTCGGTTCTGGTCGCTGCCCGATGCGACTCTTTGGGGGCGCCTCTACAACCCTTGTGGGAGAGGCTTTCCGGCACTACCGGGGACCGAATTTATGTTAGCACTGCGGTTTGACAATCACGAGGATGGCTTGCGAGCGATGTTGCACTTCGGGCAGGTCACGATGTCCGGCAGGCTAGCGACGACGCGTTTTGACGACTTTCGTTGGTCAGGTTTGATGGTACGGACGTCGTCGATAAGTTCGGTCCCTAGCATCCCCGGCTCGAAGAGGGTCCACCAGTCTGCCAAGATTTCATCGCTAACGGCGACGACGGTTCGGCAGACTGGACAGCGCAGGCTCGTCTGCTGGACCTTCTTGCGTCGGCGGTTCATATCCGGTCTCCTGGTGAGTGGCGACGGTGCGCGTCGCGGGCGCGGTCGGCGGCGGCGCTGGCACCGTAGCGGTCGACCATCACTCGCGAGCTCCACCCGGTCAGTCGCATGAGGTCACCTTCGGAGCCGCCGTCGGCGAGCCAGTGATGAGCGAAGGTGTGTCGGAAGCGATGCGGGTGCAGTCCGTCGATGCCGGCCTGGTTGCCGCGGCGTTTGACCATTTGGTGAACGCCGTTACCAAGCAACGGGCCACCTCGAACGCCGGTGCGGCCGAGGAAGAAGTCGGGCGTGTGAGCGTGGTCGTGGCTCTCGCGGGCGATGAGATAGCGGTCCAGTGAGCGCGCAGTCTTGGCACCGAAAGCGACCGCACGGTGTCGACCTCCCTTGCCGAGCACGTAGGCGATGCCGTCGGCGAGGTCGACGTCGGCGAGGGTGAGGCCGACGAGCTCGGCGCGGCGGATGCCGGTGTCGAGGAACATTCGCATGATGGCCAGGTCTCGGCGATCTTCGAAGGTGTCCCCGGTGCAGGTTGAGAACAACGCCTTTAGCTCCTCGACGGTCAGAACTTCAGGGGGCTGTTCGACGACCTTGGGAGGCTTGATCCCATCTACCGGCGAGTGCTCGCGGAATCCTTCCTCGACCGTGAAAGCGAAGAACAACCGCAGTCCCTTGTAGCGGCTCAGCGCGGTCCAGCCAGCCCGGCTTTCGACCTGCTCAACAAGAAAGCCGCGGACATCATCGCGGGTCACCGATGGAACCTCTGTTGGTCGATCGTGTTGCTCGAGCCACGTCGTGAACGCCTTGAGCGATTGTGTGTAGCCATCGATTGTCTTGGACGCCTTTGACTCGCTGCGAAGCGCCAACTGCCAGCTCTGCTTTGCTCGCTCAATGCGCATATATCCGCCTCCCTAGCTCCGGCCCGCTCTGTTGCCGGTGTGGCCAAGTGAGATACGAACCTTTCGCGACGGCGCGGCCGCTACTCAGGTGAAACCACAGCTCGGGCGGCGCTTCACCGGGTCGTAGCTTGGTGCTTGGTTCCTCGGGGACAGCTCGCCGAGTGGGCGCCGAGTGGGCGCCTGTGTGGCCGTGCTGACCGGTCCATGAATGAGAACATTCCTTGATCGCGCCGGATGTTGTCGGCTTACGGGCCGTGCCAGCGATAAACCAAAGGTCGAAGTTATGTGGTGTAGAAGCGATGTGCTAACCTTAGCAGCACCAACAGACACGACCGGATTATGGCCTCTGAACTGGGATTATGCAGTATTTTGGTGGGCGTTGAGGGACTCGAACCCCCGACCCCCTCCTTGTAAGGGAGGT
>CAZAUR010000052.1:0-9720 GCA_964488255.1 uncultured Spirochaetaceae bacterium | reverse complement strand
CTAGGCCAAGTGGCGTAGCGTTAACCCGTGTCCAGGGAACCGGGGGCGGTTCAGTCCTCCTTGCAATCTGTGGCGCTCTCGGCGTGTCCGCAGCAGACATCGTGGCCGAGGTCGAGCGCGCGGGCTCCTCCCGTCGCCGAAGACGGCGGCAATAGCAGTTCCGCAGTCCAATCCAGACGGCACCTCTTCCTTCGCAGCTCGCTCATTCGAACCCCAACAGCGTCCGCTGCTCGGCCCAATCCACCGGCAGCTCGACCTGCTTGATGAGCTTCTCGGCCGTCAAATCGACGGGCTGGGTACCGGCGAGGATGCTCGCCACGATGTCGGGCGCGAGGAATGCAAGTGGGACTACCTGAGCGATGTAGCGGCCGGCCATGCCTTCCTCGCGAGCGAGCGCCGCGAACGACTCGAGCTGCCCAGTCGCGAGCCGTTCGAACCAGTCACGGCCACGAACAATCGCCTTGACGAGCGTCGGGTCGATCTGGGGGTCTTTCGCGTTTCCGCCCGGGCCGTCGAGAACAAGCTTCATCTCGACCCCGCGACGTCGTAGACGAACAGCGACCGTGTGGTGCACGATCGCGGTCTCCAGGTCGACAAAATCGGAGAGGTCGAGCTGAAGGGCGATGACTTCCTCGCCAAGATCGACGCGCGCGACGAGCGGAAGGGCCTTTCCTTTCCAGCGTTTGGCCGCTTCGAGGAGAGGGGCAATCCGAGCCTCCGGGATGCCGGATTCGCGCGCGGCGCAAGCGAGATCGGATTCGTCCTTGAGCAGCTCCATCGCGGCCCGCTCGACGAACCGCTCGATCTCCTGCGCCGGCAGTCGCCAGCCTCGGAAGCTCGCCGCTCCGTCCTTGCTAGCGCTCCCCTCTCCCCCACGACGAGAGACGTAGTAGCGATATCGTCGTCCACTTTTAACGGCGTGGCTGGGCGTGAGCACGGTGCCCGTCTCGTCGAAGAGTTTCCCCCGGAGCGGACTCGGTCGCTTCGACACACCCTGCCGGGTTCGCGTCGGCGCCTGCTCTGCGAGCCGCTTCTGCACCTCCTCCCACGTCTCGAGATCGATGATCGCGGGATGCTGCCCCTCGAATCGTTCGCCCTTGTGCGGGACCTGTCCGATATAGATGGGGCTGCTCAGAAGGCGGTAGATATGCCCGCGCCCAAGCGGCCCGCCTCCGCGCATCCGTTCGTCCGGCCCTTTTCGAAGCTTGCTCCGAAGGCCCAGACGATCAGCCTCTTCCTTCACTCGGCTGACGGCGCCTGTATCGAGGTAGAGCTGGAAAAGCGTCCTCACCGTCTTGGCCTCTGGCTCAACGATCGTCATCGTCCGACCGTTCGCCTCGTAACCGAGCGGGACGTAGCCGCCCATCCAGAGTCCCTTGCGCTTCGAGGCGGCGATCTTGTCCCGGATCCGCTCTCCCGTGACCTCTCGCTCGAATTGCGCGAAGGAGAGCAGCATGTTGAGTGTGAGGCGTCCCATCGATGTCGTCGTGTTGAACTGCTGCGTTACCGAGACGAACGAGACGTCGTGCGTATCGAGCACATCGACGATCTTCGCGAAGTCGGCGAGGGACCGAGTGAGGCGATCGACCTTGTACACCACGACCGTATCGACCTTCCCTGCTTCGATATCCGCAAGCAGCTGCTGCAGCCCCGGCCGATCGACGTTCCCGCCCGAGAATCCGCCATCGTCGTAGCGAGCCTTCACCGGCTTCCAGCCCTCTCCGACTTGGCTTCGGATGTACGCGTCGCAGGCTTCGCGCTGAGCATCGAGCGAGTTGAAGTCCTGCTCGAGACCCTCCTCCGAGGATTTGCGCGTGTAGATCGCACAGCGTCGGCGGCGAGTCTTCGCGGCACCCACCCTACGCACCCTCTTTTATGCCGAAGAAGCGCGGACCCGACCAGCGGGTTCCGGTGATCTCGCGGGCAACGGCGGAGAGCGAAGGCCAGGTCCTGTCTCGATACCGAACGCCCTTTTCGAGGACGATTACCTCGTGGACGGTGCCTTGCCATTCGCGAAGGAGACGGGTGCCGGGCTTGATGGTCGGTGCCGCCGGCGCGATCGCGCGGCCTGCTTTCAGATCAGCCGCAGCCTTGTCGAGTCGGCGGCGCGTCGCACGATCGAGACCGCCGAGGACGTCTTCTTGCATCCGATGGGAGAGCGCTCGGACTAGGAACGCATGGCTGATCTTCTTCGGACACGGAGCAGTGAACGTTTCCTCCCATCGGCTCACAAGGTCGTCCCGCGGAAGGTCCTGGAGCAATTTGAGGTCGGTGTCGAGTTGCTGGGCGGCTCGCTTGCTCGCGGGCATGGGGCGTCTCCTCGGGTATCCCATACACGCTTGCTGTGGGCGGCGAGTCAACCGAACAGTCGACCGAATCGCGAGGAATGTCCGCACATTCGCTCGGCATTCGCGACGTGTTCGGCGCAATCAACGCGGCGTCTCGCCCGCGCTCGATTTCAGTCGGTCGAAACGGCGCCGCCTACCACATGCCGCCGATGTGGACTTGCGGTCGGCGCTCCGTCGCCCGCTGCAGGAACTGCGAGAGCGTGTCGACCTGATCATCGAACCGCGCATACGGGAACGCGAGCAGCTCGTCACGAAAGTCATCCAGCCATGGCGCATATCTCGGCAGGAGGACACGCCCCGCCTCTATCACCGCGAGCTGCCCTTCGAGCCGAACAACCTTGTCCCGTTCTGCGCGAACCGCAACCGGACGGATATTCCTTTCCTCTCGTAGCTGCTGGATGAGCGCGGTTCCGGTGCTGGCATCTTCAATCAACACCTCTCTCGGCTTAAACTTCTTCCATTGCGCGATCGCCGCCCTTCGAAGATCGGGGTATTCGAGTCGCTTGCGGAACACGTCGATCAGGTAGTAGTCCGGCCCACGACAGTGCCACGTCGTGCAAACCGAGTAGTCGTTCCGGTTGCCCGCTTTCGACGCGGTATCCCAGCTCTGAACGATCCGATCCCCTGACTGTTTCTTCGGGATGCTCGCGTACGTACGCAGCCAGGCCTCTCGGACCATCGCGCCGCCCGCCGGAATCGGCGCCTGTTGGTACTGAGCCGAGAACGCCTGACTTCCGAGGTCGACCTTCAGAGCGTCGAGCACGGACAACGGCTCGCGCTCGGCATGCAGAATCTCCCCCACCTCCCGCCGGTAAACGGCATCAGACCCGATCCCGATCTCCTGCGGGACCTCGGCAATCGCGGGGAGATCCAGATGTACCCACGACGAGTCCTTCTCGAGAACATGACCGACGAGATCGTCGACATGGAGCCGCTGCATGATGAGGACGATCGCGTCCTCGGTCTTGCTGTCGAGACGCGACGAGAGGGTCGAGTCGTACCACTCGGCGACGGAGGCGCGTTTCGTTTCGGACGCTGCGTCGGAGGGTTTCATCGGATCGTCGATGATGATGAGGTTTCCGCCGCGCCCGGTGAGCGTGCCGCCCACCGACGTGCTGAACCGATGGCCCCGTGCCGTGGTGTCGAACTCGGTCTCCGTGTTCTTTCGCGGATCGATCCGGGTTCGCGGGAAGAGCTGCTTGTACCAGACGCTCTCGAGAATCGAGCGACAGTCACGAGCGAGCTTCGCGGCGAGATCCTGTGAATAGCTAGCGCAAACGATTCGCCGTGAAGGGTCGTGTCCGAGCACGAACGCAGGAAACGCGACTGAGGCACAGATCGATTTCAGGTTCCGCGGCGGGATCGTGATGATGAGACGGCGGATCTCACCCCGCATGACCCGGTCGAGTACATGGGTGACGGCCTGGACGTGCCAGTTGTCCAGGAACTGCTGGCCGGGCACGACGGTCTGGAAGCAACGCTGCGTGAACGCGGCGAGGTCATTTCGAAGAATCGCATGAATGAGATCTCGATCGCGGCTTCTCACGTCGGCTCCCCTTCGAGAGCGGATTCGTCCTCGGCCACGGAGCCAACGTCGCCACCGCCTCGCGTCATGCGCTTCTGGAACGCCTCGAGAATTTCGAGCTCATCATCTAGAAGAACGTCCTCGACCTCCGGAGCGCCTTCGCCGGTGTCGAGCAAGCGCATCATGGTCGACAGCGAGATCGCCGTCGCCCTCGCGTCGCCCTTGATCCCTCGGTTCAGCATCGATTTTACGAGCGCCCGCTGCTTGCTCACGTTCCGGGAGCGCTCCCCTTCGCGGATCATGATCTTTTCGCCGAGTTCCTCGACCAGGTCGGTCTTGAGATTCTTAGTTCCCTTGGGACGACCACTCGGGTTGCCCGACTGGCCCGGTTTGAAACGCGTGTGCTTCGGGGGCTTGCCGTACCCGACCTCGTAGTCATTGGGCGCCGCCTCGGAAGCATGCTCTTCGGTCACGTCGTCGGACATCACGCTTCCTCCGTGCGCGCGGAAGATTCGGTTGATGTCAATGAATCGGACTCGACGGGGACAGCCCGAGCTTCCGCTACCTCGGCAAACGTGCGACGCGTTTCAGCGTGCACAGCCTCGAGTCCTGCGTGTTCCGCCAAGCGCCGGGTCGCCGCGTCGACGTAGCTCGGCTCGATTTCGAGCCCGTAGCCGATCCGACCTGTGCGCTCCGCGGCAAGGAGCGTCGTCCCAGAGCCCACAAATCCATCGAGGACGCGATCCCCGCGCCGCGAGCAATCAAGGATCGCGTCGGCAACGAGCCGCACTGGTTTCACAGTGGGATGCATCGCGAGTGCTTCATCTCGCTCGCTCCCGAAACTGTTCACGCCGGCGTAGCGCCAGACGTTGCTCCGAGTGCGTCCGTACCGACCCAGCTCGATGTTGTTGGTATGCGGTGCCGTTCCCACCTTGAACACGTGGACCAGCTCGTGCTGGGAACGGTAGAGAGAGCCCATGCCGGCATTCGTCTTCGCCCACACGCATAGGTTCTTGTACTCGGCGTAGATGTCTCGGCTCGCGGCGAGCAGCTCGGCGCCGTGACGCCAGTCCATGCAGACGAAGTGAAGGGCGCCATCGACGCTGTGGGCGGCATGGTGGGCGAGCGCCGTTTTCAGAAATCCGGTGAACTCCGCCTCGCTCATCTCGCCGCTCGCCATCCTGAACTCGCCGTGGCGAGCTTGTCCAAGTCCCGACACGTGACCGTCGATCCGCACGTTGTAGGGAGGATCGACGAAGACGAGCTGCGCCTTTTTGCCCGTCATCAGGCGGTCATAGGAGCCCCCTTCGAGCGAGTCTCCACACAGGAGTCGATGCCGACCGATCTCCCACAAGTCGCCCACGCGGGAGACGGTTGGTCCGTCGGGTTCGCCATCGGGCTCAGCATCCGCCGGGTCGACGCCTTGCTCGGCAGCGGCACCGCCCATCAGCAGGTCCAGCTCGCCAGTCTCGAAGCCCATCACCTCGAGATCGAAGTCGAGGTCGATTTCGGCGAGTTCCTGGATCTCCATCGCAAGCAGATCGCGATCCCACCCCGCGCACTCCGCCAGTCGGTTGTCGGCGATCACGTAGGCGCGGACCTGCTCCGGCGAGAAGTGCTCGAGCCGAACGGTCGGAACCTGCTCTATGCCCAGGCGCTTCGCGGCACGGACCCGGCCGTGACCGGCGATCACAGTGTCGGACGCGTCGATCAGGACTGGGTTCGTGAACCCGAAGGTCTCGATCGAGTCCGCGATCTGGCGGATCTGTTTTTCGGAATGGGTGCGGGGATTGTTTCGGCGGAGCTTCAGAGAATCGATCGAGCGAGGCTCGATGCGAAGATCCTGTAGCTCCGGAGGGCTCTCGCGTTGGTCATGTCTAGCCATGACCCGGGTATGCCAGGAAATCTCGCGTCGATAGAGTGGCGATAATTAGTCGCCGCGCGAATTTCGATCTGACCGCTCCTCCCCGCTCCCCGCCTCTTTCGCAAGGTCGCGGGCGGCCTCATGAATCTGCCGAGCATGATCGTGGCCCTTGAACTCGGGATCGATGAGCTTCCCGGCTGCATCGACGAAATCCCCGAAGGGATCCCGCTCTCGATCGAACGCATTCTGACGCGATGTGCCTCGCCCGGTGAACTCGGCCCAAATCCGATGGAGGCTGGACGCGAAGGCCCGTTCTGGATGTTTAGGGGGGCGACCACGCCTGTTCTCGGACTCGAACTCATCGACGAGGGCCGACACCCCACGCTCGATCGTCTGGCCGAACCCCGCGAGGAAGTGGTCGGCGCTCGCAAGCTTCTCGAGCCATTCGTGCAGCTCGGCCCCCCCGAAAACGCCTTCAAGCCTCGCGAAGAGAACGGGGTTCCTCTCTCTCAGCGATTCGAGCTGGTCCACGGCCAGACCGACCTGCTCGCTCAGACGCTGTGCATTTGTCACCGTCGCAAGCTCGTTCAGGTCGGCACGGTCCTGCTTGACCCTTTCCGCGCGGACGGTGTGAGCCTGTCTGGTTGCCAAGTCCTTGAGGCTCCGTGAGATGCTGGCTCGTGCTTGAGCCGCCCTTTCGTCGTCCGCGACCTCGAGCATTGCGACGACCGTATCGAGGGCGTGCTCGTCGATATCAACGGGTTCGATGTAGCCCGGTAGGACTACCGAATCGATGCGTCGAGGCATCCTGTACTACCTCCACCTCGGCAGCCTGCACCCTTGCTTATCACGGACGCAGGGCGTCCACATTATCCATGGAAGCAAGCTGGCGCACGCGGCCGAAGGCTCCTCGGAAGGGCGACCGCTCACTGAGCACGTACCCAGTGCTGTTTCGCCATCATCGCGGCGACTTCATCGAGGTTTAGCATCACTGCGGGCATTTGGGTTAGTTCGGCGAAGTGGCAGAGGCTGGCGCCGTCATAGTCCTCCTCAATTGACGCCCCCTACGACACCCGATGACTCCGGAACAGAGCTACGCAGTAGCCAACCTCCGACGCTTCGAAGAATGCCTAGAGCGCCGACCTTTCGTAAGCTCTCAAAATGTCGGCAAACGCATCGCCCGACCAATAGGATGCTTCCGGGGAAAACTTTCCTTCAACCGCCAGGATCAGCAGGGCGGCGGCGGCGCGCCCACTCTCGCTCAACCATCCATCGTCTTTAGTCCCGTAGACTTCTTCGCGTCGAGCCGTCTGTCTGCCAGCAACTTCCTCGACGCCCTCGATAGCCTGCCCTCTGGGTCGGTCAATCAGCGTCGGGAATTCAAGACCCGGATTCAACACCCGCTGCAAAGCGCCCTTTCGATGAATCGGCACCATCTCGGAAGCCGCCGCGCGAACCCCAAGAGCCAGATTTCGGCGCGCGTCTCGGAACTCCACAGCGAACCGATACTTGCTCCACTGGTCCCTCATAACCACTTTTATGATAGATATTCAAGATGGTGGATTCCCGAGAGAGGAGGTCCCCGACCCAGACCTTATGTCCTGGGTTTTCACTTGGAATTCTGGGGATGGAACACGGCGAGACGGCGCTCAGCGGCGGAGGCGCGAGCAATCCGGGACATAATGTCCACTATGTCCCGGGTTTCTGAGAGCTCCTTTTCCCATCGAGCCACTCGAGGACGAGGAACAGGCCACCGAACACGGCCGCTCCGAAGATGAGACCGTTCGATAGTGGGCCAGCGAACTCGTAACTCCGGTCGCCCATCGACAAGGCGTGGCCGATGCCGTGCACGGCCAGAAAGGCGCAAAGGCCGATTCGCGAGAGCCTTCGCGTTCGCTCGGCAGTGCTCGCGACGAGAGCGATGATGCCGGCGAAGAGCGGAATATGACCTACGACGAAGACGAACTCGCCCGTCGACTCGGAGAGCATTCGGACGATTGGCAGCACTCGCCATTCGTGATTGGTCATTGCGTCGAGTTCGTGCGTTAGCAGGCAAGAGAGACCGACGTAGAAGACGAGCTCTTTCATGCCCTCCATCTTAGCAGCGGCGGGAAGTCTCATTGGTCACGTCGACTCGTGTTGTACGCCGACGTTCGGCTGCTCACGGCTTTGGGTCGCGGATGACCATTGTCCTCTGCGCCGTGTCTCTGACAGTCACGCGGTTCCAAACGCGAGGGGCACAGACTTCGGTCCGCGGAGGGCGAGCGAGTCGACCATCGCTATCTCGCCGTCCAGCTGAAAATTCCTCGCCTTCGCGAACAAAGTTTCGAAGGCCACCCTCGCCTCGAGGCGTGCGAGCGAGGCGCCAAGGCAGAAGTGGATTCCGTGTCCGAAAGCAAGGTGTCCTTGAGATTTTCGGTGGATGTCAAACTGGTCCGCGTTCGGGAAGTGGCTCGAGTCTCGGTTCGCGGACGCGAAGAGCGTCATGAGAAAGGTGTCCTTCTTGACGGGACCGCTTGGCAACTCAACATCGGCGGTGGCTTGTCGGGGCAAACTCTGAATCGGCGAGTCGTAGCGGAGCGCCTCCTCGAGCATCTGCGGGATGAGCTCCGGACTATTTGCGACCTCTTCGAGTTGGTCAGGGTGGCGAAGCAGGGCGTGCATCGCGTTGCCAATCAGGTTGGTTGTCGTCTCGTTTCCGGCGACCAGAAGCAGAAAGACAAAGGAGAGCACCTCGCCAGCGCTCAGAGCGTCGCCGTCGTCGGCCGTAACGAGGACACTAATGAGGTCGTCCTTGGGATTCGCCCTTCGTTCCGCGGCTACTCGCTCGAAATAGTCCGCCATTTCGTCGGCGCTCTTCTGCACTTCCTCTTTGGAGAAGTCCTGAGAGATACCGGACAGTCCGATAACCGTCGCGTCGGACCAGTGCTTGAACTGGTTCCGTAGCTCAGGCTCTACGCCTAGAAGCTCAGCGATGACCGTCACGGGAAAGGGCACAGAGAGGTCGCGCACCAGGTCCATTGTTCCCCCCTCCCGAACTTCCTCAAAGAAGCCCTCGGCGAGCTCTCGGAGACGTGGCTCGAGCGCTGCGATACGTCGCGGCGTGAAACCCTTATTGACAAGGCCGCGGAGGCGGTGGTGACGCGGCGGGTCGACGCTAATCATCATGGGCGACTCGAGCAGTCGATGGCCGGCAAGGGCGCCAGAGTTCGGGCTGAGGCTTAGGCCGCCCTGGAAGAGTGCTTGAAAGGCAGTCGATGAGAACTTTTCGGGATGGTGAAGAATGTGCTGAACGTCCGCGTGGCGGCTAACAGCGAAAAGCGGCGCTCCCGGCATCATTTGATGAACAGGCGACTCTTCTCTAAGCGCGGCGTAGTACGGATAGGGGTTCGCCCGAACTACGGGGTCGAGCGCGTTGTAGTCCTCTGCAGATACTTTCTCGGTCATGTTGGAGTCTCCTTAGGCTGGTTGAACACGGGCAGCGTTCTCAGAGCGGCCTATTGGGTTGTGGTTGGCGCCGGGCCAGCGCGTCCGCGTGAAGTACTGGCTCGGCCTCTGCTCATGTGCTGCTGTGTCTCCGTCAAAATCTGCTTAGCCAGCCGATTCGAAGGCTCGAGACGGAGTACGTTCTCGAACTGCTCAATGGCAATTCTCGGCCGTCCCGCACGTCGCTCCAGAATTCCGAGGTTCAAAAGAACTGGAACGCTTCCTGGCGAAATCTCCAGGGCTTGCGCCAAGTGTCCCCGCGCGGCGTCCCAACGGCGAGTATCGATGAGAAGGGTCGCCAGATTCGCGTGCGCCTCGAAATTGTCGGGTTCGAGTTCAAGCGCACGTTCGTAGTACCTTGCTGCCAGGTTGGCATCGTCCGCTTGCACGAGAACGGCCGCTCCTACAAGGTCGGATGCGACAACAGTGCCTAACCGGCCCAACGGAACCTGCCAACGACTTTGAGACACCGCGTTTCGGTATTTACTGAACCCCTC
>CAZAUR010000051.1:0-9977 GCA_964488255.1 uncultured Spirochaetaceae bacterium | reverse complement strand
TTGGCGTGATCACGACTCCCTCGATACTTTGATCACGCTGGTTCGAGGGCTAGGAGTCGGTTCCGGGCGGGAGCTCGGGCTCCTTCACCGCCTGGGCAAAGGTCCAGCGATGGCCTTCCGGATCCTCCGCCACGTACGTGCGGTCGCCCCAGAACATGGTCTCCGGCTCGGACACGACGACAGCGCCGGCACCGCGCGCGTGATCGAAGTGCGCATCCACGTCGTCGACGTAGATGTACAGGCCCTGGGTGACCGAACCGCCGACCGAGCGAGGGCTGCTCCAGGCCTCGGCGTCGCTGGTGGGGCTCATCATGATCGCGCTGTCCGCCACCTGCATCTCGGCGTGGATGATGGCGCCGTCCGCTCCAGGCATGGACATTCGCGTCTCGAAACGGAACGTCTTCGAGAGCCACTCGAGCGCCGCGGCGACGTCGGCGTAGAAGACGTTCGGGGTGATGCGAGGCATGTTGGCCGGGGGGTTCTGGGGCATGGCGGGGGGGTCTCCTTCGGTGGCGATTCGATGGACGGAAAGGTACACGCCGAAGCGGCTCTCTCGAAACCGGCGCCCACTCGGAGCGACCCCGACTCCGCGAGAGTCAACCGAGGCGAGCCTCAGCTGGATCCGCGGAAGGCGAGGCGATCGAGGCTGAACGGCGACCGATTCGCGTACCCCGAGGCGACCGGACGTCGCACGGGCTGCTGCAGCACGACGTCGACTTCGCGCGTCAGTTGCAGCATCTGACGATGAACGACCGACTGCGAAGCGCCCTGCAGGATGGCGTGCGCGCGGCCATCCGGGTTCGTGTAGAGCGACTCGACCTTCGGACTACGGGACAGGAACGTCTCTAAGACCGGGTAGTCAGAGCGGCGAATCTCCCCGAGGAGATGGCCCAGGACATCCTCGGCCTCTCCCTCTCGGAACTTCACGCGCAGATCCACGAGCGACAACAGGATCCGCGCGGCGGATCGGGGTCGGCCGTTCTCTTCGAGCAGGTCGAAGACGCGCGTGGCTTCGATCAAGGAGGCTTGATCCTTGACGATGACGATCGCGAGATCGCTCGACAGGATGGAAGACTTCGTGAGCACCTCGAAGTCGCTCTTCGTGTCGATCACGACCGTGCCGGTCCGTCGCGACTCGAGCAACACGCGTTGAAGATCCGCGCGGCCCGCGACGAGCGACCGCAACTCCGGCACGTCCCGGCTCGAAGGGACGTAGTCGACGCCGTACTGACCGAAGCGGACGACGCCGCGCAGGCTCCTCTCTCGCAGTCCGGTCGCGAGGTCTCCGCCGGACGTCGGCGCGCCGGATTCGAGCGCGAACATGCGATCGATCGTCGTCTGGTCATCGAAGCCGAGGACCAGCACGGGATCGGCCTCCCGTAGCGCCCGCAGGTAGACGGCCAGATTCGCAGCGACGGTGGTCTTGCCGACGCCCCCCTCGTTGCTCGAAATCGAGACGAGCCGGAAGCCCCGCTCGCTCCGCCATCGCGGAAGGTCCGTCAGGGGTTCGCCAGCCCGGCCGACTTCTTCGGCGCGCCTCAATGCGTTCAGCGTCTTGCTCATCGTTTGCGTCGTGGTCGTCGTCATAGTCGCCGGACCGGTCACGGATGCGTTCGAATCGATCACGCGGTCGGGGCGGAGGGATGATTGTCGACGATGAGAAGTGTCGCTGTCCACGATTCGCCCGACCGACGACGCGCGACGAGTCTGATCGTCGCAGGCGACGTTTCGTTTCGTGTTCTCTCGGCTCGAGCGACCGGCTCGCAGCGGGCGCCGAGGCTGCGCCCGTCGCCCGAGTCCCACACGGGCAAAGTCGGCTACGCTGCGGGCCCACCCCCCCACCCCATCGCTTCAGGTCCCACAGACTTGCAGGACATCGTTTCGACTCGATTCGGCGAGATCGAAGGAGACCGGGATGGCCGGATCCGCCGATTTCGCGGCATTCCCTTCGCGGCGCCCCCGGTGGACGCGCTGCGGTTTCGAGCGCCCGTCGCGCCTGAACCGTGGGCGGGCGTGCGCGAGGCCACGGCCTTCGGCCCCGCGTCGCCGCAGATCGCGGGCGCGCTCCATCCGATCGTCCGCGGGGTGATCGGCGCGTTCGGGCAGACCCAGAGCCAGAACTGTCTCTATCTGAACGTCTGGACACCGCGCTGCGACGATGAACGCCGACCGGTGATGGTCTGGATCCACGGCGGCGCCTTCGTGCTCGGGTCGGGCGGAGGCCGCGTCTACGATGGTGCGCGCCTCGCCGCGCGCGGCGACGTCGTCGTCGTGACGATCAACTACCGACTGGGCGCGCTCGGATTCCTCGATTGGAAATCAGTCGCCGGACCGGGCGAGACCCCGCAAGTCAATCTCGGAATTCGCGATCAGATCGCGGCGCTCGAGTGGGTGCGCGACAACATCGAAGCGTTCGGCGGGGATCCCGACAACGTGACCGTGTTCGGCGAGTCGGCGGGCGCGATGTGCACCGCGACGCTGCTGGGCACGCCCGCCGCACGCCCGCTCTTTCACAAGGCGATCCTGCAGAGTGGCGCCGCCCACAACGTCTCCCGCGAGGAGAAGGCCGCGCGCGCGGCCCACTACTTCGCGGAGGCCCTGGGTCTCGACACGCTCTCCCTCGACCGGCTCCAGAGTCTGACGGTCAGCGAGATCATGCGGGCTCAGTCACGCACGAGCGCTCGCATCGGTCGCGACAACGGCTTGATGGCCTGGCAGCCCAGCGTCGACCGCGATCTGATCCCGGAGCAGCCGCTGGCCGCGCTCGAGCGTGGTGACGCGGCGCAGATCCCCGTGCTGATCGGGACGAACCGCGACGAGATCAAGCTGTTCACGTTCGCGAGCCGCGAGCGCATCACGGATCGGGATCTGGCCGAACGGATCCATCGAATCGCCGAGCGATGCGACTACGGCGAGGGAGATCACGCGTCGAAATTGATGGCGACCTACGGTCCTCGGGTCGGGGAGCGCGCGACCTCCGCCCTCGATCAATGGGTGGCGCTCCAGAGCGATCAGATCTTCCACTACCCGGCATCGCGTCTCGCCGATCTGCACTCGCGACACCAGCCGCAGACTTTCGTGTATCGATTCGATTGGCGGCCGCCTGTGATCGGCGAAGCGCTCGGATCCTGCCACGCACTCGACCTGCCCTTCGTCTTCGGCGGCCTCAAGGACGGATTCCTGCGTGCGGGGCTGCTCGCCGACCGGAGCGCCCTGCCCCTCTCCGAGTTCATCCAGGACACGTGGCTCAGCTTCGCTTACACGGGCTCGCCGGTCGCCGACGCCTCCGAGGAGTGGCCCGCCTACGAGGAGCACCGCCGATACACCAAGGTCCTCGGTTCGAAGCGTCGTCTCATCAAGGATCCCCACGGCAGCGCGCGCGCGTTCTGGGGACCGCTGATTCCGGATGGTGAGGCGCCTCTCGCCCTGGCCTCGGGCGAGCGCTAGCGGCGAGAACCGCTTCGCCTCGACGCTGCTCTTCGCACGCGAAGGCCGCGCTAGTCGCGCATTCTTCGTGCGAGGGCCGCGAGTCCGAGCCCGAGCAGCAGCGCCGTCGACGGCTCCGGAACCGCGCGGATAGACACGCCGTCGAGCCCGACGTAGACGGCGTCGGACTCGTCGTACGACTTCGCGAAGAAGGCGAGGTCGTGACTCGTCGCCGTCGCCACGAACGACAGCACCTCGAGGTCCCAGCCATAGGGCGTGTTGGCGGCCGGGACCGCCATCGGCGTCGAGTACTGCGTCGTCCCGCCGAACTCCACCTGGAACTGGCCTAGCAGGCCGCTCGGGATGAAGTTCGTGTCGGTGATCGATTGCCAGAAGCTGATCTCGTAGGACTGCCCGGGCGTTAGCCCCGTAAGCGTCTGGTTGATCCCTTCCTGGTTCTCTCCGTCGATCCAGCCGACCATGTGGGCGAACATGCCGCCGTCGGGACTCGGGTCCCAGGCCATGTTGAACGCCGTCATCACCGGATCGAAGATGTCCGGCGACGTCGTGTAGATCGACGTATTGGTCTGCGAGTTGTCCTGCGTCCAGCCCGGCGCGATGTACCCGTTGAAGTAGAGGTAGTTGGTACCGCCGGTGTGGTCCATCGAGCCGTTGACGACGGCCCAGGCGGCGGTCGTCCAGGTGAGCGTGATCACGGCGATGACCGACATCGCCAGCGCGAGACTGCGTCGCATCCGGTTCCCTCCCAGGGTTGGCTCCCTGCATTCTATCCCCGATCCGGTCCGCGAGGTGAGCTTTGACGGTCTCCCGGGGGACGGGATTCTCCCGGATTCCCGTCGCGATTCTGATAGGGTGCAAGTCAGCATCACCCTGGGAAGCAGGCCTGTATCCGCATCTCTACGCCGTTCCTCGCCGCCGCGCTGACCTTCGGCTTCACGCTCTCGGCACCGATCACGCAGCTGACGGGTGCGCCGGTCCTGGCGTTCCACTACCCGCTGCTCGCGGGCGGAACCCGGAAGCGCGTTCGAGCTGCAGTGGCTCGACGAGTCGGGAGCGTCACGCGTCTGGCGACGACGGGACGACGTTGTGCTCTGCGGGACCGGAGGCGGCGGAAGTATGGTCTGCGGCACGACCAATCACTTCTCGACCTTCGCCCTGGTGCCCGTCCCGGAACCGACGACCACGATTCTTCTCAGACTCGGGCTCGCAGCGTTGTCGCGACGCGTGCGTTAGGCGCGCCGGGCGCGCCCGTCGCGACGCGGTAGCAGGAGCGCGCCAACGAGCAGCAGTGCCGCGGTTCCAGGCTCGGGAACGATCGTGCCGATCAGGACGGGACCGCCGCTGACGGCGACGTTCTCGTAGGTCAGCTGCAGAACGTCCGTGAGATCACGCACGCGGTACTCGACGAGCGGCGCGAAGTCCTCCCACATGATCCAGGTGTTGCAATCGTTGCCGGCAGTACAGGGCGCGCCGGTCGGATACTGGTCGAGCGAGAACCAACCGGCGATGGTCGTGAGCGCGGTCGGGGTCGCGTCGACGTTGAAGATGCTCAGTCCGACCAACGTATTGAAGGTCCAGGCGTACGGGCCCGTCACCTGGATGTTCACGCCCGTGATGTTGCCGGTCGTGAGGGCGCCGAGGGTCCCGTCGGTCGTGATGGATCCCGTGATGGTGTGGCCCGTGAGGGCGATGGTCCCCACGTCGTAGGTCAGCGCCGCGGCGCGATCGGCCGGTGCGAGCGCGATCGCGACGAGGACCGTGGCGAGCAGGCTCGCTCGATGAAGGGGTGCGAGACGAGCGACGGCTCGACGGGTGCGGGTCATGGCGGCTTCTCCTGCTTCAACTCGAGCGCAGAATCCGAGCCCGCGCCCTTCCCAGTCCCTCCACCCTATGGGCAAGCCGATCCGGAGTCAATCGACTCCTGACTGGGCGCGGGTCGACACCGTCGCCCGCAGGGAGGCGCCGCGTGACTCGGAAGCCGACGCACCCAGCGCCTGGGCCATATCGCCGACACCGCCGCCTGGCTAGAGATCGGGATCGGGCGGACCGGCCGCGTGCCGTCGCCCCGTCGCGATCGCGCCCGCGAGCTCGGAGAGCTCGGAGCCGAGTGCGAAGACGAGGTCGTCGAACGAGACGATCCCGCAGATCTCACCCGCTTCATCCGTCAGCGGAAGGCGTCGAATTCCGTGGACGCGCATCTTGCGTGCCCACTCGAGGCGGTCCGCATCCGCGGGCGCCGTCTCCACGCTGCGTCCGAGGAACTCGTCCGCGCAGGTCGTCGACGGGTCTCGGCCCTCCGAAACCACCCGGACGACGTCGCGGTCCGTGAGGATTCCGCCGACCGGGGAATCCTCATCGTTCTTGACGAGCAGGGAGCCGACGCCATCGCGAATCATGATCCGGGAGGCCTCTGCAAGGGTGGTCTCCGCGCAGACGGCGCGAACCGAATAGGGTCGATCGGGAAGCTCCATGCGATGCGCTCCTCTCCTCGCGCCTCGGCCCGACGGCATCACGAGAGGCGTCGGGCGAAGCAGGCGTTTCCGGGGATCGCTTTCCGCGACTCCCGTCTCCAGGAGAGCAAAGCGCGTGCCGGCCGTCAGTCCCTGACGGTGCACCCCGAGCCGCGTCCTGTGACTCCCCGCTACGTGCCCGCGGCGATTCGCCTCGACCGACTGCGTGCCCGGGGAGCTCGCCTGTGCAGAATCGACGCGCTGGGCTGGCACGACGCTTGCTCTCCTCGAAGCGTGCGCGCTCCATCGACCGCGACAGCGATCTTCCCCGAGCGAGGAAGAAGAGAGAGACCATGCGACGACCCCGATCGATCCGTCTGACGACCGTCACGCTTCTCGCGGCGACGGCGCTCGTCGCGGCTGGGTGCGTCGGGCGACCGCCCTTCGCGAACTTCGAAGCGACGACGAGCCCGCCCGACTTGCGCCACGTCCCCCGTGAGCAGGTGCGCTCCACGATGTGGGTGCTCGCCGTCGAATCGAACCGACTCGACGAGCTCCTCGCGGGCCTCCCGGACCCGAGCGACGAAGACCTCAGGCAGAGTGTGCTGGCCTCGCTGGGGCGGATGCATGCGGCGGCCCGGAATCTCGACCCGCCCGGCCGCAGCAGCCAGCATCCGCTCCTCAACCAATTCGCGGGCCCATTCATCCAACGCATCGAACACGCCCGTCGCGCGGCGCGTCGCACCCCGCCGAACTACTACATGGCGAGCGCGGTCTCGAGCAGCTGTCACCTCTGCCACTCGGGAACGGTTCAGACGTCGCTGCCACCGTCGAGTCGATGATCCGGCCACGTCGCGGATCGATCCTCGCGCGGTGGATCCTGGCGATCAGCGCCCTGCCCCTCGGTCTCGGTCTACCGGCCTCACGAGCGATCGCGGACGCCGACGACCAGCAGGTCGGAACCGCCGAGGTCGCGCGACTCGGACGCAGCGTGTGGCGGGACTTCCGCGACCGACTCGGGGGCCTGCGCATCAATGCCTCCCAATCGATGCACGCAGGGGCGGAGTTCGACGACACGCATCTCTCGTGGCACGGCACGGGTCTCGGCATCGACGGCGCGTTGCCGATCTTCGGATCCGAGCAGGTCTTCGCCTTCGCACTGTCGTCGGCGATCGTCCTCCCGGAAACGCGCGGATCCAGCGCCTTCATCGACCTGGGCGGCGCCGCCGATGACCCCTTCGATCCGCTGATCGACAGCGCTCTCCGACTTGGAGGCCGCGTCGACCTCGGGCGCGGCTTCGCCAGCAGCCTGACGGCGGGCCTCTCCGCTCGCCACGAGGTCGGCGCGCGATTCGTCAATGCGCTGATCGTCGGCGCAGGACTGGCCCTCGAATACCGGCGCGCCGACTGGCTCCGCCTGCGGGTCGGCGTCGGCCTCTCGGGCGACCTCGACGCGAACCAACTCGAGCCGTCGCCGGTCTTCCGCCTCCGCCTGCGACCCCACGAGCGCGTCTGGCTCGAGACCGACGCAACGAGCGGAAAGATCGAGTGGCAGGTCTCGAGTCGCCGACAACTCCATGTGTACGGTGGCGTCGACCAGCGACGCTATCGGCTCGACGACCGGAGGGGCGCTATCGGATCCGGCTCGCTCGAGTTCCGAACCGCGGAGGTCGGCGTCGGGTTGCGACAACGCGCGGGCCGAAGACTCCGGATCGAAGCGGAGGCCGCGATCGTTCTCGAACAGCGCATCGCGGTACTCAACCGTCGAGGCGGCACCATCGACGATCGGGAGTCCCGCGATCCTTCCGCCCTGGTGCGGATCTCGATCGCCTGCACACCGGTGCGCGACGGGCCGACCGCCGACTGAGGCGTGGGCAGCAGCGCGTACTCGGGAGGACCGGATGATGAGCGCGCGACCGCCCGACACGGAATGCGCGAATCAGCCCGACAGGATTCGGTCGACGACCGCGAGGACGTCGTCCGTGGAGACGCGCATGTGCGGCTGATCGTGTTCGTACTCGAGCGGCGTCACCGCCCAGTAGTGATGCCCCGCGGCCTGGCTCAGGCCGTAGTACATCAGCGGCCGGTTGCCGAGGGGTGCGTCCAGGCTCTCGAAGAAGGGCAGGAACTCGACGACGTGGGTGCCCGGCTGGGCGAAGACCATGTTGGCGAAGGCACCGCCGTGCGGTCCGAGGACGATGCGCGCGCGACGCATGAGCTCTTCGGCGTCCCCGGGCGAGTAGATGCCCTCGAGCACTTCCAGCCCGAGCCCCGTGCCCTCGAGCCGGCGACGCAGGCGATCGAGCAGCGCGTCTTCGTCGGACAGCATGCGCGTGACGCGTCGGCGCAGGTAGACCACGCGATCGCGCGGCCCGGGATCGAGTGTTCCGAGCCGACCCTGGATCGGTCGCAGCGTGTGTCGCGGATAGAGCCCGAGCTGCTGGGCGCTGGGCTCGAACTGAGCGAAGAGCACCCGGTCCGCGTGCACGACGAACTCGCTCCTGCGGTTCTTCGGCTTGGCGACGACCCGATCCCGCAGGTCGAGTCGTTCCCAGAACCACTGCGCCGCCGTCCCGGGCTCGTCGTGGCTCACGATGCGCACGTGTGACAGCTCGGGGGTCTCGAGCAGTTCGATCATCGAGGCCAGCGCCGGCAAGGCGTCGCACACGAAGTGCTGGAAGGCCTCACCGCCCCACGCCGCCACCGACGCGGCGGCCTCGACGTGCACGATGCGCTTGGTGTTCTCGTAGTGGCGCCAATGCTTACCGAGCCACCAGCGCTCCATCGCGTAGTAGCGATCCGCGTCGAACACGACGCCATCGCCGATGAAGGCGTCGCCGAGGTGCAGGAGCACGGCCCCGGTGAGTTGGGGGAACGGAACACACACGTGACCTTCGCGGGGAGCGGAACGGGCCGGTTCGAGCTCCGAAGACACGGGATGGATGCTTCTGAGGTGTTCGGGGACGTCTGCGCTTCGCGCGATCGTCTGCTTTCGCTTCGAGGTCACGATGCCCAGGCGGGCTCCGGGCGCCATGGGCGAATCGGATCGCGCGGCGAGCACCCGCGCGGGATCCCAGGCGGGCCACGGCACGCGATCGGTCTCCCGCGCGAAACGATCCGCGGCACGGCTCTCTGGCGCCGGGCTCGCGTCGACATAACGCCGGAACAGGAGGTCGTCCGCGGATTCCAGCTCGCGCACCCGCGCGAGGTTGTTCCGCACTGCCGGGAGCATCTCCTGATAGAGGTCCTCGGAGAGCTGGTCGAGGTCGAAGGACTCGCCATCGAAGGGAATGATGCCGGCGGTGTCGAAGAGCTCGCCGATGCAGTCGGAGCCCCAGTAGATCGGGACGGTGCCGGTCGCGAAGCAGTCGGTGATCTTCTCCGTGTAGTAGAACGGGACCCGGGCGTTCTCCATCACCACGTGAAACATGTAGGGGAGCAGGCCCGCGCTCTTGTCCGGATGGACGCCGGTCCCGAGGCGCGGGCTTCCGCAGGCGCCGCCGAAGAGGTCGAGCTTGCCCTGGAGGCGCTCGGCCACCCGCTGTCGACGGTGGTGACCTTCGATCATCGTCTTCCCGGAAGCGAACATGCCGCAGAGACGGTGCTTCGGATGCAGTCCGTACTGCTCCTCCGGAACCCACGGGAGATTGCTCCCGGGCGGGTGATAGAGGATGCGCCGATGGAGGCGACAGAAGTCGCGATCACTCGTCAGCACGACTTCGTAGCTGTCCATCACCGCGTCGAGGTTTTCGTTGACGAAGCGGATCGTGCCCTGCATCTCCGAGATCGCCGGCGACTCGAGGATCCACGCGATCTTGCGTCCGGGCGCGCCGACGCCATCGGGGATGCCGACGCCCATGTAGACCGTGACGTCGGCGGTCGCTCGCGCCGGGTCGTTGGTCCAGTCGAAGAGCCCCGGCTTGCGCGTCGAGTTGGAGGAGGCTCCCGGCGCGAAGTGCCAGCCGTGACCGAGCACCTGATGTCTCATGATCGACTGTGCTCCGGACACACGCAGGCCTCGCCGCCTAGCCAAACGGGAGTCCCCCCAGCTCTGCTGGGGAGGCCTCCAGAGTTTGACGG
>CAZAUR010000050.1:0-10376 GCA_964488255.1 uncultured Spirochaetaceae bacterium | reverse complement strand
GCCTACTCCGGGTGGAGTAGGTCCAGGAGGGGGCCTGGAAGAGGATCAAGCCGCTGAACCTGACAGGGCGTTGGCCGGGGAGGGAGCGGCCTCCGCGGCCTCATCCCGGCTTCGCCGGGAAGGCCGCTCGTGGTATTCTGGCGGCGAACCTGATCAGCTCGAAGTGGGGACGATGGCGAACCCTGCAGGTTATGGGCTGATCCGTGATACGGCAGACGCGAATGTGCATGATCCGCGGCCTCTTCGTGACTGTCTGCTTGCTTGCAGCCGGGTGCGCAAGTTCGCCGGATCCGGAGCCCGAGGGGGCCGAGCCCGCGACCGACGCTGAAGACCGGGTCTCGTGGGTTCCACGCCGACTCGGAGAGAACGAGACTTGTGGCGGTCGAAACGTCCAGGTTGTGCCTGCGTGGGACGAAGCGCCGTACCGCGGCTGCTACTCCAGAGCGACGGTTGCTCGCTACTGCGGGCCCGACGCGACACTGAACACCAACGACGGAATGGATTCCTTGCTCGCCTTCAGCATCTGCGAAGCGCACTCTATCCATCCGACCGAAGGCGAAGTTGGCGACGTGGGCGAATTCAGGCCGAACTAGACCACTCCGAAGCTTGGCCGGCGCCCGCCGTATAACACCTATCAGGCCCTGAAGCGGACATGGCGTTTGGCGTGCGGTGAGCGGCGTCCGCCGCTCAGACGCTCGCCCTGGTTGGGCGAGAGAAAGCGGCTCGAGTACTCTGGCGGCGAACCTGATCAGCTCGAAGCGAGGACGATGGCGTCCCCTGCAGGTGATCGGCTGATCCGTTATACGGCAGGCGCGACCAATTCCGCTCATCCGTTTTGTCCGTCGGGTGGTGCTAGAATGGCGCCGATGAACTACCGCGATCGCATCACGATTGATCCGGCCAAGCGAGGCGGTAAACCGTGCATTCGGGGACTCCGAATAACGGTCTACGACGTTCTTGAGTACCTCGCGGGTGGGATGTCCGAGACGCAGATTCTAGAGGAATTCCCAGATCTTACGGTCGACGACATTCGCGCCTGCCTGGCGTTCGCGGCGGACTGGGATCGGAAGGTCGCGGCGGCCGGAAGCGAGTGAAGCTTCTCTTCGACCAGAACCTGTCGCCGAAGCTCGTCGATCGATTCTCGGACCTGTTTCCAGATTCGCAGCACGTTCGGGACGTCGAGCTCGCGGAGGCTGCGGATCGCGAAGTCTGGGACTTCGCGGAGTCGAACGGGTTCGCAATCGTGTCGAAGGACAGTGACTTCGTTCAACTGTCGCTGCTCGAAGGCGCGCCTCCGAAAGTGATTCGGCTCCAGATCGGCAATTGCACGACCGACCGTGTCGAGTCCGTCATTCGGACGGGGTTCGATGCGATTGCCGCGTTCGGGCAAAGTGCTGAAGCGAGTCTTCTCGTCTTGCCGCAAGCCCGCCGTATAACAAGGCCCTGAACCAGACGAAGAGTTGGCCGAGGTGGGAACTCCCTCCGCGGCCTCATCTCGGCTGACGCCGAGAAGGCCGCTCGTGGTATTCTGGCGTCGACCTTGATTTTCTCGGAGGGGCGACGCCGGCGAGCTTCGCAGGTTATGGCCCAATCCGTTATGCGGCACCAGTGCTGATATGAACTTCGAGTGGGACGCGAACAAGGCTGCTGCGAACCTTCAGAAGCACGGGATTTCCTTCGATGAAGCTACTACTGCCTTCTTCGATCCCCTTTCGTCCGCGATTTCGGACCCTGCTCACTCCTTCGAGGAAGAGCGCGAGCTTCTGATTGGCCAGACCGCATGAGGGCGGCTGGTGGTGGTAGCCCACACAGATCGCGGTGAGGCGGTGCGCCTCATCAGCGCGAGGCTCGCGACACGACCCGAGCGCCAAGACTATGAGCGACAAACCTGATCCCGACGAAGATACGATGCGTGACGAATACGACTTTTCCAAAGGTGTCCGTGGGAAGTACGCGGAGCGCCTCAAAGAGGGTTCGAACGTCGTTGTGCTCGAGCCTGATATTGCAGCCGAGTTCTCCGCTTCGCAGGAAGTGAACCGCGCTTTGCGTGTGTACCTGAAGTCGAAGAAGGGCGAACAAGGCGCCGCATAACACCTATCAGGCCACCGTTGTCAATCGGCGCAGCCGTCTCTTGACGCCCGGCTCTTCAGGTCGGCGTTGGTTCTGAGCGCCTCGTTCCTCCGTCTGCGCTGACTTCGTTTCATTCAACTGGCTTGAGACTCTCGCGTTGAGTCTGCACCAAACACCTATCGGGACTCTTTGGTCGAAGCACCTTCTCCGCTTCGTGTCCCAGAAACTCGTCCGTGCCCTCGCTCGTCCACTCGAAATCAGTCTGGCTCATCCTGTTGAAGAGATGTCCAGTTTGTTCTCGGCCCGAGAAAGGGACAGAGCTCTCCGGAGGAGCGCACATCGGCGCTCCACGAACGTGTTCGGAGGGGAGGTGGATCTCCAACCAAACCGACGGGCTGCCGGGCTCGGTCCAGGACACCTCGTCGGCGTTCTCGGCACGGGCTCAGCCCCTGCCCTTCATGCTCTTCCGCTTCGGTAGGTATTGCCGAAGCAGACCGTTGAGGTTCTCGTTCGCCCCTCGCTCCCATGAGTGGTAGGGCCTGGCGAAGCAGAACTTCACTCCCGTCCTCTTCTCGACGCCCGCGTAGTCGTGGAACTCCGTGCCGTTGTCCGCCGTGATCGTCTCCACCTGATCCGGCGCTAGCCGGATCAGGTGCTCGAGACGCTTGCTCAAGCTCTCGGCTTTCCGATCCGGCAGCTTTCCAGTCAAGCAGGACCCCGTATTCCGCTCCACGAGCGTCACGACGCAGTCCTTGCAGCCTTCGCGTAAACTAGCAATGGCGTCCGTTTTTTCGGCTGGGCCGACAATCAGGCGCACGAAGTTCAGATTGCGGACTACCACGCAGGGTAACGATGCAACCTCAGAAGCGAATTCCGACGTACCCGGGCGAGATCCTTCGGTACGAGTTCCTCGAGCCACTCGGCCAGTCCCAGGTCGCGCTGGCCGAACATCTGGGCGTATCTGTCCAAAGGGTGAATGAGCTTGTCAGAGTCAAGCGCGGCGTTACGCCGCAGACCGCACGGCTCCTGTCCCAGGCATTCAATACTACGCCGGAGTTCTGGTTGAATTTGCAGGCGACCCATGATCTCGCCCTCTCGCACCCCGCGAGGAAAGTCGGGAAGCTCGGCCGCGCCTCCTGGGAGAACGCGCCGTATGACGAGCCCCCGAACCTGAAAAACAGTTGGCCGAGTCGGCAACGAGGATCCGCGGTCTCATGGCGCTGACGCGCTCAAGGCCGCTCGTGCCGATTGACTACGATCGCTGTACATCGATCGGCCCGCCCCATGCGAAGTCTGCAGGTTTCGGGCTGATCCGTCATGCGGCATGAGCGATCAGCGATGCAGACCCCGATACGCGGGCAGGAAGTCGCCGGCGGGATATATCTCGGAACGGCAGTTCTCTCGCTTCTGCTCGGCGCAGGAGTGAGCTTGGTCCAGGTCGGACTCGGGTTCGCGCTCGTATTCGTGAAGACTCAGACCGCATCCGATGCCCTTCGTCTCATCCTGTTCTGCTGGATTCTCTCCTCCGTCGGGGTGGTTCTCGTGGCGGCGGTATCCACGGGAGTCTGGATCCTGCTCCCGCCCGTCGTGATGTTCGGAGGCGGAATCGCCGCGCTCATGATGGAGGGAATGTCGGGTCGCAAGACACTCATCCCGGCGGCGGTGGCCTTCGTCGGAGCCGTCCTGGCGGTTCTGCTCGGGTAGCCGCTCGTACAGCGGAACGGACACGCCCATGCGATTCCTCTTCACGTTCCTGATGGGTCCCGCGCATCCGCCGTCGCCGACCGCAGATCAGAAATGCTTCGCCGAAATGATGGCGTTCGTCGACGAACTGAAGGCAGGCGGCCAGTTCGTGTTCGATTCTCAGGTCATGCCGAGTTCGCCTCGGGTACGCATTCCGTCGACCCATCCGGAGGTCGCCATCTCCGACGGGCAACAGGATTCCGCGGTGGGCGGCTCCTTCGTGATCGAAGTCGATTGTCACGCGGCGGCCGTGCGACTCGCTGAGCGCTATCCCCACCTCCAGCCGGGCGCAGTCGAAGTTCGTCAACTCAACGAGACGCAACAGATCGCCTGGGAATGAACGTGCAGCCTCGGCACGCCGGATCGCCAGACGGTGGATCGCGGGCGCCTCGAGCGGGCGGGCTCCGCCGACTCCCCCTGGCCGGCGCGTTCCCCGAGGCTGCAGGTTCGACCCGGCGTAGCCTGCCGGTGCCATGTCGTTCTCCGGCGACGAAATCGCGCAGTTCCTGCGCGACGGCTTCGTGGTTCTGCGCTCTGGGCTCTCCGTCGATGTTGCCGCGCGATGTCGCGACTACGTAGGTGAGCGGGCGGGGGTGGACCTCGCTCAGCTTTCCAGCTGGCCTACGGACTTCATCCATCTCCATGAGACGTTCGGGGAAGGTGCCTTCATCGAGGTCCTGAATGACTCGATCCGGAGCGCGATCGACGAGCTCGCGGACGACGGACGCGCCTTGGTTCACGATCTCTTCGGCTGGTGGCCGCTCCTCTTTCCGGGGTTCGAGGGGTCCGGCGGTTGGCACGTCGATGACTCGACCTTCCAACATCGACTTCGCTCGAGAGAGCAGGCCCTCGTGACGCTCTACTTCTTCGCGGACATCCGGCCCGGCGATGGCGGAACCGCGATTCTCCGCGGCAGCCATCACGAGATCTCGCGGCTGCCTTCGGCCTCGGAGCCCGACGGGCTCTCGCTCGACGCGATCCAGCAGCGATTACCGCCCATCGGCGAAAGCCGCGTCGTCGAGCTGGCCGAATCCGCGGGAGACATCGCGTTCCTCCATCCCTTCGTCGTTCACGGGTTCGGGGCGAATCGTGGAGATCGGGTGAGGGTCGCCTGCAATCCCCAATACCCGTTCCACGCGGAGATGGTTCGGAAGCGTGAAGACGGAGCGCGTTCCTCGGCGGAGGAGGCGATCCGGATCGCTCTGGGGTGGAATGGGTCGAGCCAGGGCTCGCCGCATAACAGTACGGGTGAGGCAGATCAGACGTTCAACCCCGATGACGAGCGCGGGCGGCTCGGTCCATCTGGCGTGGAATTCCTCCACCCGATCCTCCAAGGCCGGCGAACTCCGCAGGTCACTGGCTGATCCGTCAGGCGGCGATCGCCGATGCCCAAGCTTTTTCGCGTTCTGGTCCCGGCCGCGGGAATCGAGGTTGCCGCGGCCTTCTATGAGCAGGTTCTGGGGTTCAGCGGCATGCGAGTCTCGCCCGGCCGGCACTACTTCGACTGCGGCGGCACGGTTCTCGCGTGTTTCGATCCTGAAGCGGACGGCGACGGACGCGCTGTGCAGCCGAATCCCGAGTCGATCTATCTCGCCGTCGACGATCTCGAGGACACGTACGAGCACTGTCGACGGGCCGGCGCCCGGCTCCCGGACGGCGCTCCTCCCGGCGCCGGACCGCTCGGCGAAATCGCGGACCGGCCCTGGGGAGAGCGCTCGTTCTACGTGATCGATCCGACCGGGAACGAAATCTGTTTCGTCTCGTCGGACTCCGTGTTTCGCGGCTGACCATGAGCACGGAGAGGCGACCGATCGCCACAGACGATCGAGCGCGCCACGCCATCGCGGGCGGGCGTGTCGGGTCATGACCGATCCCTACGTGGGTCCTGCGCGTTTCGGCGGTCGTGGTCTCTTCAGTGGTCGCGCCTATCATCGTGGAGAGACCGTGTGCGCGTTCCGCTTCTTCAAGCAGGTCGATTCGCTCGCGGATCTCGAGGGCGAGCCCGATGCGTCGCGGGAGCATTGCACCCTGGTCGACGGCCGGTTCCATCTCGTCGATTCCCCCGAACGCTTTCTCAATCATTCGTGTCGTCCGAATGTGTTCGAGCGGTTCGATGAAGACGGAGCGTGCCTCGTCGCCCTGGAGGAGATTGCGACGGGTGAAGAGCTCACGACGGACTATCTGATCAACAACGAGGGCGGCGAGAGCTGGTCGTGTTCCTGCGGAGCCGATCGCTGTCGAGGCGAGACCGGTGTCAGCCTCTTCACGCTCCCGGTCGCTTTTCGACGGGAATACGCGCCGCTCCTCGCGCCCTGGTTCGTGCGGCGCAATCGCGAAAGGCTCCGGGGCCTCGAAGGCGTGCCGACCGAGTGACGATCCCGACGCCGGTGTATCGTCCGGCTGAACCCACGCGCGGGCGGCGCCGGCCATCCGCTTCGCCTCGAGAGAAGGATGGAACGCATGGACGCAAGCTCGAAGCTCCCGCGCCTCCTCGTCACGATTCCAGCCGCCTTCGTGGCGATCATGCCGCCGCTGGCCGATCTCAACGACTCCCACGTCTTCAACGCGCTTTGGCCGGGCCACGCGCGGCTGCATACGGCCTGGCTGATCTCGGCGAATTCGTTGCTGAGCCTGTTCGCGTCGTGGACGATGTGGCGCGGGCCGCGCGCCGGCACGACCGAGGGCGTTCGAACGAGCGGCACGATCATGGCGGCGATTCTGGGCGGCTTCATGGTCGCCGCCGTGACGAAGTCCTTCTACGGGGGCGCCTTCGCGGACGCGAACGGCATCCAGCCCGTCGGCGACGCGATCGACGCGAATCTGCTCGCGTTCTCGATCCTCTTCGTGCTGCTGATCGCCGCGCATTTCGCGTCGCGGCGTTCGGCGAGCTAGCGAGTCGTCCCGAATGACCGGCTTCGATCGCCTCGCACACTGCCCCGTCTGCGACGCGCCGACGATCACGCGGATGGCGCGGTTCAAGCTCTACCTGGGCGCGAAGGAGCGATGTCATGCGTGCATGGCCGGGTGGAAGTTCACGTGGGGCCGCTGGCTCTATCACCTGCCGATCTTCGTCCTCTTCGTGCTCGTCGTGGGGGCCTACATGCTGCTCGACGTGTCCCTCGACGGCTTCGTGGTGATCGGCGCGGTCGTGATCGCGGCGACGATCGTTCCGCTCTTCCTGCCGATCGAAGCGCGACTCGGCGACCGCCTCACGCATCATGCGATTCGTCGGATCGAACGAAGCGAAGACGAGTCCGCTTCGAAGGAGCGCGACGAATGACGAAGCGTGTAGAGGCGCGCCCTCGCGGATCGCATGCGTCGGTGGGATCATCGGGGCGAAGCTCGACCGGGAGAACCGAGGCGAATCATGTCCACTGAAGAGACGGGTGATCTGCGCGCGCTGCTCGAGGAAGCGATGGACGACCAGCGGATCGTCACCATCGATCGCGATGTCTTCGAAGACGAGCGCAACCTCGGCTACGTGATCGCGCTCGGGGAGGCGCTCTTCCTGATGCTGACGATCTCGGACGCGATGCGCTTCGCGGGCTTCTCGGTTCTGCGCTTCGCCGACGTGAGCCACGTCGAGGTCCCTCACGCGCACGAAGCGTTCGTCGAGGCCGCGCTCCGACTCCGCGGGGAGTCGATCGAGATGGCGCCCGACATCGACCTCGCGAGTTGGGGCGGCGTCGTCCGCAGCATGGGCCGCGTCGCCGAGCTCGTCTCGATCCACCGCGAGGAAGTCGAGCCCGACCTCTGCAGCATCGGCCACGTCCGGACCGTCGACGACGAGACTGCTAGCCTGATCGAGATCGATCCCGACGCCAACTGGTACGAAGAGATCAGTGAGCTCGCGCTCTCGGAGATCACCCGGGTCGACGCCGGCGGAGCGTACGAGGAAGCGCTGCTCCTGGTCGGTGGCCCCTGTCCGGTCCCGATCCTTCGCCCCGTCCACTGATCCACGCCGCGTGCGTCCATACTGGAGCCGTCGCCCATGCAGTACCAACTCCAGCTCGTCCGCGTCTTCGTCCACGACTGGGAGCGCGCCCTCGCGTTCTACACCGAGACCCTCGGCATGCCCGTCGCGTTCGAGTCCGCCGACATGGGCTGGGCTCAGCTCGGACTCGACGGCGCGCATCTCGCGATCGAGCGCCTCGACCCCGAAGACCCGGAGGCCGAGGGACTCGTGGGCCGCTTCGTCGGCGTGTCGATCGCGGTCGAGGATCTGCCCGCTCGGCACGAGGCGCTCGTCGACCGCGGCGTGCACTTCCTCGAGCCGCCGGCGCAGCAACCGTGGGGCGCGATGATGGCGCATTTCGAGGATCCGGAGCGCAACGTGCTCACGTTGATCGGCCCGGGCGCGTCGACGTGATCGCGGGCGGCTGTCTCTGCGGCGCCGTCCGCTTCGAGGTCGAGCGTTTCGTCGGCCCCTTCGAGCTTTGTCACTGCTCCCGGTGTCGCAAGGCGTCCGGGTCGGCGTTCGTCCCCGGGATCGGCGTGCGTGCGCGGGATTTCCGCTGGGTCGCGGGGGAGGATCTCGTGCGACGTTACGAAGCGCCGGTTCGCGAGCATCCGCCGGGCTACTCGACCGCGTTCTGCCCGAATTGCGGCTCGCCTGCGCCGGACCTCACGCACGTGACGGCGGAGGACGGCTGGTTCGAGCTGGTGGCGGGAATTCTCGACGATGATCCGATGCTGCGGCCCGACAAACACATCTTCGTCGACTACATCGCAGCCTGGGACGCGATTCATGACGCGCTCCCGCAGCTCACGAAGCAAGAGCTGATCAAGCTCCGGATCGCGGCCTATCGCGCGAACGCGAAGAAGCGTCGGGTCTCCGAATGACGGACGCCGTCCTCAACCCGCTCGCTTTCGCGACGCTCTTGACGTCGCTCTACGTGCTGCGCTTTCGGGGCTGGCAGCGGCCGCTCGCGGTCGCGGGCTATTTCGGGTTCTTCGCGATCCTCGAGGTCGCGGCGGCACAGGCGCTGCCGCCGGGCGCGTTCGGCGGCGGGCTCTGGACGCTGTGTCTTGGACTCTCCGTGCCCGTCCTCGTCGCCGCGTTCCTGGTCTGGCGACACGAGTACACGCAGGAGAGAACGGAATGAGTGATACGACGACCGCCGACGGCGAGGTGTTCGAAGGCGGCTGCCATTGCGGGGCCGTTCGATTCCGGGTCCACGCGGCGAAGCGCGAGCACGTCGTCTGCAACTGCTCGATTTGCGCCAAGAAGGGGATGCTCGGCCTGATCGTCCCCGCGGAGGCGTTCGAGCTCCTGCAGGGCGAGGACGCCCTCGAGACCTACCGCTTCAACACGGGCACCGCGCAACACCGCTTCTGCCGCAGCTGCGGCATCCATCCCTTCAGTCGACCGCGCTCGCACCCGGACGGCTACGACGTGAACGTGCGCTGCCTCGACGCCTGGACGGGGGAGGACGATCCGCACTGGCGGGCGGCGCCCTTCGATGGGCAGAACTGGGAAGCGAACGTCGAGTCGATCCGTTAGGCGCGGATCAGCCGCCGGGAACGCTCTCGAAGCACGGCTCCGCGTCCTCCGGAATCTCGCTGACCGCGAGCTTGTCGCCGATGAACACGCGGACCTGGATCGCCTGCGTGAAGTCGTCGTCGAGGGTCCCGAGCCGGAGCCGGACGTCGCCCGGCTTCGCGTCGCTCCGTTTCCAGAGGGACGAGCCGCAGTCGCCGCAGAACTCGCGGAACTCGCCCGGGGACGACTCCCACGCGCGCACGCGCTCGGCGCCGCGCAAGATTTCGAACCCGGCGCGATCCGCCGTCGCGTTCGTCCCGAACTCGGCTCCCGACTGCTTCCGGCACATCGTGCAGTGGCAGCGCGCGATCAACCGGAAGGGGCCTCGGATCCGATACGCCACACCGCCGCAGAGGCAGCTGCCGGCGAGGGCCGGGCTCTCGTCGTCCTTCTCGTCCACCATGGGCTCTCTCCTGACCGGGCGCAGGGTCGCTCTTGTCGCGGGCGTCCCCGCGCGTCACCTTCGCAGAGTCGGGCCGCGCCGCCAAGTCGCGCGCCGATCGCGAAGGAGCCCCCCATGAGTGAAGCCCCCGCCCGGGTCGCGACGAGCCACCTGATCCTCCACTGCGGCGACACCGACGCCACGATCGATTTCTGGTGCAAGGGACTCGGAGGCGAGATCGAGCAGGACGAAGAGCTCGAGTCGCCCGCGCTCGATGCGATCTTCGGTCGCGAAGGCGTGCGCATCCGAGACACCTTCATCCGGATCGGTGGTGCGCGGATCCACACGATCGAGACCCTCGACGAGAAGCGCACACGCGAACCGACCGGGCCCCTCGAGAAGCCCCTGGGCCTCTCGGGGCTCTCCTTTCGGGTGCCGGACCTCGACGCGGCCCATGCGCGCGCGACGGCGGAGGGGCGGAACCCCACAGAGATCTACGCCTTCTCCGAGCTCGAGGATCCCGTTCGCATGTTCTTCCTGGAAGACCCGGATGGGCTGCGCGTGGAGATGATCGAGGACGGCCACTAGCCCTCGAACAAGCGTTTAACACTTGCCGACCGCCCCGTCGGGGACTTTCGA
>CAZAUR010000049.1:0-11016 GCA_964488255.1 uncultured Spirochaetaceae bacterium | reverse complement strand
GAGGGGTTCAGTAAATACCGAAACGCGGTGTCTCAAAGTCGTTGGCAGGTTCCGCTCGGCGACGTCGCGGTCTTCTCCCGAGAGCACATGCGCACTGCGTTGGAGAATGGTGACCTTGCTCCCCAGCCGGGAGAACATCTGACCGAGTTCGAGCGCGATATAGCTTCCCCCGAGCACGATGAGACGCTCGGGAAGGAACGGAGCATCGAGTGCCTGGGTGCTGTCCCAGACATCAGCGTCGGCAAGGCCAGGGACATCCGGGAGAACGGGACGCGTGCCGGTGGCAATGATTATCTTCCCGGCCTCGAACCGTTCACCCGACACCTCGAGCTCCTTCGGTCCCGTGAGCTTCGCCTTGCCCTCTAGAAAGCGGACGCCGGACAGGCCTGAGAGAACATCTTCATACTTCGCCGAACGAAGGCTTCGAACGAGCTCGTCCTTCTCCTCCATCAGCGAGCGAAAGTCGACACTCCCCCGATTCGCCTTCACACCCCGAAAGCGAGAAAGCTGATTCCAGTGGAAGTTCTCGGCAGCTCGAATGAGCGTCTTTGAGGGGACACAGCCAATGTTCACACAGGTACCCCCAATGGTGCCCTCGTTTACGAGAAGCACTGTGGCTCCGAGCTCGGTCGCGCGAAGCGTTGCGGCAAACGCTGCGGAACCACCACCAATGACGGCTAAGTCGAACGACTGCTCACCGGCAGCGTCGTTGTCGCAGCAATCGCTCATCCTTCATCTCCCCCGACGGAACCTGCGAGGACGGCGGAATACCCAGCGCGATCTACGGCCGCTAGAAGCGCGTCAGGGTTCGGTGGGGCTTCGGTCTGAACCACAACGATTGCCTTGCCAGCCTCGAAGTCGACTTCCGAGCGAAGGACGCCGGGAACGGTGGCGAGTTCGTTTTGAACGCTGACCGTACAGGCCTCGCAGGTCATGCCGCGGACTTCGAGAACCACCTGCTTGGAATCGATGGATTCGAAGCCAGAAACTGCGGGCGTCTCACTACCAGCGAACACGGACGCGTAGGACGGGAAGAATGCGAATGCTTCGACGGCCGCCGTGGCGAGCCAGAGCAAGGTCCTGTTCGTTCGTTGAAGACCGCGCTGCGGGGTCTCGCACGCGTCGCCCGGCTCACAGGAAGGCTTTCGAAAATAGCTGTAGTAGAAGCCGAGCCCGAGAAGAACGGCGGTGACGCCAAGCACGTAAGGGCGTGCGGATTCAAACGTGCCGGCGAGCGCGACGGTCGAAATTCCAGCAGCGCCGAAGACCAGGGGCAAGATGCAACATGACGAGGCCACTACGGCGGCCGCAATCGCCCCGCCTGTCGCCCATCGTCCGCTCGGTTCCGCTTCGTTGTTCATTAGGTCCGTTCCTCTCTTCGCGCTGGCGTTGGCCGCACAGACCCTCAGGCTGCCGCTTGTGGCTCCAGCACAGATTCCCACCGCTCTCATAGACTTTACGGCTTACACCTGGGTGCAAGGTAAAGGGCTTTTTCGAAGAATCCGAAAAGCCAAGCGATTGCCCGCACTTACAGACTCGGCTGCTGCGCCAAAGCAGCGGCTGAGAGAGTAGAGCTAGGCAGCGTGGACGAATTTCAGCCCGTACCGCTCTGAGGCGATGTGCAGTATGGATAGGGCGAGGACGACCAACATGCCCACCTTCGCCGCCTATATCGGCGCAGCCATCGCCGAAATCGCCGGATGCTTCGCATTCTGGGCGTGGCTTCGCCTCGACAAGCCAGTTTGGTGGCTACTTCCGGGAATGGCGTCACTGGCCTTGTTCGCGTACCTGCTCACCCTGGTCGACAGCGCCGCGGCCGGACGTGCATATGCCGCCTACGGAGGAGTCTATATCGCGAGTTCGCTCGCCTGGCTGTGGCTGGTCGAGGGTGTGAAACCGGACCGCTGGGACGCGGTCGGCGCTGCCGTCTGTCTGGTCGGAGCCGCCATCATTATCGCCGCGCCAAGGACGTCCGGCTAATTCTTTCCGCGGCCCTAGGAGTTTCGGCGGTTGGACCCGGCAGCGGCACTTAGCGTCTCGATGACTCGGCAGCGCCCGCTTTCCTCGTGCTCGAGGCACTCAGCCAGAGCACCTTTTAGAACGCGCTGCACGCGTCGGAGCTCGGACATCCGCTCAGCTACCTGCTCGAGGCGCTCCTCGATGAGACCCTGGACCCTGCCGCACGCTGCAGGCCGAAGAAGTGCCTTGATGTCGTCCAGAGTGAAGCCGGTAGCCTGGGCCGCGCGAATGAACCGCAGCCGCTCGAGCTCGGCCGCAGAGTAGACCCTGTAGTTCCCAGCGCTTCGTCCGCTTGGTCGCAGGATTCCCGCGCGCTCGTAGTAACGAACGGTGGAGGTGGGCACCTCTGCCGCCTTCGCAAGCTCCCCGATGGTGAGGTCTGTCGCCATGACTCCGTTCTACTCGACCTTGAAGCTGGCTGCAAGGTTCGCTCCGAACGCTTCCGGCAACTGGGCCACGTAAACCCGGGACAAAGTGGACATTATGAAAAGTAGAGTAGCGTCAAGCCGGGAATCGTGCATCTTGAGAAAAGAAGAGCTATTCTCTGAATTCAATCATGACTTCTGGCGGAAACAATGGCCAATCCCACGAAATCCGTTCGCGACGACCGTCGAGAGCGCGAACTGGACCTTCGACGACAAGATGTTCTTGCAGCAGCTGCTGCAGCGTTCGCGGAAAAGGGATTTCAGGGAGCACAGGTCGCTGAGATAGCTAACGCGGCCGAAGTCTCACTGAACTCGGTCTACGGCCTGTTCAAGGGAAAAGAAGAACTCTACGAGGCAGTTATTCACGCCGCTGTCGCAACGATTCGCGACCGCGTGCGACGTGTCGTCGACCCCATCTCTGACCCCAGCGAAAAACTGCTTCGGCTTATCGATGCACTGTTCGCATGCTTCGACGAGCACAAAGGCCTGCTTCAGATTTACGGTCGCACCACCCACGGGCTTCCGTGGCGAGTCCGACAATCACTCGGCGACGACTCACTCGAGGTCTTCCAGGCTTTTCAGGCTTGGCTCGTCGAAATCGCGACCGATGCAAGGGACGCCGGCAGACTCGGGGAGCTCGACCCGGAGACCTTTGCGCTCTCGCTCGTAGGTACCGTCACCAACAGCGCAGCACAGTGGGTTGAAGAGCCTGGGGACAAATCGCTCACAGATTACGTCCCGCGCGTCCGCGCCCTATTTGCGGCGCTCCTCTCCGAGCCCAGCGAGTGAGGGTTCTCGCGCCAAAGTTCCTGACCCTACCGCTCATGCTTCTTCTCGGCTGCGGACAGGGAGAAACGTCCGACGCGCCAGAGATTGCAGCCCCCGCTGTCGATGTCTGGGCCGTGCAAGTCGAGGAAGAAACGATTGTCGAGCCCGTCATAGGAACGGGTTCCATTGCTGCACACAAGACGAGCAACATCGGTCCTCGGGTCGATGGAATCATTGAAGAGATTCATGTTCGGGTCGGCGACCACGTCGACGCTGGCTCTCCCCTCTTCAAGACTCGCGACATCGACTTTCGCATTCGTGTCGATGAGGCCAGGCACGCCCTGCGCCTCGCGCGCGCAGAGGCCGAGAAGGCTTCGCGAGACCGAAAGCGTATCGAGAGGCTCGCGACGGAGGGGGTTGCCTCCAGCGAGCAGCTCGACGCCGTTCGTACGAACGACGAAATCGCCGCAGCCCGCCTCGGCACTGCACAGACGGCACTCGCCGGGGCCAAGCAGAATCTTTCCGACACGCTTGTTCTTGCGCCGTATCCGGGCGTAGTCACCGCACGTCTTGTCGACGAGGGCGTGATGATGCGGACGATGCTGAGCAGCAACTCACACGTCGTTCAGCTCATGAAAATCGACATCGTTGCCGCCATCGTCCAGGTTCCTGCGCTGCACCTCGCCAGCATAAAGCTAGGAACTCCTGCGACGCTCCATATCGACGGCCTCCCGCAGCCCTACGAAGGCGAGGTTCTCATCCTGAACGACCGGATAGACCTCGCGAGCCGCGCATTCGAAGTCCGAATCCCCATCAAGAACGATGCCCTAGCAATAAAGCCAGGGCTCTTCGTCCGTGCGGAGTTCCGTCCCGAAGCGCGCCAAGCGCTCGTCATCGAGCGGCGCGCCGTGCTGGGAAGCAATGGAGGCCGTTATGTGTTCACGTCTAAGAATGCGACGGCGACGAAACGGGCGGTCGAAGTTCGGGACCTCGATGCAAGCCGTTTCGAGGTCGTTTCGGGTCTGGCCGCGGGAGACCAGGTTCTAACGGGGCCGTCCCTGCCTCGTCTGGTTGAAGGAACGCCCATCGCCGTACGGACTGCCCATGTGGATTTCTGACCTCTCGGTACGAAGGCCAGTTTTCGCCATCATGGCCTCCGCGGCGCTTGTCGCGGTGGGTTGGATATCGCTGGACCGAATTGGCGTTGACTTCTTTCCCCAGGTCGAAATGCCCATTATCACGGTTACGACGGTTCTCGAAGGAGCGACACCCGGCACCATCGAGACCGAAGTCACTGAAGTGCTCGAAGAGGAAATCAGCAACCTTGCTTCGCTCGAAGAGCTGAGTTCGACGAGCTCCGAGGGCCTTTCGGTGGTCGTCGCGCAATTTGCGCTTGAAATCGATGCAGAAGCCGCTGTCCAGAAGGTGCGTGCCAAAGTCGAGTTAGCGCGTCGACATCTTCCGCCGGACACGGAGCCTTCCATCGTCGAGATGGTCGACCCGGATTCGCAGCCCATTCTCGCCATCATGATTGCGGGCGACATTGCCATCCGTGACCTCACCCGATTCGCCAAGGACGAGGTCAAGGAACGCCTTCAACGCGTGCGTGGTGTGGGCTCCGTTACGTTGGTCGGTGGTCGCGAGCGCGAGATTCAGGTCTGGCTCGACGCGAACCGCATGCGTGCCTATGAGGTCACCGCGGACGACGTCATCCAAGCCATTCGCCGGGAGCATGCCGAAATTCCAGGCGGCCGCCTCGAGGCGGGCGGTCGAACATCTGAATTCTCGTTCAAAACCAAGGGCGAGGTGGAATCCGTCGAGGAGTTCTCCGACCTCGTCATCGCTTTTAGACAAGGAGCACCGACGCTCGTTGGAGACGTTGCTCGCGTAGAAGACGGGCTGGAAGACGAACGGACCTACGCCGAACTCGATGGAGTTCCCGGTGTTTCGCTCGAACTCCGACGGCAGTCAGGGGAAAACACTGTTGCTGTGGCGACGCGGGTGAAGCACGAACTCGTTCGCCTGGCCGCGAGAGCGCCGCCGGGCGTCAAGATTCTTGCAGCACGCGACTCCTCGCGCTTCATCGAATCCTCCGTTCGCGAGACGTTTCTCGACATGTGGCTTGGTGGATTCCTCGCCGTCGCGGTCACCTTGCTGTTCTTGCGCAATTTTCGAACGACACTCCTCGTCGCGACAGCGATTCCGACCTCAATCGTCGCAACCTTTTTCTTCTTCTCACTTGCCGGCTTCACGCTGAACATCATCAGCATGATTGGCATATCCATCTCAATCGGCCTGCTGATAGACGATGCCATCGTCGTCGTCGAAGCGATTCATCGGCGCATCGATGAGGGGGAGCCGCCGCTCGAAGCGGCCGCACGTGGTACTGCCGAAGTTGGCCCAGCCATCTTCGCGGCGACGGCTGCCATCGCTTCGGTATTCGTTCCCATCGCCTTCATGCAGGGAATGATTGGTCGCATGTTTTTCGAATACGGCCTTACCGTCGTGTTCGCGGTCTCCGTGTCCCTTTTTATCGCGGTCACGCTGACTCCGGCCCTCGGCGGTCGGCTCATGAAGCGCCAAGACACCCACGGTCGGCTCTTCGTCAAGCTCGAGAATGTCTACACGCTTATCGAAGCCCGCTACCGACTCCTTCTTGCCGCGGCACTTCGCCACCGCGCGCTGATTCTCGGCCTCGCATTCCTATCGGTCGTTGCCGCAGGATTTCTCTCTCGAACCATTCCTCTCGAGTTCTCACCGAGAGCAGACCGCTCGGAATTCGAAACTCATATTGAACTCCCGCTTGGAACAGGCATCGAGGCCACGAAACTCACCGCGAAGAGAGCGCAGGCCGCGCTCGCCTCCATCAGCGAGGTTGCAGCCGTCTTTTCGACGATTGGTTCTGGGAGCCAGGGACGCGTCAATGAGATACTTCTGTACGTGGGGCTGACACCGAAGGGCGAGCGCGAGCGAACCATGCTCGAGGTCATGGATATTGCGCGCAACGTCGTCCCACCGGCCGTCCCAGAAGCGAAAGACGTCATCGTGAGTGAAATCGCGGTGATTTCGGGAGGTGGCTACACGGGATTCGGCATGCAGTACGCGCTCGAGGGTCCGGACCTGGAGGAACTCGCTCAGGTTTCCACCGCGCTGGTCGCTCGGATGAGAGCGAGCCCCTCGTTTGCCGACGTCACGTCTAGTTATGAGGACGGGCGTCCTGAAATACAAGCGGTCGTCGACCGGCAGGCAGCCGCCGACCAAGGCGTCTTCCTTCGCTCGATTGCAAATACCCTTCGAGCCACTGTCGGCGGCGTCGATGTAGCAACCTACGAAGAGGATGGAGAGCGCTACGACGTTCGTGTTCGTCTCGAAGAAGCCCAGCGAGATGACCTCGCAGAACTGAGCATTCTCCAGGTGCGTTCCGCAGATGGGTCACTCGCGAATCTCGCAAGTATTGCGTCTCTTGAGGTCGGCTCAGGGCCCGTTCAGGTCGACCGCGAGAATCGCACCCGGAAGATTGACATCTTCGCGAATAATCCAAGCGGCGTCGCGTTAGGCACAGCCGTGGCGGAAGTCGACCGCTTCGTTGCGGAAATCGGGCTCCCACCCAAAATCACCGGCCGACACCGTGGCTGGGGCGAGAAGATGCAAGAGACTGCTCAGGCAGTCGTATTCGCATTCGGCGTTGCAGTGCTCGCCCTCTACATGGTGCTGGGAAGCCAGTTCAACAACTTCTTTCAGCCCGTCTCCATTATGGCAACCGCGCCGCTTGCGTTCGTTGGCGCATTCTCGACGCTCGCGCTCTCCGGACAGAATCTGAGCATCTTTGGGCAGATTGCGCTCCTCGCGCTCGTAGGCCTGGTGATGAAGAACGGGATTCTTCTCGTCGACCATGCCAACCAAGGGCGTGAGCGGGGACTCGATGCGCGTGAGGCCATGCTCGAAGCGGGGCCGATTCGGCTTCGGCCCGTGCTGATGACGACGCTCTCGACGGTCTTCGGAATGCTCCCACTCGCATTGTCGCAAGCGGATGCGTCGGAGTATCGAGCCCCGATGGGCGTCCTCGCAATCGGCGGAATGATTTCCTCGACGTTGCTCACGTTGGTCGTCGTTCCGGTTGTCTATTCGTTGGTCGACGACAGCATCCAATACCTGACGCGGTTTTTCGGGTCTCTACGTCGTAGAAGGCCGAATCTGCACGAGGTCTCGTCGACCGCTCTTTCACAGGATTAGCGGCGGATGTTCCGTTCGCTCTGCCGCGAGAGCTCACTCTAGGCACAACAAAGAGGGACCAAATCCATGGACTACAACCCGCTCGCTCCTGAGTCACGCGCGAACCCCTATCCCGGATACGAGCTTCTACGGAAAGAGGCGCCGGTGTACGAGATGGAGCCCTTCGGCGTTTTCGCGGTGAGCCGCTACCACGAAGTGCTCCACATCCTGAAGACGCCCGAGGTCTACTCCTCGCAGGGCATGAGAGCCATGATGACAGGCCAGACCGGCATGACGAACGCTGGTGTTGAAGGTCGTACTAGCGCGCTGACCGAGTCAGACAATCTCATCGCATCCGACCCGCCGATTCACGACCGACTCCGCGCCGTTGTGAATCGTGGCTTCACACCGCGGCGCATTGGAGCGCTCGAGCCTCGAATCCGAGAGATTGCGGTCGAATGCCTCTCGGCCGTCGTCGACAACGGCGAAATGGATTTGGTCGCGGACCTGTCTATGCCGCTCCCGGTGAGAGTCATCGCAGAGCTCCTCGGAGTTCCCGCCGAGCGTCTTCATGACTTCAAGCGGTGGTCCGACGCCATTATTACGAGCGTGACGGGAGTGACTGAACAAGCTGACCCCGAGCGCGCCGTCCGGGCCCGCGAGGAGTTTCTTGATTTCTTCGCCGGAGCGATTGCTGAGCGTCGTAAGAAGCCGACCGATGACCTGATTTCTACGCTGATTCGGGCAGAGCAAGGCGAAGGCACCCTAACAGAGGGCGAAGTGCTCGCCTTCACTGTCCTTCTACTCGTCGCGGGAAACGAAACGACCACAAACCTGCTGGGAAATGCGCTTCTCGCACTGACCGAGCATCCCGACGAACTCTCGAAAGTCGTCGAACGGCCGGAGCTCATCGAGGGGCTCGTGGAAGAAGTCGTTCGATACGACTCGCCCGTACAAGGACTCTTTCGACAAACGCTCGAAGACACTGAGCTTGCGGGAATTTCGATTCCAAAGGGCAAGATGGTGATGGTGCTGCTTGGCTCGGCGAACCGGGATGAGGCATGGCTTCCTGACGCTTCAAGCTTCGATGTAACAAGAAATCCGAAAGGACATGTCGGCTTCGGCTTTGGCATCCACTTCTGTCTCGGGGCGTCTCTGGCGCGGCTCGAAGCTCGCGTTTCGCTCGAGGAACTATTGCGCCGCTGCAGGAACATCGAGCGAACGAGTGCGAACGTAGAATGGATTGATTCGCTCATTCTCAGGGGGCCAAAGTCCGTTCCCCTGCGGTTCGAGGCTTAGAGCGATGAGCTTCTCTCGACTTTCTCCGAATCAAACAGGTGGAGAGCCCTACAACTGGGACGGTGGCGTCTCGACAATTCAATTGAAAGGGTCGGGAGTCGAGCTAGCCGCAGACGTGCGAGGCCCCGAAGATGGTCCTCCCGTACTTCTACTGCACGGCGGCGGACAGACGCGCCACGCCTGGTCAAACACAGCGACGGAGCTGGCGAACGAGGGCTGGCGGGCCGTTGCGCTCGACCTCAGAGGGCATGGCGACAGCGACTGGCCAGAGAATGGTGACTACGACCCCGAGCACTTCGCGGCTGACCTTCAATCAGTCGTTGGACAAATGGGAGAGCCGCCTGCGGTTGTCGGCGCTTCTCTCGGCGGGATGATGACGCTGGCGTCGATGCGAGTCGCCGAAAAGCAACTTTATTCTGAAGTGGTCCTCGTCGATATCGCGCCAAGAATGGAGCCGGACGGTGTTGAGCGCATCATCAAATTCATGCTCGGCTACCCCGACGGCTTTGCCACGTTGACCGACGCGGCCGACGCAATCGCTACCTACCGACCGAACAAGCCGCGTCCATCTGATTTGAATGGTCTCAAGCGCACGCTTCGACGCACTCCCGACGGCCGGTGGCACTGGCGTTGGGACGTGCGGTTTCTTACATCGAAATTTCAGACGGGCGGCAATGGCGTTGCACGTCTCAGGTCATCGCGACAAGCCATGGAGGAGAGTCTGCTCGCTGGCGCTCGCCGGATAGAGGTTCCCACCTTGTTGGTGCGAGGTGAGGAGAGCGATGTAGTCAGCCGCGATGGTGCCGACGCCCTACTTGAGGCAGTACGCCACGCTCAGTGCATCGATATAGGCGACGCCGGGCACATGGTGTCGGGCGACCAGAACGACGCGTTCACACGAGCGGTTGTCGAGTTTCTTGCAAGGTCGTTTCAGCAGAGGATGAAGCGATGAGCGCTACTCACGAGGAGTTCGATTTCACCGCAGGTTCTGACGTCAGCCCTCGTCCGTGGTGGCTCGTTGGCGCGCGCTGGGACATCGTTCTCTTTTTGGGTACGCCTGTGCTTCTGCTTCTCGCGGCAGAACTCGCAACCCATCACGGCGCTGAAATGGTCATCGTAGTCGCCGGTACCGTGGGCGCCGTCGCGCATCACTTTCCCGGTTTCCTCCGAGCTTATGGCGACAAGGAATTGTTTCTCCGGCAATGGCCACGGCTGGTATTCGCGCCGCTTGCCTTCGCCATTCTCTGCTCGACGTTCGTTTACGGCAGTCTCGATGGCCTCTCGTTCATCGTTTTGATGTGGGGAGTCTGGCACGCAAGCGCTCAGGTGTGCGGAATGGGCCGCGTCTATGACGCGAAAGCCGGACACTTGTTGCCTCGGACCGCGTTGCTCGACAAGATGATGTGCGCGACCTGGTTCTTGTTGGTTTTGCTGCTCTCTCCGGGGCGTCTGACCGTAGCCCTGACGGAGCTGTACAAATGCGGGCTCCCTACGGCGAGCCCTGACCTCATTTTCGCACTGCAACTCTGTTCGATAGTTGTGACTTCCGCAGTTACAGGCGCCTGGATTCTTCATGTCGCGGAATCTTACGAGTCCCAGCGGCCGCAGAGTATCACCAAGGTCGTTCTCTTCGTCGGGAGCATCGCCTTCTGGTGGTACGCCAATATTCCGATACAGAACGTCATCATCGGCGTCGCACTCTTCGAACTTCTTCACGACGTCCACTATCTGGCGTTCGTCTGGACCTTCAAGCACTCTGAGCGGGAGAGCGCCAAGGGACACACAACGCCCGTAAACCGACTCTTCCGCAAGACGTTTGGCAGCGTCATCTTCTACATCGCGCTCACTGTGGCATATGGTGTCTTCTTTCGTGGAAACGAGGCCTTACTGAGCGGGCCCGCGCTCAAGCTCGTAGCTGTCGTAGTGCTCGTCTCGACACTCCTTCATTTCTACACCGACAGCTTCATCTGGAACCTTCGGGAAAAGTCCACGCGTCAAACACTCGACGTCGACGACTTCGTCGCTGTGGCTTCTCCTAGTAGAGGCCTCAGCTAGTGGCGCGTGTAAGGACCTTCGCTGTCTGGCTGTGGCTCGTTTTGCCGCTTGCCGTCCTCCTTGGAGCCCAGCTCGGAGAGCAGCCGTCGGATATTGAAGTGCAACAGCGTCTGCGTACGTCACTGCCCGAAAGCGAGCAGGTCTTGCTTGCATATCTCGAGGCGCTTCGAGGTGAGGGGCGAACCCACCCCTCTCTGCCAATAACGATGAGACACCAGCCTACTCAACAATTACTGTA
>CAZAUR010000048.1:0-13469 GCA_964488255.1 uncultured Spirochaetaceae bacterium | reverse complement strand
GTCAAACTCTGGAGGCCTCCCCAGCAGAGCTGGGGGGACTCCCGTTTGGCTAGAAAAAAAGGAGTTTTTGGTGAGCCCGCGGGGACTCGAACCCCGGACCGTGAGATTAAAAGTCTCCTGCTCTACCAACTGAGCTACGGGCCCGCGCGTTGGATACCACCCTGCCCGATCCGCGTCGAGCGAGGCTCTCGCGGCTCTCGACGCGTCTTCCGACCCGTCCTACTTTTTCGCCTGCATTTTCGCCTTTTGATTGCTTTTCGCTCTACTTTCGCTTACGGTCCTGGAACCCCGACAACCCCAGGAGACCCACCCGTGAGCGAACCGATCAAGCCTCTCGATCTCGATGTGAGCACCCTCCCCGGATACGGCGATCTCTCCGAGGACGAACTCTACGCCCCTGCCGACGTGAGCGAGATCCCGGCAGCCGCCCTCTCCGTCCGGCCTTCGACCCCGGTCGCGACTGTCCACCCGTCGACCCCGGTCGCGACGCTCACGAACTCCCCGGGCTGCGCGCCGACGCTCGATGCACGCCCGATCCGCCGGGCCCGGAGCGTTCGCACGGACGCCTGGTCGTCGACAGCGCCCGCCAGCTGGGGTCGATCGCGCCGCACGGTGCGCAAGGTGCAGGGACGCGGTCGTGGGAGTCGCGGCGTGAACGCTTCGCCGTCTACGGATTGGTCACTGCCTTTTTGAGGCTTTGATCGTTTTCGCTTGAGGTCGACGGACGTGCTCGTTTGGCGACTTGTGTTGCGGCTTTGGGCGCTTCCGATTGAGGTCGACTGTCGTGCTCGTTTGGCGACTCAGTCCTCGGCGAGCCGATGGGACGGCGCGAGGCGATTGCCAGTAGCGCGGGCCGTTAAGCGATTTCGAATGCGTGTTGCTTGATTCGTTCTGATGGCCGCCGGTCCCCCTGGCGGCGATCGGGGCGCAGCGGAACGGGCGAGGCGCGCGATCTCACCGGCCCGATTGGAGGGCGAATCCGATCGGGTCGGTGCGATTGCACCAACGGCACCCGCGCGGCGTGCTAGGCGAGCGGCGCGGGGCTGCAGTCGAAGAGCAGGCCCGAGTGATCGCTGCCGGGGATGTCGACGACGCGGAAGTTGTCGACGCGGAGGCCTCGGACCATGGCGTGGTCGATTCGCAGGAGGCGGGCGCTCTCGGGCTTCGGGCCCCAGGTGCGCTCGACGGACCGACCCTCGCGCTGGGCGCATTGGACGGCGCCGTCGCTGAAGCGACGGGCCATACGCTGGTAGAGCGGCCAGACCGGGGTGGCATTGTAGTCGCCGACCACGAGTCGCGCGTCGCTGGGGTGGTCATCCAAGAACCGTTCGAGGCCACCCGCTTGCCGGGAGCGCAGGAGCGCGGAAGGAAACGGTCGCAGCGAATGCGGCGCCTGGAAGTGCACGTTCACCAGGTCGAGAGGCCGCTCGAGGCCTGACCAGGTCGCGGGCTCGAGGACGACTCGGCGCGCGGGACGGAAGGCGAGCGGGATCTGCTCGTAGGCGGCGGGCTCGCGGAGCGCGATGCCCATGCCCTGATAGGTGTCGTCGGGCTCGAGGCGGCCGTGGGGCAGCTCGCTGGCGATGGCCTCGGCGTTCTCCCAGCCGAGCTCCTGGGCGCAGAACACGTCGATCTCGTGTCGTCGGATCATCGCCGCGAGGGCGTCGCTGTCCGCGCGCCCCCACCACAGATTGCCCGAGAACACCCGGATCGACTTGCTCACGCCCTCTCCCCTCGCACCCGCCACGCGACACCGGTCGCGGACTCAGCCGGCCTTCGCCCTATCGGTCCTGCCCGGACTTCGATCAAGCGCGCGTCGAGGAAGTTCCCGAGATCGCACCGCCGGGTGCAGAAAACCAGCAACCCGCCCGCAAAACCGCTCGAAGGCGGCCTCACTCACGCGCGAGGCCCCAAAAACAAACGCGCCGCAGCGAAATCGCCGCGGCGCATCCGTTCGCATCGCCACCCCGAGCCTTCAGCGCAAGACGCACCCCCAAAGGCGCGTCGAGAGGCGCGCAGCGCCGATCAGGAGAAGAGCTCTCGCACGATGATCGTCTCTTCGCGGCCAGGCCCCACCGACAGCAGCGCCGCCGGAATCTCGGCCAGCGCCTCGATCCGCTCGATGTAACGGCGGGCGTTGTCCGGGAACTGGTCGATCGAGGTCAGCCCCGTGACGTCTTCGCTCCACCCGGGCAGCGTCTCGTAAACCGGCTTGGCCCGCTCCGCCTCGGCAAGGGTCATCGGGAAGTCCTCGGTGACCTTGCCATCGATGTCGTAGGCGGTGCAGATCTCGAGCTCGTCGAAGCCGGACAGGATGTCGAGCTTGTTGATCGCGAGATCGGTCAGGCCGTTCACGGTCACGGCTTCGCGCAGCAGCACGGCGTCGAGCCAGCCGCAGCGACGCGGGCGGCCCGTCGTGGCACCGAACTCGGCGCCGGCCTTGCGGAGCTGCTCGCCGGTCTCGTCGAGGAGCTCGGTCGGGAAGGGGCCGGAACCGACGCGCGTCGTGTAGGCCTTCGTGATGCCGATGACGCGGTCGATCTTCGTCGGGCCGATGCCGCTGCCCGTACAGACGGCGCCGGCGACGCAGTTCGAACTCGTCACGAACGGATACGTGCCGTGATCGATGTCGAGGAAGGTGCCCTGGGCGCCTTCGAACAGGATGTTCTTCCCGGCCCGGAGCGAGCGGTCGAGAATGCGACCCGTGTGATCGATGTAAGGCTCGAGCTGGCGGCCGAGGTCGACGCACTGCTCGAAGAGCGCGTCGACGTCGATCGCGTCGGCCCCGTGGATCTTCGTCAGCTCCAGGTTCTTCTGCTCGGCGATCGACTCGAGCTTCGTGCGCAGCTCGTCCGCCTGGCGCAAATCCGCGACGCGGATGCCGCGGCGCGCGACCTTGTCCTCGTAGCACGGACCGATGCCGCGACCGGTCGTGCCGATCTTGGCCTTGCCGGCGGCGGCCTCACGCGCAGCATCGAGCGCCGTGTGCCAGGGCAGGATCACGTGCGCGCGCCCGGAGACGCGGATCCGCGACGGATCGCGCAGGATCCCGCGCTCCTCGAGCTTGCGCAGCTCTTCGAGCAGGATCGCGGGGTCGACGACGACGCCCGGGCCGATCAGGTTGACGCTGCCCTCGTGAAGAATGCCGGAGGGCACGACGTGCAGGACGGTCGTCTCGCCATCGACCACGAGGGTGTGGCCGGCGTTGTTGCCGCCCTGGAAACGGGCGACGAGGTCGGCCTGCGGGCCGAGCCAATCGACGATCTTGCCTTTGCCCTCGTCACCCCATTGGGCGCCGACTGCGACGACGGTGGACATATCTAGAGCTCCAGGAGCTGCACGGCGATCATGTTTTCCGCGTCGCGCAGCGAAGAGAGGACCACGTCTCCGGGGTCCTGGTCGATGTTGACGAGCATGCAAGCTTCCCCGCGACTCTCGTGGAGCGCGAGCTGCATGCGCGAGATGTTGATGCCGGCCTCACCGAGGATCGAGCCGACGCGCCCGACGACGCCGCTCTGATCGTGGTTGTGGATCAAGAGCGTGCAGCCTTCCGGGATCGCTTCGAGCATGAAGTCGTCGATCCGCACGATTCGCGGCTGGTTCCCGTGGAAGATGGCCCCCGCAACGAGTCGATCGACGACGCCCTTCACCTTGACGGTGATCGACGACGCGAAGTCCGTCGAACGCGCGACCTTCGTCTCGATCACCTTGATGCCGAGCTCCTGCGCCACGTATGAGGCGTTGACGAGATTCACGCTCTCGCGCACCGACGAGAGGATCCCCTTCAGGACGGCGATCGTGACCGGCGCGACCTTGAGCTCGGCGACTTCGCCCGAGTACTCGACCTCGACGACGTCGACGCGGCCCTGGGCGAGCTGGCCCTGGAACGAACCGAGCTTCTCGGCGAGCGTGATGTACGGCCCGACCGCCTCCGCCTGCTCCGGAGAGACCGACGGCACGTTGATCGAGTTGCGCACCTCGTCCGAGAGGAGGAAGTCGCGGATCTGCTCGGCGACGGCCACGGCCACGTTGATCTGGGCCTGCTCCGTCGACGCGCCGAGATGCGGCGTGCAGATCACGTTCGGGTGGTTCACGAGCGGGTGGTCATCCGGCGGCGGCTCCTCGACGAAGACGTCGAGCCCCGCGGCGCCGACCTGCCCCGATTCGAGGGCGTCGAGCAGCGCGGCTTCGTCGACGATCCCGCCGCGAGCGGCGTTGATCACGATCAGCCCGGGCTTCGCCTTCGCGAACTGCGCCGCACCGAGGATACCGGTCGTCTCCTTCGTCTTGGGCACGTGCACCGTCACGATGTCGGCGCGGCTCATCATCTCGTCGAGCTCGACGCGTTCGACCTCGAGGCGCGCCGCGGCCTCCTGCGTGAGGTACGGGTCGTGGACGATCACCTTCATGCCGAGGCCCTTGGCCCGGGACACGACGAAGCGGCCGATGTTGCCGGCGCCCAGGACGCCGAGGGTCCGGTTGTAGAGCTCCATGCCCTGGAACTTCTTCTTCTCCCACTTGCCGGCCTTCATCGAAGCCGTCGCCTGCGGGATGTGGCGCGCGAGGGCGACGATCAGGGCGATGGCGTGTTCCGCCGTCGTGATGTTGTTGCCCTCGGGCGTGTTCACGACGACGACGCCGTGCTCGGTCGCCGAGCCGATGTCGACGTTGTCGACGCCGATCCCGGCGCGGCCGACGATCCGCAGGTTCTTCGCGGCCGCCAGCACGTCGCTCGTGACCTTCGTGGCCGATCGGATGGCGAGACCGTCGACGTCGGCGATCAGGTCGAGCAGCTCGTCCGGGGAGACGCCGGGTCGGTTGATGACCTCGATCCCGGGCGCCTGCTCGAGAACCGTCACGCCCTGTTCGGCGAGGGAATCGGAAATGAGGACTTTCGGCACCCTTGTCTTCTCCATGTCATGTCGAACGGGTCGGCAGGACCCGTTCTCGTTCGGCGCGCGTCGCGTATCGCGGGGTCGGGGCGCACCCGATCGCGCAGGGGATGTCTCTGCCTCGTTCGCGGGCGCGCGTAACCGCGCGGAACACGCACCCGAGGACGTCGTGGTGTCTTCTCGTCTGATCGGGTCGGACCGGTTCGATCGGCGACGGCTCAGCCGCTCATGAAGCGTGGCCGAGGGCGCGCGAAGTCGGCCTAACTGACTGACAGGCCTATGGATTCCAACCGGTGCCGGAGTGTGCCGGAGGGCCCTGGGAGTGTCAACGGAGCGGCCAGACGGACACGGCCTCGTGCTACGTTGCGCGCCGCCCGGTCCGCTTGTCCCGCCGGGAACGCCCCCTGCCCGCCAGAAGGACCCGATGACTGCCTCCACCGCCGAGCGCCTCCCGATCGAGCCCCGGGGCCCGATCGCCGCACGGCCCGCCGTGCCGGGGAGCAAGAGCATCACGAACCGAGCGCTGCTCCTCGCCGCGCTGGCCGAGGGCGAGAGCCGGCTGCGGGGCGGGCTCGAGTCGGACGACACCGTCGTGATGCGCCGGGCCCTCGAAGCGATGGGAATCGGGCTGCGCGTCGAGACGAACCCGTCGACCGGCGCCGAGGACTGGCTGGTGACCGGCCGGGGCGGCCGATTCGAGGCACCGAACCACGCCCTCGACTGTGGCAATTCCGGCACGACCGTCCGCTTCCTGACCGCCGCCCTCACCCTCGCGGAAGCGCCGATCGTGGTCGACGGCAACGCGCGCATGCGCGAACGCCCGATCTCCGACCTGGTCGCCGCACTGCGCGCGCTCGGGGCCGAGCTGACCGTCGAGGGCGAAGCCGATTGCCCGCCGGTCCGCGTCCACGGTGGTGGCCTGCCGGGCGGCGCCGCATTGATCGACGGCAGCCGCTCGAGCCAGTACGTCTCGGCCGTTCTGCAGGCCGCGCCCTATGCGAACGCCGACGTCGAGCTCGCCTTCAAGGACGGCGTGATCGTCTCGCGTCCCTACATCGACCTCACCCTCGAAGTCATGCGCGACTTCGGTGCCGACGCGACCTGGACCGACGACGACCGACTGCGGGTGCGCGCCGGCATCCCCTACGCCGCCCGCGATTACACAATCGAGCCCGACGCCTCCTCCGCCGCCTACCCCTTCGCCGCCGCTGCGATCGCGGGCGGCACCGCGACCGTCGCCGGCGTCCGCGAGGATTCGCAGCAGGCCGACTTCAAGATCCTCGGCCTGCTCGAGCGGATGGGATGTGGCGTGACACGCGACGGTGACACCGTCACGGTCACCGGTCCCGACGGTCCGCTGCGCGCCCTCGGCGAAGTCGACATGAACGACTTCCCCGATGCGGTCCTGGCCTACGCGGTCGTGTGTTGCTTCGCCGACGGACCGACGACGATCCAGGACGTGTACAACCTGCGCATCAAGGAGACGGATCGCCTCGCGGCGCTCGAGACCGAGCTTCGCAAGCTCGGCGTCTCGGCCGAGGCGGGGCACGACTGGCTCCGGATCGAGCCGGGACCGATGCACGGCGCCGAGATCGAGACCTACGACGATCATCGAATCGCCATGTCCTTCGCCCTCGCGGGGCTGCGCGTGCCGGGCGTGGTGATCCTCGACCCGAGTTGCGTCTCGAAGACGTGGCCGGGGTATTTCGAGGCCTTCTCGGCGTTCTGAAACGCCCGCAGGGCGCTTCACGCCCGCCGCCCACTTTTTTCGCGCGCTTCGGTTGACACTCGGCGGCGCGTGAAAATCCATTGTGGCGTGCCCGAAGGCGCTGCCCCGAAGAGGCGGTGCTCCCCGAAACGGGCACGCGTTCCTCGAAGGGAGCGCGAACGAACGCCCCTGGGCGTCACGAGGAGACCCTTGCGTCTGCAGCGCGAAAACTGCGACGAGGGTCGATGGAGGCCGATCCAATGAGCACTTTCCAGCGTCACGCGACCCGTCGCCCCTGGCCCTTTCCCAGCCTCGCGCGCGAGTTCCAGCGTGAGATGAATCACGCTCTGCGCGGAGGAGAGCCCGCCTATCACGGGCCGCGGGGCGTCTATCCCCCCGTCAACCTGCACGAGCGCGACGACGGCTACGTGCTCACGGCCGAAGTTCCGGGTGTGCGCCCCGAGGACATCGACGTCTCGATCGAAGGCGCGACCGTGACCCTCTCGGGTCAGCGCAAGGTCGAGTACGCGGCCGGCGACGGCGTCTCCGTCCATCGCCGCGAGCGTCAGTCGGGCACATTCCGTCGGGCCTTCGAGCTGCCCGCCGAGATCGATCTCGACCGGGCGCGAGCGACGCACAAGAACGGCGTGCTCACCCTCGCACTTCCGAAGTCTGAAGCGGTCCAGCCGCGACAGATCGAAGTCGAGACACGTTAGGCACAGCCCACGCGAATCCCCACCGAAGAACACGGAGGAACGATCATGACGACCCCCGATACGACCGAGATCGAGGCGCGAGAGAAGGCCGAGGTGTTGACCGAGGACACCCGACCCGGTCTCGTCTTCAAGCCCGACGTCGACATCCTCGAGCACCCGGACGCATACGTGATCCTCGCGGACCTGCCCGGCGCGAACGAGGAGAGCGTCGACATCCACCTCGAGAAGGGCGTGCTCACCCTCGACGCGCAGGTGAGCGAGACGACGCGGGCAGAGCGACCGCGCTACGCCGAGTACCGGGAGGGCGGGTACCACCGCGAGTTCCGGATCTCCGAGGACATCGACGCCGCGGGCGTGTCCGCCTCGATGCGCGACGGCGTGCTCGAACTCCGGCTCCCGAAGAGCGCGGAGAGCCGGCCGCGCCGGATCGAGGTCGCGGCCGCGTAGCGGCGCGAGGCCTGCTCACGAAACCGACCGGCCGGCGAGTCTCTTCGCCGGCCGGTCTCGTCTCCGGCCCGCGATCCGCGTTCCCGGGTCCCGCCCGGTCGCGAACCCCCTATACTGCCGCCTCGGAAAGACGCCCCCCCGACGATCTTGACGACCCCCGCCCCGCGTCCAACCGAGGTTCTCTCTCGATGCCCGACCCGAACCCCAGCGCCCGCCGGGGCGCTACCCCGATCTTCGAGGCCCACGCCCATGGCCAGTCGATCTGGCTCGACAACATCAGCCGCGATCTGCTCCTCTCCGGCGAGCTCCGCCGCTGGGTCGAAGACGAGGGAATCCGCGGCGTCACGTCGAATCCCGCCATCTTCGAGAAGGCGATCGCCAAGACGAGCGACTACGACCCGGCGGCGCGCGCGCTGATCGGCCAGGGCGTCGGCGATGCCCAGGGCGTGTTCGAGAAGCTCGCCGTCCAGGACATCCAGCTCGGCTGCGACGTACTCCGCCCGATCTGGGACGAGAGCGGCGGGCGCGACGGCTTCGTCTCCCTCGAAGTCTCCCCGCACCTGGCGAACGACACCGAGGGCACGATCGCGGAGGCGCGACGGCTCTCCGCCGACGTCGCCCGCGACAACCTGATGATCAAGGTGCCGGCGACGCCCGAGGGCGTGCCCGCGATCCAGCAGTTGATCGACGACGGCATCAGCGTGAACGTGACCCTGCTCTTCGCGATCGACGCCTACGAAGCGGTCCACCAGGCCTACCTGGCCGGTCTCGAGGCGCGACTCGATCGCGGCGACCCGGTCGGCGGGATCGCCAGCGTCGCGAGCTTCTTCATCTCCCGGATCGATGCGACCGTCGGCCAGCACCTCGCCGCGAAGCTCGAAAACGAGACGCGCGACGACGTGCGGGCGCGCCTCGAAGCCCTCGATGCGAAGGTGGCGATCGCGAACGCGAAGCTCGCCTACGCGAGCTTCCTCGAGACGCGCGCGGGCGAACGTTGGAGCCGCCTCGCCGCGGCAGGCGCCGATCCCCAGCGCGTGCTGTGGGCGAGCACCGGGACCAAGGACCCCGCGCTTCCGAAGACCCTCTACGTCGACGAGCTGATCGGCCAGCACACGGTGAACACCCTGCCCGACGCGACTCTCGAGGCGTTTCGGACGGAGGGCCAGGTGCGCGACGCGCTCGGGAACGATCCGGCGCCGCTCAAAGAGGAGGCGCGAACGGTCCTGTCGGAGCTCGATGCCCTCGGCATCTCCCTCAAAGAGATCACCGACGGTCTGCTCACGAAGGGCTGCGCGCTCTTCAGCGATGCCTTCGACGGACTGCTCCTGTCGGTCGAGACGAAGCGGCAGCTGCTGCTCGGCGACGCGCTCGCGCGCACGGACTTCGCGCTCGGGGAGGCACAGGCGGACGTCGACGCCGCCGCGGAGGCCTGGACTCAGGAAGGACGCACCCGCGCGCTCTGGCGCAAGCAGGCCGCGATCTTCTCCGACGCGGACGAGAGCCGCTGGATGGGCTGGCTCGATCTCCCGACGGCGAGCCCGGACGTCGCGATCGCGCGTGCTTCGCTCCGCGAAGCCGTGCGGCAGCACCCGGCGGACACTGCGGTCGTGATCGGCATGGGCGGCTCGAGCCTCTGGCCGGACGTGCTCGGACGAACGTTCGCCGGCGAACCATCCGACACATCCGACGGACGAAAGCCGCGCGCGCTGCGCATCCTCGACACGACGGTGCCCGACGCGCTCGAAGCGCAGCTCGCGGCGCTCGACCTCGAACGCTGCCTCTTCTTCGTGTCGTCGAAGTCCGGGTCGACGATCGAGCCCAACGCGATCTTCGAGCTGGTGCATGCGCGCCTCACCGCGGCGATCGGCGCCGAGCGCGCGGGTCGCCACTTCGTCGCGATCACGGACGCGGGCAGCGAGCTCGAAGTCCGCGCCAAGGAACGCGGTTTTCTCGGGACCGCGCTCGGCCGTCCGGACGTCGGGGGCCGCTTCTCGGCACTCTCGCCCTTTGGCTTGCTGCCGGCGGAAGCCATGGGCCTCGATCCCGAAGTGCTCCAGGCGCGGGCGCGCACGATGGCCGCGGCCTGCGCGCCCTTCGTCTCGCCCGAACAGAACCCGGGTGTCGGCCTCGGCCTCGCGCTCGGCACCCTCGCCCGCGCGGGCCGCGACAAGCTCAGCCTCTCGCTGTCGCCGGAGATCGCCGGCTTCAGCGACTGGATCGAACAACTCGTGGCCGAGTCGACGGGTAAGCACGCCAAGGGCGTCGTCCCGATCGCGGGGGAGCCCCTCGGCGAGCCCGCGCGCTACGCGGACGACCGCGTCTTCGTCGACCTGTGCGTCGCCGGCGACCCCGAGTGGGCCGCGCGCGACGCGAAGCTCGCCGCGCTCGAGGCCGCCGGACATCCCGTCATCCGCATCGCGCTCGCCGACCGACTCGATCTCCTGCAGGAGGTCTTCCGCTGGGAGATCGCGACCGCGGTCATCGGCGCGGTATTCGACCTGAACCCCTTCGACCAGCCCGACGTCGAGTCCGCGAAGATCGCGAGCCGCGAGCTGCTCGCGAAGGCCGCCGGCGGCGGTGCGCTGCCCGCGCCCTCCGGATCCTTCGCCGACGCGAGCGATGCGGCCAGCGCGATCGGCGAGATGCTCGACGGGCTGACGAAGAACGACACCTTCGTGATCAACGTGTTTCTCGAAGACGCGGACGCGATCCGCGGTCCGCTCCAGGCGCTGCGCGAGCGGGTGGGCGCAGCTAAGGGCATCGCGACCACCCTCGACTTCGGCCCGCGCTACCTCCACTCGACCGGCCAGCTCCAGAAGGGCGGACCCGATCGCGTCGCCGGGCTGCACCTCTGGCAGAGCGCCGCCGCGCGCTCCGGCGCGACACTCGCGATCCCGAACATGGGAAGCGACTTCGACACCCTCGCCGAGGCGCAGGCGGTCGGCGACTTCAGCGTCCTCGCCGACCGGGGCCGCCGGGTCGCGGGGATCGACGTCGGCGCCGATCCTGCCGTCACTCTCGAACAGCTCGCTCGACTCGTCGAAGAGGCCCTCGCCTAGCATCATGCCCGCATCCGACCCGACTACTGCCGCGACCACACCCACGACCACACCCACAGGCGCCGCCAACGCTGCACTCGAATTCGTCGAACCGGGCATGACCCTCGGACTCGGCACCGGTCGCGCCGCTTCGGCCTTCGTCGAAGCGTTGGGCGCCCGCGTCGCCGAGGGCCTCGAAATCATCGGCGTGCCCACGAGCGAAGCGACGGCCCAGCTCGCCCGCGAGCTCGGCATTCCCCTCACCACCCTCGAGGAAGCGGGCCGACTCGACATCACCTTCGACGGCGCCGACGAGGTCGATGCGGAACTCGATCTCATCAAGGGCTACGGGGCCGCGATGGTGCGCGAGAAGGTCGTCGCAGCGAGCTCCGATCGGTTCATCGTCCTCGTCGGACCGGAGAAGCTCGTCTCCGCGGTCGGCGAGCGAGGGCGACTCCCGATCGAGGTCCTGCCCTTCGGCGAAGCGCTGGTCCGCCGCGAGCTCGAGGCGCTCGGACTCGAAGCCTCCGTGCGAAATGGCGCGGACGGCAAGACCCTCGTGACCGACAACGGCAACTGGGTCCTCGACGCGAAGCTCTCGCTCCCGCTCGACGCGGGGGCGCTCGAGTCACGGATCGTGGGGCTCCCGGGCGTGCTCGGAACGGGCTTCTTCCTGGGCATGACCGACGCCGTCCTGATCGGCAATGGCGAAGACGTCGAGATCCGCCGTCGCACCTGAACGGCACCTGAGATGGGCCTGAAACGCGCCTGAGAGCAGTTTCGGTTCGGCCTGCGCCGACGATGCGCATCCTTTTCCCCACGATCGGGTAGAATCGCGGGCGGAGATCCGATGCCCACCCGCCCCTTCTACGTCCAACGCAACGGCGACTGCATCCCGCTCGAAGGCGACTGGCGAGTCGCCCGGCTGGACGGGCAGTGGTTCGTCCTGGGCCACCACTCGGTGGTGCCCTGTGGCTCGGAGCGGGCGGCGCGCTCGATGCTCGACGAGCTCACGGAGCGCACGGACGTCGATAGGCTCGCCGACGAGGCGATCGCGGCGCTCGACCGGATCCCGGACAGGTGGGAGACCGACTCGCTCGGCGAAGCCGAGGTCTAGTCCACCAACGCCGCCGCCGAGCGCCCGAGCAAATCCTGCCCGTTTCTTGAGACGGATTGGAACGACGTGCGCGCCACGTCGCGCGAAGTTCCCGCTGCCGACGCCCGTTCACCCCCGTCGGCGGTGGAGGCGACGTAGGCGGATGCGCACGATTCGATCACTCCTCTGGATCGGCAGCGGCAACGGACTCACGCGCAGCGGCATGACCGAGGCGCCCGAGCTCGACGTCACCTGGGTGCCGAACCTCGACGAAGCGTTGATGTTGCCGGCGGTGCGGTTCGATGCCGTATTAGCGGAGCTCGACGAGCCCGAGACTCTCGAGATGGCGCTTCCAGAACTCGACCGCTTCGCGGATCGGGGCGGGATCCTCGTCGCGACCCGGGACCGCGGCGGCGCCCACGCGGACGGGCTGCTCGCAATGGGGATCGGCGCGGTCTTCGTGATCGACGTCGAGCGCGTCGGTCGTGGCTTCGTCAGCGAGGTGAACGAGACCCTGGACACGCTCCAGGCGCGACGAAGTGCGGCGGCGGCGCGGCCGTCGATCGCTTTGGGCTCGGGCTCGGGCGAAGACACGCCCCCAGTCGTCACGGTCAGTCGGCTCGGCTCGCCGGGCGGCGACGAAGAGGCCCCCGAGACGCCACGCGTGATCGGCCGCAGCGACGCAATGCGCCAGGTCTCCGATCTCGTCGATCTCGCCGCATCGAGCCCATCGACCGTGCTCGTGACCGGTGAGACGGGCGTCGGCAAGGAAGTCATCGCCCGCGAGCTGCACGCCCGGGGTGCGCGTGAGGGCCAGCCCTTCGTCGCGATCAATTGCGCCGCCTTTCCCGAGGCGCTCCTCGAGAGTGAGCTCTTCGGCCACGCGAAGGGCGCTTTCACCGGCGCGGACCGCGAGAAGGTCGGGCTCTTCGAAGCCGCGGGACAAGGCACGCTCTTCCTCGACGAGATCGCCGAGACCGAGCTCCCGCTTCAGGCGAAGCTGTTGCGCGTGCTGCAGGAGCGCGAAGTCCGGCCCGTCGGCGACCTCGCACCACGCCCGATCGCGTGCCGGATCGTGGCCGCGACGAATCGCGTCCTCGCCGACGAAGTCGCGCGGGGCCATTTCCGTGAGGATCTCTTCTACCGACTGAACGTGTTCCCGATCCGGATCCCGCCCCTGCGAGCGCGCCGCGCGGACGTACTCCCCCTCGCGCAGACGTTCCTGGCGCTCCACGGACCGCGCGAAGGCAAGCACGGCTGCCACCTCTCCCTCGCCGCGAGCCACCTGCTCGAGGCCTATCACTGGCCCGGCAACGTCCGCGAGCTCGAGAACGAGATCCTGCGCGCGCTGATGCTCACGCCGAACGGCCAACTGATCACGCCGCGACAGCTCTCTCCCAAGCTCGTCGAGATCCTCGAGCCGATCGCCCACGGCGCGCGCCCCGACGAGACCCTGCGCGAGGCCCTCGAGCGGATCGAGTCGTGGCTGATCCGGCGGGCGCTCGCGAACAACGACGGACGCAAGACGCGCACGGCGAAGAAGCTCGGGGTGACGCGCGAGGGGCTCTACAA
>CAZAUR010000047.1:0-13591 GCA_964488255.1 uncultured Spirochaetaceae bacterium | reverse complement strand
TCAACCGCCGAGTCCAAGCGCTGCTCGCCGAGGTTCTCGAACCTGCGTAGACCAGGCCGCCATCGCCAACCAGTAGCGAGGCCACGCTGAACGTGGCCGATCGGTCGAGCAACCAGCATCCGGTCGAAGGGTGCCGGGCAACGTCAACGGCCAACGCATGGAGAACGTCATCAACGCCCACGCCGCCGCCGAGGGACTCCGGCCTGACGACGTGCGACGCCTTTACGCCATCGGCACGTCGATGCAGTGTTATGTCGACCCCCAAGCGATCAGCGACCTGATCATGTTCTTGGTCAGCGACTACGGCCGCCACATCTCGGGCCAGATCATCGGCGTCGATGGCAACACCGAAACGCTGTACCCCCGGTCGTGAGCACTCCCAAGGTTTCCAACGCGCAGAACCCAACGTCAGGCCCGCGAATACTCACCAGTCAGCTCGCCGAATCCGATCACTCGGCCCTCGAGAGCGGCTAGGAGCTTCGCCTTGCTGACACCTTCATTGAGGTCAAGAAACGAATCGACCGCGAAAACCTGCAACGTGTACTGACCGACGGCATCTCCTGATGGACATGGCGCGGTATAGCCCAACGCTTGGAACAAGCCCGAACCGAGCGTTCCCAGGTCGGCCGCATCGCTTGGGATCTCAGGATCTGGAGGCAGGTCGAGTTGGACCCAGTGCGTGAAGACTCCCTGGGGGACCGTCGCTTCCATCACAACAGCTATCGAGATTGTTGCGGCAGGAAGGCCCGACAATGTGTAAGGGGGCTGCGTACCCTCACCGTCGCATGTGAACTCGACCGGTATGCGCTCGCCCTCGGCATAGGCCGATGAGGTCACAACCAACGTTGCTGGCGGCGGATCCGTCTGCGCCGCAGGCTCGCTGGTGCTGCTCGTGCCCGGTCCGGCACGGTTCGTTTCGGAATCCGCGCCACACGCACCGGCGACGAGCGCTGCGGCGACAATCGAGGCAATCGCTCTCAAGAACATCGAACGCCACCCTACACCTGTCTCACCCTGGGACATCGAGACTGATACCAAGCAGCTCTCGTACCTGCACCAAGAGCGCCGGAGCATCGAGCCAACGGACCGCTTATGGGCTCAAACCCGGCGCAAGATCAGCGCCGATTCGGTCCTGGTGAAGCCGGCGAACGGGCCAATGCGCTCGGGCTCTTCATACAGTCATCTTCGCAAAATTGCATGCCGGGAGACACGCATGCAGTGCTAGCGGCATGCAGTCTCACGATCGAGTTCCCAACCCGCCCGGAACCTGCTCATGGGGTACGACCACGCTGTTTGCTTCGTCATCCGTAGGCACAGCGGAGGCTAAGAAGGCAACGTGATGTCCGGCGGCTGGTACGGATATGACCGTCGACCTTGCCTGTAGTACCGTAGGGCGGCCCGGTTCGCACAGACGATTGCAGGGAAAAAATGGTAGTTGAATCATCCGGTCGTAGCGCGGGAAATCCGAGGCTGTACGAGCTGATCATGGACACGCCCAAGGAGGGCCCGAGTCCAACGATGTGGGCGTGGCCGCATCTCATCGATCATCTGAAAGTCGCCGGGCAACCGGTTCAGGGACCGTGGCCTCCTCATCAGGAGAAGCGTCCCGATCCCGACGCCGAATCACTGCCACAAGCAGTACCCGATCCGCACGGCCCCGAGCGCGACTAGGAGCGACACATGTATCCGTCCCGATTCAACTACGAGGCGCCGACGTCGCTCGACGAAGCGATTGCCCTGCTCACGGCCAACGAGGACGCCAAGGTTCTAGCCGGCGGCCAAAGCCTCATCCCGATGATGAAACTACGGTTCGCCGACCCTGCAATGCTGGTTGACATCAACAACATCCCCGGGCTCGACAAGCATGGCAAAGAGTCCGATGGGAGCTACCGCATTGGGGCCTTGGTTCGCCACGCTCACCTCGAGAAGTCAAAGTCGCTACCCGAGCATCAGCCCTTAATTGCCTCGGCGGCGCACCTTGTGGCAGATCCGATCGTCCGCACCAGAGGAACATTCGTGGGTTCGGTGTGTCACGCCGACCCCCAGGGCGACTGGGCCTCAGTCATGGTGGCGCTCCGTGGATCGATCATCTCGCACGGGCCAAACGGAAAACGGACGACCCCGGTAACTGATTTCGTTGCCGGCCCGTTCCAAACGGTTCTTGCTCACAACGAAATCGCCATCGAAGCCGTCATACCCGCCGCCAAGGGAACCCGCGCCGGTGGCTACCTGAAGCTCGAACGCCGCGTCGGCGACTTCGCCACCGCAGGTGTTGCCCTTGCGCTCGACATGTCGGAATCGACCGTTAACGACGCTGGTATTGGTCTCACAGGAGTCGGTGCACAGACGATCAACGCATCAGAAGCCGCTGCGGCACTCATCGGATCAGCGCTCGACAACGATGCCGTCGAGAACGCGGCACGGCTCGCAGCCGAGGCCGCGAACCCGCGGTCGGATCACCGAGGAAGCGCAGACTACAAGAGGCACGTCATCGCCACGTTCGTGAAGCGCATCATCGCCAACGTTCAACACGCCGAAATGCAGGTCGCCTGACATGACATCACTGTTCGAAGAAGTCCCACCAACCGCGGTATCGAGCGACATCCCAACAACGCGGGTCGAATTGAAGGTGAACGGCGAGACCCGAGCGGCCAACGTCGAACCCCGATTGCTGCTCGCTCATCTTCTACGCAGCGGCTTCAAGCTCACCGGTACCCACACGGGCTGCGACACCACCAACTGTGGTGCGTGCACAGTGCTGTACGACGGTCAGCCCGTGAAGAGCTGCACGATGTTCGCCGTTCAGGCGAACGGACACGAGGTCATGACCGTTGAGGGCCTGGCCACATCCAGCGAGCTGCACCCCATTCAAGAAGGCTTCAAGGACGAGCACGGGCTGCAGTGCGGTTTCTGCACCCCAGGAATGATGATGTCGGCAAAGGCACTGCTCGACGAGAACCCGAACCCGACCGAAGACGAGGTGCGCTGGGCGCTGTCGGGCAACCTTTGCCGCTGCACCGGCTACCAGAACATTGTGAAGGCGGTCTTGTGGGCTGCAGAGAAGATGCGTGGCCCCGAGCCAGCCGCAGAAACCGAGGGTGAATAACCATGGCGCTTGATGAAGTAAAGATTGGCGGCCTCGGCGCAAGCCGCCGTCGCGTCGAAGACAACCGGTTCATCCGCGGCAAGGGCAACTACGTCGACGACATCGTGCTGCCCGGAATGTTGCACATGGAGATCCTTCGAAGTCCTCTCGCCCACGCCGAGATCAAGTCCATCGACACCAGTGCCGCTTATGCGATTCCCGGCGTTCGCATGGTTATGACCGGCGAGATGATGGCCGCTCGCAACCTGGCGTGGATGCCAACGCTGTCGTATGACACCCAAGCAGTGCTCGCCACGGACAAGGTCCGTTTCCAGGGACAAGAGGTGTGCTGCGTAATAGCCGACGATCCCTATATCGCCAAGGACGGCTGTGAAGCCATCGTGGTCGACTACGAACCGCTGCCGCCGATCGTCAACCCGATGCAGGCCCGCGAGGACGGTGCACCCGTTATTCGTGATGACAAAGTCGGCCAAGACAATAATGTGATCTTCGACTGGGAAGTCGGCGACAAAGACGGCACGGACAAGGCCTTCGCCGAGGCCGACCTCGTGTCGGAGATCTCGATGCACTATCCGCGGTCGCATCCCTCCCCGATCGAATCGTGTGGGTCGATTGCTGACTACGATCGATCGACGTCGAAGCTCACCGTTTACATGACCTCGCAAGCACCGCATATCGTGCGTGCTGCGGTCTCACTCGTCGCTGAAATCCCCGAGCACATGATTCGCATCGTTTCCCCTGATTTGGGTGGCGGCTTCGGCAACAAGGTGCCGGTGTACCCGGGATACGTCATGTCCATCCTTGCGTCGATCCTGCTCGAACGCCCGGTCAAGTGGATCGAGGACAAGTCGGGCAACCTCATTTCGACCGGCTTTGGCCGCGATGTGTACCTCAAGGGCCAACTGGCGGTTCGTAACGACGGCAAGATCCTCGGCGTGCGCATGCACACCGATAGCGACCATGGCGCGTTCTTCTCCGATGCTCAGCCATCGAAATTCAAGATCGGACTCATGCACGCGGCGTTTGCGTGTTACGACGTCCCCCATGCTCACCTTACGGCGCAGGGGGTGTACACGAACAAGGCACCGGGAGGCGTCGCATATCGATGTTCGTTCCGCATCACCGAGGCCATGTTCTTCCAAGAGCGCATGGTGCAAGCTGCTGCCGACGACCTGGGCATGGACCAGGCCGAATTCCGGCGAATGAACTTGGTGAAGGACGACGACTTCCCCAAGCGCACACCGTTCGGGTTCCTTACCGACTCTGGCCAGTACGAGAAGTGTCTGCAGCTTGGCCTTGACGCAATTGGCTACGACGACTTCAAAAAGCAGAAAGAAGAAGCGAAGGCGCGGGGACGCCTTCTCGGAATCGGCATCTCGACAATGACCGAACCCTTGGGCGCCGGCAACAGCCGCGAGTACGACATCTTGGGCATCAAGATGTTCGACTCGGCCGAGCTGCGAGTGCATATGACAGGCAAGGCCATTCTGCGCACCGGTGCGAAGACCCAAGGCCAGGGCCACGAAACCACGTGGGCGCAGATCGTGGCCCACGAACTTGGCATACCCGCCGAAGACATCATCGTGGAAGAGGGCGACACCGATACCGCTCCGTTCGGCATGGGCACCTATGCCTCCCGCTCAACTCCGGTCGCCGGAGCTGCCGTGTCGATGGTGTCCCGCAAGATCCGAGCCAAAGCTCGAAAGATCGCAGCCCACCTGCTCGAGGTATCCGACGAAGACATCGACTGGGAGCTCGGCCGCTTCTACGTGCGCGGAGCACAAGACCGAGGCGTCACGATCCAAGAGTGTGCGATGGCTGCCTACAGCAACGTGCCCGACGGCATGGAGCCTGGCCTCGACAACACGGCCTACTACGACCCGCCGAACCTGACTTGGCCATTTGCGTGTTACATCGCAACGGTCGAGGTTGACCCAGAAACAGGTGTCTGGGACGTGTTGCGTTTGGTTGCGGTCGATGACTGCGGCGTGCGTATCAACCCCATGATCGTCGAAGGGCAGATCATGGGTGGGCTCACCGAGGCATATGCCATGGCCAGCATGCAGTTCATCACCTTCGACGAGGACGGCAACTGCGTCGGCGGCAACTACATGGACTACCTCCTTCCGACCGCGTGGGAAACCCCCGGCTTCGAACTGCACGAAGTGGTAACTCCCTGCCCTCACCATCCCATCGGGGCCAAGGGCATTGGGGAGTGTGCAACCGTGGGCGGTCCAGCAGCATTCGTTAACGCCGTAATGGACGCGTTGAAGGGAACAGGCGCTCGAAATATCGACATGCCGCTACTCCCCGACCGCGTGTACGAGGCACTGCAAACCGGCAAAGACATCTTCGGCCATCCGCCAGTGAAGACCGACTCGTAGGCGCTGGCAGTGGGACCTGGCCGCGCCGTCGAAGGTTGGGGTGTGCTTGAGCGCGCCGTCGACCTAGCGCGCCGCGGCGAAGCGTTCGTGCTCGCGACCGTCGTGTGGCGCGAGGGTCCGTCATCTGGTCAACACGGGTCGCGTGCGATTTACACTGCGTCCGGCGACATCCACGGCTGGATCGGTGGCGCATGCGCTGAGCCGGTTTTCAAACGGGAAGCAGTCAAGACACTCGAAGCCGGTGTGCCTCGCCTGTTTGCGCTCGGCGCCCGCGACCGATTCGGCGATCTGCCTCAAGGCACGGTGGCCGTCGAAATGTCGTGCCAAAGCGAAGGGGCATTGCAGATTTATCTGGAACCGGTCATGTCTATGCCACATCTCGTAATTATCGGCGACTCGCCAATGGCGCAGACCTTGTCCGACCTAACCACGCAACTCGACTGGAATGTCGAGCTCGTCACTGGGCCCGAGTTCAGCGAGGGCTTGTTGTCGGAGCGTTCGATCGTGGTGGTCGCAACCCAGGGCCACGGCGACGAAGATCTGCTGCTGTCAGCACTGAAAGCAACGCCGGCCTATATCGGCGTTGTCGCGTCAGCCAAGCGGGGCGAAGCGATCCGCTCGTTCTTGCAAACCCAGTCGATCGATTCCGCGCAGATCGACGCAATAGCTATTCCTGTCGGGCTCGACCTCGGCAGCACCACGCACAAAGAGATGGCCGTAGCCATCTTGGCCGAGCTCGTTCAACGACGGGCTGCAGGAGAATTCTCCGGAGCGGTCACCATCGATGCGCCAAAACCGGAAACCGTCGTCGACCCGATCTGCGGGATGACGGTCGATGCCGTACCGACGAACAATCCGCTCGTGGTCGGCGACGAAACCATTTATTTCTGTTGTTCGGGGTGCCGGGCAGCGTTTGAAAGCCAGCAGGGGGCCTGAATGCTGATAACCGACGAGTTCGAAGTAGACCACCCGATCGATCGGGTTTGGGCATTTTTCGACGATATACCGCAGGTCGCGAAGTGTTTGCCAGGCACTCAACTGAACGAGGAGCTCGGTCCCGACCACTATGGCGGAGGCGTCGAAATTGCACTGGGGCCGGTGAAGCTGTCGTTCGACGGCAACGCCAAAATCCTCGAACGCAACAACCACGACCACACGCTCAAGATCGATGCCGAGGGCGCAGAGAAGAAGGGCCGAGGGCAAGCGCAGATGTTGGTCGATGCCGCGCTTCACGAGAGCGCCCGTGGCACCAAGGTCGACATCGCGATGGACCTCAACCTCTCCGGGGCTGCGGCTCAGTTCGGCCGCGGGTTGGTCGGTGATGTGACGGCGGTGTTGTTGAAGGATTTCACGGCGAATGCCGAAGCTCGCCTCGATGCCATAGCCGCAGGACGCAACCCCGACGAGGTAAGTTCCGTCGCATCGCAACCGAGTGGGTTCGCCATCGGACTCGCCGCGGCGAAGCTTGCGCTCATGCGTGTCTTCCGTCGATTCTTTTTGCCGTACTCGCCCGAGGCTGTTTAGGAGGCGCTCATGTTGTGGTGGATTGGAAATATTCTGTTGTTGGTTGCAGCCCTTGTGGCGGTGGCCTTACTCAGTCGGCTTATCGGGGCTGTCGAGCGCATCCGCAAAGCTAGCGATGACATTCTCGCTGGTGGCGTGGGGGCGATCGGTGAGCTCGACTCGACGCCGGCGTTGCTAGCCCAAACCGACACGACCGTGGCCGACGTTGCCGACGGCGCGGTTCGGTACGCCGGGTCGGTGGCCAAGTTGTTGCCATCAGGAGGAGAGTGACATGCCGTTTGTTGCGTGGGTCACAGTTGCGCTGGCCCTACTGATCGTCTTCTTCGCCGCCGTCGGGTTGTTCCGAGTGGTGCTGCATCTGAAGGCTGTCGACACGACACTCGACGCACTTACCGGGGGTGTTGGCGTGATCGCCGACAAGACCTCCACGGTGCCGGCGGTTGTCGAGTCGGTAAATGCCAACTTGAAGCCGGTAAGAGACTTCGCGGAGGGGTTGTAGATCATGTTGTTACTCGCTGAATCAAATCCGGGATGGGTAGTTGGCTACACGGTCGGGATCATCGTCGTGTTGGCCGTCGTGGCGCTCGTCGTGCCGATCTTGATGCTGGCCAGGTCCATCGGTAATCGAGCAACCGAGATCAACACATCACTCGAACAATCCGTGAAGAACACCGCTGCACTAGCGGGGCTACAGACCACGATCGACTCGGCGGGCGCTATCAGCGCCGGTCTCGAACGTGGCCGCAAGACGCTGGGAGGCTGAACATGTTGTTGGCTCTAACAAGCAGACAAGAAGACCTGTGGTGGGGTGCCGTCATCGGTGGTTTCGTCGTGATCGTCGCCGTTGTGGCATTGCTGACGTTGCTAGTGATACTGGTTAAGACCATCGAGGACCGGGTGACCACGATCAAGGCAACACTCGAAGCGGCCGCCGCAAACACCGGCGATACCGCTCTCATTGGCCAAACAGCCGAGGGCGTGCAAGGTGTACTCAACGAAGGCCTGAACCATCACCTGTTCTTGGGACGGGTACTCGAGAAGGTGCGCTCATGACCACGCTCGTCACGCTCTCCGTTATTGCCATTACCTTGCTCATTGCGGGGCTGGCGTTCTTCTTGTTTGTGCTCGGTAGCCAGCTTGGACGGGTGGCCACGCTGCTCGAAGAATGCGCCGTGCTCGTATGGAAGATCAAAGGCGACACCGAGGCCATCGCGCCCGGCCTCGAAAACATCAACCGCACCGGTGGGGTCGTCGCCAGCGCCCTCCCACTGCTCTACGGATTCGCCGAAGACATCGTCAAAGGCGCCACTTACGAGCCCCGCCCCGATGACTACGAGGCCCCGCCGGCATTGCCCGCCATGGGTTCGCGGCGCTCGCGGCTGATGGAGAGCGTGGGTTACCGGCCGGAGTAGCGCTGACCCCGCATTTCTGCGCTACTGCGTGCACGTGCGCCTAGCTCCCGTTTGGATTCCTGTCGGTCGTCAAGGGTGCTGTCGTGTTCGGTGCGTCGTAGCTACCGATCCAGTTGTTGTCCCAGGCCTGGTCGTATTGATCGGGCGCACAGCCCGGCTTGTAGACCGCTAGCAGTTCCTTGACAATCTGTTCTCGGTGCGCAGCAGTGCCGCCGGGGACTTCGTAGGTAGCGATGTGCACCCCCCACTTCGTGCCAGCCCGTTTCTCCCAACACTTCGACCGCGGATGGCCAAACGGCAGTTTGGTGTCCACCAGGTTCTCCGCGTGATCGACATCGATAACAGCAAAGTCGTTCGGCTTACCCTCCGGATCGTCCCGGTACAGAATCACAAACACTGCCGCATGCGGCTTCGGTTGCCAACCGCCCAGTACGCGGGGACCTTCGAACGGATACCCGGCGAGCGAGCCCAAGCGGATCACGCGGGGTAATCCTCGTCGTCGATGAAACCTTCGTTCTCGCCAATGACTTCAGCCTTGGTCATGGGCCAGGCCGGAATACCCGCAGTTTCAACAGCCTTCTCGAACAACGGCACCGCGGCGGCAACGGCCTCGTCAGCACTTTCGGCTTCGACCACGATCTGTGCTCCGTAGGTCATCGCACCAACACCCGAAGCAACACCGTTCAGATACGCAACAGCATCGGCTAGCTCGACGATCTCGTCGAGCTCCATTGGCCGGTCTCCCTCGGCCTTGATCGAGACACTCCACTTCATCATTGGCGCATTCTCCCAATTCTTGTCCGAGGCGATCTACCCATCAACACATCATCCGATCTTTGGCAGCCGCGCGGCAAGTGACTCGAGGCTTGCGAGGCTGTGGCCGGACGCCATCTCGTCAATATGCGGCCCAGCGACAGCCATCGCCAGAGTCGGCGGCACCTCACCCATCTCGTCGTGAAGCGGGTTCACCCAGACAATCTTGTGGCAAAGCCGTTGGAGTTTCAGCATGGATTCGGCCAGCGTTGCTGGGGCGCCGCGATCAAGGCCGTCAGAGCAGATGATCACCGTCGCACCACGGCTCATTCCACGTCGGCCGAAGTCCTTCACAAACGTTTCGAGCGAATCACCGATTCGGGTACCGCCGTCCCAGTCCACAACTTTCTGCGCAGCCAGCTTCATCGCCGCGTCTGGGCTCCGACGGTTGAGCTGGGGCGTGATGCGGGTGAGGCTCGTGCCGAAGCAGAACACCTCTACCTTCTGTGTTGCCCGTTTCATCGAATAGGCAAACTGCAACAAGTTACGCGAGTGGTCGGCCATCGACCCCGAGACGTCGAGGAGCAGCACCATGGGTCGCTGCTTTTCCTTGCGTTCCATGCGGAGCAAGGCCGGCGCAAGGTCATTGAGGTTCATTGCCTCGCGGGCCATGCGCCGAATATCGAGAACACCCCCTGAGGGGTCGGTTGCGTATCGGCGCGTGCGACGCTTCGGCGGTTCGAAGCGAATCTTATTGATTATGCGCCTCACCGCCGCGAGCTCTTCCTGCGAACACACCGAGAAGCGTTTCGTTCGTTCGACCTCAAGCGATGACGCCTGCAGGCCCAACACCAACGGGGGCTCTTGGGAGTCGTGCTCGCCCGGTTCGGCATCGGGGACGTTGATCGTGCCGGTCGAACCTTGCGGAGCTTTGAGTTCCTTGGTGTGTTCACGCGGAACGCCAGACTGCAAACCCAAGAAGAACCGCCGGAAGACTTCGTCATACACCGGGATGTGATCGCGTCGGCTCACGAGCGCGGTACGACCGCACCAGTAGACGTCTTCCATGTCGGACGGCGCTAGCTCGGCAACTGCGGCGCTGAACGTCAACACATCGTCGGTGCCAACCGGCAATCCGACGTCGCGCAGCGCGGTGGCGAACTCGACTAGACGGTCAACAACAGTCTCAGCCATCAACGACGCGGCCGATGTCGGACTGGACCAACTCGAGATCGTCGCGATCCTTGATCACCGACCCCAGTGTGTCGAGAACCGTTTCGCCGTTGAGGTCATCGGCATCGACTGCACCCAGTGCCTGTGCCCAGTCGAGGGTCTCCGCGACGCCAGGCGGCTTGGCGAGGTCCATGTCGCGCAAGCGGTGGACCGCATCGACCACCTTGCGAGCCAATGTCTCGGCGACCTCAGGCGCTTGCACCCGAACAATGTCGGTTTCCTCGGCCGAAGTTGGGTAACCAATCCAGTGGTAAAGGCACCGACGCTTTAACGCATCGTGTAACTCGCGGGTTCGATTCGAGGTCAGCACGACGATTGGCCGCCCGTCAGCGACAATCGTGCCGACCTCGGGAATCGTGATCTGGAAATCGGACAGCAGCTCGAGAAGGAATGCCTCGAACTCGTCGTCGGCCCGGTCGATCTCGTCGATGAGTAGAACCGAGTTCCTCCCCGAACGAATCGCCTGGAGCAGTGGTCGTTCGAGCAAGAACTCTTCGGAATACAACCCGCCGACCGTTTCGGCATTGGCAAGTTCGCGCTCGGACAGCGCTCGCACGTGCAACATCTGGCGCGCGTAGTCCCACTCGTACAACGCTTGGTGCGTGTCGATGCCCTCGTAGCACTGCAAACGGATGAGCTGGCGGCCGGTGATCCGTGCCAGGCACTTGGCAAGCTCGGTTTTGCCGACGCCGACCTCACCTTCGAGTAACAACGGACGGCCAAGGCGAAGGGCGATCAGAGCGGCGGTGCCAAGTCCACGATCGGCGAGGTAACCGACCGAGCGAAGTTGCTCTTGAAGATCGGCGACACTCGCGGGCGCATCAGCGCCAGAACCGGTGGCCAACGATCACTCGTCCACGTGGCCGAGGACAATGTCTCGGATCGACGAACCACCGTCGGAGAGCTTGCCTTCGGCCTTAAGAAGATCTCGCCACGCCGTGCCCAGGTCGGCACCGTCTTTGGAAATGCCCTCGAAGCTGAAATCGCGGGCATTGCGGCACACCTTCGTAGGGCCGCAATCTTCGTCGGCGTCTGCCGAGCCGTCGCCGGATGTGCCCCAAATGTCTTCGAGTACCTCGTCGGCGGGTACAGAGGCGAGCGCTCGGTCTTCGAGGAGCTTGGATTCATCGGGTGGTGAGGTCATGACTTCCCTGCCGGCGCATGGCGTGCTTTACAAAGAGTGTACCCGCCGGGCCGGATCAGCCAAGAACCCAAGACGGCTCCGGCGCCAGCGCTGTACTGCCTCAATCTTGCGCGGTTTGCCAGGCGATCATTTCGCCCACGACGGCCAGAGCCACTTCATGGGGGTTCCGCGCACCGATTGCGAGTCCTGCAGGGTCACACACCCGCCCGACATCGGTCATGCCACGGAACGCCAACCAGTCGACTCGATTCTCTCGGACGGCGAATGGGCCGACCGAGCCGATGTACCCCACCGAACCCGACAGCGCTGCTTCAAGGACGCGGCCCGCCGACTCCGGGTCATGGCCAGTGACAACCACACCATCGATCGGCGACAGTGTCGCCGCCAATCCCGAGGCATCGCCTGCGCTTCCCGTGACGACTGCACTCCAGCCGAGAAACTTGGCCGCATCGCCCAGAGCCTCGACCATCGGCCCGCCTCCGAACACGAGGAGCGTTGGCCGAGGCGACCAGAACGTCGTCACCCTCTCGGGCGTCACAACGACGTCGCTCTTGCCTCTAGCGAAGAGTTGTGCGATGGCTTCGTCGGCCTCGCCGATATTGGCTGACGAGTACACGCTCGTCTTGGCCACGAAAGTTCCGTCGAGCTCAGCAACGATGCACACGGGCTCGCGTTCGAGCAACAAGGGCCAGAGTTTGTCGGGCAACTGTTCGGCGGGCGTGAGCATGCACGGCAGCGAGGTGCCCTCGTCGAGTCCGATCTCCGGTCCTTCGAGCGGGCCGACTGGAAGCGCCACGACGCGGCCGCGCTCGTGCCTTACACCTGCGAGATCGACGAGCTGATTTGTGAAGGCGCCGCCCAGCATTCCCCCGAGCCTTCCTCCCCCGGGGGTGATCGCCAACGCGTCGGCCGGATCGAACTGAGGCGTCAACGAAGGTTCGAGCGACCAAGCGACATCGGCACGGGTCTCCCCACGGATACACGCGGTGACACTAACGACGATCCCGTACACGTCATGATGCTACCAACCAGTTTCAACGCGAAGTACCGTGTTCGCATGGCAATCACCGCAGGTCTCATCATCGCCGCGGGATCGTCGCGTCGACTCGGTCAGCCCAAGCAGCTGTTGCCATACAAGGGCGCAACCCTGCTCGATGCAACGCTGCAGATGGCCCGGCAGGCGCCGTTCGCACAGCGACTCGTGACCATCGGCGGGGCAGCGCCCGAAGTGCGCGAGCAGGTAGATCTCGATGGGTTCACTATCGTCGACAGCGTCCATCACACCGACGGATGCTCATCATCGATCGTCTCGGCGCTGCAACTCGTCACGACCGGCACCGACGGAGTCGTGCTCCTCCTCGGCGACCAACCCCACGTCGCAACCGCCGTCATCGCTCAGATCATCGAGGCCGGAGCCGACGAGAAAGCCGACATCGTTGTGTGTCACTACGACGACGGGGTCGGGCATCCATTCTGGTTCGGCCGGTCTATGTTCGCCAAACTGTCAGAACTGCACGGTGACAAAGCAATCTGGAAGCTCATCGAATCGGGACAATACGACGTCCACGAGATGCGCGCGCCGGGTTCGGTCCCACTTGATGTAGACACCTGGGAAGACTACGAACAGCTGCTCGCAACGAACAGCTGACCGCGACGCCACGGATCGCAGTCGACGGACTTCGCCCAAGCGTTATCAAATCCATTTCGCCAACGACACCCCTATCGGAGCCCCACCTCTGCAAAGGGCTTACGCACCCTTCCATTGGCAGCTGACCGACGGGCACAGGACGAGCCGCCCTCACCGACCGACACCACCGACGCGGCGCTCATCATTCTCCATGCGAGGCGGCCCACCCGCGGAATCGGTCCGCCCGCTGGTTTCCAACGCGCGGAGGCTGCGTCATACAGTCAAGTTGGCGGAGTTACATGCCGGGCGACAGGGCAGACGCCCGCTAACGGAACAGAATCTGACTCTTCCTGCCGGGTGAGAGCTAGGTAGGTTTTGTAGATCTGGTCCAGGCTCTTGGGTTTGGCG
>CAZAUR010000046.1:0-15416 GCA_964488255.1 uncultured Spirochaetaceae bacterium | reverse complement strand
GAGACATCGCGAGTCCTCCAATCCCAATCGACCAGCAGGGCCTGGTCGCACTGAACCGCTTATCCGCCCCGGACGGCGCTGGCTCTTCGACCTCCGGGCCGACCCCACGGAGCAGCGCGACCTCTCGGCCGAGCACCCCGAGAACGTGGCCGCGCTCGAGCGGGCGCTGGCCGCGCACGACGCCGAGCAGAAGCCGTCGATCTGGTTGCCCTCGATCGCTACGGCGAAAACGATCGACAAGGACCTGAGCGTTCCCGAAGCCGCCGACGACGAGCACATCTACTGGTCGAATTGAGCTCAGAAGGTGAACGCTCGCAAAAAGGGGAACAAGGCGATTGGGAAGATCGAGGCGATCAGGCCTTCGCCTCCGCCCGCTTCGCCAGTTCCTCACGAATCTCCCGATGCGTTCGCTTGTCGATCCGGTATGCGGCATAACAAAAAACGGCGAGCGTCGCCGGGACCGCCGGCACGATCGAATCGAGTACGCCGAGACCGGTGATCACTTCCGGAGCCACCTCGCCTGGCACGGAGTGCGCCGAGAATCCGATCAGGTCGAGCCCGAGTCCCGAGAGGAGGGAGCCCGCGGCAGTCGTGACCTTGCCGAAGAACGTTCGGGCGGAATAGAAGACGCCTTCCTGGCGGCGCCCCGTCGTGAGCTCGTGCTGGTCCGCGATGTCCGCTAGCGCCGACATGACGGTGATCGTGAGAACGGCGATGCCGCACGTGAAGCCGAACTGGTTGAGCAGCAAGAGCGGGAGCAGGCTCTCCGACCCGTTCTCGGGAAAGAGGCCCAGGAAGCGACAGACAACGGGCAGTGCGCTCGCGATCGCCACGACGACCATCGCGCCGATCATCGTTTCGCGCTTGTCGAGGCGATCGTGGAGTTTCGCCGTCGCGATGAAGGCGAGGATGTAGCTGGGCGGGGAGGCTGCGGCGATCCATCGGATCGACTCTTCCGGGAGCTCCCAGAAGAACAGGCTCATGAAGCTGAAGAGATTCTCGTGGAGTCCCGCTGCTGCGCCGAGAAAGACGAGCCCCAGTAACAGTGCCGCGTAGTTGCGATTCTTCAGACACTCGACGATTTCGACGGTCAGCGCTCGTATCGAAAAGCCGTGGTCTGAGATCGGGGGCACGTGCAGCTTCGGTATCCGGTCACGGGTGAATAAGGCGGAAATGACGATTGCGGCCGCGGCGACGACCGCGACGCAGGCCCCCATCAGGCCGAACGCGCTTCGCGACGCGGTCCCTCCATCTACGGCGCCGAACCACGTCCAGCCGAGGAAGAAGGTCGAGGCGCCTCCGATCAGTTGGTAGATCGCGTTGTGGCTCATGACTCGAGTTCGCTCGAGATAGTTCGGGGAGAGCTCGGCCCCCAAAGCCAGGTGCGGCACCTGGTAGAAGGTCATGAAAGTTCGTGTCAGGATCGCGAAGCCGGTCAGCCAGAGGAAGAGGCCGGTGGTTCCGAGGCCCTCCGGCGGCATGAAGATCGCGGTGAAGGATGCGGCGAGCGGGATCGGAGCGATGAACAGGAAGGGGTGTCGCCGCCCGAAGCGCGTTCGAACGCGATCTGACAGGGAGCCGACCAAGGGATCGGACACGGCATCCACGAGCAAGGCGATCGTCATCGCGACGCCGACGAGGGTGCCGGAGAGATCCAGTTGGTTGCGGTAGAAGAGCAGCGCGAAAGTCGAGAAGGCGATCCCGAGCGCGCCTTCCGCGAGACCGCCGACGCCGAAGGCCGCCTTCGTGCGCGTGGGCAGAAGGTCGGCGTCGTTCCGCGGCGCGTCCCGATCGGGCGCGGCTTCTGCGGAGGAAGGCAGATCCTCGATCACACTCACAGCGTGCTCACCATCTCATCGCTCCGGGACCAGCTCGGTTCGCGTATCCATCCCGCCGAACACTCGCCGCATGTCGTGTCGCACCCAGGCGAACCAGCCGGCGAAACCGAGTCCGACGACCAGTGTCGGCAGGAGGACCAGCGCGGCCGCCCAGAATGCGAAGAAGAGCGGCCATCGGGCCATCAGGGCTGCGGAGCGCTCGGGCCCCACCGCTTCTCCAGGCGAGTACATGAGCGACTTCACACGCAGGAACCAGCCATTCGCGAGCAACGCCGCGAGGAGGAGAGGGCGTGGCGACGGCGCTTGGTCGATTGCGGGGTCCCCGTCGAGTGCTGCATCGCCGCCGGAGTCTCCGGCCGCCAAAGCGGGTTCGATCTCGCCCCATACGTATTTTGCGGTGGGTCGAGCGAGCGCCCCTTGCAGGTTCTCGGCCGACGGCACGGAGCGCCATCGGTACAGTACGCGGCCTGCGCGCGTCATCGCGAGCACGCCCGGTTGAAAGAATCCCTTCGGATGCTCGATCTTCCAGTTCGCGCCGCGTTGCAGGAACTCGAGACTGCCCCGATTCGCGTAGAGCGTGAGCCAGCCGCGCTCGGCGCAGGTTCGCGAGATCTCCTGGTGCGGATCACCGACATTTTCGAAGTCGAGTTCCCAGTGTTCATGGGCCTGATCGGCCAGATGCTGCGGTTCGCTCGTGACGGCGAAGACCTCGCCTCCCGCGGCGCGGATCTGATCGACGACTCCCTCTTCCATGTAGCTCCGTAACTCGGAGCGACAGGGCGGTCACCAGAAGCCTCGATAGAAGAGCAGGACGACGAAGGCGTGTTGTACGAGTTGGTCGTCGAGCCATCGAAGTCGCGGGCCGGGCGGCGGATCGAGCTCGGCCTGCGGCATTCCCTCCGTCGCAGCGACTTCTGCGAACTCGACCTCCCACGCATCGGCGTCTCCGCGCACTCGGAACGAGTGCTGCTCGCACCGATCTCCTCCACAGAGGACCAGTCGCAGCTCGTCGGCACCGCCGAGCGCCTCTTCTGCGTCGAGAATGCCCGTCGCTTCGAAGTCGGCGTCGCCTGACTCGGCCGTCGCATTGAACCACGCGACCGCGGCATCGACCCGCGGTTGCAGGCCTTCGGGGATAGTGTCGCTGACTGTCGGCATGTCGATCCTCGCGCGGCCTCGCCCGATTCGGGCGAGGGGCAGGGGGTTGGTCGCTCACGGGACGTCGGGAGCGCGCCGAAGCGGGGCTCCAAACGATTGGGGGCTTCAGACGAACGCGACGACGCGCGCGGGGGAGGCGCTGCAATGGGCGAGGGGCAGGGGGAAGAATCCGACCTTGAACCCACTGGAAGGCAGGGACGCGAGATTCGTTAGTTGCTGCACGATGAAGACCTCGCGTTCGCGGCCCGCGAAGTGACCGTCCCAGATCTCGCTCGAATCCCCCGACTCCTGGAAGGCGCGTCGCATCTCCATGAACGGTCGATCCCAGCCGAGGGAGTCGGTGCCCAGGACCTTGGCGCCGAGCTCCGCGAGAAAGAGCGTGCCCTCGCGGGTCATGCCCGGGTACTGAAAGAGCCCGAAGTCGCTGAGTCCGTACCGCTCCTGCCCAGTGCGGAGGAGCACGGCCGAGCCCGGGCCGATCTCGGCACCGGTGGCCTCGATGGCCCGCTCGAGGGCTGTGACGGGGATGCCCTGTCCCGGAACGGTGTCTTCCCTCAAGTCGAGTACGACGCCATCGCAATAGAGTTCATCGAGTCGGACGTCGGCGATCGCTCGCGCCGGGGAGCCCTCGCAGGTCGAACCGTAGTGGAGGGGCGCGTCGACGTGGGTGCCCAGATGACTCGAGATCTTGAGCACTTCCTCGCCCCAGCCCTCCCCGTCAGGCAGATCTTCTCGGCTACAGCCGAAGATCGTGCACATCATTTCGGCGCCCTTGCCTGCGGGCGCGACGTGCTCGACTCTCGGGACCAGGACGGAGGCCCCGGCACGCGCGACTTCGGGGATCCGTTCCAAGTCGGTTGCGTCGAGTCTGCGAGTGAGGTCGATGAGATTCATGGGGGGGTTCTCCAGCCATCACGTGGGGCGCGTGCGCTTGTCCCGCACCGCTGGGCTTCTAGAGAGTCACGCCGTGGGATGAGTTCTCTACGTTGACGGCGCGACAGATCAAAATTAGAATTATAATTCTGAATAGTCAAGGATTGTTATGGAAGATGTGAGCCCGCCGCGTCAGCAGCGAAGCAAGGAAACCCTTGGGGCAATCGCGAGTGCGACCCGCCGACTGCTTCTGACGCAGTCGTTCAGCGAACTGACGATCCAGAGCATCGTCAGCGAAGCGAACTCGTCGGCGGGCTCCTTCTACGCGCGATTCAAAGGGAAGCGCGCCCTCCTGCACTATCTGCATGAGGACTTCGCGCAGACCTCCCTGGAAGAGATGCAGGCATTCGTCGTCGCGGAAAAGATCGACACGGTGACTGTGGAGCACCTTGCGGAGCTGCTGATCCCCGAACTCGTCCGTTCGCACGTCGAGAACCGCGGAATCCTACGCGCGGCCTTGATCGAGTCGCTCGACGATCCCGTCTTCACCGAAAGGGCTGCGAAGTTCGTGGCGTCGATCGCCGAGCTCATCGCGGATCACACCGTGCGCACGGCTTCGAGAAGGGATCGACACGTATCCAACGTCGCGCGCACCCTGCTCGCGATCATCGCCATCCTCGACCAGACCCTGTTTTTCGCGAAGAGCAGCCCACCTCGGATCTCCTCCTCCGAGATCGCGCGCCTTCGACGCATCTTCGTCGCCTCGCTGTGCCCCGACGACGGGTGAGTTCGGGGTTGCCCGGGCTCACCGACGAATCCCCGGATCGGTCATCGCCGCCTTCGACTCTCTTCCAGGTCAGTACTCGTATCCGACCCGGATCCCACCGCTTCGCGGCGAATCGTAGTAGTGGAGCCGATAGATGTTGTCGTAGATGTCCTGGTTCGTCTTCACGCGCGCATCCTCGAGGTTCCGCATGAAGAGCTCGACCCAGAGCTGTTCGCTCGGTGAGCGCCATGTCATTCGCACGTCCGTTCGGGTGTAGGCCTTCTGCTCGTCGCGGGGGTTGTCGAACTGACGGAATGACGTCTCCGACCGGTAGTAGAAGTCCACCCTAGGCGTTAGCGTGCCGTGATCAGCAAGGTCGTGCGTGTACTCAACGCCGATCGAAGCGTTGAAGCGTGGGCTGCGAGGAAGACGATTCCCCTCGATGTCGATGCTCGGGAAACGGGATTGGATCGGCGCGCTGAAGTCGGGGATCGTCCGGTCCAGGTCGAAGAACTGGCGATCGTAGGTCGCTTCGAGCCAACCGAAGCTCGCGTTCACCGCGATCTCCGGACGGAGCGCGATGCGCGTCTCGACTTCGATGCCGTAGGACGAAGCCGAAGGCGCGTTCGTGGTGATCGGAAGGTTGTCGGCGGTGCCGCGAATTTGTGGATCCTCCCAGTCGTACCAGAATCCCGACACGTTGAGTGTGATTCGGCGATCGAGAAACGAGCTCTTGAATCCCGCTTCGACAGCGAGGATCCGCTCCTGGCCGAATGAGTTCTCGTCCACGAAGTTGAAGCCCCCTGCTCGAGCACCCGTTCCGACGGACGCCCACAAGAGGTGACTCTCCAGGATTCGATAGTCCGCCGTGAGCTTCCACGTACCGGACTGCCAGCTCTCCTTCTGTGCTTGCCCGAGCTGAAGGACGAGGAGTCCGGTCGTGGGGGAGATCGCCGAGAAGGACTGTACCCGCGTCTTGTCGTCCCATTTGCGGTGGGTGTAGCTGAATCGTGCGCCCGCACTCAGGCGAAGATCGTCGACGACCTCCCAGGTCACGTTGCCGTAGAGACCTAGGACATGGTTGTCGACACGGGAAAATGCGCGAACGAAGTCTTCCTGGATGACCCCGATCGGCTTCGTGGGTGGGCAGGATGCGGTCATTCCGATCCCACAGTCATCCACGAGACTCGTGAAGAGGACGAAGGGGGAGAGGCGGAAGTTCGCCGAATTCGCCGTGTTCTGGACATTGTCGACGAAGACACTCGTCTGCGGTGTCCAGTCGTACTGGTAGATGGCGCCGAACGTATAGTCGACGGGGTGTTCCCAGGTGGAGTGGATCAGAATCTCCTGCGATACCTGGCGCGAACTGTCCTTGAGGTCGAGCGTAGAGATCGCGAGACTCGAGCCATCGAGATCACGCTGGTTCGAGAAGTCCGAGCTCTGATAGCCGGAGATCGACTGGAGCTGGAAGGCGTCTCCTTCGTACTCGGCGAGGAGCGACGCGGTGTAGATCGTCGAGTCGGCGTCGTTTCGGCCGTCGGTCGCGGATCGAAAGCGGTTCCGCGGGTTGGGCAGTGCCCCGGAATAGTTGGCGCCGGGGCCGACGCCGGCCTCCGGGACGCGACCTGGGCTGAAGAAGTCTCCCGTGAACTTCGGCACCTGTCCGGAGCCGACCGATCTGAACAGGGTTCCGATGTAGTCGACGGTCAGGCGGTCGTTCGGTTGCCAGCGCAAGCTGAAGCGCAGTGAATACGTCTGCTCGTCGTTGATGCGCTCGATCCCGCTCGGTCCCTCGTTCTCGGTGAGACCGTCGTTGAAATAGGTCAGGAACGCGAAGCGCGCAGCGAGTTTGTCCTCGACGAGGGGAATGTTGAACATGCCGCGCATGCGAATGCCCTGGGCGCCGGCGGCGAAAGACTCGTACTCGAGGTCCGCGGCGGAGTCGTAGTCGAAGATCGGCCGGGCGGTCACGACGTTGATGGCGCCGCCGGTCGAGTTGCGACCCCATAGCGTGCCTTGGGGCCCGCGTAGCACGTCGATTCGCTCGATGTCGAAGTAGTCCGAGCTGCCGGTGCTCGAGCGAACGGTGTAGACGCCGTTCGTGTGGACCGCGAATCCTGGGTCGGTTCCGGGGCCGACGATCTCGCTTCCAACGCCGCGGAGGGTGGTGCGCGAGAGGCCGCCGCCCGTGAAGAGGTTCGGCACGCTGTATTGGAGGTCGCCGAAGTCGACGATTCCCTGGTCGCGTAGATCCGCGCCGGAGAAGGTTGTGAGCGCTTCCGAAGCGTCCTGAAGGTCGACGAGGCGACGCGCGGATTCGACGAAGAGCGCCTCGACCCCACTCCAGATGTCCTCGTCCGCGTCGGTCTCGTCGGCCGCATCCGCGTCTTCGCGGCGTTCTTCGCTGCCGTACTCCTCCACGGTCGCCCATGGGTCGCTGTCGACCTCTTCCGCACGGACTGCCGCGGCATGCCCTGCCATCACCCACGCGAGGGTGAGGATCAACGCCGCGCGCAACTTTGACGCGCGCGCGGAGGCAAGGCCGGGCACGTTGGAGATCGATTTCTCTTCGCTTTCGCAGGTGAATGGGCGTTTCGGGTCGACGAGACGCATGGGCTCTCTCCTGTTCCGCTCGCGCGAGCTCAGCCGATTCGCGCGTGTCGCTTGACAGAGTTTTCATCATAGACCAAAATAAGAATTCTGGTTCTAGTTTTATGAGATTCATGAGAGACCTGCGCCAGCTTCGTCCGTTCCGACGTCGCGACACCCTCGAGGAATCTGCCATGACACTCTTCCGCGAGCCCCGACCGATTCGTCTCGGGGACATCACCCTCTCCGTCCACGAGGCCGGTGAAGGGCCCGCCGTCGTCCTGTGTCACGGATTCCCCGAGCTCGCCCGCTCGTGGCGGTACCAGTTCGGGGCGATCCAGGACGCGGGCTTTCGCGTGATCGCGCCCGACCAGCGCGGCTACGGCGGCAGCGACGTCCCGAAAGAGGTGGAGGACTATGACCTCGCTCACCTGACGGGTGACCTCGTCGGCCTGCTCGACGTGCTCGAGATCGAGCGCGCCGTGTTCGTAGGGCACGACTGGGGTGGGTTCGTCGCGTGGTCGATGCCGGTGATGTATCCCGATCGCTGTCTGGGAGTGGTCGGCGTCAATACGCCCTACGCCGCTATGCCCTCAACGGAGATGATGCGAGTCGCATTTCCCGATCCCGAGCGCTTCTACATCCTGTGGTTCCAGCAACGCGAGGTACCCGAAGCGTTCCTCGGCGCGCGTACCCGCCAGCTCTTCGAGAAGCTGATTCGAAGAGGTGTAGAGCCCGACGGGAGCGGCGGGCTCGGCGGGGGCTCGGGAGCCAACCCCTTCCTCGACCTCGACTCGATCGAGCCGCAGGGCGAAGCGCTGCTCGACGCGGCGGAACTCGACGCCTACACCGCAGAGTTCGAGCGGTCGGGCTTCTTTGGTCCGATCAGCTGGTACCGCAACGCCGACCGCAACCGCGAGATCATCCCCGAGCTCGGAGAGAAGCCGCTCACGCTGCCCGTACTGCAGGTGACGGCCGCCTGGGATGCCGCAATCCCGCCAGCCGCCGCCGAGTTTACCCGGGCGAAGTGCAGCGACTTCGAGACACATCTGATCGACGAGTGCGGCCATTGGACACAGCAAGAGAAGCCCGACGAACTGACGCGTGTTCTCGTCGACTGGCTCGAGCGGCGCTTCGGGGAAGGCTCGAGATGAGCGGTGAATACGAGCTCATCGCGACGCAGTCGTCCTACTACTCGGCGAAGCCGCGCGCGTGTCTTCAGTACAAGCGCATCCCCTACGTCGAGCGCCAGTGCAACGTCGAGCGGATTGGCGGGATCATCCTGCCCAAAACGGGTTCGCACTATCTACCGGTCCTCGTCTGCCCTGACGGCGAGGTGGTGCAGGACAGCATCACCATCGTCGAGACGCTGGAGGCTCGTCATCCGGGGCGACCGGTGATCCCCGAGGATCCCGTGTACGTGCTCGTCGCCTACGTGTTCGACACCCTGTCGGACGAGTTCTTCGGGTTGACGGGCGGTTCCCAGCGCTGGGCCACCGAGGAGGCGCGTGATTGGGGCTTCCGCCTCTTCCGACACACCCTCGGCAACGACATCGTCCACGCGGAGTCGGTCGGCGGAGTCGAGATGATGGTGGCGAGCGCGGCCACGAACATCAGCTCGCGCGTCGGCGCGCTGCAGGCACGCTATCCGGAGTTCGACGCCGCCTGTCTACGCTTCTCCGAGGCGCTCTACGATCGACTCGAAGCTCATCTGCGCGAACGACTCTTCCTGCTGGGCGACCGGCCGTGTCTCGCGGACCTGTCCATGATGAACACGATGTTCGGTCACATCTACCGAGATCCGGGCCCGGCGACCGAGTACGTGCGGCGTCAATGCATCTGGCTGTCGGATTGGGTAGACCGGATGCACGCCGCGGCGGGGACATCGGACGAGGGCGAGCTCGGACTCTCCGACTCGATCGTCGAGGTCCTGGCCTACGCGGGCGAGGCTTCGGCCGACTTCTTCGAACGCATGCTCGATGCCGCCCCAGACGCGCTCGCCGGCGTCGACCCGAGGCAGACGTTCCCGCCCAGTTCGACGGGCGGCGAGGCCTCGGGGAGCATGCCCGGCTTCGAGAGCGAGCTGCTCGGCGCCAAGTTTGGACGGGGCGTGTCGCCCTACACCCTCTGGAAGCTTCAGCGTCTACGCGAGCGCTACGCGTCGATGCCAGCGGACCGGCTCGCCGAAGCCGATGCGTTGATCGAGCGCATGGGCTGGAGCGCGGTCTTCAGACACGCGCCGGTACCGCGACTCGAAAAGAAGGGCTTCCAGATCCAGCTCGCGATCTGAAGTCTCGCGATCACCGAAGCGCATCCACATCCATTCTGAGGAGGTTCTCGAATCATGGCGACCTTGCATTCTCTCCCCGACTCCCCTGTGGACGGCTGACCGTGTCCGCTCAAACGGAACCTCGCGTCCCGCCGATCCGCGATGAAGATCTAGCCGAAGACCAGGCCGCCGTTCTCGAGCGCTTCCGGACGCCGAACGGGACCCTCAACATCTTCCGGACGCTCGTCCATTCGCCCAAGGCGCTGAAAGGATTCGGCTCCTGGGGGAGCTACGTGCTGTCGCAGCAAAACAAGGTGCCCGCCGACCGACGTGAGCTCGTGATCCTGCGGACCGGTTTGCTCTGTCGGTCTGCCTACGAGTGGGCGCAGCACGTCCTGGTCGGACGCTTCACTGGGTTGACCGAGGAGGAGATCGCTCGGATCAAGCGGGGCCCGGACGATCCCGCGTGGAGCGCAGCCGACCGAACCCTTTTGCGGGCGGTCGACGAGCTGCACGCCGACCAGCGCATCAGCGACAAGACATGGCAGGCGCTCGGCGACGACGCGGGCTTCGATCAACGCCAGAAGATGGATCTGGTGTTCACCATCGGCCACTACACGATGGTGGCGATGATGCTCAACAGCTTCGGCGTCCAACTCGACGACGGGCTCGAAGCCGATTCCGACGTGGGCTGATTCCATTTCCGCGTCCGGCCTCGAAAAAGGGAGAAAGATATGCTCACGGAAGAACCCGAATACGTCCCGATCAGTGTCCCCGAGACAGTCGAACAGATCGAGACGCGGATCTGGTCGGACGGATATTGGCTCGACGCGACGCTCTACCGGCCGACCGAGCTGCGCGACGGCGATGCTGCATCAGGCGTCGTGATGTCCCATGGCTGGGGAGGCGGCAAGGGTTCGATCGCGCACTATGCGGTGCTCTTTGCCGAGAGGGGTATAGCCGCGCTGACCTTCACGCATGACGGTTGGTTCGGATCCTCGGGACGCGCGCAGATCCTCGACGATGAAGTCGAGGTCGACGAGGACGGCATCGCGCAGGTGCGCATTCGCGTCGTTCGAGAGCTGATCGATCCCTGGAACTGGGTCCGAAACCTTCGCGCGGCGACGGACTTTCTAGCCACCGAGCCCGGTGTCGACGCGGCGCGACTCGGTGCGTGGGGCACGAGCTTCGGCGGAGGAACTGCGTTGTACTGCGCGTCGACCGATGATCGCTTCCGGGCGGTCGTGACACAGTGCGCATTCTTGCAAGGGCCGACGAAAGAGGCGCGCGCATTCGCACGAGTCCGCGGCGGCCAGATCGCGCGAGGCACGATCTCGCCGTTCCCGTCCGACGTCGATTCGCACCCGGCGCTGCGCGGAACCGTGAACGTCGCGCGGATGCAGCACTACGATCCGCTCGCCGCCCTCGACCGCCTGCAAGCCCCCGCACTGATGATGGATGCCGAGAAGGAGGAACTCTTCGACATCCGACAGTCCGGAGGACGCGCGCACGAGTTGCTGGCCGCGCGCGGAGACATCGACGTCCGCTACGAAGTCATTCCGGACGTCGACCATTACGGGATCTACTTCGGCGGATTCGAGCGCGGGAGCGGCGCCGCCCTCGAGTGGTTCGACCGCCACCTATAGACACGAGCGCGTCCGTCTGAAAATCCCGGCGGCGTGCCGGCGGTCGCCGGCGTTCGGCCTGTACCGACCGTGCGGTGACCAGGTCGCTGTCGACTCGCGCTCAGGCGAGGTCTGCGCGGCGAATCGCTGCCCGCCAGCTCAGCGCGCATCCGGTCAGACCGAGCAAGAGCCCGAGCACGAGGCGCGGATCGCCGAGTTGGAACCAGGGGTCGATCGGAAACGCGATCGTCTTACGCATGGCCGCCACCTTGAAAGCGTGGGCTGGCTTGAACGCTGGGTCGGTCGCGATCTCGAGCATGTCGCGCCGGCTGCGGTACCGCATCCCAGCCCCCGTGACCCAGGATTGCATCCCGTCGGCGTTCATCAGGTCCATCGCATCGGCGGCCGATCGCCCCGCGAAGATCGGGTGGCCGGCGCGGGCGAAGAGCGCTGGCCACATGTAGGCCATGTACTGGCCGAGCACGTCCTGGCTCGCCTGGTCCGGGGCGACGCCGGGGATCGCGAGCGGTTCTTCGAACAGGTCGATCAGGTTGACCATGACGAAGTCGTCGCCCGTGTCCTCCTCCATGAACTTCCGCATCCGCTCGAGGTCCTCGGGCGCGAACTGCGGCTCCATTTGTTCCGCCATGGTCATGTAGTGCTCGATCTCCTCGTCGGTCAGCGGTCCTCCGAACGACGTGTACCACCCTGTGAAGAGCGCCCAGAAGGTGAAGAGGACGACCCAGATCCATTGTGTTCGTGTCATGACAGTTGCGCTCGGGTTGGGAATCCCGCTCAGGATCCCGCGTGGTTCACGAAGATGGGCGACGACCACGCCCGCGGTTCGGCTTCGCCCAGGCAGTCGTCCTCGTAGGGGGAGTTCATGCCGCAGGGCGAGATCTCGATACAACTTCCCTGCTCGTCGCGCTGGCAGCCGAGCGGGTTCGCGCCGTGAATGAGAAGGTCGGGCGCTTCGATGGCCCGCACGTAGTAGACCGCATCGCGTTCCGAAGCGGCGAATTCCTCGTCCGCGAATTCGACCGCGCAGCCCGAGCCGTCGGCCGGACAGGGAAGGGTGCGCCACGGATCTTCGACCAGGCCGTCGAGTGGCTCATCCTCCGCAATCTGCGGTCGGATGCGCACGATCTCGATTCGCTGGATCGGACGGCGCGTCTCGCTCGGGTTCTGACACTCGCCGCGGCAGATGTGGTCGACGCGTTCCTGGCCGAGTGCGTCGATGACGTGCTCCGGGCAGCCGGGCTTCTGTTCGAAGGAACCCATCGCCCTCACCCGAAAGCGCGGCGACTCGCTGCGGCTCGTGGCTGAGCCCATCGGAATCGACTGCGCACCGTCGATCAGGTCGAACCAAAGGAGCGTCCGCCGACCGCTCGTCGCGTAGACTTCCTTCTTCTGCAGTGCGTCCCAGATCGCGTTACGGTCGCGACCGGCTGAGTGGGCGGCGATCAGGCCGCCCGTCACGAAATAGGCCGATCCACGTTCGACCTCGAAGAGCCCCAGTGGGCTTTCGTTGCTGGATTCCCAAGCGATCGACTCGGCGACCGGCTCGTCGGCCTGGTTGCTCGATCCGAACGGTCCTGCGCCCCCCTCCCGCGGTTCCCCCCGTCGGCCACGGTTGTCGCTCATCTCGCCTCGGTCGAACTCCTTGTATCCGGCACCGGGCCGGGCAGAGTGTGTGTCACTCGAGCCGATGAAACCGAATTCGAAACGTCGGGGCTGGGCGGGATCGCTGAAGTCGCGGATGGCGAGCATGTACTGAGCGGAGCCCCTCGGTCGGTAGTTGAAGGCGGGCTGGAACATGTCCTGTGTCGCCTGGCCGGCGTCGAGCCAGCTGTTCGCGTCGTAGCCGGGCAGCGTTTTCCAGCCGGCCTGGTAGGCCGCGACGTAGTTCTTGCGCGCTTGCTCCGCGCGGACGGCGCACTCGTCCTCGCTCTCACCGGTCTCTCTGCAGCGATCCTCGACGAGGACACCGGCCTGCCAGCAGCTCGGGAGATATCCATCGCGCGGCGGCGGACAGCTGAGCGAGCCGTCTGGGGCGACATCGACTGGTCGCCAGCTCGGGAGCCGCTCGGAGTTGCCATGCCCTGAATAGATCTCGACGAGCGTCTGGCGCGCTGGGTCGTGGCCGGGAAGCTGCTTGCGCCAATCCGAGCCGGCGGGCGTGTACAGGCCCCACGACGTTCCATGGGGGATCACGATCGAGTCGAAGCCCCAGTCGTCGAGCTTGTCGAACAGGGCCTCGGGTGTCGCGGCCGATTCGAGACAGTCGGCGGGCAGCTCGCGGACCGGGACGCCGTCGGGGCAGCGGTCGGCCTTGCCCACCTTGCTGATGAGCCGCGTCAGACTCCGCCCACGCTCGCCGCCGAGCGTCGAAAGGGCCGCGCGCGCAGTGAACGGGATGCCGATCGTGCCCTCGACGGCCGGACCGCGAGAACCGATGGGCCGCGTGGGGATGTCCTCGTCGTCCGTTCCGCGGAGCACAACGTTCTTGTGCCCGTAGTGGGTCTCGGGGGTGTTCCCGATATGGCTCCATTCCCAGCCGAGGTAGGTCACGAGGTCTGGATTCGTCGGGTCGCCGGCCACCACGTTGCAATCGCGAACGGCATCCACGGTCTCCCTCCAGAGGTCCGAAGTCAGGTTCTCGGCGTGATCGTTGATCGACCAGAAGTCGAGCGCCGAGCAGAAGCGGGCGAAGTCGCAAGCGTCGGCGGGCGGGTGCGTGCCAGGCCCGCCGATGAGCGGCAGGTTCATCATGAACGCATCGACGCTGAACGTCGTGTGGGCATGAAAGTCGCCGAACAAGATCTGTTTGCCGGAGGCTGCGCCGAGCTGCTCTGCGGTCGTCGTCTGAATGGCGATGCGCTCTTGCTGCGCCTGCAGCGGGCGAGCATTCGGATTGACGTCGCCCGCGACATCGTCGCTGCCCAGCCAACCGCTCGCGGCGGCGAAGATCCAAAGTCCGCCAGCAACGAGGAGGATCGCGAGAGCGAGTAGAGCCTTCTTGATCATGTGAGTCGTTTCTCTCGAGTCGGGGCCACGTCGTTGCCGCGGTCGTCGCGTGGGAGGCCGAGTCGCGTCATGACCGGGCGCCTCGGCCGGGGTTCCGGTCCTGCGTTCAGATCGTTGACAGGTAAGATGAGACACTGTATCAATTTGATACGATGTTGCAACGTGACCAAGCTCGGGCGGATGAAGCGCAGGACGCCTCGAGCGTTCGCGAGCGCAACGTCGAGGCGCGCCGTCGGCGAATTCTCGAGGCGGCTCGGACCCTCCTGGCGGAGGGCGGTTTGAGCGCGCTCTCGATGCGCAAGCTCGCGGAAGAGGCCTCGCTGAGCGTCAACACTCTCTACAACCTTTGGGGGACGCGAGAAGAAATCCTGCGCGCGCTCACGCTCGACGCGCGGGAGCGGATCGATGCGCGTCTTCCGAGCGAGGGACGGTCGGAGGATCCGATTGCGTACGTCCGGTCCCTCGTCCGTACTTCGCTTCGCGAGATGATGAAGGAGGGGGAGCTCTTTCGACCGATGATTCTCGCTTGGCTCGAGGGCGAGATCCAAGGTCAGCGTTCTCCGGTCGAGCCCTTGTCCCACTCGGTTCGAATGCTCTCCGTCGCGATCCGCGTCGCTCGTGACGAAGGGATCTTCGAGACGCCTGTCCAGCCGGCGCAGGTGGCTTGGCAGATCCACCACGGTGCGCAGTTCGCCGCGATCCAGTGGGCGCTTCGAAGGATCGATGATGCGCACTTCGAGGCGCGTGCTCTCTATGGGCTGAACCTGGCGCTTCTCGGACTCGTGCACGAGGAACGAAGACCGGAGATCCGGTCGGCGCTCAAAGGGCTGGAGCGGAAGCTCCGGGCGTCGCAGCCGGACTGGTCGAAATGATCTGCGCATCGTAAGAGCGATCCATGTCGACCCTCGTCGAGGAAACGCCCTCACGCCTCGGCGCCCAGCCGAAAGCGTCGCGAACTCGGGTCTCCCCTCGGCCAGGGCGAGAGCGAGTTCATGAAGATGTGCGTCTCGATGATGGCCAACGCCGAAGGCTTCCCCTTCGAGCAGATGCTCCCGATCGGCATGAGTCGCGAGCTCACGCCCGAGGAGTTCGCCGCCTATCGCGCGTCCTTTCCGGACCCGAGCTTCGAGGCGGGCATCTGCACCTTCCCGAGCCTGATCGCCGTCCAGCCCGACAACCCCGGCGTGCCCCAGAACAAGGCCGCGTGGGCGAAGCTCGGCTAGCCCGTCGGGAGTCCCCCCAGCTCTGCTGGGGAGGCCTTCAAAGTTTGA
>CAZAUR010000045.1:0-15995 GCA_964488255.1 uncultured Spirochaetaceae bacterium | reverse complement strand
GCCCACGTTCACGTGGGGCTTCGTCCGCTCGAACTTTTCCTTGGCCATGGTGCTTCTTCTCTTCTTCTCTGGATCCAGTGGATCGTTGCTTCGTGGTCGCGTTCGCCGAGGACGAGAGCCCTCAGCCAGGGGTTCGGCCCGTGGGCCGAACCCCGATTAGCCGTATGGATTGATGATCGACTGCAGGATGTTGTCCGGGACCTGCGTGTAGTGCTCGAATTGCATCGTGTAGCTGGCGCGGCCCTGGGTCATCGAGCGCACGCTGCTCACGTAACCGAACATCTCCGAGAGCGGAACCTCGGCCTGCACGACCTGAGACTGCCCGCGCATCTCGATGCCGGTGATCTGGCCGCGTCGGCCGTTGAGGTCGCCCTGCACCGCACCGCGGAACTCCTCGGGCGTCACGACCTCGACCTTCATGATCGGCTCGAGCAGGACCGGGGAAGCCTTGCCGAGGCCGTCGTTCGCGGCCATCGACGCCGCGATCCCGAAGGCACGCTCGGAGGAGTCTGTCTCATGGAGCTGCGCGTCGACGAGTCGGATCTTCACGTCGACGACCGGGTAGCCACCGAGGTGGCCCGAGTCGATGCTCTCTTCGCAGCCCTGCTCGATCGCATCGATGTACTCGGCCGGAACCGCGCCGGCGGTCAGGGCGTTCTCGAAGACGAAGCCCGAGCCGGTTTCGCCGGGCTCGACTTCGACCTTTACGATCGCGAACTCGCCACCGGCCGCCGTGCTCTGCTTGATGTACTCCCCGACGCCTTCGGCCGTCGCGGAGATCGTCTCCTTGTAGGCGACCTGCGGCCGACCGACGGTGGCGTCGACGCCGAACTCTCGAAGGAGACGGTCGACGATGATCTCGAGGTGGAGCTCGCCCATGCCCGAGATGATCTTCTGTCCGGTCTCGTCGTCGGTCGAGACCTTGAAGGACGGGTCTTCGACGGCGAGGCGGTCGAGCGAGCCGTCGAGCTTGTCCATGTCGGCCGTGGTCTTCGGCTCGATCGCGATCGAGATGACCGGGTCCGGGAACTCGAGGGACTCGAGAATCAGCGGTGCCTTCGGCGAGCAGAGGGTGTGGCCCGTGACGACGTTCTTGAGGCCGACCGCGGCGACGATTTCGCCGGCGTGGATCTCGTCCAGCTCCTGCCGCTTGTTGGCGTGCATCTGGAGGAACTTGTTGACGCGCTCCTTCTTGCCGGTCGACGGGTCGAGGAGACCCTCACCCGACTTCGCGGTCCCGGAGTAGACGCGGAGATAGGCGAGGCTGCCGGAATGCTTGTCGGACTGGATCTTGAACACGAGGGCAGCGAAGGGTTCGTCGTCGGACGCCTCACGCGTCACGATCTCGGGCGCCTCGCCCTCGAGCTTGTTCTTCGGCCCCTTCTTCTTCGTCGCGACGGCTTCACCTTCCACCGCGGCGACGTCTGCCGGCGAAGGAAGGTATTCGACGACCGCGTCGAGCAGCGGCTGCACGCCCTTGTTCTTGAAGGCGCTGCCGCAGAAGACCGGCACGAGATCCAGGTTGAGCGTGCTCTTGCGGACCGCGGCGCGCAGCTCCTCGACCGGAACCGGCTGGCCATCGAGGTACTTGGCCATCACCTCGTCGTCGAAGTCCGCGAGGCGCTCGACGAGATGGTCGCGCGCGAGCTCGGCGTCGTCCGCCATGTCTGCCGGGATGTCGTCCGTACGGAACTCCGCCCCCAGGCTCTCGTCGTCCCAGTAGAGCGCCTTCTCCGACAGCAGATCCACGACGCCGGCGAACGCGTCTTCCGAGCCGATCGGCAGCTGCAGGGGCAGCGGCCGGGCTCCGAGACGGTCCTCGATCATCGAGACCACGTTGTCGAAATCAGCACCCATTCGATCCATTTTGTTCACGAAGGCGACGCGGGGAACGCGATAGGTGTCGGCTTGTCGCCAGACCGTCTCGCTCTGCGGCTCCACGCCACCGACTGCACAGAACACCGCGACCGCGCCGTCCAGCACCCGGAGAGAACGTTCGACCTCGACGGTGAAGTCGACGTGCCCCGGGGTGTCGATGATGTTGATCCGATGGTTTCGCCAGCTGCAGGTCGTTGCCGCGGAGGTAATCGTGATCCCGCGCTCCTGCTCCTGCTGCATCCAGTCCATCGTGGCCGCGCCGTCGTGAACTTCTCCAATCTTGTAGTTGACGCCCGTGTAGAAGAGGATCCGCTCGGTCGTCGTCGTCTTGCCAGCATCGATGTGCGCCATGATGCCGATGTTTCGTGTGTCAGAGAGCGCAGTACTTCGAGGCATGACCGTTCCCTCTGTCGTCCTCGTATGCGAGCCCTCGTCCTAGCTGAACCCGAGAGCCCTCAGCCCCAGCGCGGTAGGCCGGCGCAAAGCGCCTGCCTACCAGCGATAATGAGCGAAGGCCTTGTTGGCTTCCGCCATCCGGTGGGTGTCCTCGCGCTTCTTCACGCTCTCCCCACGCTCGTTCGCCGCGTCGATGATCTCGTTCGCGAGCTTCTCCATCATGCTCTTGCCCGGGCGCGATCGCGAGTACTCGACCAGCCAGCGCATCGCCAGGGACGTCGCGCGGTTGGGCGAGATCTCGATCGGGACCTGGTAGGTCGCACCACCCACGCGGCGGCTCTTGACCTCGAGGCGCGGGCGGATGTTGTCGAGCGCACGACGGAACATCGCCAGCGGGTCGCTGCGCATCTTGTTCTCGATGTCGTCGAACGCGCCGTACACGATGTTCTCGGCGGTGCTCTTCTTACCGTCACGCATGATCACGTTGATGAAGCGGCCGAGCATCTGGTCTCCATGCTTGGAGTCCGGGGCCGTCTCGCGCTTCGGTACCTCGCGTCTTCGGGGCATGAACGCGTCCTTTCACTCAATCCGATAAAAAAAGACGCGCCTGACGCGCGTCGATTTTCAGCAATGAATCACTTGGGCTTCTTGGCGCCGTACTTCGAGCGGCTCTGGTTTCGACCCTCGACGCCCGTCGCATCGAGCGAGCCACGCACGATGTGGTAGCGGACGCCCGGGAGGTCCTTCACACGACCACCGCGAACGAGCACGACCGAGTGCTCCTGCAGCGTGTGCCCCTCGCCGCCGATGTAGGCGTTGACCTCGTTGCCATTCGTCAGACGCACACGCGCGACCTTTCGAAGCGCGGAGTTCGGCTTCTTGGGCGTCGCGGTGAACACGCGCAGACAAACGCCGCGACGCTGCGGGCAGCTCGTGAGGTCGGGGGACTTCGATCGGGACGGCTTCGGCTTCCGTCCCTTTCGGATCAGCTGTTGGATCGTGGGCATGGGGAGAGTCTTCGCTCCTGCTGCTTGTTTCTTCTAGTTGTTCAGGTGGTCCGCACCGCATGCGATGCGACAGCAGCAGTCCAGTCAGTTCCGACTGCTGCACCGGGTCGTCGATCGAAACCCCGCCTAAGGACGCGCGGCGGATTTCAGAGACAGCACGACCCCGTGGTTCCGTTTCACGAATCCGAAGAGACCGGAGCCAAGCTCGGGCCACCTCTCCGAAAAAAGGAAACGAACCGCGGGGTTGAAAGTGTTCCGGGGTTCCGAAGCGGCGGGAACTTATGACGCCTGCGGGGTGCTGTCAACCGCCCTGGGGAAGGTGGCGACCGGATTGTCGGGCCTTCCCATCGCGTGCCGCGGCCCCCGATCCGACCGGGCGCCGAAAGCAGGATCGCCCCCGTCCGGACGAGCCGAACGGGGGCGATGGTAGGTCTCGATCCGGAGGTTCCCCGGAGGGGACGCCGTCTCCTCGTGCGGGATCGAACCTCGAGATCAGCCCTCGAGATCAACCGTCGAAGGTACCGCCGTCGGTCGGCTCGGCCGGGCTGGCGAAGAGGCCGGCCACCGGCGCCTCCCCTTCCGGCGTGATCGTCTCGCCGCCGAAGGAAGCGGCTCCGAACTCGCCCTGGCTGAGCTCGCCCGGCTCGGCCGTGTCGAACTCGAAGCCCTCGGGCACCTCGACCTGGATCCCCATGTCGGCGTACTTGATCAGACCGGTACCGGCCGGGATCAGCCGCCCCATGATCACGTTCTCCTTGAGGCCGCGGAGGAAGTCGTTCTTGCCCCAGATGGCCGCCTCGGTGAGCACCTTGGTGGTCTCCTGGAACGAGGCCGCCGAGATGAACGACTCGGTGGACAGCGACGCCTTCGTGATTCCCAGCAGCTGGGTCTCGGCGGTCGGCGCCTGCTTGCCCTCTTCCTCGAACTCGGCGCAGACCTGGCGATAGGTCGCCTTTTCCACCTGCTCGCCGATCAGCCAGTCGGAGTCGCCCGGATCGATGATGCGCACCTTGCGGATCATCTGTCGGACGATCGTCTCGATGTGCTTGTCGTTGATCTTCACGCCCTGCAGGCGGTAGACCTCCTGCACCTCGTCGACCAGGTATTTTGCGAGTGCCTTCTCGCCCTTGATCTTGAGGATGTCGTGCGGGTTGGACGAACCGTCCATCAGCGCGTCACCGGCGCGGACGTGATCGCCCTCGTGCACCGAAACGTGCTTGCCCTTCGGGATCAGATACTCCTCGGGCTCGCCCTCGCCCTCCTCGGGCGTCACGATCACGCGGCGCTTGCCACGCGAATCGGGACCGAAGGACACGATGCCTTCGTTCTCGGAAACGACGGCGCACTCCTTCGGCTTCCGGGCTTCGAAGAGCTCGGCCACCCGCGGAAGACCGCCGGTGATGTCCTTCGTCTTCGACGCCTCGCGCGGGATCTTCGCGACGACCTGCCCTGCGGTGACTTCCTCCCCCTCGTTGACCGAGAGGTAGGCGCCGACCGGAAGCAGCGAGTTGGACTCCGCTTCGCCGTCGATCTCGTTGATCGTGATCTGCGGCCGAAGGCTCGTGTCCTTCGACTCGATGATCACCTTGGACGAGACGCCGGTGAAGTCATCGACCTGCTCCTGCATGGTGCCGCCCTCGACGATGTCCTGGAACTTCACCGTTCCGCGCATCTCCGAGAGGATCGGGCTGGCAAAGGGGTCCCAGTCGAGGAGCACGTCCCCCGGCTTGACCACATCGCCTTCCTTCACCCGGAGTGTGGCTCCGTAGACGACAGGATGGCGCTCCTTCTCGCGGCCGGAGGGATCGACGATGCCGACCTCGCCGTTCCGCGTCATCACCGTCTCGCGACCCTCGTTGTCGATCACGGTCCGGATGCTGTGGAGCTTGATCGAGCCTTCGCTCGCCGCCTCGGCGTGGGACTGCTCTGCCCGCCGCGTCGCCGCACCACCGATGTGGAAGGTCCGCATCGTGAGCTGCGTGCCGGGCTCGCCGATCGACTGCGCGGCGATCACCCCGACCGCCTCGCCCATGTTCACCATCGTGCCCCGGGAGAGATCGCGGCCGTAGCACTTCACGCAGACGCCATAGAGGCTCGCGCAGGTCAGAACCGAGCGGATCTTCACGCCTTCGATTCCGGCATGCTCGACCGCGCGGACGCGATCCTCGTCGATCTCCTCACCGGAAGCGACGAGCACCTCGCCGCTCACGGAGTCGAGTACGTCGCCCTGGGCCGTACGTCCGAGGAGCCGCTCGCCGAGGGGCTCGACGATCTCGCCAGCCTCGATCAGCGCCGTCGTGTCGAGCCCATCCTCCGTGCCACAGTCGGTCTCTCGGACGATCACGTCCTGGGACACGTCGACGAGGCGGCGGGTCAGGTAGCCCGAGTTCGCCGTCTTGAGCGCCGTGTCCGCGAGGCCCTTCCGGGCACCGTGGGTCGAGATGAAGTACTGGAGGACCGAGAGCCCTTCACGGAAGTTCGACGTGATCGGGGTCTCGATGATCGCGCCCGAGGGCTTGGCCATCAGACCACGCATGCCGGCCAGCTGACGCATCTGCTGCGCCGAGCCACGTGCACCCGAGTCCGCCATCATGAAGATGTTGTTGAAGCTCGGGACCTGCTCCTCGTTGCCCTCCGCGTCGACGTAGGTGTCGGTCGCGATGCCGTCGAGGAGCTGCTGGGTGATCTGCTCCGTGGCCTGCGCCCAGATGTCGACGACCTTGTTGTAGCGCTCGCCGTCGGTGATCAGACCTTCCTGGTACTGATCCTGGATCTGCTGGACCTCGTCGGTCGCGTCCGCCAGGAAGCGTTCCTTGTCCGGCGGGATGCGCATGTCGTCGATGCAGATCGACATACCCGCGCGCGTCGCGTTGCGGTACCCGAGGGTCCGCAGCGCATCAGCGAGCAGCACCGTCGCCTTGTTGCCCATGCGGCGGTAGCACTGATCGATCAGCTCACCGAGCGCCTTCTTGTCCATCACCTGGTTGACGTACTCGAAGGGCACGTCCTTCGGCACGACCTCGCGCATCAGCACGCGGCCTGTGGTCGTCTCGACCATCTCGCCGTCCATCATCACGCCGATCGAGGCGTGGATGTCGAGGACGCCGGCGTCGTACGCGACGATCACCTCTTCTTCGGTGGCGAACTTCATGTCCTCGCCCTGCACGCCGGGGCGCTGGCGGGTCATGTAGTAGGCGCCGAGGACGATGTCCTGGGACGGGCCGATGATCGGGCGGCCGGTCGCGGGGCTGAGGATGTTGTTGGTCGACATCATCAGCACGCGGGCCTCGATCTGCGCCTCGACCGAGAGCGGCACGTGGACCGCCATCTGGTCGCCGTCGAAGTCCGCGTTGAAGGCGGCACAGACGAGCGGGTGGAGCTGGATCGCCTTGCCCTCGATCAGCATCGGCTCGAAGGCCTGCATGCCGAGGCGGTGGAGCGTGGGTGCGCGGTTCAGGAGGATCGGGTGCTCCTTGATCACCTCCGCCAGGATGTCCCACACCTCGGGGCGCTCGTGCTCGACCATCTTGCGCGCGGCCTTGATGGTCGTTACGAAGCCCTGCTGCTCCAGCTTGGAGTAGATGAAGGGCTTGAAGAGCTCGAGGGCCATGCGGTTCGGGAGGCCGCACTGGTGGAGCCGGAGCTCCGGTCCGACGACGATCACGGATCGTCCGGAATAGTCCACGCGCTTGCCGAGCAGGTTCTGCCGGAAGCGACCGGACTTGCCCTTGAGCATGTCCGAGAGGCTCTTCAGCGGGCGCTTGCTCGGGCCCGTGATGACCCGACCGCGACGACCGTTGTCGAAGAGCGCGTCCACCGCCTCCTGGAGCATCCGCTTCTCGTTCCGGATGATGACCTCCGGCGCGTTCAGCTCCTGGAGCCGCTTCAAGCGGTTGTTGCGATTGATGACCCTGCGATACAGGTCGTTCAAGTCCGAGGTCGCGAAGCGACCCCCATCGAGCGGCACCAGCGGGCGCAGGTCCGGCGGGATCACCGGCACGACCTCGAGGATCATGAACTCCGGGTTGTTGACCTCGGACTCGCGGAACGCGTCGAGCACCTTGAGGCGCTTCGCGATCTTCTTGCGCTTCGCCTCGGAGGTCGCCTCGCGCATGTCCTCGCGGAGCCGCGTGCACTCGCCTTCGACGTCGAGCTCCTCGAGAAGTCGGCGGACGCTCTCGGCGCCGATGCCGACGTCGAACGCGTCGCGTCCGTACTGCTCGCGCAGCTCGATCAGGCGCTCGTCGGTGACGAGTTCACCCTTCTCGAGCTCCGTGTCCTTCGGGTCGAGAACGACGTGGGCCTCGAAGTAGAGGACCTTCTCGAGGTCACGCAGCGTGATCTCGAGAATGTTGCCGATCCGCGAGGGCAGCGACTTGAGGAACCAGATGTGGGCCACCGGCGAAGCCAGCGTGATGTGCCCCATGCGCTCGCGGCGCACCTTCGACTGGATGACCTCGACGCCGCACTTCTCGCAGACGACGCCCCTGTGCTTCATGCGCTTGTACTTGCCGCAGTTGCACTCGTAGTCCTTGACCGGACCGAAGATTTTCGCGCAGAAGAGTCCATCCCTCTCGGGCTTGAACGTCCGATAGTTGATGGTCTCGGGCTTCTTCACCTCGCCGAAGGACCATTCCCGGACCTTGTCCGGAGACGCCAGGCTGATTCGAAGCGAATCGAAGGCCAACGGATCCTTGGGCTTCTCGAAGAGGTTGTAGAGATCGCGCATTGCTTGTCCCCCTTACGGGTCGGTTCGTAGCTGAGAGAAGAAGGTCGAGTGGGACCAGCGGCCCCGCCCGACTCAGGTTTCTTCCCTCATCTCAATGTCGAGTCCGAGCGCCTGCAGCTCCTTGACGAGGACGTTGAAGCTCTCGGGCAGTCCGGGCTCCAGCGTGTTCTCGCCCTTCACGATCGACTCGTAGATCCGGGTCCGACCCTGGACATCGTCCGACTTGACCGTGAGGAACTCCTGGAGTCCGAACGCGGCGCCGTACGCCTCGAGCGCCCAGACCTCCATCTCGCCGAGCCGCTGGCCACCGAACTGCGCCTTGCCGCCCAGCGGCTGCTGGGTCACGAGGCTGTACGGGCCGATGGACCGCGCGTGCATCTTGTCATCCGCGAGGTGGTGGAGCTTCAGCATGTAGATCGTGCCGACCGTCACGTCGCGGTCGAAGGGTTCTCCCGTTCGACCATCGAACAGAACCATCTGACCGGAAGTGGGCAGCTCGGCCCGGTCCAGCTCCTGCTTGACTTCCTGTTCGGACGCGCCGTCGAAGACCGCCGTGCCCATGTGGATGCCACGCGTGACGTTCTCGGCCATCGACTTGACCGCCTCTTCCGAGGCGGTCCCGATCGACTCTCCGATCTCGTCGTCGTTGTAGATCTCCTGGAGCTTGGTCCGGATCTCTTCGGTGGTGGCCGCCTTCTCCATCATCCGCTCGATCTGCTTGCCGAGCCCGTGGGCCGCCCAGCCGAGATGCGTCTCGAGGATCTGTCCGATGTTCATGCGCGAAGGCACGCCCAGCGGGTTGAGGACGATGTCGACGGGCGTGCCGTCGGGCATGTAAGGCATGTCTTCCTCGGGAAGAATCCGAGAGATGACACCCTTGTTGCCATGACGACCGGCCATCTTGTCACCGACCGAGAGCTTGCGCTTGATGGCCACGTAGACCTTGACCATCTTGAACACGCCCGGAGGCAGCTCGTCACCCTTCTTCAGGCGGGCGATCTTCTCGTCGAAGACCGCCTTGATGACCATCGCCTGCTCTTCCACATGGTGGAAGACACGGTCGACGTTCTCCTGGGTCTTGGCGTCGGTCACCTGGATCTCACGCCAGCGGCGATCCGGAATGTCCCGGATGATCTCCTCGGTGATCGAGTCGCCGGAGCCGAGCCACTGGATGTCCTTGCGCTCGTCGGCGACGCGGTTCGCGGCCTGCTTGCCGACGATCAGCTCCCGGACCCGGTTGAAGGCGCTCTTCCGGATGATCCGGATCTCGTCTTCCTGGTCCTTCCGGAGCCGCTCGATCTCGGCCTCTTCCAGCGCCTTCGCGCGCTCGTCCTTCTCTACGCCGCGGCGGGAGAAGACCTGGGCCCCGATGATCGTGCCCGTCACGCCCGGCGGCACCCGCAGCGAGGTGTCGCGCACGTCGCCGGCCTTCTCGCCGAAGATCGCGCGAAGCAGCCGCTCTTCCGGAGAGAGCTGCGTCTCGCCCTTCGGCGTGATCTTGCCGACCAGGATGTCGTCCTGGTGCACTTCCGCGCCGATGCGGACGATGCCCGCCTCGTCGAGGTCGCGGAGCGCGTCCTCGCCGACGTTCGGGATGTCCCGCGTGATGTCTTCCTTGCCGAGCTTCGTATCCCGGGCGACGCACTCGAACTCCTCGATGTGGATCGAGGTGAAGTAGTCGTCCTTGACCACCCGCTCCGAGATGAGGATCGAGTCCTCGAAGTTGTATCCGCCCCAGGGCATGAAGGCGACGGTGACGTTCTGGCCGAGGGCCATCTCGCCGCGATCCGTCGCCGGTCCGTCCGCGATCACCTGCCCCGCCGAAACGCGGTCGCCCGCCTTCACGATCGGGCGCTGGTTGATGCAGGTGTTCTGGTTGGAGCGCTGGTACTTGATGAGGTTGATGATGTCGACGTTGCTGCCGGTGCCGTCGTCTTCGTCGGGCTTCAGGACGATTCGGCCCGCATCGACCGACTCGACCATGCCGTCGCGCTTGGCGACGACCGTCACGCCCGAGTCCCGGGCGACGACCGCCTCCATGCCGGTGCCGACGAGCGGCGCGCGCGTCCGCAGCAGCGGCACCGCCTGGCGCATCATGTTCGAACCCATGAGCGCCCGGTTCGCGTCGTCGTTCTCGAGGAACGGGATCAGCGAGGCCGCGACCGATACCAGCTGGTTCGGCGACACGTCCATCATGTCGACCTCGTCCGGCGGAATCATCTCGAACTCGCCCTGCTTCCGGGCGGAGATGCGGTCCTTCACGAACTTGCCGTCGTCGTCGAGGATCGCGTTCGCCTGGGCGATCGCCATCCGCTCCTCGTCGAGGGCCGACAGGAACTTCACGTCCTTGGTGACCGTCGAGTCGTCCACCTTGCGATAGGGCGTCTCGATGAAGCCCATGTCGTTCACGCGGGCGAAGGTCGAGAGAGACGCGATCAGACCGATGTTCGGCCCTTCCGGCGTCTCGATCGGGCAGATCCGACCGTAATGGGTCGGGTGCACGTCGCGCACTTCGAAGCCGGCGCGCTCCCGCGTCAGACCGCCCGGCCCGAGCGCAGAGAGACGTCGCTTGTGCGTGACCGACGACAGCGGGTTCGTCTGATCCATGAACTGCGAGAGCTGGGACGAACCGAAGAACTCCTTGATGACCGCCGAGACGGGCTTGGAGTTGATCAGGTCGTGCGGCATCAGCGTCTCGATCTCCTGGAGGCTCATGCGCTCCTTGATCGCTCGCTCCATGCGCACCAGACCGATCCGATACTGGTTCTCCAACAGCTCACCGACGACGCGCACGCGACGGTTACCGAGGTGGTCGATGTCGTCGACGCGCTTGGTGAGGTCGGTGCCGTTCTTCAGGTCGACCAGGTACTTGACCGCCGACAGGATGTCGTGCTGGCGCAGCGTCGGGAGATCGCCGAGAGCGATGTCCTCGGTCGCGTTGCCGACGCCGGTCGGATACCACTCGATCCGCTCGTCGCCATCGAACTCCAGCTTGTGGTTCAGCTTGAGCCGCCCGACCTTCGAGAGGTCGTAGCGCTCGCCGTTGAAGAACAGGTTGTTGAAGAGGTTCGTCGCCGTGTCGAGAGTCGGCGGATCGCCCGGCCGCAAGCGGCGGTAGATCTCGATGATCGCCTCGTCCTGCGAGACGGTCTTGTCCGCGAGCAGGGTGTCGCGGAGCGCCGTGCCCGTCGTGATCGGGTCGAGGAAGAGCAGCGGGAACTCGTTGATCCCGCGCGCCTTGAGATCGTCGAGATGGGCCTCGGTGATCTCCTCGTTGCACTCGACGATGACCTCGCCGGTCTCCTCGTCGACGATGTCGACCGGCGCGACGCGCTTGACTGCGTCCACGCGGATCAAGTCGTCCTGGCCGATCTGGATCCACTCGAGTCCGGCGGCACGGATCTTGCGGGCGGCGGCCTTCGTGAACTTCTTGTCCTTGCGGACGATCACGTTGCCGTCGTCGTCCTTCACCTCGCGCGTGCACCGCTGACCGATCAGGGCCTCCGGCTCGCACTTCTTGAAGAACTTGCGCCCGTCGATCTTCACCTGCTCGATCGGGTAGAAGTACTGGAGGAGCTCCTCGGGCTGGTAGCCGAGGGCCTTCAGCAGGACGGTCACGTGGATCTTCCGGCGGCGGTCGATCCGGGCGTGGACGATGTCCTTGTGGTCGTACTCGATGTCGAGCCACGAACCGCGGTACGGGATCACGCGACACGAGAAGATCTTCTTGCCCGCGGCGCTCGCGGTCGTCGAGATCGACGTGTCGTAGAAGATGCCCGGCGAGCGGTGGAGCTGGGAGACGATCACCCGCTCGGTGCCGTTGATGATGAACGTGCCGTTGTCGGTCATGATCGGGATTTCCCCGAAGTAGACCTCTTGCTCCTTCACGTCGCGGATGGTCTGGGAGCCCTCGGCATCGTCCCAGGCCACGAGGCGGATCGTCACCTTGAAGGGCGCGGCGTAGGTCATGCCTCGCTGTAGGCACTCCTGCACGTCGTACTTGGGCTGTTCGAGGGCGTAGCCCACGAACTCCAGGCTGGCCGTGTCGTTGAAGTCCCGGATCGGGAAGACGGAGTTGAACACCGCCTGCAGGCCGACGTTCTCACGCTTCTCCATCTCGACACCGGTCTGGAGGAAGCGTTCGAACGAGTCCTTCTGGATCTCGAGCAGATTCGGGATGCCGATGATCCTCGGAATGCTCGAGAAGGACTTGCGGACTCGCGGGGCGAAATCGGAGAAATTGGTCTCAGGCACGAGTGTCATCACCCTCCGTATTGCCGTGGCGCTCGACCGGCTCCGACGGGGCATCCCGCTCGGAAGTCTTCGGTCGTGACTCCACGGCACGCATAGGCGTGATCGGGCCTGAATCGGCTCGAACACGCCATCACACCATCACTCTTTGTCAGCGGTGCGTTGCACACCGCCATTCGGGCGACGCTCTTCGCGTCTCCCCCGCTGGCGTTCGGACAGGGTGTCCGGAATCCAGCGGTCGAACCGATCGACCTCTCCTCGCGCTTCCGCGCGCGGAGAGATCGCTGAACCACGAGGTCCTACTTGACCTCGACCTGTCCGCCGGCCTCTTCGATCTTCTTCTGGATCTCGTCGGCCTCGTCCTTCGGCACGCCTTCCTTCACCGGCTTGGGCGCGCCCTCGACGAGCTCCTTGGCCTCCTTGAGACCGAGGCCCGTGATGCCTCGGATCTCCTTGATGACCTGGATCTTCTTGTCGCCGAACGAGGTCAGGATGACGTCGAAGTCGGTCTTCGCCTCGGCCGCCTCGCCGCCGGCCGCCGCCGGGCCAGCCGCCGCAGCCACTGCCACCGGCGCCGCCGCCGACACGCCCCACTTCTCTTCGAGGAGCTTCGCGAGCTCGGCCGCTTCCATGACCGTCAGGCCGGACAGGGTGTCCACGATTTCGTTGAGATCCGCCATTTTCTTTCTTCCTTCATTTGGGCGGTGCAAGCGAGTGCTGTGCACCCTCCCGCCCGGTGGGAGCCGTCGGCTGGCCGACGGCCTTCATCGTTCCATCCCGGGCTCGCCCGGGCTTCCAATTCATTCCGGCGCGTCCCGACCTGGGCGCACCGCGTGGTTCTAGTCGCCGACTCGCGGCTATTCGCCGCTCCCTTCCGCGCCCTTGGCCGACACGACCCGAGCGAGTTGTCCGCCCGGCTCGTTCAGGAGACGCGCGAGCTTCCCGGCCGGAGCCTGGAGGAGACCGACGATCTTTCCGCGCAGCTCGTCGAGGGATGGGAGCGTGGAGAGGTGCTTGATCTCGGCGTCGCCGAGGACTTCGCCGTCGACGACCGCACTCCGGATCTCGAACGCCTCGTTCTCCTTCGCGTAGTCCACGAGGGTCTTCGCGAGGGCGACCGGGTCACCGAACGACATCGCGATGGACGTCGTGCCGGCGAAATGCTCCGCCAGCCCTTCGGCCGGGCTTCCGACCGAAGCCAGTCGGAGCACCGTGTTCTTCGCCACGCGAAACTCGCTCTCGCTTGCTTCGGCCTTCCGGAGATCGCCGCGAAGCGTCTCCATCTGGTCGACACCGAGACCCTTGTAGTCCGCGACGAATACGCTGGTCGCGCGCCCGAACTTGTCCTTGAGCTCCGCGACCTGGTCTTCTTTCTGCTGTCTGGTCAACATGATGTTTGCCTCGACCTCCGCCTACGCCGTCTTCAATGGCGACGCCGGGTCGACCTTGAAGCCGGGACCCATCGTCGACGAGACGGAGATCTTCTTGAGGTAGGTGCCCTTCGTCGAAGCCGGCTTCGCCTTGAGGATCACGTCGAGCAGCGCCGACGCGTTCTCCCAGAGCTGGTCCGCTTCGAACGAGACCTTGCCGATTCCGCAGTGCACAATGCCGGCCTTGTCCACGCGATACTCGACCTTGCCGGCCTTCTGATCGCGCACGGCTTCGCCGACGTTCGGCGTCACGGTTCCGAGCTTCGGGTTCGGCATCAGGCCGCGCGGACCGAGGACCCGGCCGAGGCGACCGACGACGCCCATCATGTCGGGGGTCGCGATCACGCGGTCGAACTCGAACCAGCCTTCGTCCTGGATCTTCTTCGCGAGGTCGTCGCCACCGACGTGGTCCGCACCGGCTTCCCGCGCTTCGGCTTCCTTGTCGCCCTTCGCGAACACGAGGACGCGGGTCGATCGACCGACGCCGTTCGGCAGGACGATCGCGCCCCGCACCATCTGGTCCGCATGCTTAGGATCGACGCCGAGGTTGATCGCGATGTCGACGGTCTCGTCGAATTTCGCCTTCGGCGCGGACTTCACCTGCGCCAGGGCGTCCTTCAAGGGGTAGAGCTTGTCGAGGTCCCGAGCAGCCTCGGCCTCGCGATATCGTCTGCTCGCTTGCGGCATCGCGTCAGCCCTCCACTTCCAGGCCCATCGACCGCGCGGTTCCCGCGATGATCTTGAGCGCCTGTTCGGGGTCGAACGCGTTGAGATCGTCCTTCTTCGTCTCGACGATCTCGAGCAGCTGGGCCTTCGTCACCGTGCCGACCTTGTTGCGGTTCGGCTCGCCGGAACCCTTCTTGATCTTCGCTGCCTTCTTGAGCAGCACCGCCGCAGGGGGCGACTTCAGGACGAAGGTGAAGCTTCGATCCTGATAGATCGTGATCTCGGCCGGAATGATCAGACCGTTTTTATCCTGCGTCTTGGCGTTGAACGCCTTGCAGAACTCCATGATGTTCACGCCGTGTTGACCGAGTGCCGGACCGACGGGAGGCGCGGGATTCGCCTGCCCAGCGGGGCACTGCAGCTTCACGACTGCCATGACCTTCTTACCCACTGTTTCTTCTTCTCCTCACCACTGGCGGTCCACGAAGGAAGTCGAGCTTCCTTCTCCCGCTCACCGTTGGCGTACGCCGGCCGGGCCCTTGCCCGCCGGAGATCTGTTGAGTCTCGATGCTTACGCTTTTTCTACGTTCGAGCTTACGCCTTTTCGACGTTCGAATAGTCGAGAACGACGGGCGTGGCGCGTCCGAAGACCTGCACCATCACCCGCAGCTTTTCCTTGTCTTCCATCACTTCGTCGACGTAGCCCGAGAAGTTCGCGAACGGGCCGGTGATCACACGGACGCTCTCGCCTTCGTCGAAGTGGATCAGCGGCTTCGGCTTGACCGCGCCTTCTTTGATCCGCTGGGTCATCCGGTCGACTTCGTCATCGGAGATCGGCGGCGGGTCGGTCGCGTTGCCGACGAAGCCGGTGATCTTCGGTGTGCCCTTCACGACGTGCCACGTGTCGTCGTTCAGCTCCATGTGCACGATGATGTAGCCGGGGAAGAACTTGCGCTTCGACGTGCGTTTCTGTCCGCCCACCATCTCGACCACGCTCTCTTCGGGGACGAGGATCTCTTCGAACGCGTCCTCGAAGCCGAGGGTCTTGGCGCGTTCGAGCAAAGCCTTCTTCGCGCGCGTCTCCTGGCCTGAATAGGTGTGCACGATGTACCAGCGCTTCGGCGGGCCACTGCTCGTAGCGGCCTGCGTCGTCGCTTCCGTCTGCTCGGGTCCGTTCGGTGTATCCATCAGCCCAGCACCAACTGCATCATTCGACTCAGCCCGAAGTCGACGACGCCCAGGAAGGAAGCGATCAAAGCGACGACGACCACCACGGCGATCGTGCCATTCACCCATTCGGGCTGCGGAGGCCAGGTGATCTTGTTGAACTCACCCTGGACTTCCGAAAGGTAGTCCCGGGAGCGCGCGAAGATGTTCTGCGAGTTTTCCGCCATGTCGCTCCGGTTCCCCTCTCTTGATTCCAGCCCGCTGCAGTTCCAGGTCTCGAGTGGCAGGCCCGGAGGGACTTGAACCCCCAACCCCCGGATTTGGAGTCCGGTGCACTACCAATTGTGCTACGGACCTACGAACTCGAAATCAGGCCCCGAGCAGCTTTGCTCGGTGCCTGTCTTGTTATGTCGGCTATTCGATGACTTCGGACACGACCCCGGAACCCACGGTCCGTCCACCTTCGCGGAT
>CAZAUR010000044.1:0-16578 GCA_964488255.1 uncultured Spirochaetaceae bacterium | reverse complement strand
TTTGGCGTGATCACGACTCCCTCGATACTTTGATCACGCTGGTTCGAGGTCTAGTCGGCTCGTTCCGCGGAACCTAAGCGGCCGCCAGTCTCGCGCGACGCGGGGACCGGCTCCCCCGGCGGATGCGTGATCTGAGCTTCAGCACGCGACACGCGATCGGTGCGTACCCGGGCTGGAGTCGCCGAATCCCCTGATCGAATCCGGGACGGCGCATCAGCTCGGCGCCCCAGCGCCGGATATGCGGATACTGCGCGAAGTCGACCACGCCCGCCCGCGACATCAGGAAGTACTGCACGAACCAGGCGACGTCGGCATAGGTAAAGTCGTCGCCCACCAGCCAGCGATGCTGATCGAGCTCCGCTTCGACGCGATCGAAGAGCGCGAAGAGGTCTCGCTCGGCTTCGAGGACGCGCGCTTCTGAGAACCCGGCCGTCGCCTGCTGGTGGAACTCCGCCACGTCCGGATCGGATTTCTGCTTGGCGAGGTACGCCTCCATCTCTTCGGGCGACTTCTCGCCGCCGAACGCCATCGCGTACATGTAGGTCTTGATCACGCCGTTGTGGTGGTTCGTGGCCTCGTCCATCCAGTCGTCTACGACGGAACGAAGTGCCGCGTCCTCTGGGTAGAGACTCGGCTCGGGAAACTGCTCCTCGAGATAGCGGAGGATGTCGATCGATTCGGTGATCACGACGCCGTCGTGGACCAGCGCAGGCACGAGGCCGAGCGGATTGATCCGGAAGTAGGCGTCCTTGGTGTTCTCCTTCGCGAGCAGGTTGATCGCCCGCGGCGTGAAGTCGAGGGCCTTCTCTGCGAGGGTGAGCGCGACGCGTTGCGCACAGTTCGAGAGAAAGAAGTGGTAGAGGTGGAGCCCCTTCATGGAGCGGATCTCCGGGTCCTCCGCTTCTCGAATCGGCATGGCTTCTCCTCTTCCTGGTTTCGCGAAGAGTGTACGACGCCGCAGCGCGGCCGTCGGCTCCTGTGGGGCTATGCTGATCGCTGGCGTTCGGCGACGCGAACCGCGTCGCGGAGAGGAACCGCGATGAAGCTCGGGTTGATGCTGGGATATTCGGGAGCGGAGATGAAGCTCCCGGTGGAGACCGTTCAGCGCGCGGAGACCCTCGGATTCGACTCCGTCTGGACCGCGGAGGCCTACGGCTCCGACGCGACGTCCCCGCTCGCGTATCTCGCCGCGGTCACGAAGAAGATCCGACTGGGAACGTCGATCATGCAGCTCGCGGGGCGCTCGCCGGCGATGGCCGCGATGCAGGCGGCGACGATCGACGCGCTCGCGGGAGGCGATCGCTTCGTCGCGGGCCTGGGCGTGAGCGGACCGCAAATCGTCGAGGGATGGTACGGCGAGCCCTGGGGCCGACCCTACTACCGGATCCGCGACTACGTCTCGATCATGCGCAAGATCTTCGAGCGCGAGGAGCCCGTCTCCCACGACGGCGAGGAGATCTCCCTTCCCTATGCAGGCGAAGGCGCGTTGGGGATCGGCAAGCCGCTCAAGTCGATCCTGCACATGAACCCGAAGCTCCCGATCTGGCTCGGGACCGGGACCGAGAGCAACGTGCGGCTGACCGCAGAGATCGCCGACGGCTGGTTCCCCCTCAACTTCGTGCCCGGCATGATGGAACTCTTCGGTCCGTGGCTCGAGGAGGGCTTCAAGCGCGCTGGCGGCGGAAAGAGCGTCGACGACTTCGAGATCCAGCCGATGACCAGCGTCCTGGTCACCGACGACATCGAGACGGCCCTCGGGCGAATGAAGCCCGGCATCGCCCTCTATGTCGGCGGCATGGGCCACCGCAACAAGAACTTCCACAACGACATGATGGTCGCGCGGGGCTACCCGGAGGCCGCCGCGGAGATCCAGGAGTTGTTCCTGGCCGGTCGCAAGGCCGAAGCGATCGCCGCGGTGCCCGACGAGTACTGCGACGAGAGCGCGCTGATCGGTCCGCCGGAGCGCATCCGCGACCGCTATCCCGCATGGGAGCGATCGGGCGCGACCGGACTGATCCTGAATGGCATGCAGCCCGAGGCCATGGAGCTGATGGCGGAGCTGACGGGAAGCCGGGAGCAGTGAGCCAACCGGCGATCGATCCTTCCTCGGAGCTCTTCGCTCGAGACGACGGCCCCGCGCTCCGACATTTCATTCTCCAGCTGGTGCTGACGCTGGCGACCGGTGCGGCAACGCTCGCCCTCGCACAAGCCGATCATCCCGCGCGCTGGGTCGCCCTCGCCTCGTTCGGCGTGGCGGTCTTCGCGTTCTTTCCGCTGTTGCACGAGGCCGGGCACCAGACCGCGTTCGCGACGGGTTGGCTGAACGAGGTCGGCGTGTGGCTCGGAGCGCTCGCGATGCTCCAGGCCCCGAGCTTCTTCCGCGAGTTCCATTGGGAGCACCATCGCTCGACCCAGGACCGCGAGGCGGATCCGGAGATCGCGAGCGCCCCGGCGCTCCTCGACGCCTATCCACGCGACCCCATCACCTATCTCTTCCTCGCGAGCGGGCAGTTCCTTTTGGTCGGCAAGGCCGGGTTCACCCTCGGCTGTGCGCTCCTCCCTCGGGCCGTCTGGCAGCGCGTCTTCCCGTTCATCCGCGACGCGCGCGCGCGGCGCGTCGCCTGGGAGAGCCGACTGGCCCTCGTGGTCCTGGGCGGAGCCGGAATCGGTGGCTGGATGTTCGTCCCCGGCTTCCCCTTCGCGCTCCTCGCCTGGCCGATCGCCCACCTCCTCCTGGGCCTCTACGTCATGCCGGAACACACCGGACTGGCGAACGACGGCGACCAGGTCCACCGCACGAGAACGATCAGAACCAACGCCCTCGTGCGGGCCCTGATGTGGAACATGCCCTACCACGCGGAGCATCACGCTCATCCGGGCGTTCCCTATCACGCGCTCCCCATGCTCCACGACCGCATGGCCGACACCCTCGAGCACGTGACAAAGGGATACGCGGCGTTCCACACGGACGCCTTCCTGCGGGCCATTCGCGTCCGCTAGCCTCTCGCGGACCCTGACGAGGAGCGGTAGACGATGGCGAGCGAGCATTCCGGCACGCACTTCGATGCGATCATCATCGGCTCTGGATTCGGCGGCCTCTACGCCCTCCACCACCTGCGCGACAAGATGGGGCTGTCGGTGCGCGCCTTCGACGGCGCCGCCGGGGTCGGCGGCACCTGGTGGTACAACCGCTACCCGGGCGCGCGTGTCGACGCGCCGAGCAGTCCTTTCTACGCCTACACGTTCTCGAAGGAGCTGGTCGACGAGTGGGAGTGGAAGGAGACGCAGACCGCTCAGGGGGACGTCCTTGCCTACCTCGAGCACGTCGCCGATCGCTTCGACCTCTTGAAGGACATCCAGTTCGAGACCTGGATCAGCGACGCGCGCTACGACGAAGCCAGCCAGATGTGGACGATCGAGACCGAGCAGGGGGAACGGGCCACCGCGCGCTTCCTGATCTGCGCCGTCGGCGCGCTCTTCGTCGCCAACATGCCGGACTATCCCGGGATCGAGGACTTCGCCGGCGAGTGTCATCACACCGGTCGCTGGCCCCACGATCCCGTGTCGTTCGAGGGCAAGCACGTCGGCGTGATCGGAACGGGCTCGTCGGGCATCCAGTCGATTCCGCAGATCGCCAAGACGGCCGCCCACGTCACCGTCTTCCAACGCACGCCGCAGTACTCGCTCCCCGCACGCAACCGGCCGATCGCGCCGGAAGAGCTCGCCGGGTACCGCGAGGACTGGGACGACCTGCGCATGTCCATGTGCAAGCGCGGAGGCTGGCCCTTCAAGACGAACCGGCGGCGCGCTTCCGACTACACACCCGAAGATCGCCACGCCATCTACGAGGAGCTGTGGGAGACCGGCGGAATCCACCTCGCCATCAACAGCTTCGTCGGCGTCCTGGTCGACGAGGATCTCAACGAAGAGGTCGGGGAATTCGTTCGAAACAAGATCCGCGCGATCGTCCAGGACCCCGAGACGTCGCGGAAGTTGATGCCCGACTACCACTTCGGCACCAAGCGACTCATCCTCGACAACGGCTACTTCGAGACGTACAACCGCGACAACGTGTCCCTGGTCGACCTCCGCGAGGATCCCATCCAGGAGTTCACCTCCTCGAGCGTCCGCACGAAGCACGGGGAACATCCGATCGACATGCTCGTGCTCGCCACGGGGTTCGACGCAGTGAGCGGCTCGATGTTGAAGCTAAACCCGAAGGGACGCGGTGGGGTGAGCCTTCAGGACAAGTGGAGCACGCGCTTCGACAACTACCTGGGCATGACGATCGCGGGCTACCCGAACCTCTTCATGATCCATGGCCCCGGGTCACCCGGTGTGTTCTTCACCATGCCTCTCGGCGCGGAACGCCAGACCGCGTGGATCGAGTCGTGCATCCGACATCTCGACGCCGAAGGTCTCGGGGTGATCGAGACGACGCAGGCGGCCGAAGCGGACTGGGATCACGAGATCAACTCGATCGCCGATCACACGCTCTACCCGCGGACGAACTCCTGGTACATGGGCGCGAACGTCCCGGGCAAGCCGCGTCAGTTCCTGGGGCACCTGCGCGGATCGCAGTACTTCGATCGGCTGACCGAGGTCGCCGAGAACGGCTTCGACGGGTTCGTGTTCGAGAAGTCGACCTCGGCGGACTAGCGCTCAGTCCGCGAGCGCTGCGAAGGCTTCGTCCGCGATCTCGCAGGTCCGTCGGATGTCTTCCTCGGTATGCGCGACCGACACGAAGTTGTTGTGGTAGCTGAGCAGGTAGGCGCCGCGCTTCACGCATTCCGTGATCCAGCGATGGTGGCGCTTGAAGCCGCCGTCTCCGCCATTCGCGTAGTAGGGCATGCCCGGGACGCCGGTCACGACCAGGTCGTATCCGCGCGAGGCCGCGACGTCCTTCAGTCCCGCATTCAGCCTCTCACCCAGCGTCGTGATGCGATTCGCGGCGTCGGTCTTCTCGAGCTCGTCCAGGGTCGCGAGTGCCGCGGCCATCGGACCCGCGTTGAAGAACTGCGTTCCCGTGTAGAACGTGTCCATCGCGGCCTGCCGAAACGCGTCCGTACCCGTCAGCGCCGCGATCGGATGTCCGTTCGCCAGCGCCTTGCCGAAGCAGACCAGGTCCGGCTGGAATCCGTAGGCGACGTGGGAGCCGGAGAGATGGATGCGGAAGCCGGCGCGAACGTCGTCGACGATCAGCGCGACGCCCGCGGCGCGACAGATCGATTCGACCTGCGACCAGTAGCCGTCGGCCGGCAGCGCATTCTCGGCGAACGCCGGGTGGTGGTACGGGGACGAGATGAAACACGCGACGTCTCCGGGATGGGCATCGATCGCCGCCTGGAGCGCCGCGACATCGTTCCAGGGGATGCTGATCACCTGCGACTGATCGCCGTCGACCGTGCCAGGGCTGCCCGGTGCTTGCATCCAGGGGGCCGAGCCGTGATAGCCGCCGTCCACCTTGATCGTGTAGCGCCGGCCCGTCGCAGCCCGCGCGACCATCACCGCGAGGGATGTCGAGTCCGCGCCGTTCTTCCCGAAGAGCGCCCAGTCGACGCCCTCGACCCGGTCGACGAGACGCTCCGCCAGATCGACCAGGACCGGCGCCGCGAGGCTGACCGTGTTCCCCGAAGCCATCTGCCGAGCGACGGCGGCGTCGACGACCGGATGGTTGTATCCAAGGATCATGGGGCCGTAGGCGCATATCCAGTCGATGTACTCGTTGCCGTCGACATCGGTGAAGTGACTGCCCTGGCTGCTCTCGAAGAACACCGGGGACTCGTCGGTGACCGAGTGTCCGTAGTGGCCGAACACGCCGTTGGGGATGACACGCTGGGCTCTTTCGTAAAGCGCTCGAGACTTCGTCGTTCGGCCCATCGATCGCCCTCCCCTCAGTCCCGGCGGCGCGGTTGATTCATGAAGTGACGATAGGTCGGCGACCGCGGCGGCGCCGGCGACGCGGCCGGGCAGCCGGTCCACCAGAACAGGTATCATCCTCTCGCTGCAGCGGGAAGATCAACCGACTGGAGGACACGCCTTGATCACTGATGGCTTCGATCTCGTCAGCTCGCACGCCTATGCCGAGAAGGGCGTGCCTCACGACCTGTGGACGCGACTCCGAGCCGAGTCTCCTGTCACGTACTGCGAGCCGGACGGCTTCGTTCCGTACTGGGCGATCACCCGGCACGCGGACATCTGTGAGATCTCGAAGCAGCCGGAGATCTTCTCGTCCGCGGACGGGATCGCGATGATCCACAACGAGCAGGAGACGGCGATCCGGGAGCAGAATCAGGGCTTCGGCGCCATGCGCGTGATCATCGAGATGGATCCGCCGGAGCACCGCGAATTCCGCAACGTTTCGAGCCCGGTCTTCACCCCCCGCGCGGTCAAGGCGATGGACGAAGCGATCCGAACGAGCGCCCGCGAGATCGTCGCCCGGCTCGCGGGGGAGACGGGGGAGACGGGGGAAGGCGAGTGCGACTTCGCCAACGACGTCGCGGCGGCCCACCCGCTCCGGATCCTTTCGACGATGCTGGGTGTGCCGCGGGAGAGCGAGGCCGACATCCTGCGCCTCACGAACCAGCTCTTCGCGGGCGACGACCCGGACCTCCGACGCGAAGGCGACGACCAGCGGGAATCCCTGGCGGCGCTGGGCATGGAGCTCTTCAACCTCTTCAACGGGATCATCGCCGAGCGACGCGCCAATCCCCGTGACGACCTCGCGAGCCTCCTGGCCAACGCCGAGATCGACGGCGAGCCGATGGGGATGATGGAGACCCTCGGCTACTACCTCATCACCTTCACCGCGGGGCACGACACGACGAAGAACGCCCTCGTCGGGGGGATGAAGGCGTTTCTCGAAAATCCCGACCAGTTCGAGAAGTTGAAGCGCGACCCGTCGCTCCTCGACTCCGCGGTCGAAGAGGTCGTGCGCTGGACCTCACCGGTCAGCCACATGAAACGCAAGGTGATGAGCGACTACGAGCTCGGCGGCCAGAAGCTGAGAGCAGGCGACTGGCTCGTGATGTTCTACGGATCGGCGAACCGGGACGAGGCGGTCTTCGAAGCGCCCTTCGACTTCCGCATCGATCGCAACCCGAATCGCCACCTGGGCTTCGGCATCGGTGAGCACTTCTGCCTCGGGGCCAACCTCGCGCGCCGGTCCCAGCGCGCGCTCTTCGCCGAGCTCGCGACGCGGATGGAATGGGCGGAGCTCTCGGGCGAAGCGGAGCAGATCCACTCTGCCTTCGTCGTCGGGCTCAAAAAGCTGCCGATGCGTTACCGAATCGCGAAGGCGAGCTGAGTCGTCACGTGAAGATCGGGCCCCGCTCCGAGTCGACCGCCGAGCCGACGTCGTTCAGGGCGCCGGGTTCGCCCGGACGAAGTCGACGATCGCCTGGCTGAACGGCTCCGCCGCGTCGTCCTGAATGAAGTGGCCTGCGTCGGCGATGATCTCGTGTTTCTGGCCTCGAGCGCCGGGGACGGACTCGATGAATCGTTTCTCTCCGCCCTTCGTCACGGGATCGCTCGAAGCGAAGGCCGTGAGGAAGGGCTTCTCGAACGACTCGAACACCTTCCAGGCCGCGCGGTTGGCGGGAATCGCCGGGTCGTCCGGAATGATCGGCACGAGCGATGGGAACTGCCGCGCCCCGGCCATGGACTCGGGCGACGGGAACGGCGCCCCCCACGCGCGTCGCTCTTCCTCGTCGCAGTCGCGCAACATGAGCTGCATGACGTCCGCAGGATGGAAGTCGGGACGTGCGTCGCAATACCGAACCCAGTACATGAACGCGGGGCGATCCTTCGGCGGGTCCTCGAACTTCGCCTTCATGTCGACCGCGGAGAGCACGGGGGTTTCGGCGAGCAGTTTCCGCATCACCGGCGCCGCCTCCTCCGGCACGCCCATTCCGTCCGGAAGTCCGCCGTTCGAGAGGACGACGCGGGTGAACCGTTCGGGGTGCTCCGCTGCGACGCGAAGCCCGAGCAGGCTCCCCCAGTCCTGACAGACCAGCGTCATGTCCCGCAGGTCGAGCGCCTCCAAGAAGCGCGTCAGCCAGGCCACGTGACCGGCATAGGTGTAGTCGGAACGATGGATCGGCTTGTCGGACTTGCCGAAGCCCACCAGGTCGGGCGCGACGACGCGGTACCCCGCCTCGACCAGGAGCGGGATCATCTTCCGGTAGAGATAGGACCAGCTCGGCTGCCCGTGCAGGCAGAGCAGCAGCTCGCCCGCCCCTTCGTCGACATAGTGAACCCGAAGCGGCGTTCCGTCCCCGCCGTCGATCTCGACGTAGTGGGGCTCGAAGGGGTAGTCCTTCAGGTCCGCGAAGCGTTCCTCGGGCGTGCGTACGAATTCCATCGTTTCATCTCCTGCCCCGACGGGCGATCTCAGGGAAGGAAGCAGTCGAGCCCCGACGCCACCAGCCAGTCCTCGACCCGCGTGCGTTCCTCCGCGGAGAGCTGGTCGCGAATCCGCCCCTGGATCATTCGGCGTGACTGCTCGGGGTACGGGCGTGCCAGGTAGGTCGTCGGTTCACCGTAGGTCTCGATCTCGAACACCTTGCGCCCGGCTTCGAGGGCCGCGGCGTTCGCCACCACGAAGGGCGCGTATTGCGCTGCTCCCACGCCGAGAACGGCCTGTGCGAAAGGCGTGCTCTCGGGAAACGCCGCGAGGTCGCCCGACGGCGACTCGGCCGCCGCGAAGGCGCCGCCGTCCGCCCAGGCGAGTACGCGCGTGTAGGCCGAGAGATCGGGAATCGGGTCCGCGTTGGTGTGGGCGTGGAGCCCGCCCAGCACGATCGCGTCGACGGCGGTCGGCCGATCTCCCAGCGCGAAGGCGGTCGTCGCCAGCTGCGCTTCGAGCGCGTCGAGCATGCCCAGGTACTCGGCCTCCGCCGCCTTGCGTTGGGCGGGGAGCTCCGTCCCGGTCGCGCGACACGCACGCGGGCCCCACTTCGCCATCGGATGGGCCGCGGCCTCTTCCTCGCTGACCGCCTGCCCGGTCAACTCCTCGATCACCGCCACCGTGTTCTCGAGGTAGTGCCATCGGTAGTGGACCATCACGCGCGCGAACCATTCGTCGAGGATCTCCTCGAGGACGTGCACGAGCACGCCGAGGGCGCCGCGCGGAAAGAGCCGGCGCGCCGGCACCCGGGCGTCGAGGAGCTGCAGGATCGGCGTCGTATCCGCGATCGCCCAGCCTTCGGGGGTCTCAAGGATCGGGATCTGATGCGTGCCCGCGCGCTGACCGAGTGAATCGTCGCCACCGATCCCACGCGGCGCGCCGCGATACGGCAGGTGGTAGAACGCGAACGCCGCTTCGAGCTTGCGGGTGAAGAGGCTTCGCGGGATCCCGTGGATCACGTACTCGTCGCGATCGTCGTCGCTCACTCGGATTTCCTCGGTCTGGAGTCTTCGGATGCACGGACGGTCGCACAATCATGGCGGGTCCGGAAACTGGCGGCGGAGGAACGAACGGTCGACATTCTCGGCCCACGACGCCGAAGGATTCGACCATGCCCGGGGAACCCAGCGCGCGCTTCATCATCGGCACCGGACGATGCGGATCCACGATCCTCTCGAAGATGCTCGACGTCCATCCCGACGTCTGCGTCCTCTCGGAGTTTCTGGTCGGCCTCGACGCCGTCCGCAGGTTCGGCGAGCGCGACGTCGGGGGAAAGGAGCTCGCCGAGATCTGCGACTGCGGGCTGCGTTCGACGGGGGAGTTCAAGAAGATCGTCGGGCACTTGAAGACGCCCGAGATCCAGTTCGATCTGGCGAACCCGCCGCCGGGCGTCGCCCCGACGAACTATCGCGACAGCGTCTACCCGGAGCTGATCCTGCTCCCGCTCGCAACGCTCTTCGATGATCCGACGGTCGCCTTCGACGAGCTCGTCGCGTTCGCCGCCGAACAGCCGACCCGGCGCCTGAGCGAACAGCTCCTGGCGCTCTTCGAGTGGACGACGCGGCGCGCAGGCAACACCGTGTGGGTCGAACGGAGCGGCGGCACCCTCGCCCAGCTCCCCGAGTTGATCGAGCTCTTTCCGGACGCGCGGTTCCTGCATCTCCACCGGGATCCCCTGGACGTCGCCCGGTCGATGAAGACGCACAACCACATGCGCCTCTTCGCGCTCCAACACTACGGGTTACGCACGGCGGATGGCGTGTCCTGGAACGATCTCGACGAGAGCGACCTGCGGGACGACGGGCCGATGTCGCCTCGACTGCAAGCGCTCTTCGACCACGACGTGCCCCTCGAGATCTTCCTCCGCGACTGGAACGAGATGGTGCTCCGGGGCTTCGCCTCGGTGAAGCGACTGGGCGTCGACCAGTATTCGGAAATCTCCTTCGAGGACCTGCAAGAGGACCCGAGACGCGTGCTGCACCACGTCGTCGACTTCCTCGGTCTGCCCGAGGGCGACGCCTGGATGGATGACGCGATCGGCTTGCTCACGCCGGGCAAGGCGGGTCGAGCGACGCCGGGACCGGAAGAAGCCGAGCTGATCCGTTCGCTCTGTCATCCGGCGCTGGTCCTGCTGGACCGGGAGCTGAGCCGACCTTCGTCGGGAAACCAGTTTTCGCCGCGCTCCGACTAACGGAAGTAGACGTCGTCGAGGGGCAGCTGGGTGTCGCACTTCCTCGAGGCGAACCGCCAGCCATCGGGTGTCCGCGCGACCACGTCCTCGTAGATCACCGTCGATTTGACCGAGACTTCACGCGGGATCTCGAGCGTTTCCCAGGTGTAGAGCAGCGTGCTGCGGGCGCGGACGCGATCTTCGTCGAGCGGAGCGAGCAGGGTGCCCAGCATCATGTGGCGCACCTGGATCCCCTCCTGCCGGAGTGCGAGTCGGCCATCGATCCATGCTCGGATGGCGGCGCCGCCCTCGGCGAGCCCGACCGGCGTCTCGAGCACCGCGTCCTCCGTGAAGAGCCCGGCGCAGAGATCGGCACGCGGCGCATCGATGCTGTGGCAGTACCGGGCGAGCAGGTCGTGAATCGCAGCGCGGTCGGAATCGTCGATCACCTTCGTCTCCTCGTCGGGCAGGAGGAGGCGAGACTAGCAGGCGGCGCCCGACCCCAGCGGAGGGCTGGCTCAGGCGACTCGACGCCTTCGCCGCCCGGCGAGCAGCGCCGCCGCGGAAAGCGCCGCCGTCATCGACGGTCCGAATCCGGGCTCGGGCACCAGTCGAATGTCCCCTGGCGTCGCGCGCCCGCGCAGACGACGCCATTCGCCGGCCGTCGAACTCGCCGGCTCCCCCGACGTGCTGGCGGTATACAACGGTCGCGCCCGCCACGAATAGAGCTGATCGCTCCCGAGACCCGTGATCGTATGCGCGAGGTCCACGCCCGCCGGAAGCAGATCGACCCAGGTCGGGGAGACGCTCGTCACGCACGACACATCCCCGAAGGCCATCCCGACCCCACACACCTCGACCTCGAACTTCACGCGCGGCGCCATGCCGGCGAGGTCGTCCGCGTAGTAGTCGACGCCGATCCGATCGGTCTGGAACACCGCGCCGCCGGGCTCGACGGGGCCATTGCCCGCGCCGATGCGCCGCTGGCGCAATCGTGCCGGCGCCACCCCGTCGCTCTCTCCCAGGTAGAGGAACGTCGCGCCCTCCTCGTCCGCGCCGTTGTCGTAGTCGAGCGCACCGACCACCACGTCGCTGAAGCCGTCGCCGTCGACGTCTCCGGCGCCGCCCACCGCGTGTCCGAGCCAGGCGCCCACCTCGTCGGACTCGAGCTGCACCTCCGCGTTCGCGGGATCGCCGTCGACGATGCCGAGATCGCTGCCGAGGAAGAGCCACGCGACCCCCTCCTGGGACTGGCCCGATGAAGAGCGACGGGCGCCGACGAGCAGATCGCCGAAGCCGTCGCCGTTCACGTCCCCGACGCCGTCGACGCTCCAGGGCAGCGTGAGGTTGGGCTGCGTCCCGAGGATCGTCGTCTCCGCAGACGACACGGAGACGACGGCAGGCAGGCCCAGCGGCCCTCCGTGGAAGACGCGCGCCGATCCGTTGTTGGCGATGATCACGTCCGAGTAGCCGTCGCCATCGAGATCCCCCGCCTCGCCTACGCGTTTCGCGACCTCGCCCATCGTGAACTCGCCGAGGATCTGCGAATCGGCGTCGGTGGTGTCGCCGTCCGCGATGCCGCCGGGGCCGCCGTGGAACACGAACGCGGCGCCCGCCGAATTGATCGCGCCCACGTCGTAATAGCGACTGCCGGCGATCACGTCGGCGTAGCCGTCGCCGTTCACGTCTCCGGCGCTCGAGACGCTGATCCCGAACTCGACACCCGCCTGGTCACAGCCGAGGAAGGTGTCCGCGGTCGTCGGGTTGCCGTCGGGAATGCCCGTCGGCCCGCCCAGGTAGACGAAGGCCGCACCCTCGTCGTACTGCCCCCCGTCGTAGCGCGCGGCGCCGACGATCACGTCGGCATAGCCGTCCCCGTTCACGTCTCCCGCCCCCGCCACGCTCTCCCCGAAGCGTGACAGCAACGTGGGCGACTCGATCACCGTGACAGGCAGCTCGGTCGGGCTCGACCCCAGTCCGCCCGGCCCGCCGTGGAACACGAAGACCGCGCCGGCGAACGCGACGCCCGCCGCCCAGTTGTGGGCGCCGACGACGACATCCGCATAACCGTCACCGTTGACGTCCCCCGCGCCCGCGACGCTGATCCCCAGGCCGAGCGACGGGTCGTCGGACTCGAGCTTCGTGTCCGCGAGCGCCGAGAGGAGCGGGTCGACGGTCAACGGATAGGCCGCCCCTGCATCATCGACCACGAGACGCACGTGCTTTGCGTCCGGGACCTCCATGTGCGCAGGAACGGTCGCGCCCTCCGCGTCCAGCACCAGGAGGTGGTCATAGGACAGCCGGCGGCCCGCCCCCGTGGTGAAGACCACCTGTCCATCGCGCAACGCCGCCGCGGCCTCTTCGACGGCGAGGTCCAGCACGAGGTGGCCCGTTCCAGCAGGTCGGGACGCGAGCGTGGCCCCGTGTTCCAATCCGGCCGGTGTGTTCACGAACCACTCGACGATCCCCGGCCGCGCGATCTCGACGCGATTCGCGTCCCGGCGCACCTCGCCGACGGGGACCGCGGCGAGCGCGCCGTTCCGCCCGAGTCGCGCGAGCGAGAGACGCAGGAGCGGAACCTCCGCCTCCCCTGCCCAGTCGTGCACGCGGATGCCCGACGGTTCGAAACGAGTTCGAAGCGCCTGTGCGCGATTCACGGCCCGTGCCTCGATCCCCTCGCTTCGCGCGTGGTACTCGAGTTCGGAAACCACGCGCTCGACGCCGCCGGACACGGCGTTCGTCGTCCCGTCTTCCCCGACGAGCGCGTGCGCCCCCGAGCGAAGATCGCTCGCGCTCGCCGCCGAGCCGCCGCTCAGGAACGCGCCCCAGAGAACGACCATCCCCAGCCAATACGCGACCGGGGCGAAAAAGTGGTCGGAACGACGAGATTGCGCTTCGAAGTCAGCGGACATGAAACCCTCCGGCAGTGATCGATACCGCGTCAGTGTTCTGCAGCATCGTCCCAGGTTCCCTTCGAACTCCTCAAGGTTTTCTGAAGATCACCGTTCGCGGTCGAAATCGCCCGCCCTCGGGGCATCGGCGTGCATGCGTCCAGGGACCGCCGCGTCTCGAATGTCGCTAGGCCAGCTTTCCAATTCGCAACGAGCCGCCTAGCTTCTGAGAATGGGGAAGCGGTGGGGGACGAATCAGGCGACCGAGCTCAACTTCGAGCTCTACTTCGTGACGGAAGTCCTGCACCTGCGTTCGCTCCACTACGGGTACTGGGACGACGGTCGCGGGAGCGATCGCGTCGACCTCGAAGAGATGCGCGTCGCGCAGGAACGCTTCACGGAGCGACTCGTCGAGATCGTTCCGCCGGACGTGAAGACGGTGCTCGACGTCGGCGCGGGCATCGGAGACAACGCCCGGGCACTCGCGGCCCTCGGCCATCGCGTGACGGCGATCTCGCCCGATCGAAATCACGCGCGCTATTTCGAGGAACATTGCGCGCCGAACGTCCACTTCCAGCGCTCCCGATTCGAGGATTTCGACTCCGAGGACCGATTCGACCTCGTCCTCTTCAGCGAGTCCCATCGCTACTTCGACCGCCGCTTCGGCCTCGAGCGCGCCCACCAGCTGCTCCGACCCGATGGGCACCTCCTCGTGAGCGGCATGTTCCGATACGAGGACAAGGCGCCCTTTCCGAAGGACTTCGACGTGGCGGACCTGCCCTATCTGGAGACGGCGACCGAGGTCGGGTTCACCCCCGTCGAGATCACGGACATCACGCCGAACATCCTTCCGACCATCGAGATGATCGACAAGGCCGTCGACGAGATCCTGGAACCGACGATCCGATTCGCGGAGGCGTGGGCTGCGGCCCGGTCTCCCTGGAAGATGCGCCTCTTCCGCCTCTTCCTTTCGAAGGAAGACCGGGAGCTGACGCGCGCGCTCGAGAAGCTGAAGAGGAAGACGAACCCCGCGCGCTTCCAGGAACGCTTCCGCTACGCGACGGTCCTCTTCGCGCGGAGCCCTCGACCCGGCGCCGACTAGACCGGCACGGTCAGCCCGAACTCTCTTGGGTCCGCAACGTTGGTTCAGAGGGCCAGCTCGAAGCCGGCGATCGCGACGCCGAAGAAGCGCAGCCGGTGGGCCCGCGCGAGCACGATGCTGATGACGCGCGAGATCGAGCGGTCCGATTCCGGATGAGCCGACTCGGAACGTGTGTACTCGACTTCGGTCTCGGGCGACGGCGGTTTCTGGGGCGCGTCGGGGCGCGCCCCGGTTGCGTTGGACATGGGAGCCTCCGGTGTTGATGACGAGAGCGAGTGTCCTCTCTCCTCGTCCTCGAATCCGGATGAGCTCCTTAAGGTTTCCTTCAGCTTTCCTGAAGGTCGGGGAAGACCCGGTAGATGCGGCGTGAGCCGAAGCCGTGCGCGACCTCCCGCGCATCGGCGAGCTCGCGCGCGGCACGCTCGGCGTGCCCAGTGCGCTCGAAGTGCTGGATCAGCAGAATGCGCGAGTCGAGGGCAGCCGGCTTCGCGCCCATCGCCTCTTCGCGGACGATCGCCGCTCGCAGCCGATCGACCGCCTCGTCGTGTCGACCCGTCACGCCAGCGAGGGCGCCTAGCGCGGAGGCGACGCTCCCGCGACTCACGTGGAGGTGGTCGTGGACGAACATCAGGGACTCGTAGGGCAGCAGCAGGCGATAGAGGCGCTCGGCAATCGCCTCTTCCTCGAGCGCAATCGCTGCGGAGGACGCCAGGGACATCGTCACCAGCCAGTTCTCGTTCCGGCTGAGCTCCTCGATGTCGTTCTCGAAGAGCTCGTGGAGCTGGACGCGGGCGATCTCCGGCTGGCCCACGGCGAGGCACACCTCGATGATGCTCGCCTTGACGATCTGGTCCGTCCCGGTGCTCGACAGGAGGCGACTTCCGACGGCCTGCAGGATCTCCTGGGCCTCGGAGGGATCCGTCGTTTCGCCGCGCATGTCCCGGAGCCAGAACGTGATCCCTGCCGAGAGCGCATCGGCGTCCTGGACGAATCCCTGGTCGCGCTGGGCGGCGCGCGCGAGCAACGCCTCCGCCTCGGCGAACCGACCGCAGTTCATCGCGTACACGATCTGCATGATCAGTCCGTGGAACTCGAAGAAGGGCTGGCGGAGCGAGCTGGCGATCTCGTCGAAGGACGCCACGTGGTTGCCGACCTCGTCGAACTCGCCGAGGACGAGATGCGCGCCGACGAGCGTGTCGTGGCCCAGCAGGACTAGGCGGGGATCGCTCAACCGGCGACCCGCCTCTGCCGCGTCGCGCCCGACCGCGATTCGTTGCTCGAGCGCATCGGGGCCGAGCGTGGCCCAATAGCGACCCACGAACACGTCGAAGAGCACCGCCGGGTCGTCCGAATCCGACGTCAGCGCGGCCGCCTCGTCACTGAGACGCCGACGCGTCTCCATCTCGCGCGTATGCGGATCGCAGTAGGTCAGCCGCGATAGGATGCGCGAACGCCAGACGGGAAAGTCCTCGCCCACCGCGTCGAGCGCCTCTTCCAACAGACGGACGGTGTCAGCGTCCGGCCGCGTGTTGTCGCCGTAGCTCCGCATGCCGATCGCCGCCCGGGCCAGCAGCTCGGGCCGGTCGAGCTCACGCGCGATCTGCGAGGCTCGACGGAAGTGCTCGTGCGCTTCTTCTCGCTGCCCGGCGTCCCATCGCGCTTCGGCCTGGGCGAGGATCAGCTGGCAGCGACGCGGCGCGTCCGCGCGACCCGCGAGATCGAGGGCTTCGAGCGCGCGTTCGTAGTGCCGAACGGACTCGTCGTAGGCGAATTGACGGTGGGCGAGCTCGCCGGCGCGAACGCTCACCTCGACCGATCGCATCGGATCGCCGCCGACGGCGGACTCGAAGAGGTGGAACGCCAACTCGGCCAGGTGTTCGGGGGATCGGTCTCCGTGGATCCGTTCCAGCGCGGCGGCCGTCTCGCGATGGGCGACCACGCGCCTCGAGAGGCCTAGTCCTCGAACCAGCGTGATCAAAGTATCGAGGGAGTCGTGATCACGCCAAAA
>CAZAUR010000043.1:0-17495 GCA_964488255.1 uncultured Spirochaetaceae bacterium | reverse complement strand
GCCCTACAGTAATTGTTGAGTAGGCTGGTGTCTCATCGTTATTGGCAGAGAGGGCGGGCTTCATCGACGGCGCGGCCGTCGAGCCGTCGGCGACGAACGTCGGAACGGTCGCGGGTACGGACGTGATCGAGTGGGATTTCCTGATCGATCAGCTCGACCCGGGTGAGACCACCGAGCAGCTCACCGTGCACTCGGCGTACGAGCCGGGTCCGATGCCGGACAACATGGCCTCGGTGAACGGCGACTTTTCGCTCGACACCCCGGGTACCTGCATCGGTCCGGCGATCGAGCCGGTGCAGGCCTGCAACCTGGACGTGACGAAGGAAGCCTGCGTGGTCGAACCGCCCGCGCCTTCCGGCGACGCGTGCCAGGGCAAGGCCGTGGCCTTCGACTTCCAGTACACGGGTCTCGGCTGCGACGCCAGCAGTCACCTGCAGGCGCCGTGGGCCGCTTCCTGTCGGAAGGGCGCGAACGGCGAGGCTCCGGTCGAGATCACCGTCTACGGCAAGCGCAAGCGCAAGGGCTGGGGCTGGTGGAAGAAGAAGCGGAAGCGCAAGGCGATCTTCGCGCACCAGACCGGCGTCCAGATCGGTGACGTGATCACGGTCGACGCGAACGCTGCCGGCTACTCGACGCTCGGCCGCAAGGTTCGGGTCAAGATCCGCCAGGGCAGCAACAAGATCGAATTCGACAAGTTCGTCACGAACTGTAAGGAGCCCCTCGGCCCCGGTAACCAGTTCGGCTCGGTCAAGATCACGAGCCTGACCTCCACTGAGGGCGGGACCGTCACGCTGCCGGACAACGACCCGGCGGAGTGCTCGACCGAGATCGACGTCGCTCCGGCGCCGCATTGTCTCGGCAAGGTCACGAGCCTCAAGGTCCGATACACGGCCGAGGATTGCAGCGCGACGCTCACGAACCAGGCCTCGCAGGGCTGGCTCTGCTTCGACGCGTCGACGCCGACGACGGATCCGGTCCGGATCATCGTCGACGCCAGCCCGAATCCGGGTGGCGGTCCGAACCTCCTCGACGTCACGGGCGTCGTGGCGGGTGACGTGCTCACGATCGACGCGTCCGCGGGCGGTCTTGCCCAGCTGCCGGCCACCACCGGCTGGTGGATCAAGAACGCCGTCACGGGTGAGCTGATCCAGGACGGCTACATGCGGACGGACTGCGTGAAGCCCCTCGACCTCGGCGACCAGATCGGTGCGCTGCAGGTCTTCGGGGTCAACTCGACGCAGGGTGGCTCGAACGCGCTCGGCAACGACGTCGACTACACGTACGTCGTGACCAACCCGAACGCGGATCAGGCCATCAACGTCAGCCTGGACGACGATCAGCTCGGCAACATCGCCAGTGGGCTCACGCTCGCCGGTGGTGCGTCGCAGACCTTCGTGGCGACGGCGCTGATCGAGCAGACGACGACCAACATCGCGACGGTCACTGGTGACGTGAACGGTCAGGTGTGCAACCCGGCGACGGCGGAAGCCACCATCACGGTGACGGCCCCCGACGACGACGGTCAGACCTGCTCGACGATGGCGTCTGCAGTGCTGCTGAAGTACACCGGACCGACGATGCTGGGTGCGTCCCTGAACGTCGTGACGACGAACTTCGACAACACGAACGACTTCGTCGACTACGGATCGCTGGATCTCATCAACGGGATGACCCTGGCGCTCTCGAGCGAGAACGGCTGGACCGTCGATGCGACGGCCCACGGCGAGCTCGCCCTTGGTACGGAGCTCAAGATGAGCATCGACGCGAACGCGATCACGCACCATCTGGACGTGACCTGCTCCGGGGCCGACCTGCTGCAGTCGAACGCGCCGGCACCTCTCGTGGGTGGCGGAACGTCTCCGGACTGGTTCGTGATCGACTTCAACCAGACCGAGGAGTAGTCCGCAGATTCACCTGATGAAGGTGAGGAACGAAACGGCCGGTCCCGACAGGGGCCGGCCGTTTTCGTTGTGCGTCAGTCGGACGGCGTTTCCGCTGACAGCCCCGCGTCGATGGATCGGGCCAGCCGGCCGTAGAGGTGGATCTTCAGGCTCTCGAGGACGGCGTAGCCGACCAGGGCGAAGATCGTCGACGAGAGCGCGAGGGCGAGGGCGCCCATCTGCAGGACGTCGTTCGAGATCCGCATCGACAACAGCAGGACCGCGAGGCCGCAGGTCGTGCCGATGAAGCCGATCGGCGGCAGGATGTTCGCGTACATGGAGATCGGCTGGGCGAAGCTGGTCTCGTAATCGTCGATCACGAGCTGCTTCGCGGCGTCCCGCACGAAGGGCAGGGAGTGCGATCCGTCGAGCTGGTCGGCGGCCGACGAGGCGACCAGGCGCGTGAGCGCCGTGACGCCGGCGCCCGGTGCGTGGGCGTCGCGCTCGCGCGGAACGGCGGTCGCGCGACGGGCGCGCCAACAGAGCACAGCGCCTTGGGTGAGTGGAATCCCGACCGCGACGAGGGAGATCGCGCAGACGACGAGCGTCACGCGGAGCTCCCCGCTTCCGAGGTCGAGGATCGAGTCGATCAGGGCCGGGTCCATCAGGCGCCTCCCGTCTGCATGCGGAGCAGGGCGATGCCCTGCTCGAGGGTGACCGCCTGGCCGGTCGGATAGAGCACGAGCATGCTGGTCATCGAGGCGAACTCGCGCTCGAGTCGGCCGATCGTCTCGCGCACCGCGCGCGCGTCACCGATCTCGTACATCAGCACCGCCTTCGACAAGAGCAGCTCCGCGTGGAAGGGCCGAAGCTCGGGATGCGAGATGGCGTCGTTCTGGTCGATCAAGGGATCGACGCGGTCGGCGACGTAGGGCTTTGCAAAGCGCACGAAGCGATCGATGCCGCCCTGCTTGCCGTGGCGCTGGAGCTGTTCGAGGGTCAGCCGGAACTTGCCGAGGTCGCGGCGCACACGACGCATCGAGTACTTGCGCTGGGCGAGGGCCTCGCCGGCGAGCTGCGATTCGACGGCATCGCGGCCGGACTGTCGTTCGAAGTAGGCGCCATCGGGGCCGCCCTGGAAGAGGCACCCCGTCGTGGTCACGCCGAGCGCCATGGCCAGCACGACCGGGATCGGGGCGATGCGGTTTCGTGTCATCGGTTTCGTTCCTGTTCGTTCTTCGTTGGGAGAGGAAGTCGGGACGCTCACTCGGCACCGCCTTCCATCCAGGACTGGAGCGTCTGCCAGGCCTTCTGGGAGCCGCCGCTCGAGGTCGTCTCCGCCGAGGCCGGGGCCGTCGTCGGGGCGTACTCCTCGGCGTAGCGCCGGAGCAGGCCATGGACCGGGTGATCGCGCTGGGCCGAGAGCTCTCCGAGGAGCGCGTCGTGACCGAGCGTGGCCTTGAAGGTCGGCAGGCTCTGGGAGATCGCCTCGATCCGCGCATCGAGGCGTTCGTGGCTCGACGCGAGTCGCTCGAGGTCGAGGCCGAGCTGCGCGATCTGCTCGCTGTTCCGGGTGCGCGCGTCGCTGGCGTCGGGGGTGAGCCCGACACCCGGGATGCCTCCGGTGACCGAGGGCGGCGCGGGGATCTCGTTCTCTCCCGACATCTCCGCAGCGAGACGATGCGCCTCGCGGCGGGCCGCGTGGAGCTCGTCCCGCTCGGTGCGGGTGTCCGCGATGGACAGGGCGATCGCTTCGCGCTCCGTCTGGAGCCGCGCGAACTCCTGCTCGAGCTCGCCGATCCGGGTCTCGTCGGCGAAGCCGAAGTAGACGAGGCTGCGGTCGTTCTCGAAGGCCCGTCGGAAGTTCGCCATGGGCAAGCCCCAGTCGCCGTCGTTCTCGATCCAGCGATCGAGGTGACGGGACCGGACGACGCGGTCGGCGATCGGCTTGGCGACCGCGAGGAAGTCGCTCTCCCGTCCGGAGCGCTGGAGCGCGACCGCGAGGGTCGACCACAGCGCGCGGTCGAAGGGGAAGTAGCCGAGGGCGGTCTGGTACTGCGCGATCGCCTCGTCGAGCTGATCGACGGAGGCGTCGCCGCCCGCGAAGAAGAGCACGCCGTCGCCGATGCCGCGGGCGGCCATGTAGGCGCCGAAGTAGGCGGAGTCCGGCAGGGACTCGCCGGTCGGATCGCCAGCGAAGTCCTCGAAGGCATGGAGGTAGCGCGAGTAGGTGTTGATGGCGTGGACGATCGACTCGTCCGAGGTCTCACCCGCTGCGTTCTTCCGGGACATGTAGTAGGCGGCCACGTTGAAGCTCGCCTCCTGCAGCTCCGACCAGAGTCCCTTCATCGCGGCCAGGTACGCGTCGCGCCCCTGGTCGACGTAGCCCTGTCGCGCCCAGTCCCCGTCCTTCGCCGCGTGCAGCGACCGGTAGAGGTCGAGGGCACGCTCGATGCTGAACGGGATGTCGAGGTTCACCTCGGCGCCGGTTCGTTCGCCGGTCGCGAAGACCTCGCCGACCTGGCGCAGCGCCCGGGAGTAGATCGCGACCTGTCCCTGCAGCGTGTTCGCGTTGCGCATGGCGCGCTGATAGGCGGCGACGGTGTCGCGCACGGCGGCCTCACTCTCGGGGCTGAAGCCTTCGTCCGCGAGGTGCTTGCGCGCGCGCTGGTGGGCGCGCTCCGCTTCGATCAGGGCGAGGGTGTAGGACAGGCTGCCTCCATCGCTCTCTGCCCCGTCGAGGCGCGCGACGACGTGGTCGAGGAATGCCTTCGAGGTCGCGTCGCTCGGGATGGACTCGGGGTCCGCGCCGACGCGCTCGTCGGTGAGCACCCGGGCGATCGCGCCGAGGGAGTCGATGTCGCCGTCGAGGGCCGCGGTCTGGCTGTGGACCAGCACGAGTCGCGCGATGCTCTCGTAGAGGTGGGGGAGGGTGCGGACGAAGCCCGCGTTCCCGTTCTCCGTGAGCGCCAGGGTCTTGTAGGTCTCGAAGGGCACTTCGAGGGGCGTGATCACGCGCAGCCAGACCGAGAGGATCTGATCGACGAACGCCGCCGCGTCACCGCTCGCGAGCGCTTCGTACGCATGGATCGTGTGGAACCAGTAGCGGTTCTCGTGTCGGTCGAGCCGGTCCGAGAGCTGGTCGATGGTCGCCACCGAGTCGGCCAGCCCGCTGGCGCGTTCGCCCGTGCGATGCAGCAGCAGCTCGGCGATCGCCTTCCGTCGCAGCTGGATCTCGGTCATCGGCGCCTTGCGCGCGGCCAGGGCCGGGAATGTCTCCGCGTGGTATTCCGCGAGGTTCCGACCGACGGCGAGGGTCGTCCGGTCGAGCAGGCCGCGGAGGTCGTCCTCGTCGGCTGCGGCGAATACGTACGCGTGGTCCAGGTAGTCGTTCCAGGTCGCCTGGGTCGCCTGGGTCGCCGCGCCCGCCGCCGCCGCGCCCGTGACGACGAGCGTCAGGGCGAGCCGCGCGACGCGTGCGATCGGGCCGGCTTCGAGCCGGACCAATCCACGTCGGGGGTCGATGGGTGTCTGCATCATCTCGCTTCGAGCTCCTTGCTGGAGTGACCTTCCAGGCAGCGCAGAGCGCGCTCCAGGACGGCGCAGGCGTCGCGCGGGCCGCTCGCGGCCAGCGACGACGCCGGTTGGGATCGGGACCACATGAGGAACGCGTTCAGGTTGCGCGTCTCGAGGAATCGGTAGGCGCCCTCGGCGTGGTGGCAGGTGGGGCGCTCGGCGGCTGCGCGCAGGATCCGCCGCTTGAGCGCATCCTGACGTCCGGCAGGCTGACAATCCGGCAGGTCGTCGAGGGGCACGGCGTGCCAGCCCTCGGCCCCCGCAAGAGCGAGGGTGGCGTCGCGCACTTCACGCGCCGCGGCGGAGGTGGGCGTGGCGACGGGCGGCAACGCGCGGGGCGCGGTGACACCAGACCGTGTCGAATCCGATTCGGCGTGGAGTGCCTCGAGGAATTGCTGTCGCTCGCTCTTTCGGGGCGGCTGTGTCAGGGCGGGTGCAATGGTGCGTCGCGCGACATCGGGACGCGGGGCCGACGCCGCGAGGGCGGGATCCGATGCTTGAAGGACGGGCGCGCTCCCCGCGCGGTCGCTGCGCGGCACCGCGAGCGCGAGCTCGGTCACGGACCGCGCGGTGGGGAGTCCGGCCGGCCGGGCCTCGACGGACGGGCGAGCGGCGGAGTCTGCGGAACGCTCCGGGACGCTGGGCGCCGACGTCATCGCGAGCGCGGCGAGATCGAGGCGGGGCGGCGCGGGGGCCGGGGGCGGCGTCGACTCGGCGAGGGCGATCGGATCGTTCGGCGCTTCCGTCCTGGCTTCGATCGGAGCGATGTCACGAGACACGTCCTGCTCGATCGGTGCGTCGGGCGCCGGCAGTGGCGCTTGCAACGGAATCTCCCAGGCATCCGCGAGGATCACCGTCGGATCGGTCACGAAGTCGGTCGCGTCATCCTCGCGGGCGACGAAGAAGCCGATCAAGAGCGCGAGCGCCGCGCAGGCCGATACGGGCATCGCCACCCATACGCCTTCGCCCGCAATCGGAGAGCGGGCGGCGCGGGAGAGTGACGGCGCGTCCAGCGGTGCGCCGATCGCGAGGCGAGCCGCTCCGCGTCCGAAGCGCTGAGAGAGAAGCGCGCGTTCCATGTCGCCTAACGAGCTCCGACGGCGGCGCCGTGGTCGGCGCTGCCAGGGCGCACCGCGGTCGTCCTCGTACCGCCCCAGGTTTCGTCGAGGAGCGCCACGGCGACGAGCAGGTCTTCCGCTCGGGCGTCACGGTGGGGCGCGAGCACGGGCTTGGTTGCGCCGCGCCGATCGAGGACGGCGAGGGACTCGCTGAGGGTGGCGACGTCCTGCGGCGGCGCCGCTTCGGGGTCGACGCCCGGCTCGATCAGGAAATAGGGTGCGTGGGCGACCGCGTCGTCGATCGGCGTCGGCACCGGGTGCACCCGGAGCTGCCAGGTCGCCTCCGGCGCGGGAACGTCGAGAGGCGTCCCCGGTCCGTGGATGCGCGGGATCTCGAGCATCGCCAGATCGAACGATTCCGTGTCCTGGCGCGGGCCGATCTGGGTGAACGCGATCAGCAGCAGGAACGCCAGATCGACGAAGGAGAAGAGCCAGATCGGAGCAGACCGTTCGTGTCGCAACATGTGCAACGAGATCGGAATGCGATCGGCGAGGCTTGAGCAAGTTGCCGGCCGCCTGCCGATTATTTTCCCCATCGCGAAGCAGGTCTGCTTCTCGCAAAGGAATCCGGTGACGCGCATCACGCCGGCACGAGAGCGGCGTTTCAGGGTGTGACGCGCGCGACCTGTGGGGCGAATCCGGCTCGTGGAAACGCCCGGGCCGCGAGGACGGCTTCGCCGGGTGGGACTCGGGGTTCAGGCGCCGCCTACGCCGCCTACGCCGCCTACGCCGCTGAAGCGGCCTACCACTCGCCGCTGTTCTCCATCGACGCCCACGGCTCCTGGGACGGGAGCGACTTGCCCTTCTGGAGCAGCTCGACCGAGATTCCGTCGGGCGAGCGCACGAAGGCCATGTGTCCGTCCCGAGGCGGCCTGTTGATCGTCACGCCGCCCTCCTGGAGGCGATCGCAGAGGGCGTAGATGTCCTCGACCTCGTAGGCGAGGTGGCCGAAGTTGCGGCCGTCGTCGTAGGGCTCGGGATCCCAGTTGTGGGTCAGCTCCACCTGCGCGTCGTCGTTGCCGGGCGCCGCCAGGAAGACGAGGCTGAAGCGGCCGGCCTCGACGTCGACGCGATTCAGCTCCTTCAGTCCGAGCAGGTCGCAGTAGAAGCGCAGAGAGGCGTCGAGGTCGGTCACGCGGACCATCGTGTGCAGGTATCGCAAGGCGGGGCTCCAGTTGAACGAGGGGCCTAGGGTACGACGGGGTCGGCGCCGCCGCCCGCCCTGTCGCCGATACGCAGGATCTGCGCTAAACCCCTGCCACTGGTCGCGATTCCAGGATCGCTCAGTGTCTCTCGTCTCCCCCCGGAACCTCGTCGGGTCCATGACCCGGACGAGTCGAGCCGATCGAAGCAGGGTGGACGCGGTGACCGTGGCGGATTCGACGGAGGTGGGCCTCCGCCTCGTCGATGTGCTCGATGTAGGGATCGTCTCCGGGTTGTGCTGGGTCGCGATCGCGTGGGTGCGCGAGGCGCGGGCCCGGGTCGCGCTCGGGGGCGTGGCGATCGTGACCGCGCTCTACGGCGTGGCGACCCTCGTCGACCTGCGCCTGACGACGACGATCCTGCAGGGCTTCATCGCGATCGCCGCCCTCGTCCTCGTGGTCGTCTTCCAGGACGACCTCCGGCGCTTCTTCGAGGGCCTGACGCTCTGGGTCGTGCGCAACGCGACGCCGAGGCCTTCGTCCGACGTGCTCGACGCGCTCGGCGCGCTCTGCTTCTCGCTCGCGGACGAACGCACGGGTCTGCTCTTCGTGTTGCCGGGGCGTGAGCCGATCGATCGCTTCCTGGACGGGGGGCAGCACCTCGGCGGACGCGAGAGCGAGCCGCTCCTGCGCAGCCTCCTCGACACCAAGACGCCGGGACACGACGGCGCGATCGTGATCCGCGGCGGCCAGGTGACACGCTTCGGTGTTCATCTCCCGCTCTCCACCGAGTTCGCGGCGATCGGTGCCGGCGGCACCCGCCACGCCGCGGCACTCGGGCTCGCCGAGCGGAGCGACGCATGCTGCATCGTCGTTTCCGAGGAGCGCGGCGAGGTGTCCGTCGCGTGGCGAGGGCGGCTCACGCGCGTCGACGACGGCGCCGAGCTCCGCGCCCTCGTCGAGAAGTTCCTCGAGCGCACCGCGAAGCGAAGGCGCGAGCCCTGGTTCCGCTCGCGCATCGATCTCGCCCGCAGACGCTGGCGCGAGGGCGTGGTCGCGACGGCGCTCGCCTCGAGCCTCTGGCTGTTGACCGGGCCGGGCGCGGCGGTCGATCGCACGTCGCGCTCGGTGCCGGTCGTGATCGACAACGTCCCGGACGGGTATCGTGTGGCCGCGGTCGAGCCGGCGCAGGTGGACGTCGAGTTCGAGGGGCGGCGGCGCGATTTCGTGATGGCGCCGGAAGACGAGTTCGCCGTGCGCGTCGATGGGGACCTCGTCGATCAGGGCCGTCGCACCTTCTCCGTCGAAGCGAACCAGGTCGAGCATCCGCCGGAGCTTCGCATCGTCGGAATGAATCCGATCAAGGTCCGGCTGGACATCGAAGCGGATTAGGTCGATCCGGGTTCAGGCTTCCTCGGTCGGGGCTGCGATCGACCCCGCAATCGGTGGCGACACGCCCGTCACGACGAGCAGCGCCGGCAGGAAGATCAGGTTCGCGACGACGGTCCAGAACATCCCGATCGTGAGCATCACGCCGAGCGTACGCATGCCTTCGTGTCCCGAGAGCGCGAGGGTCCCGAACGAGAGGGTCGTCGTCATCGCGCTGTAGAAGACGGCCCCGGCCGTCGCGCTCTCGAGGAGGGACACGTTCGAGGTCGTCGACGTAACATGGCGCGCGCGGTGGACGAGGTGGATGCCGGAGTCGACGCCGATCCCGAAGAGCAGCGGCAGCACCAGCACGTTCGCGAAGTTGAAGCTCATGTCGATCACGACCATCGAGGCGCAGGTCAGGATCGATCCGAGGGTGAGGGGCGCCAGCACGAGACCCACGTCCGCGGGGCGACGCCAGAGCAGGAAGAGCAGCGTCGAGATCGCGATCGCGGCCGACAGCAGCGCCTGACGGAAGGAGCGCGCGGTCGCTTCGCCGAAGTCGACGAGGTTGATCGCGATCCCCGCGGCCTTCGGTGCGACCCCGAGCACGCTGGTCACGAACTGCTTGAGCGTGTCGAAGTCCTGGAGCTCCTGCTCCGGATAGACCTGGATCCGCAGCGTGCCGTCCGGTGCGCGCAAGCGCCGCGTCAGCTCCGGCGGCAGATCCTCGAGGGCGACTTCGCCGACGTCGAGGAAGCGCCGGAAGCGTGCGATCTCCTGCGGAAAGCGGGCAAGCAGGACCTCGCGGAGCTCTGTGAGGACGAGGCTCGGATCCGGGTCGGCCTCGATTCGGTCGAGGAAGGTTCCGAGGCGCGCCTGGAGCGCGTCGAGACTCCCGGCGAGCTCGCCGTCGTCGGCCGGGCGCTCGGCGTCGCGGAGCACGCCGTGCAGCGTGCGGAGCGCTTCGGTCTGTTCCTGCGCCGAGTACGACGGCGGCGCTTCTGCGACGGGGGGCGCCTCCATCAGGAACGCTACGTCCGCGAGGATCTCGATCTTCTCGTCCTGGCCCTCCGGCACGTAGCTCGTGAGCCGAATCGTGTGGCCGACCTCTGGAAGCGCGTCGAGCGCATCCGCGACTCGATCGGCCTCCCCAGGGCTTGGCGCCAGCACGTTCACGTACCAGGGCGACATGTTGCCGTCCGAGAGGAGCTCCCGGAACGCCTGGACCGATGGCGTGTCGGGATCCCGCATCTCGATCACGTGGGCGTCGAAGCGCAGCGAGAAGAGCGCAGGCACGGAGCCGAGCCCGATCAGTACCGCCGTTCCGCAGATGAGGCGGGGCGTGCGCGCCAGGCGGAGGGCGAGGCCCTGGTCGAGGCGCGAGGGTGCCGGCACCACGACGTCGTCGGGGATGCGCAGCCATCCGAGCAGGAGCGCCGGGAAGAGCGTGAGTGTCAGGAAGAGGATGATGAACATACCGGCGCCGGCGATCGCGCCGAGCTCGGCGACGCCACGGTATTCGGTTGGCAGGAAGACGAGAAACCCGATGGCGGTGGTGAAACCGCATAGCACGAGAGAGGCGCCGATCGTGTCGATGGCGGCGGCCAGGGCGTCGGCATTGGGCAGGCCGCCTTCGCGGCGTTCGTCCGCGAACGCCATGCCGAAGTGGATCGCGAAATCGACGCCGAGGCCGATGAAGAGGATCGCGAAGGCGATCGAGATCAGGTTGAGCTCGCCGATCGTGAGGGCGGCGAAGGCGCCGGTCCAGACGAGCCCGATCAACAGCGTGCCGAGCGATGCGATCACGAGCCGCCAGGATCGGAACGCGAAGTAGAGGATGACCGCGACGAGCGCGAAGCAGAAGACGCCGGCACCGCCGATGTCCCAGGCGAGGCCGATCATCTCTTCGTGATTGAGGGCGGGGTTGCCGGTCACGCGGACGCGGACACCGGGCATCGCATCGAGTCCGGCGTTTCGTTTCGCTTCGTCGATCGCGTCAAGGGTCGAACTCGCGACCAGGATCCGCTCGAATTCGAGGTAGGGGTCGACGACGATCACCCGGCGCGTCGGGATCTCGAGATCCGATCCCGCCAGGAGCATCGACTCCCAGGAGATGCGGGCGGGCGACTCTGAGTAGACCGTGACCGTCGCGTCGCCGACATCGTCGAGGAGCGCCGTCCACTGGCCACCCTCGAGCTCGGCGTCGTCGCGGGAGTCGAAGCCGAGCCGCACGAGGTCGGCCAGCTGGACGAGGCTCGGATCGCTCTCGAGGCTCGCCATGACCGGCTGCAGGGTGGCGAGCTGGTCGGCGAACTCGTCGAGCTCGTCGGCCGTCCGGTAGAGCAGGGCGTGTTCTTCGAAGAAGGATCCGCCGCCCGGGACGTAGACGTCCCGGAAGGTGTCGCCCATCGCCTCGAGCTCGGCGGCCAGCGCGTCGGTCGCCTCTCGGGCGAGCGCGGGCGTCTCGCCGTCGACCACGACGAGCATCGCCTCTTCGAGGTTCGGGAAGAGCGCCGCGAAGGCCGCGTGGTTCTGGCGCGACTCGAGGCTCTTCGACACCAGGCTCAGGTTGTCGGCGTTGATGCCCAGGAAGAAGAACGTGTAGACGAGGGCGACGAGGGTCAGCACGACGCAGGTCGTCGCGACGCCGTTCGAGTGGTCGGCGATCATGCGGAGCCAACGCTGCAATCGCGGCGTCAGCATCCTGTGGAGCGGTTCGTTCATGTCGATCGATTCGTTGGACGCGCGCGGCGCGAGGCGCGTGCTCTCCGGTCGTCACGCTCGCGGGGAGGGGAGCGGCGTCCGACGACCGGGGCGAGGCGGGGGCGGCGCAACCATAGGCAACGCGCCGCGGGCGCGCGCGGGAAAGCGCTGGACTGCGAAGGGGAAAGTGAAGGAGAAGTGAAGGGGAGTGAGACGCATGCGCCCCGCGCGATGGAGCGTCGGGCGATGGCACCGTGACGAGGCCTAGCGGCGGTGTCGCCGACCCTCGCGCCCATCCATGCCGCGAAGCGTGAGCCAGGTCAGCCCGAGCAGGGCAAAGGCGATGGTGATGCTGATCTCGTCCACGGCGACCTCACTGGGGCGGCTCGGGGCGGGTTTCGGGGAACCGAGCGCGCTTCGGGGCTGGCCCATTTATCCGTCGGACGCGCATTCGCTTCCGTGATGGTGGTCACAGTCACAGAAAATTTCGCCTCGTTTTCGTGTTTTTGTTCGGCGCGACGACCGATGGCAGCACGAAACGGGGGGAGGTCGCCCCGGGGAGTGCGCTAGAGGCTCTCACGGAAGTCGTGGGTCAGCGCGATGAGATCGCGCAGCAAGCGCTGTACGAGGGGGCGCTCGCCGGCGAGATTCGGCTTTCGGGCGTCGTCGCGCTCCTGGAAGTCCGCGAAGGCCTGGACCAGGCGATGCGACTCCTCGGGCTTCAGGCGCCGGCGATTCACGCTGAGGCGTCGCGTCGCATGGGTGAGACCGTCGCCGGTCATGCGGGCCCAGGGGTTCCGTTCGCGGGCGCGGGGCGCGAGGCGTTCGAGCGTGCATTGCCGCGAGCGGCGCTGGCGCTTGGCGAGCACGTCGACGAGATCGAGGTAGGCCTGCTGATATTGGCGCGCGAGCCGCCGTCGGTGATCCGTCGATCGACGGTCTGCGCGAGAGGCGTAGTCCGACAGCGCGATCGTGTAGAACTCGTCCGGCGAGAGGCGCGGATCGGCCTCGTCGCGTCGCGCAGCGAGGGCGTCGGGCAGCTCCCGCAACACGTCGCGCATGCAGTAGATCGCGTTCCACGACAGGCCGTCGGGAACCGCGTGCTCACCCCGGGACGAGCGGCTCCGCTCGAATCGATTGTGAAGCGCGAGCAAGCGTTCGAGCGCTTCCGGGCGCGAGCGTTCGAAGGCCCGGGCGTCCCGGAACTCGAGTCCGACCTGTCGCAGGAAGAGGCGACGGCGCTCCGCTTCGTACTCGACGTCGAATCGCTCGAGGGTCGCATCGTCCGCGAGCGAAGCGAGGGAGGGCAGCTCACCGGTCGTGACCAGCTCGCGGATCTGCACGAAGCGCTGCACGATCTGACGCGCCTTGCGGCGCTGTTCCGGGATCGACGTCGACATCCGGTCCGTGTCCTGGAAGCGATAGGAGCGGTGGTAGAGGCCGAACTGCCGGACGGAGCCGTAGTCGATGATGCTGCCGTCGGTCAGGATGTTGTCGCCGTCCCAGTCGAGCCAACAAAAGACGTACTCGCTCTCGAAGGTCGCGACCGCGCGCGCGAAGTCGATCGCGACGCGGTTGGCGAGGTGCCGCACCCGGGACGGGAACGAACGGAGCTTCGGCCAGCGACCGTCGCGGATCTCGCGCTCCGCGTAGTAGGCGACGAGACGGCGGAGGTCTTCGTCTTCGCGTCGCCGCAGCAGGCCGAAGAAATGCGACGGCCGCAGCAGGTTCGGAGCGACGCGGACGTTGATCGCGAAGCCCGAGGGCAGAGAGAGCACCGCGAGCACGCGCTCGGTCCGGAGTCCGTTGCGGTGGAAGGCCTCGCTCATCAGCGCCGCGCCGAGTCCCTCGTCCACGTGGGCGGTGCCGCAGCCGTAATCCGTCAGGACGTTGCCGGTCTGGAAGAACTCGCCGAGCTCAGACGTCGCCGGGCACAGGCGCGTCACGCCGGTCCCGCAGCTCGACACGTCCCAGGCCCCCGCTCGTCCCCGGAGCATGCCGTTCCAGATGCTGCGGCCGTCGCCGGAGTTGAGACCGCGCTTGTCCGGATGCTGCAGCTGCAGGTAGCGCGTGGCCATGTACGGATGGGGGCGCCGGTCCGCCGCGCTCGGAAGGCGTCCGTGTGCTTCGTCCCACTCGTTCACGATCTGCAGGCTGAACGTGTCGAGCAGCGCATCGCGCAGCCCGGCGGTCAGCCGATCCGCGTGAGCCGCCGGCAGGAGCCCGATCTCGCGCGCGAGCGCGAAATTGAAGTAGACGACCTCGCTGTCCCGGCGGCGACGGGCGGGGTAGGGGACGATCGCGCTCGGGGCGGTGCGGGCGAGGGGATGCCGTCCATCGATGCCGGCGATACGTGGATAGGCGGCTCGCGGCTTGCGCGAGCTGGTCCGGCCGGATCGCGCGGCGCGCTTGCGGGTGTGCGTCGACTTCGACCGAAGGGGTCTTTTCCGGGGGCGTCCACTCATGATCGTTCCCGTGCCCGATCGACCGTTCTCCGCAGTGCCTTGACGAAGCCGGTGCTTCGAATGGCTTCGTCTCGCCGCTGAATTAACCTCTGCCTGCCCACCGCAGATGGAGCGCGCACCCGTTGCCGCTCGACTGCTGTCAGGGCTTCGCAGCAGGGGGCGGATCGTTGTCCGACGGCGACGGAGAAGAGGGGCGCGACGCGCGGGACTCGGAGGACACGACCTTCTCCGGGCCCCTCGCGCCTCCGGCGCGTCTCGAATCGGCGCCGATCGAAGCGCCGGCAGAGGACGACGCGACGCGCGTGGCCCCGGTCGAGGAGGTTCCTCCCGAGCCCGAGCCCGAGCCCGAGCCCGAGCCCGAGCCCGTCGACGTCGCCGTGAACGAGGCGCCGACGACGTCGCGAACCGCGATCGCGCCGAGCGCGTCGCTGCACCCGATGTTGCTCGAGCGGATCGAGCCTTCGCTCGGACGGGGCGAGCGACTGCGGCTCGATGCGGCACATTGGCGCGTTCGGATCGGCCGCGCCGAGCACAACGACCTGCGTCTCTACACCGCGTCGGCGAGTCGCGAGCACGCCGAGATCGCCGGCAACGAGGCCGGCGACTGGGTGCTCACGCCAGAGCCGGGTCGGCAGGTCGCCATCGACGGGCACGACACCGACGAACCGGTGGTGCTCGAGGTCGGGATGAACCTGGTGTTCGGCGGGGATCACCTGCGTTGCGTGACCGAGGGACTCGGTCGCGACGACATGGCGGCGGCGACCGAAGCAGAGGGATTCGGCGAGACGACGGGACGGAAGGGCGGGGCCCTCTCCTGGTGGATCATTGGCCTGATCGCGAGTGCTGGACTCGGGCTGATCGCCTGGGCGTGGTTCGTCGGATGACGATCGTGCTCGACGGACGGGCCCGACTCGCGCTGATCCGCCCGGACGGGTCGGTCGTGCGCGAGCACGACTTCGACACGCGCTGCGAAATCGGCCGTCGCGGCGTCGACGTCGAGTTCCCGGACGACTTGGCCCTGGCGGACCGGCACGCGGTCGTGTCGGTCGAAGGCGACGGGATCGTGGTCGAAGACCAGGGCGACGGGAGCGGCGTGTGGATGCGTCTCGTCGGGCCGGATGGACGACTCATCGGCGAGGGCGACCAGCTCTGGCTCGGGGCACAGATCCTGGTCGTCGAGTCCGCGGCGGACGGCTGGCGGCTGGCCCACCATGGCTCCGACGGGGGTTGGCGTGGGCGCCACGCGATCCCGGCAGAGGGCGCGATGATTGGAAGGGACTCGGCGATCGTCCTCGACGCCGAAGACGGTCAGCTGTCGCGTCGGCACGCGCAGGTCGTGCCGGAGACCCACGGCTTGCGCGTCTACGACCGGGGCGCGCGGAACGGAAGCTTCTTGCGGATCACCGGGCGCGCCGAGCTGGCAGAGGGCGACGAGTTCCGCGCTGGAAGTCAGCGCTTCCGGGTGTTGTCGGCCCCGGAGCCCGAGCCGGTCTTCGAAGACCCGACCGCGACGGCGCCTGCGAATTCCGAGCAGACGCCGCCGATCCTGGCCAACGAACCCCCGCTGGCACAACAAGAACCTCCGTTGCCGCCGGCGGAACCTCCGCCGACGCGAGAGGCACCGATCCAGGAAGCGCCGACTCGCCTCGGTCTCGGGGCCCGGCTCCGTGCGCTCGCGCGTCAGGACGAAACGGTGCCTGGCGTGGAGAATCCGGAAGAAGCGACGATGCGCTCGGCTCCGCCTGCAGAAGAAGCGACCGTGATCTCGGCGCCTCCGATCGACGAGGAGGCGACGATGCTCTCGGCATTGCCCACGGAAGAGCCCGCGTCGGAGCCCACGTCCGACGCGGACGGGATCGCGGTGGTGCTCGAAGGGGAGGCGGGACCGGTCACGTTCGAGGCCCAGCCGGGTTGGACGGTCCTCGAGGCGGTCCGCGCCGCCGGAGTCGATCCCGGTGGACCGCTCGACTGGGAATGTGGCGACGGCGGCTGTGGCGTCTGCGTCGTCGGGATCGTCGAGGGGGCCGCGATGTTGGACCCGCCGGATCCCGCGAGCGGTGAAATGAAGACGATCCAGATCACGGAGCAGGTCGCTCCGGATCCGACGCGATATCGATTGGCCTGCCTCGCCCGCGTGCGCGGGGCGGTCCGCCTTCGGAAGTTGTCATGACGAATCGAACCCGACCGACCTCCCTCCTGCGTCGCCCGGCGGCGCTCGCCCTCTTCGCGCTCTTCGCGACGACGACCTTCGCCGCGATCGCGAGTGCGGACTCTCCGCGCCAGGCGACCGTCGCGGCCCTCGAAGCCCTCGAGACCGCGTGGCCGGGGCAGGACGTCTCGATCCGGATCCTGCGCGCCGACGGGAAGGCCGAGGAAGCCGTGCGGATCGGGGACGAGATCGTCTACCGCTTCGGATCGGCGAGCGCGGGCTACCTGACCGCGCTCCACGTCGACACCCACGGCGCGACGACGCTGCTCTACCCGCGTCGGAACGCGCAGGACGGTCGGATCGGCGCGGATCGCGACGTCGATCTCCCGAACGAATCGGATGGCTTCGAGCTCGAGGTGCAGCCCCCGGTCGGGCGGGACCTCGTCTTCGCGGTCGTGACCCGCACGCCGGTCGAACGGAGTCAGCTCGGGATCTCGAGCGGCGACGTCGTCGTCGCCTTCGAGCCGCAGGACGGAGCCCGCCTCGTGCGGCGCCTTCGCGAAACCCTCGACGCGCGCCCGCACCAGGAAGTCGCCGTCGCCCACGTCGCTCAGCGCATCGATGGCCGCGGCGAGGTGCTCTACCGATCGGCCGACATCGTCGGCTTCTTCGGCGAGCGCACGCGTTCGATCCGCCCGCCGAAGCTCGATCTCCAGATCCAGTTCGCGACCGACAGCGCCGAGCTCGACGACGCGGCCCGCCGGAACGTCGACGAGTTCGCGGACGCGCTCGGTGACCCGAAGCTCCTGGACACCCGGTTCGTGATCTCCGGTCACACCGACGAAACCGGCCCCGACGACCACAACCTCCGGCTCTCGCGTGACCGTGCGGAAGCCGTGCGACGCTATCTGGTCGAACAGGGCGGGGTCGACGAGGAGCGGCTCGAGATCGAGGCGCACGGCGAGAATGCACCGCTCATGACCGAGGGCACCCCCTTCGCGCGGCGGATGAACCGACGCGTCGAGTTCAAGCCCGCCCGTTAGATCCTATGAGGCATGGCCCAGAAAGAAGGCCGCTACCGTCGACTCCTT
>CAZAUR010000042.1:0-18582 GCA_964488255.1 uncultured Spirochaetaceae bacterium | reverse complement strand
CTGAGACATCATACTCTCCTCGAATATGTGTCCAGGAAAACCGGGGGCGCCTTACGGAATCGACGTGGCGACCACATCGCGGCTTCTTGGTCATGCGAACAGCGCGATCACGCTGCAGGTGTACACGCACCACATCCCGGGTCGTGAACGCGAAGCCGCGAGCGTGATCGGCGCAGCACTCGCGGCTAGTGGCCAGGAAGTAGCGCGGTAGGCACCGACGGTGAACCACGGGCCGCCACGGAGACCGATACTCCCGCCTTCTCCTTGAGCCTACGGGCACGAGACGAATTCATCCGGGTGCCGACGACGGCGCCCGGCAGTTAGCAGACACCCCGGTCGGAACCACCCGTGTTCGCAGGTGTTTCCGGCCGATGACCCCTCCATCGGCAACTCGGCCGCAGAAATCGAGTCCCGGCAGACCGCGTCGCGCGGCCCAGACAGACGCCAAGTGGCTGAAATCGGATGGGAAACACCGATCCGTGATAGGCTGCGGCGATGGCTTCTTCCGATGAACGACCCCGATCGCGCCCGCGATGGATCGGCGTTGGCTGCGTGACCGCGCTCCTGGCTTCGATGACGGCGGGCGCGACCGAGCTGACGAGCCCGAGCCACATCCACCGGCAGGGAGGCACCGCGACCGCGATCGCAGCCGGAAGTGGCGCGCTGTCGAGCACCGCGGGCGCCCGGGTATACAGCGACAGCCATGTCACGATCGGCGGCACGCCGGTCGCCCGGCCCGTCGGCGGCGGCTCGGGGCTCGTGTCGCTCTTCACCGGCTTCTGGGCCTCGGTCGCCGCGCCGTTCACGGCCCTCGACCTCGATGGCGACTTGATCCCCTACTTCCTCGACCCCGATGACGACGGAGACGGGATCGACGACATCTACGAGACCGGCACCGGGTTCTTCGTGAGCGCCACGAACACGGGGACGTCGGCGGTCGACCCCGACAGCGATGGCGACGGCTTCGACGACGGGGTCGAGCTGAACGCAGGCACGGATCCGACGGATCCGGCTTCGCGGCCGACGCCCTCGGCGGTCCCGTCGCTTCCGCCGAGCCGACTTCCGCTCCTGATCCTGCTCCTCACGGGCCTCGCCTCGTGGACGCTCTGGGCCCGCAAACCCGAAACGCGGGGCGCGGAGGTCGGTAGGTGACGATGAACTCTCGACGTGGCTCCGTCCGCCGACTCGGGCGCTTGCTCTTGTGCCTCATCGCAGGCGTTTGGCTCGCGAGCCCAGTCAGCGCACAGGCGCCCCCCTCGATCCCTTTCCAGGGCCTGCTGCTGGACGCCGGCGGCATCGAGGTCACGGGGACCGTCGATCTCGACTTCGAGCTCTTCGACGCGATCGTCGGCGGCACTTCGCTCTGGAGCGAGACTCACGTGGGCGTGATGGTCGTGGATGGCCTGTACTCGGTGGAACTCGGATCGACGGTCCCGTTGACCGCCGACCTGCTAGGCGCGGGCGCCGCGTTCCTCGAGATCACGGTGGACGCCGAGACCCTTGCGCCCCGCCAGCAGCTGCTGTCCGTGCCCTACGCGCTCGTCAGTGGCCAGGTGGGGTCGATGCCCGCGACCTTCGCGAGCGAAATCATGGCGACGTTCCCCTTCGACGGGATGGACCCGCCGAATTTCCATCCCGACGAGGGCGTGATCGACACCGACGGGGACGGCGTCGCCAACTTCATCGATACCGACAACGACGACGACGGCGTGACCGACGCGCAGGAGCTCATCAACGGAACTTCGATCAATCTGAAGACGCCCATCGCGAGCGGCGTCTCGCCGAACTCGATCGAAGCCTATTGTCAATCCACGCTCACCGTGACGGGCACCGGCCTCGATACCGTCGCATCCGCCACATTCGGAGCCGAGACGCCGTCGCCGTACGCGATCACGGCGGCGTCGTTCACGGTCGACGTCACGGCACCGACGGCTGCGACTTCACAACCCGTCGTAGGGATCCTCGCGAACGGTGAGTCCGACGCTTCCCCGGCGGTCACGATCACGGATGGCGAGACGCCGTCGATCGGGCAACGAATCCCGGTCGTCGGTTTCGCCGACCAGGCAAACGCCCTCACGATCATCGGCTCCGGGTTTTGCGCGGGTGTGACCGTCGGTTTCGGCACGCAAGTCATCGTGCCCGACACCGTCACCCCGACCAGCTTGAGCCTCACCCTCGCCTCCGAGCCCGCAGGCACCTACCCCCTGACCGTCGATCATCCGAACGGAAGGTCGGACTCCAGTACCTACACGCTCGCGGCAGGCCAGTCCGCCTTCGTATTTATCACCGAGGACTGGCGCCCAGGCTCGATGGGTTCCGTCGCGAGCGCCGATGCCCTCTGCCAGGCGGACGCCGACGCGGCCGGCCTGCCCGGGACCTACAAGGCCTGGATCAGTGAATCGCTCGCCTCCCCGACGACGAGCTCCCCGGCGACGACCTTCAATCCGACTTTCAGCCCCTACGTCCTGCCCGACGGAACGATCATCGCGAACGACTGGGCGGATCTCACGGACGGCTCGATCCAGAATCCGATCAATCTCACCGCGGACGGCCTCACGACCATCACGAACGGCTCCGTCTGGACCGGCACCCTCGCAGACGGAACCGCCGCGCCCACCACCTCGGAGACCTGCATCGAATGGACCGCGCTCGGCGGCACGGGCATGAGCGGTAATCCGACGCAGACGACGAGCGACTGGACGAACACCAACACCATCGTGTGCAGCGGGTTCCTCCGCCTCTACTGCTTCGGTCAGTAGGCGCGAAGCGCGCTGCTAGGTCGTGTACTCGGCGTTGATCTTCACGTAGTCGTACGTGAGATCGCACGTGAAGAGACGTGAGGCGTATTTCCCGATCCCGAGATCGACCTGGATCGTGAGCTCGTCGCCTTCGTGAGCCTTCTCGGCGCGCCCCCGCGCCGCGGGTCCCGCCGACCGCCCCTTCGCGAAGACCGTCACGCCGCCGAGCTTCACGCGGGCGTTCTCGGGATGCCACGCGATCTGACCGTGTCCGAGGGCCTGCATGATCCGTCCCCAGTTCGGGTCGCCCCCGAAGACCGCCGTCTTGACCAGCAGCGAGTTGCCGACCCGGCGGGCGGCGCGCCACGCCTGGTCCGCGGTCTTCGCCCCTTCGACCTCGACCACGACGAGCTTCGTCGCGCCCTCTCCGTCGCGGGCGAGCTGTCGCACGAGGTCCTCGCAGACCGCCCCGAGCGCGTGTTCGAACTTCGCGGCGTCGTCCCCGCGAAGGGCTGCTCCGCCGGCGGCCCCGTTCGCGAGGAGCACGACCGTGTCGCTCGTCGAGCCCTCGGCATCGATCGACAGACAGTTGTAGGTCCGATCGGCGATGCGCCAAAGCATCGCCTGCAGGGTCTTCGGCGCGATCTTCGCATCGGTCGCGAGGAACGAGAGCATCGTCGCCATGTTCGGCTCGATCATGCCTGAGCCCTTGGCGATGCCCTGGAGCGTGATCATCTTGCCGCCCAGGCGGAGTCGCGTCGAAGCGACCTTGGCGTGGGTGTCGGTCGTGCGGATCGCTTCCGCCGCCTCGGCCCAGCCGTCTGCGGCGAGTGCGTCCGCCGCGCGCGGAACGCCCGCGCGGATCGCATCCATGGGCAGCGGATCGCCGATCACCCCCGTCGACGCGACGAGCATCTCGTCCGATGCACAATCGATCGCCTTCGCCGCGAGCCCGCACATCGTCCGCGCGTCGCGCACCCCCCGCGCCCCCATCGCGACGTTCGAGCAGCCGCTGTTCACGACGACGCCGCGCGCGCGCCCGCTCTTCACGTGCGCCCGCGAGACCTCGACCGGCGCGCCGACGACGGTCGACTGCGTGAAGACGGCGGCCGCGGAAGCGAGCGTGTCCGAGACGATCAGGGCGAGATCGGGGTCGCGATCCTTGATGCCCGCGTGCACCCCGGCCGCGCGAAAGCCGGGGACCGGCAGCGCTTCGCGTCGAACCTTCATGAAGGATGAGCTCCAGCGAGGCCGGCTAGCTGCCGTGGCACTTCTTGTATTTCTTGCCGCTGCCGCAGGGACAGGGCTGGTTGCGCCCCACCTTGGGAACCTGCTCGCCGGCGGCCATTCCCCCGCCCCCTGCGGCGGCCGCGCCGGGCGGCGGTGCCCCGCCCTGACTCTGCGGTCGAGGCGCTTCGGGCTGCTGATTGCCGTCGACCCGGCGTTGGGTCGCCTTCGGGCCGATGTCCGGTCGCGGGAAGCTGAACTTCATCGCGTACTCGGCGAGGGTGTCGTCGATCCGCTGCTCCATCTCGCCGAAGAGCGCGAAGCCCTCCCGCTGGTACTCGAGCTTCGGGTCGCGCTGGGCGTAGGCGCGCATGTTGATGCCGCCACGCAGGGAATCCATCGTGTGGAGATGGGCCTTCCATTGCTGATCGAGGATCTGCAGCTGCAGGTCGCGCATGATCTGTTGGAAGGTCGGGTAGCCCTCGAGATCCGCGTAGGTCTCGTCGGCGAGCACCCGCCCCTCTTCGCGCTTCTCGTCGATCACTTCGTTGAGGCGCGCGAGGATCGCATGGCCGAGGGCGTCGCTCTCGGGATGGCGCTTCCCGTCCGCGGTCCTGAACGGAGGCTCCTCGATCGAGAACGCCACGCCGAACTGCGCCTCGAGGGCGTGGGCCATCTCGACGTACTGGTCATCCTCGGGGTCGCCGCGCTGGGGCCAGATCCGACCGAGCAGATCCACGACGAAGCCCTCTAGGCACGCCTGGACTTCCTCGTCGATCGACTTCTCGTCGGAGGTCATCGCCGTCAGACGCCGGGCGTAGAAGGCCTGGCGCTGCTTGTTCATCACGTTGTCGTAGTCGAGGAGATGCTTGCGAATGTCGAAGTTCCGACCCTCGACCTTCTTCTGGGCGTTCTCGATCACCCGCGTGAGCATGCGATTCTCGATCGCCTCGCCCTCTTCGACGCCGACCCGATCCCACCACTGTTTGACGCGATCCGCTTCGAAGATCCGAAGCAGGTCGTCCTCGAGGGAGAGGAAGAACTGGGACGAGCCCGGATCTCCCTGGCGCCCGGCGCGGCCGCGCAGCTGGTTGTCGATCCGACGCGACTCGTGTCGTTCGGTACCGAGAATGTGGAGGCCACCGGCGTCGAGGACTTCCTGTCGTTCCTCGGCGCACTGTGCCTCGAACTTCGCGAGGGTCGCCTCGAAGTCGGGGTGTTCCTTGTCGTTCTGGCACTTCTCGAGGGCCATCACCTCGGGATTGCCGCCGAGCAGGATGTCCGTGCCGCGGCCAGCCATGTTCGTCGAGATCGTGATCGCGCCCTTGCGTCCGGCCTGGGCGACGATCTCGGCCTCCTTCTCGTGCTGCTTCGCGTTCAGGACCGTGTGCTTGAGGCCCGAGCGCTTGAGCTTCTTCGACAACATCTCGCTCGTCTCGATCGAGATCGTGCCGACCAGGACGGGCTGTCCCGAGTCGTGCCGTGCCTGAAGCTCCTCGGCGACCGCGTCGAACTTCTCCTTCTTCGTCTTGAAGACGACGTCGGCCTCGTCGTTGCGGAGCAGCGGCCGATTGGTCGGGATCAGCGACACGTCGAGGTTGTAGATCTTGGCGAACTCTTCGGCCTCGGTGTCCGCGGTGCCGGTCATGCCCGCGAGCTTCTCGTACATGCGGAAGTAGTTCTGGAACGTGATGCTCGCGAAGGTCTGGCTCTCGCTCCGGACCTGGATGCCTTCCTTGGCCTCGACCGCCTGGTGGAGACCATCCGCCCAGCGGCGTCCCGGCATCAGCCGACCCGTGTGCTCGTCGACGATCACGACTTCCTTCGTGCCGTCGTCCCCGGCGCGCACGACGTAGTCGACGTCGACGCGCTTCAAGCTGTGCGCCATCAGCGCCTGCTGCATGGCGTGCAGCACCGGCAGCATCTGCGGGTCGTAGAGATTGTCGACCCGCAGCATCTGCTCGACCTTGGCCATGCCGTCGTCGGTGAAGGTCGCGCTGTGGGCCTTCTCGTCGATCCAGAAATCGCCGGTCTCCTCGATCCCCTTCGCGGGCTCGGCAGCCGTGCCCATCTGCAGGGACGGGATCAGGCGATTGGCGATCGTGTAGATCTGCGTGTTCTGCTCGGAGGGGCCCGAGATGATCAACGGCGTCCGCGCCTCGTCGATCAGGATCGAATCGACCTCGTCGACGATCGCGAAGTGCAGGTCGCGCTGGACGCACGAGTCTGCGTGAAACTTCATGTTGTCGCGGAGATAGTCGAAGCCGAGCTCGTTGTTCGTGCAGTACGTGACGTCGGCGCCGTAGGCGGCCTTCTTCTGTGCATCGTTCTGACCGTGCACGATCGACGCGACGTCGAGCCCCAGGAAGCTGTGGACCTGCCCCATCCATTCGGCGTCGCGTGTCGCAAGAAAGTCGTTGACCGTGACGACGTGCACGCCGCGGCCGGTGAGCCCGTTCAGGTACGACGGCAGGGTCGCGACGAGGGTCTTGCCCTCGCCGGTCTTCATCTCGGCGATCCGCCCCTGGTGGAGCATGATCCCGCCGATCACCTGCACGTCGTAGTGGCGCTGGCCGAGGGTGCGCTTGGCCGCCTCGCGGACGGTCGCGAAGGCCTCCGGCAGGAGGTCGTCGAGGGGCTCACCCTGGGCGAGGCGCTCGCGATAGCGGTTCGTCAGCCCGCGCAGGTCGGCGTCGGACAGCCTCGCCTGCTCGCCTTCCAGGACGTTGACGCGCTCGACGAGCGGCAGCAGCCGCTTGACCGCGCGATCGTTGCTCGTGCCGAAGATCTTGCTGAGGACTCGTTGCATCGACCCGTTCGGGCTCCCACCACCCGGTCATGGCACCGCAGCGGTCCATCCCACCGTCCGCTCCGCAGGCAGAGTGGCGGCCGTGAACGACGACCGGGGCGCTTGGGGGGTGGTTCGAAATGAACGCCGGAGGTTAGGAGAGCCCCTTCCAACCGGCAATGAAACGAGAGATTCCCGGCTCCGCGCCGCCCCCCCCGAGCCCTCAGCGCAAGACCGCGCCGCCGAAGGCGCGGTCGAGAGGCGCGCAGCGCCAACCGGTAGAAAGTCAGATCATCCTCTTCGATCGATCCGCGCTTCGCGCGAATCAATCGAAGATGTAATCGAGGGGGTCGACGGCTTTGCCGGCCACCTCGACGACGTAGTGGAGGTGCGGGCCGGTGCTGCGACCGGTGGTCCCGATCGCAGCGATCTCCTGGCCACGCTCGACGGTCTCGCCGGTGGAGACGTGGATCTCCTTCGTGTGGCCGTAGACGGTCTTCACACCGAAGCCATGGTCGAGCACGACGGCCTTGCCGAGCGGTCCCTTGCGACCGACGAAGCTGACCCGCCCGCGCGCCGGTGCGTAGATCGACGTGCCGCTCGCGGCGGCGATGTCGATCCCGGCGTGTACCTGGCGACGGCCGGTGAACGGCGAGACGCGCGGACCGAAGCGGGACGTGAGCCAACCCTTCGCGGGCCAGATCGACGGCATCGACACCAGGCGCTGACGCTTGTCGTCGAGCTGATCGAGCAGGGTCTCGAGGGAGGTCACGCGATCGCCGGAAGCGTCCGCGAGGGCGAGGGCCTGATCTCCGAGGACATCGAGAACTTCGATTCCCGAAACGTCCACGCCGATCTCCGGGAAGGGCTGACCGCCGCCCTGCCCCTGCATGCCGTCCGGCGGCGGGGTCTGGTCGACGGGGACGCCGGCCGGCGGGCCGACGCGCACGCCCTGCGGCGCGAGCTCGGCGACGCCTTCACCGCCGACACCGGCGGTGCCGGGCAGATTCGCGATGATGCGGACCTTACGCTCGAGCTCGGCGACCTTGGCGATCTCGTCATCGACCGTCGAGAGGCGCGTGCGGAACACGGCGATCTGCTCGCGCTGCTCCAGAGCCTCGACTCGCAGGTCGGCGAGTTCGACGTTGTCCGCGCGCAGGCGCCAGTAGTCCCAGACCGCGACGCAGCCGATCAGGGCCGCGACGACGACACCGATCACGGCCTGCCTCACGCGAGCCTTGGGGATCGCGATCTGGACCGGCCGCGCGTGCTGGTCGCGAACGAAGATGAGCGTGTAGGACTCCACGACTTTCCGTGCTCCTTCGCTCCCCTAATTGGGAAGCCTGACTCCAATGCGCAGCTTGCCCATCTGGATCTCGTCGTCGGTCTTGAGGGGCTGCTTCGTGACGCGAGCCCCGTTCACGAGGGTCCCGTTGGTGCTGCCGAGGTCTTCGACGTAGAACGCCTGGCCATCGAACCCGATCGCCGCATGCGCCCGGGAGATCGTCGCTTCCGCGAGCGCGAGGTCCGCCTTGCGCCCGCGCCCGATCACCAGCCGGTCGCGGTCGAGGGAGACTTCGAGCCCTTCGTAGAAGCCGGACAGGACCAACGCCGTCGCCCCGCTCGGAGGACGCAGCCGATTCTCTGCCGTTTCAATCTGCTCGGTCGCCATTTCGAGGTGCCTCGTCCGGGCTCGTCGCGCCGCAACGAATCCCGGGATTCCACCCGTTTCATCGGTGCAGGCGCGAAGGTTCTTGACCGAGCTGGGGACCTGGAAACGCGGCCCTCGGGTGCTTTCCCGGTCTCCGGACGGAGAACCCCCGAGAATGAACGCAAGCTGGAGGATTTTTCCCCCACTTGCTGTGATGGGCGTCGCGAACGTCGCCCCCGACGCGCCCTTCAGCGCTGCAAGAGCGCGCGCGCGTGCTCGCGGGTGACGTCGGTCACCGTCTCGCCGCCCGCCATCCGCGCGAGCTCATCGATCCGCTCATCGTCGCGAACTTCGGCCACCTGCGTCCGGGTGCGCCCGCGCTTCGCCTCTTTGCGGACCACGAAGTGGCGGTCTGCGAAGGCGGCGATCTGGGGCAGATGCGTGATGCAGAGCACCTGATGCTCGGACGACAGCTCCGCGAGGACGCGCCCCACCCGCTCGGCGGTGGCGCCGCCGATGCCCGCGTCGACCTCGTCGAAGACGATGACCATGTTGCGATCCGCGCGACGCAGCGCGTTCTTGATCGCGAGGAAGAGCCGCGACAGCTCACCGCCCGAAGCGACCTTCTGGATCGGGCGCGGCGCTTCGCCGGGATTCGCGGAGAACAGGAACTGCGGACGTTCGCGTCCGCCCGCGCCGGTCTGCAATCCCTCCGGTCCGTTCGCGACGTCGACGACTTCGAGGTCCACCACGAAGCGCGCATCCGCCATCGCGAGATCACCGAGCTCCCCCTCGACGGACTTCGCGAGCTTCTTCCCGGAGCGCTTGCGCGCCTTCGAGAGCTTGTCCGACGCCTCGTTCGCCGCATCGACTGCCTTGGCGCGCTCCTTCTCGAGTACCCGGATCCGATCGTCCGCGCCTTCGAGGGTCGTGAGTTCGCGCTCGACCTCGTCGCGGTGGGCGAGCATGTCGTCGACCGAGCGGCCGTACTTGCGACGCAGGGCCTCGAGTCGTCCGATCCGCGTCTCGACGTCTGCGAGACGGGCGGGATCGATCTCGAGCTCCGACAGATAGTCCGTCGCGCGCACCGCGACGTCGCGCAGCTCCGACTCGACGCCTTCGAGCTGGGTCACGAGCGCTTCGAGGGACGGGTCCATCCGGGTCGCCGACGCGAGCGCGCGAGACGCGATCCCGAGCGCCGACTCCGCGGAGTCGCCGTCGCCGGCATCGCCGCCATCGAGGGCGCGGCAGACCGTCGCAATCTCCTCGGCCAGGCGTTCGGCGTGGGTCAGTCGGCGGTGCTCGGACTCGAGCCCGGCGATGCTCTCCGCGTCGAGATCCTCGCCTTCGAGCTCCTGACGCTGGTACTGCAGGAAGTCGAGGCGCCGGGCGCGCTCCTCCTCCGCGGCGCGCAGGTCGGCGATCTCGCGGTCGAGCGCCTGGACGCGCGCGACCTGCTTCGCGACGAGCTCGCGCAGGCTCGTCTTGTCCGCGTAGGCGTCGAGGGCCACCGCGTGCACCTCCGCGTGGCGCAGGGCCTGGGATCCGTGCTGGCTCGAGATCTCGAGCTGGCCGCCGAAGAGATCGACGAGGGTGGCGACCGGCACGAGCTGCCCGCCGATCCGCGCGCGGCTGCGGCCGCCGGCGTGGAGGGTGCGCCGCACGATCAGCTCCGGCGCCTCGCCCTCGACCTCCTCGGTCGCCTCCGCGAGACCGCGCTCGGCCAGGGCGGTCGCGACGTCCTCGTGGCCGTCCATCCGGAAGAGCGCTTCGACCGCGCCCTCGTCGGCCCCGCTACGCAGGGTCTCGGACGAGGCGCGTCCGCCCGTCAGCAAGGCGAGCGCGCTCAGGATGATCGACTTGCCCGCGCCGGTCTCGCCGGTCAACACGTTCAGCCCCGGCCCGAACTCGAGCTCGACGGACTCGACGAGCGCGAGGTTGTCGATCCGCAGCACTTCGATCATGAAATCCCCACCCCATCGGGTCGTGCCCGACCCCCGCATGATCCCGCGTCCCCGCTTCGGCGTCGAGGGCGCGCCGCGGTCGACGCGCCCGGGCTAGCATCGTTCCATGCCGCCCCCGGACGACACCCTCGATCTCTTCCCGGAGAAGACCGAGCGGCGCCTCGAGCCCCATGCCCCGCTCGCCGAGCGGATGCGTCCGCGCAAGCTCGAGGACCTCGTCGGGCACGAGGATCTGCTCGCGCCCGGGCGACCGCTGCACACGCTGCTCGAGCGGGGCGCGCTGTCGTCGATCATCCTGTGGGGCCCGCCGGGCAGCGGCAAGACGACCCTCGCCTGGATCCTCGGCGAGCAGTCGGATGCCAAGCTGGTTCCGCTCTCGGCGGTGAGCGCGGGCGTGCCCGAGATCCGCAAGGCGATCGAAGCGGCCCGGCGCACGCGCCTGCGCACGCTGCTCTTCATCGACGAGATCCATCGCCTCAACAAGGCGCAGCAGGACGCGCTCCTGCCCCACGTCGAGGCCGGCGCCGTGACTTTGATCGGCGCGACGACCGAGAACCCCTCGTTCAGCGTGATCGCCCCGCTGCTCTCCCGCTGTCGCGTGATCCCCCTCGAAGCGCTCGGGGCGGAGGCGCTCGGGCGGGTCCTCGACCGCGCGCTCGAGGACACCGAGCTCGGCCTCGGCAGCGCAGAGATCAGCCTGTCCGAGGACGCGCGGAAATCGCTGATCCTCGCGTCCCAGGGCGACGCGCGAAGACTGCTCGGCATGCTCGACGCGAGCGCGACGATCCACCTCTCCTCCGGGCGCCGCTCGGAGCCGCTGTCGGACGAGACGGTCAGCGAGGCAGTCGGTCGGATCGCGCTGCGCCATGACCGCGACGGCGAGGAACACTTCAACGTAGTCTCCGCGATGATCAAGAGCCTGCGCGCGAGCGACCCCGACGCCGCGATCCACTACCTCGCGCGGATGCTCGAAGCCGGCGAGGACCCGCGTTATGTGGGGCGCCGCCTCGTGATCTTCGCGGCCGAGGACGTGGGCAACGCCGATCCCCAGGCCCTCCCGCTCGCGGTCGCGGCGCATACCGCCGTCGAGAAGATCGGGATGCCCGAGGCCCGCATCCCCCTCGCACAGGCCGCGACCTACCTGGCCTGCGCGCCCAAGAGCAACGCCGCCTACGCCGCGCTCGGGGCGGCGAGCGGGGACCTCGTGGGCCATGGGCCGCTCCCGGTCCCGATGCATCTGCGGAACGCGCCGACCGGGCTCATGAAGGAGCTCGGCTACGGCGAGGACTACGTGTATGCGCACGATGCGGACGACGCGTTCGTCGGCGCGGAGAACCTGCCCGACGCGCTCGCGGGACGCCGCTACTACGAGCCGAAGGAAGCGGGATTCGAGGGCACGATCGCGGAGCGGCTACGTGCGTGGCGCGCTCGGCGGGACGCGGAGCGTTAGGCCGGCCCCGCCAGCTCCACCCGGTTGCGCCCGCCCGACTTGGCGCGGTAGAGCGCCGCGTCCGCAGCACCGATCAGCGCCTCGGGTGAAGCCATCTCGGAGTCGAGACTCGCGACGCCGATCGAGAGGGTCACCCCGACCACCTGACCGGCCGGGTCCGCGTAGCGCGCTTCCTCGACGGCTTCGCGCCAGCGGTCGGCGAGGATCCTCGCCCCGTTGATCTCGTTCTGCGCGAGCACGACGAGGATCTCCTCCCCGCCGTAGCGTCCGGCGACGTCGGTGGACCGCAGGTCGTGGAGCAGGATCGACGCGACGCCGCGAAGCGCGGCATCCCCCGCGAGATGCCCGAACTCGTCGTTGACCTTCTTGAAGTGATCGATGTCGCCCATCAGGATCGTCAGCGGGTTGCCGTAGCGTCGCGCGCGCAGGAATTCGATCGAGAGCACGTCGTCGACATAACGCCGCGTGCGCAACCCGGTCAGACCATCGACCGTCGAGAGCCGGCCGAGGGTGTCGTTCTTCACGCGCAGGTCGTCCTGCAGGCGCTTCAGCCGGAGGTGGATCCGGAGCTTCGAGACCAGCTCTCCGAAGTGGACCGGCAAGGTCAGCACGTCGCTGGCACCGGCATCCAGGGTCCGAGCCCGACGTTCGGGGTCGTCCTGTCCGGTCAGGAACACGACCGGTGCGGCGACGCCCTGCGACTGCTCCTGCAGGGCCGGCAGCAGCTTCGTTCCGTCGAGGCCCGTCAGCTCCAGGCGGCAGAGGACGACGTCGACCGGCTTCTCGAGCACGACCCGCAGACCCTGGATCCCGTCCGCGGCCTCGACGATCTCGTCGAAGAGGCAGGCCGGCTCGACCGCGGCACGCAGCTGGGCGCGGTGAGCCTCCGAGTGGTCGATCACGAGCAACGTCGCCAAGGCGTCTCCAGACGGGTCCGCCGGAGAGGTCTCCGGCCCGTTCCGGCGTTATCGGCGACGAGCGCAGGAATCGTGAGGGCCGGGTCCCGGGCCTGAAACGAATGGAGCCCGTCTGCCAGCGGCAGACGGGCTCCGTCCGATTCACAACCAAAGAAAGGAGAGATAGAAGTCAGAGACCAGAAATGATGGCTCGTCGGGAAGAGAGACCCCACGCCGACCCGGCGGTTCCCGATTTTCCTGCCGGCCGGTGAATTTTTCCGGTCCGGCGAGCCGGCTGCCGGTGTTCTGCCGATCGGGCCCCGATTCCGCTGAAACCGTCCCCCTTCCGGTGGCCCGGGCACCAAGTTCTCAAGAGACGGTTCTTCGGCATTCGCGGCCCGAGTGGGTTGCGAATCACTCGCTCGCTGAAGGGCTGACTCCCACCAGGTGCAAGGGCCCGGGGTTCGCCCCGGGCCCTTCTGCATCCTGGACTCCCGGTCGTGGCCCCGGGCCCTTCCGCGTCCTGCCTCCCGGGTGGCGGCCCTCGCCTCCTGCGGCGCCTCGGATACCCTCGGCGACCCCTGGCCCGTGGCCGCTCCAGGAGCTCCTCGCCGATGTCCGCCGCCTCCGAGATCCATCTGCCCCCGGGCGCGCCCTTCGACCCGACCGCGGGCCGCGCCGGGAACCTCACGGCGGCCTGGGCCCGCCACTGGCGCGCGGCCCCCGAGCGCCCCCAGGTCCACGACCCGGATCGGGGCTGGCTCTCTCGGGGCGACCTGGAGGCCGAGACCGCCGTGCGCGCCGGTCGGCTCGCGGGTCTCGGGCTCCGACCCGGGGACCGGGTCCTGCTCTCGGCGGAGAGCTCGGCGGATCTCGTGGCGAGCTACGTGGCCGCGCTCCGGATGGGGCTCGTCGTGATTCCGACGAACACCGCCTACGGCCCGCGCGAGCTCGAGCACGTGATCGAGGACGCCGGCCCCGTCGCGGCGATCGTCGACGATCCGGCGAAACGCGACGCGCTCGCCGAGCTCGCTCCGGCGCTCCACCTCGTCACTCCGGCCCTCGAGCTCCCGGACGGCGGTACGCCGACGCTCGATGCCGGCGCGCCCGGCTCGCCCGCGCTGATCTGTTACACGTCGGGCACGACGGGAAGGCCCAAGGGCGCCGTCCTCAGCCACGCCAACTGCCTCGCCAGCGCCGAAGGCCTTCGGCTCGCGTGGCGCTGGAGCGTGGACGATCGGCTGCTGCTGGCGCTGCCCCTCTTCCACATGCACGGGCTCGGGGTCGGGCTGCACGGCACGCTCTACAACGGCAGCGCCGCGATCCTCTACCGCGGCTTCCGCCCGGACGAGATCCTGGCCGACGTCCCGGCGCGCGACGCGACGCTCTTCTTCGGCGTGCCCACGATGTACCACCGCCTGGCGAGCCACCCCGACGCGAAGGCGCTCGCGGGACTGCGACTCTGCGTGTCGGGCTCGGCACCGCTGCCCGCTGCCCTGCACGAAGCGATCGAAGGCGTCTCAGGTCAGCGTGTGCTCGAACGCTACGGCATGACCGAGACGCTGATGCTCGTGTCGAATCCCCACGACGGCGATCGCCGCGCCGGGGCCGTCGGTCTGCCGCTCCCGGGCGTCGAGCTCCGCCTCGAGGGTGAGCCCGCCGAGATCCAGGTGCGCGGTCCGAACGTGTTCGACGGCTACTGGCAGCGGCCCGAAGCGAACGCCGAGGCGTTCACCGACGACGGTTGGTTCCGGACCGGGGACCTCGGCGAGATCGACGCGGACGGCTACGTCTCGATCGTCGGCCGCGCCAAGGAGCTGATCATCAGCGGCGGCTATAACGTCTATCCGCGCGAGATCGAGGACGTCGTCCGCGCGCATCCGGACGTCGAAGACGTGGCGATCGTCGGGGAGGCGGATCCGGAATGGGGGGAGCGCGTCGTCGCCTACGCCGTCACGAGTGCGCCGCTCGGCGTCGACGCCCTGCGAGCGTCGATCGGGGACGCGCTGGCCCCCTTCAAGCACCCGCGTACGCTGCACCGCGTCGACGCCCTGCCCCGCAACGCCCTCGGCAAGGTCCAGAAGCATCGGCTCGCAGACGGGGCCGTCCTGCCGGAGTAGGCTGTCGGGGTCCCCACCAGGAGGTTCCCGCATGTCCCGCACTCCCCGACTCGACGGCAAGGTCGCCCTCGTGACCGGTGCCGCCCGCGGCACGGGCGAAGCGATCGCCCGTCACTTCGCCGCCGAGGGCGCGCGCGTCGTCCTGACCGACGTCCGCGACGAGCTCGGCGAGAAGGTCGCGGCCGAGATCGGCGAGGCCGCTCGCTACCGTCGCCTCGATGTCACGAGCGAGGCCGACTGGGACGCGGCATTCGCGGAGGTCGACGCGAACGAGGGGCGCCTCGACGTGTTGGTGAACAACGCGGCGATCCTGCTGCTCCAGCCGATCGACGACACGAGCGCCGAGGACTTCGAACGGATCCTCAAGGTGAACACGGTCGGGCCCTTCCTGGGGACCCGCGCCGCCCTGCCCCGGCTCCGCGCCGCGGCGGCCGAGACCGGGGACGCCGCGATCGTCAACGTCGGTTCGTCCGACTCCGTCTCTGGTACGACGACGACGAGTGCCTACTGCGCGTCGAAGTTCGGGCTCGTCGGGCTCACGAAGGTGACCGCCCTCGAGAACGGGCAGCACGGCGTGCGCGCCAACGTGTTGTGTCCGCGCGCGGGGAATGCGGCGATGCAGACGGAGGAGTTCGGGGCCGACGATCCGGGCGTCTCGAACGCACCCGAGCCCTACGACCCGGAGCGCGGGCCCCTCGGCCGACGGGGCCTGCCGGACGACGTCGCCCCGGCCGCGGTCTTCCTGGCCTCGCCGGAGGCGCGCTTCATCACGGGAACCGAGCTGCTCATGGACGGCGGGATGTACGCCGGCGAGCACGTCTCGGTCCCCGGTCGGTTCAGCATCCGGGCGCGGGAGTGACGGGCAAGCGGCGCTAGCGTCTCGGGAGCGCAGGAGGACGGGGCATGCGAGTCATCGACGTCGACAGCCACTATTTCGAGCCGCCGGACTGGCTCGCGAGCGTCGACCCCGACCTCGCCGCGCAGATCCCTTCCGACGACACCATCGAGCGGGTCGTTCGCTTCGTCGTCGGCGACCTCCTCGACCGCGTGCCACGCGAGCAGCTCCCGCAGGACCTGATCCGGCTCCTCGCGCCGGCCGGCGAGCGCGCCCTGCGCGAATCCCTCGCGCGCATCGCCGACGAGGACGCCGCCAAGGCGGAGGCCCCGCCGCCCCTCAGCTACGACGCCAGCGCCCGACTCGCGCACATGGACGCCCACGGCATCGACGTCCAGTTCCTGAACCCGACCTTCGCGAACGACATGATCGCCGGAGCGCGACGATCCGGCGACCTCGCCCTCACCCGCCGCGCGATCTCCGCCTACAACACCTGGACGTCCGGGGTCTGCGCGGGGCACACCGACCGACTGATCCCCACGTCGATGATCGATCTGTCGGACGTCGACTGGGCCGTGCAGGAGCTCACGCGGATGCGCGAAGCCGGCAGCCGCGCCTTCCAGGTCAGAGCGCAGCCGGTCACGCCGACGAAGAGCCTCGCCCATCCCGATCTCGACCCCGTCTGGGCCGCCGCGTCGGATCTCGGCATGGCCGCGGTCTTTCACATCGGCGGTGCGCGGACCGAGGTCGATCAGGGCTGGTTCTTCAACGGCGGCTCCCCCGGCCACTTCGCCCTGCTCCATCTGGTCGCGGGATCGACCGTGCCGCAGGTCGCGATGGCGGCGATGCTGATCGAGGGCGTCTTCGAGCGGCATCCCGGTCTCGTCCTGATCGTGGAGGAGCTGGGCATCACGTGGCTGCCGCATTTCCTCACGACGATCGACGGGATCACCACCGGCGCCCACGGCGCCAACTTCGGGATGGGTCCCGGTGACTACCGACTTCCGCTCAAGCCGAGCGAGTACATGCAGCGGCAGGTCCGCGTGACGCCGCTGGTCTCCTCGGATCCGATCGACGCGGTCTGGGGCAGCGTGCCGGACGAGCTGCTCGTGTTCTCGAGCGACCTCCCGCATCCGGAGGGCCGCGACGATGCCGTGGCGATCTGCGAGGCGCAGCTGAAGGAAGCGAGCGACGCCGCGCGCGAGGGCTTCTTCGGAGGCGAGATCGCGCGGCTGCTCGACCTCTGAGCTGCTCCTTCAGTCGCGCGCCTTCGCCGCCGCGTACGACGGCCGCGCATAACACGCCTCGGTCCAGCGCTTCACGTTCTCGTGGGCGGAGATGTCGTGCTGCGCCATGCCGAGGAGCAGATCGATCACGGACGCCAGGTTCAGGTCCGCGATCGTGAACGTGTCCCCCAGCAGGTAGGGACGATCCGCCAGGTGCGCGTCCAGCACCTTCAGCGGCCGCTCGAGCCCCTTCTTCGCCCCGGCGATCACCTTCGGGTTCTTCTTCTCGTCCGGGGTGAAGTACATCTGCACGATGATCTGCATCTGCAGCGGCTCGATCTCGCTGATCCCCCACACGCTCCACTGGTTCGTGCGCGCGCGGTCCTCCGCCGAGTCCGGGTAGAGCCCGTCGCCATAGCGCTCCGCCAGATAGAGATTGATCGCCATCGATTCGAAGAGCACGAGGTCCCCATCGACCAACGCCGGCACCCGCCCGTTCGGGTTCACTGCCAGATACTCCGGCGTCTTCGCCTCCGCCCCGAAATGCGTCGGCACGTGCTCGTACGGGACCCCGACCTCCTCCATCGCCCAGACGGAACGAAAGGCACGAGAAGCCGCGAGACCATAGAGCCGACGATTGGACACGAGAGAACCCCCAGGCGGAAAACGATGGACGGAGCCCAGCGCAGGATGGCACGGCCACCTACACCGCACCAATGGCCACCCATCTGCTCGGAGTTGCGACGGAGCGGATTCGACGCTCGACGTCGCCAAGCGAGCAAGGCGCCACGAATCCGGCACGATGCTCGAAGCTGTAGGAAACGTGGCGGTCCGGACGAGATTCGAACTCGCAACTTCCGGCGTGACAGGCCGGTGCTCTAACCAGTTGAACTACCGGACCGCCGTCGTATCGGGGCGCATTTTTAGCGGACCTTGCGCGGACTCGCTAGCGGGAGCGCGACCCTCCGGCGGCCATCGAGAGCGTCATCGCCACTGCCTGGAGCTGCAGGATCAATCCGAGGTCGCCGTCGAGCTGGAGCTGCCCCGTGATCAAGGCCTCGAGCGGGTGCAGGTCGCCGGAGCGGATCGCCTCGGCCTCGTCCGCACCCAGTCGAATCGTCGCCTGCGGCTCGCTCGGCACCTCACCCGGCCCCACCAGCACCCCGACCGACCAATCGGCCGCATTCTCGTGCGCGATCAGGAGCTCGATCCGTCCGCGGAGATCCGAGATGCCCTTGAGCGGGTCCGGTCTCGGCTGCCCATCCGGCGGCGCCGGCGGACGCAGCGAATCGGTGCCGCCCTCGCGAATCAGCTCGACCCCATCGGCGATCAGCGCGGGTCGCCCCTCCCAGATCGCCGAGCGCCAATCCGCGACGGACTGGATGACCGTGAGCTCGCACGCGGGTTCCCGCACGCCGGCGATTCCGAGCTCCCCCTCCACGAAGTGCAGCGTCCACTCGCCGCCCTCGTCGCCGTGAAGCACGACCCCGATCTTGAGCTCGATCGCCGCCTCGTCCGGCTCGAGCTCGACCTCCGCAAACATCGCCGGCACCACATCCTCGACGAACTCACGAGGCGAAACCGGCCGATCAGGAAACACGGACATCCACTCTCCGAAGGCGCCCACCGAGAGTAGCGCCCACGCCCGAGCAGATCGCCCCCCCCCCCCCCCCCCCCCCCCCCCCCC
>CAZAUR010000041.1:0-21274 GCA_964488255.1 uncultured Spirochaetaceae bacterium | reverse complement strand
GCTTTGAGCGGGTCACCTGGATGCCCCCGGCTTTGCCGGGGGAGGATGTCACCCTAGCTGGAGAGTTTTTCGAGTTCGAGGAACGTCCAAGCCGTGCTCTAGGAAACACTCAGGAAGCACCGCCCGAGGCATCCTCAGCGACCCGGAACGCGCGATCCTTCACTCAGATCGTCGCGTTTGATGAAAAAAAAAGGCGATCGCTTCGCAGATTGAGGGCGCAGCTGCAGCGATTCGCGTGTTTCATGCACCGGACGTGCTTGAATCGCCTTCGGCCAGACCCTCATCGATTTCGGTCAAGATATCGCGGCAATCGCGTACGGCATTCGCGAGTTCCTCGTGGGTGAGAGCCCGGAAATGGGCAACATCATTACGGCGCCGCGTGATTCGTTCGGCAGGTGACTTAGCTCGTGAGGGGAGCACCTTCATTTCAACCGCGAGCTGCACCTGCTCGGAGAGGGTGAGGTGTTTGGCTAACTCGTCCGCAGGCGTCGCCGCAGACGCGGAGGGGGTGCGGCGCATGAGCGCGTCGTAGATCGACTCCTTGGCGGGTAGGTATTTTTCGATGGTTGTGCCGACCGTCGTCTTTTGGCGTGCGCCAAGCGAGAGCGCGTCTGCGACTTCTCGCTTGAGCTCTTTCGATGTCTCTGCCCAGCTCGTGGGGCGTCGCACTGACTTCGACGCGGATATCCAGTCCGCGTCTCCGATAAGACCTCGGAGTCTCAGTTCCACCTGGGCGATATGCCAGATCAGGAACGAGGTTCGCGCGTGAATTTGATCCGATGCAGACGTAGGGGAAGATTCGCGCCCGAGCTGCTCGTTTACCAATCGCGCGACTATCGAAGATCGCAATCGGTACGACTCCAACACTACGTCGTAGTCAGTCAATCCCACCAGGTAGAGGGCTCGGATTTCGCTGTCCATTAGAATCGACGGCGGGTCGTTGAACCGCCCCCGGTTCCCTGGACACGGGTTAACGCTACGCCACTTGGCCTAGCACATGGTCTCGCCTCGCTTCAACGGGCGTCCTGAATCCGAGCTTCTCCGGTCGCCAGTGCGGGTTGTAGTCCTCGACGAACTGACCGACCGCGCCCCCCCCCCCCCGCCCACACCGCTCCCGGATGTCCGGGTCCCGCGATGGCGCACGCGCGCCGTCGGCGCGGAGTGACCCGGCGCTGCGGAGCGGGGGCGCGGGGTGGTGGATTCAGGATTCGGCCTGGTGCGGTGGGCGCGGTGCATTCGCGCGCGCGCCTTGTTCAGCATCGTCCTGGGCCTGGCGGTCAGCGCGACCGGCGCCGCGTTCGCGCTCGACGTCCAGAGCGATCCGGGCAGCGACACCGGGCAACCGCATGCCGAGATTCTGTTCCACCGGGCCCCTGCGAGCGGCGCGAGCGGAACGATCGTCACGTACGGCGTCGTGGCCGACGACTTTACGCTCGATGCGACCGCTCGAATCGAGCAGTTCGACATCGTCCTCGCGATTCCCGCGATTCCCGATCCGATGTGGGACGGACGCGGGGAGTGGGGTTTCTATGCGGCGCAGGCGTATTCGCCCTCGTTCCCTGAGATCCAGATCCCGGGTGCGCTGCTCGCGACGGGCTCGGGGACGCCACTTCTCATGGATGTGCAGGGGACGCAGCACACGTTCCGATTCGACCTCGCGGAAGGCTTCGTGGCCCACGCGGGCGTCCAGTACTTTCTCGCGTTCCATGCGCTGGACGTCGCATCCGGGCATGACGCGATCGGGTGGATCAGTGCCGAGGGCGGTCAGACGACCGGCACCAATGCGTCGTTCATCAGCCTTCCGCGCGACCCCGTCGTCTTCAACGCACCCTCGATTCCGTCGATCGATGGAACCGACGAGTGGGGCGGCCGGCTCGTCTGCTTCGGGCGCGAACACCTCTGCGGCGACAAGGCGTTCCGAATGAAGGGCACGGTCCTTCCCAAGGACGCCGTGGTTCCAGAGCCCACCACCGGCCTGCTGTTAGGCCTGGGTCTACTCGGACTCGGATTGAATCGACGCCCCCGCGCCTAGAGCAGCTCGTAATCCCCCAGATCCACCTCGCGGGTCTGCTTCCAATATTCGAGCAGCCCATACGGCCAGTTCTGCGACACGCGACCGAGCTGGTTCTTGTACCAGCTGTTGACCGTCGCGGCGCCCCAGGCGCGCTTCATGTTGTCGGCGTCGATGCGCTCGTTGTATTCGTCGTGGACCTCGGGCTTGCAGTCCATCGCGTGCTTCCCGCCTCGCAGCAGGGTCTCGATCGAGGCCAGTAGATAGTCCACTTCGCATTCGGTGAAGAAGATGATGCTGCCGTTCACGACGATGTTCGTGTTGGGTCCGTAGAGCAGGAACAGGTTCGGGAAGTGGGGGAGGGTGATGCCCAGGTAGGCGCGGGCGTCGCCGGCCCAGTGTTCGTGGAGCTTGCGGCCGTCGCGGCCCACGACCTCGAGGGGCATCAGGAAGTCGGAAGCGGTGAATCCGGTGCCGTAGACGATCACGTCGGCTTCGATTTCGCGGCCGTCCTTCGTGCGGATGCCCTTCTCGGTGATGCGATCGATCCCGGCGGTCTCGAGGGAGACGTCGTCCCGAGCGAACGTCGCCGGCAGGATGCCGTTGTCCCGGACGAAGCGCTTCGAGAAGGGCGGGTAGTCCGGCGTCATCTTCGCCAGCAGGTCGGCGTCTCCACCGGTGGCTTCCTGCAGGTACTCGCACAGCATCTGGCGCACTTCTTCGTTGAGCGGGCCGACCGAGTCCTTCCGCTCGGTCCAGTTCGGATCGACCTCGACGGTCTCGAGCAGACCTTCCGCGGTGCTCCAGAAGAGCCAGAAGCGGTACCACTCGGCGTAGAAGGGCACGTGCTGGTAGAGCCACTGGAGTCCGCTCGGGACCTCTTCGTGATAGTCCTCGGTCGGGAGCAGCCAGGGCGCGGTGCGCTGGTAGACCGTGAGCTCGCTCGCCTGGTCCGCGACGATCGGGATGAGCTGGCAGGCGGACGCGCCGGTTCCGATCACGGAGACCTTCTTGCCCGCGAGGTCGACGCTCTGGTCCCAGCGCGCGGAGTGGAAAGCGGGGCCTCCGAAGTCGTCCATGCCCTCGATCTCGGGCATGCGCGGGCGGTTGAGCTGGCCCATCCCGGAGACGAGGACCTGGGCCTCGAACGTGTCACTCGTGCCATCCTCACTCTCGAGCTCGAGCGACCAGCCGCCGGTCGACTCGTCGAAGGTCGCGCGCTTCACCTCGGTCCCGAATCGGATGTGCTCACGCAGGCCGAACGCGTCGGCCACGTGCTGGAAGTACTCGAGCAGGATCGGCTGCGTCGAGAAGAGCTGCGGCCACTCGAAGCCCTGGGCGAACGAGTACGAATAGAAGTGGTTCGAAACGTCGACCCGGCAGCCGGGGTACACGTTGTCGTGCCACGTGCCGCCGACGTCGTGGCTCTTCTCGAAGATCACGAAGGGGATCTCCGCCTGCTGCAGGCGGATGGCCGCGCAGAGACCGGACATGCCGGCGCCGATGATCGCGACCCGGAAGTCGCGGTCGGGAGCGAGCTCCGACTTCTTCCACTTGGGGGCGCGGGTGTCGCTGCCGTCGAGGGAGAGCTCGTCGAGCAGGAAGGGGAGGAACTCGTCGAGGCGCTCCTCTTCGATCACGAAGGAGAGCAGGCCGCGCAGGTCCTCCTCCGACGGACGCGTCGGCTCCGGGCAGCCGTCGTCCCGGTATCGCTTGAGCGCTGCGAGGCAGCGCGCCCGGGCGTCCGTGAGCTGCGCCTCTTCGTAGCCGCCGTTCGGCCCGGCCATCAGGCCTCGCATCGGCGGCGGGGCGCCGTCGAGGACGGCCGGGTCGCGGGTCAGCATCGCGCACGCGAGCAGGAGTGCCGGTAGCTCTGCGTCTTCGAGGTGTCGGGCGAGCTCCTCGTCGGAAGCGTCGAAGGGTTCGAGGGTGCGTTCGGACGACATTCGGACTCCTGTTCTTCGGGATCGGGCGCGGCGCGGGCCGGCACCGCATACTACACCCGCCCACGCTCGATCGCGTGGGCCGAACGACCGGGCGGGCGAGGAGACAGCGTGTCACGCATCGATTCGATCAGCGCGGTCACCGTCGTCGTCGCCGACATGGCGCGCTCGGTCCGCTTCTACGACTCGCTTGGGTTCGAGCGCCTCTACGGCGGCGAGACCGCGGACTTCACGAGCTATCGCGTGGGCGACGGCTATCTGAATCTCGGATTCCGCGACGATCCCGGTCAGGTCGGTGGCTGGGGGCGCACGATCTTCTACGTCGACGACGTCGATGCGATGCACGAAGCCGCGATCGGCGCGGGGCACGTGCCGGAGTTCACGCCCCGCGATGCGCCCTGGGGCGAGCGCTACTTCCATCTGCGTGATCCAGATGGCCACGAACTGAGCTTCGCACGGCCGCTTCGTTAGTCAGGTGACACCAGCGGTCCGAGTGTCCGGCTATCTTCCGGGCGTGAGCATGGTGACACCCGACGAGGCACGCGAACGGGTCGACGCGGTCGCCCGCCGCCTCGACGAGGTGGTGGCGCGGTTGGACCACGATCGTGACGGCCTCGCGATCTTCGCCTTCACCTACCGCCTCATGACGCGCCGGATCGGCGACGCCGTGTCGGCCGAGGACGGGGGCGGCATGGACCCCGCCTGGGTCGCCCGGATCGTCGAACTCTTCGCGGGGCGCTTCTTCGCCGCGGAGGCCGCCTGGCAGGGCGGGCAGCCCGCGCCGGCCGGCTGGGCGTACATCCTCGAGCAGCTGGCCACGCGACGGACCTCGGTGCTCGAGGAGATGGTGCTCGGGATGGCGGCGCACATCCTCTACGACCTGCCGCTGGCGGTCCTCGATCTCGAGGCCGAAGGCATGGCGCTCGAGTCGACCCTCGCCGACTACCACCGGATGAACGACGTGCTCGCCGACGCGATCGACGAGATCCAGGCGCGCGTCGCCGAGCGCTACCAGCCGAAGCTCCGCTTCCTCGACCGCCTGGTCGGCAACCAGGACGAGATCCTGACGAGCTATGGCATCCGGCTGAGCCGCGGGATGGCGTGGTACAACGCGAAGCGGCTGCTCGGCAGCGAAGCGCGAAGCGAAGTCGAAGCGTCGATCGCCCGCGCACCGGAGGGACTCGCGCGGCTGCTCTTCGAGCCCAGCTTCGTGGGGCGCGTCTTCCGCTGCCTGCGCTGGCTGTCTTCGTTCTTTCGGCGCTGGCCTTCGGTCTGATCCGGGGCGCCCGTCAGTCCGCGTTCGCGCGAATGCCGGTGTAGGCCGTCTCGCGCGCGCCTTCGGCGCCCAGCCAGCCGCCGGGCGAGGCTCCGTCGACGTGGCCCATCAGGCCGCGATAGAGGGTGAAGCCGCAGAGCTGTTGCAGGCGCGCGGGCATCTCGCGGACGTCGTCGGATTTGAGCGCGTAGTACTGGTTCTGCTGTTGGCGCATCCAGCCCTGGCAGTACTGGATGTTGAGGCCGAGGCGCCAGTCGTCGTCGCTGGTGTTGGCGCCGCCGCAATGCCACGTGCCGCCGTTCACCACGAGGATCGAGCCGCCGGGCATCTCCGCCGGGATGTGATCGTACTCTTTCGAGTAGTCGGGCTCGTGGTCGAAGCGATGGGAGCCGGGCACGAGGCGGGTGGCCCCGTTCGCGTCGGTGAAGTCGGTGATCGCCCAGATCGTCGTCACCATGAAGGGCATGCGCGGGCGCGGAACGGTCACGAGGCCGTCGTCGCTATGCAGCCCTTGCAGCCGCTCGCCCGGCCCGATGTTCATCGACGTCGTGCCCGAGAGCAGGCATTCGGGATCGAGCAGTTGCTCGGCGAAGGGCAGGGCGTTCGCGTGGATCGGCAGCTCCCAGAAGACGCGATCCTTGTCGAGCAGGTTGTACATCCGCTTCGTGGAGAAGCCCTCGGCGGGATTGTTCTTCGGCCCGACTTCGAGCTCGTCCTCGAGGCGCGCGACGGCGTCTCGGATGCGGCGGAGGAGGTCGGGCTCGATCGCGTCCTCGATGATGCAATAGCCCTGCTCTTCGATGGTCGCGAGATGCTGGTCTAGGGTGGCGGCGTCCATCCCGGGAGGATGCCGCTCGCGACCCGCGGACGCACGTCGGCCATCGTGGGCCGCTTCGGGCTGCGTTAGCGTCGCCCGATGCCCGAAAACGCCTCGACGGACGCGCCCTCCGAACCCGCCACGCCCGTCCCCGCCGCCACCGTGATGCTCGTTCGCGACACGAGCGACGGGGTCGAGGTCTTCCTGATGGAGCGGAGCGGGTTCGGCGCGTTCGGCGGCCTCCACGTCTTCCCGGGCGGCAAGCTGGATCCGAGCGACGGGGATGCCGTCTGGGCGGACATCGCCGAGGGCGTGGACGACGCCTGGGCCAGCGGTCGGCTCGGTCTCGAGCGCGGCGGACTCGCCTATTGGGTCGCCGTGATCCGGGAGTGTTTCGAGGAGGCCGGCGTGCTCCTGGCGACTCGGGAGGACGGGGAGCTGCTGCCGCTCACGGATCCCGAGCGCCGCGCGCGCTTCGCAGGCTGGCGCGAGCGCTTGAACGGCGGCGAGAAGACCGCGTTCGAGCAGATGTGCCTCGACGAGGGGCTGCGGTTGGCGACCGACCGACTCGGCTACGTGTCCCACTGGATCACGCCGATCACCGAGGCCCGCCGCTACAACACGCGCTTCTTCGTCGTGCGGGCGCCCGAGAAACAGGAAGCGCTCCATGACGGATTCGAGACCGTCGAGAGCCATTGGCTGCGACCCGAGGATGCCCTCGACCGCTATGCGCAGGGCGAGCTCAACTTGATCTCGCCTACGTTCAAGAATCTCGAGGCGATCGCGGGCTTCGACACGACCGGATCGCTCCTCGCGGCGAAGCGCGCGGTGGATCCGGCGACGATCCCGATGATCCTGCCGCAGATCTCGCGGAAGGCCGGCGGCGGCTTCGACGAGGAGATCTCGATCGTCGGCCGCGGCGGCAAGGCCTTCGAAGAGGGGCGTTAGAGGGGCGTTGGGCGGCGCGATCAGTCGTCGCCGAGCCCGGTCACGAGCCGGAAGAAGTCCTCGGACGCCGACTCGACGACCACCCCGAATCCGCCGGGCTCGACGTTCGCGAGGGTGCGATGGGGCGGCTTGGTGCGCACCACGCGTCCCCAGAGCTGCACCTCCCCGAACTCCGGGTCGTGCAGGAGCAGGTCGAGCTGCGCACCGTCGTCGGGCATCGCGCTGCTCTGGATGAACAGGCCCCGCGCGGAGAGGTTGGCCACGATTCCAGTATGCGCGCTGCCTGCGGCGCGGTACTCACACGAGATGCGCCGCCTTTCGCGATCAAATTTTCGGTTTTCCGACATGAAATACGCATCGAATCGTCACCCGAGCGACTGAAGCGCTTTCGGTGTCGCCCTGGCGGGGGCTCAGAGTCCGGTCGGACGATTCGTGAAGCGCCCGTCCCGCGGCGACAGAAACCAGCCGCCGCCTGCCCGGGTTCCGCCATCGACCGGCACGTTGTGGCCGGTGACGTAGCTCGACAGGTCCGAGGCGAGGAAGAGGGCGACGCGGGCCTGTTCTTCGGGCCAGCCGAGGCGGCCGACCGGGGCCCAGGACGGCCACAGGTGCTCGTGCTCCTCCCAGCCCGTGCGGTAGTCGACCTGCGGCGACTCGCAGAGGTCCGTGCCGATTCCGTTCACGCGGATGCCGTTCTGCCCCTGTCCGACCGCGAGGCAGGTCGTGAAGTGCGCGACCGCCGCCTTCATGGCGGCGTAGATCGGTTCGCCCGGGTATCCACGCATGCCCTCGACGGAGTGGAGGTTCACGATCGAGCCGCCGCCGCGCTCGATCATCGAATCGAGGAAGGCATGGGTCACCCGCACGACGTGCAGGAAGTTGATCTGGATCATCGCGTCCCAGGACTCGTCCGAAGACTTCTCGAAGGGGACCAGCGGGCGGTAGTCGCCGACGTTGTTCACGAGCACGTCGACCTGGCCGTGTTCGCCTAGCACGGCGTCGCGAAGCCGATCCACGTCCCCCGGCACGCGAACGTCGACGTCGTGGGTGCGCGCGGAGCCGCCTTGCGCCTCGATGTCGGCGACGGCCCGGGCGCCGCGCTCGGGATCGATCTCGGCGATCTCGACCTTCGCGCCGTGCTGCGCGAAGAGGCGCGAGATGGCGCCGCCGATTCCGTCGCCGCCTCCGGTCACGACGGCCACGCGGCCTTCGAGCAGGCGGTTCCAGTCGTCGATCGGGGGAACGTCGGTGGGCTGCTGGTTGCTTTCGGGGGACACGGGAACTCCTTCGGGCGAGGCGCGTCGAGGGAGCGTCGCCGCCGTTCGATTGCGGAAGGGTCGGGGTTGGCGCCTAACGTGCCCTGCGCAGGATCTCGAGCGCGTCGTCGGCGTGGCCGGTCATGTCGAGCTCGCTCCGGACGACGCCGAGCAGGCGCCGGTCGGTCCCGATCACGAACGTGGCCCGCTTGCTCGGCAGCGGTCCGATCCGCTTCACACCGAGATGCTTCGCCACACTTCGATCCGGGTCCGAAAGGAGCGGGAAGCCGAGGTCGTTCTTGTCGTCGAAGGCCTTCTGCCGATCCACCGGATCGGCGCTGATTCCCGCGCGCTGGGCGCCGAGTTCGGCGAACTCGGCCTCCAGGTCGCGAAAATGGCAGCTTTCGATCGTTCAACCCGGGGTCATCGCCTTGGGATAGAAGAAGAGGACCAGGGGCCCTGCCTCGAGCAGCGTCGAGAGCTGCCGGCTCGTACCCGATTGGTCCCGAAGACTGAAATCGTCGACGAGATCGCCCTTGTCCATGGCGGATCCTCCTGGGGAGCAAGCGGTCCCGGGAAGGCACGACCGCGTGCGGCGGGCTGGTGCCCGCGGGTGGTTCGGGCAGGGTACCCGACCCGAACGGGAACGGCGTCCGCGACGGCGGGGTCCAACCCGCGATTCGATCGCGGCAGGGGCGGCCGCACGAAGTGCGGACCAGGCGTCCGCGTGATTCGGGCCGGAACCGACGGGCGCTGGAGTAGAATCGACGCATGCGGGACACGTGGAGCAGGGCGCCGGGACGACCGGAATCGGGTCGTGGCGCCGCGCGCCGGTCCGCGCGGGCCGCGCTCTACGGCGGCCTGCTCGCCGGGGCGCTGGTGCTGGTGAGCGGGCCCGCGGAGGCGTTCCGCGTGATCGGCACCCCGGCCGGCTGGGTGCGCTGGGACGCGTCACCGCGTCATGTCGGTGGCGAGGAACGGTCGCTCGCCGGCGGGCTGCGTTATTCGATCGAGCACGGGGACTACGCGCTCCTGCGCGACGAGTTCCTCTGGGTGGGGACACCGCCGAGCCCGCAGGCCTTCGCGGATGCGATCCGGCGCGCCTTCGACCACTGGGAGGCGATCGATCCGGCGACCGGACTCGCCGCGGGCTTCCATTTCGTCGAGGACCTCGGTACGGCCGCGATCGACCAGCCCCCCGCGAATCCGAACGACCCGAACAGTTATCTCGGCCTCAACGCGGGCGCCGAGATCGACCTGTTCGCCGAGACGCCGCACATCGGTCCCGGCTTCGGTGCCAGCGTGGTCTTTTTCGTCGACACCGTGGGCGACGACCTCACCCTGAGTTCCGGGCGGCCCGGCTATGCGGGGCTCGCGATGAGCGGCGCCGACATCCGGATGAACACCGCCTTCGTCTGGACGCTCTCGGCCTGGGAGACGCTCCTCACCCACGAGATCGGTCACGCGCTCGGGCTGGCGGATCTCGAAGCGTCACCGGCGACGAGCCTCGTGTCAGGGTTTCTCGACGACGACTACGACCCGACATCGAGCGCCACCGCGCTGGCGACCCTGACCAACGTGTCCGCCCTCGCGATCGATCCCTTCGACCCGGACGCGTCCCCGCTCCTGAGCTACGCGGGCAACCTGGATGCGGATCCCGGAATTCTAACGCCGGGCGCGGCGCTCCTGATGGAGAGCAACGGCTGGCCGGACCTGATCTTCGTGCAGCCGAAGCTCCAGAACGACGACGTCGCCGGTCGGCAGTTCCTCTATCCCGTGCCGCTGCCCGAACCGAGCACGGGGTTGATGCTCCTCGTCGGCACGGTCACCCTCTCGGCCCTGGCCCGAACGCGAGCGAGCTCGCCCGCGAGGAAACGACGATGAAGATCCAGCTCCTCACCTATCCCGACATGACGCTCCTCGACCTGGTCGGGCCGCTCCAGGCGTGGTCGCTCTGGCCCGGCGGCGAGATCGAGCTCGTGTGGAAGACGACGGATCCGGTGCCCACGGATACGGGGCTGGCGGTCGTTCCGACCCACTCGTTCGCCGACGCCTGCGATGCGCCGGATATTCTCTTCACCGGGGGTGGTCTCGACGGGACGCGCCGCGCGATGGAAGACCCGGAAGTGATCGAGTTCATGCAGTCGCGGGGCGAGGCGGCGGGCTGGATCACGAGTGTCTGTACCGGTGCGCTGATCCTCGGCGCGGCCGGTCTGTTGCGGGACCATCGCGCGACGACCCACTGGATGGCCCTCGACGCGCTGCCCGCCTACGGCGCGGAGCCCGTGAAGGAGCGCTGGGTGATCGACCGCAACCGCGCGACCGGCGGCGGCGTGACCGCGGGCATCGACTTCGGCCTCGCGCTCATGGCCGAGATCGCGGGCGAAGACGTCGCCAAGGCAGTGCAGCTCGGCCTCGAGTACGCGCCGAAGCCGCCCTTCGACTCCGGCACGCCCGACACGGCGAGCCCGGAGACGGTCGCCGCGGTCGCGAAGCTCTTCGCGGGTAGCTGAGGCTCTTCGCGGGTAGCCGAGTCGACGCGTTCAGCGTCCGTCGCGGCGCACCATCACGACTTCGAAGCGGCCGCCGTCGCCCACGTAGGCGTTCCCGATCCAGCCGGTCAGGCTCACGAGCGCGGCGCCGAGGAGTGCCGAGCCGAAGCTCGCGATCTCGAAGCCGTCGAGGAGCTTCGCCACCAGCAGGAGCATCGCCGCGTTGATCGGCCACAGGAAGAGGCCGAGCGAGAGGACGGTGATCGGGATCGTCAGGAGGATGGCGATCGGTCGGATGACCGCGTTCACGAGGCCGAGCAGGAGCGCGGCGAGGATCAGCGTGAACGTGTCGGCGACGGTGACGCCCGAGACGATCGACTCCGCCAGCCAGAGGCCGACGGCGGTGATCGCGAGGCGGATGAGCAATCCGTTCATGAAGGCATCTCCCTGAGGGCGCGGGCGGCGCGACGATCGGGAACGTCGTCCCGGGTTCGAGCGCCGCAACCCCTCTCCCGGGCGCGCGGCCGCGTCACGCGCTTCGCTCCGCGAGCCAACGCCGCCAATCACCATGGGGAATGCGCGCGATCGCGTCGGGAACCTGGTTGTAGACGTAGGTCCAGGCCGTCTCGCCGCCCCCGGAATCGAGCAGTGGCACCCGCTCGCGCAGGTACATCGATTCCCGCGGACGCTTCGCGTCGTAGTCCTCGAACCCGTCTAGGATGCCGAGCACCTCGTCGTCGAGGAGTGCGTGGATCTCGCCCACCACCCGCCCGTTCCCGGTTCGCAGGCCCGGCCAGTCGCCGAGGTCGTAGAGCTCCCCGGCGACGGTGCAGGGACCGACGAAGCGAAGGCGCTGGTCGATGCCGAGGCGCAGGGTGGCGCCGAGGCCACGCATCAGCGAGCCGTAGAAGACGACCCAGGGCGGGTCGCGGTCGGCGTTCGCCATCCGGCGTCAGCCGCCGAGCTTGGCGCGCAGGTTCGTGAGCGCCTCGAAGGGCGAATCGACGACGCGCGCGTTGGTCAACCACTCCGGAACGCCACCGCCGGGATCGAGGTGCATCTGGAACGTGATGCGGGTGCGCGTCGGTCCGAGCGGCTCGAAGCGCCAGGATCCCCGGGCGTGTCGAACGCGAACGCGCCCGTCCTGCTCGGGATAGTGATCCGGGCTCGCCGTGATGGCGAGCTCGATCGTTCCGGTCGACTCGTCCCGCGACATCACGCTCCGGAACACGTTGTCGCGGTCGGATACGGGCCAGGGCGCGTCCATCACCGAATACTGATGAGACACGGCGCCATCACGATCGAGGAGCTTCGACTCGGGGGTGTTCGGGAACCACTCCTTGAAGCGGTCCGAGTCGCGCACCAACGCGAGCACCTGTTCCGCCGACACGTCGATCTCGATCACGCCGCGGAACTCGTCGATCCCGGAGTCCGCGACCGGGCGCGTGTGAACGGTGATGCCGTTCTCTTGTCGCGCGAGGGTCCAGTCTCCGGCCAGGGCCGGCACCGTGACGGCGAGGGCCACCAGGAGCGCGAGCCCTGCGAGGGTGGCTGTGCGTCGTCCGCTTCGTTTGGTCTGCAATGCGCTTCTCCTTCGGGCGTCCGGGCATTCTAGCGAGCGGTCCCGCTCGTTCGCGGGATCATTCGCGAGGCTCTAACGTCCGGGGCCCGCGTCGCCGGCGCGGTTCCGAAATTCGTCGAGGAGCAACGCATGTCCCGTCTCGAAGGAAAGATCGCCATCATCACCGGCGCCGCTCGCGGCACCGGGGAGCAGGCCGCCCGCCTCTTCGCCGACGAAGGCGCGAAGGTCGTGATCGGCGACGTGCTCGAGGAAGCGGGCGCCGCGACCGCGGCCGACATCGGCGACGCCGCACGCTTCGTCCGGCTCGACGTCACGGATGCGGCGAGCTGGAAAGCGTGCGTCGACGCGACCATCGAGGCCTTCGGGCTCCCGAGCGTCCTGGTCAACAACGCGGGTCTGCTCCACATGCAGGCCTTTGTGGACATCCCGCCGGAGCGTTACGAGCAGCTCTGGCGCGTGAACCTCTTCGGTCCCTTCCTCGGGAGCCAGGCGGTGGCCGAGTCGATGCAGCAGGCCGGGGGCGGATCGATCGTGAACGTCTCGTCGGTCGACGGCCTCTCGGCGAAGAACGGTCTCGGCGCCTACGTTCCGACGAAGTGGGGACTCCGCGGACTCACGAAGGTGTCGGCCCTCGAGCTCGGTCAGCTCGGCATTCGCGTGAACACCGTCTGCCCCGAAGCGGGCGGGCCGGGCATGCGCAAGGACATCATGCCGGAGGGGATCGACATCGACCCGATGGACACGATCGCCTTCACCCACGGCGTGATCCCGTACAACCGTGAGCGGCCGGGGATCGAAATCATCCGCGACATCGCGCGCATGATCCTCTTCCTCGCCTCGGACGAGAGTCTTTCCTGCACGGGTGGAGACTACCCGGTCGACGCGGGCTGGACTGCCGGACACCGGCTCAAGTTCAACCCGGGATACAAGGCGGAGCCGGCAGCGAGCTAGGTCGCCCGCTCGGTTACGGCAGGCCGAGCAGCGCGGCGGTCTCGGCCATCGTCGCGACCGGGCGGCCGACCTTGTTGCAGAGCTCGACCGCCTCGCGCATCAGCTCCTCGTTCGACGGGCTGCGATCCGGCGAGTAGAACTCCTCGACGCCGATGTGCAGGTGCCCACCGCGCTCGAGGGCGAGCCTTGCGATCGGCGTTTCCATCAGGTCGCCGCCCCAGACCGAGACCGACCACGGGAGGTCGGTGCCTTGCAGCATGTCGAGGTAGGCGAGCAGCCCGTACTCCGTCGGCATCAGGCCGAACGTGACGCCCGGCTCGGTCGACATCAGTCCGTAGTCGCCCCCGAAGTAGAACTTCACCATCGCGCCCGCCGGCAGCTTGCCCGCGCGGTGATAGGCGAGGGTCGTGCGCAGGGAGTTGGGCTCGTAGATGCCGAGCGCCGGGCCCATCTTCAGGCGGTCGCAGAACTCGAACGCATAACGGCAGTCGTCGTAGCTCACGCCGTACACGCCGCCGACCGGGAGACCGTCGGGCCCGGGCTGACCGATGTTGGTCGAGCCGGGGTCGAACGCGCACATGCGGAGCGGGAGCTGCTGCGAGATCAGCTCGATGTGCTCGAGTCGTTCGGCCATCGTGGCTGACGCGGTGAGCGTCGGATACCAGAGGGCGTCCGGTCGCGCGTCGAGGATCGGTCGCCAGGCTTCGAGATAGTCGTCGGCGGCCTCGCGCCCATCGAGCGCGATGTCCGAGTTGTGGGCATGGACGATGGTGGCGCCGAGCTCGTAGCAGAGGAGGGCGTCGCGCTGGATCTCGTCGTGGCTGCGCGGCGCGTTCGGGTTCTTCTCCTTCGAGGTCATGCCGTTGATGGCGGCTTCGAGGATCACGGGCGTTTCGAGCGCGGACATGGGCGGCCTCCTCCGACGCAGGGCCTTGTGGGCCGGGTGGCGTCGTTCCGAGCGATCCTACCAGCCCTGGACGCCGCCTCGGTGCCCCGCGGGCGTCGATTCAAGTCCGTCCTCGACTCGGCCGATCACCGGAGGGCAGATCCGCGTCTTCCGTACGCGGCCTGGGAGAGACTCGCGATGAAGATCCGCCCGAACCCGTCCCGTCGAACGTCGAGCCTGCGCCGCGCCCTGGGCGCCGCGCTCGCCGCCGCCCTCGTCGCCACCCTCGGCGGCTGCGTCGGTGGCGCCTGGAAGCAGGCGCTCGAAGAGGACACCCCGGCCGCCTACTACCGCTTCATGCGCGAGCACGGTGATTCCGAGTTCGCGGACGAGGCGCGCGAGCGCCTCGACTTCCACAAGCTCTATCGCGAGCCGACCCTCGCGGGCTACGAGACCTTCCGTCGCCGCTATCCCGACAGCGAGCTGCTCGCGCGCCTGCATCCGGCCCTCGAGCGCCCGGCCTTCGATGCGGCATTCGCCGCCGGGACCGCCAGCGCCTATCGCGGCTTCCTGGAACGCTTCCCGAACGGCGAGTTCGCCGCGCGCGCCCGAGGCAACGCCGTCTTCGTCGAGACCGAGGGCTTCGGGGGCGACCCCGAACGGCTCGGACGATTCGCGCTCGAACATCCGTCGAGCGATTTCGCCGCAGAGGCCCAGCGGACGACCCAGGCCGTCGCCGCGAAGCGCTCCGCTGGCTTCCAGGACATCGGGCTCGTCCTCGACATCGATGCCTCGACACCCGAGCGCGCCCGCGTGCGCGCTGCACTGATCGATCGCATGGCGAAGCAGGCCTCGCAGGTCGGGGTACAGCTCCGGGTCGTCCCCGACGGCGTCTCGCCCGACCGTGTGTCGGGTCTGCCCGCCGCGCGGCTGAACGTGCGGCACGTCGAGCGAGCCGTCGGACAGGTCGCCGGAGCGGGACAGCTGGTGCGGCCGGCGATGCTCGGGACGACGGATGTCGTGCTGCGCGCCAAGGCGGGCGACGACCCGATCGCGACCCGCCGCTTCGAGCTACGCGTCGAGGACAAGGCGTACGTGCCGGAGACGTCCGTGCTCTTCGCGGAGACCGCCTCCAAGTACTGGAACGAGTTGTTCGTCCCGGTCGCGACCTGGCGCAACGACACCACCGTACGCCCGGCGATCCCGCTCTCGCGCCCGGTCGTCGATCTCGACGGCCTCGGGGACCGCACCGTCGTCCTCTACGAGGACGGCGACTTCGAGCTGATTGGCCTCGCGGATCCGATGCGACCGGTGACCCTCGCGCGATACGCGCGCGGCGAGGACTACAAGAAGTGGTCCGGGGTGCGGGTGCTGGGCGATCGCGTCGCGATCTTCGGGGAAGAGGGGCTCGAGTTCGTCCGCTTCACCGCGAAGGGACCGGTTGCCGAGCGCACCTGGAACCGCGGGGAGATCGGGCGTGTGCTCTCGATGACTCCGGTCGGCGATCGCTTCGTGATCGTCGGAGCGAAGGGCATGCAGCTCTTCGATCCCGAGACCGGCGACATGCGACGCGTCATGCGGCGCATCGTGAAGAGCATCGACGCCCTCGGCGACACCCTCGTCTTCGTCGACGGGGAGTCGGTCTTCCTCTCGACCCTCGAGCTCCTCGCCGAGAACCGGGTCATCGCGCAGCTCAAGCTGGGCAAGACCTTCGGGCCGAACAACGTGCGGGTGCTCGACAGCGCCGCCATCGTGACGGGCCCCGGCGGCGCACTCGTCGTCGACCTGTCGACGCCGGAGAAGCCCAAGGCGGTTGCCAAGCTCCACGCGCGCGAGATCGGCGAGGTCGTGGACGCGACGCGCGTGCGCGGTCGGACCTTCCTGGTCGGCGAGCGCGGGCTGCAGCTGCTCACGCGGCGCCTCGATCGCGTCGAGGAGACGATCGACGTCGGCGCCCGGGATCGCGTCAGCGTGATGGGGCGCCACCTCGTCGCGGCGAGCGCGGAAGGCATCCAGGTCGTCGACTCGACGCCCTGGGCCGTGTCCCCGCCGCCGCCCGCCGCGCGCTGATCACGCGCGCCGCCCGCGGCGCTTACTCGATTCCGATTTCCGGCGGCGTGAGGCCCTGTCGGACGAGGGTGATCTCCGGGCCCTGGCGATGGAGCGGCATGCGGTGGCCGAGGTAGGTGCCGTCGTTCGCGTCGAACCAGAACGAGAAGCTCGGCAGGAGCCGGCTCGCGAGCCAGGCCAGGGCCTCTCCGAAGTCGGGGCCGTACTCGATCTCGACGATCCGGCGATCGCCTCGTACGCGGGTCGATCCGCGCACGGCGATCATGTCGTGCAGTACGGGGCCGTCGCCACAGGTCGCGATCTGGAATCGCAGCGAATCGACCTCGCCGCGCACGAGCGGCAGGAAGAGGAGCTGCATCGGCACGTTCACCACCCGATCGTCGTCCGGGATCTCGACGTGGCGGCCTTCGGAGGCGCCCGGGTCTCCCTCGTAGCAGCTCACGCGACCCGCGCGGTGATCGATCACGAGGAGCGGGAAGACCCGCCCATCGGCAGTCGTCGACTGCGAGCGTTCCTCGAGGATCCGCAGGCTGATCGCATCGGCTGCGGTGTCGCCGGCCACGCCGGCCGCGACCGGAGCGAGCACCGCCTCGGACACGTTCCGGCCGCCGTCGTCGGTGCCCATCGTGACGCGCATCCATCGCGAGCCGTCGTCCCCGGTCTCGACCTCGAAGCTCGAACGACCGATCACGCGGCCCCGGCCGTCGAAGGTCGTCGCGCCGATCGCCTCGAGCACGCCAGTCGCGTCGAGCCGCATCGTCGACTCCGCCGGCGCGGGCCAGGCTAATCCGAACACCCCGCCTAACACGAGCGCGCAGGACGAGACCGGCAGAGCCAGATGGAGGCGGCGCGTTCGGAGGCGCGCCGCGACGGGCGATACGGGCATGGGCGGAGGATACCGGACGCCGCACGCGTCGCGCCTTTCGTGAGGGAAACGCCGGAGGCCGTGACCCGCGCGAGCGTTGCTATGATCGCCGCATGCCGCAGGTCTGGACTCGCTCCGGAGCCGGAACCGCCTCGTCATCCCGCCCCCTGGTCCGTCGACCGGTTCCCGAACGCCCCTTCATCCACTCGATCGAGCTGCCCCTCGACTGGGCACCGGGCTCGACGCAGGTCTATCTGATCGAGGGTCAGCCGCTCACCCTCGTGGATACCGGCGTGACGTCGGACGCCTCGTCGGAGGTGTTGGCCGCCGCCCTCGACTCCCTGGGCTACGGCTTTCGCGACATCGAGCGCGTGGTCGTCACCCACGCCCACCGCGATCACTTCGGCTTCGTCGAAGGCCTACGTGAAGCGGGCGCCGATCTCGAGTGCTGCGTGCACGCCGCGGACGCGCCGAGCGTCGAGCGCTACGCCGAGACGCTGCCCTCGCGGATTTCCGGGATGACCTCGCTCTTCATGGAGTTCGGCGTGCCGGAGCACGTGGCGCGCGCTCGCGAGGCCGAGCGCAGAGCTTCGATGGTGGTCGATCTCGCGGAAGGGCGGCCGACCCGCGTCGATCGCGTGCTCTCCGAGGGCGACCGGATCGAGTGGAAGGACTGGAGCCTCGACGTGCTGCACGCGCCCGGCCACACGCCCGGGCACGTGCTGCTCGAGGACGCCGAGATCGGCCTGTTGTTCACCGGCGACCAGGTGATGGCCCAGGCGATCCCGCACGCGGAGAACTTCTACATGGAGGGGGCACCGGATCCGGGCGATCGACTCCGCCGACGTCCGCGCTTCCGCGGCCTGGTCGAGATGCGCGCGACCCTGCGACGGCTGCGCCGTCGACCGGTGAGGACGATCCTGCCGGGCTATGGCCCGCCGCTCACTCGAGCGGAGCGCGCGATTCGCGCCACGCTGCTCCACTACGACGTGCGGTTGCAGCGGATCGATCGGGGGCTGCGCAGTCTGGCGGCGATGGGGCAGGAGGTCACCGCCTTCGATCTCTGGAAGGCGCTCTTCCCGGGCGAGGCAACGGGCGACGAGTTGCGCGCGCAACTCCTGCTCCTGATCGGCGCCCTCGATTGCCTGGAGGACGGCGGACTCCTCGTGACGGAGCGGCGCGAAGGCGGCGTCTTCACGCACCACCATCGCTGACGCGACGGCGGGTTACTCGAAGCGCGACAGCAGGTGCACGGCGAGCGCCCGGCGCTCCTCCTCCGACAGCTCGATGGCCGGCATCGGCGGCGTCGGCGACAGGAAGAAGCCCGTGAGCGAGTCGAGGGAGTACTTCGCGCCGAGTCCTGCGAGGGGCTTCGTCACGATCCCGGCGCTGGCTTGCTCGGCGAGATGGCAGGTGCCGCAGGCGTGCTGCTGGAACAGCGCGTAGCCCGCCTGGTCGAGGGCTTCCTGGGCATCGCCGTCGAGGGCGGCGAGCGGGTTCGTCTCCGGGCCTTCGTCGTGCGCGGTCGGCATCGGCTTCGGCACAGGCGCCGCCGCGCTCGCCGCGCGGGCGGGTCCCCGGTGCACGCGAAAGATCGAGCCGGCGTAGTCGTCGGTCACGTAGATCGATCCGTCCGGGCCCTCGATCACGTCGACCGGGCGCCCGATCACGTCCTCGTCGACCTCGAAGCCGGTCAGGAAGTCGCGCTCGTCGATCGAGCCGTCCGCGTTCCAGTGGAGCGAAACGACCTTGTAGCCATCGAGCACCGAGCGATTCCAGGAGCCGTGGAGCGCGACGAGGGCGGCGCCCTGGAGCGCCGGCGGCGTGGTTGCGTGGCGCAGGAACGTGATGCCGAGGGGCGCGTTGTGCGCGCGGAAGCCGTGGGCCGGCGAGATCGTCCTCGCGACGTGGTCTTCGTTGCCGGGCCCGAAATCCGGATCGGCGTCCCCGAACCCGTTCGCGAAGGGCCAGCCATAGAAGCCGCCGCGCTCGACCTTGTTCAGCTCGCAGGGCGGATAGTCGTCGCCCAGCAGGTCGCGGCCGTTGTCGGTCATGTAGAGATCGTTCGATCCGGGCTGCCAGTCGAAGCCGACCGCGTTGCGGAGGCCTGCGGCGTAGATTTCCTCGCCGCTGCCGTCGGGCTCGTAGCGGAGCAGCGCAGCGCGCCGGGGATCCTCTTCCTCGCAGACGTTGCAGCTCGAGCCGACGTGGACGTAGAGGCCGCCGTCGGGGCCGAAGCGGAGGGTCCGGGTCCAGTGGCCACCGCCCGGCGGGATGCCCTCGACGATCCGCTCGACCGGGCCGGTGACCCGGATCGTGTCGGGGCCGTCCTCGGCGATCGGGACGCGGGCCACCGCGCCGGTCTCGCCCAGATAGAGGTGGCCGTCCCGGAAATCGAGGCCATGGGGGCGGTCGAGGCCGTCGATCAGGACCCGCTGGCCGTCGGAGCGGCCATCGCCGTCGGCGTCCCGGAGGACGTGGAGGATCGCGCCCTGGCGGGGCTGGCTGACCAGCAGGTCCCCACCCGGGCTGAAGCGCATGAACCGGGCGTTCTTGACGCCGCTCGCGAAGAGCTCGACCTGGTAGCCGGCGGCGGCCCGGTAGCGGCTCTCGACGGTGTCCTCGGACGGGGCTTCGATCCCGCGACCGGTCATCTGGGCCACGATCGGCCCGCGAACCACCGGCAAGAGGAAGCAGGCCCCGATGCCAGCGAGCACCCCCACGATCGCGATTCCCAGCAGCACCTTGCGCATCTCGCCCCTCCGATTTCAGGCGGCGCGAGAGTACCCTACGGTCCCTCCGCCGCTCGTCCGATCCGACGGACTCCGCGACGTATTCCACAGCCCGATTCGGCGCTTTTTCGCCCCATGGGGCCTTGACGAAAGCCCAAGTTTCACGGATACATAGGCGCTCTTTCCCGGCCCCTCCCGGCCGGAGGCAGGTAACCACGCATGCAGAAGATCCGAAGAGGCGACCTCGTCCAGGTCGTGAGCGGCGTCGGCGCGTCCGCGAACCCGCCCGTGCAGGGCAGGGTGATCGCCGTCGATCCGCAGAAGGGCCGCGTCCGCGTCGAAGGCGTGCGCCTGCAGAAGCGCCACCTTCGCCCGGGCCGCAGCGGCGCCCGTGAAGGCGGCATCGTCGAGACCGAGGGCTTCATAGACGCGTCCAACGTGATGCTCGTGAACCCCTCGGACAACAAGCCCTCCCGCATTCGCTTCGAAGAGCGCGACGGCAAGAAGGTTCGCGTGTTCGCGCGCGGCGGAGATCCGGTTCCGGAGCCGTAGGCCCGAACGAGCGCGGCGGACGCCGCCGCGCCTTCCGAGGAGACACGACCATGGCCAAGGGCAAGCGAGAGCAGATCAAGCTCGAGTCGACCGCGGGAACGGGGCATTTCTACACGACCTCGAAGAACCGCACGAACACGCCGAACAAGCTCGAGTTCAAGAAGTACGACCCCGTCGTCCGCAAGCACGTCCTCTACAAAGAGACGAAGCTGAAGTAGCAACGGGTGCGCGAACTTCGCGCGCGAGGGTCCCCGAGCGGGTCTAGACCGCGTTCGAGGGCTCGCTAACGTTGCGAGGCCCGACCGACAGGCGTTCGGTGGGGACACGCCAAAGACAACGCCGCCGCGCAAGTCACCGAAGACGAGCGTCGCGCCGGCGAATCAGCAGAGAGGGATTTCGAATGGCCTGGGTGATCACCCGAATGTGTAGAGACTGTGTGGACATGGCATGCGTCGAGGTCTGCCCCGTCGATTGCATCGTTCAGCACAAGAACAAGGGCGACGCCAACGGCTACGAAAACCAGCTCTACATCGATCCCGAGGAGTGCATCAACTGCGGCGTCTGTGAGCCGGAGTGCCCCTGGGAGGCGATCTTCGAAGACGAGCAGGTCCCGAGCGTCTTCGAAGCCGACGTCGCGGAGAACGCGAAGATCGTCGACGAGCGCGACGACTTCGAAGTTCCGGAGCGCGAGGAGGTCGACGTGCCGACCCCCGATCAGATCTCCGCGAACAAAGAGAAGTGGAACTACGCCGGCTAGTTGGTTGATCAGCGCCTTTGGCGCTGCTGAACCAGTGAGAAACGAAGACGGGCCAGCGCTTTGCGCTGGCCCGTCTTCGTTGTGCGCCCGTCACGGGCGCTGCCTAGGAGGTGGAAGTCCTCCCCCGAGCAGGTCC
>CAZAUR010000040.1:0-23928 GCA_964488255.1 uncultured Spirochaetaceae bacterium | reverse complement strand
GCCTACTCCGGGTGGAGTAGGTCCAGGAGGGGGCCTGGAAGAGGATCAAGCCGCTACACCTGACAGACAGTTTGCCGAGACGGGAATGGTACTCCGCGGCCTCCTGACCCTTCGGGTCCAAGGCCGCTCGTGCCCTCGGCTACAATCGCCTGACCTCGATCAACCCTCGCCGGCGAAGTCTGCAGGTTATGGGCTGATCCGTTATGCGGCACTAGCCGCGACCGCCTTGCCTGTGCCGTTCAGGGGCCGTAAGTGCCCTGTGCTACTCTGGAATTCGTGCGATTCGAGTGGGACCCCGACAAAGCGGAGCTGAACCTTGAAGCGCACGGAGTCTCCTTCGAGGAGGCGTCAACCGTGTTCGGAAATCCCCTCGCGGTCTCGTTCTTCGATCCCGACCACTCCGACGAGGAAGACCGCTTCCTGACATTCGGAGCGTCCCAAGACAATCGGCTCCTGGTGGTCATCCACACGGACAGAGGCGGAACTACCCGGCTTATCTCGGCTAGGGAGGTGACCCGCCGCGAGCGCCAGCAGTACGAACAGGGCGACTGGTAGCGCCTCACCCATGCGAGACGAATACGATCTCTCGAAGCTCAAGGGCGCGGTTCGTGGAAAACACCACGACTCGTACCACGCGGGGACCAACCTCGTTCTGCTCCAGCCCGACGTGGCTGAGGCGTTTCCCGACTCCGAATCGGTGAACGAGGCTCTTCGGGCTCTGCTGAAGGTGGCGGCTCGGGTGAAGGACGACGACCAGCAAAGCCAGGGCTAGCGCCGCATAACAAGCCTACGAACCCGAGAGGGCGTTGACCCAGCCAGGAACAATCTCTGCGGCCTCATCCCGGCTTCGCCAGGAGGACCGCTTGGGGAATCCTGATGGCGAACTTGATCTACTCAAAGTGGACTCGATGTCGAGAACCGCAGGTGATCGGCTGATCCGTCACGCCACAGGACCCGGAGGCTCTGCAAATGCGATCGCTTGCGATGGCGGTTCTCAGCTTGGCGCTTGCATGTGCAACGCCGGCTCTTCCTGTGGATGAGCTGGTGGTACGCGAGTTGGCGTACGGCCGCTATCACGGCCCGGCGGACTCGCGCAAGCACGCTGCCACGACGGATCAGGTCCCTTGCGAGCTTCGCGCGGCGTTCGGGACGCGTGTTGCGCTCGAATTCGAGGAGGGGCGAGAGCTGGATCTTCCGCTCAAGATCGCGATCGACCGGGATTGGGGTCCGGGCGACCGATCGGAGCGCACGGAGTTTCCTGACGGACCGTTCCAGGTCCCGAACGAGGGGCAGGTCGCGCACCTCGATATCGTGATCTCCCTCGACGAACGAGCGGACCTGGTCGATTCCGACTTCACGATTCAATTCTTCGACCCGGCGAATGACCACGTCTACACCGAACGCACGTTCAACCTCCGAGGGTGCAGATAGTCACGCCGGACAACGAGCCGCCACCGCCGGTGTAGAATGGGACGAGCTCGGTGCGGGGCGTCGCGGCGTCCTCCCGCTTCGCGGGCAGCAGCGCTCGACGCACGCGACGTAGAATGTCATCTCCCGATCGGACGGTGTCGGCGACCTTCGCGGGCGACCGGCCGATGCCTCGCGCAACCCGGTGCATCGATGACGCAATCCCGATCCCCTGCCGACACGGTGCTCGCGTACTTCGATCGGATTCGTGGGCGCGACCCGGCCGTCGCCGAGCTCTTCCACGAGACGGGTGAGTTGATCGGGCTGGGCGGAGTGACCTCCGGACGAGACGCGATTCGCGACTTCTATGCCGATTCGATCGCCCGTGCGAGCCCGACACCGGAGTTGATAGGTGACCTCCTCGCGTCGGGATCGCGAGTGGCGGCCGAGATTCGAATCCAGCTGGCCGACGGCACGTCCATGCACGTCGTCGACCTGTTCCAGGTCGAAGACGGGCTCATCCGCTCCTTGACCTACTTCGTGGCGGATCACTAGCCGGATCGCGATCGCTGTTCCGACCCGCGTCCAGCTCGGAAGTCACACACGAACCGGAATCATCACCCACCAGCCGGAGAACCCCATGGCACAGTTCCGAATTCTGTTGGTCGTCATCTTTCTGAGCGTCGTCGCGTACACGATCCCGGTGATCGGAAACCACGGACTCGGCCTCTTCGGTGTCTTCTTCGGCGACATCGCCGAGATGGCCTGGCCCGGACAGTTCAACCTCGACTTCCTGGGTTTCCTGACGCTCTCCGGATTCTGGCTGGCCTGGCGGAACGACTTCACGCCGAAGGGGCTCGCGCTCGGCGCGTTGGGCTTCTTCGGGGGCGCACCGGTTCTGACGGCCTATCTCTTCTTCGCGAGCCGCACCGCGAACGACGACCTGCGCATCCTGCTCCTCGGGCCGACGCGCGCGGCGCGATAGCGCCGAGGTCCCGAATGAAATCACTCCCCCCGAACGTCGAACCCTATAACCGGACGCCGGAGTACACCGACGCCACGGTGCCCGCCGGCCTCGAACAGCGTCACAACACGAAGGCCGGGGTCTGGGCGCGCATCCACGTCCTCGAAGGACGGATGCTCTACCGCATCCTCGAACCGGAAATCGAAGAGCACGCCCTCGAGCCCGGCATACACGGGATCATCGAACCGCAGGTGGATCACCAGGTCGAGATGAACGAGCCCGTCCGGTTCTTCGTGGAGTTTCTTCGCTAGGCCGTAGACCGAGCCTTCTCTCGACGCAGCCACTCGCGCGCCGCGGCCCCCATCGTGCGTCCCTCGGCGGCCTTCATCCAGGCCATGAAGTCGCGATCGAACTTGAAGTGGTCGCCGCACGCGGATCGGAAGAAGCGGCGGACGTTCTGGGTGTTGCGGTAGTCGCTCGTGATGCGCGTTCGCGGCGTGATCTCGCCGCCGTGCCAATCGAAGCCTGCCATTCGCGCGATACTCCTTCGCGACCCGCCGTTCGGCCGCTCTCGGCCAGCCTAGCGCGCCGACCGTCGCGCAGAGTGGCCAACATCTCTGGATTCGAGTAGTCGTTCCCGCCCCACCTCGCAGGAGTCTTCATGCCCCTCGGACCCGGACCGATGCAGGTCGTCCACGGCTTCTTCGAATCGAAGTCCGAAGTCCTCGCCGACATCGACCGCCAGGACCTCTGGCCGACGACCTACGTTTCGGACCGCATGCAGGAGCTCCCGCTCCACTGGCACGACGTCGACAACTGCGGCTACGTGCTCGAGGGAGAGAGCTACGTCCTGAACGAAGCGGGCGAGAAGATCCACCTCGGCCCGGGAGACAAGCTGATCATTCCCGCCGGCGCACTCCACGCCGAAGGCGAGGTCAAGGAACGGATGGTCTACATCGTCGGCATCTCCGAGCCGGCGAACCTCTTCGACAAGCTGAAGCTGCTCGATCCGAAGGAGAGCCCGCTCCTCGACCGCAGCACCGAGGCCGCCGGATGACTCGACGAGTCGGTACGATCGTGATGGCGATCGGTGCGCTGCACACCGTCTTCGCGTGCGTGGGATTCGCGGGACCCCTCGGCGAGATCGTGTCTGATGGCGTCTTGAACGCAGCCGGCGGTCCGGAGCGCCGCTACGCGTTCTGGTTCTTCTTCGCGGGCCTCGCGTTTCTGCTCCTCGGGCATACCGTTCGCACGCAGGAGCTCCGCGGCATCCCCGCCGGCGCGACGTTCGGCTGGGCGGTCGTCGCCGGCGCCCTTCTCGGGGTGATCGTGATGCCGGCCTCCGGCTTCTGGCTACTCTTCGTGCCGGGCGTACTGGCCATCCGATCAGGGGCGCAGGACGGCGCGGTCGAGGAGACGTCATGACCACCGCACTCATCCTCTGGGTCCTGTTCGGTCTCGCAACCGGCGCCGCGACGATCGCCCTGGCACGGGCGCTCGACCGCGAACGCACGCTGCTGGGCGGCCTCCTCGTCGTGCTCGGCATCTGGTACCTGCTCTGGGGTGTGGCCGACGGTCGATCCTTCGACGTGCTCCTGCCGCAAATCCTTGGCGGTGTGTTCTTCGCGACCTGTGGCGTATTGGGCCTGCGCTCGTCACTGGTCTTCCTGGCGATCGGGTGGGCGCTGCACGCCGGATGGGACTTCGCGAGCCCGCTCTTCTCGGACGTGTCGTACATGCCGAGCTGGACCGCGCCCGCATGTCTCGGCTACGACCTCTTGCTGGGCGGATACCTGTTCCGCCTGTCGAGACAGGACGCGCCGGAAGCCGTCGCGCAGGCGTGACCGCCGAGCTCGCCTATCACGCGCCCTTCCTCTTCTGGGCCCTGCTCTGCGCCGGCGCGCTGGCCGCTTTCCTGCGCGCGATCACGGCGCCACCGCGGGCGGACCTCGAGAAGCGGGGCGTGTTCAGCACACTCTCGGACCGGCTCGCGGGGGTGTTCTCCGCCGGGCGGGTTCGCGCGGCGATCCTGGCCGGCGTCGTCGTCGGAGTTCCGCTCACGTGGGTCGCGTTGCGTCTAGTGTGGCGAGCGGATCCTCATGGGGTGCTGCACGCGGCGGGGGGCGCGTGGTCGACTCTCGCGCTGATTGGTGCGGGCTGGCTCTTCCTCTCGATCGGACTCGTCGTGGCGCTCGTGCTCGCGCTGGCGACGCTGCTCGACCGGCGCGCACGCTGAGACGACTTCGGCGAGTGGTACCCTCGGACGAGCGCGACCGGCAGCCGGAGAGCGGCCCATGAATCTGAACCACGTGACCCTGATCGTCAGCGACTTCGAGCGTTCCCGCGCCTTCTACCAGGCGCTGGGCCTCGTCCAGATCGTCGATGCGCCGCCGCGTTATGCGCGCTTCCAGTGCCCGGGTGGCGACGTGACGCTCTCCATCGAGGTGACCGGGGAGGACGCCGCACCTCCGCGCGCCCAGCTCTTCTTCGAGTGCGACGATCTCGACGAGCGGGTCGAACGGCTTCAAGCGTCCGGGATCGACTTCACGCAAGAGCCGACGGACGTGGACTACCTCTGGCGGGAGGCGCGCCTGCTCGACCCGGACGGGCACGACATCCGTTTGTTCTATTCGGATGGCAATCGACTCGAGCCGCCGTGGAAGATCCAGCAGGAGGGATCGTGAATCCGAGCGAAGTCCTCATGCTGATCGTCGAGGCGTCCCTCGCGCTCGCGGGCTTCGCGGGGGTGGTGACCGCGCTGGGCCGACGCGGGACCGGCCACTTGATCTCGCCCCGCAACCTCAATCTCGTGAACCTGCTCGCCACCTCATTCGGAGCGCTCTTCCTGAGCCTCGGCGCCCTCGCGCTCCAGAGCGCCGACGTGGCCGACGCGACGACCTGGCGAGCCTGCAGCGCGATCGGCCTCGTCACCCTGGTCTTCTTCTCGGCACGGAGCCTCCGGGAGATCACGCGCTCGATCGGTATGCGTCGTGCCGTGCGATCGATCGTTCTCTACGCGATCAACCTGCCGATCGTGGTGGTCTGCGCGCTGCTCGTGTGGAACATCCTTCTGGCAGCCGTGTTCTGGCCCTTCTTCGTCATGCTGGTCGTGATGTTCGCGATCGGCTGCTTCTCCTTCGCGAGGCTGCTGCTCTTTCCCTCGAGCGAAGAGAGCGCGGTCTGACCGCGGGCTGCATCCCTGCGACGTGCCGACTATCGTCGACGGACCGGTCGCGCGCGCGAACACGGACGACGCGACGTGGGTCGACGCCAGGACCCGCACGAAGAACGCACCGATGGAAGTCGGCGAGGAGAACCCGTCATGGACGCGAAGCCGATCACTCGTCGCCCCCTCGATCTGGGACTCGCGCTCTTCTTCTCGATCTCCGTCCTCTACGGATTCCTGTTCAGCCTGCCCGAAGGGCTGGGCGTGCCGGTCTCCGCGGACAGCCCGTGGCCGCCCCTCCAACTGCTCCACGATTGGGCGGTCGCCGAGGAGCCCGCCCATCTCGATCCGCCTCCCAACCTGATTGCCGCAACACTCTTCGATGGTCTCTTTCAGGCGCCGGCGCTGCTCTTCGTGATGCTCGGCCTCTTCCGACTCCGGCCCTGGCTCCGCCCGCTCGGTCTCTTCTATTCCGGCGCGGCAGTCACGAACATGTTCTTCTACTTCACGCAGACCTTCCTCGGTCCGCATCCGCCGCCGAACACCTTCTCCTACCTGGTGTTCAACCTGCCGTGGTTGATCGCGCCGATGCTGCTAGGCGCGCGGGTGTTCCTCGGCAAGGACATCCCCTCGATGTCCGCCGCGCGGATCGCGGACTGAGATCGCGAAGTCGATGGCACTCAAGATCCTCGAAGCCCACCTATCCACCGAGCTCGCCGCGGAAGCCGAGGAGATCCTCGCCGAGCTCTCGGACCAGACCTGGACCCAGGAAGGGGGCCGCTTCGGCTCGGTCGTACGCGCGGTGGTCGGAGGCCAGAAGTCTGGAAGCGCCGTCGATGCCCTCCACGAGAAGCTCTCGGATCGGGGACGCATGATGGTCCTCGTCGAGCCCCTCGACGCCGTGATCCCCCGCCCGGCTCCGATCCACCACCCCGGCCGCGAAGAGCCGGTCCACTCCGCGGCCGTCAGCCGCGAAGAGGTCTACGCGAACATCGCCGACAGCGCGAAGCTCCATCGTCACTACCTCATGCTCGTAGTCCTCGCCGCGATCGTCGCGGGGGTCGGCCTCGCCGGGGACAACACGGCGGCGGTGATCGGCGCGATGGTCGTGGCGCCGCTGCTCGGCCCGAACATGGCGATCGCCCTCGGCATCGTGCTCGGGGATCTCCCTCTCGTGCGCCGCGCCCTCGTGACGGCAGCCGCGGGCTTCGCGCTCACCCTCGTCTTCGCCATCTTCCTCGGGCTCGCCCTCGGCCCGGACCCGGCGACGCCGGAGCTCGCCGCGCGCACGCGCGTCGGCGTCTGGGATCTCGTCCTCGCGCTGGCCGCGGGCTGCGCGGGCGCCCTCGCCTTCACGAGCGGCGCGCCGACCTACCTCACCGGCGTGATGGTCGCCGTCGCGCTCCTGCCGCCGACGGTCGCGAGCGGCATGCTGATGTCGACCGGCAACTGGCTCGGCGCGGGCAACGCACTCCTCCTGGCACTCAGCAACGTCACGAGCGTCACCCTCGCGGCGATCCTCACCTTCGCGTGGCGCGGCATGCGCCCGCGCTACTGGTGGCTTGCGGAGCGCGCCCAGACCTCGGCGAGAACCGGGATCAGCGTCTTCGTCGGCCTGCTCGCGCTGCTCGCCGCGATCATCTGGGTCGCGGGCGCGCGCGGCGGCTGACGGGTCGCCGGGACTAACGCGCGCTAACGCGCCTCAGAGGCGATCGCCTCCAGCTCTTCCCAGCGCTCTGTCAGCCGCAGCGCTTCGGCCTCTGCCGCCTCGAGCGCGTCGCGAAGGCTGGCCGCTACGTCGCCTTCCCCCCGGTAGGTCTCCGGGTCCGCGAGCTTCTCCTGGAGCGCGGCCACCTTCGTTTCGGCAGCTTCGATCGCGTCCATCATGCCGTCGAGCTCGCGGCGCTCGGCGTGCGTCAGCGTTCTTTGTTTCGCGGGCGGCGCGTCAACCTCGGCGACGACGACCTTCGCGACCGGAGCCGGGCTGGGCGCCCCCGCGCGCGCCTCTTCAGCGTCTTTGCGTTCTCGATAGTCGGAGTAGCTCCCCGTATGCAGATCGACGGACCCGCCCTCCTCGAACGCGAGGATGGCGGTCGACACGCGGTCGAGCAGCCATCGATCGTGGCTCACGAGAATCAGGCTGCCGCCGAAATCGAGCAGCATCCCTTCGAGGGCCGAGAGCGTCATCACGTCGAGGTCGTTGGTCGGCTCGTCGAGGAGCAGCAGGTTGCACTTCTGTGACAAGAGCCGCGCGAGGCAGACCCGTGCTCGCTCGCCGCCGGAGAGCTCGTCGACCTTCCGTCGTTGGGCCGCGTGATCGAAGAGAAAGCGTTCGAGATGGCTCCCGATCGAGAGCCGCTCCTCGCCGATCACGACCTCGTTCGCATCGCCAACCGCCGCCTCCCGCACGGTCTCCTTCGGGTCGAGCTCGCTGCGGGCCTGATCCAGGTAACCGATCTTCGTCGTCGCCCCGCGCACGATCGATCCCGCGGCGACGTCGAGCCGCTCGAGGATCGCGAGCAGGAGCGTCGTCTTGCCCGAGCCGTTCGGGCCGATGATCCCGATCCGATCGCCGGGGCGGAGCGCGAGATCGATGCCGCGGGCGAGCCGCCGCCCCTCGCGTTCGAGGCCGACACCGTTCAGCTCGAGGACGGTCTTGCCCTGGCGCTCGGAGTGCATCCGGAGCTCGGCCTGGCGTTCGACCTGGGGTGCCCGCTCTTCGAGGGCAGTCTCCGCGCGACCGATTCGCGCCTTCTGCTTCGTGCCGCGGGCCTTGGGCATGCGCCGCAACCACTCGACTTCGCGGCGCAGGAAGTTCCGGGTGTTGCGCCAGGTCCGCTCCGCGTGCGCCTCGCGCTCCGCCTTCGCGAGCAGGTAGCGCGCATAACCCCCGTCATAGCTCTCGACCTTGCCGTCGTGGATCTCGAGCGTCCGGGTCGTGACCGCGTCGAGCACGTGCCGATCGTGGCTGATCAACAGGACGGCGCCGGCATAACGGTCGCGCAGGTGCTCCTCGAGCCACTCGATCGTCGCGAGATCGAGATGGTTCGTCGGCTCGTCGAGGATCGCCAGATCGGGCCCGGCCACCAGAAGCTGCGCGAGCGCGACGCGACGCGCCTCGCCGCCAGAGAGGGTGCCCGCCTTTCGGTCGGGATCCGCGATCCCGAGATGCAGCAGCGTCGCCTCCGCTTCGTGCTCGCGCTCCCAGCCCCCCGCGCGCTCGAGCGACTCGCCGACCTCCGCCTGTTCTTCCGCGAGGTGCGTCTGCTCGTCGACGTCGGTCGATTCCGCGAGGGCGGCCGTCAGCTCGTCGAAGCAGCGGCGGAGGGCGGACCATTCGACGAGGCTCGCGAGGACGATGTCCCGAACGCGCTCGTCGGCGGGGAAGATCGGCTCCTGCGCGAGATAGGCGACCGTCGAGTCCCGACGGCGCGCGATTCGGCCGCCGTCCACCTCGTCGATGCCGGCCAGCACCCGCGCGAGGCTGCTCTTACCGGATCCATTGCGCCCGACGAGCCCGACCTTCTCGCCCCGGCGAATCGTCAGCGTGACGTCGTCGAGGAGCGTGCGGTCTCCGACGGATCGGCGGAGCTGGGTCGCGTCGAGAACGGGCATGGATCGTCAGGTCGGCGCGGCGCTTGCCCGACTACTGCTTCGAGATCAGATCGTTGCCGAGCTTCTCGAGGCCTTCGGTCACCTGCTCGGGCGTGAACCCGGGCGGCGTCACCACCATGCGCGAGACGCCCAGGTCTTCGAGGCGCTTCACCTCGTCAGGCGTCGGGACCGAACCCGTCGTGATCTCGATCTCCGACGGGTCGCGACCGATCTTCTCGCACTCGGCCTTCAGCTCGACGAGGCACGGCTCGAGGGTGTCGGCGCGCGCCGGGAAGAACCCGTCACCGAGCCGTGCGGCGCGTCGCGCCGCGACCTTGGTGTGGCCGCCGATCACGATCGGCACCTTGCCGTTCACCGGCTTCGGGCTCGACTCGACCTCGGGCCAGGCGTAGTAGTCGCCCGCGTGCTTCGACGCACCGCCGGACCACAGGCTGCGCAATGCCTCGATCGACTCGTCCGTGATCGGACCGCGCTTCTCGAACGGCACCTTGAGCGCCTTGAACTCCTCTTCGAGCCAACCGACCCCGACGCCGAGGATGTGTCGCCCCCCGGAGAGCTGATCGAGGGTCGCAGCTTCCTTCGCGACGTAGAAGGGGTGGCGCTGGGGCAGGATGATGATGCCGCTCGCGAGCTTGATCTTCTTCGTGACGGCGGCGGCGTAGGCCATCCAGACGAAGGGATCCGGGATCGGGCTGTCCTCCGTCCCCGGCATCTTGCCGTCCTGGCTGTACGGGTACTGCGACTCGTAGCCCTTGGGCACGATCACGTGTTCGACGGTCCAGAGGGACTCGACGCCGACCGACTCCGCGGTCTGGGCGAGATGGACGAGACCTTCGGCCTGACCGAAAGGGCCGGCGTTCGCGAACATGATGCCGAAATGCATGGTGGGTTCTCCGTGATGCGGCGACGCGAGTCGGCGACAGGGATCGCGGCGACTCGCGGAGATCGGGTGAAGCCCGACAGTACCGCGCCGCCCCCCGGTCGCGTCAAACCGGGGGTCAGCGGCGGGCCATCCCCGCGGTCGAGGGCGGCGGTCTAGGGCGGCGGACGACGCGCGTCGGGCCGGGCGCGTCGCAGGTCGTGCAGCGGCGGGGGTTTCGGGGGCTGCGGCGGGCGAATGTCCTCACGCGCGCGCGGAGGACGTCGCATCCGCCCTCGGTCGACGCCGCGCGGCGGATCGAGCGGCTGAAGATCTCCCCGACGAATGGATTGATCGAGCCCGCGAAGGAGCGGCTCCGGCCGGATCGGGACGATACGATCGATTCGCGGCGGGCCGCCGCGAGGGCCGCGCTCGACGCGCACCCGCACGCGATCGCCGACGCTCAGCGTCGATGACACGACCGACGGATCGAGCGCGACGCCCCCGACCGAGAGCCCACCGCCTGCGTCGGCGCGCACGTAGCCCTCCACCTCGATCGTTCGCGCATCGTCCGGCGCGCGCGGCGCGGGCGCATGCCGTTCGGCGAGGTGCCGACCCTCTCCATCGTCCCAGCGCCCGGCGAACACCGCGCGCTCGTCCGGACGCACCTCCGACCCGTCGGGCGGCGACACCCGCGTGTTCCCGATCCGGAAGCCGCCCGGGGCGTCGGCCACGGCGCCGCGCACCAGGTCGGGTGCTTCGGGGGCCGCGGAGACGACCCGCGACGCAACGACCGCCCCGTCTTCGCGCCGCAAGCCACTCACGGCGACGCGATCACCGACCTCGACCGAGCCCCGCACCTTCGCGTCCGAGACGACCGCCTGCCCCATGACCGTGAAGCCCTCTTCGCGCACGCGCGTCACGGGCCCGACGACCGCGTGCTCGACCGCGACCTCGACCGCGATCTTCCGGTCGCCTTCGGTCCGGGTCACGACCCGCACGACCTGGCCGACGGCGAGGTCCGCGGCCGAGGCGACGACCTCGTCGACCCGAACCGGGACATCCTCGGTGTACTCGACGCGCGCGCCGTTCACGCACAGACTGCCGAAGGCGGTGAGCGTGCCGTAGAGGGCCGAGATCGCCGGTTCGGGGGCGCCCGGCGCGACGCCGGATCCACCGATTCCGTCTTCGTCACCACCGGTCCGACCCGAGCCGCCAATCCCGTCCGCGTCGGGCACGACCCCGGAGCCGCCGATGCCCTCGTCACCGGAATCCGGGGCGAGGACGATCGCCGGACCGACCCAGGACTCTTCGGGGCATTCGGCCACCGCGGCGCCGGGAACGAGCGCGAGAATGAGCGAGAAGAAGACGGACAGACTCAGGAACGGAATGCGAAGCACGCTAGGCATGGTCGTCTTCCTCCGGCGCGTCGTTCGTGTCGTCGTTCGGTGCCGCGTATTCGAAGACCCCGAACGTGAAGCGTCGGTTTGATTCGCCGGGCGAATCGTCCCCGGCCGCGGCTTCCTGCTTGAGCACACGCGCGCGCTCGTTCACGCGCACGAGCGCCTCCTGCCCAGCATCGCGGGCGAGCGCGCGGAGCTCTGCCACGGCGGCCTCGGGCAGGTCCCCGTAGTAGACCGAGCGTTCGAGGAAGGGCGAGGGATCGGCCTCGAGATTGTGGGCCGCGGCCGCGACGTGATCGCGCAGGTTCCGCCCGACGAAGTGGGCCTTCTCTTCGAAGCCCCGCGACGGGACGAATGCGTTCGCTGCGAGCTCGACGCGGTCGTCCTCGGTCAGGGTCGCGACCCCGATCCGCAGCCACTCGTCGAGCACCGAGCGCGGATGGATGTCCACGGAGACCGAGTTGACCAGGCCCTGGAACGAGGGCGTCGACGGGTCGTCGCTCTGTCGGACGAGCGCACGCGGTCGGCCCGCTCCGTCCACGAAGGGCGCCTCGCCGGTCCAGCGCGCGACGATCTGGGCCCCGAGCGTGATCGCCGCCGGCGGCGCGTCTTCACTCTCGGGCGTCTGTTCCTGGATGCGCTTCACCTCGCGGCGGTGGATGCCGGTGAGCAGGCTCAAGCGACTGACGGTGACCCGCTTGCCGTCGAGGGCGAAGTCCTCGCTCGCGACGTCGACGTAGAGGCGCTTCAAGAGGCGCGAGAGAAGCGGATAGGGGATCTGCTGGGAGACGAGGAGCCGCACGAGGGGGCGGAGCATGCGGCGGAGCATGGCGATGACGACGTCGCTGGCATCCGGGGTCGAGGGATCGGTCGTCATGTCGAGGATCCCTTCATGCTGCAAGACGTGGACCGAAGAATGCACGTGCCTGCGGCTCCAGCCTTGCGTGGGTGAGATCCGGCCTGGAATCGACGATTCGAGAACATGAGTTCTCGCTGAACGGCAAGGGTCGTGAACTCGTCTACTCGAATCGAGCAGGCGATCCGAACGATCTGGCCAGGCGCAATTGTCGGTCCACCTCTCATGGTGTGAAGCTCACGGACAACCCGAGTCCATAGTCCGGGGATCCAGACGACAGCCCCACCACCGCATACGGACCGAACCGCCAGCTCTCGTCGATCGCCACGGACGCGTAGGGAACGAGCTCGTGTCCGTGGTTGACGCCGGACACCGCGCGGCCGAGCCAGTCGTAGGCGAGACCGGTCGAGACGCGTTCGCTCCACGCGTAGGTCGCGCCGACCGAGGCGTAGAAGCGGTCGTCGAGCGATCCGACCACGAAGAAGTTGCGTCCGAAGCGAGCGAAAGGGGTCCAGTCCCCGATCGGTTTGAAGACGTCGACCTGCCCCGCGAACGCGAAGTCCCCCGTGCCGAGCACGTCGGCGGTCCGCGTCGGCCACGAGACCTGACCGGTCACCTCGATCCAGGGCAATCCTTCGGCCGCGGGCGGGAAGAGATAGGACGCGGACGTGATCGTCTCGCCGAGACCTGTCTTCTCTCCCCGTTCGGGAAGGAGAGGCCCGAGGCCGCCACCCCCCGTGAACCCGACGACGCCGTCCGAGTGGAGCAGAGGAAGCGTGATCCCGAAGCGCCAGTAGTCGACGTCGACCGTCACGCCGAGCGGCACGTAGATCAGCCGCGAGTCTTCCTTCAGACCGTAGTCACCCTGGCTGTAGTCGAGGCCGGTGCGCCAGGTGACGACGACCACCGGGGCTTCCGTCCCCGCGTCGTCGTCGGCGTGCGCGCCGGGGACCGTGCCGAAGACGGCGAGCGCGAGCAGCGCGAGTCCGGGGCCGAAGCGGCGAGGGCGGCGCGATCGCGAGGGGGCTCGAGCGGGGCGCATGGGTCTCCTGCCCCCGTCACGACCGGCTCCTGCTCGCACCAAGGGGTCCGCGCAGCATAAATGGAACCTCATACCATTTCGAGCGAAATCCTCGCGAAACCCCCTCTCGGGCCGTTTCCGTCGATCTCGGCGCGCAACTCCGGGGCTAACGTTCGGCACGATGCGCGCCGCGACCGCCCGCGGCGCCCGAAAAACGAGCGATCTCCGATGTCCGAAACGCCCGCCGCAGCCCTCCCCTCACAACCGCGACCGGTCTCGTCGATCGACGCCTGGGAGGCCGAGTTCGATGTGATCGTCGTCGGCTTCGGCATCGCCGGCGGGGCCGCCGCGATCGAGGCGCGCCGCGCGGGGGCGAACGTCCTGATCCTCGAGCAACAGACCCGGGGCGGAGGCGCGACCGCGAACTCCGAGGGGACGATCTACTTCGGCGGCGGCACGCGCGTGCAAAAAGCAGCTGGCTTCGACGATTCCCTCGACGACATGCTCACCCACGTGAAGGAAGCGGCCGGACCGACCGCCGACCCCGACAAGGTCCGCCTCTACTGCGAGAACAGCCTCGGCCACTTCGACTTCTTTCTTTCGTGCGGCGTCGAATTCAAGGACACCTACTACGAGGAGAAGGTGATCTTCCCGCCGACGGACGACTGCCTCATCTACTCGGGGAACGAGCAGGCGTATCCGTTCTCCGATCACGCCGCGCCCTTCCCGCGCGGCCACAAGCCGATGCGCGAGGGGAGCGCCGGTGCCTACCTGATCGAATGCATGATCGAGACCTTCGAGAAGGAAGGCGGCGAGATCCGGAACGAGACCCGCGTCGTGACCCTCGTGCGCGACGAGACGAGCGGGCGCGTCGTCGGCGTGATCGCGGAGACGGACGGCCGCGAGTACGCGATCCGCGCCACCGGCGGCGTGATCCTCACGACCGGCGGCTTCATCATGAATCGCGAGATGCTCGCGCGCTTCGCGCCGCACCTGGCGCGCTGCAAGTACCCGATCGGCAGCGACGGCTGCGACGGGAGCGGCATCCGGATGGGCATGGGGGTCGGCGGGAACGCCGTGAACATGCATGAAGGGTTGATGACGACGCCCTTCTTCCCCCCGAACACGCACATCAGCGGACTGCTCGTGAGCACCCAGGGCACCCGCTTCGTGAACGAGGACTGCTATCACGGCCGGGTCACCGACGCGATCCTGACGAAAGCCGACGGGACGGCCTACCTGATCGTCGACGACGCGCTCTACGACGAAGAGAAGATGTTCGTGCCCTATCCGATGGTCGCCGTCGAAGAGACCCTCGAAGAGCTCGAAGCCTCCCTCGAGATGCCGAAGGGGCAGCTCGTGCACACGATCGAGAGCTACAACGCGGCCGCTGCGGAGGGCGTCGACCCCGTGTTCCACAAGGCGGGTAAATGGGTGACACCCCTCGACAACCCGCCCTACGCCGCCCTCGACCTGTCGATCGACAACGCCGTCTGGGCCGTGTTCACCCTCGGCGGCCTCGACACGCACCCGACCGGCGAAGTCCTGTCCGTCGATGGTCAGGTCGTCCCGGGCCTCTTCGCCGCGGGCCGCGCCTCCGCCGGGCTCACGCGCTCGGGCAGCCACTACGCGAGCGGCATGTCGATCGGGGGCGGCAGCTTCTTCGGACGAATGGCGGGTCGGTCCGCGGCAGGTGCGCCGCCGATCGGAAGCTGACTAACGCGGACGCCGCAGCGCGAGCCCGGCGAGGCCGAGCCCGAGGAGCACGACGCTCGCGGGCTCCGGAATCAGCGGACCGTCGAATTCCTTGAGCTCGATCTGCGCGCTGCCGACGTCCGCGAACGCGGTCAGCGTCACCCCGAAGCTCATCGTCAGCCTCGTCACGTCTCCGCTCGCAGCGTTCGCCGCCAGGACCTGGGCGAGGTCGACGTCGAGCTCTCCGATCCAAGCCGAGCTCGAGAGACCGGGCGGCGCCGGATAGAAGAGCCCGCCCGGCGCGAGCGACTGTCCCGCGAGGGCGAAGAGCATCTCCTGGTTGTGGTTGATGCCGTTGACCGACACGCCATCGACCTCGAGGATGTCGACGAACAGGTTCGAGGTCGCGGTCACGACCGCGGTCCCTCCGGAGGGATTCGTGGCCGTCAGATCGCCGGCGAGCGCGAAGTCGAGGTCGGCGATCGAAGCGCCGGGCACTGCGACGATCTCCATCGTGAGCGTGTCCGTCGTCGTACAGGAGCCCCCGCCCGGACACAGCGTGTTCGCTTCGAAGAGCGCGAGCGAGAAGTCGAGGACGTCGCCGGAATGAGCGGGCGCGGTGAAGAGCCCGTTCGCGTCCTCGACGCCGAGGTAGGAGAGGTTCGGTCCGACGAAGTCGCCGTAGAGAACGGCCGACGCGGGGGACGCAGGTCCGACGGCGAACCAGAGGGAGAAGACGAGGATCCACCTTCGCGCGGGGGACGCGCGATGCGCATGCTTGCCCATGGGGGCCTCCTTTCGAAACAGCGCAGACGGGGGCCTTGCGGATCCCATCTCCACTCAGGAGGCATGTGGGTCGGGGCCTGACGAAGTGTCAGGAAACCTGCGGCTCGGCTGCGCGCTCCCGGAGGGAGCGACGCCAGCGGGGCTAGGCGCCGGGCTGGCCCGGTGTGAACTCGCACGGCATGCGCTTGATGCCGTGGATGAAGTTCGACTTGAGGAGGTCGGGCTCGCCGGTGATCTCGAGGTCGGGCAGCCGGCGCAGAATGCGTTCGAACATGACCTTGATCTCGCGACGTGCGAGGTTCGCGCCGAGGCAGAAGTGCGGACCCGGGCCGCCGAAGCCGACGTGCTCGTTCGGCGTCCTACGCAAGTCGAAGCGATGGGGCTCGTCGAAGACCGCCTCGTCGCGATTCGCCGAGTTGTACCAGAGGATGACCTTGTCCCCTTCCTTCATGTCCTGTCCGCCGAGGATGGTGTCCTGCGTGCAGGTGCGCCGCATGAAGATCACGGGCGACGCCCAACGCACGATCTCTTCGACCGCCGTCAGCGCGACGCCTTCGAAGTCGGCGGCCCACCTCGCGCGCTGGTCGGGGTAGTCGCAGAGCGCCTTCATCCCGTGACTCACCGCGTTTCGCGTCGTCTCGTTCCCGGCGACGACGAGCAGCACGAAGAACGAAGCGAGCTCCTCGCCGGTCAGCGCGCCGTCCTCGAGCTCGGCGTTCAGGATCTGCGACGTGAGGTCGTCGGTCGGGTTCTTCAGCCGATCCTCGGCCATCTCCTTCATCAGGGCCGCGAGCTCGCCGCCGGCTCCGAGGGCCCGCGGAATGATGCTGGCCGGGTCGCTCGTGAATTCCGGGTCGCCGAGGCCGAGAATGGTGTTCGTGTTCTTGAAGACCATCTCCGTCTGGCTCTCGGGGATGCCCATCATGTCGACGATGATCTCGAGGGGAAGCGGCGCGGCGATGTCCTGGACGAAGTCGCAGGCGCCGCGCTCGATCACGCGGTCGACGATCGCGTCGGCGCGACGCTGGACGCTCTCCTCGAGCTTGCCGAGCGCGCGCGGCGTGAAGCCGCGACTCACGATGCGGCGCTGTCGCCCGTGACGCGGGTCGTCCATGTTGATCATGCCCCCGAAGAACTCGGAGAACTGCGGCGGCAGGTCCGCGATCGAGGTCGCGCCCTTCGAGGAGCAATAGACCTGCGCGTTCCGGCTCGCTTCGAGGACGTCGGCGTGGCGGGTGAGCGCCCAATATCCGGGGCCGTGGGGCAGACCCTCGACCGGCGGGGGCTGCTCCGCGAAGAAGGGCACCGGGCGTTCGGCGCGCAGGGTCGCGAAGGCCCCTTCGCGCTCCTCCGGCGGGCGAATCCAGAAGAGCGGATCGGAGAGGTCGATTTCGTCGGCAGCGAGGACCTGGCGGATTTCCATGGTCGGCGAACGTAAATCAGCGACCCCCCGCGTCAACGGAACTCGCGTCCCCCCGCGCGGCACTCACCCAGCTAGACTCCGGCCTCGCCCGACCCCCTTCCACCGCCTACCGCTTGCGAGGAACCCCCATGCACGAATGGAGCGAGTCCCAGCTGATGATCCGCGACACGGTTCGTCAGTTCGTCGAGAACGAGATCGCCCCCCACGTCGAAGACCTGGAACACGGCGACCTTCCGCCCTACGACCTGCTGCGCAAGATGTACGGCGCGTTCGGCATGGACGAGATGGCCCGCGCCCGCTTCCAGAAGCAGATCGAAGCCGAGAAGAAGGGCGAGAAGCTCGCGAAGAAGGGCACGGCGGATCCCGCCGCGAAGGCCGACCAGGCCGCCGCAACGCTGATCCCGATCATCGAGCTCTGCCGCTACTGCCCCGGGATGGTGACCGCCCTCGGTGTCAGCACCGGCCTCACCGCCGCGGCGATCAACTCGAAGGGGACGACCGAGCAGAAGGAGCGTTGGGCCCTCGACATCCTGACCCTCGAGAAGATCGGCGCCTGGGCGATCACCGAGCCGGGCTCAGGCTCCGACGCCTTCGGCGGGATGCGCAGCTCCGCGCGACGCGAGGGCGACGAGTTCGTGCTGAACGGATCGAAGACCTTCATCACGAACGGACCGTTCGCCGACACGACGGTCTTCATCTGCAAGCTCGAGGAAGAAGGCGTCGACCTCCGCGACCGCAAGATCCTGAACTTCGTTCTCGACCGCGGGATGCCGGGATTCGAGCAGACGGCGCCGCTGCGCAAGATGGGCATGCATTCGTCCCCGACCGGGGAGCTCTTTCTCCAGGACGTGCGCGTCGGGATGGACCGGCTGCTCGGCGGCGAAGCGGCGCTCGAGAAGAGCGGCGGCGGACGCGAGGGCGCCAGGAGCACGTTCCAGACCGAGCGCTCCGGCGTCGCGGCAATGGCCCTCGGGATGGTCGACCGCTGCCTCGAGCTTTCGCTCAAGTACGCGCGGGAGCGCGTACAGTTCGAGCGGCCGATCGGCGAGTACCAGCTCATCCAGGACAAGCTGGCCCGCATGGAGGTCGCCCGCATGAACCTCCAGAACCTGGTCTTCCGCACGGTCGAGCTCGCCGCACACGGCAAGTCGATGACCTTCGCGGAGGCGTCGGCGATGAAGCTCTACGCGGCGCGGGCCGCGGTCGAGGTCGCAATGGAGGCCGTCCAGGTCTACGGCGGCAACGGCTACATGTCCGAATACGTCGTCGAGCAGTTCGCTCGCGACGCGAAGGTGTTGCAGATCTACGCGGGGACGGACGAGATCCAGATTCGCGCGATCGCGAAAGATCTCCTCAAAGGCTGATTCCGCGTGAACCAACTCTGGATCGATCTCGGCCTGAGCGTCGGGATGTTCTTGTTGATGTTCGGCATGGGCCTGGCGCTCGTGACCGACGACTTCCGGCGCGTGGCGACGAATCCGCGCGCGACGGTCGTCGGTACGCTGCTCCAGCTCGTGGCGATGCCGATCGTCGGGATCTTCCTGGCGAAGCTCTTCGCGCTTCCGCCGATCCTGGCCGCGGGGATCGTCGTCGTCGCCGCGTGCCCGGGCGGCATGTTCTCGAACATGTACGTCCACTTCGCGAAGGGCAACACCGCTCTCTCGATCACCCTGACCGCGACCGCCACGCTGGTCACGCTCTTCACCCTGCCGCTCTGGGTGCAGTTCGCACTCACGCTCTTCGAATCCCAGGATGGAGCAGTGGTCGAGATGCCGGTTCTCGACACAGCGCTCCGGCTCGGCACGCTGACGATCCTACCGGTCGCGATCGGGATGCTGGCGCGAGCGCGGAACCCGAACGCGCTGCGCTGGGAGCGTCGGGTCACGATGCCCGGCGCGATCGTGATCGTCCTGGGCGCGGTGCTCGGCGCCGGCAACAATCCGGACATCGAGACGAGTCAGTTCCTCGTCTCGCTCGCACCCGCCGCGGCCTTCGCCGGCTCTGCGATGGTGATCGGCGTAGTGGTGCCCCTGCTCTTCGGGATCCCGGCGCGCGACTCCGTCACGATCGCGGTCGAGATGATCGTGAAGAACACGCTCCTCGGGATCGTGCTCGTCGCGCAGGTCCTGGAGTTCGAGGCGGTGCTGCCGATCTTGGCGTTCGCCGCGTTCCAGACGCCCGGCGGCATCCTGCTGCTCGTCGGCTGGCGCTGGATGGAGCGACGAAGAGGCCGCTGTCCGGCCTAGCGCCTGCGCGTGCGGCGGGTCGCGACGATCGTGCCCGCGACGAAGAGCAGCGCCGCGGACGGCTCGGGCACCGCCGAGCTCACGGCGAGCTGACCGACCCGGAAGCTGCGGCGATCACCGCGCAGCTCGAAGCGGGAGCCCGCGATCGTGCCGAGGTCGTGGTCGACCAGCGTTCCGCCGCCGGTCGTCCAGTGGATCGTGTCGTGATAGACGTCGTCGATGAAGAGCTCGAGCTGGCCGCGCACGTCCCCGCGCTCGAAGATCAGGCCCTGGATCGTGACGGGCGATCCGGAGAACTCGAAGACCAGCGATTCCTTCTGCCCGACGGCGTTCGCGCTCGGATCGCTCCGGACACCGAGACCGTTCGAGGAGCGATGGATCCGGCCGTCGAGGCGAGTCTCGTCGAAGGCCTCGATGTGGACCGAGATGCCCTCGTGGGTCACGGTCGTGGTCTGACCGAGATTGGCCAGGACGAGCCCATGGGCGTTCGCGCGGAAGCCTCCGGTGAAGTCGAAGGTCGTCGCGTGGGCGGCGCCAACGGCGAGGACGGAGGCGGCCGCGAAAAGCGCAACGGCGGCGAAGACGTGGACCACGGCGGTCGAGACGAAGTCTCGGCGGAGCGGCGTGCGGATCAGCATGTTCAGGATTCTGCCTCGCGCTTCGATCACGACCGGTCCGCTCAAACCGGAGAGCTTCCTGCTGCGCGCGCGAACATGGCAGTCGGGGCTCGGCCTCGGGTACCCGCGAACGGGTGGTCCTCGAGGCGCCGCGGAAGGTACCGCAACTCCGTGCCAGCGTCTCGCGTCAATCGCTACTTGCGCGAGAAAAACCCGCGAGTGAATCGCCGTGTCAGAGAAGAAACGGGGCGCGAACTAGATGTGACGAAGTACGCGCTCCGCGAATTCGTCCATGAGCTTCTTCTTCTCGTCGAGCGTCGACGGCCCATCGAACGCGAACCAGAAGGGCAGATGGATCCCCGCGGTCATGCCCTGCTCTTCGAGTCGGCGATAGTCGTCGAGCCCCACTTCACCGTAGAGCCCGACCAGCGTGTCGAGTGGCAGTTCGCCTCGCCCCGCCTCGGCACGCAGGCGTGACAGCTCGGCGAGGACCCGAGGCGCGTCTTCGAGCGTATTGCCCGCGCCGATCCACCCGTCGCCGTCTCGCGCGGTCCGGCGGAGCGCGACCGGCGCCGTCCCCCCGAAATAGAGCGGGATCGGATGGGACGGGGTGGGGCTCACGACGATCGGGTCGAAGTCGAAGAATTCTCCGTGGTGCGCGTAGTAGTCGCCTCCCCAGAGCCCGCGCAGGACCTCGATCATCTCGTCCATCCGCGGTCCGCGCGTCGCGAAGTCGACCCCGTAGAGGTCGAACTCCTCCTTCATCCAGCCCGTGCCGACGCCGAGCGCGAAGCGACCCTGAGACAGGATCGAGAGGGTCGCGGCCTGCTTGGCCACCTCGATCGGGTTGCGCAGGGGCAGGACGTAGATCCCGCAGACGAAGCGCAGCCGCGTCGTGACGGCCGCCATCGCGGCGCAGCTCGTCCACATGTCCGGGTACTCGCTCTCCGCGGTCTGCGGCGGGTAGCCCGAGTCCGAATAGGGATAGGCGGGCGCCATCTCCTTGGGATAGAGCGCGTGATCGGCGCCGATGATGCCCTCGAACCCGAGCTCCTCGGCGAAGCGTGCGAGGGGCACGAGCTGGTCCGTCTCGGCCCAGGTGATCGACTGCCAGAACTTCATACAGGGACGCATCCTCGCGTGCGGCCTGGACGGCGCGCGAAGACGAGCCCGAGATCAGGCGCCGATCAGTGCGCGGGTGGCTGGGATTCGCTCGTGCGCAGGCCGTTGGTCGAGAGTGCCGATTGGAGTTCTTCGAGGCAACCCTGACAGAGCGCTTGGCTCGTCGTCGAGATCGTGGACCTCGAGATCGTTCGCAGGACCGTTCCACACCAGGCGCAGGTCTTACCCATGCTCCCCCGTCTTCTTGGTGGCTCGCGAGTTCGGCTCGGGCGACGGCTCGCCCGGGAACTTCGCGGCCCGGGGAGACGGCGCGCGAGGTTCAGCATCCCGCCGACGATGACGGGTGTCGATCGGGTCTTACCCCGACACCGGTGATCACGTGTCCCGAACCCGTTCGTGAAACGCGGTTTGATGCCACACCGCGAACGGGTCACACTCGTCGCCCTGCCCGTCTGTGACCCCGTCCCAACAGAGGAGCGCATGAGCGAACCCCTTCGCGTCTGTCTCGGCTTTCCCCCTTTCCATGTGCCGCGGTTCATCGAACGCATCGCCGCCCTGGGCGGCGTCGACCCCGTCGTCCTCCCGATCGACGACGGCGCCGACTGGGCCGTCGAGCCCGCGGGCCACGCCTACCCCGAGCCGCCGCCCTGGGCCGCCAGCGTGGCCGCAGAGCGCGCAGCCGCGCTCGCCAGCTGCCACGTGCTCACGACCCTCCACACCCCGGACCGACTGTCCGAACGCATGCCGAACCTGCGCTGGATCCAGGGCTGTGGCGCCGGCGTCGAGCAGTTCGAATACGCCGGCATCGACCGATCGCGCGTCGTGCTGACGAACTGCACGGGGGTCTCCGCCGGATCGATGTCGGAGTGGGTCGTCGGACGTCTCCTCCAGGTCTGGAAGCGTTTCCGCGAAGCCGACGCCTATCAAGAGAAGCACGCGTTCGAGCGGAGCTACGGCCGGACCTTCGCCGGCTCGACGATCGGCATCGTCGGCCTCGGCGGAATCGGCAAGGCCGTCGCCAGCCGCGTGCGCGCGCTCGGGTGTCACACGCTCGGCATGAAGCGGAGCGCACGACCGGGCGACACGTCCCCGGACGTCGACGAGCTCTTCTCGACGGAAGGGCTGCACGAGATGCTCGGGCGCTGCGACGCCGTGATCGTCTCGGCGCCGGCCACCGCCGAGACCCACCATCTGATCGACGCGAAGGCCCTCGCCGCGATACCGCGACACGCGGTGCTCGTGAACGTCGCCCGCGGCACCCTCGTCGACGAGGTCGAGCTGGCGCGGGTCATGCGCGACGAGGCCCTCGCCGCAGCTGTGCTCGACGTGTTCGATCCGGAGCCCCTCGAACCGGGAAGCCCGCTCTGGGACCTGCCGAACGTCTACGTGTCGGCCCACTCTTCGGTCTCCGTCGATCGCTACATGGACGACGTGTTCGACCTCTTCCTCGACAACCTCGAACGCTTCCGCGACGAACGCGAGCTGCGCAACCTCGTCGACATGGACGCGCTCGGGTTCGAATGAGCCGTCAGCCCATCGTGAGCCCCCGGTCCAGCGACAGGAGTTGACCATGCCGAAGGGAAGCTGCCTCTGCGGCGCGATCCGGTACGAGACCGACGGCCCGCTCGAGGGGATCGACCACTGCCACTGCTCGATGTGCCGACGCGCGCATGGCTCGGCGTTCTCGACCTACGGCCGCGTCCTTCGCGAACACCTGCGGCTCGTCGCTGGCTACGACGTCCTCCAGTGGTACGACTCGTCCGAGCCCGTCCGACGCGGCTTCTGCGGCACCTGCGGCTCGAGCCTCTTCTTCCGCCACGGCGCCGCCGAGACGTTCGAGTTCATCGCAGTCGGCACCCTCGACGACGACCCGGGTGCGCGGCCCGAGGCGCACATCTTCGTGGCCTCGAAGGCGCCCTGGTACACGATCGAGGACGACCTCCCGCAGCACGACGCGTATCCGCCGGGAGCGGCGGATTGAGCGATGGCGGCGGCGAGGCGCTGGATCGCTCGGGTCATCCCTTCGGCGAGGGCGAAGTAGGAGGCTTCGATGCGGAGGCGTTCGAATCCCGGCTCCGCGGACTCGACGAGGCCTCCGTGCTCTCCTTCCCGGACGACGCGGTCCCGGAGGACTTCAAGCGATCCGCGGTCCTGCTCCCGTTCTGGCGGGAGGGAGACGACGTCGCGGTCCTGATGACGAAGCGCGCGGCGACCCTCCGCGGCCATCCCGGCATGATGGCGTTCCCGGGCGGACGCCTCGAGGACGGAGAGAGCTGGGTCGAGGGCGCCCTGCGCGAGACCGAGGAAGAGGTCGGGATCCCGAGAGACGGGGTCGAGGTCCTCGGCCGCCTCGACGACGCGTGGAGCGGCTCGCGGCATCGGCTCGTACCCATCGTCGGATGGCTCCCCGAGCGACCGCGCTTCGTCGCGAGCCCGGACGAAGTCGCCTCGGTCCACACGCCGCTCGTCTCGACCCTCGTCCGACCCGAGAGCTGGTCGCGCACTGCAATCCCGCTCGGCGACTACGTACACTACGACGCGACGATCGAGTGGGCGGACGACCACGTCTATGGCCTGTCGGCAGACCTGCTCGTCGAAGCCCTGCTCCGTGGCTTCGGCCAGCCGACCCGCAACGGCCATGGTCGCCTCGAGAGCCTGCGCGCGTGGCTTCGCGCTCAAGCGGGCGATGAAGCGCGTTAGATCCTATGAGGCATGGCCCAGAAAGAAGGCCGCTACCGTCGACTCCTT
>CAZAUR010000039.1:0-27224 GCA_964488255.1 uncultured Spirochaetaceae bacterium | reverse complement strand
CTGAGACATCATACTCTCCTCGAATATGTGTCCAGGAAAACCGGGGGCGCCTTAGCAAGCTCTACCACCTTGCGTTCTACAGCAAGAACCCGCTGGGAATGCGCTTCTGGAAGTCGGCCCGCAAGGGTAGCGATGACCAACTTGGGCTCTTTGACTAGCGATGCCTCAGAAATCACAGATTGAGTGGACCGACGCCACGTGGAATCCGGTTACGGGCTGCACGAAGGTGAGTCCTGGCTGTAAGTTTTGCTACGCGGAGCGTATGGCGCGGCGCCTGCACGCTATGGGACAGCATCGCTATCGCAACCAGTTTCGGACGACACTGCAGGCCGATCTGCTCGAGGCGCCGCTGAGGTGGTCCGCGCCGCGCTTTGTATTCGTGAACTCGATGAGTGATCTCTTTCACGAGGACGTGCCGACGCAATTCATCGAAGCGGTGTTCGACACAATCAAGCGCGCAGATCAGCATGTGTTCCAGGTCCTCACGAAGCGATCCGACCGTCTGCGTGAGATCGCTCGCGACTTGGATTGGCCCAAGAACCTCTGGATGGGCGTGAGCGTCGAGACTCAGGACTACGTCCATCGAGTGCGTGATCTACAGCGAGTGCCGGCTGCGACCCGATTTCTCTCAGTCGAGCCCCTGCTCGGGAGAATTCGACGTCTTCCGCTAGCGGGTATCGATTGGGTAATCGTCGGTGGTGAATCCGGTCCTGGGGCGCGTCCAATGGATCCCAGCTGGGCTCGGGACATTCGTGACCGCTGTGTTGACCGCGACGTACCGTTCTTCTTCAAGCAGTGGGGAGGCGTTCGAAAGAAGGAGACCGGCCGCATACTCGATGGGAGGACCTGGGACGACCTGCCCAAGCTGCCTCGTTCCTATGTCGACGCGGTGGAGGCGGCTACCCCAGCTACGCCGTGAAGACCCCCGGGTCCACGAAGCCAACCGCTTCGCACTCAGCAACCGCAATAGACCTCCTCCCGGCGGGGACCCATTTTCACGTATCCGGGGCCTCTGAGCGGCGCGCTTGCGGGAACGGCTGCTTCCGTTGGATATCCTGAGTGCGATGGCGAGTTCAATGCAAATAGGCCCCGATGCCGAACTGCCCTTCGACCCGCAAAGTTATCGCGTCGCCAGACTCGACGAGCTCGCGGGAAATATCCCCATCGACCACCGCTTGGTGCGCGAACGGCGCGCGAACCGGCGTCTTACACAACAACAAGCAGCCGACACCGCTGAGCTCACGCAGAACCGTTGGCAGCAGATCGAAAAACCTCGTGGTACCAAGATTCCGAGCGTGAAGGCGGGCAATCTCGAAGGAATCGCGGAGGCCCTCGAAATGCCGCCCGAGGTCTTGGTCGAGCTGCCGGTCAATGCGGTCGCATTGATGGGCGCGCGGACCCTTCTCGGTCTCACGCAACAAGAACTGGCAGAGAGATGTTCAGTCTCGCTCAGCGAGATTCAACACTTCGAGGACGCGTCGACTGAGCTTGAACCCAAGGCGTTTTGGTCGACCATCAAGACCGTCGCGAGTGAACTCGGAGTGCAGCCGACGGTTCTTCTGATCCCTCGCCACACGGACCCTGACGATTCGCCGCCTGGCCCCGGCCGAGAGCGGTACAAGAGCCCTGACGGCACATACTTCTCGCTCAACCTCCGAGATAGCCTGATGCTGCGGCGGCTACTCGAGAGCATTCCGTCGTATGTACCTGAGGACACTGAATCCCGTGCGACGGGCCGACTGATCGGCGTCGTGGGTGTGCACGGGAAGACCTGCTTCGTGGCGCCGTGGCTTGCGCAAGTCAGTCGACCGCTGCGTGACGCGACTGCAGCCATCGGCGCAGGCGGTCTGACGCTCCGTGACACGACGAAGTTCGTGGAGGCGTTTGAAGCACTGGTGGAAGCGGCGCGCCCTTCCGAATCGCTCGACCAAGGGGAGCGACCGGTACGACGACCCGTCCGCGAATCCGCCCGAATCGTCGACGTCGGCCGAATTGAGGTGAATTCCGAGACCGACGCGGAATTCGAGGCCCGGCTCGCGCCTGCAGGCGTGTCTGTACAGGGCCGGCTCGGCGATCGCGAAATCCAGCCCGGGGATCTGGCGTTCGCGTTGCTTCGCCAGAGGAGCGATCGGGGTAGCGAAGACTCCGGCCACACCTCCAACCAGGAGCGCTCGACAGAGTCCGACTGCGCCTACGCTTTTGAGACGCAGTTCCCGATTGAGGTGAGGGGTACGGTGGTCAGTGGCTCATTGTCTGATGAGATTGGACAACCGGCTGAGACCTTCGTCTTGGACACGGACGCGCGAACGGCCAACCGGGAAGCCGGCTGGGAATATCGAAGCGCTTTCGTCGAGGAGACTGGCTGGCACCGGAATCGCGAGACCGTTGCGAACGGCGACGGTCGTGCGAGGATTCGTGACGTGATTCACGCCGCGGAAATGGCCGAGGCCTTTTTCGAGGAAGTGCGCGCATCCCGCACCGTCGAGTTCGCATCACGACGGATGCAGCGATTCTTCACGCTGCGCAGCCAAACCGCCCACTTTTCTCAGGTCGAGATCGTGCCCCGGGCCGAGGTGGACTGCCCGACCTGGCTTTCACCGCGCATTGAGACTGCGCGAGGCGTGCGCAGCCAGGACAGAATGTATTGCCGTGGCCTTGTCCGCGAGGCGCTTCTCTATCTGACCCTCACCGACAACGACAACGACACTGACTCGGTGTCCCGAGCGCACGGTCTCGAGTCCGGTTCGCTCCTCGAGATGGAGAGTGGGCTTCCGATGCGCGGCGCGGACGCTGGTGCCAGCGGTCCGCTCTACGAAGTTCTCACGGAGCCGACGGAAATCTATTCGTCGGAAGTGCGCGGCGCAAACGGGAGCACGATTCGAGATCTGCAACGCGCGCGATACGAAGACCGCGCGAACGATGTGGGCGGAGTGTGCGCGGTCCGCGAAGATTCGCGGCATGACGCTGGGGGAATGGGGGAAGTGGAAACAATTACGGTGGTCGGCGAAAGTGCCGCGCCGGGGCCCTCGGGGACTCACTCGGCGCCGCCGGCAATCCGGGTCGCGACGGATGCCGCCTTCGATCCGGTGACGATCATCAAGGCTGTGGAGGCGGCGATCGCCCTCCTTGACATCGAGGAGCGGGCGGCGGTCCTGCTGACTTGCGCGCGCGAGGAGGGGCTCCACCTGCTTGCCGATTGCGACAAGAATCGCGTGGATGCCGCCGCCGCCGCTCGCGGCTGGATGTATGTCGCGCAGCGTGTCGCGTGCGAGCTCGGGCGCGTGCTTGCGGTCGACGCTGCGCCCGCCACCGCGGGAGATCTCCGTAGCCCGGATTGCGTGGCAGAGTTCGTGATCGATCCCGTGCTTGCGGGCTTTGCCTCGCTGAATCACTCGGATGAGGGATCAGGTCGACCCAACTGACGCAGACGCGGCCCGATTGCGCGCGTGAGGGGGAGCTGCGTTTCGGAGCCAGGTCGTGTGAGCGAGCTGCGGTAGTTCGCCCCGTCCACGACCGCTACGCGTCACCCCGTTTGTAGCTCTCGAGCGAACGGAATGAAGTTCCCCTCTGGGTTGTGTTGGTGTCCAGCGTTGTGGTCGTCGATGACCGCGAAAGCGATGCGACGAAACACTCCCTCGAATTCCGCCTCCGCGAGGGTCTCACGAAAGAGCCGCGCGATGTGCTGCGGAGGATTGCGGAACGCGCCGCAACCGAATGCTGAGAGAACCAGATCGGCGTGATCGTGTCGTGCGCCGATGCGCAGGATTCCCCGAATCTTCGTCCGCGTGGCCTCGGCCATCGCTTCCGTGAGCCAGAGATGGCCGCCCGCTTCAATGACGTCCGGGTTTGAGATCGCAGGGACGGTGATGAACGCCGCTCTATAGGGTCGGGGTAGAAGGGCGTATCCACTCGCCTCGCACGAGCGGAAGATGGCCGTCGGGGGTGAGTAGATGCCACCTGAGTCGCGTGGGATCGGGTAGCACCGACCCTCCGGATTCTGTGGGACGTCGTAGTCGGCTGCGTAGGGCATGAACTGATAGAGCGAGTGGAGCAGCACGGAGCGACGGAAAAGATTCTCCTCCTGCGCACCGGCGCCACTGAGCACACCGCCGCCCGGATTCCAGCGGCTCGCCATGTTGAGAACAGCGGCGACGTCGCCGCTCTCGCCAAGCTCGTGCGCGACGGTGAGGCAATCGGCGTCGACCACATCAACTTGAGTTACGTGTGTGCGGCGCCGCTCCTCAGGAACGTCGGTCGAAGACGTGTCGGCATAGAAAACGGTTTCCTGCACCAGGGTCTCGTAGTGATCGTCTTCATCGAGCGAGACCCATTCTTCATCGACGTCGTAGCCTCGCGCTCGGACTGCTTCGACCGTGCCTCGAAAGACGTCGGCCCTCAGGCGGCGCAGCGCGTCTCGGTCAGCGCCTTGGGAGGCTGATTCGAACTCTTGTCTCCAGCGCACCGGGTTCCACACGTCGTCGCCTTTTTGTTCCGTCGTAGAGTGGCTCACGACTCGTCCAGACCCTCGAGGCCCCGCTCTCTGACGTAGTGCTTCACGAAATCGATCTGCTTCGACGTTTCGGGGGAGGGGCCGCCTCCGGCGTCCTCCGCGCGAAGCGCCGCGATGTAGTCGACGAAGTTCTCCACACTCGCGAGCGCCTGCTCGATCAGGTGGACGCCCACCACCTGTCCAGTGCGCCCCCGACCGCCCCAGCAGTGGACATAGACGGGCGCATCGCGCGCAAGCGATTCGCGCAGCGTTGCCTGGATCTCGTCCATCCGCTCGACGGTAGGAACCGATACATCAACAATGGGCAAGCGATGGCACTGGGCGTCGATGCCGAGGCGCTCGGCTTCCTGCTCGACGATCGGGGAGTAAGGGTTGAAGAGCTGGCCGTCGTGGCCCGTCTCGTCCTCGAACATCAGATTCACGAAGGTCCTGATGCCCGAGTCGAGGAACGCGCGAATGCGCTCCGCGGCTTCGGCATTCTCGGGGTGACCCGGGAAGGCACCGGCCAGAAAACGGCCGGGCTCGACCCAGTACGAGCGCTCGATCGGGACACTGTTCATCGGCTCTCTCCCTGCTCGTGAAGCTGCGTGGCGAGCATCTCGATGGCGTCACCCATGAAGAGCTTCTCGCGCCACGCCTCTGGAATGCCCGAGGCGCCGTAGAAGGCGCCCGCGAGCTGTCCGCAGATGGCGGCCGTTGTGTCGGCGTCGTCGCCGAGGTTCGCAGCGCGGAGGATGGCCTCCCGGTGGCTGTCGGTCGTCGCGAAGGACCAGATCGCGGCCTCGAGGGCGTGGACGACGTAACCCGATCCGACGATCTCGCCGTCGGTCTTGTTGCGCCAGCTCCCCTGCATGACCTCGGTCACGGCAGGGGAGAGGGGCCGTTCATTGGGACCGGGGGGTGCGGTGGTCGACAGGATGGTCTCACGGTCGGCCCCGCGAAGCGCCGCGACGAGCATGGCTGCATACGCCCGGCAGGCATCAACCGCTTCCTCAGCGCCGTGCGTCACCCGAGAACTCTGCCCCGCCGCATCGATTGCCTGATCAAGGCTCTCTGCGTAGAGGATCGGGACTGGAGCTAACCGCATCAGCGACCCGTTGCCTGCCGAGTGGCTGTCGGTTGAGCCGCTCATCGGATCTCCAGTCTCCCGGAATCGACTCAGCGCGTCGGAGGTCGTGATGCCGATGTCGAAGCAGTGGTCCTTGGGGCCGGGCCGGCCAGTCTCCCACCACGTGAGATAGCGATTGGCCTGATCGCGTGCGTCGAAACCGCTGCACGACACGAGGCTCTCGGCCAGGCAGACCGCCAGCGAGGTGTCGTCGGTCCACTCGCCGGGGGCGAGCTTGAAGGGCCCGCCGCCCACCATGTCGTCGATGGGCGCGAAGCTGCCGGGAGGCTTGAATTCGAGGGTGGTGCCGACGGCGTCGCCCGTGGCGAGGCCGAGCAGGCAGCCGCGGGCGCGGTCGAGGAGGGTGAGGTCGGGTGAAGGCATGGTCGGGATGCTCCTTCTGTCTTCGAGAGAGATCGTCGTAAATTGGTCTACTGGCTGCACGCGTCCGGTACACGCGAAAGTGTGATGTCGTGTTCGCTCGAAAAGTCGGGATCCAACCGTGGGCTGACAGCGCACAATACGCAGCAAGCGCGCCGGCTGATCTGTTGGCCCAGATTGGGTAAGACCTAGCGCTGCGCGGCCGCCGGGCGGCGCGTCCAGGTCTTGTCGCGGGTCAATCGGTGCGGGCCCGAGCGTTGGCGCCGCAGATTGCGCTTGGTGCGACGCTTCGAGGGCTGGTAGACCGTGACGACCTCTTGGCCGGCCACAACCACCTGGCAGCCTCTCAGCCGCTCGAGCGCGCGAATCTCACGCTTACGCTTGGCGACCTCCCGCATGACGTCGTCGTCGAGGAGCTGCAGCACGTCTTCGTCGATGGCGCTGCTGCATTCGAGGAGCAGGGGCAGGTCGTCTTCCTTGAGGCCGCGCTGGCGGATGCGCTGCGCGGCGTGATCGGACAGCTCGTACTGGGGTGTCATGGTGTTCCCTCCTTCACGGAATGATGTCGCAGGGGTGTGACCAGAACGGGCACAGGGGGCGAGGATCTAGCGGAGTGGGGGTGAGGTAAGGGCGGCTGAGTTATTTATGGTCACAACGACTATAATAAGGCACTTGGAATTTTTGTCAAGATGACTAAAATGGAGCCATGGCAAAGAAAACGGCAGGCGGCGGGGCTTCTGCCGAATATGACCCCCGAGACTTTCCGCAATTCGCAGTCACGGCAGATGTCGCCGTCTTTACGCTGACTGGGCGCGGTCTCGAGGTGGCTCTTGTGAAGCGCGGCGAGGAGCCGTTCAAGGGATGTTGGGCCCTTCCTGGTGGCTTCGTGAAGCCTGACGAGTCGCTACGCGAGGCAGCCGTACGGGAGCTCGAGGAGGAGACCGGGATCCGGGGCCGCTCTCATCTGGAGCAGCTTGGGGCGTTCGGCGAGCCCGGTCGGGATCCGCGCGAAAGAGTCGACTACCGCATCGTGACGGTCTGCTATGTGGCGGTCGTGCCAGATTTGCCTGAGCCGAAGGGTGGTGGGGATGCCGCACAGGCGGAGCTTGTCCCGGTCTCACGCGTAGTCGCCGGGCGCGTGAAGCTCGCCTTCGACCACCGGGAGATCTTCCGGGCCGCTCTCGAACACGTGCGGGCGCGCCTTGAGGACTCGCCGATCGCGACGGCTTTCTGCGAGGATGTGTTCTCGCTGACGGAACTCCGCGCCGTCTATGAAGCCGTCTGGGGCGAGGAGCTGGATCCGGCGAATTTTCGGCGGAAGGTGCTGGGGATTCCGGGGTTTCTCGAGGAGACGGAAGGGACCCGGCAATGGCAGGGACGGGGACGGCCGGGGAAGCTCTACCGGCAGGGCAAGGCACAACGGTTGGACCCGCCGTTCCGGAGGGCAGGGTAGAGAGCGGGGGGTGGCGTTCGCTTGTCGTAGTGCCCTCCGATGCCATGGACCAAACTTGGTTTTCACGACCTTACGAACGGACTAGGGCAGAAGAAGTGAGCGAGATGGAATGACGATCTCCGATTCTGAATCCGATGCAGCAACACTGCGGCTTGAGCTTCGTCCGCCTCCGTGGCATAGGAGCGGAGCACCGCAATGGGTCCTCACTGTCCCTTCTCAACCCGACGACGAGTCGGCGGCCTGGGACGTGTTGGCGCCGATCTTCGGAGTGCCGACACGCACCGAGCGGTACGCGTTGTCGTCGCACCTCGACGTACACGGAGACGAATTCTTCGGGACCAACGAGGTAGAGACCGAAATTTCGGAAATCGAGGTCGCCGTAGAAGGTGAGGACGAGCCCTGGATACTCGAGCTTGCGTTCTCGGTATTGATAGATGGGGCCAACGAGTTCTGGCGTGTCACGCTCGATTCACGAGAGGACCTTGGTCTTCTGAGGTCGGCTTTGGCCTCCGTCGGGAGCGCCGTAGTGCTCGCCCAGGGAGATTCGGCTTGGGCCAACGAAGTCTCCCAGTGGCGATCGCTCTGTAGCGAGCGCGAGAAAACGACCGATGATCTGATGCGACTCATGGAAGGCTTTGACAGCACGGCGCTGGTGCCTGACTGGCGGCGGCTGCCACGACTTCCCGCCGGTTGGGCGTTATTGCGCGTGGTTCGATCCTGGTTGCGCGGCGAACCGCGAGGACACGATGAAGTTGAGTGCGCACTCTGGTTGCTGGAGGGGCGCTCTCGCGTTGTATTCGACCAGCTCTCGACGGGCGAAGGCGACGACGCGGTCAAGCTATCGGCCGCTTTGGTGGCGCTGCGTTCGACGGATCTCCCTCGGCGGGTTTCTCCGATGCCTCATCCACGAAGCCGCGAGTACGAGAACAATCTTCAGAGGCTTCGGCGAGAGACCCGTTGGCTTGGAGGAGATGAGACGTAGTGGAAGAGTCAGCGACGCCGGCGACCGGCGGCCGAAGACTCGGGGCGCGGGCGGTTGCGATTGGCCGAGGGAGCAGGGGAGCGAGTATGGAAGAAGTTGGATCCGCAGAGGCGTCAATCGAGGTAGACCGAGACCAGCTCGCCGAGGCTTTCCGTCTGTTGAAACGCCATGCGCGACCGAAGCGAACTACCGTCACTGTCCTTTCGCGCGAGGGCGAAGACTTGGTCGTCCAGAGCGGTGGTGTCGAAACTCGGGCGCGGATGCTTGGGCGCTGGGAGGGCGAGGCGCGCGTGCGCGGGGTAATGCTGTTCGACGCGGTCAAAGGCTTCGCGCTTGAGCGGGATGCGAAGATTCGCGTCGAGAACGGGCGGCTCGTATTCGAGACGTTCTCGATGCCCTGCGACTGGGAGCGCAACACGGCGCCGCGTGTGCTCATTCCGATTGGTGCCTCGCTGCTTGACATTCTTCGGCTGGCGGAGCGGTTCACAGACGAGGAACTCGAGCGAAACGGAGTGCTCGACACCGTTCGAGACGCCAGGCGGAAGCGAACGAGACTCATTCGTGCGGGCGCACGCGAGCTCCAACTCCTTCAAGTCTCTGAGGACGATCTGGTCGCTCTCGTAGATCAGAAGTTGCGAGTCGAGGAGTGACCCCGCTCCACGCGATCAATGTTCGACGCCAGTTCGCAGTCTTCAGCCGCGTCCTGCCTACACTTGATCTTTGCTAATCGAGTCTGTCATCGATCGCCGTTTTCTCGGCTCCTGGTCGGGAATCTGCTCCGACGGGATGATTTCGCCGATGTCAAATTCGTCGAAGCTGAGGCCGTAGGCTACGGCCAGCCTCGAGAAGATCATTTCGTCCAAGTCCTCACTCGTCTCAAGCTGCGGAGGTAGGGGAAGGTGCTGCACGCGTAGGGGGGCGAAGTCCCGCCACGAGGATTCGAAGGTCGAACTCACCTCCTTAACGAGGTCGCGATAGAAACCGGACGAGCAGCCGCCACCGCAAAGAAAGACCGGCACGCCCGTTTTCCACCCGGGAGCGTTGCGATCCCGCTTCTGCCGGAGGTTTTTCATGCACACGCGAAGCTGCGTGCTGTACGAGTGAGAAAGATTCGAGTCGATTGCGGACGTCTCCACTACGCTGCTTTCTCGGCTGACGTAGTCTGAGACTGATTCCGGAATCCTCGTGAACGGGTCGGACAGGTTCAGATCTCCTGCCTCCGAGACGAGGTGAAGGGCGGCATCCTCCGAGATCCTCACGATTCGTGCGCGATGTAGTTCATGAATCCCGTGAGGTTCGACGCTTGACTCGAGAAGCGAATACCGGTCGTCTCCTTCGCGCTCGCCCAGGATGAACCCGCAGATGTCCATCGTTGTCGCACCCACATCGACGAGAATATGGAGACCCTCCTCTCGGAAGTGCGAGCGCGCATAGCCAACGACCTCGGCCACGACTTCGGGTACCACGGTCAGACGGGGGTCATCGGGGAGCGGGGTGGCGACCAGCCGCTCTGCGTCGTTGAGGCGGATCGGCGATTCGAATTCTGTTAGGTAGCTGGCGGCATTCAGCGCCTTGAGAAACGCCTCTTGGATCCGTGCTGCGGACCCGGAACCATCGGACGGAATGCCAAGGTTCCAGATCCATTCCAGCTCATATGGCGAGACGATCTCTTGTTGCGTCTCTAAAAACCAATCCCGTGCACGCCTCGCAGCCAAAGCGAGAAAGCAAGCGAGGCGCGCGATGGCCTGGGTATCGTCCGGACGGTCCATGACCGCCACTTTCAGACTCGTCGGGACTGAGCCACTCCGCCCAATCTCGGCAATGCGAAGCGAATCATCCGATTCGGCTACGAGCATCGTTGGAGCGAGGTACGGCGAGTGTTGCGCATCGGGACCCGCGATGGGCGCCGCCAGAGCGCGACCATTCGCGAGGAACGGAGTCCTCACCACTGCTTTGGTTGAGGAGGTGCCGAGGTCAAGTCCAAGGATGACTTCCATTGGGCTGCGCCCCGACGATCCTGCGCGGTCCGTAAATCTCTGCGCGGGGAGCGAGCGAAGCCCCTGATCACGCCCGGCGGAGACACGCGCTTCGCTTTGCGTCGCATCGTCCGAGAATGCGATACGCCGGCCGGGACGACCGGATGCAGCCTCTCCGTCACCGCTGCCGCCCGCTTCCGCCGCCGCCTTTTCCGCTTTGGCGAGCTTGCGCTGCCGCTGCCTTCGCTTCTTCCTCTTGTTCGGCATTGAGCCCCTTTCTCGCGTCGGTCGCCAGCTTGGGTCAGGAGGCCCGCGCGACGTGAAGTACGCCTACGCAGATATCCTCAGAGTGATGTTCGAAATCGCGATGAGCCGCGATCTCGCGCCTCTTTCGCTCGATTCGCTCCTCGAGTGCCCGGATACGACCCTCATTCATTGGAATCAGGTGGTCGCGTTTCTGTTCTCGGTGCCTCCTGATCACCTCTTCGATTCCGCTTCGCTCGTCATGAAGCCTCTGGTCCAGCGTTCGCTCCTGGATTTGCACCCGGTCTTCATTCTGAGCGCGAAGCTCCGCGACTCGCTTGCTGTAGGCTTGATGTGATGCTTCCAGGCACCGATCCTCCGCGACGGCGGAGACGTCCTCGAATCGGACGGCCGTGGCCGCGGACAGCCAGTCCTGTCCCAGGGCACCCGCCGTCTGGACGAGGCGTTCGGCGTCGTCTCCGGTGAAGAGCACGTCGGGCTCATCGAGGCTCGCTACGCAGTAGCTGAGGTGCTCGACTTGCCGAATTCCACCCATCGCCCAGCGTTCGACCGTGAATACGTAGGTTCCCGGGGCGATGGGCTCCGCAACTGCGACGTGGTCAAGCAAGATCGCGACAGCTGGACGTAGAGACTGTCGTTCGTCTTCCGCAATCTTGGCCGAAACGAAACGAACCAGGGGATGAAGCTGGTTGATGATCTCGGTGTGAGCCGCACTTGCTGACGCGACCGAGTTCTCGAACCGACACGTAACATTGCGGGTGTCGACGCGAGACAGCTTGGTTGCACCTCGCAACTTTCGCTTCTCTAGAAAACGCTCGAAGTCGTGCTTCGCTTCGGCTGAGAGAGTGATCTCGAAGTCAAGGTCCGTCGAGACTTGTCGAAGCTCACAGCCCGGGTAGTGGCCGTGTAGAAACTCCGTTGCGTACCGGCAGAGGTCCTCGGCTTCAATCTTGCGACTCATCTCACGGGCCGTGTGAATCTGATTGACGATGTAGTCTCCGTACGCGACGAGGTGAGCAGCCTCTCCTTCGAGGTCTTCCTCTTGCGACCGCCGGTTCTCGAGTGCCATCGCCGTCTGCTCGATCTGCTCCTCTTCTTTCTCCGGCGTGAGGTCCTTTCGCAGGAGGTCGAGCGTCAGCTTCTGCACGACATCCCCGAGGACAGGTTCGATCGCGCCCAGCGACCGCTCGAATATTCCCAACCGCTCGAAGAGTCGGCGATAGATACGACCATCAATCGTTCCGTCGTAGAAGAGATTCCAAATGGCGATTTTCGGCGACTGTTGTCCGAGGCGGTCCAAGCGGCCGATCCGCTGCTCGACCTTCATCGGGTTCCACGGAAGGTCGTAGTTCACCAGGATCCAAGCGAACTGAAGGTCGATACCTTCGCTCGCTACTTCCGAGGACAGCAGGACAGCCCCATCTGATGTTTCTCTGAAGGCGTCGACGGTGGCGTCCTTGTCGTCCGTGCCTCCGTGCAGGACCATTGTGTTGATGCCGTCCTCCCGGAGCCTCTCCTCGAGATAGGCGAGGGTGGGACGGAAAGTAGAGAAGAGAACGACTTTCTCGGACGGTTCTTCCGTATAGAGGCTCTGGAGCTTGGCCCGCAGTCGCGCGTATTTTGAGTCGTTCTCTTTGAGCAGCTCGTAGCTGCCGAGTCCATCGATGCGCTCCGCGATCTCTCGGACAAGAGGGCCGAGCGCACCCGGATCGGCCTCGACGCCAAACTCCTCGTAGGCTGCATCGTCGTCCCATCGCAGACGTCGGCTCCATGACCGGTATGCCGCGGGCATCGAACTCGAGACCTGGCGCTGAGGCATCACTGCCAGAAAACCCTCGTGTCCCTCCGACGTCTCGGCGTACTCTCGAACCACTGCCGTCACCGCCTCGTAGAATTCCTCCTCCTCGGGAGCTAGGGGGACGGCTTCGGCTACGGGCTCGCGTACGACTCGCCAATCCTGAACGTCGCGCTTTCGGGTGCGCGTGAGGGCGTGTCCCAGCAGATTGATCGTTTCAAGCCGACCAGCAAGCTGGCTCGCGGTCTCGGGAATCCTCAGCTCCGCGTCTTGCGGTAGCTCGCTGATCAACAATGGGAGCTGTTGGCTCCCTCGCAGTAGGCGATGGTCAGCGGCTTGCTCGAGAAGCGCCTTGACCTCGCTGCGCCTGGCCTTGCCCGTGGCCACGAGGTCTCTGGCGCGAACCAGCGACTCGTTCGCTTCGAGAATATCTCCGAAGGCTCTCTCCTGATCGAAGGTCGCGGGGTCGACCAGGTTGAGGAGATTGAACAGGTCCTCGTTCTTGAGGTGGATCGGTGTAGCCGACAGCAGGATCGTGTGGTTGGCCACGTCTCGGACGAGCCCTCCGGCCTTCGCGGTCATCGTTTCACGATTTCGCAGATAGTGCGCCTCGTCGATCACGGCCACGTCGATGAGAGACCTGTCGTGAGCGTTCTCGCGCAAGAACCGGGCGAGTGCAGTGGCGCCGTGCGTTGATGGGTCCCCCAACTCTTCCGAGTCCCAGCCTCTGCGAGGGCGTACGCCTTGAAGGCTTGCGATCACTGCGAAGCGCGCGTGGTCAGGTTCGGCTCTTGCCTCACGGAGCTTTTCATGGAGGCCGGCCGCATCAACGATCTGTGCCTCAACTCCGAAGCGGTTTCTGAGCTCTCGGCGCCACTTTTCTCGGAGCATGGCGGGGCAGAGGATGACGAGGCGACCGTACTCGTACCGGCTTCGAAGCTCGGTCCACAGCAAGCCGGCTTCGATTGTCTTGCCGAGGCCCACTTCGTCGGCGATCAGAATCCCGCTGATAGCCGAGTTGAGGAGCTTGACGAGCGGCTTGAACTGATACGCGTAAAAGTCCGCTCCGGTGGTGTCGAGGCTGTAGATAATGTTCGCGAGGCGTCCTGTCAGCCTGGCGTGGGTCAGCGTTCGGCGAAGATCAATGGCTCGGGCCAGACGCCCCTTCCTCAAGAGATCGATCGGCTCTTCGCCATCCGTGGAGACCATTTCGAGATGCGCCTCCGGGACCCATTGACTCCGATCAGGGAATCGAATCTGAAGGCGCTGTTCGTCTCCGCGCCCGCGAATCTTTCCCGTGAACTCCCCGATGCGACCAGGGTCAGTCTTGATTCGAATCAGATCACCTGGCGAGAATGTGGTCACCGCATACTTCCCCTGAGTTGGCTTGACGATCATCATGCATCAGCAGGCAGGTCCCTCGCGAAGGTTCGAAGGCGATTCCTCGGCTGATTGCGACGGTTCGGGCGGTTCGACTTGACGATCGTGCTCGCAGACGTCCGTTTCGGAAGCCGCGTATCGCGGCCATATCGAGAATTTCTGTCCGAAGCGCGAATGCGTCAAGGGACCATTCGATGTCCCCGAGTTAGGCTGAGTTCCGCGGGATTGCTTATGAGGCGAACTCTGCCGACCACCCCAGCTGAGAACAGCAGGACCGAAACCGAGCGACGGCACGCCCCGCACGACCGACCCGGGATGCGGTCGCCGGGCTAGAGAAGGCCCCACGGCGACGTGCCGCCGGTTGGTGAGTAGATCCCAAGTAGGCCATATTCGGGCCTATGCCCAATGACGACCTCCGCTTCGGACGCCTCGAACAGCTCCTAGAGCTCGCGCTCGACCTGCAGGGGTCCTTCGGGGGAGTCGCGCTGGACGACGTGATGACCAGGTACGCCGTGTCTCGCCGGACAGCGACCCGCATGCTGACGGCCGTTCGCCGCGCCGTGGGCGAGGCCCAGTTCGAGAGTGAGGTCGGCCACGACGGGAAGAAGCGTTGGCGGCTTGCTCGCCCTGCGGTGGGAGGTCTGTTCCGCCTGTCTGCCGACGAGCTCGCCTCGCTCGAGCAGGGGGAGGCACTGGCGGAGCGGGAAGGCGATGGGCGACTCGCGCACGAACTCTCCGCCGTCGGTCGTAAGTTGCGTGCGCTGTCGCCGCCGGACTGGCTCGTGCACGTCGACCCAGACCTTGAGGCCATGGCCGAGGCGCAGGGCTACGCGTTTCGAGCAGGACCGCGGCCGCGTGTCAATGACCAGCTGCTCGAGCAGCTGCGTCACGCCATTCTGACCGAACGGCGGGTCCGGGTTCGCCACCGAAAGGTCGCAGAGGGGCGCCCCAGCTGGCAGACGGTCGGACCGCTCGGGTTCCTCTATGGGAGCCGGCACTATCTGGTTGCGTGGAGCGAGCGCAGAAATCAGGTTGTGCTCTTCCGCCTGTCTCGGATCGACCGAGTCGAGCTCCACGAGTCGAGATTCGATGCGCCGCCGGATTTCGATCTCGATGCGTTCGCGCGGCAGAGTTTCGGCGTGTTCCAGGAGGAGCCGTTGGACGTCGTCTGGCGGTTTCGGCCGGCGGCTGCTGCGGAAGCGCGCGAGCACGTCTTCCATCCGGACCAGGAGCTCGATGAGCAGTCGGACGGCTCGCTCCTCGTCCGATTTCGGGCCGGCGGGATGCATGAGATGGTGTGGCATCTGTTCACATGGGGCGATGACGTCGAGGTGCTCGAGCCCGCCGAGCTCCGGGAGGAGCTCGAGTGCTGGCTCAGGCTCGGCCTGACGAGCCACGGCCGGCGGCCGCGGGCGGTGCGGTCACGCAATGGAAGTACGGGTGCGCCGAGGAAGAGCCGAGCCGCGCGGCGCACGCGTGCGGGGACCTAGCCGCGCCGCGCCCGAATCTGGCCTGCACGAGCGCCATCATTCTCTGGGGCGCGAACAGGGAGGGAGTGATGGGGCAGCAAGGCCAGGCCACCTGCCGCGACTGCCAGCACAGCTTTCGGCTGTCGACCGGCGGGGGATTCGTTGCGCAGATCGTCTGCTGCGAGGACTGTGGACGCGGCGAGAGTGTCTTCCACAACCAAGAGCCACTCGGGGGTGGCGACCCAGAGGCGGTGGTTGGGACGTGTTCGCGCTGTCGTAGTGACCTTCGGTTGGGTGCGCCACCGCGCTGCCCTCAATGCAGGTCGGCCGAGCTCGAAGTCGGTCCGATGGACCTCCTGTGGGACTGAGTGAAGATGAGGCTCAGGCATCATATGAGATCTGGTGGGTGCCTGAGGGCTGCAACTCCCAGGTGACAGAGATGCGGCGACGGCTCGACGCGCTCGCCGGTGATCTTCCTCCGGAGTAGCGTGGTCCTGAAGCGACCGCCGCGATTACCGCGTTGTCCAGCCGGTCTGGAAGACCACGAGAGGGAGCCCTCAACCGTGCTCGTGCTGCACATCCCGCACGCTTCCACCGAGATACCCAACGACCTACGTGGCTCGTTTGCACTCTCGGATGACGAGCTTGACGTCGAGCTGCGCCGGATGACCGATGCGCATACGGACAAGCTATTCGCGCGAGCCGACGTACCCAGCATTCGCTTCCCCGTGAGTCGCTTGGTCGTTGATCCAGAACGCTTCCCTGATGACGCTGACGAACCGATGGCCGACCGGGGAATGGGCGTGCTGTACACGAAGACGTCAAACGGAGACGTTCTCCGAAAGACGCCCGACCGTGCCGCCCGCGAGACGCTCATCAATCGGTACTATGCTCCCCACCATGCGGCACTTGAAGCCGCTGTTGCGCAGACCTTGGCGTCCGAAGCAGAGTGCGTCGTCGTGGACTGCCACAGCTTTCCGAGTGCACCGCTTCCCTATGAAACCAACCAGGACGCGGAACGGCCTGACCTCTGTCTTGGAAGCGACGAATTTCATACGCCACGAGAGCTCGTGGACGTTCTCGTTGACGAGGCTGGGAGCCTCGGCTGGTCCGTCGCGAACAACTCGCCATTCGCCGGCGCATTGGTTCCGCTCGAGTACTACGGAAAGATGCCGTCGGTTCTCGCTGTGATGCTCGAGGTGAATCGTTCGCTTTACATGGACGAGGCAACGAGCGGGCCTTCGAATCAATTCGGCGAGACTCGACAGAAGTTGGCTCACCTGCTGTCCGTGATCGAAGACTGGCAGAACGAGACGTTCCTGGAGCGGCTTCAACCTCAGGGCGACATGATGGCGCAGCAGTACTGGGATAGCGGTGGGCCGGGGGCGGGGGCCGGATGGGTGACGGCATACGAATACTTCGGCGTATTCGTCGTTGTCGACGACGCTGGGTGGCGAGTCGTCGGCAGCGCCGACGAGGCCCTCCGTGATGTCACAACAGAGACGGACGCAACGGTCTCCGTTGAAGTCTATCGGTCCGGAAAGGGCGAGGGGTAGACCGTGCCCGGTGACAGAACAGGCGATTTGCCGCAGGAGATCATAGATCGCGTCCATGCGGGAGAGGTTGTTGCTGGCGATGCCGCAACGCAGCTGTCGTCGGTGCTCGGACTCGAGGAGTGGGATGAGTGGGAAGCCTTAGCGGCCTTCCGAGACGTTGATCTAGACGATCCGTGGATTTGGGAGGCGTATGGCGAACGCCTTGTCGACCACGGCGCAATTTCCGAATCGCGCTTGGATGATCTTCTGGAAGGTGCTAGCGCTTCGGAAGAAGAGAGGGAAAGCGCCCGGGCGTATGTCCGCGAGCACTGGCTCGAAGACTATGAGCGCCTCGAGTTTTACAACGTGAGAGAAGTGCAGGGAACCGACGAGCGCTCGATCGTTGGAGTCGCGCGATCACACGGCGGAGGTTGGAGTCTCCATACGGAAATTGTGGCGATAGTGTCGTCCGTAAGCGCAGCACGAGGATGGATTGCGGCTCAGGACCACACGTTAGTTGATTGGGCAGGTGTCTAGAGTTTGGCGTCGCGTGCGTCGTGCTCTGGGCTATTGCGCGGGGAGTCGCGGGAGTGCTTGTCGGCGCGCGCCCTTTCCCCGGCGCTGCCAGTAACCACGGTGTGGCGTTGGAACGAGCATCGACTTGCATCGCTTGCGGATCGCGTTGTCTGAGATCCCGAACCGCTCTGCAAGCTGGATCAGCGGAGTCGACCAGACGAGCTCGTAAAGCTCCTCGCGAGAGAACCATCGCTCCTGCCCCTCATCACGAAACCTCGTGCGCTCCGGGATGATCCGAGGCTTGGGCGCGATGACGGCACGAGCCTTCTCCTTGACAGCCCTCGGCACGCCCTTGCCGTGAGCAAGGAGCTCGTAGAGGTGCCGGTCGACGCCATCGCGCTTCGACCATCGGAACACACGCTCTGCCAGCTTCTCGTGAGCGAGCAGATTGACGAAGGCCTCCTCTGAGAGGTTTTCTGAGTCTCGCAGTAGGCGGAAGAGCTGCGGTGCTTGCCACTCGCTCTCGTCGAGCAGAACCTGCCGGGTACGTCGCTTCAGGTCTCGGTCGAGCGATGAGATGACGCCGCCCATCTCGAAAGTCTCCTCGAGATCCTCGAGAGAGATCCCGGAGTAGCCGAACAGGCGCGATCCCAGGTATCGACTCAGCATCCGCTCCGCCACCATCGACCAGTCCGGCTGTGATGAGGCGGCCACGAGGAGCTTGAGAGCCTTCGGGCCATAGACGTGGTCGAAGAGCTCTTCGGGGCGGTCGATCTTGTGATCAAATCCCATCTTCTTTAGATAGTGGGCCCGATCCCATTCCACGGCGCGCTCGATCGCCGTCGCGCCGTCCTTGTCTTCCTCGGGTGAGTCGTTCAGGTCCGCGACCCGTGCGCGAGGATTTGCGCCGGCCCATAGGCAGAGGCTCACCGCTTTGTCGTTCTCTTCGTTGATGGCGGCGCTGAGAGCGACATCGAGCGGGCGCTGATAGCGCTTGTCGATGAGGACCATGTTCTTTACGAAGCCGTAGAGTGGACGATTGCGGGTGTTCTCCGAGAGGGCGTAGGCGAGGGCGCCGTCGGAGGCGAGGTCCACGCCAGCGCTGGCGAATCGGTCGAAGATCTCTCGGTCGTAGGTGTCGAGGATGCGCCAGACATCGGCGCCGTTCGGGTCGCTACCCCAATCGAGAAGCAGGTAGAGGAAGTCCTTGCGGCGTCGCTCGAGTGCTGCATTGAGTGGAGAGTCTCGTTCGAGGTCGGTGCGGTAGCCGTTGCACAACAGTAGAAGGGCGAGGTCGAGCGCCCCTGAATCGATGGCGAGGAGAAGGGCAGTGGGCTTTCGGCGGGCTTCGGGTGGCGCGTCGAGCGAGAGTTGAAGAGGTCCGCCGCTCGCGATCCAGCGCTCTACGTCGTAGTGGCGGCCCTCTTTACAGGTCGCAAGAAGCGGCGCGACTTCGTCGAGCGTCTCTGCGAGTGGGCGTGGCGGACCGGTATTGGGAGGTACGGGTTGGTCACGCGGGTCGATCCAGGATCTTTCGGTCATTCAAGGGGATCCCAAACAAATGTGCTCGCAGTAGCCATTGCGGAGTAGCTTAGGCGCGCGCGGAACGTCTCCGCAGTCCGGAGCGTAGGTCGAGCGAAAGACCGAATCTGTCACTCCGTTAAGCCATACTGAATCACGCAATGCGAATCTTTTTCGACCGAGCATTTGATGGAGGGGCTTGGCCCGGTGCACTCGAGCAGAGCGACGCGGTGGCGGGCGAGGCCTGGCTCGGCGAGCTCGGCCTGCTTGGCATACTCGAGACCGCGCTCGGGCTGGGCGGGCTCGTCCCGACGGCGGCCGAACGCGCCGCGGCGCTCGTGCCCGTGCTCCGGGACCGCGAAGGCTTCTGGAGCACCTCGGCGGAGAAGGACCCCCTTGGGGTAGCTCGCGCCCTTCTGTTATGGCGGGACGCCCTCGTCCTGGGTGGGTGGACGGGAGACGCGTCCGCCCTTCCTGCTCGCGTGGACTCACTGGCCGATCTCGAGTCGAGTTTCGAATTCGGTCCGCCCGATCGAATTCGTCGAGTCGTGAGAGCGCTCGAGCATCGCGCCCCGGATATCGAGTCGATCACGCTCTTTGAGACCCGCGCGCACCTGCCCCTTTTGTGGCGTCGGGTCATAGAGGCGCTCGAGGCCAGCGAGACGACCGTGTCGGAGCGGCCGATCTCGGTTTCCGAGGCAGGTGGGGATCTCGGCGCCGCCCGATCCAACCCTGCGATCTGTCCGAGAGGCGATGGATCGCTTCAGCTGTTGCGCCCGGACGGCCCGTGGTCAGCGGCGGTTGAGGTCGCCGCGTGGATGGCGGAGCGTATCGCTGAGTCGACAACTGCCGGCAGCGGGGCGCCGGACACGCTGATCGTTTCGCCGACACCGCTTCTCGATGGCGAGCTCAGGAGGTTCGGCTGTCCGGTGACCGGGGCCGCCGATGATCGTGACGGGGCGCTCCTTCTCGAAGTCCTGGCCCTCGTACTGTCGCTCGCCTGGTCGCCAGCGGATCCGCAGGACGCGTTGGCGCTCTTGAGCTTGCCGGAGTCTCCGGTGCCGGGTGGACTCGCCGGGCGCCTGCGAAGGGCGCTCGGCGAGTGGCCGGCGTTGGGAAGCTCATCTTGGGACGAGGCGCTCGAGAACGGACTTGCTGCGATACCGGATGAGAAGCGCCGCGAGCGTGTGGCTGCGCGACTCAGCGCCGTCTTCGCTGGAGAGGCAGCCCGGAGCTCAGCTGGGCTCTCTTCTTCGGCGTTGCTCGATCGGGTCTCCCTCGTTGCACAGTGGACGCGCGGCTGGGCTGGCGCGATTGCGGAAGATGAGGCTCAGGCGGGACTCCGAGTGCGCCTCGAGCAGGCGGCCGCGTTGTGTACGGGCTTTGCGCGGGTGGTGGAGCTAGCGGCGCTCGACGCTTGGCATCCGGCGGAGATTCGGCGGTTTCTGGCCGAGGCGCGGTCCGGGGTCCCGACGATGGCAGCGGCGCCGGCCGAGGCGGGGATCGCCTCGGTCGCCGATTCCGCCGCGATCGTGGGGCCGGTACGGCGGGTGGTGTGGTGGGACTTCTCCCGGACGCGTGCGCCATATCCAGGACGCCTTCCGTTCTCGCCGACCGAGTGCCAAGCGTTGGCTGACCACGGAATCGAGATTCCTGAGCCGGGCGAAGAGGCGCTTCGATCCGCTGAGCGATGGCGTCGGCCGCTTCTCTGTGCAGAAGAGACGCTGCTCTTAGTTGCGCCGCATGCCGACGAGGCGGGCGATGAGAGTCATCCCCACCCGCTGTGGGACGAGATCGCGGTGCGCGTGGAGGACTCGGAGGAAATGAAGCGGACCCAGTTCGTGGGTGGCTCGCTTCATGTTTTACCGCGGCCCGCGCTCTCTGCCGTCGAACCCAGCGACGTTGTTATGTCTCGGCGTACCTGGTCGCCTAAGGATGCGATGCTGGCGCTCCCCGCGCGCGCCTCGCAGTCCGAGATTGATTCGCTGTTGCGCTGTCCGTTTCGGTGGGCCGTCGAACGGGGAGGGCGAGTGCGGCCGCCCGAGGACATCGACGTAGGCGTGAGCTCGCGCGCACTCGGCAAGCTCGCACACGCGCTGCTCGAGCACGTGCTGCCCGAGGCGGCCGGCGAAGCAGAGAAGGCGAGGAAGCTGGCCGGCGAGTGGTTTGATGCGCAGGCGCCGACGCACCTGGCGAGCCTCTTCCTGCCGGGTGAGGAGACGGAGCGTGCGCGGGACCGCGAGATACTGGTTGAGGCGGCGGGCGTCTTCGCCGGCTTCTTGAAGGACTCGGAGCTTACGCTCGTAGCGACAGAGAAAGAGGTTGAAGGCGACGGCCTTGGCCGAACGCTCTTCGGTATCCCCGACCTGGTCCTCGGCCCGCGTCCGGTCGTCGTGGATGCCAAGTGGGGCGGTCGTAGCTACCGCGAGAAGGCACTCAAGAGCGGGACGGCCACCCAGCTGGCGTTCTACGCACACCTTCTCAAGCAGCAGCCCGAAGCGCCCAAGGAGGCAGCGGCGGGCGCCTACTTCGTGATCTCAGACCGGCGTCTCGTGTCATCGGATGACAGCTTGGGAGGCGTCGCCGAGACGGTCGACGGCGCGGATCCCGCCAAGACCTGGCTTGGGGTCTCTCGCACGTTCGACGAACGAAAGGCCGAGCTCGCGGACGGCAATCTCTTTGCGACCGCCCTCGACGACGCTGGGCGCCTACCCAAGAAGGAGAAGGACGACGCGGTCGCTGCATCGGGCGCGCTCGATCTTTCAGCTCCCTGCCGCTTTTGCAAGCTCGACGGTCTCTGCGGTGTGGCATTCGCGGAGGTAGAGGGATGAGCCGCGTCGAGATCATCTCCGCGAGTGCCGGAACGGGCAAGACGACGCGGTTGGCGAAGATCGTCGGCGACCGCGTAGGCGATGGATCGGTTCGCCCGGAGGCCGTGCTGGCGACGACGTTTACGAAACGCGCCGCGGCCGAGCTTGCCGAGCGGGCGCGATCAAAGCTTCTGGAAGATGCGCAGGCAGACACGGCTGCAGGCGACAAGGAATCGGCGAGCGCGTGTATCGAACGTGCGCAACGGCTTCATGCGGCCCGCATCGGGACTGTGAACAGCGTCTGCGGCAGTCTCGTTCAGGACTTTGCCTTCGAGCAGGGGCTCGCGCCGCGGGTGGCCATCCTCGATGAGGACCAGGCGAAGGCCGAGCTCTCTCGGGTGGCAGGCATGGCGGTTCAATCCGATCTGTTGGGCGAGCTCACTCAGCTCGAGCAGCGATTCGGTGTGGGTGCCTGGGAGTGGCAAAAGGACGCGGAGCGGATCGTGGATCTCGCGCGGGCGAACGCGATCCGGGCCGAGGATCTTTCGGCGATGGCCGAGGAGAGTGTGCGGGGGTGCCTGTCACTGCTGTCCGACAAGGGCGCGCTCGAGACGGCGGATGGTCCGGCGCTCGACCAGGACCTCGTAGATGCGTTGGCCTTTGCGCGGGACAACGTCGACTTGACGGTTGACACCTTCCAGAACACGGCTGACGCACTTGCGGCAGTAAGAGCTGTTCTTGCTCGAGGGGTGGATGGGCTGCCATGGAATGAATGGGCGAAGCTATCGACTCTCAAATTCTCGAAGAAGTCCTCGGATGTTGCCGACCGGCTCCACGAGTCGGCCGGGGCTCACGACCGCCACCCCCGGCTTCGTGCGGACCTCGCCGCAGGCATCCGCGCCGTCTTCCGCGCGGCACAGGCCATGCTTGAAGCCTACAAGGAGCACAAGGAACAGCTCGGCGTCATCGACTTCATTGACCAGGAGACCTATGCGCTCGAGCTCCTGCGGAAGCCCGAGATTCGCACGCGGTTGGCCGAGGAGATTGACCTCGTGCTCGTGGATGAGTTCCAGGACACGAGTCCCATTCAGCTCGCGATCTTTCTCGAGCTCGCTGAGATTGCACCGCAGACGGTTTGGGTGGGGGACCCCAAGCAGGCGATCTACGGGTTCCGGGGCGCCGACCCGGCGCTCATGGAGGCCGCGGTCGAGACCCTGCTCGAAGGCGAGTTACCCGAGACATTGGAGAAATCCTGGCGAAGCCGGCCCGACCTCGTGCGACTGACCTCGGATCTCTTCGCGCCAGCTTTCGCGGATTCCGGGGTCGATGAGGCGCTGGTTCGCATCGAGCCGGGCCTCGAGGACGAGCCTGAGGGCCTCGGCTCGACGCTCGAGCGCTGGGTGCTCGAGCCCAAGCCGCATCCGACCGATCCCAAGAAGAAGCCAAGCGCCAATCAGCCGAACGACTTCGCAAGCCTCGCGGAAGGCGTGGTCGAGCTTCTCGGCGATGCCGAGGCTTGCGTACGCGACCGCGAGACGGGCGAGGGGCGTCGTGCCATTGCGGGCGACATCGGAGTGCTCTGCCTCACCAACGATCACTGCGTTGGCGTTGCCGACGCGCTCGCCGAACGCGGTGTGCGAGCGGTCGTCGGTCGGCCGGGCCTGCTCGGGACGCTCGAGGCGCGACTTGCGCTCGCCGCCCTATCGCTGTGGATTGATTCACGCGATCGGCTGGCTCGCGCGGAGCTCGCACGCTGGCTCGGGCCCGATTCGACGGGCGACGCCTGGCTCGAGGAGGTCCTGACGTCAGCGCGAGTAGATGAGGAAGAAGACGCAGAAGAGAAGGAGGCGGCAGGGGCTCGCACCGAGGACCTCTTCTCGGGCGTCGAGGCCGTGGCTGCCGTCGTAACAGCGACCGCGGCATCGCCGGGACTGGGTGTCGTGTCCAGCTTCGACGCGGCGCTCGCGGCCGCGGGGATTCGTGAGGCGATCCTCGGCTTCGGAGACATCACCGCTCGCCTCGCCAATCTCGATGCGTTGCGGGGGCTGGTCGTGCGCTACGCCGACCAGACGCGAAGCGCCGGCCAGGCGGTGACTGCCAAGGGGCTTCTCACGCACCTAGCGAAGCTTGCGGATCGCGGCGGCGATGAGCAGTCGGCGGCCGATCGCCCCGACGCGGTGCGCATCTGCACGTGGCATGCGGCGAAGGGGCTCGAGTGGCCGGTTACCGTGTTGGCCGACATCAAGAAGGAGCCCGTGGCCTCGGCGCTCGGCGTTCGGCTCGTGTCAGAGGAGCGGGCGTTCTCGGTGGCGTCTCCGCTCTCGGGGCGATCGATTGCGTATTGGCCGACGCCCTACGGAAAGGCCTCGAAGGGGATTCCGTTCTTTGACCGGCTGGCGGCGCATCCGGAGTCCGAGAAGGCTCAGTGTGCGGCGAGGCGAGAGGCGCTTCGGCTCGTCTATGTCGCGTGGACGCGGGCGCGCGACCGGCTGGTTCTGGCGGCCCGGCCCGGGAAGCTGGAAGAGGGACGGCTCGCCGCCCTCGCGGTCGGTGGTGTGCCGCTCGTGTCTGAGCCCGACGAGGACGGTGTGGCTCAGTGGGGGATACCTGGAAATCCAGCGCCTGATGGTGCCGATGGCGCGGCGCCGAGTGTTGCGGTCTTCGTGAGAAGCCTGGCTCCAGGCTCCGCGTCGCACAGTGAGGCGGATGCCTCCGCCACAGGCAGCACGGTCGAGGGGTATCTGCCGTCCGGGCCGCGCGTGTACCCGCCGGCGTCGGTCACCGCCTCGTCGATCGAGGGCGCGGGTATGGCCACTGAGGTGATCGAGCTCGGGGAGCGGCTCGATGTGCAATCGGCCGTGGTGCGGGAAGACGAGGCGATGCAGCACTTTGGCGAGGCAGTGCACGGCTTCCTCGCCGCAGACCGGGGCACGTGTCCAGCGTCCGAGCGGGAATCGATGGCTCGCGAGCTCCTCGAGCGGTGGGGCGTCGCCGGGGCAGTTGAGCCTGCTGCGTTGATCATGGCGTCGGACCGGCTGCAGCAATGGCTCGCCGAACGATGGCCGCGGGCTGTGCTTCGTCGCGAGTGGCCGATGTTCCAACGTCTCGAGGGAGGGACCGTCTTGCGGGGCACCGCGGACCTCGTAGTGGAGACCGAAGAAGAACTCCTTGTGATCGACCACAAGAGCTTTCCGGGGAATCGGGAGGCGGCCGTCGCGCGCGCGGCGGAGTACGCCGGCCAGCTCGGGGCGTATGCGGACGCGTTGAGTTCGGCGACCGGGAAGAGGGTGGGGGAGACCTTCATTCATCTCCCGGTTTCCGGTCTAGTCGTCTTCGTCGACCCATCTTCGACTGTGGAGAACTGACAGGCAGCATCTACGCCGAATGACACAGGGCCCCAGATTCTCGGTGAGCCGCCCAATTCGGGGCAGGAATGAACCTAATCGTTGGGTGGGCAGCGAGCCGATCGGTGCCTGAAAGAGGTCGGTGGCCTAGGTTCTCGTTGAGCCCATCCATCAGCGATCTTGGGTGTAGGGGCTTAGATCGGTGCGCGAGCGGCGAGATCGTCGACTGCCCCAAGGCTTACCTCATTCTCGTAGGGGAAAAATTCGAACGGTGGACAACGGCCAGCTCGATTGGATCACCAACTATATCTGGAATATCGCTGACGATGTCCTACGCGACCTCTATGTGCGCGGAAAGTATCGCGACGTCATTCTCCCCATGACCGTTCTGCGTCGCCTGGATGCCGTCCTCGAGGACAGTAAGCAGGCTGTTCTTGAGATGAAGGGCTCCCTCGACGATGCCGGTGTAGTTGAGCAAGACCAGGCTCTGCGTCAGGCCGCCGGTCAGGCGTTCTACAACACTTCGAAGTTCACAATGCGTGACCTGAAGTCGCGTGCCAACCGTCAGCAGCTCAAGGCCGATTTCGAGGCCTATCTCGATGGGTTCTCGCCCAACGTGCAGGACATCCTCGAGAATTTCGAATTCCGAAACCAGGTTCCGCGACTGTCGAAGGCCGATGCCTTGGGCACCCTGATCGAAAAGCTCACCTCGCCCGACATCAACCTGAGCCCAGATCCAGTCAAGAACAGCGACGGGTCCGTGAAGCACCCCGGACTCGATAACCACGGCATGGGCTCGATCTTCGAGGAGCTGGTCCGCAAGTTCAACGAGGAGAACAACGAGGAGGCGGGCGAGCACTGGACTCCGCGCGATGCGGTCAAGCTCATGGCGAAGCTCATTTTCCTTCCCATCGCGGACGAGATCGACTCGGGCACCTACCTCCTCTATGACGGCGCCTGCGGCACAGGCGGCATGCTCACCGTGGCCGAGGAAACCTTGGAACAGCTTGCGGAGGAACATGGCAAAGAAGTCGCCACCCACCTCTACGGGCAGGAGATCAACGCTGAGACATACGCGATCTGTAAGGCTGACCTTCTGCTGAAGGGCGAAGGCGATGCCGCAGACAACATTGTAGGCGGTCCTGAGTACTCGACCCTCGCGAACGACGCCTTCCCGTCACGCGAGTTTGACTTCATGCTTTCGAATCCTCCCTATGGCAAGAGCTGGAAGACCGACCTCGAGCGTATGGGCGGGAAGAAGGATATGCGCGACCCGCGCTTCGTGATCGAGCACGCTGGTGATCCCGAGTACTCGCTTGTCACGCGATCGAGCGACGGCCAGATGCTCTTCCTCGCGAACAAGCTCTCGAAGATGAAGCAGGGCACCAAGCTCGGCAGCCGCATCGCCGAGGTCCACAACGGCAGCTCGCTCTTTACCGGCGATGCCGGACAAGGAGAGAGCAATATTCGGCGGTGGATTATCGAGAACGATTGGCTGGAAGCCATCGTCGCTCTGCCGCTGAACATGTTTTACAACACTGGAATCGCCACCTACATCTGGGTGCTTAGCAACCGAAAGCCCAAGCATCGGCAGGGAAAGGTGCAGCTGATCGACGCCACCGATTGGTATCAGCCTCTGCGCAAGAATCTTGGAAAGAAGAACTGCGAGTTCGGCGAGGAAGATATCGCGCGGATCTGCAACACCTTCCTTGATTTCAAAGAAACCGAGCAGAGCAAAATCTTCGACAATGCGGCGTTTGGCTATTGGAAGGTTGTTGTCGAACGACCCCTGCGTCTCAAGAGCCAGTTGACGAAGAACACCTGGCAGAAGCTGCAGTTCGCTTCTGGAGACGAAGGCCTTCGGTCAGACCTGTACGACGCGGTTGGCGAAGACCTCTTCGAGAACTTCGGCAACGTTCGCGACCGCGTAGAGGAACTGCTGGCCGAATGGTCTAGCGGAGACGACGACGCTCCTGGGCGGAAGATCAGTGACGCGGAAAAGAAGAGACTGCTGAAGGCCGCTTCGTGGGAGAGAGACCATCAACTCGCGGAGCTCGCGCCGAGACTCCTCAAGGAGATCGGTGACCACGTCTTCGACGATCACAACGAATTTCGCGCCAGTGTGGCCCTCTCTGCCAATAACGATGAGACACCAGCCTACTCAACAATTACTGTAGGGC
>CAZAUR010000038.1:0-34588 GCA_964488255.1 uncultured Spirochaetaceae bacterium | reverse complement strand
TTTGAGCGGGTCACCTGGATGCCCCCGGCTTTGCCGGGGGAGGATGTCACCCGAGGACACCGGATCGTCCAGCACGAGCGCGGACTGATTCCCCGTGGTTTCGAGCTCCGCCAGAAGCCCAGCCAGCGCCACGCACGTGCGCTCGCCCTCGCTCAGTACCTCTTCCGGGGCGATCTCTGGACGCGCAACAAGCTTCATCTGGACGGGGTGCTCACCGCGATCCCCGGTGCCGAGCTTGACCTCAACCGGACTCTCACCGAAGCCCAGATCGCGAAGGTTCGACAGAAAGTTGCTGCGCAAGCGATTCGTGAGCACGGACGTAGATGCCTCCCGCCGCTTGAGCGTCACGCGTTGCGTCGTGCACTCGTCGAGCGCCTTATCGAACTGCCCGCACCTCGTAAGTCTCTCCACCTCGTCGCGGAGGGATTCAAGATGGGGAAAGAGCTTCTCACGAGCCTGGAGTTCAGCAAGTTCCCTCTGCATGGAAGCGCGTTCATCATCTTCGGCCGCGAGTCGCATTAGTGCCGCCTCATCGTCGATAGCGCTCCGGACAGGATCCAGATCTGGAGTGGGCGGAAGGACTATGTCGGCGCTGTCGAGCCCTCGATCTGCGAGGCGGAGGAGTCGCCGCCGCCGGATCCTCAATGCCACGAGGTGGCGCCGCACGAATTCGGCCTCCGGTGTGCCCTCGATCCCAGCACTTCGCAGGCTGTGACGTACGGAGGCCGGGAGCGTGAGCGCACGAAGCTGAGCGACTGCATCACCAAGGGTGGCCGCGGCCTTGTCAGCTTGTTGCTGGATGTCGTCTTTTACGAACGCCTCGAACGAATGTAAGCGGGTGCGCGCCTCCGGTGATACAGCTTGTTGGCAGAGGACGCAGACGGCCCCTTCCCTCACGACGGGGAACTGCTCGCCGATGTAGACGTGGGTGTCAGAATATTTCCGCGCCGCCTCCCACAGTGTTCGCCAAACGTCGCTTCCAACCTCGGAGAGATCGGACTCTTCGGCGAACGCCTTTCGAGCCGTCTCGGCCGCTTCGCTGGTCTTCTTTCGCTCCTCAATCAAGGTCTGGAACGCTGAGACGGGGTCATCACCGAGGAGCAGAGTTGAAGCAGCCATGATGTCTTGAAGCGCCTGGACAAGTCGCGCCCTCGCCTCCTCTGCGGCTGCGCGTTTGAGCGGATCATTTGCGAGCGCTCGGACGAGCTCTTGGATTCGCTGCTCTTCTGCTCCTCCGACCGCACACAGGACGTCGAGCTCGTTGAGGTCACTCTTCGCGGACAGCGTCGCCAGAAACTGCGCGGCCGCGGTCTCCGGATCGAGGGAAAGCACAGCAAGCGCGGGCGGGCGACTCCCCAGGGCTCGTTTCTGCGCCTGGAGGTCCGTCTCTACACGCTCGATTGCGGCTGCGAGCTCGCGAAAGACTTGAAGAATCTGCGGCGTATATGAGATCAGGTTGGCCTTCTCGACCTGGACAGCAGCGCACCGGGCATCGAACACGTTTACAGTCCGGAGTCGGGAGTCCTTCGCGGCGCCATCCTCCCACGCATGCGTTTCATCGACACCGTCGACGACGAAGTCGATCTTTGCGGCCGCTGGCTGCTTAGGGTCCGGTTTGAAGACGTTCGGAAGGACCGCGCCGCCAGGGTCCCTCGCGTGGCAGTTCTTCTTCAGAATGCGCGCAACCCCGGATTTGCCGGCCGCGTTGCCCCCGTAGATGACGGTCAGCCCAGTTGTGGGGAACAAAATGGGGCCTGCCGCGAGCGCATTGACACGCTCGATATCACGCAGCGCCCTCAGCTGGACAGATGGATGAGGCTGTTCCGCAAGCTCCCTTTCGTCGGGCGGGGGTGTTGGTGTCGGCGCGGGTGAGCTCTCGACGTGGGGAGCAAGCGCCATTGCAGCAAGCTCTGTTACGTCTTCAGACGAGAGCTCGGAGCTCTCAACGAGCCGCCGCAGTGCATCCTGCTGCCATGCCGGAAGCCGGGACTTGGCCCATTTCACCAGATCTGCATATGAGAATTCGGCCATCTTGCAGGCGCGCCTCCCCTACGCCGGTTCGAGCTTTCGAACCTTGATCCTCTGAGCTCCCTTGCGGGCCTGGGCCAGGTCGTACGCCATTTGCATCCGCAGCCACTGCTCCGCCGTACTGCCAACACCCTTCTCAAGGCGCATGGCCATCTCCGGCGAAATCCCTGCCCGCGCGTTCATGATCGCAGACAACTGCTTGCGCGAGATTCCAAGGCCCTCAGCGGCGTCGGTAATACTGATACCAAGCCCCTCGGTAATGGCCTCGCGCACGATCTCTCCGGGATGGCACGGGTTCTTCATCGTCATGTCTTACCTCCCGTGGTAGTCCTCGTAGTTCACATCTGTGACATCGCCATCGTTGAATCGCCACGTCACTCGCCAGTTGTCTGAGACCCAGATGGACCACTCGCCTTTCCGACTGCCCTTCGGCGGATCAAGCCCCTATGACGAAACCGCCGAATCATGTCTTGCTGTAACCTATTACGTTACAGGTGTCAAGCCGTTTCGGCACGCCTCGCAAGAACATGAGACCCATCTCTTTGAATCGACGGATCAGATGAGAGCGTCGTCCCCTCCCGCCGTCTCGCCTATGGGCTTGGCTACGAGGAAGCGGCCGCAGCGATCGGTGATTCACATTCTTCCCGGCACCGAATTCCTATTGACTCGGAGAACTGACCCACGCGCGCATGGGCCCACTCGGCCGTTCGCAAATTCGCAGCTCGGGCAATGGACACAATCACCGATTGGTCCTCGTACGAACGGGCAAGCGTGCAAGCGGGTGTATGTGCGATTGCGCGAATGGACGCGTTCATCGACTCGTCCACGCGTGGGTGGGTCGCTTGTCCAGTAGAGAAAGTGCGCAGCTTCGCACGTCGACACATGCACGCGTTGGCGAATAGGCGACGTTGCTTGACTCAACCAATCATTCGTGAGAGGATGAACTAACAAGGGGAGAGAGGATGCGATCTGTTTCATCGCCACCATCGGGAAAGTGCATTGTCGTCGCGATCGGGATGCAGAAAGGCGGAGTTGGAAAGACGACGAACGCGCTCCACATCGCGGCCGCTCTAGCGGAACGAGGTCGGCGGATTCTGCTCTGGGATGTTGACGAGAATTATGGTGCCACCAAGATCCTGTGTTCATCAGGGGAGAAGCGGTGGACGACGATGGAGGTGGTGACCGGTGACTGCTCGGTCAATGATGCGATCCTCGGACCAGCCGATGAGCGCGATGGACGTGTTGATTCGCTGCCAGCCAATCTAGATTTCATTCCCTCGTCTCGGACGTTGCAGGCGCTTGAGCGGTCATCGTTGCCGGGAGCCAGCGCGAGCCATTGTCTGAACGTGCATATCGACGAGGTCAGGGAGTCCGGTCGGTACGACTACATCGTTCTCGACACGGGGCCGCAGGCATCCGCAACAACTCGCAGCGCGTATCTCGTCGCTGACTACTTCATCCTCTCCCTGATTCCTGATAAGCAAGCAATGGGATCGCTCCCAGATGCGCTACGCGACGTGATGAACGCGCGAAGAGCGGACCGAAACCCTGGGCTTCATCTCCTGGGGCTCGTGCTGTCCTGCGTCGATCGTCGATGCAGCATCGACAAAGAGTACGAGAAGGCCCTTGAGGCAGGGTTCTTGGATCGAAGCGGGGACCAGGTCAAGTTCCGCACATCGATCAGTACTGCGGCTGCGATCCGGAACGCCTATAGGGCGAACTCGCTGCTGCTAGAGCTTGCTCCGGCTCACCGAGTCAGTGAGCAGTACCGGTATCTAGCTGAGGAAATCGAGCAGCGAATCGCGGCGCACCGAGGTGTGCCAAGCCGTCGGAAGAGGGAGAAGCGAGCACCAGGTGGGATGGAAGGACACGTAACTGGATGAGGAGAACGAACACAATGGGAAAAGCACCACCGAAGGGATCCGAATCAATCGACATCTTTGAAGATGAAGACGTGGCCCTCGCTCAACAGGCACTGTCTGCCGCGACGGGCAAGCCTACAGGCGGGAATATGACACGAGCCAAAGTCCCAAAGGTAGAGGCGGATAGCTCTCCGGAAGAACCGGTCGAGCGAAATGCGGCAGAGGAGGAGAACATTGCGGAGACGGCGATCGACGCGAATCTGAAGTTTCGCGTCCGACAGGGCGCACGAACCGGATTCGACACTTTCAAGGCAGAGCTGAGCGCAGCTCTTGGTGGCCCAAGGCTAATGGATTCCAATCTCGGCCGGGCCCTGATCGACTGGTTTCTCGTCGAAGCCTCGGAACGGGTTCTCTCCGCGGCGAGAGCGAGCGCCGGATTCCCGCAGAGGCCGGCGTCCGACGATCTAGCCGGTATGGCCGCGTTCGATGAAGCGCTTCGGGAGCTGATCGAGGGCGCTCTCGAAGTCTTTCAGCCAGTCCAAGAATGAAGGCAGCCGGATTGTGGCCTCGGGCCGCTCCCCCGGACTCCAAGCGACTCGGTCCCCCCGACTTTCAGAGTCAGGCGCCGATCCCCAACGAATGGGCATATCTCCGCCGACGCGTCTCCTCGAGGTTGAGGGGTCGCCCGATCGACCAGCTACGCCGGGGGTACACGCGTCTGCTCACATGCCCGTGCGCGGGAGACACTTGGTCGCCACTGTCCTTCTGGGGGGCCTGAAGCGCTCCGGGGGTAGCGAAGACCTTATGTTGCAGATTGAAGTGGGCCAAAGGTTCTCCGGTTGGCTTTTCTCGGTCCGTCAGGCCGCGTTTCGCCTTTAGAATCAGCAACATAAGATACGGTATGTGATGATCGCGGATTCGCCGGTCCACAATTCTCCGGATGCATTCGGTGCAAGGCGGTCGACCTGCGCAGCTGGAGTGAGACGGCTGCTATCTAGAAGGATTCTCAGAGCTCGCGGAGAGGGCTTGCTGCTAGTGGCTCACTGGCAGGCTAGCGACGTGGAGTGCGATTACTTCCGGGCTCCAAGCTCCGTTTCTCCTTAGACCGTTCCAAGGTCTACGGTGACGCTATTTCTCGCCTTTCGGCGTGAGCGATGCCCGTGGGCTCCGGAGAGTGACGACGCTTTCGTTCTCGCGCTGAGTGCTGCGCGAACACTAGTCCTGGGACGTATCGGACGACTCCCCCACTTCGTTCTCGGCCGCAGTATCCGCTCGCCGATACTGGGAACGAAAGCGGATCGGGTCGATACCCTCGATCGCGGTCACTTGAAGTTCTCGAGTAACGTGCAGGATCCCCGAGGCCGGATCGACGTGGTAGGTGTTTTTCCCATTCGCCTGATGTCTCTTCCAGTCGAGTATGAGCTTCATTTCCACGCGTCGCCAAGAGAACGTGGCGTCCGTTGAGGTTTCCGTGGACGACGCGGCGGTGGCTGGTTGCAGGCGAACGACCCTAGATGTCTCGCCGTTTCTGCCGCTAACGATTTGCTTCAGGTGGGCTCCGTCGCGCACGAAGACGATCCGGTCAGGTGGAGTTGTGGTTCTTTTTAGAACGGAACCGGCGGTTTTTCTGGTAAGCCAGTTCAAGCCTGAAAGCGCGTGCTCTAGCCGTTCGAGCCGGTCGGATTCAAGAGCTCTGTTTTCGGTCCGTACCCAGCGTCCCAAGAACGGATCGGAGTCAAGCTCAGTCGATTCGGCTGATGCTGTGAGTGGGTGCGCAAACGAGAGCAATGCGGCGACCATCAGGATCAATAGGCCGCGAAGTACTTCGGGCGGCGAGATCGACGGGCTTCGCCGAGTTTCGGGGGCGACGCGCTTGATCAAATCCGTAGGCCGCGACAAGTGGTCCCGCCGACCTTCTTGTCTGCCGGAGATCTGACCGTCGCGGTCGGCGAGCGCTTCCGGAAGTTGGTCGCCCGCCAGCAGAGCTACGACCGCCGCAAGAATTTTCACGGGACGGGATCGAGCCAGATCGGCGAAGACCAGGCTCTCTCCTCAACGTCGGCGAGGCAGTCATCGCCATCATCTGCTGTGACGGCACATGCCACTACGCTGGTGCAGGCACCGTCGGCGTCTTCCACACAACCAAGTCCTGCCCCATTGACCGCAGGGGTGGCCGCTTGGATTGCGCGCACGTAGTAGGCGACACTGCGGTTAAGCGTGGGGTACTCGGGGTCGCTGAACTCTATGCTGCAATCCTCTTCGCTTGCACACTCGAACGTTCGCCAGGGATCTTCGATGAGGGTCTCGAGGGGTTCATCCTCAGCAATTTGGGGCTTGATGCGGACGACTTCTATTCGAGTAATCGCCTTTCGTTCGTCGGTAGGGTTGTAACACTCACCCATGCAAAGCCGCTCGAGCCGATCCGGCCCGAGCGCGCGAGCTGGGTAGTCCGGGCATCCGGGCTTCTGTTCCAGGGCACCGACGGCTGAGACTCGGAAGTGCGGCTCTATCACGATATCGACTTCAGAACCCATCGGCGCACTCTCGGCGCGTGGTGGATTCAGGAGGTCGAACCACAGAAGAATCCGCTCACCGCTGGTCGCATAGACCTCGCGCCGGTCGAGTGCGTCGAAGATCGAATTGCGCTCCCGCGCAGCCGCGTGAACCGCGACGAGTCCACCCGTGACGTAGAGCGAAGCTTGTCGTTCTGTGTCTCTGCGTTGTTGGAGCGGCAGCGTCTCGATGTCGATACGGCGAGATTCAGGTTCCGGGTCTCCGGTTGACATGAAGGCGGAGGGGCTCAGGGTGGAATCCGCGTTCCGTCTCAGCCCGAATTCTTTGAAGCCGTTTCCCGGACGAGCGCGGTGTGTGTCGCTTGAACCAATAAAGCCGAAGCGATAGTGGGGCGGCTGGTTGGGCTCGGAGAGGTTCGCCCGCGCGAGGGCATATTGGCCCGACATCCGCGGAAGGTGATTGTTGGCGGGCAGGAAGCAGTCTCTGCACTGCCCGCAGTCAAGCCAGTCTTGGGTCGCGGCGCCGCGGACTGTCTGATGCCCCGCGGCTCCTGCAGCAAGGTAGTTCTGCTGAGCGGTAGCAACGCGTTGCTCGCATGTTGCTTCAGGGGTGCGGTCGTCACATCGCGAGCGGATGATCTCTCCCGCCTGCCAGCAACATGCGAGATAGTCGTCGGTTGGGGCGGGGCACGTGAACTCTCCCGACTCGTCAATGGTACGAGTCGTCCAAGTGCGAAACTCCTCCGCGTTGCCATGCCCGGAATAGACTTCGAATAGCTTTTGGCGGTTGGGGTCGTGCTCTCCTGGCTTAAGGCCGAGGTCAAGCGACGCTCCGCTCGGCGCAGTGAAGCCCCAGGTGGTGCCGTGGGGGATGACCAAGCTGTCGAAGCCCCACTGATCAAGTTTCGCGTAGAGTTCGGATGGCCGTTCAACGCCCTCCATGCAATCGGCGGGTAGGTCCCGGACGTCGTCCGCTGCCGGACAAGCGGGAGTGCCGGCCACCTCCTCGATCTGGCGCTCTTGGTCCCAGTACGTTTGGCGGTTGGCCGGGTCGGCGAGCGGGGCGAGCTTCGCAAGAAAGGGAAGCTTCATTCCCGTGAAGTCCGGACGGATCGCGTGGATCGGCCGTGTCGGGACGCGGCCTTCTCCGATCTCTCTCAAAACGACGTTCTTGTGCCCGTAGTGATTCGACGCAGTCGTTCCGACCTGTGTCCACTCCCAGCCGAGGAAGGCAACGACATCCGCTTCACCTGAGGCCGTCCGCGGTGCATTGCACTGACGGATCGAATCGATCGTTTCCTTCCAATGCTGAGGCGTTAGGCCTTCCGCGTGGTCGTTGATTGACCAGAAATCGAGGTCTGCGCAGAAACGAGCGAAGTCGCACGCGTCGGCTGGGGGATGGGCGCCCTCGCCACCAAGAAGCGGAAGAGACACAGCGAAAGCGTCGGCCGAGAAGGTTGTATGCACGTGCAGATCGCCGAACAGGATTTGCTTCGCATGGGCGGGGTCGACGGGCAGAGTCTGCAGTGCACGCTCTTGCCGTTGAGCGCGGGCCACGACAGCTTCCGCGGGGACGGCTGTCCCAGTCACCTCTCCTGGGCCCTGATGCTCACCGCATCCGGCCAGGAGAACCATTGCGATCGCGGCGAAGTGCTTGGTACGACGCGTGTCGTACAGGAAGTTTGTCACTGGATCGGGCCTCCCTGGGCGAGAACGTTGCCAGGCGTGTTCTCGGAGCGAGGTCTTGAGCGTTGAAACCCACGAGCGCGGACTGCCGAAATTTCCTCGGTCAGCGCCGGTTGGAATTTCACAAAGATTGGAGAGCTCCATGCCCGCGGCTCATGCGATGACAGACACTCGTCATCCGGACCTTCATTTCCCGGACAGAGACGAATGCGTTCGCAGCGCCCTGAGTCGGTTCGGTCACACCGAAGATTCTGTCCGTTGATGGCGGGAGCGGGTGCTTCGAATGCACGTGCGTAGTAGAGCGTCTCGCGGGCTGCGGATGGGAAGTCCTCATCGACGAATTCCACGTCGCATCCAGCGGGGGCGTTTGGGCAGTCAAACGTTCGCCAAGGGTCCTCGATGAGGCCAGCAATGTCCTCGTCTGGACGCGTCTGTGGCCGAATCCGGACGATCTCAATGCGATCGATGGGGCGGCGTACGTCGCTTGGGTGGTAACACTCACCCTTGCAAAGGCGCTCAACTCCGTCGGCCCCGAGTGCTTCGTGCGGACGATCAGGACAGCCAGGCTTCTGCTCAAAGGAGCCAACCGCGCGTACGCGAAGACGAGGCGCTTCGCTAAGCGCTACCTCGCTGCCCATGGGCAAGGTTCTGCGGGTTCGTGAAGGCAGAGTCGCGTCTGCGCCGGACCCACCATCTGTGGGCGGGTTCAACAGGTCGAACCAAAGCAGAATGCGAGGACCAGTTGTCCCATAGACCTCTCGTCGCTGCATCGCGTCCCAGATCGAATCTCTGTCGGACGCGGTCGCGTGGAGAGCGATGAGCCCGCCCGTGACAAGGAAGTTCGCGGCGCGCTCTGACTCGACGCGAGCGAAGCCAGACGCGGCCGCGATCGCGTCGGCGTACGGAACTGAGTAGGGGAGGGGGTCACTCGGCGGAGGCGAAATCACGGATTCGAGCGGACCGAGCCCGCCCGACCCGCGACTTATGGATTCCGTCATCCCGCTGCGCGCCACTTCTTTGTATCCGGAGCCGGCTCGCGCAAAGTGGTTGTCGCTGGATCCGATCAGTCCCATGCGAAAGCGCCGCGGGCGATCGCTTGAGTCACTGAAGTCGCCAAGTGCCAGGATGTACTGGGCCGAGCTTCCGGGGCGATGATTGAAGGTGGGTTGACGACAATCGGAGCACTGGCCCGCATCTAGCCAGTCCTCCGGCTTCGCTCCGGGGACGGTGAGATGGCCACTCGGGCCCGCGAGATAGTTCGCGCGCGCCGTCGCCGCGCGGCGGTTGCACTCTTCAGTCGACTCGCCAGCGCTGGTACAGCGCTCGAAGATGATTTCGCCGGCGCGCCAGCACGAAGGGAGGTAGTTGGCGCTGGGTTCGGGGCATTCGGGACTGCCGTCTGGACCGAACCGAACCGCGCGCCATTCGCGGAAGAGCTCGGCATCGCCATGGCCGGAGTAGGACTCGAGCAATATTTGGCGATCCGAGTCGTGCATCGCTCCTCGAAGTTGCTTATTCCAGGTTGACCCTGGAGGCGTGTAGGCGCCCCACGTGGTGCCGTGGGGAATCACGATTGACTCGTGGCCCCACTCGGTTAGCCGAGCGAAGAGCTCCTTTGGCGTTGGCACGAGCTCAACACAATCCGGTCCCAGCTCGCGAACACCCACGGTGGTGTCGCAGTAGGTGACGTCGCTGAGCTCGGTTAGGTATGCGGCCCAGTCGTGAAAGCGTCCGCCCATCGCGAGTGCGAGCGCACCCCGAGGAAGCAGATCAAGCCGGCCAACAGGTGCGCCCTTGCCAGCTGGTTTCGCAGCGCCGATCGGGCGGGTCGGAATGCGGTCGTCGTCGGTATGTCGCAGGATGACGTTCTTGTGACCGTAGTGGTTCTCGGGCGTCGTTCCGGCCTGCGTCCATTCCCATCCGAGGAATGAAACCATGTCATCGTCTACGGCGTTGCACTGCCGAATCGCGTCGACGGTGTCGCGCCAGCGGCGCGGCGTAAGGCTCGCGGCATGATCGTTGATGGACCAGAAGTCGAGGGCTGCGCAGTGTCGCGCGAAGTCGCAAGCATCTGCAGGTGGGTGGGCGCCTTCACCGCCTGTCATCGGGAGGCTGAAAGTGAATGCATCAGCCGAGAAGGTCGTGTGCGCGTGAAGGTCGCCAAAGAGGATTCGCTTCTGGGGCAGCGCTTGGACTACTGCATGGGGTCGCGGGTCTGAAGCCGCTGATTGAGGCGCTCGGGGAAGCGAGGCCACGGGCTCTCCTCCCTCGAGCTGGCCGTACCAGCCACGGCCTGCGGTCATGATGGCCAGGCCGATCAGCACGACGAGCCCGAGAAGGATAGTGACGAAACGAACGAGCCATCGACGCATCGGCTTAGTTCAGATCCGAGAAAAAGGATCGGATATCGTCGGCGAGGAGCTCCGGTTGCTCGGCGGCTGCAAAGTGACCGCCCGCCGGCATAACAGTCCACCGTTCTACGTTCGCGTACTGCCTCGCGATCCGACGGGGAACCAGGAGTACGTCTTTAGGGAAGATTGCGAAGGCCGACGGAGCAGTCACTGCGGGCTCGCGTTCGCTGCTTGGCTGCCAAGGGTTCCGCGCGTTCTCCCAGTAGAAGCGAATACTGGTTCCAATCGTGCCGGTGAACCAGTAGAGGGAAATGGTCGTGAGAAGATCGTCCTTGGAGAAGCAGCGCTCGACGTTCCCATCGCAGTCGCTCCACGCACGGCGCCTCTCAAGGATCCAAGCCGCGAGTCCAATGGGTGAGTCAGACAGCGCGTAAGCCAGTGTCTGTGGGTCGAGAGAATGCACAGCGAGGTGGCTGGCGGTCTTGGCTTCCATCGCCTTGGCATGGTCGTACCAGCCCTCTTCGGTGACTCCGAAGTCTTCGCGCTTTAGAGCGCGGTAGTCGAGGCCGAGGAAGCCGGGAAGGCTTTCGTGTACGCCGAAAAGGTGCTCCGGGTACTTGTGTCCGATGACAGCTGTCACGAGTGCCCCCCAGTCGCCGCCGTGCGCGCAATAGCGCTCGTAGCCCAGAGTTTCCGTCATGAGGCGGTGCCACAGGTCGGCCGTTCGGTGGAAGGTCACGCCCGGTGTCCGAAGCGGCGAAGAGAAGCCAAAGCCGGGAAGGGAAGGGATGATGAGGTCGAAGGACTGGCTCGGAGGAGCACCATAGGCGACTGGGTTCGTAAGCCGCCCGATGACGTCCCGAAAGTCCCAAAAGGTCCAGGGCCAACCGTGCGAGAGGATGAGCGGCTTCGGGTCCGGTCCCTCGCCTCGAATTCTCATGAAGTGAATCGGGATGTCGTCGATGCGGGTGACGAAGTGCTCGTAGCGATTCATCTCTGCTTCGTGCGCTCGCCAGTCGTAGCTCTCTGACCAGTAGCTGATGAGCTCGTGGAGGTAGGGTTCCGGGACGCCGTATCGCCAATCGTCATTGGCAAAGTCGCCGGGCCACTCGGCCCGCGTTAATCGGTCTCGAAGACTGTCAATCGCAGACTGCTCGATGCGGATTTCGTAGGGTCGCAAGGGAGGCTCTCTTCCAGTGTCGTTCAGCGGGGACCGCGGAGTCCGCTGACGGCGAATAGTGAGAGCGATTCGGCTTCGAGAGTGGGGGGCGCGGGGGCGTCTTGCCGGGAGCGCGCTGCCATGGCCCCCATGATCAGGATTCCGAAGCAGCGGCGCATCTCGGGGGAGGCCTTCGCTGGGAGCTCGCCGCGTTGCGCGGCATCATCCAGGACTTGGCCGAGAACTCGGTTGAAGTCCTGTATCAGTTCGACGAGCGCGTTGTCGCCGCGTTCGGCATTGCCATCCAGCGATTCAAGGCCAGCGACAGCACGAAAAAACTCACGATTCTCGTCGACACGCTCCAGGCAGACCTCGAAAAAGGCTGTTAGTTGTCTTTCCACCGAAGTCGCCGGGTCGATCCGCTCAACTAGATGCGCCACGAAGATCTCGCGACCAACGGCTAGGCACCCCTTCAGAAGTTCTTCCTTGGATGCGAAGTACTGGTAGACCGTGCTGCGGCTGAGTTCTGCGCGCTGGGCGATCTGGTCAACCGACGTGTTGGCGAAGCCGTTCTCATTGATGACCTGTCTGGCCGCCTCGAGAATCTGGTCGCGGCGATAGTTGCGCAGTACTTCAGCCGGTGTGCGCGCCATTCTCGGTGTCCTCCGAACGGTGTGAGTGCGTGGGAATCAGAGTGTCGCAGCGCGGGAATTGCGCCGCGAGTACCCTGCTTAGGGGGCACCGATGATCGATTGATATTCGACGTAGGGTGCGACTCCCTCTGGACCGAGTTCTCGGCCGAGCCCAGAGAGTTTGAAGCCTCCGAAGGGGCTCCGGAAGTCGAGAAGAAACGCGTGATTGAGCGTGACCGAACCGGTGCGAAGTCTTGAGGCCACAAGATGCGCACGTTCCGTGTCGGGGCTCCAGACGCCGCCGCCAAGCCCATAGCTGGAATCGTTCGCGATTCTGACGGCATCATCTTCGCTTTCGTAGGGAATCGCGACGAGAACGGGCCCGAAGACCTCCGTCTGCGCGATTTCCATCTGGTTGTCGACATCGGCGAGCAAAGTGGGCTCGACGAACCATCCGCGAGGGAGATGGCTAGGGCGTCCGCCTCCGACAACTGGACGAGCACCTGCATCCTTCGCTCGTTCCATGAGCGCTAGGGCGCGGTCGCGCTGTCGCTCAGCGACGAGGGGCCCGATTTGTGTCTCCGGGTCGAGGTTGTCACCAACCTTCATCGCGGACACCGCGGTTCCGAGCGCTTCAACGATCTCCGAATAGCGGCCACGAGGGATGAGCAAGCGTGTCTGTGCTGCACACGCCTGACCATTGTTGAACAGGCCAGCGTTGAGGAGAGTCTCGGCAGAACTGCCGATGTCGAAGTCGTCGAGAAGAACAGCCGCCGACTTCCCGCCGAGCTCCAGCGTGCATCGCTTGATCTGACTGCCGCAGATCTCCGCGATCCGAGCGCCCGTGGCAGTGCTGCCGGTGAAGCTCACCTTGTCGATGCCTGGGTGAGAGACCAGGTACTCGCTCGCCTCGCGGTCAGCTGTGACGATATTGATGACACCAGGCGGGAGGCCGGACTCCTCGATGGCGTCGCCTAGGAGGTAGGGGTCGAGGGGGGTCTCTGGCGCTGGTTTAAGGACGACAGTGCAGCCAGCGACAAGCGCTGGGCCGAGCTTCATCGCGGCGATGTAGAGCGGGACATTCCAGGGAAGCACCGCCGCACATACGCCGACGGGAAGTTGCCGGACGGTGACGTGCTGACCCAGCGCCCCGGCCCGGGTCTCCTCTAACTGAATCGAAGAACCAATGTCGGCATAGGTGTCGAGCACCATCGTCGCCGCAATCGATTGGGTGCCCTCGGCGCTCTGAATCGGCGCACCGTTTTCGCGTGCAATGGTATGAGCAATCTCGGCGCTTCTGGACTTGATCGCCTCTGACAATCGGCCCACCAGCTTCGCGCGCTCTGCCGCAGACATTGTCGAGAACGGACCGTGCTCGAAGGCTTCTCGCGCGGAAGCTACCGCTGCATCTACGTCTGCGCGGTCTGCCGCGACGACGTCGGCGAAGACCTCCTCGGTGACTGGAGAGCGAACGGAGAGGCGTTGTTTCGATGTGGATCGCCTCCAGGCTCCTGCGATGAAGCACTCGTCTCTGGTTTCCAACTCGGACTCCCTTGCGCTCTGGCGCAACCGTTGATGTGGGGCTGGTGGCGTGTCGTTCGGGACGCCTGTTCCGCTGAGATGGCCAAATGCCGGCCGGCTAGAAGCCTTTCCGTGCAGCTAGTTACGGGAATTTTCAGCTTCTAGGTCGAACACCTGTCTTTTTGGTAATACTCTTGTATGATATGTGCGACGCACGTCCGAGTCAACGCGAAATGGAGGGGGCAGATTCGATGGAAGAGATTGATCTCGTCGACCCGGATACCTACGTGGATGGGTATCCGCACGACTATTTGAAGCAGATTAGGGATGAGGACCCTGTGCACTGGAACCCTCCCGGTCGGCCCGACTGCTCAAACATCGCGCCGGTTACGAGGGGCCACTGGGCAATTACGAAGCACGCTGACGTTCTCCAGCTCTCGCGCATGCCCAAAGTGTTCTCGAGTTATGAGGGGTCGATCTTCTCCGGCGACCTCCCCGAAGAGCAGCTGGCTGCGATGCGGTTGATGATCATCAACATGGATCCGCCAATTCACACCCAGCAACGCCGGATCATGCAGCCTGCATTTACACCCAAGATGGTCTCGGAGCTGGAGCCACGAATCGACGAGTACAGTCGCCTGGCGGTTGATGCGGTGGCGACTTCGGGTTCGTGCGACTTCGTCTCCGATCTCGCAGCGGAGATGCCGCTGTTGCTCATTTGCGAGCTCATGGGGATTCCCAACGAGGATCGGCGAAAAGTCTTCGCTTGGGCGAACGAGATGATGGCGATGGACGACCCGACGATCTCGAGTCCTGAGGGCGCACAGCTCGCGAGCGCCCAGGCGTTCGGGTACGCGCTTCAGCTCGCGGCGGAACGCCGTGCAACGCCGGACGATTCCTTGATGAGCCACTTCCTCCATCGCAAGTTCGAAGGTCGGACAGTCTCTGAGGACGAAATCGCGATCTTCTTCACACTGCTATTGGTCGCAGGGACGGAGACGACACAGACGGCCACTGCTCGTTCGCTGCTTCTTCTCTCTGAACACCCGGAGCAAAAGGCGCTCTTGTTGTCGGATCTCGACAAGTACCTCGAGAGCGCGATTGAGGAGATCCTTCGCTTCGACCCGCCTGCCATCGCGATGCGCCGGACAGCACTCGAAGATTTCGAGCTGCGTGGGAAAAAGATTGCCAAGGGCGACAAGGTCATCTTCTACTACGCCGCCGCGAACCGTGATCCCGAGGTCTTTCAGAACCCGGATCGGTTCGACATTGCGCGCAATCCCAACCCGCACGTTTCCTTCGGAATCGGACAGCATCTGTGCCTTGGTGCGAACCTCGCGCGTATGCAGCTCAAGAGCATCCTCCGCGAGGTCTTCACGCGCCTACCCGACATCGACATATCGGGACCCGTGGTGCGACGTCGGACAAACCTCGTGAGCGCATTCAACTCGATGCCTGTGTCCTTCACCCCCGAGTAGGAAGTGACACCTAACATCTAGGAGTAGATACCATGACGAGCGCAGCAGAATCGACGAACAATGTCTTCGATCAGTGCAAGCCCATCGATGTAGATACCCACATCACCGAGCCTCCCGACGTGTGGACCTCTCGCGTTGCCAGCAAGTGGGGTGACCGGGTTCCGCACATCGCTCAGCAAGACGGCCGAGATCATTGGGTGATCGGGAACGAAGTGGTAGGCGGGCCTGGCTTCTACAGTGCAGCTGGGTTCAGCGGTTCGTTTCCGGACTCCCGCGAGGGCTATCACGACATCCCGAAAAGCACCTTCGAGGCCAAAGAGCGTCTGCGGTATATGGACGAAGAGGGAATCTGGGCTGCCGTGCTGTACCCGAACGTTGGCGGTTTCGGCTCCGGCGGATTCCTAAAGCTCGGTGAGCCGGAACTCATGCTGGAGTGCGTGCGCGCGTACAACGACTTTCTCGTCGAGTGGTGCAGTGAGGCTCCGGACCGGTTGCTCCCGGTCGCGGCGATGCCCTTTTGGGACGTCGAGGAGTCCGTCAAGGAGGTGCAGCGGGCTGCTGAGGCCGGGCACAAGTCGATCCTTGCATGCTCTGAGCCGCAAGCTTTCGGCCAGCCGCGACTGACGGATAGGCACTGGGAGCCGTTCTGGGCGGCGGTCCAGGAGACGGGTCTTCCCGTCAGCTTCCACATCGGTGCGGGCGACTTGTCTGAGCTTGCCGGTGGTCTCAGTCTTGGAGCCAAGGCGACCTTCTCTCGGGTTTCCTCAACTGTGTTCATGCAGAACATGAACTGTATTGCCGACCTAATTTTCGGCGGCGTCTGCCACCGCTTCCCCTCCCTCAATCTCATCTCCGTCGAGAGCGGTGTCGGCTGGGTTCCGTCGTTCCTCGAGGCGTGCGACTGGCAGTGGTCGAACGGTGAGGTGGCAAAGGATCATCCAGAGTATGACCTGTTGCCTTCGGAGTACTTCAAGCGCCAGATCTATGCGTGCTTTTGGTTTGAAACAGCTGCACTGCGTGCCTCCATTGAACAACTCGCCGACAACGTGTGTTGGGAAACCGACTTTCCGCATCCGACGTGCCAGCACCCCGACGGACCGGAGTTGGGCTACGCCCAGCGACCGCGGGACTATGTCAATAGCACCATGGGCGATCTCGATCGCAGTGTCGTCGAGAAGGTGCTGCATTCGAATGCCGCCAAGCTGTACGGACTCGAGTAGTTCACGGCGGTTCCTCTACGGGCATCGTGGGGCGGGCAGGTGTTCCGAAGTAGGGAACGCCTTGGCTGCCGGCAGCCTTACGAACAATGATGCAAGCCGTTGGCGCCCTTGCGCCGCCGCAACGCATTCTGAAGGAGCTTGATTTGCGCAGAGCGTTGCTGGTTGTCCTGGTCGTTTGCATCCTAGCCTTTGGTGGGCTGACGCTGTGGTTCGTCAGCGACCAGGGCGGTGGAAGCCTTGAGGCGAACGCCAAGCTTCGAGCTGCAGAGGTGATGGGTGCTGCAGCGAAGACGGTGATCACAGCCAGAGCAGGGGGAGTGGAAGGCACCCATGGGTCCGCAGTTGAGCTTATCAACCGCGAGATCGAGGTGCGGAGGGTTGCCGATAATGTGCATATGGCTGTTGGCGTGGGCAATGTCACCATGGTCACGACGTCGGAAGGCAACGTTGTTTTCGACTCAGGTCTAATAATCCAGGCTGCTGAGCAGCGGAAGCTCCTCCGTGAACAGGTCTCTGATGCACCCGTTACGCATCTGGTGCTCAGCCATTCTCACGCCGACCACGCGAGCGGGGCGAAAGTATGGATGGCCGACGGCGTGGAGGTGGTTGCGCATCGCGAGTTCGTCGAGGAACTGCGGTACCTGAAGGAGCTCGAGCCATTCCAACACGCTCGCAATCGCAAGTTCTTTCCGTGGATGCCTGAGACCGCTCCGGATCTTGGCTTCCTCGACTGGGGCGACGTCTCGCCGACGATTACGGTCGATGACGGGCGAGACTATGAGTTCGAACTCGGCGGCGTTCGATTCGAAGTGCTCAGCACTCCCGGTGCCGAAGGTGCGGACAATATCTGCCTATGGCTTCCGGGAGAGCGGATTCTGCTCTCGGGAGACTTCTTCGGCCCTCAGTTTCCGCAGTTTCCGAACATCGTCACGCTTCGGGGCGAGAAGATTCGAAAGCCGGTCGAGTACATCAGGTCACTCGAAAAGATCATCGCGCTCAAGCCTGCCATGGTGGTGCCGAGTCACTTCAATCCAACGGTTGGTGAGGATGCAGTGATGGCTGCTCTCATCCGGACGCGTGACGCGGTGAAGTTCGTGCACGACGAAACGGTGGCTGCGATGAATCGTGGAGATACCGTGTATGACGCGATGAGAGCGATCGCGCTGCCGCCCGAACTCGAGCTGCCGCAGAACCATGGACGGGTGTCCTGGGCTGTCAAGAGCATCTGGGAATACTACGCGAGCTGGTTTCACTGGGATACGACGACTGAGCTCTATCCGGTTCCGGCGAGGGATGTGTATGGGGACGTGGTCGATCTTGCCGGCGTGAGTGCGTTGGTCGCAAGGGCGCGCGAACACCAAGCTTCAGGAAGGCCCGTTGAGGCACTTCATCTGATCGAGATGGCGCTCGCTAGCGGTGGTGGAGACGACTTCGCGGCCCTTGAGGTGCGACGCGATGCGCTGCTGAATTTAAAGTCAGCGGCGGAAGAGGGGTTCCGAAACGACTACGAGCTTTTCTGGTTGGACTCGCGTTTGAAGGAGACCGAGGAGCGAATCGGAACCCTCAGCCCAATGGGCTAGTGCGGCAATCTAATCGTTCTGCCGCAACTCGTCGCTGACGCTCGCATCCCCGATGGACGCTGGCGTCGAGTCCCCCAGCGCCTTTTCGAGAACGGCGCGATGCAGGATCACCGCATCCGGGTCTGCTCCCCATTCGGCCTGGCCGAAGTGCACCATCCTTCGATGGATTCTGGCCATGATGCACGCATGCCGCGTGGCCGCGTACGTGTAGTACCACGTGAGGTCCGCGAGCTCGTGGCCGGACGTGGCTTTGTAGTGCTTAGCGACGTCGGATGGAGCGAGGAAGTCTGAAAGGCCGGGTTGTCCGGCCATCTCGGCGATCGACTGAAAGAAGGTGTGCATGAAGCAGAGCCAGCCGAGGTCAAGCTCACGTGGGCCGAGGGCTGCCATCTCCCAGTCGAGAAGACCCACCGCGTCGAATCCATCCTCTGCGTAGAGAACATTCCCGATGCGAGCGTCGCCCCAGCTGATCACCGGAGGACCCTCGTTCGAAGGGAACTTGGCGTCGAGCCACTCGAAGGCGCGCTCGATGAGCGGGTGCCGAATGCCGTCCGAGACGATCCACTCGTAGTAGGCTCGCTGCTGTTGTACGTGCCAACGAAGCGACGATGTTCCCGCCGGTGCTGGGCAAAGGTCCTTCGCGAGGCCGGGGGGAGGGCGCACGGCATGGACCGCTGCGATCGCATCGACCGTCGACTCAAGAAGCTCGTGACGTTCGTCGTCTGAGGCGTCGAGAATCCAGCCCGCGAACGGGTAGGGAGGCACGTCCGGCGGAACCCGCCCCTGTATCCGATCCATTACGAAGAACGGCGTACCGAGAATCGAATCATCGAGTTCTAGCCAGTGGGGTCGGGGCACGGGTGCGCTCAGCGTGTCGTTCGCCAGGATCTCTAGGAGGCGGAACTGCAGTCCGAGGTCATAGTGTTGGAAAACCGGCTGGTCTCGAGCCAGCGGAGCGAGTCGCGCAACCCATGCGCGTTCCTCGTTCTCTTCTCCCACGGAGACCGTCAAGAGGAGAGTCTCGCTCGACATCCCTGAGCCTGTGGGTTTCGAGAGGTCGAGGATCCGTACTTCCGCGCCGACTCGCTTCGACAACCAGCTTTGCAGCCGGTCGCGGAGGTCATCGGATTGAAGCGTAGAGCGATCTACTTTGTTCTCGTTCGAATCGTCCATTTCCATGCAGCTGCTCCTGGTCGCATCTTCTGCCGATGCTCTTGTCGTACGCCTCGGAAACCGCTCGTGGCCTAGCGTGAGCTCGCCCAGATCTCTCGGAGCGAATCTCCGAGTTCTGCGAGCACTCGTCGACCGGTGCTCAAGCGAGCGGCCCAAGTGAGGAAGCCATGGATCTGACCGTCAATGCGCTCGAGCCGGGTAGGCACACCCGCCGCTTCTAGTGCCCGAGCGTAGTTCTCTCCTTCCGAGCGGAGTGGGTCGAACTCTGCGGTGATCACCGTTGCAGGGGGGAGCCCCGAGAGGTCTTTCGAGCAACAAGGGGAGGCGATCGGGTCGTGACCCTGTGCGGCCTCTTCGAGGTATTGACTCCAGAACCACTTCATCGTTGCTTGCGTGAGCAGGTACCCACGCGCGTTCGCCTCCTGGGACTCGGAATCGCAAGCAGCATCGATAACGGGATAGATCAGCAGCTGATGTACGAGGGAGGGGCCACCTCGGTCTCGGCAGAGCAGAGCGGATACGGCGGCTAGGTTTCCGCCGGCGCTATCGCCAGCGACAGCGATTCGGTCAACATCGAGAGCCAGGTCCGAACTACTCTCAGCGACCCACTGCAGAACGGCGTGACAATCCTCTGCCGCCGCCGGGAAACGAAATTCCGGGGCGAGTCGGTACTCCGGGGAGACGACGACGCAACGTCCTCGGTTCGCGAGGGAACGACAGATCGCATCATGCGAATCCCGGCTTCCGGTGACGAATCCTCCGCCGTGGAGAAAAACAAGGCACGGGGCGGGGTGGCTGGTGTCCTTGGGGAGATCCTCAGGACGATAGAGGCGAACTGGAATACTGCCCCCGACCCCAGGTGCATGATGTTCCTCGACGGAGGAGACGGCTTCTTCGGCTGGCGGCGCGTTCATCGCGAAGAACCCGGCGCGGATCGTTTCAACGGGCATCGATGCATAGTCGACCGATTCGGCCGCACCGAATTCTTCGAGGAGTTTTTCCACTTCAGGCTCGAGGGCACTCATAGTTTTCCTCCCTTCTGGGTTTGGGACCGATCTGGTCTCGTGATACGGATGACTTCAATTGCTCCATCTCAGTCGCCTGCCTGGGAGGCGAGGGGCTCGTCGAGCTTCGCGAGCGCGTAGTCGTCCAGGTTCGGCTCGCGGGTCATCTCCCAGAAATCGATAAGACGAAAGGGAGAGTTCACGGTGTCGTTCCGCGACGCGTTCAGGTAGTAGCTGTTGACCTTCGGATGAGACCAAACCGTACGGGCCAAATGTGAAGCCGTCTTCTTCGAGAAGGACTCGTGGGCTTCGGGTTTGCATTCGATGGAACGCGCTCCGCTTTCGACGAGTTCGCGAATGAGAGCGAACGCGTACCGAACCTCGCATTCGGTCTGAAAGATGATGCTTCCCCCATGAGCTGGGTTGGTGTTCGGACCGTAGAGGCAGAAGAAGTTCGGGTACCCGGGAACGGCGACGCCACCCACGTGCGCGCGGGGTTCGTCGCCCCACTGCTCGCGGAGGTCCTGACCCCGTGCGGTAATCGACATCGGCACCAGGAATCGATTGGCTTGAAAACCGGTCGCGAAGACGATCGCATCTACGGTATGAAGCTGACCGTCCTGCGTGACGATGCCCTGCGGCTCGATCCGATCGATCTCGTTTGAAATAAGATGGACGTTCTCTTGGCGGAGCGTCCGAAACCATCCGCTATCGATGATGATGCGCTTGCCGAACGCGGGGTAGTCGGGCGTACACTTCTCGATGAGCTCTTCGTCGCCGGCGAGTTCCGATTGCATGTAGTTGATCATCACGTTCCGGAACATTTCGTTCTGGGCGTTCAGGGACACGTCGGGGTCGTGCCAATCGGGATCGACCTGGACGGCTGGGTAGAAACCGTCCGAAGCGAGCCACATGAAGCGGATACGGCTCCACTCGGCGTAGAACGGCAAATGTCCTAGCAACCACTGCTCACCCGTCGGGACCTTCTCGAAGTAGTTGGGGTTCGGAATGATCCAGTGCGGGGTGCGCTGGAATACATGGACCTCCGCACCGAGATCGGAGAGCGCAGGGATGAGCTGTACTCCGGTCGCGCCCGTACCAATGACCGCGATCCGTTGGCCCTCGATCGGTAGGGAGTCGTCCCACGAGGAGGTGTGGAGGATCTCGCCCTGGAAGCTCTCGATGCCGGGAAAGCTCGGGAGGGTCGGTCGATTGAAGATTCCAACGGCACTGATGACGATATTCGCCTCGATCTCCCCCTCGGCACCATTGGAGGAGCGTGTCTGCACGGTCCATCGGCCGGTTTCGTCGTCGAAGTCGGCCCCGAGGACCTCTGTCGAGAGACGAATCTTGTCCGAGATCCCGTACCTGTCAGCGCAGCGCTCGAAGTACGCGCGGAGTTCCGCTGCTTCGGAGAAGTAGCCGGACCACTCATGGTTCGGTTCGAACGAATACGCGTAGAAGCGATTGGGGACATCTACGCGACACCCGGGATAGCGATGCTGCTGCCAGGTTCCCCCGACTCCATCGTTGCGCTCGATGATCTCGAACGGTATTCCGGCTTGGCTCAGTCGAATCGCTGCGCAGATGCCAGACATTCCAGCCCCGATGATCAGGACTTTGAAGCCATCTAGCTGTTCGGGTGAGACAGGGCGGCGCCATTCGAAGTACGAGGCATCATGCGTTTCGAGACCGAGTTCCTCGAGCATGAGGGGCAGATACTCGGGCGGCACTTCCTGCCCAACACAGAAGCTCAGCATGTTGGCGACATCGTTCTCGGACGGAGGCTCGGGGAGGATTCCGCCACCGTCCCGAAACTCGCGGAGGAGCGAGAATGCACGCTCTCGGATCTCCTTTTGCTGCGCTTCGTTAAGACCGGCGGATGCATCAGAGATCGAAGGGCCGGCGGGACGCAGGTCGTCGCGCAGGAGACTGCGATCCCCGGTCAGATGGACCAGCGTCATGATGAGCGTTGGCAGATGCGCAGATTCAAGGGCGTCGCGCAGCTCTTCGTCCGTGGCGGACAGTCGCCGTTCGCGGGCAGGTGTGTGGAAGGGCAGGTCGTGCGGGTTTGAATTGGCCAAGGGTGGGTGGCTCCAAATGCTGGGGTGGGAATCAAGAGGCCTAGCTGTGCCGTGGGTTTTTTCCGCTTGCATGACCGAGTTCAAAGGGAGTGAGGGGCAAGACTCGAGTCATGTCGTCGCCGGGCGCCTCGCGCACGCGTCGAACTTTGGGGGCGGTCATCGCAAGACTCCATGGCGCTCGCTGTTGTCCATGGTTCCGAAGCATGCGCGAAGCTCGCCCACGAAGGTCTCCGGACATTCGAGCGCGGCGAAATGGCCCCCGCGCTCGAGCTCGTTCCAATACACGAGATTGGTGTATTGCCGTTCCACCCAGCGTCGAGACGGGCGAAACACCTCCTTTGGAAAGATGCTGCAGCCTGACGGAACTTTGATTTCGTCTTCTTGTACGGTGAACTCGCTCGAGCTCTCCCAGTACATTCGTGCGGAAGACGCGCCGTTTCCGTTGAGCCAGTAGAGCATCACGTTGTCGAGAAGAACATCGCGTGACGCGACGTCTTCGGGGTGCCCTTGATTGTCTGTCCACGCGAAGAATTTCTCGACGATCCACGCTGCTTGGGCTGCGGGGGAGTCGACGAGTCCGTAGCCAAGGGTCTGGGGACGCGTGCTCTGCTGCTTCATGTAGCCCGACTCTTGGTCGAAGTACTGGGCGCCGGAGGCGAGCCCGCCGATTTCTGCCTCTGTTAGGTCGCCGTCGGCTTCGGGATCGGGCGTGCCGATGACGAAGTTCAGGTGAATCCCGGCGCAATGGTCAGGATCCTGGATGCCGATGCGCGTGGTGACGAAAGAGCCCCAGTCGCCCCCCTGAGCGAAGTATCGCGGGTAGCCCAGGCGAGCCATCAGCTCGGCCCACGCATCGGCGGTCTTGCGCACGTCCCAGCCTGACGCCGCCGGCTTGTCCGAGAAGCCATAGCCAGGCAGTGATGGGCAAACTACGTGGAAAGCGTCGGCGGCGTCTCCACCATTCGAAGGCGGGTCGACGAGCGCAGGAATGACTTCTTGAAACTCGACCACGGAGCCGGGCCAACCATGTGTCAAGAGGAGGGGGCGCGCGTTCTCGTGCGGGGAACGAACGTGAATGAAGTGGATACCGAGCCCTTCGATCTCCGTGCGGAACTGGGGAAATCGGTTGAGGCGCTCTTCACGTTCGCGCCAGTTGTACTCCTCAGCCCAGTAATCACACAGCTCGCGCGTATACCGCAGAGGGATTCCCTGAGACCAATCGTTTACGGTCTCGGCTTCTGGCCAACGCGTTGCGCGAAGTCTTCGCTGAAGGTCTTCGAGTTGCTCCTCGCTCACGCTGATTCGATATTCGGCGATCTGTTCACTCACGTTAGTGCTTCCTCAGGTCCAACGATGAAGGTGGGAGTGCGGACTACGCGCTGCCCTTGCGGCTTGCCAAGAGCCCGAACTGAGCCATCTCGACAACCCTCTGGGCCATCTCCGGGACGGACAGCGAGGCTGAGGCCAACGTGCGGGCGGTCATCGCGCCGAGAATCAGCATGCCGAGCTGCTCGCGCGCAGTTGCCTGGACGTTTGCCCGGAGCTCTCCGCGGCTACCTGCCTCTGCCAATACGGCGTCGAGGGATTCCTGGAAGTCTTTTATTAGGCGCGCGAGCTCGGCGCCCCACCGGCCGGGCGGATCGGCAGTAAAGAGGTTCGAGTTCGTCACAGCGCGAAATAGATCGCGGTGCTCGTCGGTCAGCTCCAGGAGGACTTCGAGAAAGGCTTGAAGCTGAGGAGCGAATCCTTCGACGGCCGAAATTCGCTGCTGAAGTTCGTCAAGCAGCCGCTCACGGTTGAATGAGAGGCAGGCGCCGAGGACTTCCTGCTTGTTCTTGAAGTGGAGATAGATCGTGCTGCGACTTACGCCGGCACGCTGTGCGATCTCCTCAATCGTCGTGTCCTCGAAAGTCCTCTCCTCAATCACGGAGAGCGCCGCTTGAACGATCTGTTCCTGCCGAAACTCTTCCAGCACTTCCTTTGCCGACTTTTTCATCACGTTCCCCCTGGGATAGTTCACATGTCCAGTTGACACGACACGTGTTCAATGTACACTACTCACGTTCATCACACCACCCCCAGCGCTGCATCGATCGACGATGGGCAGCTGTCAGCAAGGAGGAAGAGGGCATGACGCTCGATCTGGCGATTCGTGGCGGGACAGTCATCGATGGAACCGGGATGCCCGGCTTCGTGGCCGACATTGGGATTCGGGATGGCCGCATCGTGGAGATCGGCAGGATCGCCGGCACGGCGACCAAGGAGGTGGATGCAGAGGGGCTCGTCGTGGCCCCCGGCTTCATCGATGTGCACACCCACTATGACGTGCAGCTGGACTGGGATCCGCTTGCGACACCGAGCTGCTGGCATGGAACGACCACTGTTCTCGTCGGGAACTGCGGCTTTACATTGGCACCGGCGAAGCCGGAAGACGTGGATTGGCTTGCGGGAATGCTCAGCCGCGTCGAGGGCATGTCACGAGCCGCACTGGGCGCCGGACTCAAATGGAGCGGCGGAAGTTTTTCCGAATACTGGGCGCGGTTCCAGGGACAACTCGGCGTGAACGTGGGTAGCTATGTCGGTCATTGCGCCGTGCGACGCTGGGTGATGGGCGATGAGGCTTCCGAGCGTGAAGCGACCGACGCGGAAATCGCTGAGATGAAGGACCTGGTGCGCGACGCGATGAAGCAGGGCGCGGTCGGGTTCTCGACGTCCCAGCTCGAAGTTCACGTCGGTGAGGACGGACGCGAGGTGCCGTGCAACTTCGCGACGACGCACGAGATTCTCGAGCTCTGCTCGGTCTTGGCAGAGTTCGGACGAGGCGCGGTGGAGATCATTCCTCGATCGCTGGCGAGCGGGTATGACGAGGCCGACAGACAGCTGCTGCTGGATATCTACCGAGTATCCGGACGCCCAGTGGAGCTGAATCTATTGCTCCCGAGTCTTGAGAACCCCATGGGTTGGAAGGACATGCTCGACTTCTGTCGTGACGCCTGGTCGAGAGGAATCCGCCTCCACCCGCAGACGACGACGAATGAGCTCGGTTTGCATCTCAAGCTCGCGGACACGTTCGTTTTCGACGAAATGCCGGAGTGGCGTGGTGTGCTGACGCTTTCGGAACCGGAACGATCGGACCGACTCCGCGACCCCGCTGTGCGCAAGCGGCTCCGAGAAGAGTGGGACGGCGACGGAGCACGCAGTATCAGCCTTGGCTGGGACGGCCTGGAAGTCGAGACCTCCGCTAAGCACCCGGAGCTCGTGGGCACGAGTGTCGCAGACCTCGCCGTGGCGCGAGGGTGCGAGCCGCTCGACGCCTTCCTCGATATTTCTCTTGAAGATGGACTCGAAACCAGCTGGCAAACGAGCACCAACGATGTGGCTCGAGAGTTTATCGAAGCAGTCGTTCGAGAAGGCGTCACTGACTCGATTGTCATGGCCGGAAGCAGTGACGGCGGCGCCCATCTCGGGTCGTTCGTCGGAGCCGACTACACGACACGGCTAATCACGGATTGGACACCTGATCCGCTCCCCCTCGAACGAGCCATCTGGCAACTCACCGGTATGCCTGCCACGGTGCATGGATTGATCGATCGGGGTTTTCTGCGAGAAGGGAGCTGGGCGGACGTCGTCGTCTTCGACCCGGAAAAGCTCCGCGCCGGACACGCCCGACTCACGTCCGACTTCCCGGCGGACACGGAGCGATACGTGGTCGACGCCGAGGGCTACCGGATGGTCTGCGTCAATGGCCAGATACTGCTCAAAGACGGTAAGCCCACAGGGGCCTTGCCGGGACATGTGATCAACGGTGCTTGAATCGGCCCTTTCTTCCGATCCCGACCCGGGCCAATCCTTGGTTCGAGCACACCGGAGACGCGACCATGAAAAAGCGATACGACATCCTGGCCCCGATCCACGACACGCGCGAGCGTGACTTGGCGCTGGCTGAACTCCGGCGTGAGTGCCCGGTCTACTGGGATGAGGAAAATCAGTGGTGGCTCGTCACGCGACACGCCGACGTTCGGGAGGTGTCGCGCGATCCCAAGCGCTTCTCGTCCGAGCCCAAGGGCCCGTGGCATGTCGGTGAGCTGCACTTTTCGATGCAGGCGATGGATGGAAAGCCGCATCTGCGACACCGCAACGTGGTGAGTCGTGCCTTTACCCCGCGGATGGCGTCGCAGCTCTACGAGCGAGCCCAGCGCTACACCGACGAGGCTATTGACGCACTCGAAGGCGAAAGCAGCACTGAGTTCGTTACGAACCTGGCCGTTCCGGTGCCCATGCGAGTGATCGCCGACATGCTCGGCGTAGCCGACGGCGATATGGAAATGTTTCGCGAATGGAGTGACGCGCTGATCTTGGCCGCGAGCGGTAACCAGGATGCAGAGTCGATGGAACACAGCGCACCGCTTATCGCAGAGCTAGGAGAGTACATCAGTCGCAAGGTCGACGAGCGTCGCGCACAACCAGTGGACGACATCTTGAGCCGAATCGTTCGCGCCGCCGACGACGGCATACTGGCCGATCGCCCGGGTGAAGACGTCGACGTACTGGACTCGGACGAAGCGAAGGAGATGGCACTCTTCCTTCTGATTGCCGGTAATGAGACCACTCGAAACGCCATTTCACAGGGGATGCTTGCACTGCTCCAGCACCCCGAACAATGTGAGCGTCTTCGTGCTGACCCATCACTTTGGGGTACGGCCGCGGACGAGATCCTGCGCTGGAGCACGCCGGTTCGCGCCATGCGTCGCGTCGCGATGTACGAGACGGAACTTCGTGGACAGAAAATTCGCGAGGGCGAGTCGGTTGTGATGGTCTACGCATCAGCCAATCGCGACGAATCGGTCTTCGATGATCCGCATGCGTTCCGTGTTGATCGGAAGCCGAACGAACATGTCTCATTCGGCAACGGCCCTCACTTCTGTCTAGGCGCAAACCTTGCCAGGATGGAGCTGCGCGCAGCTCTCGAGCGAATCCTCGCGCAGCTGCCGAACATGAGGTTGGCCGACGGGATCGAGCCGACCGGCATAGCGAGTCCGCTGATCGACGGCTTGGAGACCCTTCATGTCGAGTGGTAGTGGCGCCCATCCTGCGGGGTGGCGCGATGTCCTTGATCAGGTTTGTAACTCACGTCCTCAATATTCCTTCCGATGCGATGCGCCAACGGTGCGATTGATCTCGTCGGCAGCCTCGGAACACGCCCCAGTGAGGTGTGGGACGGACCCATCCAGACCACGCGTGTTCAGGAAACACTCGTCCGCCCCTCGACGTGCCCTGAGAGAATGAACTGATGCCCATCGATATTCTGCGAATCCAGCACTGCAACGTAAACGTCTCCGACCTCGAGCGCTCCCTCCACTTCTACCGCGACGTCGTAGGCCTCACTCCACTGTTTCGCACCAACCCACCGCCCCAGGACGGCTCGGGCTTTAGCTTGCCCGGCGACATACAGTGGGATGCCTGGGGGCTGCACGGGGCGAGCGGGCCAGGTGGAACAGCTCTCGACCTGCTCGAATGGAAGCTGCCGAAGCCCACCGGGATGCCTTACCAGGAGGCCAACCACCTCGGTTTCTCCCGCATCTGCTTCCGGGCCCCGGACCTCAACGCTGTCCAGACCCGCTTCCTCGAGGCAGGAGCCACGTGCCTCTCTCCGCCAGGCGAGTTGCCGCTGGATCCAGAGCGCAAGAGTTCGGTGCGCGCTCTGTTCACCCGAGACCCGGACGGCACGCTCGTCGAGTTCATCGAGCAGCCCGGCAGCGAGGGAGTCGACTGGTTCCACGTCAACATCAACTGCAGCGACCTCTCCCGCTCGCGCGAGTGGTACGAGCGCGTGCTCGGCCTCGAGGCCCGCGCCACCACGGCTCCCGGCCCGGTTCCGGGCGAACTCTTCGGCTTCGAGGCTGACTACCGGGACGAGTGCGAGTACGAAGCCGCCTTCCTGTTTCCGAACAGCGACCAGCCCGCAGGCATGGCCATCGAACTGATGGAGTGGAAACGCCCCGCGCCGATTGGCCCGCCCTATGCCGAGGCCAACCACCTCGGCATCTACCGGATGGCCCTCGTCGTCGAAGACATCCATGCCAGCTACGACTCGCTGCGCAGCGACGGCGTCGAGTGCCCCGACCCGGTCTTGCTCGATATGGGTCCAGAGATCCCGATCGAGGGCGTTTGGGCCGTGTTCCTCAAGGACCCGGACGGCACGTGTCTAGAGCTCATCCAATTCCCAACGATAGGGTGAACTCATGCCCCGCCGTGTTCGTGTCGGGCATCGCTGCGCGCAGGCCGACGGCCGTCGCGCTCGAAATCTACGGGCGAGGGTGGCACCGAACCACGCTCCGGTGGCGCGACGATCCGCTACGCCATGCGGAGCGTGAGCATGGAGAACAACCAACAACCGGATTTTCCACTAGGGGGACGAGAGATGCGCGCACAGATCCTGGAGGCGGCAGGCAAGCCGCTCACGCTGGTAGACGACATCGAGGTCAACGAGCTGCTCCCGGGCCATGTGCTCGTAAAAGTGCACCACTGCGGCATCTGCCATTCGGACATGACATCCGCCGAGATGGGCGCCGCTACCCTGCCACTCATTCTCGGGCACGAGGCTGCGGGCGTGGTCGAGGAGGTGGGCGCGGGGGTCACGAAGCTCGCCAAGGGGGACAAAGTGGTCCTCACCCCGATGGCATCCTGCGGCGGCTGCTACTACTGCGTGCGCAGCCAAGCCACGCTCTGCGTCGAAGCACAGGTCTTCATGGGCGGAACTCTCGCGGACGGCTCCGCGCCCTTCTCCCGTGGCGGGCAGGACGTCTACCGGGGCCTCGGCGTCGGCGGATTCGGCGAGTACGCGGTGGTGAGCGAGCGCGGCGCAGTGAAGGTCGACCCCGACATCCCGCTCGAGATCGCCTGCGTGATCGGCTGCGCGATACAGACTGGGGTGGGCGCCGTCCTCAACACTGCCGCGGTCGAACCGGGCGCTACGGTGCTGGTGACGGGCCTCGGCGGCATCGGTCTCTCGGTAGTGCAAGGCGCGCGCATAGCGGGCGCGGCACGCATCATCGTCTCGGACCCCGTAGCCGAGCGCCGCGACTTCGCGGCAAACTTCGGTGCGACGGACGTCCTCGACCCAACCGACGACGATGTGGTCGCGAAAGCCCGAGAGCTCACTGGCGGCATCGGCGTCGACTACGCCTTCGACGGGGCCGGGTACATCCAGCTCATCAAGGACTGCCTGGCGGCGACCCGCAACGGGGGACAGACGGTGATGGTTGGCGTATCGATGGGCGCCGAAGCCCTGCCGATCGACGTAGTGGCGATGTTCATCACCCAGGAGAAGGTGCTGCGCGGGTCGCTCCTCGGCACGTGCAATTCGCACCGCGACGTGCCCATCTTCTTGAACCTCTGGCGCCACAACCAGCTAAAGCTCGAAGAAATGATCAGCTCGCGCCGGCCGCTGGCCGACATCGAGCTCGGCTTCGATGACATGCGCGCCGGTAAGGGCATTCGTACGGTCTTGGACGTCGCCTGACCGAGCGGCTTCTCAACGTCGGCAGACGTTGCTCGCGGCTGCGAGCACGTGTGAGTTCCTCGCGTCAGGGTTTGGTTCTTGCGGCCTGCCGGTGGTCCAGATATTGTGTGTGAAAATACCTATTTTCATAAACAATATCAGTCACTTAGGGAGCCACTAGCGCCTTGCCACAGAGAGCTCCCATCCGTCGTCTGCAGCGGCTTTCGGGGCGAGCTCCGGCCATGGATTCCGACCCGTAGTCGTGCGCTACTAGCCCCTACCCTTGCGCCGGATTTCGCCGTCTTCGCCGCGCCAGGTGATGCTCCACGCAGTTCTATGTGGCTCTATGTAGTTGGAGAGCCGTAAGTCATTGTTTTTTACTTACCCCGGATCCAGGCTTTGAACCTGAGGGGCATGAGGGTCGGTGCAAGTCGGCGCCGATCAGGTCGGCGGGGAGTTCGGCTGCTTATCCACTGTGGGTTCTGTCGTTTCGATCGGCCGACGGGTCTCCCGTAGCGCAGCCACGAGCGCATGCTCAACTGCCTGACGGTTGCCCGCACCAGGGAGATCTTGATCTGCGCCGACAACGACGACAAGTGAAGACAAGGAGCGCACAGGCCACTCGCCTACATCCGAATCCGGATCCACAAGGTCGAAGACGTACGAGCGAAGGAGTTCGGGGACTGTCGTGCCGCGACTCGAAGCTGCCGCCTGCAGCAATTCACGGCTCGTCGATCCCACCCTGAAGCTCACCACCTCCGTCATCTTCTCTGACTTGAGCTCTTCCGTTGATGGCAAGAAGCCTTCGTTCGGGTAGCTCGAACCGCTGTCGACCCTCGAAACAGCGGTGGCTTCCCCGTGAGCGCCCGTCTGGTGCCGTTCAGCACCAAGGCCCTCTGTTGAATCGGTCTCATGTAGATCGCGTGATGCGTTCATCACCGAGACCGATATGACACGGAAGAACCGTATGCAACCAACTAAATCAGTTTACACCGAATACTTTCTTGCAGTTCAATCGCTACTAATGTAATCTGAGTTGCCACCTGAAGTTCTCGGGGACCCCCCCGGACGTGTACCTGGCGATCGATAGTGCGATGAAACAGCGACCAAGAAAGAAGCCAAGAGTGAAGCCGCAAACTTCGATCAGATTCGATGACCCCGACCTCTACAAGCGATCGGTGACTGCAGCACGCGACCTTGGGCTTTCCTTCAACGCGTTCGCACAGCTCGCGCTCGGGCGCGCTGTAGAAGACGTTGCGCGTGATGATGAGGACCGTGCGGCTCTGGACCGGGTTGCGGAGATCCGCACGCGCTTCGGGTTGGATCCCGAGTAAGCCCCGGCTGAACGCGAGACAACGGCAGTAGGGGTCGCGGGACAATCGCGGGACAAACGTCTACTTCGTAGACGTCTTACGTTTCGGGGGCTTAGGCTTCTTGGACGCGGGTTCGATTCCCGCCGCCTCCACCCATTTTGATTCAATTTCAATTAGTTACGACAAAAATTGCGTTCCCGTGAAAACCCGCATCCGCTCCTCCGAACGCCAATGGATTTGTGGTGTTGAGCGTGCCGTGATCGAGCGCGGGACAGGCGAGGGCATCAGGCTTCGAACCTGAGGGGGAGCGGCCGACAGGCCGCGAGTGCGAGCGAAGCGAGCTATGGGGGTTCGAATCCCTCCCGGCGTGCCAGCAAGCTGAAATTCGCTGTGGGTGCCCCTCACGTCCCGGCGTCGGAGTCGAGCCAGGGCGGTCGCTTGCCTTCGAAAGAGCCGTCAACTTCTGTGCGCCCCGAGATGTTCGAGAACGCGTCTCAGAGTTCGTCGAGGATCGGCACCGTCGGAAGCGCTTCCATCTCGCTGGGCCGATAGCTGTCGATGGTCTCCTGGATGAAGGTGCTCGTCATCAGGGAGAGAAAGAAGTCGACGCTTGGGTAGTAGTTGATCATTACGCGGTCGAACTCAACGTCGCCCTCGATTCTTACCGCCGCGCCTGTGTGGAGCGGCCCGTAGCCGCCCTCGGCCATGGCGCGCAGCATCTTGCGCGGATGGGGGCCCGAGGAACCCGCTTGCTGCTCGGGTGTCTCGTTCTTCACCAGATTCACGAAGACGACCCCGTCCGCCCCGTCTGCACGAAGGGCCTCGAGGAGCGTGCCGATGCGACTGCTTCGAGCATCGTCCACACTCACGCCCGGATCGGGAACGAGCGGGAAGATCGACGGCTTCATGGTCACGATGTCGAAGAGACGCGCCCCCAGCAGTATCTGCGGCAACACGAGGTTCGCCGCCACCGAGCGGCTGATGCCTTGCGCGTAGGAGTGCAGGAAGGGAGCGCGTACGGCTTCGAGTGACGCGGCGTCGTACGCTTCTCGCGACGGAAACTGCGCGAGAAGTACGGCATCCCAGGCAGAGGTGCCGAGCTGATTCGACTCGATCGTGCTCCCGGCGGCCCGGCCAGCGTATATCGGAGCTCCGGATGCCGCCTCGATCGCCGCAATGAAACGACGGAGTGACGGTTCGAGCGGTTGGCCCGGCGCGAGCTCGAGGAGCCAGAGGACGTGGAAGGTGTTGGCTCCATAGAAGGTCGACTGACGATCCTGCGCGTTGCCCTTGCGGAAGTCCTGATATCGGCTGTGCTGCCAAATCATGACTGGCGTCAAGACGAGGACCAGCGCGATCGGGAGCCAGCGGAGGCGCCTCAGTTTCCCGCGAGTCTGGCGCTTCTCTGTCATCTCGTTCCGCCCTATAGCTTGTCGAGCACAGGCACGGTGACCGTCGCCTGATAGTCGCCCAGTTGTCTGTCACCGATGATGTTCTGGAAGAACTCGCTCTGGAGGAGCATCGAGAAGAAGCGCACGCCGGGGTAGTACACGAGCATGATGCTCTCGAACTCGACCTCCCCTGCGACGGCGACCCCGCTGGCCTTGGAGATCGCATCGAGGGTGTTGCGACTCCGAAGCTGACGGGGCGGGCTCAGATCTTTCATGTTGGCCCCCTTAGAAATTAGAATTCTAATTCTTTTTTATGATAGGGTCCCTGTCAAGGGCTCGCACGGCATGCAGGCCCAGACAGCCGAGCGATACAGGAGATCCCGATGAACCTCATAGATCTGACGCGCCGGCTCGATGCGGCCGACATCGAACGCATTCCCGAGCAAGCGCGCCAGGCGGCGCAGGTTCTCGTTCCCGAGGTTCTCGTGCGAAATGAGCCCGCCGGTCAGGGCGCGGAGAACTGGTGCGCCGCGTTCGGGTGCACACGGGACGACCTGCCCGACGGCGAGGGAGCCGGAGATGAGATCATCAAGATCTGCACTCACCTCGGCACGCACGTGGACGCGCCGCTTCACTACTCGGTGCAGGGTCTCGAGCGTTCCTGACGGAGATCACCGATGCTCTCGAAGTCGAGCTCGCAGGGTTCGTGGGTCTGATCGGCCAGATGCTGCGGTTCGCTGGTGGTGGCGTAGATCTCGCCAACCGAGTCCCGAGTCTTCTCGACGACGCTTCGTTCGTGTAGCTCCGTAACGCGGAGCGACACGGAGATCACCGGAAGCGTTGGTCGAAGAGCAGGACGACGAAGGTGTGTTGCGCGCGCTCGTCTCCGACCGGCGCGACGTAACCTGGCGATCCGGTGTACGTTCCCGAACCCGCATGCGACTCCGCACGGCGGAATCATGGATGGATCGCAGATGCTCGAGATCGCCAGATCATCAACTCTCGAGGTGCTGCGCGCGGCGCCGATGGGGCTGATTCTCGGGGACGATGAAGACGAGGTGTTGCTGCCAACGCGCTACGTCCCGGCCGCAACCGAGCCCGGGGAGAGGCTCGACGTGTTCGTCTACATGGATTCGGAAGACCGGCCAATCGCGACCACGGACAGGCCGCTCGCCGAGGCGGACGAGTTCGCGTGCCTGCGCGTCGTATCCGTAAACAAGATCGGCGCGTTTCTCGACTGGGGTTTGCCGAAGGACCTGCTGCTGCCGTTCCGGTCGCAACTCTCGCGGGTCCGTCCTGGACAAAGCGTTGTCGTGCGCGTGCTGTGTGACCGTGCTTCGGGCCGGCCGGTTGCGACGGCCAAGGTCGAGAACTTTCTCGAGCGCCCGCCCGCGCGACTTCGCGCGGGTCAGGAAGTGCAGCTGCTGGTCTGCGAAGAGACGGAGCTGGGCTGCAAGGCGATCGTCGACGCCAGCTTTGGTGGACTGATCCACTGCGGTCCTGGCATGGCGCGTCCCGACGTCGGCTCGACGCAGAAGGGCTTCATCAGTTCCATCCGCTCAGATGGCAAGGTCGATCTGAGCCTTGGGCCGGTCGGGAGAGTGGCGGCAGACGAAGCGCGCGACACTCTGCTTTCCGCGTTGCAGCAGGCGGGAGGCCGGCTCGACCTCTGCGATGCGAGTGATCCCGAGGACATCCGCCGCGGCGTCGGACTTAGCAAGAAGGCGTTCAAGCGTGCGGTCGGCGCGCTCTATAGAGAGCGTCTTATCACGCTCGGGGACGCGCGTATCGATCTCGTGGGTGAGAAGTAGCGCGCGCTTCGTCCCCGGCATCCGTTGCGCCTACGACTGGGGTACCGCCGGGAGCGGCGTGGCTAGGCCGAGTCGCGACGGATCAGCTTCATGAGCGTGTGTAGAAGCTTGAGTTCGCCGGAATGGGGGCGCGCGCGACCGAATATGCGTCGTCCAGGAAGGGCCGTTTTCTCCCCGGAGGGACGCTAGTTGTCAGAAACGCCGATATCGGTGGTGCCGAAACGCGGCTGTCGAGTAGCCCGGGGCAGTTGCCCACCCCGGGCCCTCTCCAGATCCGGACA
>CAZAUR010000037.1:0-35649 GCA_964488255.1 uncultured Spirochaetaceae bacterium | reverse complement strand
GCCTATGACGTGCGGTACACCCCCACGATCAGCGGGGAGTACACCATCGCCGTCTCGCTCTTTGGTGTCTCTCTGAGGGGAAGCCCTTTCACCGTGCAGGTTTGGGGTGCCGAGCCCTTCGCGGCTAATTGCATCGTGAAAGGCGACGCGCTCTATTCGATCTCTTCGAACGTGTTCAACAAGCCTCCGGGCGTCGACGGTCGCCACCCGCTCCACCAGGACCTGCGATACTTCGCCCTCCGTCCGGCCGAGAAGATCGTCGCGACCTGGACCGCGATCGACCGTTGCACCCGTGAGAACGGCTGTCTCGCCGTCGTACCCGGGAGCCACCGCGGCGAGCTCGGCTGGCACGGCGACCCCGATTGGGAGCACGTGAACTCCGGCTTCTTCGCCCTCGAGGACATCGACCTCGAGGCGCGGGTGCACGTCGAGATGGAGCCCGGCGACATGCTCCTCTTCCATCCACTCCTGGTGCACGGCAGCGGTCGCAACCGCTCGGATGGCTTCCGTCGCGCGATCTCGACCCACTACGCAGCGGCGGACTGCGAACGGCCCGACCAGCCGCGGAAGCGACCGCCGGTGATGCGGTTCATCGCCGCGGACGAAGGCCTTGCCTAGCGCTCGCTTCCGCCGACCTGATCGCGTGTGAAGAACTCGATCATCAGCTCGCTCGTGCGGGCGGCGTCCTCGTTGAGAAGCCAGTGGCCGACGCCGGGGATCTCGACCACTTCACCCTGCTCGAGCAGCGCGAGCGACGGCGCCGGGTCGTCGAGGTCGATGAACGCGTCCTCGAGTCCCCAGATCAGGCGCACCGGCAACGCGATCGGGGCCGGCTCGGGCAACACCCGCGGATGCTCGTTCCAGGCGCGCATCCAGTTCGCCATGGACGTGATCGAATGATCGCGATGCCACGCGTACCGATAGGCGGCCATCGTCTCGTCGTCGAAGGTGCCCGCCCGGCTCGTGTCCCGGAGCACGCTGGTCGGCAGCGCCCAATTCCCGGTCCGCGACACGATCTCCGGGAGATAAGGAATGCGGGCGAGCGTCCGATGCCACCCGATCTTCTCTTCCTCGCCTTCCTCGGGCGCGCCGTCCGACGGACCCTGCGGATGTCCGGAGTTGAAGATCACCGCGCGCTCGAAGCGCTCGGGGTGGAAGATCAGCAGGTGCCACGAGACCCAGGACCCGAGGTCGTGGCCGGCCAGGTAGGCGCGCTCGTGTCCGAGGGCGTCGAGCAGTCCGAGCACGTCCCGCTCGAGCTCCTCCATCCGGTAGGCGGCGAGCGCGGCCGGCTTGTCCGAGGCGTTGTGGCCGCGCTGGTCGGGCACGATCACCCGGAATCCAGCGCGCGCCAGGGGCTCGATCTGCCCCGCCCACGCCATCCAGAACTCGGGGAAGCCGTGGAGCAGCACGACCGGCGGACCGTCCGCGGGTCCGGCCTGGACGACGTGCAGCTCGATCCCGTTCGTGGCGATCCGACTCGATTCGAGGGGCACACCGAGACGCCCGCGCACGAGGTCCACCGCGTCGACCGGCTCGGCCTGGCTGGTCAGGAAGATCAGCCCGATTCCGCCGGCGATCGCCGCCACGAGAAGAAGACCGAGCCGCGGAACACGAGACATCGAGACTTCCTTTCGGGCCGGGCACGCCATAGGATAGTCGGCGTCCACCTCGCTCGAAATCGTCTCGCAGAGAGACCGCACCCAAGGACGCCCATGATCGAATCAGAGATCCCGCTCACGACCGCGGACGGCACGATGAGTGCCTTCACGACCCATCCGGACGAGGGCGGCCCCTTCCCGGTCGTGTTCTTCTACATGGACGCCCCCGGCAAGAGGGAGGAGCTCCACGACATGGCGAGGCGGATCGCGACGACCGGCTACTACGTCGTGTTGCCGAACCTCTACTACCGGTGGGAGGAAGCGTTCGAGCTCGACTTCGAGACCGGCGCAAACCGCGACGAGATGTTCTCACTGATGAACAAGCTCTCGAACGCGATGGTCGTCTCGGACACGCAGGCCATGATCGACCACGTCGAGCAGGCGGACGCAGCCGACGCGAGTCGCGTGGGCTGCGTCGGCTACTGCATGAGCGGGCCGTTCTCGCTCGTCGTCGCGGGCGCCTATCCCGAACGTGTCCGCTGCGCGGCCTCGGTCTACGGCGTCCGCCTCGCCGTGGACGCGGACGATTCGCCGCACCACGGGTTCGGCAGGACGACGGGCGAGCTCTACGTGGCCGCTGCGGAGACGGACGAGTACGCGCCGCCGGAGATGATCGAGCGGGTCGAACGGGCGATCGCCGACTCGGGCGTGAACGGCCGCGTCGAGTGGTACCCCGGCACCCACCACGGCTTCGCCTTTCCGACTCGGGGCGGCGTCTTCGACAAGCCGGCGGCCGAGCGGCATTGGGCGCGGCTCCACTCGCTCTTTGATCGCAACCTTCGGTGAGGCGGACCTAGCGGTCCTGGTAGACCGGCGGTCGCTTCTCGATGAACGCGGTCATGCCTTCCTGGAAGTCCTTCGTCTTGGCACACATCAGCTGGTTCCGGTTCTCGATCGCCATCGCCGCCTCGAGGTTCGGCGCGTCGATCGCCATGTTGAGCCCTTCCTTCGTGAGCCGCAGGCCCATTGGCGAGGTCGCGAGCATTTCGTCGAGGTAGGGCTGCGCGGCTGCGACGAGCCCGTCTTCGGGGACGACCTCCGAGACGAGGCCGGTCGCGAGCGCCCGCTGCGCGTCGAGGAAGCGGCCCGTCAACATCAGCTCCGCGGCGACGTTCGTCCCCACGAGCCTCGGCAGGAAATAGCTCGTGCCCATGTCGCAGGCCGAGAGGCCGACCTTGATGAACGCCGCGTTCATGCGCGCGCTCTCGGTGGCGATCCGGATGTCGGAGGCGAGCACGAACGCGAAGCCTCCACCGCAGGCGCTGCCCTGCACCAGGCTGACGATGGGCTGGGGGCACCGCCGCATGAGGACGTAGACGTCGGCCAGAAAACCCTGGAACCCGAATCCGCGGCCGACGGGCTCACTTCTTTCGCTGTCCGGGCGCCCTCCCCACTTGAGGTCCAGCCCCGCGCAGAAGCTCGAGCCCGCGCCCTGCAGCACGACGATCCGTGTCTTCGCGTAGTCCTGGAGGTGCCAGAAGTAGTCGCGCATCTCCTTCGCCATCTGTCCGTCGATCGCGTTGAGCGATTCGGGGCGATTCAAGGTCAGCCAGTCGATCGGTCCGTCGTGGCGGATCTCGATCGTCTCGAGGGTCTCGGTCTCCATGATGTCGCGCTCCTCCGGTGGGGAGCCGAAGCTAGCGCGACGCTCGCCCGAGCGAACCGACGATGCGATGCTCCGCCGCGATGTCCGCCCCCCGCCGATCCCGCATGTTCGCCTCGCTCGAGGAGCGGAACGTCCGGATCTTCTTCGTCGGGCTGGGGATCTCCAACATCGGGACGTGGGCGCAGACCACGGCGGTCGTCTTTCTCGTGACGCGCCTCGGCGGAGAGGGGCGCGAGCTCGGCCTCGCGGTCGCCTCACAATTCCTCCCAGTGCTCCTGATCGGTCTGCAGGCGGGTACCGTCGCGGATCGACTCGATCGTCACCGCCTCACGCTCTTCACGCAGACCGGGATGGCCCTCCAGGCCATCGCGCTCGGAGCGATCGACCTGACCGGGGTCGCGACGATCCCGATGGTCTACGCGATGACGGCGCTATACGGGACCCTCGCGGCCTTCGACATCCCGGCGCGCCGATCCTTCGCGACGGAACTCGTGCCCAAGGAGCTGCTCGCGAACGTGTTGTCACTCAGCACCTCCGTGATGACCGGCGCTCGCATCTTCGGCCCGGCCCTCGCGGCCTTCGTCGCGACGGAATGGGGCACGGCCTGGGTGTTCTTCGGCAACGGCGCGTCCTTCATGGCGATCATCGTGGGACTCCTCTCGATCGATCGACGGCGACTCCATCGCGTCCCGCCGGCACCACGCACGGCGACACCGATCCGCGATGGGTTGCGGGCCGTGTGGACGAACCCGGCGCTGCGAACCCTCACGATCGCGCTCACTCTGGTCGCGACGTTCTCCTTCAATCACCTCGTCTACTTGCCGCTGCTCCTACGGGACCAACTGCTGGCCTCCGAGCGAAGCTTCGGGTTCATGCTCACGGCGATGGGCATCGGGAACGTCTTCGGGGCCCTGCTCGTCGCACGCCTCGTCACCGTCCCCCTCGTCTGGTTCTACGTGCCGAGCCTGGTGCTCGGTCTCTGCCTCTCCACCCTGGCGGTCACGGGCGAGCTCGCGTTGGCGTTCGTGATCGCCGTGCCGATGGGCATGGCGATGACCGCGTTGATGTCCGCCTCGGGCGTAATCCTCCAGCAGCGCTCCGATCCAGCGCTTCGCGGTCGGTTGATGGCGCTGACCACGGTGATCCTGATCGGCTCCACTCCGATCGGCGGCCCGATCACCGGCGTCATCGCCGACGGGGCCGGTGTGCTGTGGGCCACCCTCTACGGCGGCGGGGTCGCGATCCTCGCCGCGGCCGCGGGCGGATGGCTCTCGTGGCATCACTTCCAGAGGTCGTGACACCCGGGTTGCTAGCGTTCATCGTCCCGACCCGTCCCGTCTCGAACCCAGGAGCCCCCATGGACTACCGCCCCCTCGGCCGCACCGGCATCCAGGTCTCGCAGTTCTGCCTCGGCACGATGATGTTCGGCGCGAAGACCGATGAGCCCGAATCCGTCCGGATCATCGACTACGCCATGGACCAGGGCGTCAACTTCATCGACACCGCGGACGTCTACGCCGGCAACGAGAGCGAGCGGATCGTCGGCCGCGCCCTCGCCCGGGATGGACGGCGTGCGGACACGATCCTCGCGACGAAGGGCTTCATGCCCCAGAGCCGCGACCGCAACGCGCGGGGCGCGAGCCGCCGACACATCATCAACGCCTGCGAAGCGTCCCTCGAGCGGCTCCAGACCGACTGGATCGACCTCTATCAGATGCACCGCCCGAGCGGCGACATCCCGATCGACGAGACGCTGCGCGCGCTCGACGATCTGATTCGCTCGGGCAAGGTCCGCTACATCGGCAGCAGCATGTACTCGGGCTGGATGATGGTCGAGGCACTCTGGATCGCGAAGGAGCTGGGGCTGAACCGCATGGTCTGCGAGCAACCCGCCTATCACATGCTCGACCGGACGGCGGAGCGGGAAGTGATCCCCGCGGCCCAGAGCTTCGGCATGGCGGTGATTCCGTGGGGCCCCCTCTGCGGCGGTCTGCTGTCGGGGAAGTACAGCGCGAGGGGTGGCCCCGAGGATGCGCGCTGGAAGGACGGCAAGGACAACTTCAATCGCGAGGCGACCGACAAGACCTGGGAGGTGCTGCAGCAACTCGAGAAATGGGCGACCGAGAAGAGCTGCAGCGTGTCGCAGATCGCCCTGTCCTGGGTCGCGAACCGCCCGGGCGTGACGGCACCGACCGTCGGCCCGCGCACCTTCGAACAGATCGAGGACAACCTCGGCGCCGTCGACGTCACCCTCGCCGAACATGAACTCGCGCGGATCGACGAGCTGATCCCGCCGGCGGGGTATGGCGTTCGCTACTACGACGAAGCCGCGGCCATCGACGCGCGGCCGCACACTGGGCGGATCCTCTAGCGACGACCGTCCTCGAGCAGCCGTTTGAAGAGCACGACGTGGCCGAGCCAGGCCATGATCACCAGCACGAGCGGCAGCCAGCTGAACGGGAAGAAGACGACCCAGACGTTGTCCGGCTCGAAGACCTGGAACGGCGTCGGCATCGAGAGCACCGCCACGCTCACGACGTTCACCAACAGACCGAGCCCGATCGCGTTCCACAGATGCAGGCTCCACGCCGGGAGCTTCGTCGCGAAGGGCGCGAGGAGCAGCGCGCCCACGCCGGTCACGATGTCGAGGTTGCGGCCGGTCCAGGTCATCTGGGGCGGCGCCACGCCTTCGACCACGGCCTGGTGGATCGCGATCTCGACCAGGATACGGAACGACTGGAGACCGACGAGGAAGACCATCGGTCGCGTGTGCCAGTCGGATCGCCATGCGAGCGTCGTGAGCCCGATCAGCGCTGCGAAGAAGACGATCATCATCCGCGGCGGCAACGCGAACGACTGCAACAACCCGGCCGCGGTCGCGCCGCCCGTCAAGAGGAGCCAGCCGGCCGCGAGACCCCGATGGCCGGTCCACAGGACGAAGAGCGCCGCGACGCCGATGGAGAGGACGATGAAGCCCGCCTCGAGGAGCGCAGAGGGTTCCGCGGGCAGCGCGATGGGCTCCATCCAGACCTCCTGAGCGGCTCGATCCAACGGGCCGGAGGCTAGACGAGCGGGCGGGCGATCCGACGCCTCGAATCGTTGCGCACGCAGAGCAAAGGCGATCAGCAATCGACGCGACTACTCTCCCAGCGTCCCCATCGTTCCCGACGGGCCAAGTCGGAGCACAGGAGATCGCGATGACCAGCGCCTTCGAGAAGGCCACCGACCCCTATCTGACCGAGGCCTACCGGAACGACCCACGCACGATCGCCGCCGAAGTCCAGAAGTCCGATCCCGTCCACTACATCGAGCCCCTGGACACCTGGGTCGTGCTCCGCCACGACGACTGTAAGCGACTCCTGAAGGACTCCGTCGTCACCAACGATCGCCGCGCCTGGTCCGGCTACGTCGCGCCGCCGGAGGGCAGCTACCTGCGGCACTTCTCCGAGCACAACTTCTTCTCGTCTCCGGAAGACGAGCACACGCGCCTCCGTCGCCTCGTCTCCGCGTCCCTCACACCTCGCGGCGTGAAGCGGATGGCCGGGCAGATCGACGACGTCGTCGAACAGTTCGCATCGCGCCTGCGAGGACGACGAGGCGTGGTGGACGTCGCCGGCGAGTTCACCTCGGTCGTGCCCAACACCGTGATCAGTCGGATCACCGGCATTCCCGCCAAGGAGAACGACGAAGCCCGCTTCCGACAGCTCGCCCGGGACACGCTCTCCCAGATCAGCCCCTTCCTCGACGAAGCGGGTCGCAAGATCGCGGAACGGGCCATGATCGAGCTCTCGGGTTGGATCACCGAGCTCGCCGAAGAGCGCCGGGCGCGTCCGCAGGAGGACATGATCTCGGACCTGCTCCTCGCGAACGAGGACGGCGGCGCGACGACGATCGGTGAGATCATCATCGTGATCACCGGCCTCGTGACCGCCGGAACCGAGACGACCGCGATCGCCACGCATCACGCGATCGCCACCCTGCTCCGTCGCCCGGACGTCCTGGCCGACCTGCGCGCGCATCCGGAGATCCTTCCGAGCGCCGTGCGCGAGCTGCTCCGTTTCGACGCCGGCTTCCACACGCTCCCGCGGTACGCCGCTCAGGACTTCGAGCTGCGGGGTCGCAAGATCCGCAAGGGACAGGTCGTGCTGCTCGACCTCGGTGTCGCGCACCTTGACCCCGAGGCCTTCGACGATCCGGACAGGCTCGACCTGCGACGCGAGGGCGCGGACCTGATCATGTTCGGGAACGGCCCGCACTACTGCATCGGCGCGAACCTCGCGCAGCTCGAGATGCAGAGCCTGCTGACCGCGGCCCTCGACTTCCTGCCGGAAGACGCGACGGTCGTCGACGAGCAGCGCACCTGGCAGCTCCGCGGACTGCAACTGAGCCCGGAGAATCTCCCGATCGACTTCGGCTAGTCTCTCCAGACCAGCCGAACTGCGAAGGAGCGCCCGATGCCGATCCAACGCCCCGAAGCCCCGACCCGGGACCGCGAGTACGAGAGCTTCTCGCTCCGCCCGATCACGCCGCACATCGGCGCCGAGATCCACGGCCTCGATCTCGCAGGCGACCTCTCGGAAGCGCAGCTGAAGGACGTGCGCCGCGCCTTCCACGACTGGATGGTGTTGGTCTTCCGCGACCAGGACATCGATCGCGAGGCGCACAAGCGCTTCGCCCGTCACTTCGGCGACCTGCACGTCCATCCCATGCACACCACGCGCAGCAACGATCCCGAGATCCTGCCGGTGCACACGACGAAGGACTCGCCGTATACGGCCGGTGAGGGCTGGCACACCGACGTGACCTGCGACGAGATCCCGCCGCTCGGCTCGATGCTCTACATGAAGGAGACGCCGGAATGCGGCGGCGGCGATACGCTTTTCGCCGACATGGGCCTGGCCTGGGACCTGCTCTCCGAGCCCGTCCAGCAGATGCTCGAGGGGCTCACGGCGGTGCACGACGGCGCGATCCCGTACGTCGGGGGCTACGGGTCGACCCCGCCCCCCGGCGGCTACCCGCGCAACACCCACCCGGTCGTCACCCGGCATCCGGAGACCGGCCGCAAGATCCTCTACGTGAATCGCGGCTTCACGTCGCACATCCGCGAGGTCTCGCCCCGCGAGAGCCGCGCGCTCCTCGAGATGCTCTACGAGCACATCGAGGCGACACCGAGGCTGCTGTGTCGCGTCGAGTGGGCGCCCGGAACGCTCACGTTCTGGGACAATCGCTGCACGCAGCATCACGCGGTCTGGGACTACTACCCGCACACCCGTAGCGGCGAACGCGTCTCGATCCTCGGCACGGATCCGCCGCGGGCCTGACGGCGCCGGTCGCGCTCAGTCGGCCGCGTCCGCCTCGGCGAGCCGCGCGCGCAGCTCGTTCTTGAGCACCTTGCCCGACGGGTTCTTCGGCAGCTCGTCGAGGAAGAGCACCGTGCGCGGCGCCTTGATCCCGGCGAGTCGTTCGCGCGCGAACGCGACGAGCGCCGCTTCGTCGAGGTCCGTCCCGGGTCGACGGACGACCACGGCCGCGACGCGTTCCCCCCACTTCGGGTCCGGCGCGCCGATCGCCGCCGCTTCCTGCACGTCCGGATGATCGTGGAGCGCGTCCTCGACTTCCCGGGACGACACGTTCTCGCCGCCCGTGATGATGATGTCCTTCTTGCGGTCGACGATATAGAGCAGACCCTCTTCGTCGCGCCGCGCGATGTCGCCGGTCAGGAACCATCCGTCGCGATAGGCGCGCTCGGTCGCCTCCGCGTTCTCGAAATAGCCGCGCGTCACCTGGTCGCCGCGGAAGGCGATCTCGCCCGACTCGCCCTGCGCCACGTCGCGGCCTTCGTCGTCGAGGATCCGCATCTCGATCAGCGGGCTCGGGCGACCGGCTGCACGCAGCAGGTCGGGTTCACCCGCGACGCCGCGTGCATGGTGACCGGCGCTCAGGAAGCACGCGTTGCCGCCTAGCTCGGTCATGCCGTACCCCTGGCTGAACTCGCAGCCGAGGGCATCGATCGCGCGGCGCAGTACGTCGGACGGAATCGCCGAGGCGCCGTAGCCGACCGCCCGCAGACTGCTCGTATCCGCGTCCACGAGTCCCGGCGCATCGAGCAGCATCGCGATCATCGTCGGCGCGAGGGACATCATCGTGACCCGGTGCCGCGCGACCTCCTCGAGCAGACGAGGCGCGTCGAAGCGGCGCATCAACACGACCGGGCGCCTGCGCAGATGGATCGCGAGCACGTTGTGCCCCGAGACGTGACAGAGCGGGAACGGATAGAGGTAGACGTCGTCCGGCCCGACCGGTCGATCGAGGACCGACACGAGCGCGCCGGTCGCCAGGTTGCGATGGCTGAGCATCACGCCCTTCGCGCGACCGGTCGTGCCGCTCGTGAAGATGATCCAGGCGAGCGCATCGTCGCCGTCGGCGGCGCGATCCGGAGTCGGCGTCGCGGGGGCGTCCGCGAGCAGCGCTTCGTACTCCCGCTCGCCGGCTGCCGACGCGTCGATCGACACCCGGACGGCCAGGCTCGGCACGTCGTCGAGCAGCGCCGCGAGCGGGTCGAGCAAGACCCGCTCCCCGATCAAGACCGTCGCCCCCGCCGTTCGCAGCTGGGTCGCGATGTCCTCCGGCTCGAGGCGATAGTTGAGGAGCACGAGTGCCATGCCGGCGCGCGGAACCGCGTAGTAGGCCTCTACGACCGCCGGGTGGTTCTGGGCGAGCACGGCGATCCGGTCCCCGGGACTCGCGACGTCGAGGAGCACATTCGCCAGTCGGTCGACGCGGGCATCGAGTGCTTCGAAGGAGAGCACGCGCTCTTCGAAGATCAGCGCCGGCGTGTCGGGCGCCTCGCGCGCCGCGTTCGAGAGGATCTGGTCGAGCCGCATCGGGCGCGCAGCGTAGGTCAGGCTGCCGAGGGCCGCCGACTCGGGTTCTCCTCTCCCGCACACCCGAAATGGTACGCTCGATCGCCCGCGTCCCGAACGTCTCGACGCGCGGCCCGCAAGGCGAGCCGGCGCACTCAGGAGCCCCTCATGTCCAGCGAACCGATCCGCGTCATCGTCCCCGACAAGAACAAGGCCCAGTACGAAGGCATGCACTTCGCCCCGGCCGTCGAACAGGACGGATTCATCTTCGTCTCCGGCTGCGTCGGCCAGGCGGAAGATGCCGAGGACGAATTCCGCGACGCCTGGCAGCAGGTCGGCGCCGTCCTCGCCGAGGCCGGCTGCGGGTACGAGGACATCGTCGACTCCACCCTCTACATGGTCGACCTCCAGAAGAACGCAGGCACCATGTTCAAGGTCAAGGACGAGTTCGTGAAAGCGCCCTACCCCGCCTCGACCTGGATCGGGATCACGGAGCTCGTGATCCCGGGCGCCCGCGCCGAGGTCAAGGTGACGGCCCGCAAGCCGCGCTAGCCTGCCCACCGATCGCCGACACCCCGGACAGACCCCGCCCACACCCCAGGCACGCCCCGCCCAGGAGATCCCCATGCTCGATACCAAGATCCTGAACGCCCGCATCGTCGATGGCACCGGCACACCGACCTACGAAGGCTCGATCGGCATTCGCGACGGCTCGATCGTCGCGGTCGGCGACGTCGAGGAGGACGCCCGCGAAGTCATCGACGCCGACGGCGCCCTCGCCACTCCGGGCTGGGTCGACGTCCACACGCACTACGACGGACAGGTCACCTGGGACGACCAGATCGACCCCTCCGCTTCCCACGGCGTGACGACCGTCGTGATGGGCAACTGCGGCGTCGGCTTCGCGCCGGTCCGGCCCGGCGGCGAGAACGAGCTGATCGAATTGATGGAGGGAGTCGAGGACATCCCGGGCACCGCGCTCCACGAAGGCATGCCCTGGGGAGAATGGGAGAGCTTCCCGGACTACCTTCGCTTCCTCGAAGGCCGCGAGTTCGCCCTCGACGTCGGCGCACAACTCGCCCATGGCGCGCTCCGCAACTACGTGATGGGCCAGCGCGGACGCGACAACGAGGATCCCACGAGCGAAGACCTCGAACAGATGGCGACCCTCGTCGAGGAAGCGATGCTCGCGGGCGCCGTCGGTTTCTCGACCTCGCGCACGATCGGCCACCGCTCGATCAGCGGCGACCCCGTCCCCGGCACCTTCGCCGAGACCGACGAGCTGCTCGCCCTCGCCGAGGCGATGGAGCGCGCGGGCTCGGGCGTCTTCGAGCTGATCCCGGCGGGCACCGTCGGCTTCCTCGAGACCCTCGGCGGCGAGCACAAGACGCTGCCGGAGGAGTTCGAGATGATCCGGCAGGTCGGGAAGGTGGGCCGGCCCGTCACGTTCACGACGGTGCAGAACCCCGACTACCCGGACACCTGGCGCGAGTATCTCGAGGCGTCCGCGAAGGAGAACGAGTCCGGTTCGAACCTGCGTCCGCAGGTCTCGTCACGACCGATCGGCTTCGTCACGGGTCTGCAGACCTATCACATGTTCCAGCGCCGGCCCTCGTACATGGCGCTCGCGGATCGGTCCCTGGCCGAGCGCGTCGCCGAGATGAAGAAGCCCGAGGTGCGCGCGGCGATCCTCTCCGAGGAAGACGTCCCGCTGCCGGAGGGCCAGGACGGCGCGATGCTGAACATGTCGTCGATGCTCTCGCGCGTCGCGGCGGCGCTCTTCCCGGTCACGGTCCCGGCCGACTACGAGCCGGACCCGACGACGATCTTCGGCGCGCGTGCGATGGCCGAGGATCGCCCGGTCGAGGAGCTCGTCTACGACCACCTCCTCGAGGACGAGGGCCGAGCCTTCGCGATCCTGATGGGAGCCAACTACCTGGGCTTCGACCACGAGGTGATCCGCGAGATGCTCACGCATCCGAGCACCGTCACGGGTCTCTCGGACGCGGGCGCCCACGTGAACCTGATCTTCGACGGCGTGGCGCCGACCTATCAGCTCATCCATTGGGTCCGTGACCGCAAGCGCGGCGAGAAGCTGCCCATCGAGCTGATCGTGCAGAAGCAGACGAAGACGAACGCCGATCTCTACGGCCTGACCGACCGCGGCAGCCTGGAGGTCGGCAAGCGCGCCGACCTCAACCTGATCGACCTCGACGCGCTCCAGCTCGGGGAGCTCGAGGTCCTGAACGACCTGCCGGCCGGCGGCAGCCGTATCCTCCAGAAGGCCACGGGCTATCGGGCGACCTTCGTGAATGGCGTGAAGACGCGGGAGAACGACCAGGACACGGGCGCGCGGCCCGGGCGCCTCGTCAAGCCGACCGCGATCGCGTCCTAGGCGCGACCGCGTGCGCGTGACTCGGATCTATACCGGGGACGACGACGAGTCCCATTTCGAGGACGTCGAGATCGACCTGAAGAATCTCGGCGCGATCGGCCGGATCTCCGAACAGGTCCCGGTCACGGGACTGATGTTCCGCGAGGTCGAGGGTGACTACGACCTCGATTTCCACACGGCGCCCCGCCGCCAATACGTCGTCAATCTCGATGCCGCCGTCGACATCGTGGTCGGAGACGGGAGCCGGCGCCGCATCGGTCCCGGCGAGATCCTGCTCGCCGAAGACACGACCGGCCGCGGCCACAAGAGCATCGCCGTCGACGGCCGGCCGCGGCGATGTCTCTTCATCGCCCTCGACGAAGGCGCTTCATGAGCTGGAACGCCGACAGCCCGGAGGCGATCGCGTGAGCTGGAAGCCGGAGCTCGACGAGATCGCCGCCCGCCAGGCGCGTGCCGCCGAGATGGGCGGCGAGGAACGCGTCGCCCGGCACGTGGACGCCGGACGCCTGCCCGTCCGGGAGCGGATCGCGGCGATGCTCGACGCGGGGTCCTTCCATGAGGTCGGCAGCCTCGCGGGCAAGGTCGTCTATGCGGACGACGGCACGATCGAGGCGTACACGCCCTCCAATTTCGTGACGGGGCGCGGCACGATCGAGGGCCGCCCGGTCGTGATCGGCTGCGACGACTTCACCGTGCGCGGCGGCGCGCAGGACGGCGCCGTCGGTGACAAGATGGGCTGGAGCGAGCGGAGCGCGCGGGAGCTGCGACTCCCGATCGTGCGCCTCGTCGACGGGACCGGCGGCGGCGGGAGCGTGAAGACCCACGCGGAGATCAAGCGCTCCTACGTCCCCGCCAACCCGAGCTGGGACGTCCACGTCGCCCTGCTCTCCGAAGTCCCGGTCGTCGCGGCCGCCCTCGGGCCGGTGGCGGGCCTCGGCGCGGCCCGGGTCGCGGCCTCGCATTTCTCGGTGATGGTCCGGGACTCGAGCCAGCTCTTCGTCGCGGGCCCGCCGGTCGTGGCGCGCGCCTTCGGCAAGGATGTATCGAAGGAAGACCTCGGCGGATCCCATATCCACGCCCGCGGCAGCGGCGCCGTCGACAACGAGGTGAAGACCGAGGCCGAGGCCTTCGAGCAGATCGCCCGCTTCCTCTCCTACCTCCCGACCTCGACCTGGGAGCGCGCGCCGCGACGGGAGCCGACGGACGATCCGGAACGGCGCGAGGAGAAGCTGCTCTCGTTCGTTCCGCGGGATCGACGAAAGACCTACGACGTGCGGAAGCTCATGCCGCTCGTGCTCGATCGTGACAGCTTCTTCGAAATGGGGGCGTATTTCGGCCGCTCGCTGGTGACCGGACTCGCGCGCATCGACGGGATCGCGGTCGGCATCCTCGCGAACGATTGCCGCTTCGGCGCCGGCGCGATCGACGCCGACGCCGCCGAGAAGATGGAGCGCTTCGTCGACCTCTGTGACACGTTCCACCTGCCGGTCGTGAACTTCGTCGACAACCCGGGCTTCCTGGTCGGCACGAACGCGGAGAAGCGCGGCACGATCCGCAAGGGCGTCCGCGCCCTCGGCGCCGTCTATCAGGCCTCGGTGCCGTGGTGTTCGATCCTCCTGCGCAAGGTCTACGGCGTCGCGGGAGCCGGCCACACGAATCACGCCCGTGGCAGCGTCCGCTACGCCTGGCCCTCCGGCGAATGGGGCTCGCTCCCGATCGAGGGCGGCGTCGAGGCGGCCTACAAGCGCGTGATCGCCGCGTCCGAAGACCCCGACGCAAAACGAGCGGAGCTCGAAGAGGGCCTTGCCTCGCTCCGCAATCCGATCCTCACCGCCGAGTCCTTCGGCGTGGAAGAGATCATCGACCCGCGCGAGACGCGGCCCCTCCTCGTCGAGTTCGCCCGGAGGGCCTTCGAGATCACCGGCCACGGCCCGCTCGGCCCCAAGTCCAGGGGCATGCGCGGCTGAGCGCGGCCTCTTCGCGCTCCGGCGTTTCAGAACGAAACGCCGAGGCTCGGCCCAGGATTCGCGCTCCAGCATTCCCCCGGCCCTGCCGATTCCCATGGCAGCGGACCTGACGTCCGCGACGCCACCGCGCGCGAGGAGCGCGGCGCGGCTGTGTTGTGATGGGGACTGCCGACGATGGCCGAAATCCACGTTCCGGAGACGCTCGAGATGGGGCTGCAGATCGGGCGGCTCGTCGGCCGGACCGCGCGCGTCACCGAGTCCGAGGGCCGGAACAAGTTCGACGACTCCTGTCATGTCGCCTACTACGTTACTCGAGAGGATGAGCTCGCCGGATTCTGCGTCGTCGATCTCCCGCTCTCGGGCTATCTCGGCGGCGCCCTCGCGATGATTCCGGAGGGCACCGTGCAGGAGGAGATCGATTCGGGCAAGCTCGACCCGGACCTCCTCGAGGCCTACTACGAGGTCGCCAACATCATGGCGGCACTCCTCTGCGCGGACGGCTCCCCGCACGTCCGGTTGATCGGCATCGATGAAGCCGGCAAGGACTTCGAGCGCACCGTGTTCGGCACGATCGTCGACCCGAACCGCCGGATGGACATCGAGGTCGAGGTCGAGGGGTACGGCACGGGCCGGATGACCCTCCTCACCACGCGACAGCATCCGCCCGACGAGTAGCGGCCCGCAGCGCCGACCTCGAATCGGATAGACTCCTGACGAACCCGCTCAGGAGTCCGCGTTGGCCCAGCCCGTCGACCTCGGAACGCCCTTTCTGCAGGGCCGCATCGAGAACCGAATCCTCCACGTCCGGATCGACCGCCCCGATCGGCGCAATGCGATGACCCTCGACATGTATCGCGGCGTGCGGGACGCCACGATCATCGCGGACCAGGATCCCGAGATCGACGCCGTCTGCCTCCGAGGGACCGAGGACTGGTTCTGCGTCGGAGGCGACATGTCTCTCGACCAGGAGGACTCCGCTGCGCTGAAAGAGCGCGATCCCAGCGTCAACTTCCCCTTCCGGCACATGGAGCTGTGCCGAAAGATCGTGGTCGCGGCGGTCAACGGCGCCTGCCATGCCGGCGGCCTGAATCTCCTGATGCACAGCGACGTCTCGATCGCCGTCGACACGGCAGTCTTCCGGGGCCCGGAGCTCCTACGCGGCATCCCCGATCCCTACATGAGCGCCCGACTCGCCGACCACGTCGGTCTCGGCAAGGCCAAGTACATGATGTTCACGGCGGCCCTGCTCGACGCGAAGGAGGCCGAATCGATCGGCTTGATCGGCAAGGTCGTCCCGGCAGCGGACTTCGACGACGCGCTCGAGACGATGCTCGAGCAGGTCCGACTGACGGCGCCGCAGGCGCGCTCGATGATCAAGGCCGACTTCAACGACCGGCTCCGCCGGCACGATCACAACATGTTCAAGCGCTCGATGATGAACCCCGAGATGGTCGAGGGCATGCGCGCGTTCATGGAGAAGCGAAAGCCGGACTGGCCCCGGGACTAGCGTCCGGATCGGGACCGGCGGAACCTCAGTCGAGGGAGCCTGGCTCCGGGCCACGCGTCATCGGCAGGCCCTCGCCGAGCCACTCCGAGAGCGAGCCGTCGTAGACCGCGACGTCGTCCTTGCCGACCATCAGGCAGGCGACGGCGCTGACGGTGGCCGAGATCCCGCCACCGCAGTAGCTGATCACGCGCTCGTCCCCGAGGTAGCCCCCATCCTCGAGCGCCGCGCGCAGGGCGTCGAGGTCGGGATAGCGATCGTCGGGCGCGATCTCGCCGAAGGGCTTGTTGGTCGACCCCGTGATGTGGCCATGCTTCGCGTACGGAACCGCCTCGGTCCCTTCGTAGAACGCCTCCGGCAGGGCGTTGATGGTGCAGACACGACCGTCGCCGATCGCCGCGAGGACGTCCTCGCGTCCGACGATCATCTCGGGGCGGAGCGAGGGCGCGAAGGTCGAGGGCGGGTAGCTCCGATCGCCGGTTTCCACTGCGCCCCCGGCCGCCTGCCACGCGCGCAGGCCGCCGTTCAGGATCTGCACGCGCGCGTGACCGGCGTGGCGCAGCACCCAGAATGCGCGCGTCGCCCACATCAGCGTGTCGGAGGAGTAGATCACGATGCGATCGTCGTTCCCGATACCGAGCTTTCCGATCGCCTCCCCGAGCACGTCCGCGTCCGGCAGCATGTACATGTACGACGCGCGGGGGTCCGAGATCGCGGCGTGGTCGAGGAAAGCGGCACCCGGCAGGTGCGCCTCGAGATAGCGATCGCGCGCCGTCGGTCCATCCGTGGTGAACAGAACCGTCGCGTCGAAGAGACGCAACGACGGATCGTCGAGCAGGCCGCGGAGCTCATCGGGCTCGATCAGGAACTCGTGGATCGACATCGCCGTCCCTTTCGTCTCTAGTGACTCGCGTCGGCCGCCATCGGCACGACTTCCTCGACCGAGAGCTCGAAGGCCTCGAGGCCGACGATCGGGCGCGGGCGGTTGGTGAGGAGCCGCATTCGATGCACGCCGAGGTCGGCGAGGATCTGGGCGCCGAGGCCGTAGTCCCGGAGCCGCTCGGATTCGGGTCGCGCCTCGAAGAGCGTGTCGGGGCCGCCTTCGACGAGACGCTTGAAGGCGTCGCCCACGCTCTGGCCGCCTCCCGGCTGCCCGACGAACACGATCACCCCGCGCCCCTCCTCGTCGATCCGCCGCATCGGCGCCTCGAGCAGACTCGCCCGCCCGAGATCCTGCCCGAGCGCCATCGCCGGCACAGCAGTCTGCATCCGCACGAGGACCGGCTCGCCGTCGGAGACGTCACCCTGGACGAAAGCGAAGTGCTCCGCGTCCCCGACTTCGCTCCGGTAGACAATCGTGTGGAAGCGGCCGTGCACGTAGTCGAGGTCGAGCTCGACGTACCGACGTACGAGCTTCTCCTTCGCGCGGCGGAATGTCATCAGCTCGACGATCGAGACCATCTTCAGGTCGAACTTCTCGGCCATCCGCTCGAGGTCCGGGAGCTTCGCGACCTCTCCATCGTCATCGAGGATCTCGCTCAACGCGCCCGCGGGCTCGGCCCCGGCCAGCCGCGCGAGATCGACGGCGGCCTCGGCGTGGCCCGCGCGAATCAGTACGCCGCCGTCCCGCGCGACCAACGGAAACACGTGGCCCGGCCGGACCACGTCCCGGGGCACGGCGTCCTTGGCGACCGCTGCCAGGACCGTCGTCGCACGATCCGCCGCGCTGATGCCGGTCGACACGCCCTCCCGCGCCTCGATCGACACGGTGAACCCGGCGCGCCCGTTCGCGACGTCATCGCGAACCATGGGCGGCAGATCGAGGCGATGGGCCCGCTCCTCCGTCAGCGAGACGTAGATCAGGCCACGCCCCTCCGTCGCCATGAAGTTGACGAGGTCGGGGGTCGTCTTGTCCGCCGCAGCGACGAGGTAACCCTCGGTCTCACGGCCTTCGTCGTCGACCAGGATGATCGGGCGACCCTCGCGGATATCGTCGAGCGCCTTCGCGACACGGGCCAGGGGCATGAGGGACTCCGACGGACGTTGGGGTGGAGAGAAGCGGAGGATAGCCCGCCCGGGCCGGGTTCAGCGGGGCCCGAAGCGCTGCCCGGCGTCGAGCCGGATCGTTCCGCCGTTCAGCATCGGGTTCTCGATGATCGCCTTCGCGAGCAGCGCGTACTCGCGCGGCTCACCCATCCGGTGGGGGAAAGCCGCGCCCGCGACGAGAGCATCCTTCATCTCCTGCGACGCCTGCTGGACGAGGCCCGTGTTGAAGAGACTCGGGGCGATCGCGTTCACGCGCACGCCGATGTTCCCGAGGTCACGCGCCGCGACGAAGCTCATCGCCGCGATCGCGGACTTCGCGGCCGCGTACGAGACCTGCCCGATCTGCCCCTCGAAAGCCGCGATCGAAGCGGTGCTGATCACGCAGCCCCGCTCCGCGTCCTCGTTCGGTTCGTTCTTCGCCATCTGCTCCGCGCAGAGCCGCAGAAAGTTGAAGCTCGCGACCGTGTTGAGTTCGAGGGTCTTCGCGAAGTTGTCGAGATCGTGCGGACCCTTCTTGCTGAAGGTCCGCGCGGGGCCGCCGATCTGCCCGCCCGCGAGATTCACGCCGACCTGGAGCGCACCGAAGTGGCCCGTCACCTCCGCGATCAACTCACCGATCTCGTCGTACTGCATCACGTCGCAGGCGCGGAAGATCGCGTCGCCTGGAAGCGACGCCGCCACTTCCTCTCCGGCGGAGCTGGGGAGATCGAAGATGGCGACGCGCGCGCCCTCTTCTGCGAGGAGCTCGGCGGTGGCGCGGGCCATGCCCGAGGCGCCTCCCACGACGATGGCGACGGAATCCTTGATCTGCATGTTCTCTCCGAGTGGGTTGGGTCCCGGAGCGAACAACAGGTCGCGACTCCGCGCCACCGACCGGCGCTTTCGGCGGGGGGCTCCCCTCGATAGCCTTCGGCTGGAGGAACCGGATGAACGATCGCGAATTCGAGGCGAGTGCCGACTATCCCTTCATCGCGAGCGGCCGGCGCCCCCCCGAGATCGAGCGGACCGAAGGCTGCTACCTGATCACGCCCGACGGCCGGCGGATCCTCGATGCCGCGGGGGGCGCGATCGTGTCGGGCATCGGACACGGGCGCCGCGAAGTCGCCGACGCCTATGCGGACGCGGCAGCGCGAACGAGCTACGTCGTCCCGCCCTTCGCAACCCCCGCCCGTGTCGCGCTGACGGATCGACTTCGGCGGGACTGGCTGCCCGACGGCCTCACTCGGATCGCGTTCGCGAGCGGGGGCTCCGAAGGCATGGACACCGCGATCCGCCTCGCCCGCCAGCACCACGTGTCCGCGGGTCGGCCGGAACGCTGGCGCGTGATCGGGCGCGAGCTCAGCTACCACGGCACGACGGTTTCGACCCTCTCGGTCGGTGGCCACACGTCCCGACGAGACGGCTTCGAACCCCTGCTGCTCGATCAGCAGGTGGAGGTGCCGAGAGCGCCGGCGCACTACTGCTTGCGCTGCCCGCTCGGAAAGGAATTCCCGGCCTGCGACGTGGCTTGCGCCGACGAGCTCGAATCCTTGATCGAGGGAGTGGGACCCGAATCGGTGGCGGCATTCGTGGTCGAACCGATCGTAGGCTCGAACGCCGGCGCGCTCGTTCCCCTTGGCGACTATCTGCCGCGAATCGCCGAGATCTGTCGTCGCCACGGGATCCTGTTGATCGCCGACGAAGTCATGACCGGCTTCGGACGCACCGGCCGGAAGTTCGCCGTCGATCACTGGGGCGTGACGCCCGACATTCTCGTGAGCGGCAAGGGACTCGCGAGCGGTTATGCCCCGATCGCGGCAATCGCCGCGACCGAAGCCGTCGCGCAGCCCATTGCCGACGCGGGCGACTCCCTGATGTTCTTCACGTACGGCGCGCACTCGGCCTGCTGCGCCGCCGCGGTCGCGACCCTCGACATCCTGGCGCGAGAGAACCTCGTCGAGCGCGCGGCGGAGCGTGGCCGATTCCTCGACCACGCACTCGACCGACTCCGTTCGCACCCGAACGTCGCCCAGGTCCGCGGGCGCGGGCTGCTCTGGGGCATCGAACTCGTCCGTGATCGCGAAACCCTCGAGCCGTTTCCCGCGGACAGCGGTCTGGTCGACAAGGTGGTCGCCGCAGGTCTCGGCGAGGGCGTCTTCTTCTACCCGGGTGGCAACGAGCCCGCCCGCCACGTGATCTGTCTCGGCCCGCCGTTCATCGTCGAGGATGCCGAGCTCGACGTCATGGTCGACGCCCTCGCGCGCGCCATCGACAGCGCCGTCGCGCGGGTTCGAGCCTCGACGCTCTAGCCGTGCGGTCGGTGCGGAACCGAATCGATGCAATCGCGCACTCAATGGACTCGGCGCCACCCTGCTCCGTAGTCGGTCGACCAGAGCGACTGACCGATACGGCTTCAGCGTCGAGCGACACCCGAATGCGGGATGGCAGGAGCGGCTCGAGAAAGGCAAAGTGTCCTTCGTGCCCGTCCGAATCCTCTGCTTGCTGCTCGTCGCGCTTGCCCTCTCCGCCTGCGCGAGCGGCCCGCCGATCGTCACCGCCGCACGCTCCGGCCAACTGGCCGAAGTCGATCGCCTCATCGGCGAAGGCAGCGACGTCGACGCGCGCGGCAGCGGCGGCAACACGGCCCTCTACCACGCCGCGGTCGCGGGGCGGGCCGACGTCGTCCAGGCCCTCATCGAGGCGGGTGCCGACGTCGATGTCGAGAACGACTTCGGATCGACGCCCCTCCATGTCGCGAGTCGTTACGGCCACGTCGACGTGATTCGCGCCCTGGCCGCTGCAGGAGCAGACCTCGACGCCACGAGCTTGTCGGGCCTCGCTTCGAGCGACCTCGCGAACCGGTCCTCGATTCAAGCCGGGGGGCTCCGCGCGTCGACGCCGCTGTCGAAGGCGGCGCGGGCCGGGCAGATGGAAGCCGTGCGCGCGCTCGTCGAGCTCGGCGCGGCGTTGCCGGCGCGAGAGGCGATGGAACAGGCCAGCCTGCGCGGCCACGACCAAATCGCCGCCTATCTCGCGAATGTGACGAACGAGCGCCGATCGTCACCGCGCGCAGGGGCGACCCCGACCACACCCGGCCGCTTCGACGTCTCGGTCTCCTACGGTCGGCGGATCGCCGCCGTGATCGGCATCGGACGCTATGCGCGCATGAGCGGCCTCGAGGGTGCGCGGCGCGACGCCGAAGAGACCGCCGCCCTCCTCCGCACCCTCGGCTTCGACGAGGTGTTCGAGCTCTACGACGCCGACGCGACGCGGGCGGGCATCCTCCAGCTGCTGGGCGAGCGGCTGCGGCGGGAGGTAACTGACGAGGACCTCGTGTTCGTCTTCTACGCAGGCCACGGCGCCACCGAGACCCTCGCGAGCGGCGAGAAGCGCGGCTACCTCGTCCCCTCCGATGGGAGCAGCGCCGACCCCTACGTGTCCGGCGTCTCGATGGAGACCGTCCGCGACCTCTCGAATCGACTGGCGGCTCGCCACGTCTACTACGCGATCGACGCGTGCTATTCGGGGAGCCTGCTCCAGCGCGCCCGATCCGGGCGAAGCGGGTCCGCAGGCGACACCCGCCGCGCGGTCCAGGTCGTCACCGCCGGGCTCGAAGGACAACAGGCGATCGAGCGGGACGGGCGCGGCCTCTTCACCACCTATCTGATCGAGGCGCTGCGAGGAGAAGCCGACGCCAACGGCGACGGACAAGTGACGGCGAGCGAAATCGGCTGGTTCGTGTCCGACCAGGTCGGCACGCAGTCGCGCGGACGACAGACGCCGGCCTACGGGCATCTGGGGGGTGCGGGTGAGATCACGATCCATCTGCGCTGAGCGCACGGCCGGCCGTCGCACCACGCCGCTCGTCCTGCTGGGCGCGATCGTGGCTGTCGGTCTCGTTGGTTCGCCGGCGATGGCCGACGATGGGCGCCTCCTCCAAGCGGCACGGCGAGGCGACGCGGGCACGGTGGAGACGTTGCTCGCGCAGGGCGTCGACGTGGACGCCACCGGCCGCGGCGGCGAGACCGCCCTCCACGCGGCTGCAGCGGCGGGGCACGCCGACGTCGTCGAGCGTCTGCTCGCCGCCGGCGCCAGCGTCGACCGATTGGAGTTCGACGGCGATACCGCGCTCGTGAACGCGGCCTGGTTCGGCCACGCAGACGTCGTGCGCCTGCTGCTCGACGCAGGCGCCGACCCCGACATCGAGGGCTCCGCGGGCGGCAAGCCGCTCCAGGTCGCGCGGAGACGCGGCCATTCCGCGGCCGCGCGACTCCTTCGCGAGGCCGGGAAGCGTGCCCGAATCGCCGACGGCCGATCCGAAGGCGGCGCAGCGGGGCCGCCGCGCGCGAACTTCGACGCCAATCTTCCTCCGCGTGCGACACGATCAAAGACCTACCGACCGGGCTATGCACGCCGATTCGCCGCGGTGATCGGCGTCAATGAATACGCGAAGTGGCCCCCGCTCGTCGGCGCGCGCCCCGACGCGGAAAAGGTCGCGACGCGGCTGCGCGGCCTCGGCTTCGACGAGGTGTTCGAGCTCTACGACGGCGCGGCAACGCGACAGGCGATCCTCGGCCTGCTGTCGACCCGTCTCGGCGACGTCGTCGGCGACGACGATCTCGTCGTGATCTTCTTCGCCGGCCACGGCGAGACCGAGACCGTCGAGGGCGGTCGCAAACGCGGCTACATCGTCCCCGTCGACGGCCGACCCGAATCAGCGTTCTCGTCGGCGATCTCGATGCGCGAGCTGCGCGCGATCTCCGACCGCCTGCCCGCCAAGCACGTCTACTACGCGATGGACTCCTGCTATTCGGGCCTCGGGCTGACCCGCGGCATCAGCATCGTCCGGCCCGGCACCGACGACTACTTCGGCAAGGTGACCAGCCTTCGCTCGGTGCAGATGGTGACCGCCGGCGGCGAAGGCGAGGAAGCCATCGAACGCAACGGCGAAGGCGTGTTCACACGAAGCTTCCTCGACGCGATCGACGGCGACGCCGACGCGAACGGCGACGGCTACGTGACCGCCACCGAGATCGGCGCGTACGTGGCGCCGCGCGTGACCAACGAGACCGGCGCGAGACAGAGCCCACAATCCGGACGACTCGAAGGCGAAGGAGAGATCGCCTTCGAGATCCGGAGGCGCTGACCAGAAGGATTCGGCACGTGGACGCCGCCAGGCGAGGGCCGGGCATCGACACGGCTGGACGCAACCAGAGAATGATGGAAAGGAAGAGCGAGATGACCAAAATGATCCAGATTTCCGTGCTCGTCGCGGGAGTCGTCTTCGCGGCAACGACGGCGCAAGCCCAGGGGGCCGTCGATATCGGCGGTACGTCGGCACTCTCCGTGATCGGTTCCGTGACCACGGTCGACCCGGATGGGGGCGGCGGCGGTCCGGGCGACGACGAGTCCACCGCGGTCATCGTCGGCGGTGTCGGCTCCTACACCACCACCGATGGCCGCTTCGAGTATGGCGCCGGCGTGACGATCGTCGGCGCGTTCTCGGATGCCGGAGACATCGGCATCTACTCGCTGTCCGGCCAGGCGCGCGTGAACACCGACCTCATGGGTCCGGAGGAGAATTTCCTCCTCTACGGCGGCGCGATCGTCGGTCTCGGCATCGTGCGCGGCGACGGCATCCCCGACGACGAGATCGGCCAGTTCGGCCCCAAGGCGGGCCTCGAGTTCTATCTCTCGCCGCAGACCGCCGTCCAGGTGCAGGAGGCGCTGATCTTCGATTCCGAGGGCGGCCTGACCAATCAGTTCACGCTCGGCTTCAAGATCATCTTGAACTGACCGTCCGCTCTGGCTCGCTCCGGCGACCGGGCCCGATGGGGCTCCGGTCGCTGGAGCGCGCCCGCCGCCGGCCGGTTAGACTCGTCGCGCGCCACGAGGAGTCCCTTGCCCAGTCCCGGCCTGATCATCGATGAAGCCCAGTCCGTCGAGGGCCCGGCCGGCCCGATCCCGCGAAGACGCGAACGATCGATCCGTCGGACCGCGACGATGGACATGTTGTGGCCCGAGGGCCCGATGGGTCCGCTCGAGTTGCGGGGTCGCGCGCGCGACGCCGTCACTGACGCTCCGGCCGAGCCGCCGCGCGTCGTCCGCGAAGCCTCCCTCGATGCCCTCCTCCGCGAACGGGTCATCGAGTCGATCGAGACCGTCCCCGACGCAGAGGGCATTCCCGAGCTCGTCGGCCAGCGCGGCGGCGGCCACCTCCGCGGTGCGCTCGCGACGCTCGTACCCGACGTTCGCGCCTCGGGCTCTCCGCTCTATCTCCTGCTCGACGACATTTCGGGCACGAGCCTGATCGGCGGGGTCGCCTTCGTCCGCCAGCCCGAGTTCCGGCCCACCGATTCCGGCGAGCGCCGTCGCGGCCCGTCCGCGGCGGACATGGAGGGCGTCTGCATCGGCTTCGCGCCGGGTTCGAGCGCGCTCACGGAAGTCACCGAACACGTGGGTCCGCCGCGCATGCGTCCCGTCGGCCCCCTCGTCCACCCGGACGACCCCGACGGCTGGCACCCGCTCCCCGACATGCCTCGGATCGGAACGAGACGCGCGCGCTTCATCGACGTCCGCGTCGACGGCGATCGCGTCTCGATCGAGAGCGGGTTCCAGGACTCGACCGACGACCCGGACCACGGACGGATCGGGATCCACGAATACCGTCTCCACGCGACCGCCGACCTCACGACCGGACGCCTCGACAGCCTGGACGCGACCCCGCACATCCTGCCCTTCCGCGAGTGCCCGTCCGCCGTGGCCTCCGCGCGCTCGATCGTCGACGCGCCCCTGGCAGAACTGAGGGACGTCGTACTCGAGCGGCTCGCGAAGACGAACGGCTGCACGCACTTGAACGATGCGCTGCGTGCGTTGGCGGAAGTTCCGGTGTTGGTCGACGAGCTCGTGAAGGAAGACACGGCCAACTAGCGTCACCTCGACGCCGAACTCCGCCTGCGCGGCTCTGTGACGGGTGTCGAATCACTCGATCCCGCGCATCGGCGTCGCGCGCGCCTCGCGTTGTGCGGGATTTCGCGCCACAACATCGCCGTCGGCGCCACCCAACATCGCACGACCGCGGCGCCCCGCCGCTGCGTGCGGTCGGGGGGCTGCGATGGGAGCTGGCACGAGGTCGTCGTTCGGAGACCGGGCGCGCGGGACCCGGATTCTCGCAACCGGACTCGTCCTGGCTGGCCTCAGCCTCGCCCCGATCGTGCACGCCGAGGACGTCGTCGTTCGCGGTCCGCATGCGCCGAGCGGGCGCCCGCCGAGCCAACCGGGAATGGAAGGTCGGACCGGGGTCTCGGCCGGCATCGCAGTCGCCGTCGCGGACGCCATCGGCGAAGACAACTCGGCGGAGGCGATCGGGGGCCACGGGGGCGCCGGAGGCGACGCCGGGTCGGTCTTGTCGCCAGGCGACGCACCGCACGCGGGCGGCGACGGAGGCACCGGGGGCGCCGCTTCGGCGGAATCGATCGTGATCGACGCTGACCGGTCCGTCGCAATCGCGACGGGCGGCACCGGCGGTGTCCACGGCCGCGCACTCGTCCCCGATCGGGCGATCGATGGCACTGGGGGCGTCGGCGGTGCAGCCGTTGCGAACGCACGGCTGGCGTCTTCGCTGCCGTCCGAGCATCAGTACCGTTGGCAGATGGCCGAAGCGACCGCGATCGGCGGGCGCAACGGCTCCGGCTCGTACCATCGCGGCGGCGGCGCACACGCCATCGCCTTCGCCGAAGCGGAACGCGCAGACCAGGTCTTCGCCGAAGCGACCGCGGAGGGTGCTGGCGCTGGCGTGCATGCGGTCGCGACCGCGATCAACCACGCCTTTCCCTCCTCCTACGCGACTGCACGTGCGTTCGCTGACGGCGACGTGCTCTCGTTCGTGGATTCGCCCATCCGAGCCGCCGACGTGACCGCGCGCGCGTTCGCGCGCAACGAAGGACCCCGAGCCATACGCGCCGAGGCGACCGCGGTCAGCGGAATGCACTACATCGAGGGCAACCGCGCCTACTACCCCTCCTCCCACATCGAACGCGGCGAGCTCAGCGCCGAGGCCCGCGGCGAATCCGCCGGCGGTGCGACGGTCTTCGCCGTGGCCGAGGTCCGGGCGGGCCCCACCCTCGTACCCGGTCGCATCGAGCAGGTCGACGCCGTCTCCGGATCGACCACCGGCCTGCTCGTCCTGAACCAGCGGGTTCGTACGTTCGGCATGGATGCCGCGACCTCCCTCGTCGCCGAGAACGAAGGCGGCGGCGACCTTCAGGTTCAGGTCTCCGCCTTGACCGCCCTGAGCGGCCGGGGCCGCGGGTTCTCGGCCCATCCCCGAAGCCGGGTCGGCGACGTGATCCTCGGCGACGTGATCGGACGGTCGACGACCGGCGCCGACGTCACCCTGACGGTCGGCGCCGGACTGGGTACGGCCGAGGGGGGGGATCGCACCGGGACGCATCCGGCTCGAGCGGTTCGGCGATCCGACCGGAGCGACGCCCAGCCGTTTTCACGGTGAGTCGAACGGCGGCGACGTCTCCGTGCATGTGGGCCTCACGGAAGCCAGCGGGGTCGTCGATCCCCTCGACGACGCCCCGTTCCAATCCGGACGCGACATCCGCTTTCGAAACCTTCCGAGCGGCGAGACGACCGGTGCGCTCCACCTCGGCCAGTCCCTTGCGGCGGGATCCGGAAGTCGGCTCGAGACGACGTCCGAGGCATTCGATGCGATGGAGCCCGCGCGCTATCGCGACATCGACGGTGGCGATGCGCACAACGAACTCGACTACGTCGAATCCGTCGACCGTCTCGACCTGCACGGCGAGACCAACGGTGGCAGCGGCGGGACCGTGCGCGTGCGAAGCCTCGAGACTTTTCGAACACGAACCGCAGCCTCGGGCGATGGCGGGGACGCGCACACGATCATTCGCGGCGTGAATGACGCCGGGAGTATCCACGCGTCGGGGCGGTCGTTCGGCGGACGCTGCGGCGGGTGCGACGCGACGCTCGAGGGTTCCAGTGGTGTTTCGATCGTCGACGTCGAGATTCGCAGCCTGGGAGATGGCCACGACGTGACGGCCGGTCTCGTGCTCGATGCCGACGGTCGGCCGATCGGCGGCTCATTCGCGGAATCGCAGGCCTTCCTTCCGCGCCCGGCCGGTCCTATGGCCACGATTCCGTGGTCGGCGGACACCCGAAGTGTCGGGATCGCCGAGGGCGACAGCCGCGTAGCCAGCTACGCGCAGAGCACGGGAAACGGCGGGGGGGTCTCCCCCGACCACATGACGTTCGCGCGCGCCTCCTCGACCTCGAGGGGCAACGGTGTGTCGACCGTCGAAGCCGATGCCTGGGCCGAGGGCGGCGGCCGAGGCGCACGGCTCGAGAACGGTCGCTTCGTCAGCGCGACGGTCGCCGAGGCGTCGGCGGAAGGGCTGGGTGCGGTTCGCGCATCCGCCTTCGCCCGTGGGCGGAGCATCGCCGAGCGCAACATTCTCGCGGACGCAGAGGCGACCGCACACGGACGGGGGGCCGAGCTTCGCCTGAACGCGGGCGTAGAGTCCAGTCGGCGCTTTCCGGACACCGATGACCCGAGGGCCTTCGGGCCCCCCGCGCTCTCGTCGAACCTCGACTTCGTCGGTCGAGGTGCGGCCACGATCCACGGCGTCACCCGCCACGGCGACGGCTTGCTCGAGCTCGCCGATGGCGGGAAGGCCGGGCACGACGTGCGCTTCTCGTGGGTGGGGGACCCATCCGGTGAATCGCGCGATCGAATCGTCGAGGCGAGCGCCCTGCTCTCCGGCTACGAACGTGCCGGCGAAACCGTGCTCACGCGAGCCGCGGGGCAGCTCCAGGTCGCCCCCGGACGCCAGGACGAGGTCGGCGACTCGATCCGATCCATCGACAGCACCTTCCTCCTCGACATCGCCGCGCCCGCCGAGGGAGAGCGGCTCCTCGTCACAGTCTTCGACCTCGAGGCCGTCGGCGCGGGCTTCGACACGCTCACGCTTTCGATCGAAGACGTGCACGGCGACGTTCTCGTCGACGCGACGTTCCAGTCCTTAGACGAAGCCGTCCGCTTCTTCAAGAACCAGGTGATCGACCTCGGGCGATTCGACGATGACGTCCCCGGTTACGAGACGGCACCCCGCCTCACGACGCGCTGGGAGGTGACCGCCAAGGGCGGCGACGGCGTGTCGATCGGCTGGGGCCTCACCATCGTTCCCGAACCCGGGACCGCGCTCCTCCTCGGCCTCGGCCTCGCCGGACTCGGCGCAGGCCGAACGCGCCGCGACCGAGCACCGTCGGCCGCCTAGACGCGGACGCCGAATCGGCTGCCCGACGCATACATGCGCGGTCCGCGGCCGAACACGAACGCGGCGACGCTCCCGTACGCCGAGACCCCACAGATCGCGAGCCCCAGCGTCGTCCACTCGAACTCCCGCAGCAACGACGCCGGCAAATACCCGATGAAGCCCGCCGGAACGAGCGTGAAGAGCACGATCCGCATCGGCCCATGGAAGAGTGTGGGCGGATAGAGGCTGAACGTGATCGAGTACTCGAGCGCCATGCGTGCGAGGCTCTCCACTCGCGACGCCCAGAACGCCGCGCTGCCGAGCAGAACACCGGTCGCAACCACCGTGCTCGCGGACAGAACGATCGCGAGGATCAACACCGGGACGCGGTCGGGAGCGAGGTACCCACTCAGCCCGACCATCACGACGCCACTTGCAAAGTCGCCCCAGCCCGTGGCGAGGCTGCGCCCTGCGACCGCCTGGACGACGACGCTCCGCGGCTGTGTGAGCATCGGGTCGAGGTCGCCGTCGCTGATCGTGCGCGCGAGATCGCGGATGCCGCCACCGAGTACGACCGCCAGTCCGAACCCGGCGGCTACCACGCCGTAGAGCGAGAGCATGTCCTCGAGCCGCCAGCCACGGATCTCCTCGAAGCGGTCGAAGAGGATCCACCACATCACGAAGAAGAGCGCGTTGTTGAGCGCCATGCCGGCGACCTGGAGCCAGAACGCGCCGCGAAGCGCCAGGCACGCCTTCACGTTCGTCTCGACGAGCGCGGCGAGGAATCGGAGTTCGCTCGTCATCTTCATCCGCCTCCCGTTTCGAGACCGCGGACGCCACGGCGGAACTGCCAGGACAACACCACGCACGCCACGGCGATCCAGAAGGCGAGCGCGACGAAGGTCTGGACGAGCTCCTCCGTCGTCGCGCCGAACGCGAGTCGGCCGAGGCCGTTCAACATCGGTGCGAAGGGCGTCCACCACGCGACTTCACGAACGACGTCGGGATAGATCGCCAACGGCACCATCAATCCACCCAGCAGGAACATTCCCTTCTGCCAGATCCAGTAGACCGGCCCCACCTCGTCGAGCCACAACGCGGTCAACCCGACGATCGTGAACGAGAGCAGCTGCAGGAGCGCCGCGAAGACGACGATCGGAATCGCCCAGACGAGCCCACGCGGATCCTGGGGCAGGCCGCCAGCAACGATCGCCGCGAAGCCGAGCCCCCCGCCGCCGAGCACGACCAGCCGCGGGAGCAGCGCCCCCGCCGCCTCCGCGAGCTTGCCGACCACGTACGAGACCGGTCGGCACAATCGCTGCGCGACGTCTCCCGAGCGCACGTCCGCTTCGATGTCCATCCAGATCTGCGGCGTCGAGAGCGTCGCCCACTCGGTGAGCGCCAGATACCAGACGAACGCCGAGGCCGAGAAGCGCGGGTCGTCGAGCAACCGCTCCGCGAAGATCACGTCCCAGAGGCGGGAGAAGATCAGCAGGATCACGCAATAGAACCCGAGCCGGCCCGCCCATGCCGCGAAGCCCGCGCGCTCTTGCCGCGCGCCCAGTTGTGCGAAGGCGAACGTCGCCCGCAACGCGTGGCCCGGGCTCGGAGCCGCCGCCGTCGCGCCGCTCACGACGCGACTCCGGTCGCACTGCTCCGTCGATAGATCGCGCGAACGATCTCGTCCATGGGCGGATCCTCGACGGACAGGTCCGTGAGCCGCGCGCTCCGCGCGAGAGCGCTGACGAGGCGCTCCACGGGTGTTCGCGCGAGCTCGACCTCGAGGGTGGTGCGGTGGGGCTGCCGATCCTTGATCTCGACGCCGGGCAGAACACCGCAGTCGAGGTTCAGCACCTCCTCGCCGGTATGCACCGTGACGCGCTTGCGACCGATGAACGTCCGTCGAAGTGACGCGATCGACTCATCGAGGAGCAGCCGCCCTTCGTGGATCACGACGACGCGGTCGCAGACCTCCTCCATGTCTCCGGTGTCGTGGGACGTGAAGAGCAGCGTCCGCCCTGCCCGCTCGCTCTCCTCGCGAACCAGGTCGCGGATCACCGCCTTCGCGTCGACGTCCAGACCGATCGTCGGCTCATCGAGGAAGAGGATCTCGGGCGCGTGCAGGAGCGCGGCGACGATCTCGCAACGCATGCGCTGCCCCAGGGAGAGCTGACGCACCGGCTGGTCGAGCAACGCCCCGATCTCGAATCGCTCGACGTACCGATCGAGTCGCGTCGCGTGATCTGAGGCGGAGACGTCGTAGACGTGGCGCAAGAGCTCGAACGTGTCCCGCGGCGGGAGGTGATACCAGAGCTGCGTGCGCTGTCCGAAGATCGTGCCGATTCGAAAGCCGAGCCGCTGACGCTCGCGCCAGGGCGCGAAGCCCAGGACGCTCGCGTGGCCGGAGGTCGGATGCAGAATGCCCGAGAGCATCTTGATCGTCGTCGACTTCCCCGCCCCGTTCGGCCCAACGAAGGCCACCCGCTCGCCCCGATCGATAGCGAGGTCGAGATCGCGTACCGCCACGACTTCGCGCCACGACCCACGTCCGAGCGCACGAATGGCGCCACGCAGGCCCGGCGCGCGCTCGCGCACGCGATAGGTCTTCGTCAATCGATCCAGCTCGATGGCGCGATCCATGGTGTTCCCCTCTAGAGCGGCGCCCCCTTTCGGAGGCCCCAAATGCAACGACGCCCTTCCAGCTGGGCCGGAAGGGCGTCGACGTGTTCGTTCGGACGGTTTCCGGCGGGCTAGGTCAGGCTCGGGACCTCGAGAATCGAGTTCATGACGGTGACCTGAAGACCCAGCGGAAGCTGGGCGCAGGCGTACACGGCCGGCTGCGGGGCAGCGGCGCGCGGCGAAACAGGCGTGTGTACGTGGCCGGTCATCGGGCGGCAGAGTGCCTCAGAAGTCGGACATGTCAATCCCCGGATTCGATTGCGACGCCTGGCGTCCAACGGGTGTGGCAAGATTCGCCCCACGCACGGAGGGTCCCCAATGCGAAGGCCGAGACACGTGAGGTTGCGAGTTTCCTGGATGGCACTGACGATCGCGTCGGGGATCGCCCTCCCAAACGCGGCGAGCGCGAACGAGCCTCGATGCCAGGACCACGACGCGAACCGACAGGTCTATTGGGGCGACCTCCACGTCCACACCGCCGTGTCGATGGACGCCAACGTCTTCGGGACCCGGCTCCGCCCCGCCGACGCCTATCGCTTCGCGCAGGGCGAAGAGGTGTCGATCGGATTCGAGGCCGATCGTCCGGTCCAGCTCGAGCGCCCCCTCGACTTCGCCGCGATCACCGACCACGCCTCGAGCATGGGCGGTGTCGCCCTGTGTCAGACCCCCGGCTCCCCGTCCTACGACACACCCAACTGCGCCGACTATCGCCAGCCGATGTCGATCGCGGGAAGCGCCCTGAGCGAGGTCGTTCGGCGGATGCGGGCCAAGGTCGACCGCGGCGTCGACACGCCCGCCGTGTGCGGCGAGGACGGCGCGCTCTGCCGGCAAGGCGCCCTCGCCGCCTGGCAGGAGACACAGATGGCGGCCGCGGCGGCGAACGATGACTCCCCCGCATGCGAATTCACGAGCTTCGTCGCCTACGAGTACACCGCGACGCCCAACATGACGAAGATCCACCGCAACGTGATCTTCCGGAACGCGACGGTCCCCGAGCTGCCGATCAGCTACGACGCCCAGCCGAGCGCGATCGGCCTCTGGCGCGACCTCCAGTCGCAGTGCACGGACGCGGGCACCGGCTGCGACGTGCTCGCCATCCCGCACAACTCGAACCTCTCGAACGGACACATGTTCGGCCTCGAGTACGAGGGGATCGAAGATCCCGCGGCGCAGGCGGAGGTCGCGAAGCTGCGGGCGGCGATGGAGCCGATCGTCGAGATGAGCCAGATGAAGGGCGACTCGGAGTGTCGCAACGGGATGTGGAACGTCCTCGGCGCGACCGACGAGCTCTGTGACTGGGAGAAGATGCGCGCGCCCGAGACCCCGGACTGCGAAGACGGCACCGGCGAAGGGGCCCTCGGCGGCCAGGGCTGCGTGTCACGTCGCGACTTCGTTCGCTACGCCCTCGTCGAAGGCTTGAAGGAAGAGGAGCGTCTGGGCGTGAACCCGTTCAAGTTCGGCTTCATCGCCGCAACGGACGGTCACGACGGGGTCCCCGGCCCGGTCGAAGAGTGGCGACAGGATCTGTTTCTCGGTGCGGTGCGACCGACCGAGGGCCGCAACCTCGGCGGCCTCGCGGGCGTCTGGGCCGAGGAGAACAGTCGTGAGGCCCTCTTCGAAGCGATGCGACGGCGAGAGACCTACGGCACGAGTGGTCCGCGGATGAGTGTGCGGTTCTTCGGAGGCTACGACCTGCCCGAGGGACTGTGTGGTGACCCGGAGCTCGTCTCGAAGGGCTATGCGTCGGGCGTGCCGATGGGCGGGGAGCTCGGGAGCGCGCCCAGCAAGTGGCTCGGCCTGCGGGACCAGGCGCCGCGCTTCGTCGTGAGCGCCCTCGCCGACACCGGGACCGCTGCCCACCCGGGCGGACTCCTCCAACGTGTCCAGATCATCAAGGGCTGGGCCGACGACGCAGGCAACCTCCACCAACAAGTCGTGGACGTCGCCGGCGGCGACAACGACGCAGGCGTCGACGTCGCTACGTGTACGCCGACCGGCCGCGGCGCCCGCTCCCTGTGCGGCGAATGGAGCGACCCGGACTTCGACCCGGATCGCGCGGCGGTCTACTACGCGCGCGTGATCGAGAACCCGAGCTGCCGACAGAGCGGCTGGGCTTGTGTCGACGGCCCTGACCGACCCACCTGGTGCGATCAGCCGACGACCGACAAGACGACGCAGGAGCGAGCCTGGACGTCTCCGATCTGGGTGGAGGGGCGGCGTTAGGCGGCACGCTTCGAAGGATCATCCGACGGCGCGCAGGTCACGCCACCACGAGCCGATAGCCGAGGTCGAACTCCTGTCGGTCGAGGAGCCATCCGTAGCGGTCGCGCCACGCGCCGGACGCGAGGTCCGCGCGCAAGCGATCCACCCCCGATTCGACGTCCGCCATCTGCGGGAACACGGAGATCCCGTTTCGCACCGCCGGTTGGAGATACGCCTCGGGTCGACGCCAATACGCGCCCAGGAAGCCGTCGACGCAGTCGTGGGGCACCGGCACGTCTACGACCTCGACCTTCCCGAGCTGGCGCGCGAGGTCCGAGATCGCCGGCATCGATCGCGCATCGATCTCGAGGATCTCGGGGAAGTAGTCGGTCAACCAGAAGCCGCCGACGCTCGTGTCGAAGGTGAGGATCACGGTTCGACGTCGTGACGCGCGGCGGAGCTCGTCCAGGCCGCGCGACAGGTCCGGCCAATGGTGCAGCGTGAGGATCGCCAGCGAGGCGTCGAAGACCGCATCGCGAAAAGGCAAGGCGGTCGCGGAGGCACGAACGACCGGCGCCGCGCCCTGCCCTCGCTGCCGCGCCATGACTTCGGACGGCTCGACCGCGACGACCCTGCGATCGACGGGCTCGTAGGAGCCCGTCCCCGCACCGACGTTGACGACGCTGCGAGCGTCGCCGAGCGCCGCCTGGATCCGGGCCGCGATCCGCGGATCCGGGCGTCGAACCGAAGCGTAGTCGTGGCCGATGTCATCGTAGAGAGGCATCTCCGCTCCGTCCCCGCTGCCGCCACTGTATACACGAATCGCGCCCCGCGTTGACCGCGATTCGCCGAACGACGTAGGCTCGTCGTCCATCTCTCGCGCCGGTCGCGAGCGACGTCACGCGATTTCCCGAACCCAGGAGAGTCCCATGTCCGAAGACCCGATCCTCTACTCGCAGCAGGACGGCATCGCCACGATCACCCTGAATCGCCCCGACAAGGCGAACACCCTGCGATACGAACTCCTCGCCGATCTGAGCGACGCCCTCGCCCGAGCCAACCGCGACAACGACGTGAAGGTGATCGTGCTCGAGGGCGCCGGCGACAATTTCTGCGGCGGATTCGATTTCTCGGGCGGCCTCGAGCACTTCGGTGGCATCCAGGAGCAGGACTACGACCCGGGCATGGACGTGCACGGCGTCACGAATCAGTACACGAGCTACCTCACGACCTTCATGGGCCTCTGGCGCGGCCAGAAGCCGACGATCGCGAAGGTCCACGGCTACTGCGTCGGCGGCGGCTCCGAGATGGCCCTCTGCGCGGACCTCGTGATCGCCTCGGACTGCGCACGGATCGGAACGCCCTACTCCCGCGTCTGGGGCTGCCACCTCTCGGGCATGTGGGTCTACCGACTGGGCCTCGCGAAGGCCAAGTACTACGCCCTGACCGGCGAATGGATCAGCGGTCAGGAAGCGGCCGACATCGAGCTGATCAACTTCGCCGTGCCCCTCGAGGAGCTCGACGACGAGGTCTCGAAGCTCGCGAACAAGCTGGCGACGATCCCGCTCACCCAGCTCGTGTCGATGAAGCTGATCGTGAACCAGGCCTACGACAACATGGGCTTGCAGAGCACCCAGACCCTCGGCTCGATCCTCGACGGCATCATGCGCAACACGCCCGACGGCCGAGAGTTCGTCCGAGTCGCCGCCACCGAGGGCGTCCGCGCGGTGATCACGCGGCGGGATGGTCCCTTCGCTGATTACAGCCAGGGCGCGCCTGAGGATCAGCCTCGGAAACGGAGCGAGCTGGGGATCTAGTCCGATCATTTACATACATCGATGAATATATCTGCTAGCGTCCCGCGATGCCCCGCCGCACCCAGGCAGAACGGTCCGCCTCGACCCGCGAGGCCCTGATTCGAGCCACCCTCGACCTGCTCGTCGAGCACGGCTGGGCGGGCGTCACCTCCGTCGCCGTCTGCGCGCGGGCGGGGCTCACGCGCGGCGCCTTCGTCCACCACTTCGATGGTCTCCCGGACCTTCTCGCGGCTGCCCTCGAACATCGCTACGCCGCGCTGGTCGAGGTGCTCCGCTCCCGCCCGGCGCCAACCTCGGTGACTGACCTGGTCACGCGCAGCTGGGAGACGATGACGACGATCGACTTCAAGGTCGTGATCGAAGCCTGGCTCGCGGCGGCGAACGATCCGGACCTGGGCGCTTCGATCGGACCGGTCGTCGAGCGCTTCGCGAAGCTCGTCCACCCCGAGCAGCGCCCCGACGTGCTCGTCGACGAGGCGGCGCAGTCCTTCTTCCTGATGGCGCGCGAGACGATGCTCGGTCTCTCGCTCGGGCGCGCGACGAACGCCGGACCGCTCGGCCACGAAGAGCGCGTCCTCGAACAGCTACTCCGAGTGACATCCTCCCCCGGCAAAGCCGGGGGCATCCAGGTGACCCGCTCAAAGCGG
>CAZAUR010000036.1:0-36491 GCA_964488255.1 uncultured Spirochaetaceae bacterium | reverse complement strand
TTTTGGCGTGATCACGACTCCCTCGATACTTTGATCACGCTGGTTCGAGGGCTAGCGGGAGGCAGCGAACGCTGCCGAGTCGTCGCAACGAATCGCGTCTTTCCGCCGAGCGGAGATTCGCTAGAACACGAACGCCGCGGCGCGAGCCGCGGCGTTCTTATCATGGGGGGTGCGTTCGGCGCTCCCCGAGGTAAAGGGGGATCTCGAAGATGCTCGACCGTGGAATGCTCGCGACAACGATCATCGCCTTCGCGCTTTGCGCGCCTGAAATCGCTTTCGCACAAGACGAGGGATGGTCTGGGGAGGCGAGTGCCTCACTGTCCAATCAGACGGGCACGACCGTGAGCTTCTCGGGGACCGTCGACGGCACGATCAAACGCACCTGGGAGAAGGACGAAGTCTCTGCGCGTGTGAGCGCCACCTACGGCAAGTCCAAGCGCGAGGGCGACGCGTCGAGTACGACGACGCAGGACAATCAGGGTGTCTTCACCGAATGGAAGCACCTCTTCTCCGAGCATCTCTTCTCGAATACGACCTCCGAGTTGTCACGCAACAGCACGCAGGACCGAAAGCTGCGATTCAAAGTGGACGTCGGCCCCGGGGTGCGCGTTTGGCAGGGCGAGGAGCCTGCGAAGAGCCACTTCGACGTGTCGCTTGGCGTTGGATATCGCTACGAGGTGTACGACGGCAACGCTGGTGTCGCGCAGGACGATACGGATGTCGATCACCTCATCGACGCCGTCCTGGGCTTCGAGTACAAAAACATGCTCTTCGATGATCGGATCGAGTGGACGCACACCGGCAGTGCACTGGTTCCGGTCAATCTCCCCGGCGCCTACTTGCTGCGGACCGAGGGAATCGTCGGAGTCCCGATCACCGAGGCGTGGTCGTTCCGGCTGAGCGCGCTCGTCGAATACACGAACCAGGTGGCCGACAACACGCGCCGCACGAGAACCCTCACCACCGTCGGCCTCGGCTACAAGTTCTAGCCCCGTACCGCGCACGCCCATCGACGCCGCCCCCCGCCGCGTGCGTGGGGTGGCGTCCGCGATTCAGGCGCCGTGGAGCGTCAGCGGCCGCCCGCTGCTGCCCCGCCTCCATCCGATCCGCTAGGATCCGCCGCTTCCAGACACCGGCCGCTCGTGCTGGCCGGTCGACCGAGGACTTCCGGGACCGATGTACACGATTCTCATCTCAATCCTGATCGGGGCGGCGAGCGGCGGCGCCTGGACGGCGCTCGAGCTGTGGAAGACCTGGCAGATGGGGATCGTCCTCTTCGTGCTCGTGTCGATCGTGTCCTTCATCGTGATCTCGCGGGTGATGGCGCGCCGGGTCGAGCCGCAGTTCGTCGGTGTGCAGCGGATGATCCAGTCCGGGCAGACCCAGCTCGCGATCCAGACCCTCGAAGAGCTGATGCCGCTCAGCCGTTGGCAGATCCTGTTGAAGGGGCAGATCCACGCCCAGATCGGTCTGCTCTCGTACGCGAGCGGCGACGAGGCGAAGGCGGCGGAGCACCTGCCGCTGGCCGGCTACCGCGCGACCGAGGCGCAGATGGCATTGGCCGCGCTCTCCTACCGGAACGGCAAGAAGGATCAGGCCTACGACGCGCTCGATACCGCGATCCGCGCCGCCAAGAAGCAGATCATGCCCTACCACGTGTGGGCGTGGATGAAGCTGAAGGACGGGGACAAGGAGAAGGCGATGGACAAGCTCCTCGCCGCCGAGAAGGTCGAGAAGAGCAACGAGTCGACCATCGAGAACCTCGACCGGCTCCGAAATGGCAAGAAGCTCAACATGAAGCGCTTCGGGATGGCCTGGTTCGGGCTGCAGCTCGAGAAGCCGCCCGCGCAATACCGCGCCGCCGCAGGTCAGCCCACGCGCAAGGGCTTCCGCCAGCGGAAGCAGAAGCGGCGCTAGGCCCGACGCCCACGCGCTTCGGCTCAGACCTCGTTCGCGAGGGCCTGCTCGAGGGTCTGTCGCTCGCGAACGAGTCGGGGCTCACCGTCGAGGCCGATCAACACCTCGGCCGCTTCCGGGAACGCGTTGTAGTTCTTCGCGTTCATGCCCGCGGCGTACGCACCGGCGCCTTCGATCACGAGGGTGTCCCCGATGTGCGCGCGCGGAAGCCGTCGCGGCGCGAGGCCTTCGGCGTCGCCCGGGGCCGGGGTCAGGACGTCGCCGGATTCGCAGCAGTGGCCGGCAATCAGGTAGTCGACCTCGTCGGTCGACGCCTCTCGGCCGTGCGGGATCACTTGGATCGGGTGCTGTGCGCCGTAGAGGGAAGGGCGAAGCAGCTCCGTCATCCCGGTGTCGACCTTGAGGAAGTCGTGGCCCTGAACGGCCGCGCCGCCGTCGCCGGCCGGCGTGTGGGTGTCCACGATGTCGATGATTTCGGCGAGGACCGCGCCCGCGTTCGCCACGAGGTAGGAGCCCGGCTCGATCTCGAGCTGGAACGCCTCGCCGCGCCCGGCGACGTAGTTCGCGAGGTCTTCGGCGAGGTGGCGACCGATGTCCTGGAGGTCGGCGTTGTTCTCGCCGGGGAGGCGGGCGACCTTGAAGCCGCCGCCGAGGGAGAGGCGTTCGAGGTCCGGCAGGCGACGCGCGATGTCGAGGGTCATCTGGGCGCAACGCTTCCACACGTCCGGGTCGCCACCGGAGCCGATGTGCGTGTGGAGTCCGGAGATCGTGAGCTCGAATTCGACGCCGATCGCGAGCACTTCGTCGAGCTTTGCGTGCCAGATCCCGAAAGAGGACGACGGTCCGCCGACGTTCGTGCGGTTGTTGTGGCCCGAGCCGAGCCCGGGATTGATGCGGACGCTGAGGTCGCCGCCGGGGAACAGCTCACCGAAGGTGCGCAGCTGGTGGATCGAGCAGGCGTTGTAGAGGACGCCGCGCTGGACGAGCCCCTTGAGATCCTTGGGGATCTCCTGAGCGGTGATCTGGATGCGCTCGGGGGCGATCCCTGCGGCGAGCGCGCGTTCGGCTTCGAAGCCGCTGCTCGCGTCGACGTGCAGTCCGGCGTCGTCGAAGATCTTCAGCACCGATCGGTTGGGCAGGGCCTTCATCGCGTAGCGCCCGACCAGGGAGCAGGGGGCGGGGAAGGCGCGCACCTCCTTCGCGGCCTGCTCGAGGGTGGCCTGGTCGTAGACGTAGACCGGCGTGCCGAATCGCTCTCGGATCCGTTCGATCAGGGCGGGAGTGAGGAAACGCATGAGAAGGAGGCTCCTGGGCACCGCGAAGGGCCTGTTCGGCCGCGAGCGCGCGCGATCATAGCAGCCTGCGTCGCGCGGGATGGCGCCGGTCTTTGCCGATCTCGCGACTCATGCGAGACTCCCGCCCGAACCGCTCCGCGCCTGGCGCGGATGGCCGAGGGGTGAGGACGGTGTCCGGCGAAGACGCGACGACCAACGACGGGACGGAAGGCGAGGGCGCCGCGACGAGCGGTCTCGACTTCATCCGCACGATCATCGCCGAGGACCTCGCGTCCGGGAAGCACGACAAGGTCGTCACGCGCTTTCCCCCGGAGCCGAACGGCTATCTGCACGTCGGGCACGCGATGGCGATCTGCCTCGACTTCGGGGTCGCGAGCGAGCACCCGAACAGCCGCTGCCACCTGCGCTTCGACGACACCAACCCGTCGACCGAGGACACCGAGTACGTCGACGGGATCCAGGCCGACGTGCGATGGCTCGGATTCGATTGGGGCGAGCATCTCCACTTCACGAGTGACTACTTCGAGACGCTCCACGGCTATGCGGTCTCGTTGATCGAGCAGGGCAAGGCCTTCGTCGACGACCAGAGCTCCGACGAGATCCGCGCCAACCAGGGATCGCTCAGCGAGCCGGGCACCGAGAGCCCCTTCCGCGATCGTTCCGTGGAGGAGAACCTCGATCTCTTCGCGCGCATGCGCGCCGGCGAGTTCGGGGACGGCGAGAAGGTGCTGCGTGCCAAGATCGACATGGCCGCGCCGGTCGTCGCGCTTCGCGACCCGATCCTCTACAGGATCCAGAAGCGTGCCCACCACCGGACCGGCGATACGTGGTGCATCTATCCGATGTACGACTTCGCCCACGGCTACTCGGACGCCCTCGAAGGCATCACGCATTCCCTCTGCTCCCTCGAGTTCCAGGACCATCGCCCGCTCTACGACTGGTTCCTCGATCAGGTCGACACACCGTCGCGCCCGCGACAGATCGAGTTCGCCCGGCTGAACGTGTCGCACACGATCACGAGCAAGCGCGCGCTGCGGCGTCTGGTCGAAGGCGGGCACGTCCGTGACTGGGACGATCCCCGCATGCCGACCCTCGCGGCGATGCGTCGGCGCGGCTATCCGGCGGAGGGCATCGTCGACTTCTGCAAGGCCGCGGGCGTCTCGAAGCGCGACAAGCTGATCGAGCTGCCGAACCTCGAGTTCCACGTCCGACAGGTGTTGAACCGCGAGGTGCCGCGACGGATGGGCGTCGTCAATCCGCTCAAGCTCGTGATCGAGAACTACGCCGAGGATCAGGAAGAGTTCCTCGAGGCGATCAACAACCCCGAGGACGCATCCGCCGGCACCCGACAGGTCCCCTTCAGTCGCGAGATCTACGTCGAGCGCGAAGACTTCCTCGAAGACCCGCCCAAGAAGTTCTTCCGCCTCGCGCCCGGGCGCGAAGTCCGGCTGCGCGCCGCCTACTTCGTGACGTGCACGGATGTCGTCAAGGACGCGGCCGGCGAAGTCGTCGAGCTGCGCTGCACCTACGATCCGGAGACGCGCGGCGGGGATGCGCCCGATGGCCGGAAGGTGAAGGGCACGCTGCATTGGGTATCCGCGAAGCACGCCGTCGAGGCCGAGGTGCGCAACTACGAGACCCTCTTCCGCGAGGAGGAGCCGGACCTGGACGGCGAAGGCGGCCTCGAGGCGGCGCTCAATCCGGATTCGTTGGAGATCCTCGCGGGAGCGAAGCTGGAGCCCGCCGTGGCCGACGCGTCGGCCGGCGATCGGCTGCAGCTCGAGCGCCTGGGCTACTACTGCATCGACCCCGACAGCGCCCCGGGTCAGCTCGTGCTGAACCGGACCGCGACCCTGCGTGATACCTGGGCGAAGGTCGCGAAGCAGGGAGGGGGCGCCGGCAAGGGCGGCGGCAAGAACAAGAAGAAGCAGAAGAACAAGAAGAAGAGAGAGGACGCGTGATGAAGCGTTATGGCATGTCGCTCCCGATCGGGGGCGTGCCCCTTCACCAGCACGAAGACTGGATCCGGGAGATGGCCGACCTCGGCTACACCGATCTCTGGTCGTCGGAGGCAGGTGGACACGATGGTTTCACGCCCCTCGCCCTCGCTTCCACCTGGGCCCCGGAGATGCGTCTGGGCATCGCGATCATCCCCGCGTTCACGCGCGGGCCGGCGCTCCTTGCACAGAGCGCGGCCAGCCTCGCCGAGGCGGCGCCGGGTCGCTTCGTGATGGGGGTCGGCACGTCTTCGAACGTGATCGTCGAGAACTGGAACGGGATTCCCTTCGAGGAGCCCTACAAGCGCACGCGCGACACCGTGAAGTTCATGCGCGCAGCGCTCGCCGGCGAGAAGATCACGGAGACCTACGACTCCTTCGACGTGAAGGGCTTTCGCCTGCAGATGCCGCCGCCGGATCCGCAGCCGCCGATCCTGATCGCTGCCCTCCGCCACGGCATGCTCCGCCTCGCCGGTAAGGTCGGCGACGGCGCAATCCTGAATTGGCTCTCTGCGGAGGACGTGAAGACCGTCGCCCCGTACGTGCACGAGGGCGGCGAGGGCAAGGAGATCGTCGCAAGGCTCTTCGTGATCCCGACCGCCGATCGTGACGAGGCGCGCGCCATCGCGCGACGAGGCGCGGCCGCCTACTTGAACGTCCCCGTCTATGCGGCGTTCCACGAGTGGCTCGGGCGGGGCGATCAGCTGAAGGGCATGTGGGACGCCTGGAAGGCCGGGGATCGCAAAGCGGCTCTCGAGGCGATTCCGGACGAGGTCGTCGACGCGCTCGTGATCCACGGCTCCCCCGACGAGTGTCGGGACCACATCGAGCGCTATCGCGAAGCGGGCGTGACGACGCCGGCGCTCGCGATCCTCTACGCCGACGACCAACGCCAGGCGATCCGAGACCTCGCTCCGCGCTAGGCAGTCGGCCGCGCGCGACCTCGCTCCGCGCTACGCCGCAGAGGCGCTCGTTGCCGTCTGGCAGCGGGCTCCTTGCGTATTCGTTGCGTATGACGGGCCGGCCGGCTCACGTGAGGGCCGAGGTCTCATTTCCGCGCTCGGGGCGGCCGATGGGGGAGGGAACTCTGTCTTCCTTCTGGTCGGAACGCCTGGCATGTCCGCGGCTCGCGACGCATTCGAGACCATCTCCCTTCGTGCCTTCGAGGAGCGCACGCGTGCGCTCTCCCTCGAGTCGCAGATGGTGGAGTGTGTCGATCTCCTGCAGAACCCGGAGCTGTTGCTCGACGAGGTGATTCGCAGCATCGAAGAGGTGCGCGACGACGAGGAGGCGGCGCCCGGTCTCCGCATCCAGTCGGCGGAGGGCACGGATCGGCGCGCGTTCTTCTATCCTTCGCGTGAGCTCTTCGTGCAGGGCGACGGTTGTTCGTTCACGTGCCTCTCGACCGAGCTCGCGTTTCGCCCGGGTGACCCGGGGAAGGAATCTCTGGTCGCCGTCGACGGCGAAGACGACCGATCGAGCGGCACCATCGACTACGCCGCGGTCACCTGCGAAGCGCGTCCCTTCCCGGTGCTGGGCTTCACCCAACGGTCGGAGCCGGAGAGCGCGTACCCGCTGCTGATGCGCTCCCTCGCGAGTCTCATCGAGCTCATCCGGCCGCGCCGGTTCGACCTGATGGACCGGGACGTCTACCGCGGCCTGCTCGGGCCGGCGCCGGCGTTCGATCTGGCCCTCGTGCTCTGGGACGACGACCTCGTGCCCGACGAACGACGCCCGCTCTGCGAGCTCGCCCGGGACCTCGCCGAGCTGCTCAAGCAGGCGCTCGCCGACGAGCCGGGCTTCCCGCCGATCTTGAACGACATCCTCTGTCTGCGCATGAACAACAAGCGCTTCGACGGGCGGTTGCGCTTCGTCTGGCGTGTCTGAGCGCGCCGGCATGAACGGCGACGAAACCGAGGAAGACGCGGCGCGAATCTGGCTCGACGAGTCCCTGCGCTGTGTCGCGGTCGATCGCGCCGTCGAATTCTCGAGTGACGGGATCGTCGTCGGCAAGCCCATCGTTGCCGCGCTGTCGCCCGGGGACGCCGACTCCGTGGTCGAGGTGCTTCGGACGGTGCTCGACGAGCGCGGCGAAGCGTTGATCGAGACGGGCTTGGCGCAGGCGGGAGGGCGCGCATGGGTCCGATTCTTCGCGCAGGCGCTCGACGCGCCGACGGGCGAGGGCGCCGTCCTCGCGATCGACCTCCACGCGATCGAAACTGACGCCGCGGCGTCGGCGAGCCGCCGCGACGTTCCGGTCGTGGAAAGTGTGCGGGACGTGCTCGCGGAAGAGCGCACCTGGGCCGCGCTCGCTTCCCGTCTCGTGGGATGGGCGGACCAGGATCTGCGCGGGGCGCTCGACGAGGTGCTCCAGCACGCGGGGGCGGACTTCGGCGCGATCAGAACACGGCTCCTCGAGCGCGCCACGCCAGGCGCGACTTCGACGCGCGCGATCGCCTGCTGGGGCGATGCCTGCACCCTGGCGGAAGGACCCGAACCCCTCGACGACCCGTGGCTGCTCACCGAGCTGCAGAGTGGGCGCTGGATCGAAGGGCTGCCGCTCGATGCGCTGCCGCCGGCGGGCCACGCGCTGATGAATGCGCTCGACGACGCCGGCGCGCGGGCGTGGCTCGCGATGCCGTGTCAGCCGGCCCGCGGCGATTGCGCCGTCTATCTCGAGTTCTGTTGGTCGGCCCCGCGCGGACCGCTCGATGCGCGCGAAACGGAGCGCGCGATTCGGATCGGCGAAGTGGTCGCGAGCCTCTGGCGGCGCCATCAAGCGGCCATCGCCCGCGTCGAGCTCGATCGGCGCGCGGAGCTGTTGAGCGCGCACCGGTCGGAAGGCTACGTCGAGGTCGACGCGCTCCGTCGCGTGCGACTCGCGTCCCGCAACCTCGAACGCCTGCTCGGACGGGCGTCGGGTGCGCTCGCGGGTGCGCACGTCGATCACGTGGTCCATCCCGCCGACCTCGCCCGCGTCTCCGGGTCGCTCGACGACATGTTCGCGGGGCGAGCGGTCGATCGACTGGTGTTCCGCGCCATGCACGACGACGGCAGCGCGCGATGGCTCGAGGCGATCGGCACCCCGACCGCGGACGAGTCCGGCGCACCGCTCGTGGTGAGCGTGATCCGGGACATCAGTTCGCGGGAGCTCGAACGCGCGACCCTCGTTCGCCGTCACGAACTCGAGCGTCTGATCGCCGGCCTCACCCGGCGCTTCCTCGCCGCGGACGTCGATGCGCTCGACGCGATCCTCGAGGAGAGTCTCGTGCGGATCGCGGACGCGATGTCGGCCACGCGCGTGAGCCTCGTCGCATTCCCACAGGAGACCGAGGGACGACCCGCGCAATACCGCTTCGAGCGCGCGCGGACGGGCGGCATCGCGCCGCCGATGACCCCGTCCGAGCTCTCCGACTTTCCCTGGTGTCGCGAGCGGATGCGCACGGACGAGATTCTCGAGATCCCGGACGTCGGGGACCTGCCGCCGGAGGCGGAGCGGGATCGTCGGGTCTTCGAGCGGCTCGGCGTCGTGTCGGTGCTCGCGGTCTCCGCGACCGAAGGCGAGCGCGTCGCCGGCATCCTCACGGTGCACGGTGACTCGGTCGTGGACGCGTTCCCCGAAGACGAGAAGCGCCTGCTTCGCGTGCTCGCGGAGCTGTGTACGGGCGCACTCAAGCGGCAGGCCTCGGCGCGCGAGCTGTGCCAGAGCGAGGAACGGTTCCGCGCGCTCGCCGAGAACATGCGCGACTCGATCTGCGAGATCGGCGAAGACGGACGGATCCTCTATGCCAGCCCGAGCTATGCGAGCCTGATGGGCGGCGAACAGTCGGCCTTCGTCGGCACCGACCCCCTCGACCACGTCGACCCCGACGACCGTCGGCGTGCGCAGTACCTCTTCCGACCGGGCGCGCGCAGCCGCCGCAAGGGCACGCTGGTCTATCGCGCGCAGTCCCTCGCTGCGCGGAGCCTCCACCTCGAGTCGACGGCGAGCGAGTTCGAAGGGCAGGACGGGACACGCCGCGTCGTCGTCGCGACCCGCGACGTCACGGAGCGGGAGCAGGCCCGCGTGGCGCTCGATCGGCAGCTGCAGCTCGAGGCGCGGGTGGCCGAGTTGTCCCGCTACTTCGTCGACGTGGACGTGGCGGAGATCCATGCCGGCATCGAGAGCCGACTCGCGGTCGTGGCCGAGCTCGCAGACGCCGAACACAGCTGGATGTACTCCTTTGGCACCGGTCCCGCCGACGCCCTCGAGCGCTTCGACTGGTGGCGGGACGACGCGAGGAAGGATCCCTCGAACGCGCCCCGGAACCTGCCGGCCTTCCCGTACTCGACCGGATTGATCCGCTCGGGTCAGCTCTATCACGTGCCCGACATCGACTCGCTCCCTCCCGAAGCGCATGCGGAGCGCGACGACATGCGATCGCGCGGCGTCCGCTCGGTCCTGGGGATCCCGATCATGTCGGGCGGACAGTTCGTCGGCCTCCTCGGGTTCGAGCGATTCGATCGCGAGGTCGATTGGTCCCACGAGACGATCGTCCTGCTGCGGATGGCGGGGGAGATCTTCTACTCGACACTGCGGCGGCGGCGCGCAGCGGTCGAGCTCGGCGACAGCCAGGCCCAGCTCCTCCAGTCCCAGAAGATGGAAGCCGTCGGCACCCTCGCCGGGGGCATCGCCCACGACTTCAACAATCATCTGGCGGTGATGCTCGGCAACGCGCGCTTCGTCCGGCAGGAGGTCGAAGGTCCCGCCGACGTGCTCGAGGCGATCGACGACTTCGAACGCTCCGCCGACCACTGTGCCCAGCTCACCCGCTCGCTGCTCGCGTTCTCCCGGCGGAGCCCCGTGGAGGTCGTGCCCGTGCGCGTCGACGAGCTGGTGCAGGGGGTCGAGGGCCTCGTCCGCCCGCTGCTCCCGGCCGCGATCGACCTCGAGGTGGCGATCCTGCCCGACCTCGGTCGCTTCGAAGTCGACCGCGTCCAGATTCAACAGGTCCTCGTGAATCTGATCGTGAACGCACGCGACGCGATGCCCGACGGGGGACCAATTCGCCTGCAGGCGGTGCGCCGCGGCGTTGAACCTGCGGAGTCCGCAGCGGAGGAGCTTAGGCTCGACCGGGAATACGTCGTGCTCTCCGTCGAGGACCGCGGCATCGGCATGGACGAAGAGACCCGGGGACGCGTCTTCGAGCCCTTCTTCACCACGAAGGACCTGGGCAGCGGGACGGGACTCGGTCTCGCGATGGCCTACGGCATCGTCCAGCAGACCGGCGGCGCGATCACGGTAGACAGCGCGCCCGGCCGCGGGACCACGTTCCGCGTCTACCTGCCCGCGAGCGAGGAATCGGTCTCAGCCTGAGGCGGGGATGGCGCGCGGCGCGCGATCGGGGATGCTAGGGCGATGGCTCGCAGAGATCCTCACCGCGGCGCGATCGAGATCGTCGTCTTCGGACGTCACCCGGTCCTGGATGCGCTGCGCTCCGCGGACGTCGACGTCCGCGAAGTCCGCTTCGCGAAGGGCCTCGCGCCGGCCGATCGAAAGGGGCTGCAGTCCGCGTGTCGCGCTGCCGACGTCCCGTGCGACGAAGTTTCTCGGGAGGATCTCTCCCGGTGGACGCACGCCGCGCGACACGACCAGGGCATCGCCGCGCGGGTGCGGCTGCTCCAGGTCACCGAGGTCGAGTCCCTGATCGCGCGCGCGACAGGGCGGGCCGCCCGCGACCCGATCCGACTGCTCGCCCTCGACGGCGTGACGAACTCCCAGAACGTCGGGATGGTCGTCCGGTCGGTCGTCGGCGCGGGACTGTCCGGCATCCTCTGGCCGACGGTCGGACAGCCCTGGGTGAACGGTCTCGTCGTGCGCGCGGCCGCCGGTTCGATCTTTGCGTGCCCGATCGTGCGCTGCGAGACCCTCGCCGACGGACTCGCGACGCTTCAGGGCGCCGGCTTTGGACTCTTCGGGCTCGATGCCGGTGGCACGCGCTCGCTCTTCGAGGCCCCGCCCGGTCATCGCGCGGCGTACGTCCTGGGCAGCGAATCGGCGGGCCTCTCGGACGAGGTCGCGGCGCTGCTCGACGAGCGTCTGTCGATTCCGATGGCGGGGCCGCTCGAGTCGTTGAACGTCGCGGTGGCCGCCGGGCTCGTCGCCTATCACGCGGCGGGGCTGATGTCTGAACCCGATCGTTAGGCGAGACCGGAGGGAGCGACGGAGCTAGATCGCATCGATCCGGACGCCGCAGACCGCGCCCTCCGGCAGGCCCGCGGTGAAATGCACGTCGGGGCCGGGGTAGTCGAGTCCGGGCGTGCCGCGGCGGATCCGCACGTCGCCGGGGGCGCGCACCTCGGCGGTCGCGCTCGGCACGAGGGGCGCCACGATTTCGACGAGTCGATCGACGGCGAGGATCGTGTCCGGGTCGAGGGGCGTCGCCCGGCTCGCCGGGAGGTCGAGCACGATGCGTGTGAGGGTGCCGTCGCAGAAATCGGTCGCAGCCGCGAAGCCGTTGTCGTCGCGGACGGCGACGCTGGTCTGGCTCGTGCACACGCTGTCGAGGGGCCCGTCGGGTCGCTTCGGGAGCACGAAGGGGCGCGCAGTGTCGTAGACCCTGGCGTCGGCGAAGCCCGGCGTCATGCCGTCGAGCACGATGGGCAGGGCCTGGGGGCCGGTGCCGAGGGTGGGGTCGTCGAGGGCGGCGAGGTCGATGCCGAAGAGCGCGCGGCTCGTCGCGGCGCCGATCAGGCCGAGGCGAGCGGTCGCGTCGATCGCGAGCCCGTCGAAGCCGAGACCGGCGGGGCCGAGCGGGATCGTGGCGATCAGATCGAGGCTCGTGGCGTCGATCACGTCGATCGCCGAGTCGCTGCGCACGAGTCCAGGCCCGGTACCGAGGGCGATCGCGCCGCTCACGCCGACGAGCACGAGCTCGCGGCCGCCCGGGGTGGTGTACGACGTGAGCGAAGTCGGGTTGTAACCCGTGGTGAGCTGGACCGCGCGTGCCGAGTCGGGGCCGACCCGCGGCGGCATCGTGCCGAGATCGAAGTCGAAGACGAGGACCGTGCCCGGGGCGAACCGCGCCTGACTCGCGCGGATCAGATTGGACGTCGCGACGAAGAACCGCGCGCCGACCGAGACGCCGTCCGCGGTGAACGACGTGAAGAAGCCGTCGCGGCCGGGATCGCATCGGGTATTCGCGCCGATCGCGTCCCCGTTCGAATCGACGAGTCCGGTGCCGTAGACGCAGGCCCGGGTCGAGATGCCCGACCGGAAGGGGAAGACGCCGGCGCCGGGCCAGAAGGGCCAGTCCGCAGGATCGAACCCGGGACCCGCCGCGGGCGGGTCGAGCGCGGCCATGCGGAGCTCGCCGTTCTGCGGATCCACCAGCAGGACCTGTTCGTAGGCGGAGGTGGTGACTGCGACGAGATCACGCGAGAGGGCGTGCAGGGTCCCGGCGGCGGGGGATTGGCAGAGGAAGCTCAGCTCGTCGCTCCGGTCCGGGTCGGGTCGGCCATCGGAGTCGCTGTCCGGACGCAGCCCCCCGCAGCGCGGGCTCGGGAGCTCCGGCAGAGCCGGAACGGGATTCGCGGCAAGGGGCGAGGGCGGTTCCGGGTCGAGATCGAGGCCTATCACCGCGAAGGGTTGGAACTGCACGACTGCGGCCTCGTCGCCCGCGCCGGGCAGTCCGGCGAAGCCCGACGGAAAGCCGCCGGCGATGACGCGGCAATCGGGGGTGGACTGGATGCCGACGACGGGGGACGGACCGTCGGTCCCGTCGCCCGCCGGACAACCCGCCCAGGCGATCGCGCCGGCGAGCAGAGAAGCGCATAACGCGCGACGTCGGTCTAGTGCGTACGTCATCGGATCGTGCCCTCGACGGTGAAGGTGATGGTGCGCCCCGGACGTGGGTAGAAGGCGGCGTCCCGGGTCGCGATGTTGCCCAGGTTGCGTCCGCGAACGATCAGCCACAGGGAGCGCAGGCGATCGGGAATCGGCAGCGCCTCGATGCGCGTGAGGTCGACACTGGCGCTCGCGTCGTAGAGCACGCGGCTGTCGAGTCGGCGCTGCTCTCCGAGTGACGCATAGATGCTGCCCGTGTAATGGAGCTCACCGACGAGCTTGAAGCGATCGCGAGGGCCGATCTCGATCCGCGCGTCGATCTGGGATCGGGCGATGCCCGGGACGCGCGTGTCGTTGGACTCGATCTTCGCGTCGGTGACGGTGCGCGCAGCTGTGAGTCGCAACCACTCGTGTGGATGCCAACGCACCAGGAGCTCGTGGCCCCGGGTGCGCGCGCGTCCGGTGTTCTGGAAGGACAAGAGCTGGGGGCTGACCAGGGTGAAGACGATCGCGTCATCGATCTCGCCTCCGAACCAGTTGGCCTCGATCTCGAAGTCGAGCCACTTCGACTCGAAAGGGCTGCGGAACACGCCGCCGACCTCGAAGTTCCAGGCGGTCTCGGCGTCGAGGTTCTCGTTGCCGCGCTCGAAGCCCCGATCCGGCAGGTAGAGCTCGCCGAAGGACGGCGCGCGATAGCTCCGGCTGCCCGACGCCTTGAGGATGAGCCAGTCGAAGGGCTCCCCTTCCAGGAAGAGCCCCGGGATCCACTCGGTGTCGAGGCCCTGGAAGCGTTCGAGGCGCAGCGAAGGCGAGACCCGGATCGTGTCGCCGAGCCAGCGCGCGGTCGCTTCGACGCGCACGGAACCTCCGAGGCGGGAGCGACGGTTCGCCTCGTTGCTGGCGCGCGTGTCGAAGCGGCCCTCGAAGAGCAGGCTGGCGTCGACATCGGCACCCACGAAGTCGAAGGTGCCGCGCAGAGTCGCGCGCGGCGTCAGGGTGTGGCTCTCGGTTTCGGCGTCGATCTCGTCGTAGCCAGGCTGAAGATCGGGATCCTCGAAATCATCGCGTTCGAATTGATGCGCGAGCAGCAGCTCGGCGCGCCCTTCCTCGACGTCGGCGATCTGACGATCGACTCGCGCGATCGAGAGCGTGGACAGGTGCTCATCGCGAGCGCGTGTGCGGACGTTCAGCGTCTGGCCGGGCGTACCGCGCTCCAGATGCGTGGTGAGCTGCGTCAGCCGCAGGCGCCAATCGCCAACGTCCCGCTCGAGGCGGACGAGGCCGGTGTGACGCTCGGCGTCGTTGTTGATCCGGCGCTCGACCGGGTTCGACCCGCCGCCGGTGTTGGTCGCAGCGCGCTGGTATTCGAAGTCGCCTTCGGTCGTGAGTCCGCAGTAGGCCGCGGACAGCCCCCAGTCGCCCACGCGGCGCGCGTGTCGCACGCTGCCTTCGACCGTCTCGAAGGGCCCGGCTGAGATCCGCAGCTTCGTCTCCGGATCCTCGGCGGGGCGTCGGGACACGAGATTGACGACCCCGCCGATCGCGCCCGTCCCGGCGCGCGCCGCCCCCGGGCCGCGGGTCACCTGCACCGCTTCCAGGACGTCGAGGCAGATCGTGGACAAGTCGGTCCGACTCGTGAGGGAGGACTCGAGGCGGACGCCGTCCAGGAACACGGGCACCTGTTGGGCACTCGACCCGCGGATCGAGATCTCGACGGGCTCTCCGGCACCGCCGAAGTTCCGGATCTGCAGCCCAGGCACGGCCTCGAGCAGCTCGTCGAGGCGCACGCCCTCGAGCAGCCCGCTGTCCGCGTCGAAGCTCGCGATCGACGCGCCGGCGAGGACGTCCGCTTCGGCGCGCTCGTCGCCGACGACGATCATCTCTTCGACCGGCCCGCGCGCGCCGTCGGCGCCGGCCACCTCCGCGGGGGAGGGAGCCGGGCCGAGGGCAGCGCAGGTCAGGCCGAGGAGCGTCGTCGCTGCGAGTCGCGCAGCGAGGGGACGCATGTCATTCGGCCCGGCGGATCCGGTTGCGGTTCCGGCGACCGGCGAGCCCGGCGAGGCCGAGACCGAGTAACAGCGTGGTGCTCGGCTCCGGGATCGTAGTCAGGTCGTCGATCGCGAAATACGTCGGCGTGTTGATCCCGAAGGTGGGATGGACGTCGGTCGACTCGAACGAGAACGAGAGCTGACTGACTACGCCGAGCGTGGAGAGGTCGACCCACGTCCAGTCCGTCACGACGTAGTCGTTCGCCGTTCCCGGGTCGCGGTAGTCCGCGAGCATGAACTCGACGGTGCCCGTGGAGCCCCCGCCGGCGTCGAGGCCCTCGATGATCAGCCGGAAGTAGTCGGGATCGAGACCGGTGGTGCCTCCGAACTGCTTCGCGAAGGCGTCGCCGTGGAGCATCGAGAGCGCGGCGTAGGTCGTGTTCGTGAACTCGGCCCCCGCGACGATCGTCGCGCTCGGGAGCACGATGTTGCCCGTCGAGAAATACACGCCGTAGGTCGGCGACCCGTTCGCGCCCGATCCTGTGATCGCGCTGTACTGGTTGCCGAAACCGGCTGTGGTGGTGTCGGTCCGGGTCGAAGCCGCGAATCCATCGAAGCCGTCCCACGCGGCGTAGTAGTTGTTCTGATACGTGACCCCGCCGCTCACGAGGGCTCCCCCTCCGAGTCCGGCACCATTCTCGTGCGATTCGGCGCCGAGCCCGAGGTCCTCGAAGTCGGTCACGAGGGCCAGGGCGGGCGTCGCGAAGCCGACTGCGGCGAGCGTCGCGACCGCGAGCAGTCGCTGTCGCTGCTTGCGCCGACCGCCGACGAGCATGAGACCGACGAGACCTGCGCCGAGCAGTGCGGTCGTCGCCGGCTCCGGCACGTGCAGGATGCCGACGGCGTCGAGATCGAAGCCACCCGTCGGGAAGGGTGTGGCGTAGGGGTCGAAGAGCGGCGCTCCGCTCGAGTCGGTCGTCGATCCGTCGCCGATCACGTCCGTGATCCGGACGTAACGAATGTCCATCAGGTCGACCGCTCCCGACTGGACGAGTGGGCTGGGTGCCAGATCGGCGAGGTCGAAGCCCGTGCCGAGGAGCTGGGCGTGGCGGCCCGCGACGCCGTGATAGTCGGTCGGGTCGAGGGAGTCGAAGGAGCCCACCGGGAGCGCGTTCACGGTGTCGGTCTCGAACTCCGCGAAGTCGACGCCGTTGCTCGCGACCTCGACGTAGGCGAACTCGGCGAAGAGCCCGAAGAGGTCGAAGAAGCCGTTCTCGTAGACGGCGAAGTCGTCGCCGGGACCGTTGTGGATCCCGTCTGCGAGGAAGACCGTGATCGAACCGCCATCGCCGAGCGACACCGTGTCGACCGGATCGCCGGTCGCAGCGCCGAGGACCGTCGCTTCGAGGCCGGCGCTCGCGAGCGGACCAGCGGGGACGGCGATGTCCTGGGGGCCGCGCACGAGATCGTCGACCGCGGTCGCCCAGGCCCCCATGGACGCGACGGGGTGACCCGCGTCGGTGTAGGGCCCGGCCAGCGCCGGGGCGCCCGGAAGCAGGATGGGGAAGAGGGCGAGCAGGGCGTAGGCCCCGCCGCGCCGCGAGGGGAGGCAGCGTGCGAGCATCGTTTCGATTCCTCTGGACGTCGAATCCGGACGTCCGGACCGGAGACCCGGTCGTTCGAGGACGGCTTGCGGCAGGCCGTCGGGACGCTGCGGGCGAGGAACGAAATCGGTCGTGCTCGGGCGGCCGGTGGCGACTCAGGCAGGGAGTCGCGCGGGTCCGGGCACCATCCAATTCGCGCCACGCCCTCTGCTCCCGAGAGTCGTAGTGCCGCTGAAGGGTCGGTCTTCTGGCTTCCGGATCATCCGAAGCTGCACGCCTTCCCAACCCCGGGCTTTCGCCATCGTCTTCCCGCATCGCGGATCGATGCGTCGGTCTCCTGGCCTCTCTCGAGTCTCAGCAGGAGCTGCCCTTGGAAATGGGGTCAGTGACTTCGTTGTGCAGTTCGTCCCCGGTTACAGCGACGGGCTCGCGCCGGATTCACACCGGCTTCCCGCGGGTCCGGATCGTGGCCCATTCCAGGAACAGGCGCCTCGATTCGTCCCAGTCCCTCGCCTGCGCGTCCCATGACGAGCAGCGCGAAGGAACACCCTCCACCGTCGGTGGTTTCGACTCGGATTAGCCCACGCGCAGACCGGCCGCAACAAAGTCCGCAGGCGGCTTCGCACCGTGAAGAAAATTGCGATGCACGAAGCTGCATCCGGCGAAGTCGCCGTGCGTGATAGCTCAATGCCCGCACGGATTTGCCGAAACGGATTCACGTGGCACGTCGATTGCGACCCAGAAGGGGGACAGCGGCCGTGCCGCCGTAGGAGGTCGAGATGCAGACCAGAGGGGAAATCAGGCGAAGGCGTTTCGCCGATCGACGATCGGGCTTCACCCTGATCGAGATCGCGATCGTCGTGGTCATCATCGGCGTCATCAGCGCGATGACGCTGCCGAACGTCACGCGCTACCAGGAATCCGCGCGGGCAAGGGCCGCCGCCAAGTCGGTCGCCGACGCGTTCGCCCTCGCGCGCGCCCAGGCGATCCGCACCGGCGCCAACCACGTCGTCTTCTTCGCCATCGGGGGCGCGGGCGACACCGCCGGGACCGCGCTCGCCAGCACCGATGGTCGCGCGATGCCGATCCTCGTCCTGAACGATGGTCGGCCCGGCACCGCGAACCAGAACTGTGAGATCGACGCCGGGGAAGAGCGATTCGTGTTCGAGGCGCAGACCGGCGTGGGCTGGGGCTTCAACGCGCCGACCACGAACGACGTCGCGCCGGACGAGACCAGCGTGAGCGGCTTCACGACGATCCCCGCCGCCGGCTCGACGCTTCGCCTTCCGAACGGCACCGCGACGACGTGGGTGCAGTTCCGCCCGGACGGCGTGCCGGTCGCGATCGATGCGTCCTGCAACCCCGATCGCCTCGGGAGCGGTGGCGGAAGCATCTATCTCTGGTCCACGAATCGGGACTTCGCGGTGACCCTGTCGCCGCTCGGCGGGGTGCGCGTGCACACGTGGGACCGCGCGCGAGGAGGATGGACGACATGAGTCGACCGAAGAACACGACGCGACGAGACCGCCGTCGCCGCGGCGTCAGCCTCGTCGAGATGATGGTCGCGATGGTGGTGCTCTCGTTCGGACTGCTCGGGGTTGCGGCCCTGCAGGTCCGGGCGATCGTCGAGAGCGATGGCGGCGAACACCTTTCGATTGCGAGTGTGATCGCGCGCAACCGCATCGAAGAACTGAATAGTTTCGCGTGGGACAACACGGCGCTCGACGCGACCGGCGGTCTATGGGCCGGGACGCAGGTCATCGACCAATACAGCGAATTCCTTCCATCGGCGGGCGCCTCGACCCAGAACCTCGATGAGGCGTACACCCTCACGGAGCGCATTACCTGGGACGATCCCCTCGCGGCGAACGTGCAGCTCAAGACGGTCGAAGTGCGGGTCACCTGGAGTGACGAAAAACGGCAGAACCGACAGGTGCTCCTCACGAGTACTCGGCTGCGGGAGTTGGACGAATGAGGGGGCGAAACGACGAGCGCCACGTGCGCGCGCGGCGAAGCGGCGGCTTCACGCTGGTCGAGCTGATGCTGACGGTCACGATGCTGTCGATCGTCATGTATCTCACGATGGAGAGCGTGAACCGTCAGCAGAAGACGTCGATCGTGACCGACCAGGTCGTCGAGGTCCAGAACAACGTGCGGGCGGTCGCAGCCCTGATCGAGCGCGAGGCCCGCATGGCCGGATTCATGGTGCCAGACGCGGCCGGCGCCTGCGGCGCCGACAACACGACGGCCCCCGACGAGCTCTGGATCTCCGAGATCGAAATGATCGTGCCGGACGACGAGCGGGCCGGGGACCTCGGCGCGCGGCTCGCGTCGTCGCAGCCCTGGAACAACGCCGACGGCACCTACAACATGGACTCCACTACGATGGACCTCGACGAGGACGGGGTCTTCTTCTACGACAACGACGGCAACGGGACGAACGAGGCCGACTTCCGGGTCGGCGGCGGATTCATCGTGGCCGACATGGCGAACCCCGCCCGCGGCGTCGGGTGTGGTGTCGTTCTGTCGGTGAACGCGAGCCAGCTACAGCTGGACCTTCAGCAGGGGCAGCTCGCCACGTTCGTGTCCTCGAGCATGGCGCCTCAGGAAATCGTGATCGTCCCGGCCGCGCACTACTCGATCAACACGACCGGCGGAACGACCGAGCTCCTCCGCAATGGCGACCTGCTCGCGAAGGGCGTCGAGGACTTCCAGGTCTCCTGGTTCTTCGATGTCGACGACGACGGGGTGATCGACCCGGGCGACGAGCGCGGAATCACGGCGGCGACTCAATACGATCCTGCCAGCATCATCCACACCAACGATGTGTTGAAGGAGATCCGCTACTCGATCGTCGTGCGCACTCGCGCGACCGACGTCGACTTCAGTGGCGGCGCGTTCCTCAACTTCGAGAACCGCGTCGCGGTCGTCGGGAACGACAACTTCCGCCGCCGCGTGATCGCCGGGCGCGTTCGGCCGCGCAACATGGGCCAGACGGGGAGCATCTGATGAAGACGAACGAAACGAAGCTCGCACCGACGGGTCGCCACAAGCGGGAGGAGGGCGTCGCTCTGATGCTCGCGATCCTGCTGCTGGTCGCGGTCTCGGCGGTGGCGCTTTCGACGATGCAGACGGCCGCCAGCGATACGCAGGTCGCCGGATTCCAGAACCAGGAGGCGATCGCCTTCTACGCAGCGGAAGCCGGGGTCGCCGAAGCGCGCTCGGTGATCCGGAACATGGGCGAGCGGAGTCAGGTCCCGAGCTACCCCGCGGACTTCCCGGACTCGGCGAACCCGACCGAGCTCTCGCAATCCTCGGAGTTCGTGGGCGGGTATCAGCCGAAGTACTACGCGGATCCGAATCCCCCGATCGCCGCGCCGATCATGTACGTCGGAGAAGGCTCGCAGTGCACATCGGGCTGCAACATGACCCTCGGCGGACTCAAGTACAACCACACCAAGTGGCAGGTGAACGTCGTCGGCGAATCGCCGTCCGGCGACGAGAAGCGCCTGGAGGTCGTGGCGACGCGCCTGTTGGCGGTCGGCTACTAACGATCGTTCGACGAGATCGGAGGGAAATCGTGAGCGATACGAAGACGATGCGAGACGGATTCGCGGCGCAGCTGCTGGGCGCGCTGATCGCGGTCGGCCTGCTGTTCGGATGTGGGGGCGGCGCGCAGGACGACGCGCGGACCCCGTCGATGCTCGGTCAGGCGCCGGCATCGGAGGTCGACCTCGATGACGACCTCGACGATGACGAGCCGGTGCGCCCGGCGGAGAAGCGTTCGGCGCCGACCGCCGTGATCGCGCTCGTCGCGATCGACGCGTCCGAGGGGACGAAGCCCGGATCGATCCTCGAGGGCGTCGTCGAATCGACCGAGGACGACGAGGGCGATTTCGAGGTCCTCTACGAGTGGATCGTGAACGGTGAGGTCGTCGGCGAGGACGACGAGCTCGACACCTTCGCGCTCGTCCCGGGTGACGTCGTCGCTCTGAGCGCACGACTCGACTTCGACGATCGGACGTCCCGACCAGTGCGCTCTCAGCCCCTGTCGATCGGCCGTGGCAGCGCGCCGGAGATTCTGTCCCAGCCCGAAGGCGGGATCGAGAACGGGCGCTTCCGCTATCAGATGAGCGCGCGGAGCGACGAGCGCGGCGCCCGAATCGAATACGGCCTGATCGAGGGGCCGGATGGAATGACCGTCGACGCCGCGAGCGGCGTCGTCCACTGGCGCCCGACGACGGATCAGCGCGGCAAGTTCGCGATCGAGCTCGTCGCCCGAGACCAGTGGGGCACCGGGACCGGACAGGCGTTCGAGATCCACGTCGACGGTCCGGCAGCGCCGCCCGCCGCCGCGCGTTAGGTCCGCTCGTGCGGGCTCAGCCGAGCGCGTCGTCGACGGTGCGTGCGAGAGAACCCACGTAGCTCCCGCCGAAGAGACACACGTGCACGAGGAGCGGGTACGCCTGATAGAGGGCGACCCGCGCCTCCGCGGCGGGCATGAGCGGATGGGCTTCTTCGTAGGCCGCGAAGACCCGCGCGCCGAAGCCGCCGAAGAGACGCATCATCGCGAGGTCGACCTCGCGTGCGCCGCCGTACACCGCCGGGTCGATCAGGCACGGGGCGCCGTGCTCGTCGGTGATCGCGTTGCCCGCCCACAGGTCGCCGTGGAGTCGCGCGGGGGGCTCGTCGCCTCCGACGCGCTCCGGTAGGCGCTCGATCAGTCGGTCGATGCGGCCGGAGAGCTCTGCTGGGAGCGTGCCCGCGTCCCGCGCGCGCCGTGCCAGGGGTCGCAGCCTGCGTTCGCCGTAGAAGTGCGCCCAGTCCTCGTCGGGGTCGTTGCGCTGCGGGAGCCGCCCGATCCAGTTGGGGGTCTCGAAGCCGAACGTCGACGGGCCCTCGGCGTGGAGTCGGGCCAGGCCGCGGCCGAGGACCTCGTCGTGGTCCGGCGCCTTGGGTGCAGACTCGATCCACTCGAGTGCGAGCCAGTCGTCCCCGTTCGCGACGGGCCGCGCCACCCGAATCGCGTCTGCTTCGGCGAGCCAGGCCAGGCCGCGAGCCTCTGCGACCGCGATCGGCGGCGTGTCATCCGGAGCGGCCTCCAGGCGCGCATAGTGCTTCACGAAGACCCGGCGCCCGTCGTCGAGCTCGACGAGGAAGCTGTCGGCGATGTCGCCGCCCGTGACCGGGGTGGCCGAGGCGAGCCGCGAACCGGTCGCGCGTGCGAGCGCGTCCGCCCAGGGCGGCGGCGTCAAGCGAGGCGCCCCTCGTCGCGCAGGTGTTCGATCAGACCCCGGCAGGCGGCCTCGCACAGGTCGAGGACGTGCTCGAAGCCCGCGTCGCCGCCGTAGTATGGGTCCGGGACGTCGGAGCCGCTGGGCGCGGCGGAGTCGAAGTCGCGCAGCAACGAGAGCTGTCCGGCGAAGTCGGCGGCGCCGGGCAGGGCGCGAAGGTTCGCGAGGTTCTCCGCGTCCATCGCCAGAACGAAGTCGAATGCCTCGAAATCGTCGTCGACGAACCGGCGGGCGCGGCTCTCGAGAGCGACGCCCCGGGTCTTCGCAGCCTGCCGCGAGCGGCGATCGGCGCGCTCGCCCACGTGATAGGCGGCCGTTCCGGCGGAGTCGACGACCACGTGGTCCGTGAGGTCCTGCGCCTCGACCAGCTGGCGCATCACGCCTTCGGCGGTCGGGGACCGGCAAATGTTCCCCAGGCAGACGAAGCACACACGAACCGGACGGCGAGCCATGAATTCCTCTCGGGGTTAGACCCTAGCAGTGCTGCTCGACGGTTGACCCGATCGGGGGACGCACCGGATGGGACGATAGACACATCGAATTCGTCCGATTTCGCGGCCCGCCGCGTCCAAGATCGGGATCTCGAAACGCGCATGATCGATCTCAGCTTCGCCATCGCTGCGACCACCTTGTCGTTGATCGGCCTGTCCTCGTGGCGGGTCGGCACGACGCCGATCGGTCGCGCGTACCTGACGTTCGTGGTGACCGCAGGTCTGTGGGCGCTCATGCGGCTCGCCACCGCGCAAACGGTTCTCGGGGGTGATGTCGCCGAGAGCCTCTCGCTCGCGTTCGCGCTGGTGGCGGCGATCAGCGTCGGACGGCTCGCCAGCCTCGCCGTCAGCGATTCCGGGCGGATTCCCGGCGCGCTCGAGGCGGTGGTCTGGCTGTCCGGCTTCTGTGTCTGGCTCGTGGACGATCGCGCGCTGAACTCGCTCTTCGCGAGCCTGATGTTCGCGTCTGCGAGCATCCGTCTGCTCGGGCTCCCGCGACGCAGCTGGGACGGGTTCGGCACGGCCTTGTGGTCCGTGACCGGCTCGATGATGTTCGTCGCGTTCCTGCGGCTGCTGTGGATGCTCGGCGCACCGGAAGAACTTGCGGGGGCCGCGATCCCCGTCGCCACGAGCGCCGCCGGCATCGCACTGCTCTACGGACTGCCGCGTCTCGGTCTGCTCTCCGCCGATCGCGTTCAGCACGGCCGGGTGATCCAGGCGATGAACGATGGCGTGCTCGTCGTCGACCTCAACGGGCGCCTCGTCGACTTCAACGAAGCGGCGGGCGAGATCCTGGAGCTCGACGATCGCGCGCGCGAGGTGAAGCCCCTCGAGACCGCCCTCGCGCATCACCCGGATCTGGTCGAACTCTTCAGCGGTGCGATCGACGGGCGCAGCATCTATTCGCCGGAGTCGATGCGCCGGCGCGGCGAGAACCGCACGTTCGACCTCCAGCTCTCCGCGCTCTACGACGCCGCCGGCGCGATCGAGAGTCGCGTGCTCGTGCTGCGCGACATCTCCGATCGGATCGAGATCGAGGACGAGAACCGCCGTCAGGCCAAACACGTCCGGCTCGTGCACGAGGTGTCCGCTGCGGTGCACGAGGCCGAGTCGATCGACGCGGGCCTCGAGGCGGCGCTGGCGCTCGTGGCCCGGATGATGGACGTGCCCCTCGGCCAGTTCCTGCGCTCGGTGCGATCGGAAGAGGGCAGTCGGCTCACGGCCTCCGGCATCGTGTATTGCGGAATCGAGCTCGACCGCGACGACGCGACCAGCGACGATGTGCCTTCCGACTGGCTCGGGGACGGCACCTCCAGCCCCGGCGCGTTCGCGTCCGCCGACATGCAGGCCTTCGACCCGCGCGGCGTGACCTGGTGGCGGGACCTGGGCTTCTCGTCGGTGTTCTCGGTGCCCGTCCTGATCGGGTCTCGTCTCTACGGCATGTACGAGTTCTTCGATCTCGAGTCCGGGGAGGTCGAGGAGTCGACCACCGAGCTGCTCGACCGCGTCGGTGAACTCGTCGGACGCGCGATCGAGCGCAAGCTCGCGGAGGAGAAGATCCGTCGGCTCGCCTTTCGGGACGACCTGACCGGTTTGCCCAACCGTCAGCGCTTCCACCACCTGCTGCGAGGGGCGGTCTCCCTCGCCGCCCGCTCCGACCGGCGCATGGCGCTCCTCTTCCTGGACCTCGACGGCTTCAAGAAGGTGAACGACACCCTCGGCCACGAGATCGGCGATCGCCTACTGGCCGAAGTCGCGACGCGATTCTCGAGCGTCGTGCGCGTGAGCGACCACATCGGTCGCCAGGGCGACGACGTGCTCCAGCCCGCCGTGTCCCGCCTCGGCGGCGACGAGTTCACCGTCCTGCTCACCGAGATCAAGGAGCCTGGCGATGCCGCGCTCGTCGCGGAGCGCCTCCTCCAGACCCTCGAGGCCCCCGTCGTGCTCGCCGGCAAGGAGGTGTTCATGGGCACCTCGATCGGCATCTCCGTCTACCCGGACGACGGCGACGACGCGGAGACGCTGCTGCGCAACGCCGACGCCGCGATGTACTTCGCGAAGGGGCGCGGGCGGAACGGCTACCAGTTCTACTCGGAAGAGATGAACAGCTCGCAGGCGGCGCAGATCGAGATCGAAGGTCGGCTGCGGGGCGCGCTCGAGCGCGACGAGTTCCAGCTCTTCTATCAACCGATTCTGGATGGTCGGTCGGGGGAGATCGTCGCGGCGGAGGCCCTGCTGCGTTGGATCGATGGCGAGCGCGGCTTCATCCCGCCTGACGAGTTCGTCCCCGTCGCCGAGGAGACGGGCCTGATCGTGCCGATCGGCCAGTGGGTCTTCCTGACCGCGTGCGAGCAGGCACAGCGCTGGAAGCGAGAGCTCGGTCGCTCGATCCGGATCGGTGTGAACGTCTCGGGACATCAGATCCGGGAGCCGGGCATGCTCGAGATGGTCCGCTCGGCGATCGAGGAGACCGGCGTCGATCCTCGCCATGTGGAGCTCGAGCTGACCGAGTCGACGATCATGCAGGACGACGCGGTGACCGTGCGCGTCCTCCGGGAGCTTCGTGAGATGGGGATGGGCCTGGCGCTCGACGACTTCGGCACTGGCTACTCGTCGCTCTCGTACCTGCGCCGCTTCACGATCGACCGCGTGAAGATCGATCGATCCTTCGTGAGCGAGCTGCCCGACAACCCCGACGACGCGGCGCTCACGAGCGCGATCATCGCGATGGCCCACGGCCTGCGCCTGAACGTCGTCGCCGAGGGGGTCGAGACGACGCGGCAGGCCCTCTTCCTGAGCACGCGAGGCTGCGACGAGGTGCAGGGCTATCTCTTCGGCCGTCCCTCTCCTCCCGACGAGTTCTTCGAGCGGCTCCAGGCCCGGCCGGTGCGCATCGACGACGACGCCAAGGACGACTCCTGGGAGATCTAGGCGACGTAGGCTGATCGATCGCGGCCAGGTCGGTAGACTGCGCTGCCGTGTCGACTCTCCCCGAACGCCTCGAACTCGTCCGCCCCGACGACTGGCACCTGCACCTCCGCGATGGCGCGATGCTGCGCCAGGTCGTGCCGGCGACGGCCCGCGTCTTCGCGCGCGCGATCGTGATGCCGAACCTCGACCCGCCGGTGGCGAACACCGCGGACGCCGAGGCGTACGCGGAACGCATTCGTGCGGTGGCGCCCGAGGGCGTGGCCTTCACACCGTTGATGACGCTCTACCTGACCGAGGAGACGACCGCGGACGAGGTCGCGCGCGCGGCGGAGTCGGCCGACGTCTTCGGCGTGAAGCTCTATCCGAAGGGCGCCACGACGAACTCGGCCCGGGGCGTCGACGGCCTCGATGCGCTCGCGCCGGTGCTCGATGCGATGGCGTCGCACGACCTGCCGCTGCTCGTCCACGGAGAGTCGACGGCGCCGGGGGACGACGTCTTCGACCGCGAGCGGATCTTCCTCGAAGGCACGCTCGCGCCGCTGGTCGACCGCCACCCGGACCTGCGCATCGTCTTCGAGCACATCACCACCGCAGAAGCCGCCGCCTTCGTGCGCGAGGCGCCGGCCCGGGTCGGCGCGACGATCACGCCCCAACACCTGCTGCTGAATCGGAACGCGATCTTCGAGGGCGGTCTGCGCCCCCATCACTATTGCTTGCCCGTGCTCAAGCGTGAGCGCGATCGCGCGTCGCTCGTCGCCGCCGCGACCTCCGGTGATCCGAGCTTCTTCCTCGGGACCGACAGCGCGCCCCATGCCCGGCACACGAAGGAGGCGGCGTGCGGCTGCGCAGGGATCTACAGCGCCCCCGTCGCGATCGAGTCCTACGCGGAGGCCTTCGCCGAAGCGGACGCCCTCGATCGTCTCGAGGGCTTCGCGAGTCACCACGGGCCGGACTTCTACGGGCTGCCGCGGAACGTCGAGCGGATCGCCCTGGTGCGCAAGGAATGGCGGGGCCCCGAGCAGGAGAACGCAGGCGAGCACGAGGTCGAAGTGTTTCGCGCGGGTCTTGCGTTCCGCTACCGCTTCGACGGCATCCTGGCTTAGGCGCGGTCCCCGAGCGTCTTGGCCATCGCGCGATGGTCGATGCCCGCTTCTTCGAAGACGGGCCCCGTCGCTTCGTATCCCAGGCGCTCGTAGAATCCGAGTACCGCGACCTGCGCGTTCAGCGCGACGCGCGGGCAGCCCCGTTCGCGCGCGCGCGATTCGAGGGCGTCCATGAGCGCGCGACCGATGCCGGAATCGCGCTCGTCTGCACAGACCGCGACACGCTCGGCCTTCGCCTGGCCCTCGACCACGCGGAGTCGGGCGGTTCCGACCGGCCGCCCGTCGTCGACACGCAGCGCCAGGAAGTGCTCGGCGAGCTCGTCGAGGCCGTCCCACTCGAGCGCTTCGGACACGCGTTGCTCGTCGACGAACACGCGGTGCCGCAGATCGCGAATCGCGCGCATCGTGTCGCCGTGGCGGTCTTCGTCCGCCAGGCTTTCGGGCACGTGCTCGAGGCGGAGCCGGGTCACTCGCGCGTCGCCAGCCCCGAGAGCATCTGGTCGCGGAACGCCTCCGACAGGGGATCGCGCCCGAGCCAGATGCCGAAGTAGTCGGCGGCGAAGTCGGCGCCTTCGATCGTGCCGAGCGGCTCGCCGTTGTAGCTGAGGGTGGTGCCGCGACCCGGGGTGTAGGTCAGGCGATAGCGATCACCCGGCTTCACGTCGCGATAGAGCCGGTGGAGCCGATCGAGTCGACTGCGCAGCGCCTCGATCCGCTCGGGCGGATGCGTGCGCGCGAGCAGCTCGTCGGCGGCTTCGCCGAAGAAGCGGCCTTCGATGTCCCAGAAGTAGTAGAGCTCGAGGGCCTTCGGGATGTCGTCGAGGGTCTGCGTCGAGCGCGACCCGGGCGGCAGGTAGAGCCCGCCCACGTAGCCCCGGAAGAGCACCCGGTAGCGGAGGAGGCCGAGGCCGAAGAGCGGGAGCGCTTCCTCGCCGCTGTCGACCGTGTCGGGAAAGGGCACGTCCTCGATCTCGGCGGCCAGGCTGGCCACGGGGACCATCAAGAACAGCGCCAGCGCGAGGACGCCGGTGCGGAGCGGGGCGGCACGGGATCGGAAGAACGACAAGTCGGGATCCTCTCCAAGCGCGTGGGGACCAGCGGCGCAGGATAGCCGCCGGGCCGAGGCCAGAAACGCGAACGCCCCGGCGTCTGGAAGACGTCGGGGCGTTTGGCGTGGACGATCGATGGATCAGTTGCTCAGACTGCCGGCTCGGTGCTCAATCGGGCCGGACTCGCTCGTCCTTGGCTTTCTGGCTCGTGACCAGCCCCCTCTCACCGAGGCTGATCCGGGATGCGCGAAATGGAGAACCCTTCCATCGCTCACGGGAGACTGTGATCACCCGCTGTATCCACTCGTCTTCTAGTGCACGGCGCGTGCCAACCAGGACGAGAGGCGAGAAAGTGCTTTGGATTCCAGGGTTTACGGCCGAATCGCGGGTCCGTAGCTGCCCAGCCACCGCAGAGCCGAGTGGAGCATTCTGCGCCAGTCGGGCGTTTCCGACCGGTCACTGAACGCGCAACTATCTGACAGGCATAGGGTTTCAGAGTCCGAGAGCACGCTCGGTGCGTTTTGCTCCACTGGTGCGAATCGCACCACTTCCTCGGGAGCCCTCGACGACCTCAGCGCCGTTTCGCAGCACTCGCCCTGCGTGATAGGCTGCGCGCGACTCGGACGCCCTCAGGTGGGCAGGAGGGGAGTCATGTCGGCCGCAGACGCGGCAACACCGCCCGGCCCCCGGCGTAGGCGCCGGATCGCCATCGTGGTTTTCGGGCTCGGGGCCTTGCTCCTCGGGCTCGGTGGCAGCGTCTTGCTCCGGCTCGCCGGGCCGTCCGAAGCCCATCGACCGATCGCCGACGTCTCCTCGGAGCGGCTGCTCTCGCTCGGCCCGGTGGTGGGCTTCGCGAGCGGCTTCGAGACGCATGCCTGGGTCGGGCTGCCCTATGCACTGCCGCCGACCGGCGCGCTGCGTTGGCGTGCACCCCGACCGGCGGCCGCCTGGGCCGAGACCCGTGACGCGCTCGAGTTCGGCCGGCCCTGCGTGCAGCCGGGCTCGCCGGTGGCCGGTGTCCCCGCCGAGACCGACGATGGACTCGCGGGCGACGAAGACTGTCTCACGCTGAACGTCTGGGCACCGCGCTTCGAACCCGACGACGTACCGACCGGCGACGCGCGGCTGCCAGTCATGGTCTGGATCCACGGCGGAGGCAACACGCGGGGTTGGCCGGGTGCCGCGATGTACGACGGCGCGCGGCTTTCGGGCTCCGAAGACGTCGTGGTGGTGTCGATCGCCTATCGCCTCGGCCCCTTCGGCTGGTTCTCCCATCCTGCGCTTCGCGCTGAATCCGAAGACGCCCTCGAAGCGAGCGGCAACTTCGGCACCCTCGATCAGATCGCGGCCCTTCGCTGGGTCCAGACGAACATCGAGGAGTTCGGGGGCGACCCCGGCAACGTGACGATCTTCGGCGAGAGCGCCGGCGGAACGAACGTTTACGCGCTCCTGCTCGCCGAAGCGGCGGAGGGACTCTTCCACCGAGCGCTTCCGCAGAGCGGCAGCACCCGCAGCTATTCGGTCGCCGAAGCCGAACATCTACGGGACGATCCGGAACCGGGGCACGCCTACAGCAGCGCCCGGGTGGTCGCGCAGCTCTTCGTCGACGCCGGCGCCGTGCCCGACGCGGCCGCGGCCCGCGACTACGCCGACGGTCTGCCGCCCGAGGACCTGCTCGCGTTCCTGCGCGCACGCGATGCGCGGGAGGTGATGCTCGCCTACCGCGACGAGGAGGGGGGACTGCGCCTCCGCATGCCGAAGCCGATCCGGGACGGGTCGCTCTTGCCGAAGGAAGATTGGCTCGAGGCGCTGTCGGTCGGTCGTTTTCACCACGTACCGGTCCTCGCCGGAGCGACCCGCGACGAATGGAAGCTCTTCCTGGCCCTGGATCCGGACCACGTCCATCGCCGCTTCGGGCTCCTCTTTCGCATCCGCGACCGCGATGACTACGAACGACGCGCTCGGCTGCTCTCCGATCGACGCATCGTGCAGGGCGTGAACGCGCCCCTCGGCGCGATGCGGCGAGCCGGACACGAAGCACTCTTCGCGTATCGCTTCGACTACGACGGGCTGCCGACGATCCTCGGCCAGGACCTCGCCGTCCTGCTCGGGGCGGGGCACGGCCTCGAACTCCCGCTCCTCTTCGGCACCTACGACGTGGGCAGTCCGGTGATGTCGCGCGCGCTCTATCGCGACGAGGCCCGGGGCGTTCAGGACGCGTTGGGCGATCGCCTCCGCGCCTACTGGGCGGCCTTCGCTCGCGACGGCCGGCCGGGGCGGGGAACGCGCGGCGACCTCCCCGAATGGCAGCCCTGGTCGGCGGGCGAGGGCGACGTCGGCGGGCGTTGGTTGCTCCTCGACGACGAGGGGAGCGGGGGGCCGCGGATGGCTGCCACTCGCCTCGATCGCGAGGCGATCGCGTCGCGACTCGCGGGGGATCCGCTGATCGCGCTCGACGAGCGATGTGCGCTCTACGCCGACGTGTTCGATGAGTCGACGGGCTGGCGCCGCGCCGGCACAGCGGCTCGCCTCGAGCCCGTCGGTTGCAGCGCCCTCGCCGGTCGTCCGTGAAGCCCGGAATCGGTCGCCGACGCGGGGAATTGGCCTAGACTCCCGCGCCCCGAACGCCGCGCGAGGTCGCGGTCGATCGAAACCGGTGCGTCACCCAGGGCGGGGACGCCTCTCGACCGGCGCGGACGCGCCCGGAGCGGACATGGCAAGCGACGCCGAAGCCGAGATCCTCGAGCGACTCTACGAGGTCGTGTGTGCGCGCCGCGACGAGCGGCCGGAGGGCTCCTACGTCGTGCAGTTGCTCGACGGCGGCTGGGACGCGATCGGGGCCAAGCTTCGCGAAGAGGCGCGAGAAGTCATCGAAGCGGGGCGACGCGAGAGCGACGAAGCCCTCGCCCATGAAGCCGCGGACCTGCTCTTCCATCTCTGGGTCGGCCTCGCCGCGCGAGGGGTCGCTCCGGCGACGATCTTCGCGGAGCTCGGTCGTCGCTTCGGGATCGGCGGACTCGATGAGAAGGCCGCGCGCGGCACGGCGCTCGACGCAGAGGAAGTGGAGCGATGATTCCCGACGAACGACTCCGGATCGCGGTCCCTTCGAAGGGACGTCTGCGGGACGCCGCGCTCGAGACCCTCGAACGGGCCGGCCTGCGGTTCCGCGTCTCCGGCCGCCGCCTCTTCTCGGTCTGCTCCGACACGGGCATCCGCATCATCTTCACGAACACCGCCGACATTCCGGTCCTCGTCGCGGAGGGCGTGGTCGATCTCGGCATCACGGGCAGCGACCAGGTCCTCGAGAAGCGGGTCGATGTCGTCGAGCACCGCCGGCTCGGCTTCGGACGCTGCCGCCTCTCGGTCGCCGTGCACAAGGATGCGCCCTACTCGAGCTCCGCCGAGCTCGCGGGAAGGGTCGTCGGCGCGAAATTCGTGAATCTCGCGCGGGATCACTTCGCCGCGATCGGGGCGGAGAACGTGCGCGTCGTCGAGATCCAGGGGGCCGTCGAGGTGATGGTCCTCCTCGGTCTCGTCGACGGCATCGTCGAGATCGTCGAGACCGGCAACAGCCTGGTCGAGAACGACCTCGTCGAGCTCGAGAAGGTGCTCGACGCGGAGGCGGTGCTGATCGGCGGCGCGTCGCCGCGGGATACCGATCTCCGCGACCAGCTGCTCCGCCGGATCGACGGTGTGTTGGCCGCGTCGCGCTACACGCTGCTCGAGTACAACTGCCCGGCGGACCGGATCGAGGAAGCCAGCGCCATCACGCCCGGCTTCTCGTCGCCGACGATCACGCCTCTCCAGGACGAGGCCTGGCTCTCGGTCAAGGTCCTGGTTGAGAAGGCCACGACCCAGCGCGTGATCGACGCGCTCGAGGGCATCGGTTGCGTCGCCGTTCTCGAGACGGAGCTGCGGCACGCGCGACTCTGATCCGCCGGGTGCTGACGGGACGGAGGTCACGGCGCGTTTCGGTTCGAAACGCGACCGTTCGGCGGCCGTTTCATCCCGGTGTCGGGCGATTGCCTGCGGCCGACTTCGGATCACGTCGGCGCTCGTCCGGTCGATCTCCGAGTGGGTCGTTCCACGCGGCACTCCGGAGATCTCAAGGGTTCACCCCGGGTGAAACCCCGAGCAGCTCCAAGAAAGTTCGCCTGCGTCCGGAATTCTCCGTCAGGCATCTCGCGCAATCGCCGATGAGAACGGCAACACCGGGGGGAGCCTCCCTCTCGGCTGGAGACCGGACATGCCGCGCGTACTGCTGATCGATGACAGTCCCGATTTCCGCGCCTGGGCGCGTTGCACATTGGAACGCGAAGGTCTCGAAGTGATCGAGGCGCGCGACGCGCTCGCCGGATTGCAGCGGGCCGTCGAAGACGCGCCGGACTGCGTCCTCGTCTCCGACACGCTCGCAGGCCTCGACGGCTTCGACGTCACGCAACGTATCGCCAGTGAGGTCGCGACCTCGGAGCTGCCGCTCCTGGTCTGTTGCGACCACGCCGATCCCGAGCTGCGCCGGGATGCCAAGGAGGCCGGCGCGCAAGGACTCCTGCCGCGCACGTATCGCGAGGCCGACTTCGTCGGACCGATTCGCGACGCGCTCTGGAGCGCGGGCGCCCGCTGGATCGCCGAGACGCGTTAGGCGGACGACGGTGACGGCGCGCGCGCCAGCCAGAATGCGCTGCCGATGACCAGGGCGCCCCCGACGATCGACCACCCGTCCGGTCGTTCCCCGAAGACGAGCGCGCCCAGAACCGCGGCGAACACGACCTGCAGGTAGGACAGCGCCGTCCCGTGCGCGGCCGGCAGGACGGCGAGGCCGCGGGTGAGGCTGACCTGGCCGATCTGCGTCGCGATCCCGATCCCCAGCAGGAGCAACCACTCACTGCCGCGGGGCATCACGAAGTCCGGCCACATGGTCGGCAGCGCCGCGGGCAGGGTGACGAGCGGGAAGTAGAAGACGATCACCAGCGGGTCCTCTCCCTGGCGGGAGAGCTTGCGGACCACGACGTAGGCGCCTGCGCTGAAGGCCGCGCCGCCGATCGCGACCGCGACCCAGAAGGGATCGAGGCTCGCTGCGGCGCTGCCGAACACGAAGGCCGGCTTCGCGACGCAGACGACACCCGTCAGGCTGGCGACGGTCGCGAGCGCGACCCGGGGCGAGACCGTTTCCTTGAGGAAGACGCCCGCCAGGAGCGCGGTGATCGGCGGGTGCAGGTATTGGAGCACCGTCGCCTCCGCGAGGGGCAGGTGCGTCACCGCGCCGTAGACGCACGAGAGTCCCGCGAAGCCGAGCAGGCCGCGTAGCCAGAGCCAGCGCCGATCCTCGCCCCAGGGCGAGACCCGGGCGCTTCGCAGCAGGGACCAGCTGAGCACGAGGCTCACGATCGCGCGGGCGACGACGAGCTCCTGGCTGGGCAAGCGCTCGCCAGCGAGCTTCACGAGCGCGGTCATCGCGCTGAACGCGAGCGCCGACAGGACCATCATCATCGCGCCGCGCTGCATCGATCTCCCGTTCGCCCGACCGCGTCCGGGTCCGGGCGGCCCATCTTGTCGCAGATGCGAAGCGTTCGCTCGGGCGCCGGGTCGGGCTGACGGATAGACTGCCTCCGGAGTCGAAACCATGCCCGATCTCTCGCCCAGCATCCGCCACCTGCGCGACCTCGTCGCGATTCCTTCGGTCAATCCGATGGGGCGCGACGACATTCCGGCGGAGATCGTGGGGGAGCACGCGGTCGCCGAGCATCTCGCGGAGAAGCTGCGCCGACTCGGTCTCGACGCCGTGCTGATGGGGGAGGGCGGACGCACGAGCGTCGTCGCCGAAGCGGTGGCGGGGGGCGATGCCGAGACCCTGCTGGTCGCGAGCCACATCGACACCGTCCCGGTCGACGGAATGGAGATCGATCCCTTCGATCCGGTCATCGAGGCCGGGCGCTTGCTAGGTCGCGGCTCCTGCGACACGAAGGCCGGCATGGCGGCGCTGCTCGAAGCCCTGGAGCGGGTGCTCGAACGCGGCACGCTCCGACGCAGCGTGATCGTGGTCGGGGAGGCCGACGAAGAGCTCGGCAGCCTGGGCGTGCAGGACGTGCTCGACCACCTGGGCGACCGCCGGCCGGACTGGGTGCTCGCAACCGAGCCGACGGACCTGCAACTGATCAATGCGCACAAGGGCGTGGTCCATGCGCGGCTCTGCGCGAAGGGGCGCGCCTGCCACAGCTCGGACCCGACCCAGGGCCGCAATGCGATCCTCCTGCTGGCCCGCGCGATCCTGGCGATCGAAGAGAGCGCGGCCGTCTTCACGACCCGACCGCACCCGCAGCTCGGTCCGGCCACGCTCTCCGTCGGCGTCGTCCGCGGCGGTCAGGCACCGAACATCGTGCCCGACGAAGCGCGGGTCTGGATCGATCGCCGGACGCTGCCCGACGAGACCGCGGAGAGCGTTCAGCAGCAGGTCGCGGCCGCCCTCGAGGACGCCGGCCTCGCCGGCGACGTGGTCGTGGAGTCCTGCACGGAAGAGAAGCCGCCGCTCGAGACCGACGCCGACGACGTGGCGGCGCGGCGGACCGCGGCGGCCCTCGAGGCGGAGGGGCTCTCCGCGGGGCCGACCCACGTGGCCTTCGGCACCGACGCAGGCGTCTTCGGGCGTGCGGGCCTGCCAGGCATCGTGCTCGGTCCCGGCTCGATCGACGTCGCCCACACGTCGCGGGAGTTCGTGCCCATCGACGAGGTCGAGACGATGGTGCGCATCTTCGAGCGGCTGCTGGAGACGCCGGGCGCCTGAGGCCGCGCGGGGTCCGCCATCTAGAGCGCCTCAAGCGCCTCCGTCGCGAGGCCGATGAGGGGGCACCGGCCTCGTCCGGAGGAGGACCGCCCATGTCGCCCCGTGTCGTCCGCGTCTCGCATCTCTGGCTGTGTCTCGTTCTCGGCGCGTTCGTCGCCGGCTGCGCGAGCGGTCCGCCGCCCACTTTGACGGAGCTCGGATGGACGGCCCTCGAGACGGGCGACTGGCGCGCGGCCAAGCAGCATTTCGGCGAGGCGCTCCGGGTAGATTCGCGGAACGCCTCTGCGTGGCACGGCCAGGCCGAGGCGCAGCTCTCGGGGCGAGATCCCGAGGCGGCGCTGCGCAGTCTGGGTTCGTTGTCGAAGGTCGACTCCGCGCGCTTCCAGGGCGAGGCGCGGCCGACCTACGCGAACGCCCTCGAAGCCGCGACGAAGCAGCGCCTCGAGCACGCGCAGCCGGAGGCCGCGCTCGCCGCGGTCCGCGCGCTCGCGAAGCTCGACCCCGATCGGCGTGGACTCTCGCGCCTGCTCGGTGCGGCGCTCCTCGCCGAGGCCGACCACAAGCGGCTGCGCGGACATCCGAAGGCGGCCCTCGGGCTCTACAAGGAAGCCTGCCGGGTCGCGCCCGCGGAGCTCGAGGCCTGGGTCGGTGCGGTCGAGATTCTTCTCGAGCGGAAGAAGGGACGCGAGGCGATGCGTCTGCTCGAGGCGGCGCGCAAGAGTCATCCGACCGCGGGCATCATCCGGACGCTCGCGCGTCAGGCGATGAAGTACCGCAAGAGGTAGGCGACGCTCCGCCTAGCGCTGCGTGACCCGCACGGGGATCCAACGCTGCACGATCGGCTCGATCAATCCCTCGCGTCGCCAATGGGCGAGGGTCGCGTCGAGCACCGCGCGCAGCTGGTCGTCCTCGCGCCGCACGGCCCAGGCGAGCTCTTCCTCCGTGAGCGGCCGATAGAGACCGTGGAGGTCCGGGTGGTCGAGACTGCCCGCGAGCTGCCAGACCGTCGGCGCGTCGTGCACGAAGAAGTCGATGCGCTCGGCACGCAGGCTGCGCAGTCCGGCCTCGACCGAGTCGAAGGCGAAGCTCTGGGCGAAGGGCAGGGCCTCCGCGACGTAGCGCTCGCCGGTCGTCTCGCGCTCGTAGCCGACGCGGGCGCCGACGCGGCGGATCGTGCCGCGGCGGCCGAAGCGGGCGATGTCGCGCTTCCGGATCAGCGCGAGCTGCCCGACCTCCATGTAGGGGGACGTGAAACGCACGCGCTCCGCGCGCTCGGGGGTGATCGACAGCCCGCTCATCACGACGTCGACCTCTCCGGCTTCGAGGGCGTCGAGCAGATCCGGAAAGGGAATGCGCACGAATTCGATCGGTCTGCGCAGGGCGTGGCCGGTGCGCCGTGCGAGGTCCGCCTCGATCCCGACGATCGTTCCGTCGTGCTCGAAGATGACCGGCGGATAGTCCGGGGACACGCCGACCCGGAGCGGAGGGCCGTCGTAGGCAGCGAATTCGCCCGTCGCGCAGCCACCGAGGAGGACCGCGACAGCGCCCAGCGCGATCAGAAGCGCCTGGACGGGGGACCCGGATCCGCCCCTCTGGAATCGAGCACCGCCCCTCACACGCCCCTCCATTCGCGTTCGAGCAAGCTACTGCCTTGCACCCCCAACCGCCAATTTCTACTTTGCGCGCGGAAACTTGGGGGGATTCGATGACCGAGGGCAAGCCCGAAGCCGTTCTGCGCAGCAGCTACCGCGTGCCGGACTACCTGATCGACACCGTCGACCTCGCCTTCGATCTCGGCGAGGACGAGACGACGGTCGAGGCGCGGCTTTTCATGCGGCGTCGGGGGGATGTGCCGCCAGGCGAGACGCCTCCGCTCGTCCTCGACGGCGAGTCGCTCGATCTGAGGGAGATCGCGATCGACGGGGAGCCGCTCGTCGATTCCGCGTACCAGATCGAGGGGGATCGCCTCACGATCCATTCGCCGCCGGCGCGCTTCGAGCTGCGCACGCTCGTGTCGATTCACCCTGAGACGAACACTGCGCTTTCGGGGCTCTACAAGTCGAGCGGGAACTTCTGCACCCAGTGCGAGGCGATGGGGTTCCGTCGCATCACGTATTTCCTCGATCGGCCGGACATCATGTCCCGCTACACCACCACCATTACCGCCGAAGACATGCGCTATCCGGTCCTGCTCTCCAACGGTAATCTCGTCCACG
>CAZAUR010000035.1:0-44351 GCA_964488255.1 uncultured Spirochaetaceae bacterium | reverse complement strand
CTTCGACCAAATCTTCAACCTTCGGGGTTGACGGAACTGCCTACATGGAAGGCGTCTTCGTCAGCCGCCGGCTGCGCCGACCGCCGTGCCCGAAGAGGGCGGCGGTGGGGGCGGAGGAGATCGTGCCGCGATGACCTGACATCGCCGCGTTCATCAAGGAGTCCGGCCTGAAGGGCCACGGCTCTCTTCTCTATTCGGTCTCCTCCGCCCACGCTTTCGACCGGTGATTCCAGCCTACGCCCATCCCCCGAAATCGCGGCCGCGATTTCCGAGAATGCCGGTCATCCGTCAGAAACGAACCTGCGTGGGCTAGACCCGTGCCTACCACCGCGCATGAGGTCGTGGGCACACGCTCCGAGCGATTTGTGACACCGCGTCGCGTCGCTAGGCCGAGCCGCCTTCGAGTCGCCGGTACGAGAGACAGCTGTCGTGCAGGTGCAGCCAGCACTCGGGACTCTCCGGATGGACGTCGGTCCGGTAGCTCGCGACCCGTCTCGCCGCTTCCGCGCCTCGCGACAGCGCGCGGTGGATCGCGGCGTCCTCCTCGCGCGAGCGCGCGCCGACGAGCGGGTAGATGCCGACGACGTCCAGCGTCCGCGCTTCGATCCCGTCGGGCGCGGAGTGCCGGAGCACGACGCCCGGGCCGATTCCGATGCCGAGAGCTTCGCCTTCCGGGTCCTTCGGCGACGACGTGAGCGGGACGTAGAGCGAGCCGCCTGGTGTCAGTGCTTCGAGCCAGCCTGCGTGGATCCGGGTCGCGCCCGCGTTCACGATGATGACGTCGACGGGCTCGCGAGGGTGGTCGATCGCGGATCCGGGTCGGACCTCGACGTGGGACCAGTCGCGGAGGTTCGAGCGCGCGCGGTCGGCGAGCGAGGGGTCGATTTCGACGGCGGTCACACGTCCCGATGTACCGACGAGCTCGGCGAGGATCGCGGAGTAGTAGCCGGCGCCGCAGCCCAGATGAGCAACGCGCTGGCCCGGCTGGATCGCGAGCGCATCGTAGACGCCAGCCCACAGGCTCGGTGCACCGTTGTTGAGCCCGCGGCTCGGATCGATTGCGACCAGCCGATCGCGATGGAGATCGTCGGGGTCGCTGGTGATCTCATCGCCGTCGGCGCTCGGCATTCGCCAGGGCGGCGGGGGAAGGAACGCCTCGCGAGGCACGGCCGCGAACGCCTGCTCGATCGCCGGACCGATCGTGTTGCACGCGGCGGCGAGGGCGCGCGCGTACGCGGATCGTGCGGGCGTGGGCGTCGGGTGCATGGGGAGAACGTACGGAAACGTGCGTCCGCCGCTCGCCTACACCATCCGAATGCGCGGCTCGCGCGCGTGCGTGACGAGGGTTTCGCGCTCGTCCCCGTCGGCCGGGTGTACGCCGTACCCGAACGCCAGGCCGATCCGGACGGGCTGGTTCAGCGCCTCGTCCTTCGACACGACGTCCGCGACCGCGCGGGCGAGCTCGAAGACCCGCTCGCCGGGGGTGCGTCCGGGCTCGGGCATCAGCACCGCGAACTCGTCGCGGTCGATGCGTGCGAGCACGTCGAACTCGCGCAGGTGGGTCTGGAGCGCCTCCGCGAGGAGCTGGATCACGCGCCCTACCTGGGCGGCCCCGGCCTCGGCGGTGAGCTCCGCGCGGTTCTCGAGCTTGCAGATACAGAGCGCGAGCGCGTTCTCACGCCCTGCGGCTCTCGCGATCTCCTCCGCGAGTCGCTTGTCCAGGTAGCCCGCGTTGGGGAGTCCCGTCTCGTCGTCGAAGTTCCGGTTCTGCTTGTTCTCGCGATGGCTCATCGCGTGGTCGAGTGCCCGCTCCACGTACGAGACGAAGCGTCCGAAGACCTGCAGGTCCTCGTCGTCGAAGCGGCTCGCGAAGAAGCGGTCGAGGGCGACCTTGTCGTAGATCGAGAGCGAGCCGATCACCTCGCCGTTCCGCTTGAGCGGTGCCGACAGGACCGAGCGCATCTCGTCGACGTGCTCGCCCAGGTTCGGGTCGAGGCTCGCGTCCTGGGTCAGGTGCGGCGCGCGGCGGCGGATCGCGTCCACGGTCACCGCCTTGTCGAGGCGGAAGAGCGCCTCCTGGGCGGCACCGTCCGCGGCACCGAAATACGAGCGGATCGAATAACGTCGGGTCGTCGGATCCTGGAGTCGCAGGATCGCGTGGTCGGCTTCGAGGATCATCGACGCGGACGACGTGGCCAGACGTGCGACCTCGTTGGGTTCGGTGCACGACAGCATCCGGATCGAGGTCTCGTTGATGGCGTTGATGCGCTCGGCCTGGCTGGCCATGCGCGCCTCTCGGTCGCTCCGCGCGATCGTGTCCGCCGCGGCGGCGGCGATCTCCTGCCAGCTCTCGAGGGTGCCCCGGTCCTGTTCGCCGGTGCGGCCGGTCTGGAGCGAGAGCAGGCCGACGAGCTGACTGCCCGCGACGAGGGGCAGGGCGGCATACCCGATTCGACCGTCTTCGTGTCGCAGGACCGCGGCGCGCTGATGTCGGATCGCGTCGCCGTCGACGCCCACGCCGGACTCGAGGCGGTACTCACCGCCGAAGCCACCGCCGGCGAGGGAGGTGGCGGCCATGCGCAGGCCGCCGTCGGCCTCCCGGAGATAGAGCTGGGCGATGCCCTTGCTGGCGCGCTCGGCGACGAAGCGACAGAACTCCTCGAGGCGGTCGGCGAGGATCGCCGGGCCGCGCAGGATGCGCTGGACCTCGCGCACGGCGTCGTAGCGCGCGGCCTGGGTGCGCAGGCTCTCGTGCTCCTGGGCGCGGGCGATGATCTGCGCGTCGAGACTCGCGAGCTGCTCCATGAACTGGAGGTCGTCGTCGGAGAACACGTCGGCGCGGCGCGAGTGATGGACGTTCAGGACGCCGAGCACCTTGCCGTGATGGATCAGCGGCACACAGAGCGCGGACTCGACGTCGACGCGCTCGCGGACCAGATCCCAGTTCGCGGCGTCGGCGCGGCCTCGAATGTGGATCGGTCGGCCCTCGGCCGCGACGCGGCCCGAGATGCCCTGGCCGAGCGCCACCCGGATCTTCGGCCACAGCTCCGGTTCGACCCCGCGTGCGACCCGGATCCGAAGCACACCGGCGGCGGGATCGAGCAGCATCAAGCTGCCGCCCTCGGCGCTGGTCACGCCGACCGCGATCTCGAGCATGCGTTCGAAGAGCTCGTCCGCCTCGACCGTGAGGTCGACGCTCTCGACGACCTCGTGAAGGGCCTGGAGGAGCTCGGCCTTGCGGTCGCGCGGCGCCACGCCGTAGCCCCAGAGCAGTCGCGCGGTCAGAGGCGTCACGACCTGGAGTGCAGTGCGCGGGCCGGCGGGGACGTGGCTCGCGAAGTCGCCGCTGGAGTCGATGATCGCGTCGAAGTCCTGCTCGGCGAAGAACGCCGCTCGGTCGTCGACTAGAAGCGGCGCGACGGCGTGGGCCAGGGCGGTGCCGAGGGATCGAGCGCGTTCGAGCGCTTCCGACGCGCTGCGGTCATAGATCCGGGTGACCTCGACCGCGGGATTGCCCGACAGGAGCCGCAGGAGTCGCAGGGACTCCTCGCTGGCGCCCCAGATGCCAAGCCGGCGGCGCATCAGGCCGGGCTCCGGTTCGCGAGCAGATCGCGCATCAGTTTTCGTCGTCCTCGGTGGTGAAGGCATCGAGTCGCAGCGAGAGCACGACGCTGCGGGAGCTGCCGTCTTCATCCCCGACCACGAGCGGCAGACGCACGCCGCCGTCGGCTTCGACCGTGGCCTGACCGACGGAGACGACCCGGAGCGAACCCTGAGCCGGCTTCGCCGCGTCCTCTTCATCCGCCCACGGCGGCGCATCGCGCTCGAGGTCGACCTCGAGCGCGCCGAGCGTCTGGAAGTTCTGCTCCTCACCCTCGGCGAGGATCGCCGACTCGAGCAGCTCCGCGGTCGACGTCTCGTTCGGATCGGCGTCGATCTCGACCGCTTCGAGGGGCTCTACTTCATCGAGCGGCTCGATCTCGTCGAGAATCGTCTCGGGCATCACGTCGAGGCTGAGCTCTTCCGGCGCCACGACCGGCGGTTCCGGGGGCGGGGCCGGCGCTTCCGGGACGGCCGCCCCCTCGGCGGCCGCCGCTGCGGTCTCGGCATCGATCTCGCCGCTGCCGCCGCGGCGCGCGCGGACGACGTGCTTCGAGATCGTGGTGAGGGTGGGCAGGATGCCGTGGCCCGTGGTCGCGATCGTCTCGAAGACGGCGGCCTGGTCGAGCCCGATCTGGCGGTGGAGATCCTCGATCGCGAACGGGTCCGCGACGTCGCGTTTGTTGTACTGGAGCACGATCGGGAACGCGTCGACGCGTCGGCCGTAGGCGGCGAGGGACTGCCGGAGCTCCTCGAGGGCAGGGCCGTTGTCCCGGATGCGCTCAGGCGAGCAGTCGAGGACGAGCACGATGCCGTCGACCTCGTCGAGCAGCTGCTTGCGGGTCATCGCCTGGTCTTCCGCGCCCGGCACCGCGATCAGCTCGATCTGCGTACCGACCCCACCGACCTCGCCGAGGGTGATCGGCAGGGCCTCGTAGTGGACGGTCGGATCGAGTCGCGTCGGTTCCCGACGCAGATCCCCGCGCAGGTCGTCGCGAAGCTTCGCGTGGATCGTCTCGAGGGTCGTGGTCTTGCCGGACCCGGCGATGCCCCAGAGCAGGATGCGTGCGTTGACCTCGGACATCAGGCGGCCTCCATCACTCGGTTCGTTCCGTCCGACATCAGACCTTTCCCTTCTTCGTGAGGATCCGTCGAGCCTGTGCGCTGATGTTGCTCGACACGTCCTTGCTCTTCATGAGCGAGCGCAGATCCTTGTCCTGCAGGTAGTTGATGAACTTGATTGCGACCGGCTGCGGCGTCTTGGGATTCGTGACCAGCGCGACCTTGATCTGATAGTTCTTCGTCCAGTCCCGGTTCCCGGAGATGATCCGGAGCAGCTCTTCTCCGATCGAGCGGTTCTGCGTGAATCCGATGATCTCGGTCTCGGTGATCTTCGGGCTGCCGAGCACGGACGTCGACACGATCTTGTTGCGGTCCTTGATGAGGAGCGCGCGCGCTTCCTTGCCGCCGACGCGAGAGAGCTTGATCTTCTGCATCACGGTCATCTTCTGGACCGCGGCGTAGAGGCTTCCCTCGACCTCTTCGTCCTCGATGTCGTCCTCGGACTCCTGCGCCAGGAGCTTGGCGACGTCGCTCATGTCCTCACCGAGCATCTCGAGGACCGCGGCTTCCGCCTCCGACTCGTCGATCTCCTCCTCGTCGGTCGTCTCGCGCTCCTCGAGGCCGAGGAACGAGAGGATCCGCTCGATGACCGCTCGACCCGTGAGCGGGTTCGCGCCCAGGGCGTCGACGATCTCCTCGCAGCGCATCATGCGCTCCTGATTCTGACTGATGATATCGACGACCCGGCTGTGGGGCAGCGAGGCGAGCCAGGCGATCGTCGCGTCATCGGTCGCGGCGTTGAGCGCGAGCGCTTCGCACCACGATTCGTTCTCCTCGTGCACGCGACCGAGGAAGGAGAGCAGCGCGGGATGGGCCGGGCCCGAGAGAACGGTGCCGAGCACGTGCTCGGGCAATTCTTCGAGGCTCGTGCGCGCCGTGTCCTTGACCGAGGCGTCGGCATCGTTCGCCAGCACGAAGAGCACGGTGGCCAGCTCGATCGGCTCGAGGGGCAGGGCGCCGCGCGCCGCCATCTGGCGCGCTTCGAGGGGCGCGTCGCGGCGCGCGTACTTCTCCGCCTGGGCGGAGAGCGTGAGCTTCACCTTGACCGACGACGGGCCGGGGCTCGAGTCCTGCGGGGCATTCGACAACGCGCGTCACTCCTGTCCGGGCGCTCCGAGGGAGCGATCGAATCACGCACGCCGCAGGCGGACCCGTGCGGCGTATTCATCCGCAGAGTGCATCGGTCAGGCAAGAACCGGACTTGATGGCGGGGGGGTCAACCCTCGCTGCGATTCTTCTCGAAGAGGATTCGCAGACCGTCCAGGGTCAGGAAGGGCACGACCTGGTCGATCGCCTTGCTCTCCTCGGCGATGCGACGTGCGAGGCCGCCCGTCGCGATCACCCGAGCGTCGGCGCCGAGCTCCTCGCGGATCCGGCCGATCATCGAGTCGACGAGACCCGAGTAGCCGTAGAGGAGGCCCGATTGCAGTGCGCCGGTGGTCGTTCGACCGATGACGGATTTCGGTCGCGCAATCTCGACCCGGTGGAGCTTCGACGCGCGCTCGAAGAGGGCCTCCATCGAGATGTGGATGCCGGGTGTGATCACGCCGCCGAGATATTCCCCGCGCTCGGAGATGCAGTCGAAGGTCGTCGCCGTTCCGAAGTCGACCGCGATGATCGGTCCGCCGAAGAGTTCGAACGCCGCGACGGCGTTGACGATCCGGTCGGCGCCGACCTCGTGCGGGTTCTCGTAGCGGACGGGCATGCCGGTTCGCATGCCGGGACCGACGATCTGCGGAGGCTGACCGAAAAGCTTCGACGAGACGCGTTCCCAGATCGGCACGACCGGGGGCACCACGCTCGACAGGATCACGTCGGTGATCTCGTCCGTCCGCCGACCTTCCGTCCCGAAGAGCGCGGACAGGGACACGACGAGCTCGTCGGACGTCTGCTCGCGGTGGGTCGACACTCGCCAATGCTGGGAGAGCCTGCCCTCGCCGGACTCGTCGTAGTCGTACACGCCGAGGGACACGTTCGTGTTGCCGACGTCGATCACGAGTAGAACGGGGGAACTCACGGCTGGATTCCTCTCGCGGGGAGGGGCTTTCGGGTGGGTGCGGTGGCGCGATTCCGGCGCCGCGGCCGGATCATCGCGCGTCCGGGGTGGGCTTCGCCAGCGTGACGTCCCCGGCCATCACCCGGACCCGCTCGCCGACCTGGGGGCCCTCCGAGAGCTCGATCTCGAGGGCGCCGTCCGGGGCGATGCCCAGGGCCACGCCCTCCCGGCGCGAGGCGCCGATCTCGTCGACGCCGATCCGCTCGCCGGTCATGCGGAAGAAGGCCTCGAAGCGTGGGCGCACCGCGTCGAAGCCGCCGGCGGCGTGCAGGTCGAGCTGGCGCTCGAGGCGCTCGAAGAGACAGCGCGTGAACGCCGCCCGATCGACCGGCCGGCCGAGCTCGCTCGACAGGCTCGTCGCGTGGGGTCGGAACTCGTCCGGAAAGGTCTCCCGATCGACGTTGAGGTTCACGCCGATGCCGAGCACCGCGAAGGCGATCCGCGTGCCCTCGGCGCTGCTCTCCATCAGGATGCCGGAGGTCTTGCGGCGTCGGATCAGGACGTCGTTCGGCCATTTGATCTCGACCGCGTCGTCGTCGCCGAGGAAGGTCGCGACGCTCTCGGCGACCGCGACCGCCCCGCAGAAGATGAGGGTCGGCGCGTCGGCGATCGATCCGGTTGGACGCAGGAGCACGGACGTGTAGAGGTTCTGATGGGGCGGCGAATAGAAGCTGCGCCCGAGGCGGCCGCGTCCCGCGGTCTGCGCCTCCGCGACGACGACGGCACCGGCTGGTGCGCCCGCGCGACCGAGATCGAAGGCGACCCGATTCGTGGAGTCCGTGTCCTCGAGGTGTTCGTAGGTGTGTCCGACCCAGCGCGTGTCGAGGTCGCGCTGGACTTCGTCGGCGAAGAGCCGGTCGGGGATGCCCGTCAGGCGATAGCCGCCGCCGCGCTCGCCCTCGATGGCGTAGCCGCGCTTGCGGAGCGCGCCGACGTGCTTCCACACCTGCGCTCGGGTCACGCCGAGCTCGCTCGACAGCGCTTCGCCCGAGAGCGGCGCATCGCCGGCGGCGTGCAGAGCGGCGAGGACTTCTTCTGCGCCGCTCACGCTCCGCGCGCCTCGCTGGGCAGCAGATCGACCTCGAGGGCCACGTCCGCGGACACGACGGAGTGGGTGAGGGCGCCCATCGAGATGCGCGCCACCCCGGTCTCTGCGTAGGCGCGCAGGTTGCCCTCGTGGATGCCGCCCGACGCTTCGAGGACGACGTCGCCGCCGTGTCGAGCCACGATGCGGCGAATGGTGTCGGGGTCGAGGTTGTCGAGGAGCAGGAACGTGCAGCCGAGCTCGATCGCCCGGGCCGCGGCGGCTTCGCTCTCCACCTCGACCTGGACCGGCACGCCCGCCGGCGCCTTCTGGACCGCGCGCTCGACGGCGGCGTCGAGCCCACCGGCGGCGGCGATGTGATTGTCCTTGACCAGCAGCGCGTCGAAGAGCCCGATCCGGTGATTCACGGCCCCGCCGACGGCGACCGCGTACTTCTCGAGCAGGCGCCATCCCGGGGTCGTCTTGCGGGTGTCGACGAGATCCACCCCGGTGTCGGCCACCGCGTCGACGAGCCGCCGGGTCTGGCTCGCGATGCCGCAGAGTCGACCCATGAAGTTGAGGGCGGTGCGCTCGGCGGTCAGGATCGAGGCATAACGACCGGTGATGCGCAGGAGCGGGGCGCCGGGGTCGGCGCGCACGCCGTCCGCGATCCCGTCGACCACGACGACTTCGAGGGCGGGATCGACGCGGCGGAAGACCTCCTGCGCGATCGGCAACCCGCAGACCACGAGGTCCTGCCGGGCTTCGATGCGCGCGCGACCTTCGCGATCCGCGTCGACGGTCAGCGCGCTGGTGAGGTCGCCGGCGCCGATGTCCTCGGAGAGGGCGAGATCCAGCAGGACCGACCAGTCGTCGACCGGCGGCGGGGCGACGGACTTGTTCTCGGGGGACACGGCGGGTCGCTCTCCGGGCGCAGTGATCGGGATCGATCGGGCGCGGAGTCTATCGCAGGGCGTGGTCCCGGGCGGCGGGTGGCCGTCCGCTCAGTCGTCGTCACCCTTCATCTTGCGGATCTCCTCGCGGACGAGGGTCTCCGCCATCTCGGGGATCACCTCCCAGGCGATCTGCTCGACGCGGCCGATCACCTGCTTGACGATCGACTCGGAGAGATCCGAGAAGGCCTCCCAGGCGACCTTCTCGAGGGTCTCGTGGATGCGCTGCTCCATGATCGGCGAGAGATCGGCGATCGGGCGGTCGGCGTCGGGCTCGCTCGGCGCGCTGCCGATCGAGAACGCTTCGTCGGCCTCGCGGACCTCGATCGGCGCCACGATGGGCTCGTGGTCTCCGGCATCGCTCTCGTCGCCGAGGTCGACCGAGAGTTCGGTGGCGAGCAGGTCGTCGCCGACTTCGGGGTCCCCGGCCGAGCCGAACGTGTCGCCCGGGTCGACGGCCGTCCCGGCGTCGAAGGCGTCGCCGGGATCGATGTCGCCCGCGGAGCTGAAGGTGTCGAAGGCGGGCGCCTCGTCGAGCGGCTGCGCCTCACCAAAAGACTGCACTTCGTCGAGCGCAGATCCGGTCGCGAGGTCGTCGAAGAGATCGGGGCTGCCGGTGATCGGCTCGGCGTCCGCGTCGGTCGCGGGCTCCGGCTGATAGGCCTGCGGGAGTTCGGGCACCTCGATCAGGGGCTCGGGCTCCGGGACCGGCGGCGGCGTCGCGTCTGCGGCGGCGTCCGGCGCGGTCGCGGTCGCGATGTCACTCGAAGACACGTCGTAGCCAGCGACGATCGTCTCGGCCGCGGGCGTCGGCGGGGCGGGGGCCTCATCCGTCTGCGTCTGCGTCGGCGTCGAGCCGCCGTCCGCACGGAGGATCGCCGACTCGGAGATGTCCATCAGCGATGAGAAGGAGTCGTCCATCGGGTTCGCGCTCTGGCTCTGATCTGCCGCGACCTGCTCCGAGACGTCGAACGCGAAGTCCATGTCGTCGGCGGACGCGTTGGCCGGGGCGAGGCCGAGCGGATCGGCAGCGGTCGGACCGACTTCGACAGCAGGATCGTCCGTGACGACCGGGTCGTCGGCGATCTGGACGATCGTGGCGTCCGGGTCCGCGGTCGCATCCGCGGCCGGCGGCTCCACGACACCGAAGGCGTCGCTGACCGGTGCGATCGGTTCGTTCGCGAGCGCAGCGTCGAGGTCCGCGACGCGCGTGGCATCGGGACTCGCGGACGTGTCGGCCATCACATCCGGAGTCGGCGCGGTTGCGCCATCCTGATCGATGTCCGCCGAGGGCACGTGGACCGTCAGGTCCTCGAATCCGCCGGTGGGCGGCCCCCCGTCGAGGTCCGCGAGCGGATCCCCCAGGTTCGGAGAGGTCGTCGCGTTGATATCGTCTGTGGCGACGAGGATCGTGGGCTCCTCGTCGATCGGAACGGCGTCGAGCGCGGCGTCGAGATCGACGGGACGCGCGGTCGGCAGCGGATCAGCAGGCGTCTCTTCGCCGGCCGGTCGCTCGAAGGGGTCGGAGGACGCGGCCGAGGTGGGCGAGGTGGGCGAACCGAGCGGCTCGGATGCGGGGGCGGCTGGCGTGTCGGCGATGGGCGGGAGCCCTTCGTTCGGAAGGACCGCGATCGTCGCGTCCTCCGCGTCGGGGGCGCTCGACATCGCCTGTCCGAGGGCCATGCTGCCGCCGCTCTGGTCGAGGACGTCGGCGGCACCGTCGCCGGGCGCGCCGAAGAGCTGGCTGGAGCTCTCTTCGTTCGGGTCGAGCTGCGGCGTGATGTCGAAGCTGGCGTCGGCGGCCGCGGCGTCCGCGCCGAGGGAGCCGTCGTTCGCGCCGAAGAGATCTGCGGACTCGGGTGTGCTGCCGAGGGACGTCACGATCGTCTCGTCGGCGTCACCGACGGGCGGGATCGGCGTGGCGGTCGCCTCGATCACGGTGTCCGCGGGGGCTGCCGGCGTCTCGGGCGCGGCCACGGGGGCCGACATGACCTCGTTGACGCGCTCGACCAGGGCCTGGGCCTCGAAGGGCTTGGTGATCTGGCCGTTCGCGCCTGCGGCGCTCGCACGATCCTCGTCGAAGGCCTCGAAGGTCCCCGTCAGGAGCAGGACCGGCGTCTGGGCGAGGGCGGGATCCTGTCGGATCGCTTCGCAGACCTCGTACCCGCTCAACCCGGGCATCACGACGTCCGCCAGGACGACGTCCGGCTGGATCTCGCGCGCCATCGAGACGGCGTCGTCGCCGTTGTCGGTCGACACGATCTCGAAGTCCTCGTTCGCGAACGAGAGACCGACGAGCTTTTGGATCACGACCGAGTCATCGGCCAGCAGAAGCTTTTTGGACATTGGACCCCCCCAATTCGGGCCTTCAGACCCGTATCCGGCAACGAGCGTACCGCTCGATGGGCTTATCGTCCCGATGTTGCACATGATTGAATGGTTTTTTGCCGGTCGCTGAGGCAAGACCTGGGGGCGTCTCGCGGAGCGGTGTCGGATCGGAAAGTCCGGGCCGCCGCGGTCAAGCCGTTCACGAACCGCTCCGATAGGACGAGAATGGAGCCGCATCGCGCGGCGTGAGGAGATCCATGCTGCTTCGCTCGGCTGCGAGCACCCACGTCGGCATGCGCCGACAGGCGAACGAAGACCGCTACGCGATCGTGCCGGAGCTCGGGCTCTACCTCGTCGCCGACGGGATGGGCGGGCACAAGGCCGGTCAGGTGGCCAGCCACCTCGCCGCCGAAGGGGCGATCCGCGCGATCGAGGCGCTGCAGGGCGCCTCCGTGAGCCTGGCGGAGCGATTGCGCCACGCCGTCGCCTGCGCCAACCGGGAGATCTTCACCGCGGCGCAGGCCAAGACCGAGCTCCAGGGGATGGGCACGACCTTCGTCGGAATGCTCTTCGGCGGAGAACGCCTCGCGCTGGCCCACGTGGGCGACAGCCGCGCGTACCTGCTACGACAGGGACGGCTCCGCGGTCTCACCGACGATCACTCGATCGTCGGCGAGCTGCTGCGACGACACGAGATCTCCGAGGAGGATGCCGCGCAGCATCCCCACCGCCACGTCTTGACCCGCGCCCTCGGCGTCCGACCACGCACCGAGCCAGACCTCGCCGAGATGACGCCGCAAGAGGGCGACGTCTTCGTCCTGTGCAGCGATGGCCTCACGACCCACGTCCAAGACGACGAGATCGCAGAGCGCGTCGCTGACGAGGAAGACCTGGAAGCCGCGGCCTCCGGGCTCGTCGACGCGGCGAACAGCGCCGGTGGTCAGGACAACATCACCGTCCTGCTGGTCCGCTACGAAAAGGACGACTAGCGGCGCGAGACCGGCTCAGCGGTCGACCATGCCCTTGAGCTTGGAGCGCAGCCGCATCACGGCCTTCGTGTGGATCTGGCACACGCGTGACTCGGTGATGCCGAGAATCCCGCCGATCTCCTTCATGTTGAGATCCTCGTAGTAGTAGAGCGAGATCACGAGGCGCTCCTTCTCCGGGAGCGAGCCGATGGTGTCCGAAATGACGTGCTTCGTCTCCATCAGCTTGAGGGAGGCGAAGGGGTTCTCCGAGTGCACGTCCTCGATGATGTCGGCGAAGGTGCCGGCGCGGTCGCCGTCGGAGTTCGTACCGCGGATCTCTTCCAGGTTCACGAGGCTGATGCCGCGCACCTGGTTGATCAACACGTGAAACTTGTCGATCTCGAGACCCAGGGAGTCGGCGACCTCGTCTTCGCTGGCCTGGCGGCCGAGGCGCTGCTCGACCTCCCCGTAGGCGCGCTCGAGCTTGCGGCCCTTCTGGCGCACGGAGCGCGGGACCCAGTCGAGGGACCGGAGCTGGTCGAGGATCGCGCCCTTGATTCGAAACTCCGCGTAGGTCTTGAACTTGCAGTTCTTCTCGTGGTCGTACTTCTCGATCGCGTCCATCAGGCCGATCACGCCCGTGTTGTGGAGATCGTCGAGGTCGATGTGGGAGGGCAGGCGGACGGCGATCCGGTTCACGATGTATCGGATCAGCGGCGTGTGTTCGAGGACGATCTGCTCTCGGAGCGGAGGCGGGATTTCGTCGAACTCCTCGCGGGCGTCGCGCATCATGATTTCCATTTCGCCCATCTCGACCGTCTTTTCCGTCATGTCCCGCCCGTTTCCGTCGCGATGGGGGTGTCGCGACTCGTGCATCCGAGGCATCGGCGCGCGCGGCGTTGCGCGAGCGGTGCGATACGAACGCACCAGAAAGCACGCGACGTGCCAACGCGTGAAACTTTCTAGGGATTCCCCCCTATTTTTGGCGCTCGAATGCGCGATGCAGCAGGAGCGCTCGGGAAAGTCGAGCGAACCGCCGGCGTTGCCGGAGGAAACGCACGTGCCTGAGATCGGGGGTTCTGCTCGGGGTTGCCGCCGCCTTGCGCGGCGCCGCGTGCGACGGAATGGCAGAAGCGTCAATGCCTCGACGCTTCGCCATTTCTTGCATTGCAAAACGCTTCACAGCGCAGCGCGCTGCTTCGTTCTGCAATGGCGCGGGCGGGCCCCGACCCGAGGCGGTGTCGGGGGCGCCTACTCGGCGGGCGGGACGATGCCGCGCTTCTTGATCTTCTCGATCAGGGTCGTGCGGTTCAGCCCGAGCAGCCCGGCCGCACGGTTCTTGTTCCAGTGCGTATGGTCCAGCGCCTGCTCGATCAGCTCGGTCTCGAGGCGCGCGACGACCGCATTGAAATCGAGACCCGTCGACGGGACGCGTGGCGCGAGGGTCTGGGCGGTCGGCTCCGCGCGGACCTGCGCCGGCAGATCCTCGGCCTCGATGTCGCCCTCGCCCACGAGGACGGTCAAGCGCTCCATCAGGTTCTCGAGCTCTCGCACGTTGCCGGGCCAGTGGTAGTCCATGAGCCGCTGCATCGCTTCGTCCGACATGCCGGCGACGCGGCAGCCGCGATCCTGCCGCGCGATGTCCAGGAAGTGATGGACGAGCAGCGGCAGGTCTTCGATCCGGTCGCGCAGGGACGGGACCTCGACCGGCAGGACGTTCAGTCGGTAGAAGAGGTCCTCGCGGAAGTCGCCGGTCTCGATCATGCGCGGCAGATCGCGGTGGGTCGCAGCGATCACGCGGACGTCGACCTTCTGGGTCTTGGACGAGCCGACGGGCTCGAAGGTCCGCTCCTGCAACACGCGCAGCAGCTTCACCTGGAGACTCGGGCTCATGTCCCCGATCTCGTCGAGGAAGATCGTGCCGCCGTGGGCGAGGGCGAAGCGGCCCTCGCGGTGACTGACGGCGTTCGTGAAGGCGCCCTTCACGTGGCCGAAGAGCTCGGACTCGAGGAGCTCTTCCGGGATGGCGCCGCAATTCACGGTCACCAGGGGCCGCTCGGCGCGCCCGCTGTTGTAGTGGAGCGCGCGGGCGACGAGCTCCTTGCCGGTGCCGCTCTCGCCGGTGATCAGGACCGTGCTCTCGGTGTCGGCGACGCGTTCGACGATCGACAACGTGCGGCCGAGGCTGTCGCTCTTGCCGATGATGTTCTCGAATTTGTGGCGGGCCTGGAGCTGGCGATGGAGCGTGCGGTTCTCGCTCTTCAGCCGGCCGTGTTCGATCGCCTGGTCGACGAGCTTGCGGACGACGTCGAGGCGCTCCTGCTCGAAGGGCTTCTCGAGGTACCAGAACGCGCCGGCCTGGAGTGCGTCGAGGGAGTTCTCGGGCGTGTTGTACCCGGTCATCACGATGCACGGGAGGTCCGGGGCGAGGTCGTGCATCTGACGCACGAGCTCGAGACCGTTGATGCCCGGCATCTGGATGTCGCAGAGCACGAGGTCGATGTGCTCGCTCGCAACGACGTGCAGGGCTTCCGCGGCGTCCGGGGCCGTGGCGACTTGATGGCCGACCCTCAGCAGGATGCGCTCGATGGCGCGGCGATACAGCTCCTCATCGTCGACGACGAGGACGGTCGAAGGAGACAGGGACTGCAGGGTGGACTCCGCCTGGCGGAGGGGGCAGCCGCAGTGTACCGAAGCCTTGCCTCGCGGCACGTCGGGCGGACTCCGGAGCCGATCCGGGTGCTTCGATGACCCGCGATGGGGGATCGGCTAGATTCCAGGTCCCCCCGCGCAGGAAGCGCCGGCCCGACGGGTCGACGCGAGGGAGATTCCTGTCGGCGCGACCCCATTCGGTCGCCCTTCGGCAGCGAACGCAGCAGATGTCGCAGCGAGCGCAGGGGAAGAACGCGGGCGTGCTGCCCGATTCCGGGGCCGAGTCCCATCTCGGGGTGATCCGTGTGATCGTCCTGACGTCGGGGACCGATCCCCTCGGTGGACCGGCGCCCATGTCCGTCGAGACGACGGCGGCGCTCGCGCGACTGGGCGACCCGGTCGAGTTGTTGCGCGCGGAGGGACCCGACGAGCTGTCGTCGCTGGTACCCGACCCGTCGATCGACCTGGTCCTCTTCGATCGACTGGACGCGCACGCGACCGCGCGAGGACTCGCCGCGATTCCCGCGGACGGCCCCCCGTCGATCGTGGTGATCGACGGCGATCGCGAGGCGGACGCCCTCGAGGCGTTCCGCGCGGGCGCATCGGATTGCGTCCACTTCGGGCCGGAGTACGAAAACGTGCTGCCGGTCGTGTTGCTCGAGCAGGTCGGCCGCTGGCGCGGCGATCGCCAGCGTCGCGTATCCCGGCAGCGCATTCGTTGGCTCGAAGAGCTGAACGCCGGCATCGTGTCCGCGATGCCCGCCGGGCTCGTCGTGGTCGACGACGGCGGACTGATCGTCGCGGAGAATCCCGAGTTCGCGCGCCTGTTCCCGACCCGCGCGGCACCCGGCACCGAATCGACCGAATTCCTCGCCGCGCGGCTGCCGGTCGAGATCATGGAGGCCGTCCAGGCCGCCGAGCGCGATAGCGGGGACGGGCGCATGGGTGCCGAATCGCTCCAACGCCTCGTGCGCGCGAGCGACTCCGAGGGGACGCCGCGGGCCTACGAGGTCCGACATCGACGCCTCGATGAAGGCGATCGGTCGCTCCTCGTGCTCTCGGACGTGACCGAGAGCGAGTGGCTGTCGGAGCGGCTCGAGTCCCTGCGCCGCGACACGCGGGACATCATCGAAAACATCAACAGCGCGCTGATCGTGGTCGATCTGGCCGGACGCATCAGCTTTGCGAACCCGGCGGCGGAGAAGATCCTCGGCGGTCGCGACGGCGACCTCGGTGGCCGGCAGATCGACGACTGGTTCGCGCCGCCGGGGGACGAGACCAACCCGATCGCGGCGTGTCTCGAAGACGGGGCCAGGAGCCGCGGCGCCGAGACCCTCGTCCAGCGCGGAGACGGCGCCTGGATTCCGGTCGGGATCTCGTGCTCGCCTCGCCTCGACGGGAGCGGGCAGTCGCGCGGGGTCGTTGCGGTGTTCCAGGATCTCTCGGAGATCAAGGAGCTCGAGCTCCAGGTCCGGCAGACGGAGAAGATGGCCTCGATCGGCCAGCTCGCCGCGGGCGTCGCCCACGAAGTGAACAATCCGATGGGGTTCATCCACGCGAACCTGCACCAGATGTCCGAGTACCTGACGGATCTCGAGAAGTATTTCGAGGCGACCGATCGGCTCCAGCGCGCCGCGGTCGAGGGCGATCTCGAAGTGATCCGCGCGGCCGCCGAGGACGTGCAGGTGATCGCTCGGGAGATCGACCTCGAATTCGTACGCTCGGACTTCGAGAAGGCGCTGATGGAGTCGGGCGAGGGCGCCGAACGCATCCGTCACATCGTGAAGGACCTGCGCGACTTCTCGCGACCCGACCTGCCCGCGCGCTCCCCCGCCGACGTGAATCAAGCGATCGATTCGACCGCCAGCATCGTCTACACGATGATGAAGCACAGCGTCGCGCTCGAGAAGAACTATCAAGAGCTGCCGAAGATCGAGGCCTACCCGATGCAGCTCAAGCAGGTGTTCATGAACCTGCTCGTGAACGCGCACTATGCCATCGAGCAGGCCATCGAGCAGGCCATCGAGCAGGCCAGCGAGCGGTCGCCCGAGGCGCGGGGCGAGGGCGAGCAGGGAGTCATCCGGATCGAGACGGAGGCTGTCGGCGACGAGATCGTCGTCCGGATCGCGGACACTGGGATCGGGATCCCGGAAGACGCGCGCTCGCGCATCTTCGAGCCCTTCTTCACGACCAAGCCAGTCGGAGCCGGCACAGGCCTCGGCCTGTCGACCTGCTTCAACATCGTCGAACGACACGGCGGCCGGATCACGGTCGAGAGCGAGCAGGGCGTGGGGACGGTCTTCGAGGTGTGGCTCCCGACGACACCCCCGGCCTCCGACGCGGCGAGCTGAGGTGGCGGATCGCCCGGTCGTCCTGCTCGTCGACGACGAACCGCGCATGCTGTCTGCGCTCAAGCGTACGCTTCGCCGGGAGGGCCTCGTGATCGAGACCGCTTCCAATGCTGCAGAAGCGCTCGCGCGAATGGCGACAGGCCCCGCCGTGGACCTCGTGATCTCGGATCACAAGATGCCCGGCCGCACGGGCATCGAGCTTCTGCGGGAGATCCGGCGAAGCTCCCCGGCGACCGCCCGCATCCTGCTCTCGGGCTGGACCTCCGAGATCGAGCCGCGTGCGCTCGCGGCGGCGGGCTGTGCGGCGGTGCTCGGAAAGCCCTGGGACGACGCCGAGCTGAAGGCGGAGATCCAGGCAGCGCTCGACGACGCTTGACGTCGCGCGACCTCAGGCGTCGAGCGACATCCCGCGGAGCGTCTCGAGATCCGTCGACTGCGTGTTCTTCGCGCCGACGAGCAGGATCCGAAACCGGCGCGACTGCCCACGGCCGTAGTAGATGCGGCCCTTGCCCGCGAAGCCGAGTTCGAAGACCTGCACGCGGTCCGGGAGCCCGCCGACCTTGCGACGCACGGCGACGTTCTCCGCATCGTCGGCCAGACGCTTGATCGCTTCCTCGGCCTTCAGGCGGAGCGACTCGTCGCCGAGCTCGGCAATTGCGTCGACCGCGCGGTCGTCGATCTCGACAGTCTTGTAGAGCGTCGCGAAGCGTTTCGCGATGCGCTCCGACTCGCGGGTGCGGGCGCGACCGCCCGAGCGCGAAGCACGCTTCAGATTCTTCTCCAGGCGGTCGATCTCGCCGTCCTTCGCATCGAGGTCGCCGGTCGCCTCCTCGAGCAGGTCCTCGAGGGCGCGCACCTCCTGGGCCAACCCCACCGCACTGTCGGCCCGGGTGCGGAGTTCTTCCTCGCGCTCCGCGAGGTCGACGAGCCGCGACTGGAGTGACTCGCGCTCGCGCTGGAGCGCGTCGACTTCCTCGCTGTGATGGCGTTCGGGGGGCTCGATTGCGCCGAGGCGGGCGCGGGTCTCGGTGAGCTCGCTCTCGATCCGCGCCGCCCGTTCGGCCGCGGTATTGCGATCCGTGAGCGCTTCGCCGAGGCGCGCGCGTTCGCGGTTGGTCACCCGGTGGTTGGCGACGTAGACGACTATGATGAGCAGCGTCGAGTACAGGATCAGGATCCCGTTCGCGGCGAGCGCATTGTGCGGCAACGTGACCGAAACGTTCGCGGTCGCCGGCAGCAGCTCCATCCATTCGCTCGGGGACCCGCCTTCGGGCAAGGCGCCCGAGAGCGCGGCGCTGCCGTAGCCGTCGACGTAGAGCCAGGTCTCGCCGTCCTGGGCCAGCACGAGGGTCGACACGTCGAGGCCGCCCCAGCGCACCCAGCCGGACTCGTGGACCGTCGCGCCGATCCGTTCGGCGAGCTGGACGCCGAGGGGGCGGTCGAAGCGCTCGATCGCCACGGCGCGGTTCACGCGTGCGTGGAACTCGGCGCCGAGATAGGCCTCGAGGAGCCACACGCTGATCAGATAGGCGAAGAGGAGCGAGAAGAGCCCGACGTAGAAAGCATAGAACGCGCTGAAGCGGTCGCGCCGTCCGACGGCTTCCGGATCCGCGATGCGGTCGGTCGTCGATCCGCCGCTCGCGGGGTGCACGGGATCTCTCGATTCGGCGTTCGATTCGGGCGCGGTCATCGCGCCGCAGTGTACCCCCGGGACGGGTCCCGGAGTAGCGCTGGAGTCGCCCAACAGGGCCGTCGAACCCGCTAACGTTCGCCGCCATGCGCGTCGTGGACCTCGACCGAGACATGAGTGACGTCATCCCGACCGGGATGTCGCCGGACAGCGAATTCCTCTTCGACCGGATGACGGAAGCGACATTGCACGCGACCTGTGCGGATCCCGGTCGCGTCGTGCTCGACGTCGCGAGCGGCGTCGGCCAGGACTCCGTCGCGCTCGCCCGCGACGGAGCGCGCGTGATCGGCGCCGAGCCGTCGGCACGCATGACCGAGATGGCGAAGCTCTTCAGCGCCGAGAAGGTCTCCGCTGACCAGCGCGGGCCCGAGTGGGTGAGCGGCTGGGCGGACGCGCTCCCCTTTGCGAACGACACGTTCGACGCCTCGTTCTGCAAGGGTGCGATGGACCACTTCGACGATCCCGAGGCCGCCATCGCCGAGATGGCGCGCGTCACGAAGCGCGACGGCCGCGTCGTCCTCGCGATCGCGAACTTCGACTCCTTCGCGTGCCGCGCGACCCGCACGATCGACCAGATCCGCGAAGACTGGCTCGGCTGGCCGCCCCTCCGCGGGCGCCGCGGCTACGACACGCCGAGCGATCACTTCACCCGCTACGAACTCGACCTGATGCGCGAACAGGCCTCACGGCACGTCGACATCGAGATGGCCCTCGGCATATCGATCGGCTGGGGCCTGCCCGGCTGGGCGACCCTGGTGTGCCGCCTGCCGCGACCGTTCGCATTCGCGTTGCTGCGCGGGCTGGACGGGTTGGCGCGACGGTTCCCGACGCTCGCGGACGTGGTCGTGATCGTGGGGCGGCCGAAGGTGACGGGGTAGGGCGGGCGCGGAGGGGTGTGGTCGGTCCCGGCGATGCGATTTTCGGCGGCCGTGCCCTCGGTGTTGGTGGGGGTGGTGGGGTGTTAGGCGGACGCTCTGCCTTGGGGCCTGGTCGCGGATCAGATTCGGTGTGAACGCTGGTTCCGTGCTCGATTCGGTGGACCATCGCCCTTATTCTTGTTAGGTGATGGCAGACCCCCGGCAACTCTCGATCGATCAGTGCTTCGTGCATCGCCGCGCGGCTTCGCGGCGAAAGAGGAAGCCCGGGCGGAAGCCTGCTCGGCGAGCGCGGGTTCTTCGTCGAGAGCGCGTGGCGGTTCGGAAGGAACACCCCGTTCACGTCACGCTTCGCATGCGTCGGGACGTTCCCTCGCTTCGGAGTGGGCGCTGGCTGCGCGCGTTTCGGGAGACGCTCGAGCGTGGATGCGAGCGCGGTGACTTCCGCGTCGCTCACTACTCCGTTCAGCGCGATCACGTTCACATGACCCTGGAGGCGACGGACAAGCAGGCGCTCGCGTCGGGGATGATGAGCATCGGCGCTCGCATCGCCCTGGCGGTGAACCGCGTGTTCCGCAGGAAGGGACCGGTCCTGGACGGTCGCTTCCACTCGGTCGTACTCGCGAGCCCTCGCCGGGTCCGGAACGCGCTGCGCTACGTGCTCCTCAACGATCGGAAGCACCGCGGTCAGCGTGGCGATCTGCGCGGCAGAAGCAACGCGCCCGATTCGGCCTCTTCCGGTCGCTTCTTCGAAGGCTGGAAGGAGCGGATCAAAGCGATCCCGAAGATCGAGGTCGCACGGCCGAGGTCCTGGCTACTCGCCAAAGGCTGGCAGAGAGGCGGCGGCCCGATCTCGCTCTCGGAGATCCCGGGCTAACCCGGCCCCACGGCACGGCGTCCGAACATCCCAGGCGCCACCCACGGGCGAATGCGTCCGAAGCACATCCCCCGTCAATACCGATGGCAAGGCCCGCGAGAGCCTTAAGCGTCACGAAGGGTCGAGGGCGCCCGACGAACAGCGCTCATCAACGCCCGACGCGCCGCCGCGTCACCACCTCCTGGTAGACCTCTTCCGTCACCGCCGCGACGCGCGGCCACGAGAGGCTCTCGACCACCCGCTCCCGCCCCCGCTTCGCCATCATCGCCCGCGTCTCCGGATTCTCGAGGAGCGTGCGTACGCCGATCGCGATCGAGTCCGGATCGTCTCGCTCTGCCAGCAGCCCACCCTCGGTCAGTTGCATGACCTCAGTCAGCGCGCCGGCGCGGGTCGCGACGACCGGCGTGCCGCAGGCCATTGCCTCGACGGCCGGCAGGCCGAAGCCCTCGTAGCGGGACGGCACGACGACGACCGCGGCTTCGCGATAGAGCCGGACGAGCTCGTCGGACTCGACGCGTCCGGTCAGGCGCAGGCGTTCCGATACGCCGACTTCCCGGGCCCAGTCTCGCACTTGATTGTCGGGGCTGTCGTCGTCGACCAGTGTGAGGCTGACGTGGTCGGGCAGCTTCGAGAGCGCGTGGATCAGCGTGCGGATGCCCTTGTTCGGATCCGTGGAGCGCCCGACGCAGAGCAGGGACGTCTCGCCCTTCGCGACGTTCGCGTCCGGCGCGAAATGTTCGACGTCGAGTCCGTTGCGGACGTTGCGCAGGCGGTCGGGGCGCACGCCGAAGTCCTGCACGATCTGCCGGCCACTGACTTCCGACGACGTGAAGACGGTGTCCAGTCGGCGCGCGACGAACGCCTGCATGCCGATCGGGTAGAACTTCATCGTCCCGACGGCGTCCGTGAACGTCTCGTCGCGCACGAACGATGCGCGCCGGTCGACGGTCAGGGGGTGATGAACGGTGGTGACGACTGGCAGCCCCATCGCCTTCAGCCCGAGGAGTCCGTAGCCGAGGCACTGCACGTCGTGGACGATGTCGAAGTGCTTGCCTGCACGGATGAGGTCGGCGACGCGACGGAAGGCCCGCACGCTGAACGCGAAGGGTTCGGGCAGGAAGCCGATCCGGCTGGCGGCGAGCTCGTAGAAGTTGAGGGGCGACAGGACCTGGGTCGGATCGTCGTCGGGGACGATCTTGTCGTATTGCTCGAGGACCCACTTCGCCCAGAACTGCTGATTCGGGAACGTCTCGACCGTCGCCCAGGGCATCTCGTGGGGGTAGGGGGGGCCGACGAGGACGTGGACGTCGTGTCCCAGGCGGGCCATCTCGCGGGCCAGATACCAGAGGTAGATCCCCTGGCCACCGGAGGTCATGTTCCCGCGATAGGCGACGAAAGCGATCCGGAGCTTGCGCCCGGGCGCGGACATGACGGCTATGCAGCCTTCGCCGGAGCCGAGGGCGCGTCAGCGCCCGCAGCGTCGGTCGACGTGACTCCGAAGCGCGCGGCGCGCTTCTCGCCGTAGAGGATGATGCTCTTCGGACAGACGAAGTTGAGGGCGCCCTCGAGCTTCGCCATCAGGGGCGAGCCCGTCGCGCGGATCAGGAACTCGCGATAGGCCCGCACGAGCCGACTCTCGTCGGCATCCGGCAGATGCATCACGCTGCGCAGCACCCAGTAGGGCGTGTGGAAGCCGTGGGCGAATCCGCAGCCGACCGCGTCGAAGCCAGCGGCGGCCATGCCCTCCGCGAGGACGCGCGGGCGGAAGATCCGGATGTGGCCGCCGGGACTCTCGAAGTATTCGTCGCCGAGCCGCAGGTAGATCTGCTCGCTGGTGGCGGTCGGGATCGTGATCGCGACCTTCGCGCCCGGCTTCGCCACGCGGTAGAGCTCGCGGATCGCGCCGCGGTAGTCGTGGACGTGCTCCATGACCTCGCTGCAGATGATGCGATCGAAGGAGCCGCTCGCGAAGGGGAGGTGGAACGCGTCGCCCTGGAGCATCGCGCCCATCCGCCCGTGCTCCTCGCCGCGCGCTCGCAGGTTCTTCGAGGCCTCGCGCATGGCGTCGAGGTCGAGATCGAGACCGACGACGGTGGCGCCGCGGTAGAGCGAGCCGAAGCAGTGGCGGCCTTCGCCGCAGCCCGCGTCCAGCAGCCGGTGACCCGGCTGGATGTCAAGCCGCTCGAGATCGACGGTGAGCAGCATGGATCACCTCCTGTCGGGCTCCGCCACGCGAGGCAACGATCACCTCCTCGAAGACATCGACCATCTCGCCCGCGGCCTGGTCCCATTGGAAGAGCTTCTCGACGCGCGCGCGAGCGGCGCGGCCCATGCGTTCGGTCTCCTCGGGATCGCGCAGGATCTCCCACATTGCGTCGGCCATCGCCTTGGCGTCGCGCTGGGGCACGAGCCGACCGGCGTGGCCATCCGTCCCGACGACCTCGGGCAGCGCGCCCGCCGCGTTCGCGATCACCGACAACCCGCAGGCCATCGCCTCGCTCGCCGGGAAGCCGAAGCCTTCGAAGAACGACGGCACCAGGGCGACCTTCGCGCTCGAGTACTGCTCGACGAGCTCCGGCACCGTGAGCATCCGGTCGACGATCTGGACGCGATCCTGCAGGCCGTACTGCTTCGTGAGTCGCGGCACGAGACCGTGTCCCGGGATCCGCCCGTCGACGATCTTGAGCGTCACGTGATCGGGCAGCATCGAGAGCGCCTCGAACATCGTGCCGATGCCCTTCTTGCGATCCTCGGTCCGGCCCACGAAGAGGAGGTCCGCTTCCTTGGGCTTGTCGATCGGGTGGAAGATGTCGGTGTCGGTCCCGTTGTAGACGATCGCGACGTCCTTCTCGGGGATCTTGAAGTACTTCTCGATCGCGCCGCGCGAAGCCTCGGACACGGTCACGATCTTCGACAGTCGGGGTGCGACGGTCTGCTGCATCATCAGGGGGAAGTAGAGCGTGCGCTCGACCCGTTTCTTGAGCGACGGGTCGATCGTGAAGTCCGCCTCGCGGTCGATGTGGAGAGGGTGGTGGATGACCGAGACGACGGGCACGCCCATCGCCTGGATCCCGAGGAGTCCCCACGACAGACACTGGTTGTCGAACACGACGTCGAAGCGGTAACGCTTCTGGATCTCGCGCCAGCGTCGCATCAGGCGGAAGCCGAACGTCTGCATCTCCGGGAACACACCGAAGCGCGACACGCCGAGCTCCCAGAGCGAGAGCGGCTTGAGCAGCGAGAAGGGCTGCTTCGGATCGAACGCCTCGTCCATCGTCTGCCCGAAGACGTTGTCGTTCGGGATCTCGTGGAGCGGGATGCCTTCCTCGAGCTCCGGAAAGGGCGGACCGGCGAAGACGTGGACGTCGTGGCCGGCGCGCTTCCACTCGCGTGCGAGATAGGCGGCGTAGATTCCCTGGCCGCCGCAGAACATGTTGCCGCGGTACGTGAGAAGAGCGATGCGCATCGAACGGCGTCGACCGGTACTAGGCCGCGTTCGTCGCGGACTGCTCGTCGTCCGCGTCGTCGGTCGCCGTGTCCTCGCTGGAGTCCTCGGAGGCGACGGAAACGTCCGCTTCGACCTGGATCGTGGCGATCGTGTACCCGACCCAGGCGACGAGGCCGAGGGCGAAGAGCGTGACGATCGCGACCGGGATCGCGAGGGCGAGATAGCTGCCGTTCAGGATGCCGATCACGAAGAGCAGGGCGGCGACGCCGGCGGCGGCGGTGATCGCCCAGCCCTGGTTGCGGGAGGTCTCGTTCATCGGGGGCCTCATGGTCGTTGAGAGGGGGTCGCCAGCGGGAGCACGCCGAGGTCGCCGAGGTTATCGTCGGACCTCGAGGCATCGCCGAAAGGCAGCGCGCGGGACTGTGGTGGGGCCGGGGGGCCGCAGCGGGCGGAGTATTCCGGATTCCCTTTGCCTGTCAAGCAGTTGAATCGCGCCCCGGCAGGGGATTCGCGGGCTGCCTGCGACGAGTCAGCGCTGCGAGGCCGAGTCCGAGCAGCAGGCCCGTGCCGGGCTCGGGCACGACGAAATAGAAGCCTGCGGACCCACCTCCGGCATTGAATCGCGTGCCGACGATCGTGCGGCCGTCCGTCGAGATGTCAACGACGTCGCGAAGCACCCAGAACGGGCTGCCGTAGTCGATGCCCATCGCGGTCAGCATGACGGCGAGATTCTGGTAGCCGTCTGGCTCGGTCCACAGGAACGCGCCATCGAACCCGAATGCGCCGCCGCCGATCGTCGATCCGTCGCCCGAGATCGACGACGCCCAGGACGCGAGTCCGCCGGGCACGCCCAACGACGATCGTGCGCCGGCTGCGTTCCAACGGACCGCTTCCGTGCCGGCCTGACCGGCGATCCAGTCGCCGGCGTCTGAGATCGCCGCGGCTTCGCTCGCCGAGCCGACGGGCACGTCGAGAAATCCGCTGCCGTTGACCGGGCCCCATCGGAACGCCTCGGCATTGCCATCCCGGCCCACGACGACACCACCGTTCGAGATGTCGTTCAAGATCGGCGGGGTCGCACCGGGGACGATGGTGACGTCGATCTCGACGAAGTCGTTCGTGGCGGGGGTCCAGAGGTCGTATTCGCGCCCGCTGGGACTGACTGAATCGAGGGCGACGAACGCCCCGTTTCCCGACATCGCCTTCGCTGCGTTGATGATGTACCCGAGATCCCTGAATCCGGTGGTCTGCACGCCCGTCGGATCGGTGGCGACGAACGCTTCGCGGACGAGGCTCCGACTGAAATCGCCGGCGACGATGCTCCCGTCCTCGTTGGTGGCGACCAGGTCGGCGCTCACGACCGGACTGCCGAGGTCGCCCAGCGTCGGAGACCAGAGTCCTTCCTCACCCACGACGATCTGGCCGTCGCCGGAGATCCCGACCGGGACGAAGTCGAGCTCGATGTAGGTCTGTGCGAAGGCGTCGCTCGCGGCGAGTGGGGCACAGAAGTACAGGGTCAGCAGGACGGAGCGGACGAGACGGAGCGGCAGCATGGGAACCTCGAGCGGTCCCCGTCCCAGGCCCGCTCCTCGAGCGGGATCGTGAGCATAGCGTGGGTGCTAGGCGGCGGCGGATTGGCTCCCGGCCGAGCGTTTCGGATCGTGGACGTGGGGCCGAATCGCGATCCGACGTAGAATCCGTCCCATGAAGATCGTCGGCCTGATGTCGGGCACCTCCGCGGACGGAATCGATGCGGCCCTCGTCGAGTGGCCGGACGACGGCGCCGCGACGCCTTTCGAGCTTCTCGCCTATCGGGAGACGCCCCACCCGGCGAAGCTGCAGGAGGCGATCCACCGCCTGGCGGCCCTCGATCTGCCCGCGGCGGACGTGTTGTCCGAGCAGGTGCGACTCGATGCGGTCCTCGGGGACGCGTTCGCCGAGGCGACCCGCGCGCTGCTCGCGGAATCGGGTATCGCAGCCGGGGACGTCGCTGCGATCGCCAGCCATGGCCAGACGATCGCCCACCATCCCGAGCACGGCGGCACGCTCCAGATCGGTTGTCCCGCCCGGATCGCCGAGTGCCTCCAGCGACCGGTCGTCGCGGACTTCCGCCGTCGCGACATGGCGATGGGCGGCGAGGGCGCCCCCCTCGCTCCGTTCTTTCATCACGCCGTCTTCTCCGACGCGAGCGAGCCGCGCGGCGTCCTCAACCTCGGCGGGATCGCGAACCTCACCTGGCTGCCGGCGGGCGGCGACCCCGCCGGCGTCATCGCCTACGACGTCGGGCCGGCGAACTCACTCACCGACGGCGTGATCGCCCTCGCGACCGAGGGCGCGGAGCGCTTCGACGCGGAAGGCGCGCGGGCGGCGAACGGGACGCTGCGCGAAGACTGGCTCGCGGAGATGCTCGACGACCCGTACCTCGAGCGACCGCCGCCGAAGTCGACCGGTCGCGAGCACTACGGCGCGGCGGAGGCCGCGGAATGGTGGGCGCGCGCCGAGCGCGAGGGCGTGTCGGTCGACGACCTCCTGGCGACGCTCGTCGCGGCGAGCGTCCGCGCGGTCGCGGACGCCTGGGCAGCGCGTTCCGGCGGCGCCGAGAGCGGCCGGCTGCTCGTGGGCGGCGGTGGCGCCCGGAACACCTACGTGATGTCGGAGCTCGCGCGCGCGCTGCCCGGCGTGTCCGTCGAGGCGATGGATGCGGCGGGCGTGCCGGCTGCGGCGGCCGAGGCGATGGCGTTCTCGCTGATGGGCCGGAACGCGCTGCTCGGCCTCCCGAACCACTTGCCGTCGGTGACCGGTGTCGAGACCGCGCGGGTGCTCGGCGTGATCCACGGGCGGGAGTGGCTGCGTTAGACGCCTAGAGCTTGACCGCCATCCCGTCGTCCGCGGTCTCGATCTCGATTTGTCCTCGCTCGCGGGACATCTCGTCGCCGAGGTGCGTGAGGATCAGGCGCCCGCAGTCGAGGTCGTCGCGGTGTTCGCGCATCTCCTCGAGGCTCAGGTGGAAGTCGAGCTCGGCGCGGTGCAGCGTGCACTCGCAGATGAAGAGGTCGGACTCGGCGACGTGGCGAGGTAGGCCGTCGAACCAGCCGGTGTCACCGGAGTAGGCGATCTGTTCGCGGCCGAGTCGCACGCGATAGCCCTGGGGATTCGCCTCGGGCTGATGCTGGGTCGCGAAGGCCTGGAGCTCCGCCGGGCCCGCGGAGATCGTCTCGCCGGCGTGGATCTCGCGGTAGTGGATCGGGAAGGACCACTCGCGATCAGCGAGGTGGTGGCCCATCGCGTCGGCCAGGGCGTGGACGCGCGCTTCGATCTCCGGCGGGCCGACGATTTCGAGCGCGTGCTTGCGGTGATCCGTGTAGAGGGCGGCGTAGAGGAAGGCGGGAATGCCACCGAAGTGATCGCCGTGGAAATGCGAGATCAGGATCACGTCGATCTCGTCGCGCGACAGCCCGAGATCGGCGAGGCCGGTATTCGTCGTGCCACCGCAGTCGAAGAGCATGCCCCCCCGCTCTCCGCGCGCGAAGACTGCGGACTGGCGCCGCCCCCCGGCGCCGAACGCATCACTGGTTCCGATGAAGACGACTTCGCTCACCCCGCGCTCCCACTCGCGACATCGCTCGCGGAGGCTCGCTCTGCCTCAGCGCACGGATGAAAGGTGCCCCCGGCATATACACCGTCACGTCCGCGAAAGCCCGCGGGTACCCGTTCGCCGTCCCACACGACGCAGCGCTCGAGCCGGGCGTCTTCGGCGATCGCGGCGGCGCGCGCGACCACGCTCCCGTGCGTCGCGTCGACGTCCACGTCGCCGCGCCAGGTCGGAGCGCCGCCGCCGAGGGCCTCGAGGGCCGGCGGCGCGAGGTTGGCGCGGAGATATTCGTCCGGCGTGCCGACCGGCTCCCAGGCACAGTCCGAAGGTGGAACGATCTCGCCGCCGAGTCGCAGCGAGCCGGCTTCGACGCGCGGAATCAGCCAGTCGCGTAGATCCTCGAACGCCGGGCCGGGCGAAGCGGGCCAGGCGCAGAGCGCGTCGCGGCCGAAGAAGCGCACGCTCGTGAAGAGTCCCGCCGCGGCTTCGGGCCCGGCGTCGTGGGCGTCGACCGGGGTCTCGCCGATTCGCACGACGCGGCCGTCGGCGTCGAGGCCGATCGATCCGAAGACGTCGAGGCGCGGGTCGTCGCAGAGGACGACGGTCACGTCGCGGTCGGCGGCGCGATGACGCTCGAGGAGCGTGGCCAGGTCGACGTCGAGCAGCATGTCGCCGGCGAGCACGAGACAGTCCTCGCCGCCGCGCAGAAACTCCGCGGCGCGTCGGATCCCGCCACCCGTGCCGAGGGGTTCGTCCTCGATCGACCACGTGATCACGAGCTCCGCCGGATGGTCGCGCTCGACCGCCTCGCGGATCGTCTCCGGCAGGTGATGGAGGTTGATCAGGACTTCGCGCACGCCGGAATGCGCCAGCAGCTCGAGGAGGAGGCTGATCACCGGGCGACCCTGCACCGGAAGGGCGGGCTTCGCGCGATGGTCCGAGAGGGGGCGCATGCGCGTGCCGAGGCCCGCCGCCAGGATCATCGCCCGCATGTGTGCCGCTTCCGGCAATTCGTCTCCCCCATCTCGTCGCCCGTCTCGTTCCCAGGACCCGCTCGCGCGGCTCGCTCAGCTCCGATTCCCACTATCGGCCGGTTCCAGGGCCGTCGTAAGGGCGGAGGTCACCGAAGTGAGTACCCGGAGGCCCGGGAAGGTGTGTGCTCGTCGCCCCGCGATTCGTTCGATCAACGCCAGCCCCCTCGAAATCTCGCGCCACCGTCGCCGGTCGCCGCGCGCGACCCCGGCATGGACCACGTGGGAGACGTCCTTGCAGAGTCGCGCGAGCGCGAGCGCATCGGATCGTTCGCCGAAGAGGCCCTCCTCCGGCGCGTCCGGGAGCAGAGGGCGGGTTCGAGCGAGCGCGTCCTGGACGAAGGCCTCGTCGTGGTCGACCTGGAGGTCATAGAGGAGGCACGCGAGATCGTATTCCGGCGGCGCGAGGAAGGCGCCCTGGATGTCGATCATGACCATCCGGCCGTGGCCATCGGGGGACCGGACGAGGTGGAGGTTCTCTGCCTTGAAGTCCCGGTGGGCCAGGCGCTTGGGCGCGTCGCCGGCGAGGGTGGCGACGTGCTCGAAGAGGGCGGTGATCGCTTCGACCTCGGCGGGCTCCGGCTTCCGGTGCAACAGCATCGGAATCGTCCAGTTCAGGAACTTCCAGGCCTTGGTCGAAATCAGCGTCGCGTCGTAGCTGCGGCCGAACGCGGGCGCGTCCGCGGGATCCGCTTCGAGCGCCTGGAGTCTCGGGACGAGCTCGCAGGCGTCGAGGGTGCGGGCCGCGCGTTCGTTGGCGGAGACATCGAGCAGGTTCGTGTCGCCGACGTCCTCGAGCAGGTCGATGCCGGCGTCGGCGAGATGAAGCGCGCTCCGGGGGACGGGGAGCCCAGCGTCGGCAAGGATCGTTCGCAGCGGCTCGAGCGGCGGCTCGTCCCGCCAGGGCGGTGCGGCGGGCCAGTCCGTCTTCGGTCCTCGAGGCGCCGCGCCGTCATCCTCGATTCGCGCGACCAGGCGCGTCGGTTCTTCGGCGAAGAAGAGTCGGTGGAAGCGTCGCGTTCCGAGGCCGGCGGGCATGGGCTCCGCACGCACGAGCGTGCGACCGAGGTGTTCGACCACGACCGCGCGCAGGCGCTCGTGGTCGCGTGCGACGAGCGCCGCCTGGTCCGCGTCTCCTTCGCCGCTCGCCACGTCGCCTAACCGAAGAAGAAGTGACACGCGGCGACGGCGCCGAAGAATCCGGCGGTGTCGCCCGCGAGGCAGGAGAAGAGGGCGTGCCGCCCGTCGACCACGCCCGCGGCGCCCAGGTAGACCGCCAGGACGTAGAAGGTCGTTTCCGTCGAGCCCATCAGCGTCGACGTGAGCAGTCCGATGAAGGAGTCGGGGCCGTGCGCCGTGAGGATCTCGCTCATGACACCGAGGGCGCCGCTGCCCGAGAGCGGCCGCATCAAGGCCATCGGGAGGACTTCCGGTGGCACGCCGATCAGACTCGTGAAGGGATCGATCCCGCCGACGACGAGGTCCAGGGCGCCGGAAGCGCGGAACATGCCGAGCGCGACGAGGATCACGACCAGATAGGGCACGATCGTCGTCGCGACCGCGAGTGCGTCGCGCCCACCCGCGACCATCGAGTCGTAGATGCGCACGCGCTTCGCGAGACCGTAGGTGAGCGCGGCCACCAGCAGCGCCGGGAGCGCCCACACGCGCAGCGTGTCCCGGATCGCGCCCACCACACCGCCGTTCGAGAACGAATCGATCGCGTTCGACCCGATCAGCCCGAGCGTATAGACGGCGATGCCCCCGACCAGCAGCCATCGCAATACCGGGCGCCACTCGGGTTCGATCGGGAGAGACCTCTCGGCTCCGCTCGTTCCGGCGTCCGCGTCGACGTCGTCGAAGGTGGGCGCGTTCGGATCGCCTGGCAGCTCGGGCCGGTGGCGAAAGATCGGCAGCCTGTAGAGAAGGAAGTACGCGGTGACCGCCGTCGTGGTCGAACAGATGGTCGCGAAGAGGGTGGGCATCCAGATCGCCCACGGATCGGACGAGCCGGCCGCGGCCCGCACGCCGATCGTGCCGAGCGGCGGGATGATCGTGACGGCGGAGGCATTGATCGCCAGGAAGAGCACCATCGCGTTCGAGGCCGAGCCGGAACCGCGATTCAGCTTCGACAGCTCGCTCATGGCCTTGAGGCCGAAGGGCGTCGCCGCGTGGGCCATGCCCAGCATGTTCGACGCCATGTTCATGATCATGGCGCCCATCGCGGGATGGTCCGACGGCACTTCCGGGAACAGGCGGCGGGTGATCGGGGTCAGCGTGTGTGCGACCACGTCCCGCAATCCGGCGTCGAAGACGACTCGCATCAGGCCGAGGAAGAAGACCATGACGCCGACGAGGCCGATCACGAGCTGGACGGCGCTCTTCGCGCTGTCGAAGAGGGACGCCATCACCTCCGGTAGCAGCCCATTCCAGGCACCGAAGAGCAGCGCCGCGAGCGCGATCACCAGCCAGATGGCGTTGAGCATCGAACCCCCCGGTCCTGCCCGGTCCTTGTGGAACGGATTCGTCCGTTCCTCGTGGGACGGATTCGTCCGTTCCTCGTGGGACGGATTCGTCCGTTCCTCGTGGGACGGATTCGTCCATTCCTCGTGGGACGCAGCAGCGCGCCGTGGATCCCCCCTGACCCACCGCGATTGCTCGCCCGCAGGCTCCCCGATAACCTCGCTCGAGTCAAGCGCGAAGCGTCGACCGTCGCGGTCGTCGTCAAGTGTGAGCGGACACCCCCCGAAGAGTTCAACACTCGCGGCACGCCGCGAGGGAAATCGAGCCGAAGCCCCGGAGCTGCGGCGTGGACGGCCCGTCGCCGCTTGAAGCGCGACCGGTCGGGGTGGAGGGCGTCAGCGTGCGCCGGATCTCGCTTCTCGTCGTCGGACTCGCCGTCGCCGTCTTCGGCTGCGCCGGACCGACGAAGGTCGCGCGGGCCGCGGAGGCCGAGGCGACCGCGGCCAGGGGCGAATCGGCGTTCGCAGAGCGTCTCGATCGGCTGATCGCCCGCGAGCCCCCGCTGGCACGGGCGAGCGTCGGGATGCTCGTCGTGCGCGCCTCGGACGGCGAGGTCGTGTATTCGCGGGGCGCCGACCGGATGCTGATCCCGGCCTCGAACCAGAAGATCCTGACCGCGCTCGCGTCGCTCTCCCGCTTCGGGCCCTCCCATCACTTCACCACACGGATCTGGGCGAACGCGTGGCCGGACGCCGACGGCCTCGTCGATTCGCTGCTGGTCGAAGGCGGCGGCGATCCGGCCACGAACTCCGAAGACTGGTGGCGTCTGGCGTCCAACCTGCGGCACGAGGGACTGCGCGGTGTGCGCGGGGACCTGCGGATCGACGACAGCCACTTCGACGGACCGGGTTGGCACCCGAGCTGGGGCCGGGTCTCCGCGCGCGCCTATCACGCGCCGGTCGGTGCACTGACGGCCAACTACGGGGGATTTCGGGTCGCTGTCGGGCCGGCGAAGAACGTGGGGCTCCCGGCAGAGGTCGCCGTCGATCCCCCGGTCGAATACCTGCGCGTGCGCAATCGCGCGAGGACCGCGAAGAAGGGCGCGCGTCCGCGGCTGTCCGTCGATCGTGCTCCGGGTCGCACGCGGGAGGGACCGGCCGACGAGGTCGTCGTGGTCGACGGCGTCGCGCGCGTCGGCGACGAGATCGACACGATCTACCGGAGCATCACCGACCCGGGCCTCTACGCCGGCGCGCTCTTCGCCTATCAGCTCGAGGCGAACGAAATCTTCGTCGACGGGGACGTGCGTCGGGCACCGCTCGCCAAGGAGGAGAGTTGGGTCCTGCTCCACGAGCACGACTCCGGCCGTCGCCTCGCCGAGATCGTCTCGCTGTGCATGAAGTACAGCAACAACTCGATCGCGGAGGCGCTCCTCAAGAACCTCGGGGCGTGGGACGGGGTGGACGCGTGCGGAGCGCCGGCACGTCAGGGAGACTGGCCCGGGGGCGTACGCGCGCTTCGTGCCGAGCTCTCACGCCTCGGGATCGAGCTCGGGGACGCGAACCTGGTGGACGGCTCGGGACTCTCCACCCAGAACCGGCTCTCGCCGCGGATCCTCGTGAGCGCGCTCGAGGTCGGCCGACGGGATTTCGGGATCGCGCCGGAGTTCATGGCCTCGCTGCCGATCGCCGAGCGCGACGGCACGCTCGAGAATCGGCTCAAGGGGCGGGCGGGGCGCATTCGAGCGAAGACAGGACTCCTGGCGGATGCGAAGGTCACGTCGCTCTCGGGCTACGCCGAGCGTGCCGACGGCGAGACCCTCGTCTTCTCGATCGTCGTGAACGGATTCGCGCGCGGAGGCGCTGCGGCGATGGACTCGGTCGACCGGCTCGCCGGGGCGCTGCTCGACACGAAACTCGTCGCGGCGAAATGAGCCGGGCCTCGCCGAGTGCTCAGGATTCTCGGGGCGTCACCAAGGCGTAGCGGTCGACTGCGCGTCGCACCTGCTCGATGTAGAGCCGCGGCACGGTCGCGCCGCGTCGGATGCGTCGATCGATCCGGCCGGGACCCCAGTTGTAGGCGGCGAGGGCGGTGTTGACGTCGCCGTCGTATCGATCGGCGAGCTCGCGGAGGTAGGCCGTGCCGAGGCGCACGTTGATCACCGGGTCGAAGAGCGTGTCCGGTCCCTTCCATTCGATCCCGAGCTTGCCGGCGAGCTCGCGTCCGGTCGACGGCAGGAGCTGCATGAGACCGAGCGCACCGACGTGGCTCTCGGCGAGGTGGTATCCCGCGCTCTCGACCTCGATCACCGCCATCACGAGGTCGGGGGCGAGATCGTGTGCGCGCGCTTCTTCGACGATCACGCGCGCGACGCGCGTCCGCTCCCGCTCGGCGAGCGCCGTGTGGCGCATCGCGAAGCGGTCGAGGATCTGCGCGATCGTGTGCAGATCCACGTCGCGTTCGCTGCGCGCGTCCGCGTACAGCGCCTTCGCGGCAGGCGGCAGCGCCACGACGGGAATCGGCGCTCCGTCGGCAGCGAGCGCGTAGGTCGCGGGCGAAGACGCGTCGGAATCCGGAGCGTCCGTGACCAGCCCCGCGCCGATCAGGGCGCAGACCCCGAGCAGGGCGAGGACGATGCGGTCCATCTCAGGCGAGCCCCGTCCAGGGCGAGATGCCCATGCGATGGATCGCGTCGAGGTTGTTCACGACCGCGTAGCCCGTGGTGCAGGTGATCAGCGCGAGCATGCCAATCTTCATGTGCCGATCGAAGACGCGCGTCGTGATCAGGAAGAGGACCGCGCCGAGGGTGATCAGCGAGTCGATCATCAGCCCGCCGGAGAGCCCGGCCCACTGGAAGAGCCAGTCCGCGACGGGGTTCGCCTCGGTGACGTTCCAGCCCGAGACCGGAGCCTGCAGACACAGGTAGGTCGTCCAGTGATCAGCACAGGTCAGCAGGATCGTGGTGATGGCGAAGAGTCGCAGCATGGGGGCTCCGGGCTCGGGTCGTTCGGAGCTCGTTAGGAGCAAGCGCCGTGCCGCGCCCGGCACCCGTCGTCGAAAGTCGAGGGAGCGCGGCGGCATCGAGGGGGCGCTGCCAGCTCCCGAGCAGGCAGGCCCGGAGGGGAGTGGAAGTGGAGTTCCCTTCGTGGGTGGATCGGGTGCGTCGCTCGCCGCGGCAGCCCGAACGCAAGAGGCCCGCAAGCGGGTGGCTTGCGGGCCTCTCGAGAGATCTCGAACCGGATCGGGTTGGGGTCAGCGCGTGCGCCGCATGCGTCCCTTGCCGAAGAGCAACCAGTCGAGGGAGACGTTCTCCTTCGTGCAGAGTGTGATCAGGAAGTCGGTGTGCGGAGTGGTGCCGTTCTCGTACCGGTTCACGTTCTGCTGGAACACGCCGAGGTCGCGCGCGAATTGGCGCTGCGACCGGTCACCCCGAACTTCGGCGAGGCGTTCCGGGAGCTTCTTCTTGATCCGCTTGATGGCGGCACTGGACATGGACGGGGATCCCTTTCCTGATTCTGGCCTGCTGGGCGCGCGCGGCACGAAGTTCTGGCTCGACGGAACGCTGTGCGCTCGCGTCGGTCGCTGACGGCGCCTCGATTCTCGCCGGACTGCGCGCGAATCGTGACTCGGCGCGCGGGCACCATTCGGTGGGGTCGGTTCGTTCCGAAGAACGCGCCAGTGACACCGTATTGCGTAATGAAGTCGACCTGTGGTCTGGAACGCGCCGAGTCTATAGAGCGGGTCCGGGAGCGGCAACCCCATTCTGCGTTGCTTGCGGCGACTGCGCGGTCGGAAACATGCAGTCGATGTGATGCGACGCACGGACGTTCATCTTTCGGTTAGGCTACGGCGCGCGATCGCCGGTGACCGGCCCGGAACGAGGGTGGTTCCGCGTCACACGACGGATCGAGAAGGGCGAGCCAGCGCGAGATGCGGATCATCAGCGGACGTCTTCGCGGTCGGGACCTCGGGCGCGTACCGGACGGGGTTCGACCGACGACGGATCGGGTCCGGGAGTCGCTGTTCTCGTCCCTCGGTTCGGTCGACGGGTGCAACGTGCTCGATCTGTTCGCCGGGACCGGAGCGCTCGGTCTCGAAGCGTATTCCCGTGGGGCCGAGTCGGTCGTGTTCGTCGAACGATCGAAGCGCGTCGCGCGTGCCTTGAAGAAGCGCATCGAAGCGTTCGGGCTGGAAGGGGAATCGTCGATCCGCGTGGTCGAGACCGACGCGCGCCGCGCGGTCGCGCGGCTGTCGGCCGGCGACGCGGGTCCCTTCGATCTCGCTTTCATCGATCCGCCCTACGTGGAAGGCCGGGAAAGCGAACGAGAACCGGCTCTCGAGGCGCTATTCGCTTCGTCGCTCCTCGTGCCGGACGCAACGGTGGTGGTCGAGGGCCCGACACGCCATCCTCTTCCGCCCCTGCCCGGGGTCCGGGTGGTGGACGAGCGTCGCTACGGCGACACGATGCTCACGTGGCTCACGCCCGGCGCAGACCGGACGGGGCCGTTGCCTCCGGAGTGAACGAAACGATGTCGGACCGGAAGCCCGGCCACCGCCTGGCTCTCTTTCCCGCGAGCTTCGACCCGATCACGAACGGTCATCTCGACCTGATCGAACGCAGCCGAGCGCTCTTCGACGAGACCGTGATCGCGGTCGCCCGTAACGTGTCGAAGAGCGCGACCTTCGATGCTCCGGAGCGGATGGAGATTCTGCAGGCGGTCAGCGCCGGGATGGACGACGTCTCGGTTCAAGAGTTCGACGGGCTCGTCGTGCACCATGCGCAACAGATCGGTGCGAGCGCGATCATTCGTGGCCTGCGCGCGATGTCGGATTTCGAATACGAGTTCGAGATGGCGCTGATGAACAAGCATCTCGCGCCCGACGTCGAGATCCTCTTCTTCATGACGAGCCAGGAATACCTCTACGTGAGCTCCTCGCGACTCAAGGAGCTGGTGCGCTTCGGCGCCAGCGTCGACGAGTTCGTGCCGCCCGTCGTGGCGGCCGCCCTCAAGCGAAAACTCTCGTCGCAATAGCCGCGCGGAGCCCTGAGAGGATCAGGCGGCACTCGAGTCCTGGCCTCGATGTGCCGAATTGGCCTGAGAATGGGGACTCGGTACCCTGAGGGCCTCGTCGGCCCGAAGGGGACCGAAGTCGGAGGACCGACCGGTATGGAGCCGCGACGCATCTTGCTCGCGATCTCGGGGGGGATCGCCGCCTACAAGGCGCCCGAGCTCGTCCGCGCCCTGAAGCGCGCGGGCCACGAGGTGCGCTGCGCGCTGACGCCAGAGGCCGAGCGCTTCGTCTCGCCGCTCTCGCTGCAGGCCGTGTCCGGGCAGTCGGTGCGTCGCGACCTCTTCGACCCCGGTGAGGAGGGCGAGATCGACCACATCGGCCTCGCCGACCAGGCGGATCTCGTGCTCGTCGCTCCGGCGACGGCGAACCTCCTGGCGAAGATGACCCACGGAATCGCCGACGACCTCGTGAGTGCCGCCCTGCTGGCGACGCGAGCGCCGATTCTCGTGGCCCCCGCGATGAACGTGAACATGTGGAGCCATCCGGCGACCCGGGCGAATGTCGTGACTCTGCGTGCGCGGGGCGTCCAGATGGTGGGACCCGACGCGGGGGAGCTGGCGTGTGGCTGGGAGGGGCTCGGTCGGATGAGCGATCCCGCCGTGATCGCCGAAGCGGCCGAGGGCATGCTGGTTCCGGCGACCCTCGATGGGCTGCATGTGCTCGTCACTGCAGGGGGCACGGCCGAGCCGATCGATGCGGTCCGGTCCGTCACCAATCGATCTTCAGGCAAGATGGGATTCGCCATCGCGGGTGAGGCCGCCCGTCGCGGCGCCCGAGTGACGCTCGTCGCCGGGATCACGAGCCTGCCCGCGCCCCATGGTGTCGATCGCGTCGACGTCGGCAGCGCCCTCGAGATGCGCGACGCCGTGCACGCGGCGTTCGACGACGCGGCAATCGTCGTGAAGGCGGCCGCCGTCGCGGATTTTCGTCCGGTGCACGCGAGTGATCGCAAGATCAAGAAGGAAGATCTCGCCGACGGCGCGCGAATGACCCTCGAGCTCGAGCAGAACCCGGACATCCTCCGGGAGATCAGCGCGCAGAAGGGCGATCGCACGATCGTCGGCTTCGCGGCAGAGAGTCACGACGTCGTGGCCGCCGCCCAGCGCAAGCTCGCCCGCAAGGGATGTGACTTGATCGTCGCGAACGACATTTCCCGTTCCGACGCCGGCTTCGAGGTCGACGAGAACGCGGTGCTCTTCGTCTGGCCCAGCGGCGAGGTCGAGGAGCTGCCGCTGTTGCCCAAGACGGGAGTCGCGGCGCAGCTCTTCGATCGGATCGAGAAGCTGAGAGAGGGCGGATGACGAAGTCTCGGGACCGGGCGCACGGAACTCGCGGCGCCCGCTGGCTGGCGCTGGCGGCGCTGATGCTCATGGCCTTGCCTGCCGTCGCGAACGCGCGCGACGTCTTCGTCGTCACGATCGACGGATCGATCAATCCCGCGAGTGCCGATTACCTGATCGGCGCGATCGAGGACGCCGAGGAGGCCAACGCGGCCGCCGTCCTGATCGAGCTGGACACGCCGGGCGGATTGGTCTCTTCCACCCAGGACATCATCCAGGCGATGCTCAACTCGAGCGTGCCGACGATCGTGTTCGTGACGCCCCGGGGCGCGACGGCGACGTCCGCCGGCACGTTCATCACGCTCGCGGCGAACATCGCGGCGATGATGCCCGGCACGAGCATCGGCGCGGCCCATCCCGTGAGTCTCTTCGGCGGCGCACCGCCGCCGGCGGAAGGCGAGGAGGGCGGCTCCGGCGCGCCGGCCAAGGACGTCGTCACCGAGAAGATGGAGAACTATCTCGCGGCCTACGTCGAGTCGATCGCGAGCCAGCGAGACCGCAACGTCGAGTGGGCCCAGGATGCCGTCCGACGATCGGTCGCCGTGACCGCTGAGAAGGCCCTCGAGCTGAAGGTGATCGACCTCGTCGTCGACAGCCGCGAGGCGCTGCTCGCCGCGGTCGACGGACGCGAGGTGCAGCTCGGAGGCGACACCGGGACGATCGAGGTCGCGAGTGCGACCCCCGTCGTCGTCGAGAAGACGCTCCTCCAGTCGATCTTCAACTTCCTCTCGGATCCGAATGTCGCCACGATCCTGCTCGCGATCGGCGCGCTCGGTCTCTACATGGAGTTTCAGAGCCCGGGGCTGATCGTGCCTGGCGCGATCGGCGTCGTGGCATTCATCCTGCTCGGTTTCGCCCTCCAGATCCTGCCTTTCTCCTGGATCGGCATGCTCTTCATGCTGCTCGGGATCGGGTTGTTGATCGCGGAGCTCTTCGTTGCGAGCTTCGGGTTGCTCTTCGCGGGGGGGGTCACGTGTTTCCTGATCGGCGGCACGATGATCTTCGACCGGCCGGAGGTATCGGACTTGACCGTCGATTTCTGGCAGGTGCTCTTTCCGATGACCGTCGCAATGTCGATCTTCGGCGCCGTGATCGCCTACAGTCTGGGGCGGACGTTGTTCTCGCAGCAGACGGCGGGCGTACACGAGATGATCGGTCTCGTCGGACGTTGTGAGTCGGCGATCCCCGGGCCCCAGGAGGGCGCGGGCAAGGGAAAGGTCTTCGTACGCGGCGAATATTGGAATTGCACGGCAGAGGAGCCGATCGCAGCGGGAGATCGAGTCGAGATCCTGGCGATCGACGGGTTGACGCTGCGCGTCCGGTCGGCCGCGGACGGCGGATCGTCCCCGAGCTAGCTCTCCAGGAAATCTAAGCGCCGCAGAAAAGAAAGAGAGGGGTTGTGCTCGGCATTCTCATCGTCTTCTTCCTGACGATCTTGCTGTTCATGTTCGGGATCCGGATCCTGAACGAGTACGAACGCGGGGTGGTCTTCCGCCTCGGTCGCTATGTCGGCATCCGTGAGGCCGGCTTCCGCTGGATCATTCCCGGCGTCGATCGGATGGTACGGATCAGCCTGCGCGAGATCGTCATGGACGTCCCCGCGCAGGAGGTGATCACCCTCGACAACGTGTCGGTGAAGGTCAACGCCGTGCTCTACTTCCGGGTGCTCCACCCCGAGAAATCGGTCATCCAGGTCGAGAACTACCTCTACGGTACGAGCCAGCTCGCGCAGACGACCCTGCGCAGCGTCTGCGGCCAGGCCGAGCTCGATCAGCTGCTGGCGGATCGTGAACAGATCAACCAACAGCTCCAGGAGATCATCGACCAGCAGACCGAGCCGTGGGGCGTGAAGGTTCGCGCGGTCGAGCTCAAGCAGATCGATCTCCCGCAGGAGATGCAGCGCGTGATGGCGAAGCAGGCCGAGGCCGAGCGCGAGAAGCGCGCCAAGGTCACGCTCGCGGACGGCGAGCTGCAGGCCGCGCAGCGTCTCGCGGACGCGGCCGCGACGCTGTCGAGCGAACCCTCCGGCCTCCAGCTCCGTTACCTGCAGACCCTCGCCGAGATCGCGGGCGGCGAGAAGAGTTCGACGACGATCTTCCCCGTTCCGATCGACCTCGTGCGGCCCTTCTACGATCAGCTGATGGCGAGCGCAGAGAAGGACGCGTCCGGATCGCCGGGCACAACCCCCGGGCTGCCGTCCGGAGACGCGTAGTTGGCCAAGCAGGAAGGCAAGGAAGACGCCGCGACCGAGGCAGGGCGCGGCGTGACGCGGTCGATCTTGAATGGTCTGGTGTTGCTGGCCTCGATCCTGTTGCTGGGCGCGTGGGCTAGCCAGGGTGTCTTCAAGCTGAAACCCGGCGAATCCGCCGTGATCCTTCGGCTCGGTGCGTTCGACCGGATTCGTGCGGTCGAAGGCTGGTGGGGACACCTACCGCCACCGCTCGAGTCGCACGATATCGTGAATACCAGCCGCCTGCGGACGGAGTCCTTCGGCACTCGACCGACGCGTACGACGCCGGGTGAGCCCTTCGATGCAGAAGAGGCATCGATCGCCGAGCGCATCGAGCGCGACGCCATTCAGACCGCCGACAACAACATCGTGAACGTCGCTTACGAGCTGCAGTACAAGGTTGGAGACGCCTACGCCTATCGATTCTCGATGGCCGACCCCGCCGAGATCCTGCACGACGCGACGGAAGCCGCGATGCGGAACGTCGTCGGTACGCGGACGATCGATGACGTGCTCTCTCAGGATCTCAGTCAGATCAAACGTGAGGCCGAGGCGATCCTGGAGCGGCTGCTCACGTCCTACGTCACCGAAGTGGGCCATGAAGCCGCTTTCGCCGTCGACCGCATCAACCTCGAGAAGCCCCAGGCGCCCGAGGCCGTGCGTGAGGCCTTCGCCGACGTCGTGAGCGCTGGGCAGGACGAGAAACGATCGACCCTCCAGGCCGGGGGCGACGTCAAGGAGATCCTCGAGCAAGCCCGGTCCGAGGCCGCGGAGCTGCGTGAACAGGCGGAAGCCTACAAACGCGCGAAGATCATCGAAGCGCGCGGCGAGGCCACGCGATTCGAGGCGTTGCTGGTCGAGTACCGCGCCGCCCCTGAAGTCACCCGCCGCCGGCTGTACCTGGAGACGATGGAAGAGATCCTTCCGGGCGTCGACAAGATGGTCGTCGAGCCGAACACGGTGAACATGCTGCCCATGCTTCCGCTCGGTGGGCAGGCCGCTCCGGTGGGAGGTGGTCCGCGATGATGCGACTCCTCTCCATGCTCATCGTTCTCGGGGCAATCGCCGTCGGGGCACTCTGGGCGGCGCAATACGACAGCGGCCCCATCGTGATCAATCAGGCGGACGAATATCGGCTGGTGCTCCGTCTCGGCGTGCCTCAGCCGGAGCTCATAGAGCCCGGCGTGGCGATGACCGACGACTTCTTCGGGATCGAACTCCCCTTCCGCGCCCCATTCATTCGTCTGCCCTTCTTCGACGAGGTGCTCGTCTTCGACAAGAAGATCCAGTACCTCAACGCGGCGCCGGCCGAGTTCGAGATCGCAGGCAACGAGCGGTTGATCGTCGACTTCTACGCCTTGTGGCAGATCGAATCGCCGCTCGAATTCAGGCGGAGCTTCCCGGGCGGAATGGATGAGGCGAAGGAGCGGATCCAGCGCACCGTCGCCTCGCTCGTGCGCGACGCAGTCGGCGGACTGTCGATGGCTGAACTCCTCGCGCGCGCGGAGGTTCTGGAGACCCTCGACGCGTCGGCGACCGAAGATCTCGGACCCAATGGGGTTCGCGTGATCGACGTGCGCATCAGCCGCACGGAGCTTCCTCTCCTCACCCAGACGTCGACCTTCGAGCAGATGCGCGAGCAGCGCCGCGCGATCTCTCGCGAACGCCGCGCGATCGGCGAACGCGAAGCACGAGAGATCCGCGCCAAGGCAGATCGCGAAGCACGCGAGATCGTGGCCGAGGCGCGGGCCGAGTCCGAGGTGCTGCGAGGGCAGGGCGATGCCGAAGCCGCCGGCATCTACGCGTCGGCGTACAGCAAGGACGCCGATTTCTACGCGTTCGTTCGCAGCCTCGAGGCCTATCGCAAGACGCTCGGCGAGAACACGACGCTCGTCGTGCCGCCGGATCACGAGTTCTTCAAGTTCCTCGACCCGGCGGCGGTCTCTACCGGGCCGCCCTGAGAAAGCGACGTCAGCGCGGGCGGAATCGCAGCGCGACGATCGGTAGGACCGCGAACAGCGCCATCGTCGCCCAGGGCGTCACGCCGACCGGGAGCAGTTCGCGCTGGGCGAGTGTCCGCCCGGCGGTCTGCGCGGCGTAGAAGAGCGAGATCGTGGCGACGGCGGCGACGGCCGGCCCGGCGATGTGGCCGCGGGCGTCCACGCGGAGGGCGAAGGGCACCGCGAGCCACGCGAAGAGCACGACGAGCCAGGGTTTCGCCAACCGCTCGTGCAGGCGACTCTCGACCCGCCGGAGCGCCGAGGGGGTCGACCGGGGATCGCTCGACAGATAGGCGGCGAGATCCGGGAGCGGGAGCAGGGCGGGGTCCGCCGAGAGCAGCAGGTCCGCCTGGAGTGCCTCGAGATCGAGGGAGAGCGGCACGCCGCGCTGGACGATCGGGTCCGTCGCGGCGTTGATCGGGTCGAATCGCCACACGGTCGCATGGTCGATCTGCCAGGTGCCCGAATCCTCGATCGTGACCTCGTCGGTCCGGATCACGCGGACGACCGCGCCGAGCTGGCTGCGCTCGAAGATCTCGACGTCGTGGAGGGTGCGCTCGACGGGATCCGCGTGGCCGACGTTGGTGATCAGCGGCCCCTTCTGGACCCAGAACGCTCGCCGAGCGAAGTCGATCTCGGCCTCGATCGGCACGTCTCGCTCCGCACGCGACCAGGCCCGGTCCGCGCGAAGAATCACGGTCTCGTGGAGAAGCAGCGACGCAAGCGATAGGATCAGGGCCGAGGCCAGCACCGGGAAGACGACCCGGGCGGGCCGAATGCCGCCGGCCTCGATCGCGACGAGTTCCATCGCGCGACCCGAGAAGGCCAGGACGACGAAGACGGCGATGAAGCTCGCGATCGGAAGGACGTCGCCCAGGTAGTACGATGTGAGGCGGAGACCGAGATAGCGGGTGGCCGAGGCCGCGTGATCGAGCAGGCCGTGCTCGATGCCAGCCTCCGCCGAATCGCGGAAGCCCGTCACGTCCTCCAGATTCAGGACGAGTTCGATCGTCGCCAGGACCAGCAGGCCCGCGACGAGCACCACGAAGAAGAGGCTGACGAAGCGGGCAGCGAAGTAGTGCGAGAGGATCCGCACGGGGCCGAGTCTAGCACTCAGGTTGGACGCGACATTCGGCGGGGCGCAACCGGGTCCGAGCGTGGAGGCGGTCTGTCGCGCGCGATGCCCCCGCGAATCGGAACACGGAGCGATCGTTGGAGATCTATCGCGGCATAGCTGAGCTGACCCGTCGGTTCACCCGGCCCGTCGTGACGATCGGCAACTTCGACGGGGTCCACCGCGGGCACCAGGCGATCCTCGCGAAGGTGATCGAGCGCGCGAACGCGCTCGACGGCGAATCGATCCTCTTCACCTTCGAGCCGCACCCGCGGCGGGTGTTGCAGCCGGAACGGGATCTGCGGCTGCTCGAGACCTTCGAGCAGAAGATGGAGACCCTCGAGTCCCACGGCCTCGACGCCGTGATCGCCGAACCCTTCGATCCCGGCTTCGCGAAGGTCAGCCCCGAGCGCTTCATCGAGCACTACCTGCACGAATCGATCGGTCCTGCGGAGGTGTACGTCGGGTACGACTTCCACTTCGGGAAGGACCGAGAGGGCTCGATGCGGATGCTGACCGAGCGGGGCCCGCACCTCGGCTTCTCGGTCACGGTCATCCCCGAGGTCTCCTTCGAGGGCCGTGACGTGAACTCGACCCGCATCCGGCAGCTGTTGGCGCAGGGCGAGGTCGAGGAGGCTGCCGGGCTGCTCGGCCGCCCGTTCCGAGCGCGGGGCGAAGTGACCGAGGGCGAGCAGCGCGGCCGCACGATCGGCTTCCCGACCGCGAACCTGGCGCCGGAGACCGAGATCCTCCCCGGCCCGGGAGTCTATTTCGGTCACCTCCACTGTCTGCGGGGCGGGGGCGAGTGGGAAGGCCAGACCTTGCCCGTCGTCACGAACGTCGGGTACCGCCCGACCTTCCGCGACGGGCGCGACCTCGTGGCCGAAGCCCACGTGATCGACTTCTCCGGCGACCTCTACGGCGTCGAGATCGATCTGACGTTCGAGGGGCGGCTCCGCGGGGAGCAGCGCTTCGAGTCGGTCGACGCCCTCCGCGAGCAGATCGGCCGAGACGTCGACGAGGCCCGGCGCCGGCTCCTGGGCTGAGCGCCGCTCGCGAGACCCGGCCGCCGGATTCGCGTCGGATTTCGGGGACTTTCGACGCGCCCATGCGACCGCCACCGGCATCGCCCCGGCTCGCCGGCCCGCGTGCCTCCGAGGGTGCGCCGTAGGGTGTATCCCCCATCACTGCCCTTCCGAGGCAACCCCCAGCCATCTGCGCCGAGGGTTCAAGTCCCCGCCCGAGCCCGCCGATAACTCAGCGAGATTGCGCCCCTTTTGCGACGTGCAGCAGGGGCGGCAGGCGACCTGTGAGTGGATCGCGTGGGCCGACCGCGCGCATCGGCGAGCGGGGGAGGGGTACCGTTGAACGAGCGCATCGGAGAGCTGCTGGTCAAAGAGAATCTGCTCTCGTCGGAGCAGTTGCTCAAGGCCCGCGAGGAAGCCGCCACCAAGGGCAAGCGACTGGGCGCCCAGATCACGGCGCTCGGCTTCATGGACGAAGACGAGCTCACCGAGTTCGTCGCGAAGCAGTACGGCGTCCCGTCGATCAACCTCGACGACTTCGA
>CAZAUR010000034.1:0-46364 GCA_964488255.1 uncultured Spirochaetaceae bacterium | reverse complement strand
CGAAAGTCCCCGACGGGGCGGTCGGCAAGTGTTAAACGCTTGTTCGAGGACTAGAAGTCGAAGTGCAGGCCGAGGATCGCGCCGTGGGCGTCGAAGTCCGCGAGGGCATCCCGCAACTTCGTGCTGTTCGCGAAGAACGAACGCCAGCCGAGATCCACGCGGGCGTCGTGACCGAGGACCGGCACGTCGATCAGGAAGCCCAGGCCCGTCTGCGCACTCCACACACGTTTGTCGGATCCGAGCGCTCGAATCCAGGTGCCGCCGCCCCCGCCTCCCGCATAGAAGCGGCAGGCCTGCGAGATCCGAACGGACGGCCAGAGGTTGAAGCTCACGCTGGTCGCCTGCAGGTTCTTGCCGTCGCCGGTCCGCTGGACCGGTCCGTCGTTGATGCCGTGCAGTCCACTGAACCGCTGACCGACTTCCAGCTCCAGACGCGTCCCCAGCCGGTCGATCGCAGCAGGCGCCTCGTCCGAGGCGGAATCCGTTTCGAAGTTCACGCCGCCCACGAGGCCCCACTGATAGCCGGGCTCGGCATCCGCTTCGACCTCGTCGCGGTTGCTGTAGGCCGGCCAGATGTAGATCCCCGCGTGGAGTCCGACGTAGGGGTCGATCTGGACGTCGGCTTTCGAATCGTGAACCACGATCAGGGTCGAGGCGATCGCCAGGAGGTGAACGAGCGCCGAGTTGCGTGGAGTCACGAATCCCCTTGGTTCGGAATCGCCGGGCGTTCTTCCGAAGCGCGTTCCGTCGCTGCGTCTGCGGCCGGGGTCGTCCCGACCTTGGCTCGGTCCGGTCGTCGCTTGTACGCCTCGGGAATCACTCGCGGCGTGGCCGCGCGGAGCGTCGCGGCCATCTGCTGCTCCAGGATGTCACGCGTCCAGCTGTACATGCCGTCGACCGGCCGCGCCGAGTCCGGCTTCGTGCACATGACGTCGCGCCGGCCCCAGACCAGCAGGTAGGGCTTCTCTTCTTCGCGCGCGATCTCGAGCTCGATCGAGACGCGAAGCGATTCGTCGGTGTGTTCGCCGCAGAGGACGATGACCTCGTCCGCGGCGCAGATGCTGGTTCGCGGGTGCTCGGACCAGCCCTTCGTCCGCATCGCACTCGAAGCGTCGCGGACGATCTCGAAGGTCGAGCCGGGGCGGGCCGACTGCTCGACGAACAAGTCGTAGAGGTCGCGGTCGTATCGCTCGTCGAAGCTCACGAAGACGCGCATGCCCGATCCTCCGGCGAAGTCACGAGCACACGTTCGAAGGAAGCCGCACGCTTCCCTCGAACGTGAATCGCGAACGACCTGCTAGCGACCACCGCCGCGGCGCTTGTCCTCGGCCTCGTTCACGCGGAGGCTGCGACCGCCGAGCTCGGAGCCGTCGAGGGCCTTGATGGCGGTGGCAGCGGAGTCGGCGTCGGCCATCTCCACGAAGGCGAAGCCGCGCGGACGACCGGTGTCGCGGTCGGTGATGACGGCGACGGACTCGACGTCACCGTGCTGTCCGAAGACATCGCGGAGCTCGTCCTCGGTCGAGGAGAAGGGAAGATTGCCGACATAGATCTTGGAATTACTCAAAAAGGGAATCCTCGTCGCGCGTCCATGTCGGACATCGCGACTGACGCTCGGCGTCCCTCCGGATCCTCCGGATGCGGACACGCGAGTCGGTAGACCACTCCCCGACACGTCTCTCTCTTGCGCGCGGATTCCGCGAGGCGTCAGAGACGATGGAAGAAGGGAAGCGTGATAGGTGATCGCGATGGAGAGGAGTTGGCGCGAATGGCCTGGCTGAACGCCGATCGGAGAACCCGTCGGAGCGGGGTATAGCAGGTGCCGGTTCGAGCGCTCAGAAAAGCCGCTGTCGACGTCCGTCGCCGACTTGAGCCGCTTTCGAAGCTGACGAGGTGGAACGGCGCCGGCTCAGGCGAGGACCTCTCCGACCATGTCCGTCACCTGGCGCGGCATGAATGGCTGGGCGAGGAAGGACGCCTCCTCGGGCATGTCCCGACCTCGGTCACATCTCTTCGATCACCCGGTCGTGCGCGACACGCGTCGTACGGACGAGTCAGGTCACCTGGGCGACGATCTCGTCGATGAGCTTCTCGGGACGCTGCGATGCCACGTCGATGCGCAGGTCCGCGTGTTCGAGATAGAGCGCGCGCCGTTCCTCGAAGAGCGCCTCGAGGCTCTGGCTGGGGTCGGCTGCGATCCCCCTCGACGCGAAGTTCGTGATACGCCGCTCGAGTTCGTCGAGTGGCACGTCCAGGAACACGATCGGACCGAACGAGCGCAGGTGCTCCATGCTGCGCCGGCTGTAGACCGCGCTGCCTCCCGTCGCGACCACGCAACGACGGGGTTCCGCGGCGAGGATCGTTTCCTCTTCTATCGCTCGAAGGCGCAGGTAGTCGGCCGCATCCAGGATCTGTTGGAGCGTGCGGCCCTCGCGCAGCTGGATCAGGACGTCGGTATCGACGAAGTCGAGCGCGAGTGCCTTGGCGAGGAGGACGCCGAGCGTGCTCTTGCCGGCACCGGGCATGCCGATCAGCACGACGCTGGTTCGATCGATCGTGGCGCGCTTCATGGGGACACCCTGCCTGTCCGACGGACGGACTGGAACCGGATCGCTTCGGGGACGGGTCAGTCCGCGAGCGCTTCGTACGCAGCCGCCTGGAACGCCCAGCGCCCGGGCTTGGCGTCGCCGCCGGGCACGAGAAAGATCAGGATCAATTCTTCCTGGGGATCCGCCTGCCACCAGGTTCCGAACACGCCCGGCCAACCGAAGCTGCCGACCGAGGCGATACCCAGCTCACGGGTCGCGACCGTGTCGTCCTCCTGGACGGCGAGGCCGAGCCCGAAGCCCATGCCCGCCCAGTAGTCGGGGGCACCGCCGAAGGGGCGGCCCCGGCGCTGGTCTTCGGGCAGCTGGTTGGTGCGCATGTGCTCGACCGTCCGCGATTCGAGGATGCGTACATCGCCGAGGCGTCCGCCGCCCAGCAACATGCGCGCGAATTTCAGGTAGTCGTCCGCGGTCGAGTAGAGACCGCCCGCGGCGGACACGAAGCCCGGCACTTCCGTATGCGAGGGGATCCACGATGCGGGGACGCGCCCGAGGTCCTGAAGGGGAGCCGCGCGATGCCGCTTGTCGGGCGGAATCCAGAAGGCGGTGTCGTCCATGCCGAGGGGCTCGAAGACCCGATCGCGCACGAACTCCGGCAGCGGTCGTCCCGAGACGCGCTCGACGAGGATGCCGAGCACGTCGAGCGAGTTGCCGTAGTCGAAGGTCGTTCCCGGTTCGTGCGCGAGCGGCAGCTTCCCGATCGTCTCGAGCCACACGTCGTGGCCGCTGTCGTTGTTCGCGTCTGCCTCGGTCAGCGCGTCGAGGAGCGGGCCGGGCGGGTTGCGCGGCGTGACGATGCCCGAGCGATGGGTGAGCAGGTCGATCACGCGGATCGCGCGCGTCGCCGGGCGCCGTGTCTCGATCGGGGCAGCGGGATCGTCGAGCACGTCGGGATCGTCGAGCTCCGGGAGCCATTCGCTCACGGGATCGGTCAGGTCGAAGCGGCCCTCGTCGAGCAGGATCAGCGCGGCGACGCTCGTGATCGGCTTCGTCATCGATGCGATCCGGAAGATCGCGTCCCGGCGCATGGGAAGCGTGTCCGCGTCGTCGCGATGTCCGACGGCATCGACCTGAACGATTTCGCCGCGATGGTGGATCAAGGCGACGATCCCGCCTACTTCGCCTCGATCGACGGCTTCCTGAAGCGTGATCGTGACCTGCGCCAGCCGCCCGGAACCCTCGTCCGGCTCGATCGCGGTGATGCAGCCCGCGAACACCAGCAGGGCGATCGCGAGGACCAGCCACGCGTGGATCCGCATGAGGCTAGTCCCCCGTCGGCCGGAACGCGTCGACGATCGCCTTGTTGAACGCGACGACGTGCCCGACCTTGGCCGGCGAGGTCTGCCCGAGCCGCACGACGATCAGGTCGAGCTTCGGGACGATCGTGGTCCGCTGTCCGAAGGCGCCGTGGCACTCGAAGGTGCCGAGGCTTCCGGGGATGGTCCAGAAGTGGGCGCCGTAGAGTCCGTTCGAGGCGGCGCTCGGTGTGCGCACGTAGTCGGCCCAGCCCTCCGGCAGGATTCGGCGATCGTCCCAGACGCCGTCGCGCAGGAAGAGGAGCCCGAAGCGCGCGAAGTCCCGCGCGCTGCACGGGCAATAGGCGGAGCCGACGAAGGTCCCCGCGGCATCGAAGACCGGCGCCGCCGTCCGCATGCCGAGCGGACCGAACAATTCGCGCTCCATGAACGCGCGCATGTCGTCTGGTCCCTCCCCGACGGTGTCGGCGACCAGACGGGAGAGCAGGTTGGACGCGCCGCTGTTGTAGTTCCAGCGTGCTTCGGGTTCGGCCACCTTCGGGAGCGTCGATGCATAGGCGGCCACGTCGTCGCGCCCGGGACCGAAGAGCATCTGGACGACGTCGTTCTCTTCGTCCGGGTAGTACTTCACGCCGCCGTTCGGCAACGCCTCGGCCTCACGAAAGCGAAGCCCGTCGACCATGCGGAGCATCTGGTCGATCGTGATCCGGCTCCGCGGGTCGTCGTCCGCCCACTCTTTCACGGGGATGGGCGCCTGGACGTCGAGCTTGCCGTCCCGCACCAGGATCCCGACCAGCGCCGCCGTGATGCTCTTGGCCATGGACCAGGACCTGAACGCGTCGTCGGGCGCGACGTCGTCGGGGTACCGCTCGGCGACGACCGCGCCGCGGTGGACGACGACTACGCCGTGGGTGCGTTCGAGGTCGTCGGGCTCCGGTCGCGCGAAGGCATGGTCGAGCAGCTTCTCGAGGGCCGGGCGGTCGACTCGGGGTTCGAGCTCCGCAGTGGCCCAGGTCTCCGTCGGCCAGGGGGTGTCGGCGGGTTGGGACGGGAGAGGGAGGAGAGATGCCATGCGTGGAGGCTAGGCCTTCGCCGACGCGGAGCCAATCGACCGCGTCCGCCGGCCACGTGGAGCGCCCCGCTATGTTCGGTTCTTCTGGAATCGGGACGGGAGGGGCGGGAATGCAGCGCGGCGCGATCGTCGGACTCGATGGCAGCCAACCGCCGAGCTTCGTGCAGGAAGCCGGCGCCCTCCTCGAGGAGCTCGGCTTCGATGCTCTCTGGGTTCCGGAGCACGTGCTCTTCTTCCCGGACTACGACCCGCAATACCCGTACTCGGGCGACGGCCGGCTGCGAGGGGATCCGAAGGGCGTGATGGATCCCTTCGCCGTCTTGACCTTTCTGGCCGCGACCACGTCACGGATCCGCCTCGGGACCGGGATCTGCATCGTTCCCCAGCGCCACCCCGCCTATCTCGCCAAACACGTCGCGGACCTCGACCGCCTGAGCGGCGGTCGCTTCGACTTCGGGGTCGGCGTCGGTTGGCAGCGCGAGGAATACGCAGCCCTCGGCGTCCCCTTCGAGGAGCGGGGGAAACGGATGGACGAAGCGCTCGAGGTGATGAAGGCGCTGTGGACCGAGGACGTGACGTCCTATCGAGGCGAGTTCGTGAACCTCGAGCGCGTCTGGTCGCACCCGAAGCCGGTCCAGCGCCCGCACCCGCCGATCCTGATCGGCGGTGAGAGCCCGGCGGCGCTGCGCCGCGTCGCGAGCCACGGCGACGGCTGGTACGGCTTCGACCTCACGCCGGAGACCTGCGCTCGCCATCTCGAGACGCTGGCGACGCGCCTCGACGCGGTGGGCGCGCAGCTCTCGGACCGCCGATTGATCGCGTCCCCGGGACAGGGCGCGAAGAGCGCGAAGGCGGTCAGCGCCTTCGGATCGCTCGGAATCGAGCAGCTCGTCGTCCCGATCGTCGGTCGCGATCTCGAGACGCTGCAAACCCGCGCGCTGAAGACGCTCGACTGGCTGGGCTGAGGCGACCGCGTCGGGCACTAGCTCACCTTCAGCGTCTCCCCGACCCGCAGCGTGCCTTCGTTCGCGACGCTCAGGTAGGTGCCGAAGATGCGCCCGCTGCCGAAGCGGTCTTCCTTCGGCTTCTTCGGGAGCGAGCGCAACAGGTCGGAGCGATCGCGCTCCCCCGTGCGCTGATCCGTCGCGACGATCACGCAGCGCTCCGCGGGCGTGACGTGCAGCAACCGCACGCTGTCGCCCGCGATCTCCGTGAGCGTGTCCTCGGCGTGGGCGTCGATGCCCTCGACGATGACGTTCAGACGAAAGCGTTCCATCGGCACCGGCGCTTCGAGCTTCGCGTTCAGCGTTTCGAGCGAGGCCAGGTTGCCGAGCGACACCGGGGACGCCGCTGTGAACGACTGCTTGGGCTCGTCGTGCAGCCCCTCCATCTGCGGGATCGGGAAGTTGATCTTCCAGGGTTCGTCCGCGGCGACCAGACGCACCGACTCGCCGACGATCGAGGACAGCCACTCGGCGACCTCGTCGCCCTGGTCGACGGCTTCGAACTCGTCGAGCACCCACCGTCCGGCGCGTCGTTCGCCTTCGCCTCGAATCGCGTGCAAGTGCTCACCGGCTTCGGCGTGCCGGAGCGTGAGGGTGTTCGCACCGAGGTCGACCCGGGCGCCGATCGAAGCGGTGCGCGGCGTCTCCTTCTGATCGACGAGGGCGCCGTCCTTCCAGATCGTGAAGCCGCGATCGCCGCGGATGCCGAGCGGGGTCACGGGGACCTCCTCGTGGGCGACGCCCTGGCAGCCCTTCACGGGGTAGGTCCATAGTTCTCGGATGATGACTTCGCTCATGACGGGCCTCCTCGGGCGGGCGCTACCGGGACGAAGGGATGATGCCGCGGGCGGGAGGGGCGGTCTGCGCCTATTCTGACAATGAATGTCGCAATACCGTCAACCTGGACCGCTCGTGCCGCTCGATCTCGGCGTGCCCGTGATGGGCCTCGCCGACGATCACGGTCCGGACCGCCCGATTCCGCCCCATCGCCACGACGCCGCCCAGCTGATCCACGCTGCGAGCGGGGTCATGAAGGTGCGCACCGAGCACGGGCTCTGGATCGTGCCGCCGGCCCGCGCCGTCTGGGTCCCCGCCTTCGCGACGCACTCCATCGACATGGTCGGCGTCGTCGAGTTCCGCACCATCTACCTGACGCCGGACTTCGCTCCCTTGGAGGGCGAGCGTTGCCGCGTTGTGCAGGTGAGCCCACTCCTGCGCGCGGCGATCCTGCGCGTGATCGAGTTCGGCCCTGACTATCCCGTCGCAGGACCCGAGGCGAACCTGGCCGCGGTGATCCGCGACGAGCTGCGCACCGCCGAGGTCTCGCCCCTCCATCTGCCTAGCCTCACCGACCCGCGCGCGCGGCGCGTGGCCAAGTCGTTCGAGCGCGCGCCCGCCGACCGTCGGTCTCGCGCGGAGTGGGCGCGCGTCGCCGGCGCGAGCGAGCGCACCCTCGAACGCCTCTTCCACGCCGAGGCGGGCATGAGCTTCGGTCGTTGGCAACGACAGGTTCGGTTGGTCCGTGCGCTCGAAGCGCTCGCGCAGGGGCGAAGCGTGACCGAGGTCGCGCTCGAGGTCGGCTTCGACACGCCGAGCGCGTTCATCGCGATGTTCCGGAGCGCGATGGGGACGACGCCGGGGCGTTATTTCAGCGAGCGCGCGACGGAAGTGTCCGATCGTTAGGCGTCGTACAGTGGTTCGACCGTCTCTAGAGAACGACCCCGACCTGGCGCGCCTGAGCGAGCAGCACGCCGTCCTCGCTCCAGATCTCGCCATCCTCTTCGAGGTAGCCACCCTGGACCGCGCGCGTCCAGAAGTCGACGAGCACGAACGCATCGGGCGGGAGGGCGGCGAGCGCCTCCGGGTTCAGGAGATGGACCGTGAGGTCGACGGTCGGCACGCCGCCTGCCTCGTCCGGCATGTCGGAAGAGGCGAAGACCGCGGGCGGCCACGCGTCGCTGATCGCCGCGATCTCCGCCGCGTCCCAGGGTCGCGACTCGTTCAGTCGGATCCAGCCGCCGGTGCGCGCTTCGCGCGTGCGGGGCTCGTCGCTGAACGGGGCCGGGCCGATCACGAAGCGCTGGTCGTAACGCTCGTGGAGCGTCGGACCGTCCGGGGTGGGAGTGCGGACCCGCGGCGTGCACTCGGCGGGGGGCGGCACGTCCGGCATCTGTGCGTGCACGAATCCGTCCATCTTTCGCGGGACCGCGTGTGCCGCGGTGGCGATCGCCTGGACTTTGCCGCCTTGCAGCAGGCGCACGCTCACGGTCGTGACGGTTCGGCCGGAGCGTTCGATCACGGCCTCGACCTCGGCGGGACCTTCCTGCGGCGGGCGCAGGAAGTGGATCGTGAGCGAGCGGAGCGGTCGACCCTCGTCCGCGACCGTAGCCGCGGCGGCCTTCGCGAGGATGGCGGCGATGTAGCCACCGTTCGGGCCGCGGATGATCCACCACCCGCGGTCGATCGAGACGCCGAAGCGGTCTCCGGCGAGAGACGTGAGGGCAGTGTCGCGGTCGAATCGGCTGTCCATGCGGCCGCAGACCCTAGCGCGCGACCGACCCGCGTCAGTCGCCTTCGGTCACCGCGCCAATGCGGGCGCGGGTCGCGTCGTCGAGGGATTCGAACTCGACCGCGAAGCCGGGTCGTTCGTCTCGCCGTCTCGCCAACCGGACGACCTTGCCGACGAGCTTGATCGGGTCACTCGCCTCGTCGAGGGTGAGGCTGACGTCGACGGGCAGCCCGTCGCAGACGCCGACCTCGGCCGCCACGAACGCACCCTTGACGCTCAAGTTTTCGGCGGTCGCTGTGTAGAGCACACCGCCGACCAGGAATTCCACATCGCATCGCACGTCCGAGCGGGGGACGCTTCGGCGCTCGGTGTTCTCGCTTCGCTCCGATCGACGATCTCGCATGTGGCGCCCCTTTCGGCGATCGAGGACGATGAGCCCTCATCATCGCAATCGGCCAGCCCGCCGGGCGGCTTGAGGTGTCGCCCCCCGCCGGGCCCCTTCCCGCCTTTCGAGCGTGTCAGGCGCGCCGGACGACCCCGGCGGCGCTGCGCGGCGGGCCCTAGACCTTCACCATCCCGCCGTCGACGATCAGCGACTGCCCCGTGACGTTCGCGGCGGCGTCCGAGGCGAGGAAGGCCACGGCGTCGGCGATGTCTTCGGCGGTCTGTTCGCGGCGGAGCGGCGTGCGATCGAAGATCTCCGGGTACTTCCCCTGAGCGATCCCGAGGAACCACTCACGCGCGTCCTGTCCCTGGAACTCGGGCTGATTCGCGACGGCCATTTCCGACATCCCGCGCCACGCATCCGTGTAGATGATGCCGGGCAGGACCGCGTTGACCGTGATGCCGTGTTCGCCGAGCAGGTCGGCCAGGGTCGTGGTGTAGTGCGAGAGCGCCGCCTTCATGGCGCCGTAGGCCGCGGGCGCGAAGCTCTTCAGGAAGCGCGGACCGAGGGTGGTCTTGCCTGCGATCGAGGAGATGTTCACGATGCGGCCGTGGCCGCGCGGGGTCATGTGCTTTGCGACGGCTTCACACATGAGGACGCTCGCGCGCAGGTTCTGCTCGTACATCGCGTCCCACAGTCCGGCGACCGGGGCGAGGGGGTGGTCTTCAGGGGGCGGCCCAGCCTTCGGTGCCGCGCCGACGTTGTTCACGAGGATGTCGATCGCGCCGAAGTGATCGATCGTCTCGGCGACGGTGGAGAGGATCCGCAGCGGGTCGGTGATGTCGCCGACGATCGGGAGCGCTTCCCCGCCGGCGGCCTCGACCGCGGCGGCGGTCTCCGCGGTCGTCTCCTCGCCGTAGGAGTTCACGGCGACCTTCGCGCCGGCTTCAGCGAGGCCGATCGCGATCGCGCGGCCGATTCCGCGGCCAGCGGCAGAGACGAGCGCGACACGTCCGTCGAGGCGGCGGCGTTCCATGGTGGTCACGATGATCTCCCTCGTGGCTGGATGGAAAAAGAAGGTCGTCTAGCTGGATCACGGCGGCAAGAACGCGCCATTCGATGCTGGGCGCGAACGAGCTAGCCTCTCTCCGCGCCCATCCTACGCGTGCTTGCGGAGGCTTCGATGACCCAGCTCGACTACAGCGCTTCGGCGTATCCCGTGCGGCCCGACCTGGTCGACGTGCATCAGCAGCTGCTCGACCACCTCTCGGCCAGCGGAACCTGGTGGAGTGGCGAGGAACGCCGCGCGATCGCGGAAGAGGCCCGCGCCGCGCGCGACTGCGCGCTGTGTGCCGAACGTAAGCAGGCGCTCTCGCCTTTTGCGATCGATGGAGAGCACGACGGCCCGGGCGCGCTCGCGCCGGGGATCGTCGACGTCGTCCACCGGATCGTGACCGACCCAGGGCGCCTGGCGAAGAGCTGGTACGACCAGGTCGTGGCGGGACCCGATCTCGATCCCGAGCGTTATGTCGAGCTCCTCGGCGTGACCGTCTTCCTCAACGCCCTCGACGTGTTCGCGCGGGCGATCGGGGTCGACTTGCAGTCGCTCGCCGCCGGTTCGACGGCCTCCCCGAGTCGCAAGCGTCCCGAGACCGCGAGGGTGGATGCCGCCTGGGTGCCGCAGATCCCGCCCGCGCATTGAGCCTCGTGCCGGCGGAAGTGCGGATGATGCAGGTGATGTCCGGGCCGCACTACATGCCGCTCGGGCACGTCTCGAATCCGGCGCACGTCGAGCCTGGCCGGGTGCTCGACCGACTGCAGCTGGAGCTGATCGCCTCGAGAGTCTCCGCGATCAACGAGTGCTTCTATTGAACGACCGCCCATGCGAGCCTGCTCCGTGCGAGCGGCCAGATGAGCGGAAACGAAGTGGACCTGTCGGCCGTGAACGACGTCGAGACGGAATCGGGCGTGGCGCTAGGCGGGGAACTGTTGGCCTTCGCGGACGCCGTCATGAAGCGCGATGCCGAAGCGATCGTCCGGACCCGTGACGTGCTCTGCGAACAGATCGGCGCAGAAGGCGTCGTCGAAGCCAGCGGCGTGATCCTGATGTTCAACGTCGTGGATCGGGTCGCCGACTCGACCGGCATTCCGATCGACGAAGGCATGACCCACGACCTGCGCTACCAGGTCGGCGGCGAGCTCGGCATGAAGCACCTCGCTCCCGAGGAGCGTGCGGCGAGGTAGCTCGGCCGGCGAGGTCGATCGGATCGGCGCGACGGTCGCGTGTGCGATGAGCATCCCTTCGATATCGAATCGGGCGCCGAGGCGAGGTTGCACGGGAGATGAACGAGGCCACGACCAGGATCCGGCTCACCATTGCGGACGACGTCGCGCGGCTCACCCTGGACGACGGCCGCGCTAACGCGATGGGCGGCGCCTTTCTCGCGGAGCTCGCGTCGAGGCTCGACGAGGTCGAAGCATCGCCTGCGCGGTCGGTCGTGGTGTTCGGTCGCGACGGCTTCTTCTCGGGCGGGCTCGACCTGAAGGAGCTGCCGTATCTCCCGCCCGAGGAATTGACGGCCGTCTCGGGTCGCTTCATGAACGCGATGAAGCGGGTGTTCCTGTTCCCCAAGCCGGTCGTGGCCGCCGCGGACGGGCACGCGATCGCGGGCGGGATGATGCTCTATCTCGCGGCCGACCTCCGCCTCGCCGTCGATCGCCCGGAGGCGCTCTTCGGACTGAACGAAGCCGTGACCGGGATCCCGATCCTCGGCGGGACGGCGGCGCTGTGTACCGAGTCGATTCCGCGGCAGCATCACGCGGAGCTGATCCTGCACGGTCGCCTCGTCGATCCGCAAGGGACCTTCGACCGCGGGATCACCCACGAAATCGCTGCCGATGCGGCTACGCTCGAGGAGCGAGCCGTCGCGCGAGCGCGGTCGCTCCATGATGTCGATCCGTCGGCCTACGTCTTGAACAAACGAATGTTGCGCGAGCCCGCCTGGGACGCAGCGGTCGAGAAGGCGGCGACGTTCTCCGGCGAGGTGCCGAAGGGCAACGTCTTCGAATCCATCCGCCGCTGACGATCAGCGCGCCGACCCAATGAAGGAATCATCCATGAAGCTCCACGAAGCCGAGTCCCCCAACGCCCGCCGCGTGTCGATCGTCCTGAAGGAGAAGGGGATCGAGATCCCGCGCGTCGAGGTCGACATCCGCGCCGGAGAAAACCTCACGCCGGCGTTCCTCGCGATGAACCCCGCTGGCCGCGTGCCTGTCCTGGAGCTCGACGATGGAACCTTCATTTCCGAGAGCGTCGCGATCAGTCGCTATCTCGAGGGGCTTCATCCCGAGCCCTGCCTCTTCGGCAAAGGACCGGAGCAGGCCGCACGCGTCGAGATGTGGAATCGGCGCGCCGAGCTCAACTACGGGCTGAACGCGGCCATGGCCTTCCGCAACATCAGCGGCATCTTCAAGGATCGCGAGACCTGCGTCGAAGAGTGGGGTCGCGTCGCGGCCGCCGAGGCGAAGGACAAGCTCGGGATGTTCGAGGAACAGCTCGGGAAGAGCGCCTTCCTCGCCGGCGACGACTTCAGCATCGCCGACGTCACGATGGGCGTGTTCTACGGCTTCTCGAATCTCGTCGAGAAGATGGCGGGGGTCGACTTCGAGCTCGATCGCCCGAACTTGAAGCGCTGGTACGGCGAGCTCTCGAGTCGGCCGAGCTTCGCCTGACGGCCCGGCGAGGCGCTTCTCGGACTACGGCCAGCCCGGCAGGATCCCGTTCTTCTTGCAGAACGGTTGGGCGTGGATGTTTTCCCCGTTCATCGCGACCGCATCGTCGGAAGTGCAGAGCCAGCGGATGACGGCGGCCGGCACTTCGACCGGCGCGCTCCGGACGCCCATCTTCTCGAGCTCCGTGTTTTCTCCCAGGGAGGCGATCAGCGACTCGCTCGTCACGAGACCCGGTTCGAGGTTGTAGGCGCGGATGCCGCGATCGCCGTACTCGACGCGGAGGTACCCGGCCATTCGGTGGAGCGCCGCCTTCGTGGCGCCATGGGCATAGCCCCACCCGCCGTGCGCGAGCTTGAGCGGTGGGTCGACCATGCCGGCCTCGGAGGTGAGGTTGACGATGATGCCGCTGCCTCGTTCCAGCATGCTTGCGAGCACGAGGCGCGTGAGGCGAACCTGGGCGACGACGTTGCCCTGGAAGACCTTCTCGAGCTCCTCGATCGAGCCGTCCATGAAGTCCGCCATCAGGCCGGGGCCCTGGTAGATCGCGTTGTTCACGAGGACGTCGATGCGACCCCATTCGGCGAGGGTGTCCGCGACGAGGGCCTCGATCGTCTCGGGCTCGAGGAGATCGAGCCGCTGGAGCCGCGCGCGGCAGCCCATGGCGACGACGGCATCGCGGGTCTCCTCGAGACTCCCCGGAAGCGCCGACCCATCGGCGTTGCGGACCATGTCGGCGTGCTCGTCACCACGCTTCACGGTGCGCGCCGCGAGCACGAGATCGAAGCGGGCGTCTGCGAGCGCGAGCGCGGTCGCCTTGCCGATTCCTCGGCTGGCGCCGGTCACGATGGCCGTCTGTCCATTTCCAGCTGTCACGGTTTCGTTCGTCCTTTCGACTCGCAAGAGGAGCGGATTCGTGTCATGAACGATAGTAGGCTGGCGCTGTGATGAGGAGGCGAAGATGAAGACCGAAAAGCTCCAACTGGGAATCGTGGTGGCTGACCTCGACCGCGCGATCGAGCGGGCCGAGACGCTCTTCGGCGCCGGACCCTTCCGGCATCTGAGCGTGCCGGAAGCGGGCGTCGACGCTGCGGACGCGGATTGGGCGGGCGTCGAGGTCGAGCTGATCGTCGCCGCCACCGATCAGACGCGCGAAGAACACACGCGATTGCTCGAGGGCAAGTCCGCGCGGCTCACGCACATTGGTGCCTACGTACCCGACAAGGACGCGGCGCTCGAGCACTACCGCGGGGCCGACGTCCCCGTCGTCTACGAGGACACGGGCGACGCGGAAGTGCGAACGGCGATGGTGGACCTGCGAAACGACGCAGGGTTCCTGCTGGAGCTGCTCGAGCGCGTGGGGTGAGTCTACGCTCGATGCTCGGTCGCTCGCCTTCGTGACCGGACGCCTCTGGCGCCCGTCGCGAGCAGCGTGACCACGAGGACGCCGCTGCCGGCGAACGGAACGAGCCCAGGCACCGGCGCGGGACCGAAGGCCGCGCGGTGCTCGTCCATGATCGTCTGCCCGAGCGCCTTGAGGTCGGTGACGGTTCCGGGATTCCAGCCGTACGTATTCAGATCCACGTCGTAGATCGCGTTCAGCCAGACGAGGCTCGAGAGATCGACCAGGATGTCGCCGGCGTGGCCGAACGCGTCCGTATAGATGGCGTCTCCGCTCGCACCGACGAGGGACGTGACGTCGGGAAGATTGCCCGCATCGAAGAGCAGGTAGAGCTCACCGGATGCGCGCCCGTAGGGGATGCAATCGATCACGACACCGGGGTACAAGCCGCGGAGGGTGTCGACGAAGTCGTGCCACGCCGTGTCGTGTGCAGAGAGCCAGGTATTCGAATAGGTGGCTGCCGTGACCGAGCCCGGGTTCGTCGACCAGGGCAGGGCGAGAACGATGCGCGTGTTCGGGTTGTTGGCCAGCGCGTAGTCGATCCAGTCCTCGTATCCCGTGGTCGTGAGATAGGTCGGGTGGTAGGTCATCACGAAGAGCTCGACGTCGCCCACGTCGAGGACGGCGCGGATCGCCGGGCCCTGGACCGGATCGTTCCACAGCGCTTCGGGTGCCCCGGTCGCGCCGCCCGAGAAGAACACCGACTGGGTGTGGCCGACGATGCCGGCCTGCGCTGCGTGAAAAGGCATGTCGTAGGCCATCGGCACGAAGAAGCTGTGGCCGATGAAGAGCGAGTGGTAGCCTGCCTGCGCCGAGGCGACGCCGGGGAGGGCGCAGACGAGGACGACCGTGAGCGTGAAGAGTGCGGCAGCGAACGAGCGACGGCCCTGAATCAGCATGAACGGAGGGTAGCCGAGGCAGCGCTCGCCAGCTCTTCCGCCGTCAGCCCGTGCGCTCGAGCCGCGTGTGCTCGAAGAGCTCGTTGCGCACGGTCGGATCGCGCAGCTTCCACACCGCGCCGTCGGTGAAGTAGTGGTGGATGCCGATGATCGCGATCCAGGTCCCGAAGATGTCGCGGAACCCGGGCTCCGAATACCACCCGGGACCGATCATCTGGGTCGCCAGGTTCGGGCCCTTCATGAAGAACATCCCGGCGGCGACCAGCCCGAGATAGACGTAGAGGACGTGGTTGACGGGATCCTTGCCGGTCCGCGACACGTAGCGGTTCGCTTCGACGCGCAGCGGATGCGTCAGGTACTGGAGCGCGTGGGAGAGCTGCACCCAAAGCGGCCCGCCCGGGACGAGGATCCAGGTCGGATACCAGAAATAGAGGGCGAGCCAGGGCACGAAGGTGCGGAGCGTGACGGCATCGCCTCGACGCAGTGCGCGGTAGTAGGTGCTCACGCCGACGCCGAAGCTGACGACCGCCACGACGATGATGACCGGGACGGAGTACTCGTAGAGGGATCGATAGGACGTCTGGGTCAACCACTCGAGCGCGATCACCCAATGGATCGCGAGGAGCGCGTAGGTTCCGAAGCGGATCGCTTTGCGGTCGCCGCTCGACATCTTCCAGCCGGCGAGTCGGGCCTGGGTCGCGACCATGCCGAACGCCTGACCCGTGTAGTGCACGGCCAGATAGAGATAGTTCGCGATGAACAAGCCATCTGCGACCAGGTCGCCTCCAGGGCCGAAGATCCGCCACGCGAACAGAAAGAGCAGGATCGCGGGCACGCCGATCGAGGCCCAGGGCGCACGCCGCACCCGGCCCATCGACCCGTAGAGCAGTCGGTACGACGCCATGAAATGGGTCGTGTTGACGAAGATCGCCAGGACGAGCCAGTCGCGGCGCCGGAACGGGCCGACGTCCGCGTCCATCGCTCCGAATGCGATGAGCGCGATCCCCATCAGGACGATCGATAGCCCGCCGCTCGTTAGTCCGTCCCAGAACGGGGAGACGATGGCCGGTCGGGCATCAGCGGACATCGGGGTCTCCGTTCATGTTCCGCGCCGAGAGCCTACGCCGATTCCGCAGACGCGGGAGGCCGGAATCAGCGCCCAGCATACCGCGGCCGCGTCGTTCAGCGCGCGGCAGATCGTCGGCGAGTGCGCGCGGTAGCGGCGAGAAGCGCAACGAGGATCGCGCCACCGACCCACGAGATGGACGGCACCGGGGTCGGGTTCGTGAGGCGCACGTTGTCGATGCCGTTGGTGTCGTCGGGGCTGCCGTTGTTGCCGACGAGTTCGATGCGAATCCGAAGGATCTGCACGTCCGCGAGGAGCCCGCTCCACGTTCCCGCTTCGACGTTCCAGGCCTGGTCCTGAATCGGTACGGAGGCCGTGGTCCAGGACGTCTGCGCCGTCGCCGCGGAGAGGAACCGCGCCTGCCCGCCCGGTCCCTCGATGTAGACCTCGTAGGGCATGTAGGGAGGACCGATCGGGAGACCCCCGATCGCGACGATCCAATGGTCGAACTCCAGGAGACCCGAGCCGTCGAGCGCTGTCCAGTCGCCGAGGTAGGACGCCGGGGCCTCGATGTCCGTGCGACCCACGCCTCCGAGCGACATGCGGGCGTAACCGCCAGGATTGCCGTCGGGCGACGCGTGTACGACGACAGCGTTCTGCCCGGCCGTCACGGCCCAGCCTTCAAGGTTCTGATCGAAGGTCGTTTCGACCGGTGTCGTCACGACTTGCGCGACCGCCGGCGTCACCGCGAGGCAGAGCGCCAAGCTGCAGATCCAGGTGCGCAGGGTCATGATGCGAACCTCCTGTCTCGAAGGGGAACGGCCTCCAGACGACAATTCCGTGCCTGAGAACAGTGTGCGTCAGTCGTGTACTGAGAGCCAACGACCCCAAGGGCGCCGACCGAGCAGAGGGAAGTCGGGGCGGGGGACGCCTCGACTCGATCTCGATATGGTTCCTCGGACAGATCGACCGGGGATGGGTACGCCCGGCGCGGTCGGCAGAAGGAGCGAGAGATGGCGAGTGTGTGGAGCTACGAGGGAACGAAGTGCGTCGTGACGGGCGGCGGTGGCGCCGGGATGGGTGCAGCGGTCGTGAAGGAGCTGTCGAACCTGGGCGCCGAGATCCACGTCCTCGATCTGCGTGAGCCGCCGATCGAGGTCGCGAGCTACCAGAACGTGGACCTTCTCGATCCCGACGCGACCGCCAAGGCGATCGACGGGATCGGCGGTGACATCGACGCGCTCTTCAACTGCGCGGGGCTCCCGGGCAGCAAGTTCACCGACCTCGACGTGATGCTGGTGAACTTCGCGTCGATGCGCTGGCTCGCCGAGCTCTGCGCGCAGCAGATGTCGTCTGGCGGTGCGATCTGCAACATCTCGTCGACCGCGGGCGCGGCCTATCTCCAGAACATCGAGAAGTGGATGCCCCTCGTCATGACCGGGTCCTTCGCCGAGGCGAAAGAATGGTGCGAGGCGAACGCGGACGCGATCAAGGGCGGCTACTCGCCCTCGAAGGAAGCCGTCTGCGTGTGGACCATGTACGCGAGCCTCTCCTACGCGGAGCGCGGCATTCGGCTCAACTCGATCTGCCCGGGCCCGACGGACACGCCGATGATGCCGGACTTCGAGAACGAGGCGAGCCCGGACATCATCAACCTCTTCGCCCGCGGTCTCGGCCGGCGGTCGACACCGGAGGAGCAGGCCTACCCGATGATCTTCCTGAACAGCCGCGCGGCTTCCTACATCTCGGGCGAGAACGTGAACACCGACGGGGGGACGATCACGTCGATGGCGACGGGTCAGCTCACCCTCGATCTGTCGGTGCTGCCTCAGCAACAGTAGGTCGGCCGCGCGATCGGCGGCGAAGCAACGTCCGTCTTCGACGCCAGGAGCCGCTATCGATGAACTACGACGACCGCACGCGCCTGCACGATCCCGACCGCCTCGAGTTCGAGAGTGGCGTCGAACGACTCGACGACGGTGTCTATCACGTGGCGGTGCTCACGCCGATGCGCGACGTGAGCGGAGCGATGCTCGCGTGGTGGTTCGGGACCTACATGCAGACCACCGAGCACTACGAGATGTGGCACCCGCGTGACCACGTGTGGATGGACTGGGAGAACAAGTCCCCCGGCACGTACGTCGGCGCCCACCACCTCGTGCACGAGTACATCGGCGGACAGCTGCAGAAGCTGCGGATCTCGTTTCTCGATCCGGTCGAGAACATGGGACCCGAAGCGAAGGCGCCTGGGCGTTTGTTCGTGTGTGCGCAGGTCGGGGCGCTCGGACGTCCGATCAAGGTCGCGCGGATGGTGCACGCCGCGTACGACACCGACTGGGGTTGCGAGCTGCGGAGCCATTTCTGGATGGGGATGGTCGAGACCGAGCAGCTCCGCGGGCTGGTCCAGCGCATCGCGAATACGCGATGGGCGCGCGGTCGCACGGTCACCCATGCCGCAGCCCAGGCCCTCGAAGCGCACTGCCACGAAGAGATGAGCAACCTGGCTCGGTTCCTTCCCGCGTTGTATGCGCGCGAAGGGCAGGGTGACTGAAGGCCGCGAAATACCGGGTTGGCCGAAATCCGCCCCAATTTCGCGCATCTGCGGGCCGTCGCTGCGCCCGGCGCGCCGACTCGCGACACCGCGGGGTGTTGCACGCTGGGAACCCTTCGACGCCCGGGCTATCCTCGCTGACGGTCGATCAGATCCATGCCTCTCCGACCCCGGAGCGAGGCGATTCGCTCCAACGCGGGCTTCGGTCAGGCGGAGGGACGAATCCATGTCGATGCGCACGCCGATCGGTTTCCTTCTTCTCTTGCTCGCGATGTCGATCGCGACCGCCTGCGCCACGAGCGATCCAGGCGTGACCTCGAGCGGCGACAGCCCGCCCTCCGTTGCAGCCGCGCCGCCCGCTGAGCGGATCGGCGACCTCGTCAAGGTCGACATCGACGTCGACGGCGAGCTCTTCATTCGCGACGACCATCGCATCGGGGGCTTCGACGCCGTCTACTTCCCCCTCGCGACGATCGAGTACAAGCCCGGCTCGCCCAAGCTCAACGACCGGACCGAGAACGAGTTCCTCGGGCTCCTCGAGCAATCCCTCATCGATAACGCGGAGGTCGGCGGGATCGAGGTCGCGGAGCGGGCCGGTAGCTGCGTGCTTCGGATGCAGATCGCCATCGAAGACCTCGACATCTCGCGCCGCCGCCGCACGGCCACCACCGGCGATTGGGCCTCGCTCACCTTCGCGATCGAGCTCAGCGAGTCCAATTCCGGCGAACCGCTCGCACGCTATGCGAAGTCGGAGCGGATCATGTCGCCGGGCACGGGCGAGAACCGCTCGGAGTTGATCCTCGCCAACTACGCCGCCATCCTCGAGGGCATCGATCTCCCGTCCGTCGTCACGGGCGTGACGGCCGAGCCGTCGCCGCCGCGTGAGAACTGCGACGGCGCACTCGCGGGACTTCGCCCCGACGCGAGGCCGTAGCCGGGGATCCGATCGAGCGGCTCCTGCTGCGAGCACTTCGGCGTACTAGAGTCCTCGGCGCCGATTGCCCGCCGGAGGAGAACTCGCCATGCGCATACGTCCGCTCGAAATCCAGGAATGGAGCCCCAAGATCCTCGAGAAGCTGGCGAGCATGGCTCGCACTGCGCCGCCCAAGGCCGAAGTGCAGGGCGAGGATCGCAGCTGGAAGGAAGGGCGATCGCTGCCGGGCATGCTGAAGACGGTCGCCCATCATCCCGAGCTGATGGATCCCTTCCTCGACTTCTCCAGGGTGATCGCGCAGGAGGGTGCGCTGTCGCGTCGCGACTCCGAGCTGATCGCCATGCGTGCGGCATGGAACTGCCAGAGCGACTTCGAGTGGGGGCATCACCTGGAGTACGCCCTGGAGGCCGGGTTCTCGCGTGAGGAGATCGCGCGCATCCCGGTCGGGCCGGGTGCCGAAGGCTGGTCCGACTCCGAGCGCGCGCTTCTCGAGGCCGCGGACGAGCTGCATGCGCGGCACCAGATCTCCGACGCGCTGTGGGCGAAGCTCGCCGCCGAGTACTCGGAAAAGCAGCTCGTCGAGATCCTCTTCGTCGTCGGGCAGTACACGATGCTGTCAATGTTCGTGAACGCCTCCGGCGTGGAGCTCGAGCCGGGCTACGAGCCGCTTCCGGAAGGCGCTCCGGGAGTTTGAGCCCGAGCGGGGATGGCTCGCGCCAGAACGCTCTCGATCGGCCACGAAGCGCTCCGGTTCGGCCAGTCGTACGACGCCGGGCGCGCGTCGGTATTGGTCGACGCCGGAAAGCCGATCTTCGCACGACAATCTCCGCGCGATGCCTGCTCCCCCAAGAGCGAGTGGTTTCCGAGAAGCGCACGTCGAGACGAATCGACTGCGGAGGCTGGTTCGAAGATGCTGAAGAGATGCTTGTTGATGGGAGCGCTGCTGAGCGCGCCCGACGTGGCTGGGGCTGTCCCCGTGACCCTCGATTCCGAATCCCTCTCGCCGACAGGGGTCTTCGGGGGTTTCGAGAGCTACGGCGAGACGGTGAGCGAAGACGGATTCGATCTGCTGACCGACGCGGCTTTCGGAGGCTTCGCGGCCTGGCTTCCCGGGACGGCCAACGACACGGGATCGAATTCGCTCTTCCCGAATCAATCGATCGCCTCGGTCGTCCTGACCCACGGCGGCGGCAGCGCCTTCTCGGTTTCCGCGATCGATCTCGCCTTCAGCAATCTCGCCCAGCCCGGCTCATCGGGGCTCACCTTCACGGGGACGCGTGCAGATGCGAGCACGATCGATCAGACCTTCCTGATCGACGCGACGCGCTCGACCTTCCTCTTCGCCCCGGGCTTCAGCAATCTCGTGTCGCTCAGCTGGTCCCACCACGCGGATGACGCGAACAGTCACCAATTCGACGACCTGATCGTCGAGGTCGTTCCGGAGCCGACCAGCGCGCTGCTCCTGTCCCTCGGTCTGGCCGGGCTCGCGCGCCGGAACGGGCGAGCGTCGATCGCGTAGCGAGGCGAGCACGAATCCCGCCCCGCGCCTAACGGCCCGCGCGCAGCTTGCGTGCGAGATCGTCGGGCGTGGGCGGCGGCGCGTCCTTGAAGTCGGCCAGGCGCGCGTAGACCTCCGCTGCGGCGTCGAAGAACCCTTCTGGCACGTCCGCACTGCGAAACGTCTCGGCGATCTCCTTCATCTCTCCCGCGAATCGCCAGGCCTTCGGCGCGACGCCGGCGGCCGTGCCCTTCAGGCGCGCCGGCAAGTCGGGGATCGATTTCTCCCACTCGGCGAGCAGCGCCGTCTCGACGCCCTCGGCGGTCGCGACCGCGTAGATCCCCGCGAGCATCGCCGCGCTCCCTTTGGTCCACGCCGCGTAGACCATCTTGAGCGCGGATGCGGCGCCGGCGGGTCCGCTGACGACCTCGGCGTGGAGCGGGCTGTCCTCGAAGAGCGGGGTGATCACATCGGCGCGCTCTCCGGAGAGGTAGAGGCGCGTTGATCCCGGCTTTCGGGGAGGCGGGCCGATGATGCCCCCGTCGACGAAGTCGGCACGAACTCCGACGACCTCTCCGATTCGCCGGGCGGTGTCCGGGGAGACCGCGTTCGCGTCGACGTAGATTCCCGAGAAGTCGCACGCCGCGACGGACTCGGCGACCTCGAGCGCATTCGCGGGAGGGCAAACGCTGAAGATGATTTCGCAGTGTTTCGTCAGGGAATCGAGGTCACCGAGGTCGATCAGGCCGGCGGCCGAGGCCCTTGCCTTCGTGGCCTCACTTCGCTGATCCGAGATGAAGAAGACGTCGCTTCCCGCGTGTACGGCGGCGGCGCCGAGTGCGGATCCCATCTGACCGGCGTGGAGAATACCCAGGTTCATGTCGCTCAGGATAGCGATCGCGGCTCGCTCACGGCTCCACGAAGTCGCCGTCGTCGGTGGAGCGCTGCGCAGAGCAAGCCCCCCAGGACGAGCCCCATCCCGAACGCCGGCTCCGGCAGCTCGTACGGATTCGCAGGAATGGCGATCAGCGCCGCGGCCGGGCCGTCGAGGGGAACGCCAGGGAAGGGGCCGCCGATCAGGCCCGAGGTGATCTGCGCATCCGCGCCGACGACTTCGCCGCCGATCGCGACGCCGATGGCCATCCATCCGCTGGACTCGTGGTTGACCTGATTCCCCGGCGGACCGGTGACGAAGACCGTCCCGTGGCTCGACACGTCGCACGCGGTCGCGAAGGAGAACGTCGAGCCGACGGTCGTCGAGATCGTGTACTCCGCCTGGTAGGGCGGGAGGAAGAGACCGTCCTCGATGAACAGCGCGTGCTCGAGGGACGAGAAGTAGCGGTTGGTCGATGAAGTGAGACCCTGCACGCCGTTCGCTGTCGAAGAACAATCCGCGGCCGCCGTGGCGAGCGACAACGTGCTCGTCGTGTCGGCGGTAAAGGCGAGGTCGAAGGTGAAGCGGATCGTGACCGGCGTGCCGTTCGGGAGCGTGGACGAGGTGACCGTGAGATCGTCGAGCCAGGTCGCGCTTCCGCCGCCATGGGGATCGAAGACGCGGAGGTCCCCCGGGCCATTTGCAGTCGCGTCGAAGCCGGCACTCGAGCCGATCGCGCCGATCGGCAGGTCGTGCTCGGTGACCGCACCGGCGTCGATCGGCGGCGTGTCCGGAAGGATGTTCGCGCCGTTGGCCTCGACCAGACCGGTCGAGCCGATCGGGCCCGGGGCGAACCCGGAGACGGTGTCGCTCGTGAGAGTCGTGTTGCCCGACCGGATGCGGGCGGTCGCAACCCGGCTGACGAGCTGGACTGCGAAGGCGTCGCTCGCGATCAGGAGAACGATCAGGAACGCGGCGAGGGGGAGGGGTCTACGAAGGTTCGGCGTCAGCGGCATCGTCGGGATCCTTTCGGGGTACCCGACAAGAATCACGGGGGCGCGCGCCCAACACCGTGAAGCGCTTCACAGAGGCCCGGAATCACGCGCTGCGATGGGTTTGGCCGGCAGCCCGTCATCGGATCCGCGTCTCGTGTAAGCGGCACGCCGCCTCACCGGGTGCGTTCGGCTCCTAGATCCCGGCCGGGTGTTTCGGCAAGCCGATGGCCCACTCAGGGTCGGTCGGCCATTGGGAACGGGTCCGCCTTCGCGGGTGATCGGGGTCGTGCTCCTCGCACAACCGCGCGTACTCGGTTCGAACGCGCTGCATCCCTTCCCAGGAGTAGTAGTCCTCCTGGAAGGACCAGAGTCCGTCCCCGGCGTAGACCTGAATCGTCACGCCGAAGAAGTCGAGCGGCGGGCCGCCGGGCTCCGGATTGTCGAACCGGTTCACCATGCCGTTGCTCACGCAGTTGCCCTGGATCGTGTGCCAGTCGTACACGGTATAGAGCGCGGGCATCTCCTTGTTCATGACGAGATCGAGATACTCACGGATCTCCTGCCGCCCATTCTTGACGCCCTCGATGACGCGATCGATCAGGACGGCGTCTTCCGTATAGAGATCGGCGAACTCGGACCATCGCTCGCCGGCGCCGCCGAGGCGCCAGTAGTGCTGGAAGGCCTCGTCGATCTCTTCCCTGGGAAAGACCTTTTCGGTGTCGACCGGCGTGAATTTGGACATCGTGGGTTCTCCTGTGATGCGTCGGTTTCCGACCCGCGCGTCGACTCCGATTCAGATCCAGCCGCTCTCGGACGGGGTGCTTCGGTACCAGCGAAGCTGCGCCCGTCGACGGGAGATGCGCCACCCGTCGGAGGTCCGCACCAGCTCGTCGACGTAGTGGGTTCCGGCCTGGTCGTCCCACGACTGGCTCGCGTCGACCCTGAAGTGGTGACTCGCGACGTAGGTCTCGGCGCGCGCGCGGTCGCCCTCGATGGTCGCTCGGTGCGTACCGACCAGGTTCATCGTCCCTTGATAGCGAGCCTGGGACTCCTGGATCAGCCGAACGACCTGCTCGATCGGGCCTTCGCCGAGGCTTCCGTAGTCCGCCTGCGCCTCCGGTACGAAGCACGCGAGAAATTCGTCCCAGTGACCGGCGTCCGTTGCGAAGGCGAGGTCGCTCTGGATGCGCTGGAGTGCGAGGAGATCGCTCGTCATCCGTTCAATCCTAGGCGCCAGTGGGCGGGCTCGCCCGGTCGCCGTTCGACCAAGTCACCCGGCCGCGGCCCGAGCCCTGAGCCGCCACGACCGCGGCATGCTCCTTTGCGAGCGCTGCGCGCGTTCCTCAATCGCTCGCGCGAAGCGCGGACTCGTCGACCTGCGCATCGTCGCGCGCGAGGCGCGCGGGCGAAATCTCCGCGGGCTGCCATCCGGAGAGCAGCGCGCGCCCGTCGAGCTGGCGCACCGGCTTCTCCGTCTCGACGAGGAACTCGAGGCTACGCACGACGCGCCCCGACATGCGCTCGCAATCCCCGCTGCAAAGCGCGAGCGCGGCCTCCGCCATCGTCTCGACGGGTTCGACACTCTCGTCCGGCAGCTGGTAGTACTGCTCGGCCGCCGCCGTGCGCACGCCCGCCTGGGGCGCGAGCGAGTTCACCGCGATGCCCGCCGGATAGAGCTCTTCCGCCAGCGCGACCGTCGCACGTTCGAGCCCTGCCTTCGTCGCGACGTAGAGCAGCGGGCCGGACGTGCCGGCGGAGGGCGGTTGCGTGGGCATCGTCGCCGTCGCCGACGAGATGTTGAGGATCCAACCGGCGCCTCGTTCGCGCATCGCCGGCACGACGGCCTGAGCGAGCGCGAGCGGCGCATGCAGGTTCACCTCGACGGCGATCCCGAAGCGCTTGGCCGACATCTGTTCGAGGGGGTGATAGAAGTTCGCGGCCGCGTTGTTCACGAGCACGTCGACCGGACCGAGCGACTCGGCGACGCGGGTGACGAGCGCCACGCCCGCCTGCTCGGGATCCGAAAGGTCGGCCACGAACGCTTCGGCCTCGCCGCCGCGGTCGCGAATTCGCTCCACGGTCTCGAGGAGCGAGCCCTCGATCGGCGAATCTTCATCCCTCAACGTTCGCGCCGTGACGGCGACGCGCGCCCCTTCGGCGGCGAACCGCTCGGCGATCGACGCGCCGATGCCACGACTCGCCCCGGTGACGATCGCGATCCGCCCGCTCAGATCCGCCATTTCTCCCCCTGGCCGCGTTGACCGGACAAAGGCTGGCTGCAAGGATTGACTCCGTCAATGGATCGCCAACCCTCGAGTCGACCCGGACGTCTCCGGCAGCGGCGGAGGATGACTCGATGAGACGGATCGCGCCCCCCGGCAGCTACCACGACGAACGCGAGATCGAGGTCATCACCGACCTGCTCCGTTCGAGCCATCTCCAGATCGGCGAGAACGTCGAGGCCTTCGAGGCCGGGGTCGCCGCGCTGATGGCCAAGCAGCACGGCGTGATGGTCAACTCCGGCACCTCCGCGATCTATCTCGCGCTCGATCTCCTCGATCTGGAGCCCGGCGACGAGATCATCACGTCGGTCCTGACCTTCTCTGCGGACATCGCGCCGATGGTGCGCGCGGGCGTCGTTCCGGTGTTCGTCGACGTGGACGAGACCGGATACCAGATCGACGTCACGCGGATCGCGGAGATGGTCGGTCCGCGCACCAAGGCGATCATGACGCCCAACCTGATCGGAAACTGCCCGGACTGGGACGTGATCCGTGACGTCGCGGATCGTCACGGGCTGAAAGTCATCGAGGACACGTGCGACGTGCTCGGCGACACCTTCCTGCGTGGCACGCGTACGGGGACGCGCGCCGACATTGGCGTGACGAGCTTCGCGGTCACGCACTCGATCACCGCGGCGGGTGGCGGCGGCCTGGTCGGTCTCGACGATGCGGAGCTCCTCGACCGCTGCCTCGTGAAGCGGCGTTGGGGACGCCGATCCGAGCGCTACCTGTTCGGGAGCAAACGCGGCCAGAGCGATCGCTTCAGCGCGACCGTCGACGGGCTCGCCTACGACAACATCTTCGTCTTCGAGGAGCCGCTGGTCTGGAATTTCGAGCCGACGGAGCTCGCCGCAGCCTTCGGGCGCGTCCAGCTCGAGAAGCTCGACGAGTTCAATCGCCGCCGACGCGCGAACTTCGATCGCTACGACGAATGGTTCGGGGAGCACGAGGACCAGTTCATCCGACCGACGACCACGCCGGAGCTCGAGACGACATGGATGCTCTACCCGTACATGGTCCGGCCGGACGCGAAGCTTTCTCGGGGCGAGACCCAGGAGCTGCTCGAGAAGCAGGGGGTGCCGACACGCGTCGTCTGGAGCGGCAACATCACGCGCCAGCCGGGCTTCTCGAAGATCGAGCGACGCGAGCCCGAGGACGGGTTCCGCAACGCGGATCGCGTCATGGAATACGCGCTGATGCTACCCACGCATCAGGGACTCACCGACGAAGACGTCGACTACGTGATCGACGTGCTCGAGCAGACGCTCGGCTGAGGACGCGTGGCGCGCGAGTCCGAGCCCGGCGTCGTGCGATCGATCAGGCGTTCTGAATCACCAATCGTCCTTACACGATGCCGAAATCGCCGACTCGACTCTCAGCTGTGACTCTCAGCCGAGCTGCTGCATCAGCACCAGAATCGCCGAGACGAGCAGCGCCACGAGCGTCAGGACCGTTCCCACGAAGCGCAGCACGTTCGGTCCGGGCGTCGGCTTCAGCCCGAGCGGATGTGCGATGCGTCCGACGAGCAGCGCACCGCCGAGGCCGTGAATCCAGGCGTTCGATGCGCCGCCGGCTTCAGCGAATCCGATCAGGATCAGGATCAGCGGCACGTACTCGATGAAGTTGCCGTGCTGCCGGATGGCCACCTGGAAGTCGGGGTTCCCTCCGTCGCCCAGATTGATTTCGCCCTTTGCGCGAACGACCGCGATCACGCGGCCGCTCAGTACGAGCAGGACGAGACCGAGCAGGGCGGCATAGAGCGGCGTGATCGTGACCGAGTTCAGGACGCTGTTCATGGGATCCCCTTCGAGTGAGTACGCGGCCCGATTGGCGAGCCGCGACACTGAAAGTCAACCCGAAACCGGGGCTCTCGTCCACTGTACTCGCCGGAGGCGATCTCCCCCACTCGAGTCGGGATCTCGACACAGCGGGGGCAATGCGGCGGTCCGAGCTCAGCGCCCGCCGTCATCGCTAGGCGCGCGGTAGTCGAGCGGGGGAGGACGGTCTCCCACGAGCGGTCGATAGACGAAATCCGGGCCCTGGCGCTCTCGCTGCTCGTGTGCGGCCGCTTCGAGCAGCTCCGGTCGGGCGAGCAGATCGACGGCGGTCATCGCGAGCGCCTTTGCCGCGTTGATCATGCCCTTGTTCCCGATCTCGGAGCCGCCGCCGGCGATGGCCTGCCACGAATGCGGGGGCGTGCCGGGCACCCAGGTCGCGGTCGAGACGCCCGTCGTCGGCACGACCTGCGACACGTCGCCGACGTCGGTCGAGCCCGGGAAGACGCCATGCACCGCGAAGGGGTCGAGCTCGTTGGCGCGGGACAGCGGGGGTAGGCGGCCGGAGAGGCTCTTTCGGAGAGCGTTCGCGAACCGCTCGTCAGCGCGGTCGTACACGACGCCGCCGACGCGCTGCAGGTTCGCGTCCATTGCACGTGCGAGCACCTCGTTCGGGATGAGGGCGTTCGCGCCGTGGATCACTTCGTGGTCGACCTGCGTGCCGGTGCCGAGCGCGGCGCCTTTCGACGCTTCGACGACGCGGTCGAAGATTGCGTGAAGCGCCTCGGTTTCGGGATGTCGCACGTAGTAGAAGACTTCGGCGTAGTCGGGTGTGACGTTCGGCGTGCGTCCGCCGTCCGTGATGACGTAGTGGATCCGGGTTTCCTGAGGAACGTGCTCGCGGAGGAGGTTCACCATGTGGTTCATCGCCTCGACGCCGTCCAGCGCCGAGCGCGCTCGCTCGGGTGCTGCCGCTGCGTGAGCGGAGACGCCTCGAAACCGGAACTTGGCCGACTTGTTCGCGAGCATCCCGCGGCCGGCGGCCGAGTTCTGGTCCGATGGATGCCAGTGGAGCGCAGCATCGACATCGTCGAAGAGCCCATCGCGAACGAGATAGACCTTGCCCGCGCCGCCTTCCTCCGCCGGAGTTCCGTAGACGCGAATCGTCCCGGGTCGGTCCGTGTCCTCGAGCCAATCCGCGACGGCCATTGCGGCGGCCACCGAGCCGGCGCCGAAGAGGTGGTGTCCGCAGGCGTGTCCAGCGCTCGACCCCGCTCGAGGCTCTCGCTTCGCGCTGCGCGTCTGGCTCAAGCCCGGCAGCGCATCGAACTCCGCGAGCACCGCGATGATCGGCCGGCCCGATCCGGACTCGGCGACGAAGGCGGTGGGCATGCCTGCAATGCCGGCCTCGACGTCGAAGTCCGCTTCGCGCAGCGTCGCCTGTAGCAACGCCGACGATTCGACTTCCTGGTATCCGACCTCGGCGAGGTCCCAGATCTTCTGCGCGACCTCGACGTGGCGTTCGCGGCTCGCATCGATTTGCATCGCGACCCGGGATTTTTCTGCGTCGAGCGGATCGGACGACGCCGCGCCGGGCAGCGTCAGAAGAAGGACGAGAAGGATCCGCGCAATCGTTTTCCTCATCGAGACACGATAGCGAGCGCGCCTCGATGGACGCGCTCGCGTTACTCCGCGAAGGGCGCGGCGAGGATCCGGTCCGCGAGTCCGAGGCCGATCGCGCCGGCGATGTGCGAGTCCGGCTCCTGCTGGGCCTGCCGAGCGAGACAGGTCGGGAACGCCGTCTTGAAGTCGCAGCGCGGCCATTCCTCGAGAAGGCGTTCGAGCTCGAGGGGCGGGATCTCCGCGAGTCGCGAGCCGAAGAGATCCAGCCCTGCGCCGTGATGCACCATGGCGACCTCCGGCTCGCGCGAACCCGCGATGCCGACGGAGCTGTGGAGCGCGATCGCGTCGTGAAGGAGGTCGGCGCGCGGGGCATCCATTCCGTGTTCGAGGCCGAAGTCGCGGGCCAGGCGCGCACCGACCCATTCGAATGAGCCGGGTTCCGCCTCGTAGCGGGGTGTGAGCCCCAGGTCGTGCAATACCGCCGCGACGTAGAGCAACTCGCGGTCGACTCGCAGGCCGCTTCGTACGGCGAGGATCGCGCCGAAGTGGTAGGTGCGGACCGCGTGGTTCAGCAGGAGCGGCGAGGACAGCCCGGCCGCGAGCTCGAAGGCTGCCTTCGCGAGGGCGGAGTCCGGTACGCGATCCTCGTGCGCGTCGAGATCCTGCAGCTTCAGGAGGCCGAGTCGAAGTCTCAGCTCGCGAAGCTTCTCCTGCATCCCGTAAAGGGTGAAGCGCCAGATCAGCTTCGGCGTGGCATCCCTGCCGCGATCGATCGTGGGCACTGTCAAGCCCCCGCGCCGGTCGCCAGACCCTGGAGCCCACGCCCGAAGACATTCTGTACGGCAGCGCGCACGCGCAGGAATGTGGACAGCACGCCGAGGTCTCGGCCGATCGCTTCCTTGAAGCCGGGGCGGGCGCGAGCGCGATCGAACCAGGCCGCGAGGAGCGGGAACGAGGTCGCGAAGGGATAGCCGGCCTCGTCGATTCGCTGGACCTTCACGGTCCAGATGATGTCGGCCATCGTGAACGTCTCCCCGCAGAGCCAGGTCCGGCCGTCGGCCAGCAGCGTCTCGACCTCACGAAAGCCCTCGGTCAAGTTCGACACATGGCCGGCGAACTCGTCCTCGGAGATGTCCCCGGTGCTGAATCGGCGATAGAACTCGGCCAGCTTCTCAGGGGAGTCGGGCGAATCGATACGCTGGAGCTCTGCCTGCTTGCTCGGACTGAGCTTCGCGATGCCGCCGAGGCTCCATCGATAGGTCACGTGTCGAACCGCGGTCTGCAGCTCCGCTGCGCGCGCGACGAGCGCACGACACGCGTCGCCGGGTGCGCCGTCCGGGACGAGCGCGGGGCCTTCGAGCTCCCGGTCGACGTAGTTCATGATGTCGACCGACTCGATGTGGAGGACGCCATCGTGCACGAGCGCGGGCACCACCAGGTTCGGATGGATCGCGGCGTACTCCTCGCTCAGATTCACCTGCCGAGGCAGGGAAATCGGGCGACCGATATAGGACCCCGCCGGCGCTTCGACGTGTTTGTGGGCGTCGGAGCGCCACGGCACGTCTGGTCCTCGCCGGATGCCCTTCTCGGCGAGTACGAATCGCACGCGCTGCGCACAGGGCGCACCACCATAGTGGAAGAGGTGAAGTCCTCTCAGCTTGCCGGGCAGTTCGCTCGTGGGTCGATCGACGATGGCCATGCGTTCCTCCGACGCAGAGGGTCGCCCTCGCCGCCTTTGGCGTAAATGACAAATATCACACATTTTGCGCCATACTCTCGCGCATGACCAGACACATCGTCTTCGTGGTTCTCCCGGGGACTCAGCTCCTCGATCTGGCCGGCCCGGCCGATGTCTTCACGGCCGCGAACGAATGCGCCGTCAGGGGCGGAGCGAAGCCGGCCTATCGCGTGAGCTTCGTGGGTCCCGACACGACCCCCGATACGGCGTCCGGGGTGGGTCTTCGGCTGGGCCCTCTGGATCAGATACGCGGAGCCATCGACACGCTCGTGGTTCCCGGTGGCATGGAATTCGGCGAAACGGAGCTCGACGCGCGGGCCACGCGCTGGGTTCGACGCCGATGGCGGCGATGTCGCCGCGTCGTCTCCATCTGCAGCGGCGCGTTCGTCCTCGCCGACGCGGGTGTGCTCGACGGGCGACGCGTGACGACCCATTGGCTCGAGCTGGAGCGATTGAGCCAGATCGTTCCCGATGCGACCGTCGAACGCGACGCGCTCTACGTGAAGGATGGCCCCGTCTATTCCTCCGCTGGGATCACCGCCGGGATCGATCTGGCGCTGGCGCTCGTCGAAGAGGATCTCGGAACCGAGCTCGCGCTCGAAGTCGCACGCATCCTCGTCATGTTCCTGCACCGGCCCGGTGGACAGTCCCAGTTCAGCGCTGCCCTTCGTCAGCCGATGGCGGAGCATCCGGGAATCCGCGACGTGCAATCGGACGTGACCGAGAGCCCGGGCAAGGATCACCGTGTCCCCATCCTCGCGAAGCGCGCCGGGATGAGCACCCGGCATTTCGTGCGGGTCTTCACGCAAGAGACGGGCGAGCCGCCCGCACACTACGTGCAGCGCGTCCGGGTGGAGCGAGCGCGGCAACTCCTCGAGCGCGAGGGGCTCGCCATCGAGGAAGTCGCCGCGGTCTGTGGCTTCGGCTCCGCCGAGACGATGCGACGCCGATTTCAGCAGTCGCTGGGGGTGTCTCCGTCGGAATACCGGGCGCGGTTCAGAAGTCGCGCGTCGGCTTGAGCGAGGCCCGCACGTCCGAATTCCCGACCCGACGCGCCATGGTGATGTTAGGGTGAGTCCGTGGGGCGCTGGCTGCCTCGCGGGCGCGTCGATTCAGTCATCGCGCCCAGCAGGACCCCTGGAGGAATCATGGACCTCGATCGCAACGCTTACCGGACATTTTCCATCGGAATCGTGCTGCTCGCGTTCGCCGTCGGTCTGAGCGCGGAACGGGCCTTTGCGCTGGGGCCGCCGATGCTGCCCGGGGGAGCGCCGCCGTCGCCCTTCGCGGCGGTCGACGGGGACGAAGCCCCGGATGGTGGGATCCTTCTTTGTGCCGTGGGACCGCACCGAATCCTCCGTAAGGCGGGAGACGAGGGCTGTCGCGCGTGGGAAGAGGAGATCGCGCTTCCCGGCGGTGGCAAGGACGGCGGCGAGGATCTTCATCCGGGTCGACCGGTGCTCGTTCCCCTGCCGCTCGAAGCGGAAGGAGGCATGTCCGTCGCAGTGAGCCTTCGCGACACGGCCAGACGGATCGTCGTGGAAGAAGTCGTGAACGCGGACGATGGCGCCGCGGTGGAAGCGGTGCTCGATCTCCTCCAGGCCCAGGTGTATCCGGACTTCCCGCTCCTTCGCGTGAGCGCGGACGTCAGAATGGCCGCTCGCTTCGAAGACGGGGCCCTCATCCTGGAGCGGGAGGGCGAGTTGGACATGCCCTTCGGTGCGCCGTCGTCTCGCGGATTGCGGCCGTGGTGGACGATCGACACGCCCTTCTTCGTGGAAGTCCCCTACTACGCCGGTCTGGTCACGCCCGTGAAGCTCCTGGCCACCTGGAACGACCGGGAGGGCGACATCACGATCGGCGACTTCACGATTCGCGCCGAAGGAACGATCGACGATACGGGTGCGCTCTTCTCGCCAGAGTTCGGCGACGTGGAGATGCTGATCGCGGGCGACCGCGCACGCTTCGACTTCATCTGGGCGCGCTTCGACAACGAGACGCGTCCAACGGAAGACCGGGTGTATCCGCTGACCCGGATCACCGTGGAGGCATTCGCCGTCGTTCCGGAGAGCTTCGCGCCGCCGCGAGAAGAAGCCGACTGATCGCGCCTGGCGCTCGCGCCCGAGCGGCCCGTCCTCCAGATCGCCGAGCAGACCCGATCCGTGACACTTTCGGGTGCCCACGACCACATCGCTCCATCACGGTCCGCCCTCCCGCGGCGCGCCACAGGAGGAGTCGATGCGAGCCGCGAAGCTCTGGAATCTCGTCGTAGGCGGCGTCGGACTTGCGTGCTTGCTGCTGGTCGCGGGTGCTGCGAGTGCCCAGAACGACAACTCCGAACTGTGGGAGTTCACGGGCGAGAACCCCGCTGCGCGCAACGTCTACAAGTGCTGGGACTGCACCTTCGAGCAGGAGCTGGCCGTCCCGCTGCCTGGACCGAACTGGGACAAGAACATCTCCGAGGGGAACCGGCGCTTGTTCTTCCCCGAAGCGACGAACGTGGCGCCCGAGCCGCCCGGGGTCGCCCTGAGCCTCGATCTCGTTCCCGAGATCCCCGGCGATGATCATTTCCTGATCGCGCGGGTGCTCTCGTCGAGTTTCCTCGGATTCGGCGCGCAGGGTCCGATGGGGCTCGGACGGGCAGAGCGCGGCACGACCATGACGTTTTCCCCGGGACAGGTGATCCACAAGGTCCGAAGCACCGATGGCACGGAATACATCAACTACTCGATGAGCGAGATCCGCGTGGCGCAGTTCGATCCCTTCGTGGTGAACGGCCTCGCCGGCATGTCGCTTCCGAACGGGTGGGTCTACTCGAGTGAGGAGCTGACGGAGCAGCTCGTCGTGGGCACGCCGGACGGGGTCGCCAACGTCTTCAGCGTCCCCGGCTGGTGGAACTGGCAGGAACTCATCGTCGTGCCGGAGCCGGGCACGGGCATGCTCCTGGGTCTCGGACTCGCCGGACTGGGAGCGCATCGTCCCAGGCGGCGAGTCGCTCGGCCGCGGATACGATCCTGATGATCGGAGAGGGTCCCGACCGCTGGCTCAGCTTCTCCTGGCGAGCCGCGCCTGCGGTAACCCGAGCCCCGACAATCCCGCGATCAGCAGCAGGCCCGGGAGCAGTCCCACTGTCGGTAGGGCCCGGGGGGCGACGATCGGTGTGATTCCGGTGTCGGCGGTGACGACGGCGTCGATGGTGATCGTGGAGGTCGTCGGCGCGGGTGTGGCGACGTACATCAGATTGACGGTGGCGGGCACGCTCGACGAGGTCGTTCCGGGGCCGATCGACATCGTCGTCGCGGAGTCAGTCTGACCGATCGAGTCCGAGACCGTGATCGTCGCGGTGACCTGGGTGTTCGCGTCGATGCCGTCGGTGATCTTCGTGAGCACTTTGATCCCGTAGAGGATGGTGACGTTTCCCGTTCCCGAAACGATGACGTCCTGCACGGTCGAGGTGGTCGCCTCGCCGCTGCCGGATTCCTGCAGGCCGACGGCTGCCTGCGGCCAGACGTCGAAGATCGGGGAGAAGATGGTGTCGCCGAAGGCGTCGGCTTCGCTGGGACCGGAGGTCCAGATGCTGGAGGACTGGACGGACGTCGCCGCGGTCTGGGAGTCGGAAACCTCGACTGCGGTTCCTTCGTTGACGACGGTGTCCGCGGTGAACGTCGCGACGCCGGGGTACGAAAGGTTGGCCGTCCCGTCGGCCGACTCGCCGTAGGAGAACGTGTCGGCCAGGCCGAAGACTTCGACCGCCGAGCTGGCCGGTGCGATCAAGAGCAGTGCGGCTGAGAGAGACAGAGTCGTCAGGTGCTTCATCGGGATTCGCGTTACCCGTATGAACGGCTGACGCGACAGCGGCGATTCGAGACTCGCTTACCGATCACGATACCCCGCGAGCGTTGGCGATCGGACCCGAAAGAGCCGAGTTTCGACCGACAGCGCGCCGGAATCGCCACGCCGTCGAGCGGTCTCGCCGTGGTCGCGGATCGTTCATTTCCGATCCGCCGTCTCTACGCGGATTGGTCGCCGGGCGGCGAGGCGATCTGCCTCCTTCCACGCCATCGCCCCCCACCACGACGCGCTCGCCGGGTCCTCTACACTCCCGGCTTCGGGCCGCGGGCCATCACGCCGCCGCGGTCTGCAGAACGCCACCGCTGCCTGGGAGTCTTCATGCACACACGACGATCGATCCTCGTCTTCGTCCTCGCTTGCCTCGCGATCGGAAACGCAGGCTGTCTGACCATGATCGCTGCGCCGTTTCAGCCCGAGATGGGGGACGTCGTCGTGCTGACCACCACCGATGCCGACGGCGTCTCGGTAGAGCGCGTTCTCACGCCCATCGATGACGACGGCAAGCTCTACTTGAGCGCCAACCACTGGCCGCGCGCGTGGTTCCGGCGCGCCGTCGCGAATCCGGACGTGCGGGTGAAGCGGGGCGAGGAGACCCGCGACTACCGCGTCGTCGAGATCACGGGCGACGAGCTCGCCGGAATCGAAGAGCGGCACGAGCACCCGATATTGGTGAAGATCGGGATGGGCTTCGCGCCGCGAGAGTTCATCCGACTCGATCCACGCTGACGGCGTCGGGGACGGACGCGCCCACCGGGCGGACTCAGCTTCGGGCGCTTCGCAAGGCTTGCGTGGTGGCTTCGAAAGTCGTGCTCGCAATTGCGTCGACCGGCTGCTCTGCCGGATCGTCGGAGAGGACTTCGACGCTGTCTGTTCTCAATATCGGTCCGCTATGCACCGCGACGCGGGATCTCCTGCCAGACAGGCTACCAAGAGTAGAGCGGGAGATTCAGTCTCGATCTCTTGAGGCCCTGCATTCAGAATACGTCGGTGATCCGAGTCCTTCTCACCTACGCATCGATTATTCTCTCCGCGGTACGGGCCATGCTCCGGACACGCCAAGAGCAAGCCGTTGTCGAGCTTGCCCTGCGGCAGCAGCTCGCGATCTACGCACAGAAGCAGCCGCGTCCTCGCCTCACTGCAGCTGATCGAGAATTCTGGATTGCACTCCGCCAACTCTGGCCAGGGTGGAGAGATGCCCTCGTGATCGTCCGACCCGAGACCGTCATCCGATGGCATCGCCGGGGATTCCGCTTGTACTGGCGCTCGATTTCGCGGCCTGGCCCCGGTCGTCCCCGCATCTCCCCCGAGGTCCAGGAGATCATTGCCCGAATGGCAAGGGAGAATCCGTGGCGCGCCCGCAGAATTCAGGCCGAGCTGGAAAAGCTCGGTATCCGAGTCAGCCTAGCCACCGTCTCTCGGTATCTCCCGAAGAGGGAGCCCGATTTCGAACAACGCCAACGATGGATGACGTTTCTACGGAATCATCGCGATGCCATAGGCGCCATGGACTTTCTCGTCGTTCCTACAGCGCGCTTCAAGCTGCTCTACGTCTGGTTCGTGATCGGACACGAGCGTCGCAAGATCCTGCATGCCAATGTGACCTCTCATCCGACAGCCGAATGGGTCGTTCAGCAGCTGCGAGAGGCTATTCCCGACGAAACATCGATTCGTCACCTGATCCATGACAACGACTCGATCTTCTCGGAGAGAGTCGACCGGTCGATCGCGAGCTTCGGCATCGATGCGAAACGGACCAGTCCTGGATCTCCTTGGCAAAACGGAACAGCAGAGCGCTGGGTCGGGACCGTGAAGCGGGACCTACTCGATCACGTAATCGTGTTCGACGAGTCGCATCTGCGTCTGCTGCTCCGCGACTACATCGAGTACTACAACGAGGAGCGCGTGCACACGATCATCCGCGATTCGCCGCTGGGCAGATCGGTGCGGACGCGATCGTCGCCACGCAGCGGTATCGTGGGCCAGCCCCGCGTTGGAGGTCTTCACCATTGCTACGAGTGGCGCGAAGCTGCTTGATCGTTCGCGACCTTGATTGCAGAGGCCACGGGATCAATATTGATGGCAGACAAGTCTAGTGTGACGCTCCGCGCTTGCGCCGAGAGGCTCCCAGAGAGAGCCCCAGAGCGCCCAGAAGGCTCGCCGTCGCGAAGCTCGGCTCGGGCAACGGAACGGGCGTCTCTAGCTCATAGACGCGCGTGAAAGGGCCGCTGCCCGTGTCGCAGGTGGCTTCCCCGACCAGGCGTACGCCAGTCAGGTCCATGTCGGTGACGTTGGTGAGCGTGCATTCGGGCGGGACCGTCAGCCCGAGCCCTGCGACGTAGTCAGCCAGGCGGCGGGCCTCGAAGGTGAGGCCGTTCCAAAGGGCGGCTTCACCTCCGACAGAGCCCCCAGCGAGAAGCCGTCGCCGGCGGCCGCCAGACCCTGGCTGGTGGTGGCACCTCCGAAGCGAGGCAACTCGAACACGACGTACGTACCGCCACTGTCGAACCAGGTGGTGGCAACGTTGTTCCCCGCTGAGTTTGTAGCGGTTCCGATGATGATGTCGGTCGCGTCGCTGAGCGCATATGCCCGAGAGAAGTTCGTAGTGGCTGAGGGCAAGAAGGGCAGGGCGGTGAAGACTCGTCCGGCGACCTGCAATCTGAAGGCTTGCAGACCGTTGGGTGCTGGAACGTTCGACGAGCCCGAGGCGCCCACGCCGAATGTTCCGGCTGGGGTGAGAGCGCGAAGCTCGGCGTTCACCCAGGCCGTACTCTGAGTTAGACCGGCCAGGCGGATGAGGTCGTACTGACTCGATTGGGTGTCGAACTCCCAGAGGGCCGGATAGTTCCTCCCGAAAACTCCCACGTCAGGGTCGAAGATCGAGCCGGCAAGGCGCGTCGAATTGAAATCGACGTCGAATCCGCTGGAGATCGAGTAGACGTTGAGATTGGTATCGACGACTGGCAAGAATACGCCAATTGAAGCGTCGGCGATGTAGGCGTTGCTCGAAGGTGCGGACGTCTGACCGCGGCTGCCAACGATACGCCCACCGTCATCGATTCCCCCGAGCGTTGTTGAGTGAGCACCGAACGGGCTGGGCGAGGGCGCTTGCGTTCCTGCAGGAATTCCATCGCCAAATACAGCGCGGTGAGTTCTCCGTGGGCCGTTCAGCTCGTCAAATGCAACCCGGGCGCCTGAAGGGGAGAGCCTTGGGTTCTCGGAATTGTCAACGCGGAAGTCGAGTGATGCGCCGGTAACTGGGCCCATCATCATCGCCATTCCGCCACCAGGTGCTGACACCTCGGAGGCCGCTGCGAACCCAAAGGGCGATGCTGCGCTTGAACCCGAAGAGCAAGTTCCAGGGTCTTCGATGCATGCGAGTAGCTCCGCGCAGTCTGTCGGTCCGAGAAGTCCACCCTTGCATGCCTCGTTGAGCATGTCCTCGATCTCTCCTGCAGATGCCGTCTGTGCTGAGAAGCCGATCGGCAGCAGCAAAGCGAGAACGGCGAGCGGTTCTCGACGTCGCCGCGCCGACATGATCGCTAGACCAAGCCCAAATAGGACCGCCGTGCCAGGCTCAGGTATCGCTGCAATTCCTGTGATTCCCCCTAGACCAACGACCGTGGTCTCGAGGCTTCTCGCGCCAGTGTAGAGATCGATCGACCATATTTCGGTCGAAGAACCGAAGACAGCGGAGTTTGCGAAGTAGGCCACGCCGCCCACTTGTACGAGGCCGGCAGCTCCTAAATCGGGTAGTCCAGCGAGATCAGCGATGACAGAGACCTCCGCGGTGCTCGGATTGATCTGCACCAGGTCACTTGCTTCACCGGCAATGCCCACAAGCATCCCGTCATCTCGAAGAGTCAGGGATGCGATGCTGGAATCGATGTCCAGGAAGGTCGTTCCGACGAGGGTGCCTGCGCTCAGATCAACTTCGACGAAAATCGGACCGGCCACCGTGTTGATCCGCGTCGATGCGTACGCGAGATCGTTCGATACGAAGGCCAGGCCGCCTTCTCCGAAGGTCGACGCGCTGCCGGATGCAACGACGGTGGTGCTGTAGTCCGACTCGTTGATCTCGTGAAGCTCGTGCTCGATGAGACCAGACATCGTGTAGAGCGTCCCGTCTGGCGATCGTTCGAGCATGTGGGCTTGGAATCCGACGGATCCGAGCGTTGTGAAGCTTCCGTCATCCGTCGAGATCGAATGGACGTCTCCGTTGATGTCGATTCCAAGGATCGAAATCGCACTTGCTGAGAGCGGCGCTCCCCAAAAAGCGATCGCGGCAGCCAGAACCGCAATCCGCGTCCCAGAACCCCTCAGAAAATCCGCCATAGTCAGCCTCCACGTCAGTCTTGAATCGACTTGGAAGTCTGGCAGGCAGAGGGTGTCTGCGCATTTCGGCGATCGTGAACGGTCATTTCGCTCCATCGTGAACAGCCGTTTCGGCGATCGTGAACGGTGCCGACGTTCACTGGACGGGTTTTCAGTCTTTGTTCGCCTCGGTCTTCCTCCGCGAGGGTCCGTGTAGCACGATCCGGTGGGCGTTGTGGAGCAGTCGGTCGCAGAGGGCGTCGGCGACGGTGGGGTCGCCCAGATGGTCGTGCCACTTCGCGACGGGCAGCTGGCTGGTCCAGATCGTGGATCGCAGGCCGTGCCGGTCCTCCATGATCTCGAGCAGATCGCGGCGCTCCATGTCCTGAACCGGAGCCAGGCCCCAGTCGTCGATCACGAGCACTTCGGCCCGCGCGAACCGTGCCAGCAGCCGCGGGTAGGTCCCGTCGGCGTGGGCGAGGCGGAGCTCCTCGAAGAGCCGCGGCGCGCGCCGGTAGAGCGTGCGGTGACCGCGACGACACGCGTGCTGTGCGAGTGCACAAGCCAGGTACGTCTTGCCCACACCGGTCGCGCCGGTGATCACCACGTTGTGGTGGGCCTCGATCCACTTCCCTGTCCCGAGCTGCCGGATCATCGCGCGGTCGAGCTTCCGCTCCTTCGCGAACTCGACGTCTTCCAGACACGCCCCGCCGATGCGGAGCTTCGCTGCCTTCAGCAGCCGGATCAGTCGCTTGTTCTGTCTGTCCTGCCACTCGGCATCGACGAGCAGCCCCAGCCGATCATCGAACCCGAGGTCGTCCGTGGACGGGTCCTCGGCCTGTCCCTCCCAGGCCCGGGCCATGGCGTGAAGGCGCAGCTCGTTCAGCTGCTCCAGAGTCGGTTGCTTCAGCATCAGTCTCTCTCCTTGAACGTTAGTTGTAGTAGTCACTGCCGCGGACGTTCTCGTGCGTCAGCGGGAGTTCGGGTGTCGTGTCGGGCACGGCGTCGTCGTCACCGTCGGGCGAGTCGAAGGGCGCGACGCGGTCGAGACCGTTCGCGAGGATCGACTTCACGTGGCGATACGAGCGAGCCCGCACCCGCACCGCCCGGTCGCAGGCCGCCTCGAGTCGCTCCGTGCCGTACTGCTCCGAGAGCGTGAGGATGCCCAGACACGAGCGATAGCCCTGCTCGGGATGCGGGCGGTCGGCGAGGATCGCCTCGACGAGCTCGGCCGTCTTCGGCCCGACCGACTCTCCCCAGGCGATGAGCCGGGTCGGCGTCCACTCGAGATGCTTCTGGTGAGCCTTGGGCATGTGCGTGGGCAGGGTCGAGTAGCCGCCCGGGGCGATGTATCCCGGAATGGGGTGAATGGCGACACGGCGCCCCTTGTGGAAGATCTCGAGGCTCTGGGCCGTTCTGCGCAGGTCGACCCGCTCGTGCACCAGGGCGTGGGGCACGGAGTAGAAGTGACGATCGAGCTCGACGTGGTAGTCGAGGTTCACCTTGGCCTGCTTCCACAGCGCGTGCTCGAAGGGCTCGGCCGGGAGCGGCCGGAGCGCTGGCCGGTCGAGCCCGTCGAAGCGCTCGCGTCGGCTCTGACCGTAGGCGCGCATGGGGCGCGCGTTGAGTTCCTCGAGCAGCTCCGAGATCCGCCGGTTCAACTCGGAGAGCGAGAAGAAGGTCTCGTTGCGGATCCGCGCCACGATCCACCGCTCGACGACCTGAACGGCGACTTCGACCTTGGCCTTGTCCTGCGGCTTGCGAGGACGGGCCGGCAGGATGGTGGTCTCGTAGTGGCGGCTCCAGTCTTCGTAGTTGCGCTGTACGCCGGGCTCGTAGCGGCAGGCACGCGTCACGCCGCTCTTCAGCTGGTCCGGGATCACGAGCTCCGGGACGCCGCCGATGTAGGCGAGCGTGCGCGTGTGGCTGCCGATGAAGTCGGCCACCTGCTGCGTCTCGGTCGCTTCGGCGTAGGTGAAGCTCGAGGCGCCGAGGGCGGCCACGAAGAGCTCGACCTGGCGCGCTTCGCCCGTGCGGGGATCGACCACGCTGGGCTTCTTGCCGGCGTAGTCGACAAAAAGCTTCTCGCCGGCGCGATGCACCTGGCGCATGGAGAGTCTTCGCTTCTTCGTCCATCGGCGATAGTGCTCGCAGAACTGCGTGTAGCGGTAGCCGTCGGGGTGCTGTTCCAGGTACTCGTGGTGGAGCAGCTCGAGCGTGACGCCCTTGCGCTGGCGCTCGGTGTGGATCCAGAGCGGATCGGGCGCTGGCCGGGGCGCTGACGCCGATCGTCCGCGCCCGTAGAGCCGGGCCTCGAGATCCGACTCGGTCAGCGCGTCGACGCCTGCCCAGTCGGTGAGTCCCGCCTTCGTGGCGCGGGCGAGCGTCGCGCTCACCATCCCGACGCTCACGTTCAGGCTTCGCGCCACCTCGCGGTGGCTGCGTCCCTGGACCCACTTCTGCCTCAAAATCTCTCGTGTCTTGTGCATGGACAGCCTCGGGCCCGGCATCTCGCCCCTCCTCGTCTCGCGAGGGGGGCGGATGCCCGGCCGGTCTGTCCAGCGACGTCGTACTCCCCCTTGGTGGGGGGAGGATGCACCGTTCACGATCACCGATCGAAGTGTTCACGATCCCGATCGAGGTGTTCACGATCGCCGATCTGCGCGTTCACGATCCCGATCGAGCGGCATGCCCGGCGCGGAACGCAGTGTTCACGATCGCCGATCTAGGTGTTCACGATGCTCCGAAACGCGCAAGAAGAGGATTCCGAAACGGAATAGGGCGGAATGAGCGGGAATACGGGGTACGACATGGTCACAGTCTCAGCAGCGATCCCGAGCATGGTTCATCCTTGATTTGGTTGAACCTTCCGCGACGCCGATGGACTGCTCAAGACTCCAACAGCTCAATCCGAACGCGCATGCCGAGGATCTCAGCAGCCCGCGCCAACGTTTTGAGAGTGACGGACTCGTTCTCAGGATCGAGAAGGCGGTCGAGCTGCGCACGGCTCGTCTTCATCCGACGCGCCAACGTGGCTTTGGTGACCTTCTGCTCCTTCATCGCCTGCGCGAACTGCCAGGCAAGCGCCTTCTTTGCCGCCTTCGCAGTGGCCTCCTCGAGAATCCCCTCCTCGTCGAGGAACTCATCGAGAGTCGAGCCCCTGTGCGGGTTCGTCTTTCCTTCAGATGCTTTCGCCTTGCTCATTTTGCTCTCTCCAATTGCCGCTTTCGACTCCTCGCAAGAGTCATGTCGCTGGCCGGTGTCTTCTGCGTCTTCTTGATGAAAGCGTGAAGGGCAACGAGTTCGCCTTCATAGACACAGACCATCACGCGCGCGATGCGCCGGCTGCGCAATGACACCCTGAGCTCGAACAGCCCTCCGCCCAGTGCCCGGCAAAGTGGCATCCCAATCGGCCACCCGAACTCGAGGTCCTTGAGGCCAGCTCCGACGGTCTTTCGGTCGCCTCGGGGCAGCTCGCGGAGCCACTCCAAGACCGGCTCCGCACCGGACTCGGTGCGGAAAAAGACCAGAGGAACCCGCTTTTCGGCATCTGTCACGGCGCCGAATGTATCAATAATGATACTATCGGTCAAACGCTACCGAGCTTGAGGCGTGTGCCAAGGCAGAAGGGAATCGGCAACTGAGTCGTCGCCCTCAGAGCTATAAGGAACGGCAAAGAACTTCCCCCAGGGAGTACGCGATTCACCTGTGCCGCGGCAGTACCTTGGCCGGATGAGCCCGGACGAGGTCGACCGCGCAGCATTGATAGAGCAGATCGAGCGTGAGGAGGCCCGTCTCGTGCGGATCTCGGAGGAGCGCCGCGAGTCCGAGGCACGTCTCGGGGCTCTCAAGCAACAGCTCTTAGAACACGACGAGGTTGGCCGTGGCGCCGGAGTGGGGCCCGCGCCGTCGTCGCCCGCGGAGAAGATCGCGCTCTTCCGCAGTCTCTTCCGTCGCCGTGTCGACGTGTTCCCGACTCACTGGAGCAACCCGCGTACGAAAAAGAGCGGCTACTCGCCCGCATGCTCGAACGAGTGGGTGTCAGGCTTGTGCGAGAAGCCGCGCGTGAAGTGCGGCGATTGTCCGCATCTGGCTTTTCTTCCGGTGACCGATCGCGTCGTGCGAGATCATCTCCAGGGGCGACATGTCATTGGCGTATATCCGCTCCTTCAAGACGAGACCTGTTGGTTTCTCGCCGTCGATTTCGACAAGGATGGTTGGCAGTCCGATGTCGAGGCGTTCCGCGAGACGTGTGATGAGTTAGGCATTCAGGCCGCGGTCGAGCGATCACGATCGGGAAACGGCGCGCACGTGTGGTTCTTCTTCGCGGAGCCATTGCCGGCTGTCGACGCGCGACGAGTGGGATCGTATCTGCTCACGGAGACGATGAAGCGTCGGCACGATCTGTCATTCGGCTCGTACGACCGTCTCTTCCCCAATCAGGATACGATGCCGAGGGGGGCTTCGGAAACCTCATCGCACTTCCGTTGCAACGTGAAGCGCGCAACCAGGGGAACACTGTCTTCGTCGATTCGGAATGGCGTCCACATGAAGATCAATGGGCCTATCTCGCCTCCCTACCTAAGCTCGATGCGAACGCCGTCGAAGAACTAGTCGGTCGAGCATCGGCTTCGGGTGGCACGATCGGATTGCCGATGGGCGACGAGGACGAGGAGAACGCCGATGCCCCGTGGATGGGACGCGCCCCAGATCGAGTGAAGGGTCTCGCCACGGTCGAGGGACTTCCTAAGCGAATCTGCGTCGTCGTCGCGGGGCGACTCTACGTGGAAAAGGATGGAGATTCTTCTCCACTACTCAATGCCATCAAGCGGCTGGCCGCGTTCCAGAACCCTGAATTCTACAAGAGACAGTCGATGCGGCTCTCGACTGCGCTCACGCCGAGAGTGATCGGGTGCGCCGAAGATCTGACGAAGTTCGTCGCGATTCCGCGCGGCTGTCGTGAATCGCTCGAGGATCTCTGCGCGAGCGTTGGTATCGAGTTGGAGGTTCGCGACGAGCGTACGGCGGGAGCCCGCCTTGACGTGGAATTTCACGGCGAATTGACTGCGGAACTGTCGCGCGCCGGGAAGGCGATGGCTGAATTCGAGACCGGGGTGTTCGTCGCGCCGCCTGGAACTGGAAAGACCGTTCTCGGGATCTCACTCATTGCGGAGCGGGCTTGCAGCGCGCTCGTGCTCGTACATCGAACGCAACTTCTCGAGCAGTGGCGCAGTCAACTGGCGGTTTTTCTCGATCTGCCAGAGAAGGAGATCGGACAGATCCGTGGGGGGAAGCGTCGGGCGAACGGAAGGCTCGACGTCGCGATGATCCAAAGCCTCGTCAGGAAGGGGGAGGTCACCACGGACCTGGACGGCTACGGACACGTCGTCGTAGACGAGTGCCATCATGTGCCTGCGGTGTCGTTCGAGAGCGTTATGAGTGCGTTGCCGGCAAGGTTCATGACTGGGCTGACTGCGACTCCGAAGCGGAGGGACGGCCATGACCCGATCCTCACCTATCAGCTGGGTCCCGTGCGCGACTCGATTCCTACGCCCAGTGCGAGGCCGAACGAGCAAGCGCTCACGCACTCTCTGATCGTGCGGGAGACCACCTTCCAGATTCCCGATGCGGATTCCCATCCGCCGATCCAGTCGATCTATGGACAACTCGCAGTGGATGCCGATCGGAACGACATGATTTTCGACGACATTCTCTCTGCGCTGGATGCCGGGTGCTCACCTCTCGTTTTGACAGAGCGCCGTGAGCATCTGGGCGCTCTCGCGGACCGGCTCCGTGGGACGGCGCGAAACGTCATTGTGCTTCGGGGCGGTATGGGCGTGAAGGAGCGAAGAGCCGCGCTCGAAACCCTGGCTGCAGTTCCGGAACACGAAGAGCGTCTGGTGTTGTGGCAACTGGGCGTTTTGCTGGCGAAGGCTTCGACGATGCGCGTCTCGACACGTTGTTCCTGACGATGCCGGTTTCCTGGAAAGGCACGCTCGTGCAATACGCGGGACGTCTTCACCGCAAGTACGCGGGAAAGCGCGAAGTGCAGATCTTCGACTACGTCGACTCCCGAGTCCCCGTTCTCGCTCGGATGTTCGAAAAGCGACTTCGCGGGTACTCGGCGATGGGGTATGAGCGACGAGCCGCGGCCGCCATTGCGACGGAGGAGGGCGGTCTCGAGTCCGGCGACCCTGTAGGCGAGTTCGTCAACGAGGAGCTGTTCCGAACAATCGCTGTGACCAAGTTGTGACCATATTGTGCCCAACACGAACGGTCGGATGAGTCACGGCACAGAACTAATTCGTTTTCAGCTCCGGGATGTTAGGTGGTCCGCTTCCTCGGATGACTCACGCTAGACGGAAAACCGACCTGACGACGGGAAATCAACGCACGCGTAAGTACTTGATTTATATGGCACGCCGGGAGGGATTCGAACCCCCGACCCTCAGGTTCGAAGCCTGATGCTCTATCCAGCTGAGCTACCGGCGCGCGGTTTCGCCATCCGTTCGGAAGGCTCCGAAGGGGAGGGCGACGTCGAGGCAATCCGTGCGAGCACGGAGACCTGAGGGCAGGCGGAGGCTAGCAGAACGCGACCCGGCCGGACACGTCAGGCGCCGTTCAGCTTCTCCACACACGAAACCACCTCGCGCTGATACCCCTTCCCCCGCTCATTGAACAGATCGAGGGCGAAGAGCGAGGTCGGCACATAGCCGAAGCCGATCTCGAGATCGCGGTGCCATTGGAAGACCGACCCGCCGAAGCCCATCCAGCCGAAGAAGCCGGCGCGGCCTTCGTTGAGGCCGCGGTCGAGATCGTCGCTGCGGTCGGTGGTCGGGGTGAATTCGTTCACACCGCCTTGCGAGAACGACGTGGGCATGATCAGCATGTCGGCCGGGATCGTGTCCGCGTGCATGGCGTCGACGGCTTCCGCAGGAAGGCACTGCGTTCCGGCAAGCGAGCCACCGCCCGCCACCATCGCCGCGATCTTCGCCAGACCGCGCGCGGTCGAGTGGGTATTCGCCGAGGGCGTCTCGCCCATGCGGACCTCGCGCGAGTTGAAGGCGTCGAACCCCATGCTCTTGAAGCCGGTGAAGGGCGGGGCGGCCTTGCCGGAGGTTCCTCCGCGGGCGCCGCTCAGGATCCGGATGAGGCGGCCGACGAGCCGGAAGAAGTTCGGCTCGATCTTCCGACCGAGGAAGCGAGGCACGAGACTCTGGAGGAACGTCCAGAGGAAGCCCAGCACGATCACCGGGGACACGCGCGGCAGCTCCGCTTCACGCAGACCGACGTAGGCATCCGTCTCGAGCGGCTCGCTCACTTCTTCGCGCAGGTACTCCCCGATCGTACGGCCGGAGGGGTCGATCCGGCGGAAGACCTCGTTCGCGATCCAGCCGCGCGTGATCGCGTGATATTCGCGCCGGGTGTCGTCGCGCTTCGGGAAGCGGACCGGGTGGGGCTCGATCACGCTGCCGATCTGGTTCTTCTTGATGTTCTCGGTCAGCAGACTCTCAGGATCGATCGGCACATCGAACCCGGCCATGCCGCCTTCGTGGCGCATGAGGTCCGCGACGGTCAGGTCCTGCTTGCCGTTCTGCGCGAACTCGGGCCAGTAGTCGGCGATCTTCTTCTTGTAGTCGAGCAGTCCCTTGCCGTGGAGCGACGCCAGCGCGATCGCCTCCATGCTCTTGCCGCTACTGAACACGTTCACGAGGGTGTCCGCGCCGAACGCGTCGTCGCCGATCGCCGTGGCCCAGAGGTCGACGACCTTCTCGCCGCGGTGGTAGACGCAAAGCTGCGTGTTCCGCTCGCGGTAGGTGTTCATGTTGCGCTCGTAGAGGTCGCGCACGGACTCGAAGCCGGGGGCGACGCTGCCTTCGATTCGGAGATTGGGGCTGGGGCTCATCGGGTGGGTCCGTCCGTCCAGGGGTTCTAGGGTCCGCGGGAGCCTAGCCAATTGGGAGTCCCCCCAGCTCTGCTGGGGAGGCCTCCAGAGTTTGACA
>CAZAUR010000033.1:0-54253 GCA_964488255.1 uncultured Spirochaetaceae bacterium | reverse complement strand
CGCTTTGAGCGGGTCACCTGGATGCCCCCGGCTTTGCCGGGGGAGGATGTCACCGGCGAAGGCGCCGCCGCACGTCGCGAGCAGCACGCGGCGGAAGGGCATGCCTGACAATGCGGCGAAGATCACCGCCCACTCGGCGGGGCCGCCGATCACGCGTCCGGCCACGATCGCCGCCACCCCCCATCGCTCGTAGAAGCGCTCGGTCCTCGCCAGATCGTCTTCGCCGATGACCGCGACCGCCGCCCGTCGGCCCAGGGCGCGCAGTGCGCCGTACCCGATGAGACTCGCGAGGACCATCGCGGTTCCGGAGATCAATGCGCCGACCACGGGTCCGTAGATCAGGCCCATGGCGAAGATCGCGGGCGTGCTCGGGAGCGGCAGGATCGCATCGCCCAGGATCACCAGGCTGCCGACGGCCCAGGCGTAGTCGCCGTGGCTGCGCAGCCAGGTCACGACCGCGTCGTAGTCTTCGGGGAGCGCCAGCTGGTCCGCGAAGAGCCAGGCGACCGTGGTGCCCGTCAGCATCACGGCGAGCGGGAAGAGCAGGAGCCGCATGGGATCGTTCGTCCTCGTGTGGCGAGCGCGCGCGAGAAGCACGAACCCCCCTCGACCACGCGGGATCGAGAGGGGCTCGTGGGTTCAACACAATGTAGCTCGGTCTAGGGGACCGGGACGAAGTCCTCGACGATGTTCACCCAACCGGGCTGGGCCTTGATGAAGTCCGTCGTCCACTGGTGGAGCGGGACACCGTTCGCCGTCGCCGTGTAGAAGAGCGGGGTGGCGAGGGCGGTGTGGCTGTCGTCGCCACTGCGGATGAAGGTCTTGTACGTCTCAGGGAAGATCGCGTTGACTTCGCCGTGTACCCCGGTGATCAGGAACCGGTAGATCGACTGGTTCGGGATCGCGAGGAAGAAGCGGTTGGTCGCGTCGCCATCCGTGCTGTAGAACGCCTCGAGGAGTCGCGTGTCCCGGCCGAGGCGCCACTTCACGATCTCGGTGCCCTGGTTGAAGGCAGAACACTCGGTGCAGCTCGGCGGGTAGTAGCGCTCGAAATCCCAGTCGTCGGCTCGGGCCTGGATCGCGGCCTGCACTGGCGGGAGCGTCGAGACGTTCGACGCGATCGGCCCCGCGTCGTTGAAGACGAAGAGATGCGGGAAGTTGCCCCAGACGAGTCGGGCGAGGCTCGGCGCGAGACCGGCGGCGCCGACACCGCCAGCGCTGGCGCCCGCGATGAGGAGCTTGTCCGGGATACCGAACTCGTCCTTCGCGAGATCCAGCGCAGCGGTCAGGTTGCGCAGACCGCGGTGGTGTCGGACCGGGTTCGACGGATAGTTCGGGTCGTCGACCGCGTTGTCGCCGATCCAGACCGAGCCGTCGCAGTAGCTCGCCGCGACGATCGAGAACTTCTTGAGCGGGTTGTAGATGTACTCGGTCCCGGTGTCGAAGCCGTCGGCGAAGATGCCGACGTCCGGCGGGGCCTCCGCGTCCGACTGCTCCGAGCAGAAGTAGAAGTTCTGCCAGCATGCGCCGCCGCCGTCGAGGAAGATGGCGACCTGATCCGGATGCGAACCGGGGCGGGTGTAGACGATGAAGTCGGAGCCATCGATGCAGAGCGGGCCGTCCCCTTCGTCCGCGTCGAAGACGTGTCGCGTCCAGCCGTTGCCGGCATCCTCGGAGTAGGCGGGCTGGAACTGACCGATGTAGTTGTCGAGTCCGACGGCCCTGAGTTCCATGAAGGCGATTGGATCGAGACCCGGACAGGCCCCCTGGGCGGCGACGAGGAAGAAGGCGAGAGCGAGGAGCGTGAATCGGAGCAGGTGGCGTTTCGGCATCGAATTTCTCCCGGGTCCAGCGTGACATCGGACCGGTTGCGTGGCACGCCCTTCATTATCGAGGACGCGCCCCCGTGTGCACAATGGAAAAGACGTCCGGCGGGGGACCTAATCGCGACTCGTGGTCGCGCCCGTTTCCCTTAGTCGACGAGCGCTGCGTTCACGCCCTTCATGAGGTGCGCCCTGAGCCGATAAGTGCTCGACGGGACGAGCTGGGTCATGAACACGACCGCGATGTCCTCCTCCGGGTCGACCCAGAAGAAGGTGCTCGCGGCGCCGCCCCAGCCGAAGGTGCCGGCGGAGACCGGGAGACCCGTGAGTGCGGGCTCGACGATGACGCTGCCCGTGAGGCCGAAGCCGAGCCCCAGGCCGCCGTTCGCGTAGTCGGCGGACCCGCCGAAGGCGAGGGGACGGTGGCCGAAGTCGACGGGCGAGAGATGGTTCGAGGTCATCAGCTCGACGGTGCGCGGCGACAGCAGGCGGACCCCCCCGGCCTCGCCGCCCCGCAGCAGCATCAAGGCGAATCGCATGTAGTCGCCGGCGGTCGAAACCATTCCGCCGCCGCCACCCGGCATCGCCGGGGGTTCGAGATAGGCGCTCGTCCGCGGAGGATCGATCAGCTTCATCCCGCCGTCGGGGGTGGCGCCATAACAAGCTGCGAATCGGTCGACCTTCTCGGTCGGGACGTGGAAGCCGGCGTCGGCCATGCCGAGCGGCGTGAACAGGTGCTCCTCGAGGAAGTCCGGGAAGGGCTGCCCCGTCGTGACTTCGATCAGGCGTCCGAGCACGTCCATGTTGATGCCGTAGTGCCAGGCGCTGCCGGGTTGTTGGACGAGGGGGAGCTTGCCGAGTCGCTCGACCATGTCCGCCAGGGTGGCTTGCTGGTCGGGGCCCGGTCCACCGAGTGGGGTCGTGCCGGGCGTCGGACGCATCCCCGGCGTGATCGTGTCGTCGACGTACATCTGACCGAGCGGCGGCGGCGCCAGGAAGTGGTAGCTGAAGCCGCTGGTATGGCGGAGGAGATCGAGGATCGTGACCTCGCGATCGGCGGGCACTCGGCGCGTCGAACCGTCGTCGTCCCACACCATCACGTCGAGATCCGCGAGCTCCGGCAGGTATTTCGAGACCGGGTCGTTCAGCAGGAAGCTGCCGCGCTCCCACGCGATCATCGTCGCGACCCCGGTGATCACCTTCGACATCGAGTAGATGCGGTAGATCGTGTCGCGCTCGAGGACCCGCTCCGCTTCGAGATCCATCGAGCCGTAGACGGTCTCGTGTACGACGCGGCCGCCGCGAGCGACCAGCAGCTGGTAGCCGGGGATCCGCCCGTCGTCGACGTAGGACTCGAGGACGCGGTCGAGCCGCCCGAGTCGCTCGCTCGACATGCCGACCGCCTCCGGCGTCGCGGGCTCCGCTGAGGGGGCGGGCGGCGTGATCGGGATGTTCGCGCAGCCCACCAGGAGCACGGCGAGGGCGACGATGCGTGTGGCCGTTCGGAGTCGGGTGCGAGCGAAAGGGGCCATCGTCTTCTCCGTGCTGGTTTTCGGGTGTGGGAGAATGGTTCAGGGAAGGAGCGCGCCGCCGTCGACGTCGACCGTCGTCCCGGTCATGAAGTCGTTCTCGATCACGAGTCGGATCGCCTGGGCAACCTCGTCGGGCGTCCCGGGTCGGCGGATCACGTTGTTCGCGGTCGCGCCCGCGAGCATCTTCGCCGACTGCTCCAGGTCGTCTCCGAACATCTCGGTCACGATCGAGCCCGGGGCGACGACGTTGATCCGGCGCGGTGCGATCTCGGGCGCGATGGCCCGAACGAATCCTTCGACTGCGTTGCCCACGGTCGAGATCGCCGACATGCCGGGATTGCACTTGCGGGCGGGGAAGCCACTGACGAGGACGATCGCGGCCGCTTCCGAGAGGTGTTCCGCGCCGAGCCGGACGGCGTTCGTGTAGCCCCAGAGCTTGTCGAAGGAGCCCTGGAAGCCGTCGAGGTTCATCTCGAGGAAGGGCCCCATCGCGCGCTCGCCGCCGGTCGCGGCGCAGACCAGGATGTCGATCGGCGCCAGCTCGCGGAAGAGGGCGGCGAGCGCGTCGCGGTCGCGCACGTCGACGTCATGCCGGGTCGTCTCGTCTCGAAGCCCGTCCTTCGCGCGGGGGCGGCTCGAGGCCGAGCGGCTCGCGACGGCGACCCGCGCGCCTCGGCACTCGAGATCCTGCGCAGTGGCGAGACCGATGCCGGCGGTTCCGCCTAGAACCAGGGCGCGACGTCCTTCGATGTCCATGCGGTGGATCCCCTTCCGGGCTCGACGATCGCAGGCGCCCCGTCGCGGGGCAAGGCGCGACGGCGACGGCCGGACCGCTTTGAGACGACCCCGGTGGCGACGTTTCGACGTGATAGAATCGTCGACCCTCGCGCTTCGCCCCGGCCTCCGGGTGCGTTCGCAACGTGGTCGAAGGAAGGGGATCCGATGGGCCGAACGGTATTCGTGAACGGGCGTGTCTTCGACGGGACGGAGGTGCTGGCGGACGGCACGAACGTCGTCGTCGAGGGCAACCGCATCACGCAGGTGGGTCCGGCGCCGGTCGAGCCCGGCCCGGACGACGTCGTCCACGACCTGGGCGGCCGCACCCTGATGCCCGGCATGGTGCAGTGTCATTTCCACACCGGCTTCGGTCCCGACGCCGGAAACCCGTCGCCGTATCTCAATCAGGCGAGTCCGGCCGCCTATCTGGGGATGGTCGCCGCCAAGAACGCGCAGATCGCGATCCAGTTCGGCGTGACCTCGATCATCGGCTCGAGCAACGGTGACCTCCTCGACGTCTGCTTGAAGGAGGCGATCGTGCTGGGCCTGACCCAGGGGCCGCGCGTGATCCCGTGCACCCACGAGTTCATGTCGAGCGGCGACTCGGCAGACGGAGACGTGCGGTCCTGGTACATGGGTCTCGAGCACAAGGGTTGCACCCGCCGCGTCGACGGCGTCGATCAGATGCGACAGGCCGTCCGCGAAGAGGTCGGGCGCGGTTGTCAGATCGTGAAGCTCGCGATCAGCGACGGTCACGGCAGCCAGATCATCCCCGACTGGAACTACATGGGCGAGGACGAGGTCGTCTGCGCTGTCCAGACCGCACACGGACGCAGAGCGATGGCGCGAGCCCACTGTCCGACCACCAGCGGCATCCTGATGTGTGCGAAAGCCGGGGTCGACATCATCGACCACGCGGACCTGATCGACGAAGAAGGCATCGACGCGGTCGTCGCGTCCGGCGCCTCGATCACGCCCAGCTATCTCTGGAGCGAGCGCTACATGGGCTTCGCGGAGAGCTGGGACTACGCGAACGGCCCCTTCCCGATCGGGAACGGCTTCCCCGAGAGCCACGAACAGACCCTCACGCGGCTCGCCGGCGTGAAGGAGCAGTTCGAGTATTCGATCTCGATGCTGCCGAAGATGCGGGCCGCGGGGATCAACCTCGTGCTCGGCGACGACTACGGCTTCGCGATGATGCCTCACGGCGACTACGCCTCGGAGATGGAGGCGTACGTGAAGTACGGCACGCCGCCCCTGGAGGTGATGCAGTGGGGCACCCGCAATGGCGCCCGCGCGATGGGCCGCCACGGCGTCGACCTGGGCGAGATCCGGGAAGGCAAGCTCGCTGACCTGATCGTCGTGCAGGGCGATCCCACCGACGACGTGCTCGTCTTCCGCGATCCGGGCAACGTCCAGCTCGTGCTGAAGGACGGGCAGGTCGAGAAGGATCTGCTCTCCTCCTCGTCCCGGTAGGCAAGGGGGGCGCGACCCATGACGTTGGTTTCGTACGGGCGGGCGCTCGCGCTGCACGCGGAGGAGCAGCCCTTTGCTGTCGCGATCGTGCACGAAGGCGTGCGCACGACCTTCGGCGAGCTCGACGCGATGGCGAATCGTCGTGCGCGCGTCTTCGCGAAGCGGGGCGTGGAAGAGGGCGACTTCGTCACCCTCGCGCTGCCGAACGGGATCGAATTCCTCGAGTCTCTCTTCGCCTGCTGGAAGCTGGGAGCCACGCCGCAGCCGGTCTCGGCGAAGCTGCCGCGGCACGAGCGCGATGCGATCATCGAGCTCGTCGATCCGAAGCTCGTGCTCGGGGGCCCAGCCGAGGAGCAGGCGGGGCGCGCCACGCTGCCGGTCGGTTTCGACGCGAGCGGGGAGTCGCCGGACCCCGTCGACGATCACGTCTCGAAGTACCGCATGGCGATCTGCTCCGGGGGCAGCACGGGCCGGCCGAAGGTCGTGGTCGATCACATTCCCGCCCAGACCGATCCCTACAGCCAGTTCCACGGCTGCGGCCCGCGTTCGAGCATCCTCGTCCCCGGTCCGCTCTATCACTCCGGGCCGTTGATCAACTGTCTGTCGGTACTCATGACCGGCGGCAAGGTCGTGCTCATGACGCGCTTCGACGCGCAGGGCGCCCTCGATCTGATCGCGGAGGAGAAGCTCGAGCTGGCGATCTTCGTCCCGACGATGATGCTGCGCATCTGGAAGCTGGCGCCCGAAGCGCGCGCCGGCGCAGACCTCTCGACCGTTCACCGCGTCGTCTCGAGCAGCGCGTCGCTCCCGGATTGGCTCCAGCGAGAGTGGATCGAATGGATCGGCCCCGAGCGCGTCTGGGAGGCCTACGGCGGCAGCGAGCGGATCGGCGGCACGATCGTCTCCGGCACCGAGTGGCTCGAGAAGCCCGGCTCCGTCGGCAAGGCGACGGAAGGGCGCAAGCTCCGCATCCTCGATCCCGAAGGCGTCGATGTCGCGGCGGGCGAGATCGGGGACGTGTACTTCATGCCCCCGGACGGTCCCGGCTCGACCTATCACTACCTGGGCGCCGAGCCCCGACGGACCCCCGACGGTTGGGAGACCCTCGGCGACATGGGCTACGTCGACGAGGACGAATATCTCTTCCTCGTCGATCGCCGCACGGACCTGATCATCAGCGGCGGGTCGAACATCTATCCCGCCGAGGTCGAGGGCGCCATCGAGTCCCATCCCGCCGTGCGCTCATGCGCCGTGATCGGGCTGCCCGACGAGGACCTCGGCGCGACGGTGCACGCGATCGTCGACGCGGTTGAAAAGGTCGAAGAAGACGCTCTCCGAGCGCATCTCGAGGATCGGCTCGTCCGGTACAAGGTGCCGCGGACCTTCGAGTTCGTGGACGCGCCGCTGAAGGACGATGCCGGCAAGGTCCGTCGACGCGCGCTCCGCGAAGCGCGGGTCGCCGACTGATCGATCCACCGCGCACTCCGAGCCAAGGCCGTGCAGAGTGCTGTGATTTCGGCGACCTCGGGCCGAAGCCACCGCAGGCGTACTCCCGTACGCCGAGGACGGCGAAGGGAGAAGGCGTCGAAAGCACCGTGCTATGCGCGGCCGGGACCAAGCACTAAGGCGTGTACCAGATCGGCGAGGTCCAGGCGCGGTCCTGGATGGTGTCCGGGACGTCCGGGTGGCCGCAACCGGTCGCCGTCGGATTCTCGTTGCAGATCCGGGTCGAGAACCGGCAGCTCGGGTTCTCGAAGACGCGTGCGTAGTAGACCGCGCGCTGGTTGGCGTCGAAGTCCGGGTCCTGCCAGACGGAGCAGAGCTGCCGCTCACCGGGTCCCGCGACCTGGCAGGTCTTCGTGTCGACACTCGCTCCGTTGTCCTTGTTCCCGACGACGTCGACGAGCTGCTGATGAAACGTGCCGTCCGGATCGGACCAGCCCTTCACGATCTGGATGCGTTGGAGGAGATTGCCGGGATGGTCCGCCGTCCCCGCGTCCTGCATCGCCGACACGACGAAGACCGGTGACTGCCCAGCCTGCGTCCGGGCGTGGAGGTCGCTGCCCATCGGTACGCCGCCCGCATAGCCCTGCGCGACGAGGTCGGCCGCATCGCACAGGTCCTCCGGGTAGTCCCAACCGCCGAAGAGGCGCACGGTGATTCGTGGACCGCTGGTCGCGTAGACCTCACGCCGGCGGAGCGCCTTGAAGATGGCCTCGCGGCTGTTCTCCTCGGCCCAGACCGCTGCGAGGCCGCCGAGGTTGTAACCGGGACCGGGCACGCGCGCGTCGTAGGTCTCGGTCTCCCACTCCTCGGTCGGCCCGGGGGTGCCCGTGTGGATGTCCGTCGCGCCGATCATGCCGAAGGCGTAGGGGTTCACGCCGATCCGATCCGCCTCACGCAGGCCTTCGATCAACGCATAGCGAGCGTAGTCGAGACGCGAGCTGCAACCCTTGCCCCCGAGTGCGCCCCATTCCATGCGCCCCTCGCAGTCGGGCGCGTCGTGCAGCTGGCGATACTTCTCGAATCCGCAGTCCTCGTCCGCGCCGAGCACCTTCCAGGCGTCGGCCTTGCACTCGGACTCGCCCTTGATCTGCATCATCTCGACGATGGGTTCCATCCGCGCTCGGAGCGCGGCGACGCGCGCCTGCTCGTTCCGGCCGGCGCCTTCCGGGTACTCGATCGTGAACAGGCGACCGTTCGAGAGGTTCGGGTTGTGCGGGATCGCGAGTACGTCGCAGCCCGGCACACCGTTCAGGCACTGCCGGTCCAGCTCCTGCCAGAGGCCGAGGCCGGTGGGCTGGTCGGAGTAGCGGATCGGGGACTCGATCACGTTCTCGTTCCGGAAGATCACGTTGCGGTGGATTTTCGTGAGGTTCGGGGTGGCCGTGTGCTCGTAGGCGACGAAGGTCGTGAACCGGCACGCCTTCGACCGGTCGTCGTATTTCGCGGCGGCCCGCTGCATGTCCTGCCAGGCCGAGAAGGTCGCTTCGCGGCAATTCTCCCAGTCGTCGCCGCAGAGCGGGGCCGAGTTGAGGCTGTCCACGCGCCCGGTGATGTCCTTGGTGGCGTCGGCGACCGAGGTGGGCTGGAAGGGCCGGCGGTAGTTCTTGCACACCTCCGAATCGAAGGCCTTCGAGCCGGGCTTCGTGCAGAGGTGGACGCCACCGAGAGCGTCGGCGTGATCGGTCACGGCGGCGAAGTCGAGGGGGCGACCGATCCGGAAGGGAACCGTCCCTTTCCCGTTCTCGTCCAGGGGCGGAAGCGTTCGCGCCTCGCCGCGGGCGAAGGCGTAGGCGTCCTCCGGTCCGAGACGCGTGTCGAACATGTAGGCGTCCATCGAATAGGCGGTGTGGATGTGGAGATCGCCCCAGAACACGTTCTTCTGCGGGTCGTAGTGGTCACATTGGTCCGGTGGGGCGGCCAAGGCCATTCCGGACGTCACGCAGAGAACCGCGACCAAGAGGGCGCAAAGCGTCGTGTGTAAAGAAGTGTCGCGGCGCGGAGTCGATCGGGACGGCATGCCGGCGATGGTATAGAATCGGACGCGCGCGCAACGACGGAAACGAGAGGTCCGATGGAAACGGAGGCGGCCCCCGCGCCCGAACCGGGAGCGACGCAGACCCCGGCGCGCTCCCGAAGACTCGTTCCTCTGGCGGTGATCCTGGCGCTCGTGCTGATCGGCATGGGGCTCCGGCAGACGGTCTTCGCGCCCGAGCCGATCGAGGTCAAGGTCGAGCCGGCGCGTCGCGGTCGCGTCGAGGCCACGGTCACGAACTCCAAGGCCGGGACCGTCGAGGCGCGACGTCGATCTCGGATCGCATCGGAGATCGGCGGGCAGGTCGTCGAGATCGCCCACCGCGAGGGGGATCGCGTGCCCGCCGGCGAAGCCCTCGTCCGGCTCTCGCCCAAGAGTCACGCGGCTCAGCTCGAGCTCGCGGCGCAAGGCGTCGCGGTCGCCCGCGCCGGCTACGAGGACGCGTGTCTGCGTCGGGATCGCGCACGGCGCGAGCTCGCGCGGACCGAGGCCCTCGCCGAGAGCAGCATCGCCTCCGAAGACCGGCTCGACGAGCTGCAGTACCGCTTCGACTCGGCGCGGGTCGCCTGCAACGGAGCGCGCGCGGAGCTCGCTCGCGCGGAGGCCCAGCGAAGCTCCGCCGAGACCGAGCTCGGCAAGACCGTGATCGCCGCACCCTTCGCGGGCATCGTGGCCGAGGTGAACGTCGAAGTGGGCGAGTGGGTGACCCCTTCGCCGCCGCTCCTGACTTCGCCGCCGGTGATCGACCTGATCGATCCGACTTCGATCTTCGTGAGCGCGCCGATGGACGAAGTCGATTCCGGGGCGATTCGTCCGGGGCAGCCCGCCAAGCTGACGATCGACTCCCGACCCGGCGAGACCTTCATGGGCTCGGTGCTCCGGGTCGCGCCCTACGTGCTCGACGAAGAGGCGCAGAACCGCACGCTCGAGATCGAGGTCGCGCTCGAGGATCGTTCGCTCGCGGAGACCCTGCTGCCGGGCACCTCCGCCGACGCCGAGGTGATCCTCGAGGCGCGGGACGACGTGCTGCGGGTGCCGACTTCGGCCCTGATGCGCGAAGAGAAGGTGCTCGTGCTCGAAGGGGGCGAGCTCGTCGAGCGCGAGATCGAGGTCGGCCTGCGGAATTGGCAGTTCGTCGAGGTCCGCTCGGGACTCGACGAGGGAGAGCGGGTGGTGGTGTCCCTCGACCGGCTCGAGATCGTCGCCGGGGCCCGCGCCGAGGCGCAAAGGGAGAGCGACGAAGAGGCGGGGCTCGGCTCGTGACCCCGGCCGAGCGCCCGTCCAGCTCGCGGGAGCCGCGAGCGTGATTCGCGTCGAAGGGCTCTGGCGCACCTACACGATGGGCGAAGACGAGCTCCACGCCTTGCGCGGCGTCGACGAGGCGATCGAGGACGGCGAGTACGTCGCGATCATGGGGCCGTCGGGATCCGGCAAGAGCACGCTGCTGAACGTGCTCGGTTGTCTCGACTCGCCGAGTCGCGGACGCTATTTCCTGGCCGGCGAAGACGTCGCCGGGCTCGGTGAAGACGCGCTCGCCGAGACGCGGTTGCGGCGCATCGGCTTCATCTTCCAGTCCTTCCATCTCGTGCCCCGGTTGACCGCCGTCCAGAACGTCGAGATGCCGATGATCTTCGCGGGCGTGTCGCCCGCCGATCGACGCGCCCGGGCGAAGGCGTCCCTCGCGGCGGTCGGGCTGAGCGACCGCGAGGATCATCGCCCGAACGAGCTCTCCGGTGGACAGAAGCAGCGCGTCGCGATCGCCCGCTCGACGGTGATGGATCCGGGGCTGCTGCTCGCGGACGAGCCGACGGGCAACCTCGACAGCCGATCGGGCGCGCAGGTGCTCGACCTGCTCGCGGAGCTGCACGCGGGCGGGCGGACGCTGGTCGTCGTGACCCACGATCCGAGCGTCGCGCGACGCGCCGATCGGGTGGTCGTGATGCGGGACGGCGAGATCGTGAAGCGGTTGCGCGGCGACGACGTGAGCGATCTCGGCTCCCTCTTCGATCTCGATCCGGAAGACGCCGCGGCGGAAGCGGCTTCCGGGGCGGTGGGCCGATGAGCTTTCGCGACCTCTTCGGCTTCGCACTTTCGGCCGTGCTGCAGAACCGAAGGCGGAGCGGACTCTCCCTGGTCGGGGTCGTGATCGGCGTCGTCGCGGTCCTGTCGCTTACGGCCATCGGGGAGGGCGCGCTCCGCTACGTGACGAGCCAGTTCGCGAGCCTCGGTTCGTCGATCGTGAACGTGTCGCCCGGCAAGAACGAGACGACCGGCGCGATGCCCCACGGTATCGGTGGCGTGCCCAACGACCTGACCCTGCAGGACGCGATCGTGATCGAGCGGCGGGTGCAGGAGATCCGCGCCGCCGTCCCCGTCTCCGTGAGCACCGACGTCGTGAGTCACCTCCAGCGAGCGCGACGCGGACCGGTCGTCGGCGCGACCGCGGACTTCGAGCGCCTCCAGCACCTCGACCTCGCGACCGGATCGTTCCTGCCCGAGAGCGAGCTCGACCGGGGGGCCTCGGTCGTGGTGCTCGGCCAGGCGGTCGCACGCGAGCTCTTCGACGAGGCGAATCCCCTCGGCGCGACCGTCCGGATCGGTTCCTGGCGGATGCGCGTGATCGGTGTCCTTCGTGGGCGCGGTCAGCAACTCGGCATGGACGTGGACGAGGTCGTGTTCATCCCGGTCGCAGCCTCGATGCGCATGGCCAACAAGAGCTCCGTCAGTCGGATCATGCTCGAACTCTGGCCTCGGGCGGATCAGGACGCTGTGATCGAACAGGTCAAGCAGCTCCTGATCGCGCGACACGACGAGGAGGACTTCACCCTCATCAGTCAGGATGCGGTGCTGTCGAGCCTGTCCTCGATCCTCGGGATCCTGACCCTCGTCGTCGCGGGGATCGCGAGCGTCAGCCTGGCGGTCGCGGGGATCGGGATCATGAACGTAATGCTCGTCTCGGTCTCCGAACGACGCGACGAGGTCGGCCTGCTCAAGGCGGTCGGCGCGAACCAGCGGCAGATCCTCTTCATCTTCCTGCTCGAGGCCGCGCTGCTCTCGTGCGCCGGAGGGCTCCTCGGTCTCGCCATCGGCACGCTGCTCGTGGCCATCGGTGACCTCGCCTATCCGACCGTCGATCTCGTCGCTCCGGTGTGGGCGGTGGTCTCCGTGATCGCGCTCTCCCTCGGAACCGGGATCGTCTTCGGCGTGCTCCCGGCCTGGCGCGCGTCGCGGCTGGACCCCGTCGCCGCGTTGCAGGGGCATTAGGCAATGCGGCGGATCGACTTGGCAGACCTGATGCGACTGTCCTCCGGCGCCCTCATTGGTCACCCGCTGCGGTCCGCGCTCTCGATGCTCGGGATCGCGATCGGCGTCGCGGCCGTCATCATGCTCACCTCGCTCGGCGAGGGAACGCGCAAATACATGGTCGCGCAGTTCTCCGAGTTCGGGACGAACGTGCTGTCGATCCAGCCCGGCAAGCGCAAAACCGAGGGCGTTCCCGACGCGTTCGGAGGTACGACCCATAAGCTCACCATCGACGACGCGGAGGCCCTCGAGCGGATCCCGCTCCTCGACACGGTGGTGCCGGCCGCGGTCGGCCAGGCTCGGGTCGAAGGGGGAGGGCGCGGGCGCAGCGTCTTCGTCCACGGCGTGACCGCCGACTTTCCGGCCGTGATGAAGTTCGGCATCCGGCTGGGCAGCTTCCTGCCGGACGGGGACCCGCGTCGCGGCGGTTCGGTCGCCGTCCTCGGTCCGCAGCTCAAGCGCGAGCTCTTCGGCGACGCCAACGCTCTGGGTGAGTTCGTCCGGATCGCTGGAGCGCGCCTGCGCGTGATCGGGGTGATGGAGCCGAAGGGCCAGGTGCTGGGCATGGACATCGACGACGCGGCCTACGTGCCGGTCGCGACGGCCATGCGTCTTTTCAATCTCGAGGAGCTGCAGGAGATCAACGTCGTCTTCGCCCACGACGGCATGACCGCGGAAGCGATCGAGGCCGTGCGCGCCGCCCTGATCGATCGCCATCGAGGCGAGGAGGACTTCACGATCGTCTCGCAGTCGGAGATGCTCGCCGTCTTCGGGCGCGTGATGGACGTCGTGACGATGGGGGTCGCGGTGATCGCCGCGATCTCGCTGCTGGTCGGCTCGATCGGGATCTTCACCATGATGTGGATCTCGGTCGGGGAGCGCGTCAGCGAGATCGGGCTGATGCGTGCCCTCGGCGCGACCGCGCGCCAGATCCAGCTCGTCTTCCTGACGGAAGCGATCCTGCTCACGATGATGGGGGGCGTGTCGGGGTTGCTCTTCGGGCTCTTCGTCACGCTCCTCCTGCGACTCGCGCTCCCGGGCTTTCCCGCCGGCGCGCCGATCGAGTACATCGTCGCGGCGCTCGGCGTGAGCGCCGTCGCCGGTCTCGCTTCCGGCGTCGGACCGGCGCGCCGGGCCGCCGAGCTCGAACCGGTCGATGCCCTGCGTACGGAATAGATCCGCGCTACCTCGCAGCTCATGAGCGACGACGACGCCAGCTACTTCGAGGACATCGTGATCGGAGACGAGGTCGAGGTCGGGCGACACACCCCGTCCCGTGACGAGATCGTCGACTTCGCACGCCAGTGGGACCCCCAGCCCTTCCACCTCGACGAAGAGGCGGGACGCGCGTCGCTGATGGGCGGATTGTCGGCATCGTCCTGCCACACCTACGCGATCTCGGCGCTGATCTTCTCCCGGAGCGAGGGCAAGCTTCGAACCGCGGCGATGCTCGAGCTCGAGATGAGCTTCCCCAATCCCGTTCGACCGGACGAAGAGCTCACCCTCTACGAGACGTTCCTCGAAAAGCGCGTCTCGAAGTCGCGTCCGACGTTGGGCGTGGTCTCCGGGGGATCGCGGATGGCGAACGCGCGGGGCGAGGACGTGATGGTGACGACGACCCGCTATCTCGTCGAGCGGAAGCTGCCGGATCCCGCCTAGCTCCCGAGGATGCCGGCGAGCGAGCGCGAGAGCCCCGCGACGAACGCTGCCCGGTCGGCGCGCTTCGTACGTCGGGCGGTTTCCTGCGCGGCGCGGTCCGCGAGCGCGTGAAAGAGCAGGAGGAGCGCAAAGCGACCTCGGTAGGCGTCTTCCGCCCCGTCCTCGAGCGCGCCCAGATGGGTCCCGATGCGCCGGATCAGGCTGCGTGTCGCCGGGCGCATCTCCGCGTTGGTGAGTCCCTGCGCCTGGATCTGCAGGTAGGCGCGTCCGCCGGGAGTGTCGAGCTTCGCGGCGAGCGGATCGACGAGGATCGACATCAGCGTCCCGAAGTCGCCGTCGAGCCCGTCCGCATCCGCCTTCTCGAGGAGCTCCGCGCGCCGCGCATCGATCTCCTCGCGGTGGTCGTCGACGATCGCCGCGAGCAGCCCCGCCTTCGAGCCGAAGTGGTACTGCACGGCGGCGACGTTCCGCTGGTCCGCGGCGCGCGCGATCTGCCGAAGGGTCACCCGATCGAAGCCGTCCGCGGCGAAGAGCTTCTCGCCCGCGCGCAGGATCTTGTCCCGGGTGGTGTCCCCGGGGCTCGCGGTCGTCATCCGTCTTCGCCAGCGAGGATCGCGTCGATCTGACGAATGCGAAGCGACAACCAGTCGATCTCGTAGGTGTTGTTGGTGGTCGCGATCGCCGCGTCGCGGAGGTTCAGGTGGGCCTGTCGAAGGGCGGTCTGCGCACGAACGTCGTCGGGCGCCGCGGTCGTCGCGATCTCGAGGAGGTGGATCGCCTCGATGTTTCGACCGGCCGTGATATGCGCTTCCCCCGCGGCCGTCAGGGATTCGAGTCCGGCGAGCTCGGCGATCTCCGGGAAGAGGGCGCTGCGCGGGACGTGGTAGAGCTCGGTCGTCGTATCCCAGTGGAACCAGGTCGCGTAGTACTCCCAGATGCTCTTCACGGCCCAGGACACCCGGCCGTGGATCTGCGTCATCTCGAGCTCGGGCGGAAGCTTGATCTCCTCCATCAGCTCGTAGACGGTCTCGCCCGCGTTCATTCCCTCTATCGTGCGGTCGTGCACGTACTGGACGGCATCGCGCATCTTGATCAGGTCGGCCTTGATCTTCTCCTTGCCGACGATCGGGTCCTGATGGGACGGCACGATCATCTCGGGCTCGAGGGCGATCACCTGGTCGAGGGACTGGATGTACTCGATCGGCTTGCGGACCTTCTCCCCGCGCATGGTGAAGACGTTCGGGAACTGCGGGAAGTTCGGACCGAAGAAGTCGCCCGAGAAGAAGATCTTCTCCTTCGGGAGCCAGAGCGTCACGTTGTCGGCGCCTTCGGCACCCGGAGTGGCGAGGACTTCCATCACCGTGCCGCCCTGTTCGATCGTCAGGATGTCTGGCTGGTCGACGGTCATCGTCGGCACGAGACCGCCGTAGGCGAGGATCTCGATGTCCGGCGGCTCTTCGGGCATGAAGGGGAAGAGCATCCGGTTGCGGCCGTAGTAGAAGGGCTCGAGCTCCTTCAGGTAGCGCTGCTCCTCCTCGAACTCTTGATGAGCGACGAGCTCGATCCCCGGCTCGAGCCAGATCTTCGCGCCGCTGGCGTGGTCCGCGTGGGAGTGGCTCACGATCACGTGGGTGACGGGGAGGTCGGGAACGGCTTCCAGCAGCAGGCGCCGCTGCTTTGCGGCCTGGATCGAGAGGCCCGTGTCGTAGATGACGAGCCCCTCGCTCGTGACGACCATCTGCGTGTTGCCGACGCCTCGGGCCTGCCAGACGTTGTCGGCGATCTGTCGGACCTCGATCGGGATGTTGATGAAGTCCCGGGAGTGGTTCTTGCCGTCGCCGCCGCTGTCGCCGCCGGCCATCCTTTCCGTGGCGAGGTCTCCGACCTTCTCGAGGGCAGCGCGCTCGATGTCGCGCTGGGCCTCTTCGGAGCAGGCGAGGGTCACGGGGGCGAGGCAGAGGGCGGTGAGGATCGCGGTCGATCGGCGGAGGACGTCGGGCATGGGGGACTCCTTCTGAGATGACGTGGTCACTTTAATACGTGTGTTTTAAATCGGCAAGGGCCGGGAGCGGCCATCGCGGGTGCTACGCTGCGCCGGGTCCAACCGGAGGAGAATCCCCATGCCCGGTCGCTTCAACCACATGGAGCTCACCCTGCCCAAGGGTGGGCTCGACGAACACCGCGACGAGATCAAGCGCTTCTATGGCGACCTGCTCGGATGGGACGCCATCGACGTGCCGATCCTGGGCCAGACCGGGCTGCTGCTCCGGACCGATCCGGAGACGAGCCAGTTCATCCTCGTCACCGAGCAGACCGTCCACATCGACAGCCCCGGCTATGACCACCTCGGGATCATCTACGACACCCGCGAAGAGGTCGACGCGCTGCTCGAGAAGACGAAGAAGCTGCAGGCCCAGGACGACCGCGTGCAGATCAAGGAGTACGACGACCTCGTGACGGGCGGCGTGACGACCCGCGCCTTCTACGTGCGCTTCCTGCTGCCGATCTGGTTCGACATCCAGGTGCAGGAGTTCGACACCGGGAGTGCACCCGAGCGGAGTTGGACCTACGCCTGATCCGGTTCGCCGCTGACGTCGAGCGGCGGCACGTACTCGTCGAGGGTCCGCCGGAAATGACGCAGCCGACTCTCCTGGTACACGCCGAGGCTGACCTTCGCCTTGCGTGAGGCGCGCAGCCCGCGCTGGACCCGGGGCATGATCGCCTGGTCCTCGTCGAGCACCGGACCGAAGTAGGAGAGCTCGGGCACGTCGCTCCAGGCTTCGTGTTCCTCGAGGAAGCGCCGTTTCGCCGGCGGCGGCTCTTCTGCGCCGGTCGGCACCGGCAAGAGCAGCATGACTTCGAAGAGGCACGAGCCCGGATCGTTGCCGTCCGGTCGCGCGCGGTAGAAGAGCGGCGAGCCGAGCCCGCCGAACAGGACGACGTTCGGGAAGAGGCTGTACTGGATCACGTCCTGGACCTCGGCATCGCTCCAAGCGGAGGTGTCGAGCCCGAGGTCCTGCTCGAGGCGCTTGCGCGACGCCTCGACCATCACCGCACGCGGCGTCGAGCCCTCGGGCACCGTCGTGCCCGGCTCCACCATGCCGAAGCGCGCGGCGATGTCGATGATGCGCTGGGGCGAGAGGTCGCCGCGTACGTGCGGACTGGGCACGCCGGAGGCGTTCAGCATGCGGTCGTAGTGCCGGCGCTCCGGCCAGACGTCGTACTGGGAGTTGGCGTCGCCGAAGAAGGGCAGGTTGGCGGGGTGCACGCCGATGATGTGGAAGGTCTCGATGAAGGCTTCGACCGCGACCTTCCAGTTGCACGCGACCCGGCGTTCGACGCGTGCGGCCACGAAGCGGTCTTCGAGGGGCCAGCGTTCGAAATGCCGCGGCAGGTCTTCGAGATAGTCCGTGAGCCGCTCGGCCGCGGGGTCGAGGTTCACGAACACGAAGCCACCCCAGGTGTCGACAAGCGCTTCGGGCAGACGCCACTCGGCGTCGTCGATCTGCGGAAAGTCCCAACGGCTCGGCACGTCCGCGAGGCGGCCCTCGAGGTCCCACGTGAAGCCGTGGAAGGGGCAGCGGAGGTGTTCGAGACAGGCGGCCTCGTCGCGCAGGCGCGTGCCGCGATGCAGGCAGCTGTTGTGATAGGCGCGGAGCTCGCCACTCTTCGTGCGAACGACGATCAGCGAGTCGTCGGCGACGTCGTACACGAAGGAGTCGCCGGGTTCCGCGACGTCTTCGACGCGACCGGCGATCTGCCACACACGTCGCCAGAGGTGCTCCACCTCGCGCGCGTGCTGTTCACGAGAGAGGTAGACGTCGGTCGGCCAGTCGCGCAGCTCGCGCGGCGTTGCCGCCTCTTCGCGCAGGATCCCAGGGGCCGGGCGGGCATCTCCGTCGAGGACGTCCTGGTAATTCGGCCCGGGACAGCGCGCCGGCGCCTCGTCGTCTCGGTCGGCCAAGGGATGCCTCCTCCGGATGGGTCGCTCGCGAGCACCGGATCGGTCTCGCGATACGCATTCTAGACGCTTCTCACGCGCAAAACCGCGTCGCCCCCCGCCGAGCGGCTCGTGCGGCGGCGTGGCGCTGTGGCACACTGACCAGGTCGCGCGGTGGACTCGCCGCGCGCTCTCCCTCAAGCCTTTCCCGTCATGGATCCGCCACCCGCGGACCGGACGAAGCGAACGAGCGCGGCCGGGCGACCGCGGCTCCGAAGGAAGGAAGTGCCAGCATGTTGGACGTACTCATCAAGGGCGGAACGATCGTCGACGGAACCGGCGGCCCCTCGCGCCAGGCGGATCTCGGGATCCGGGACGGCCGCATCGTCGCGATCGGTCAGCTCGACGAAGAGGCGCGCGAGACGGTCGACGCATCCGGCAAGATCGTGGCGCCGGGCTTCGTCGACGTGCACACGCACTACGACGCGCAGGCCTTCTGGGACGGCACTCTCTCGCCGTCGCCGTACCACGGCGTGACGAGCGTCGTCGGCGGCAACTGCGGCTTCTCGATCGCGCCGCTGTCTCCCGAGGCCGGTCCGTATCTCATGAAGATGCTGTCGCGCGTCGAGGGGATGCCCCTCGAGGCCCTCGAAGAGGGCGTGCCGTGGAACTGGCGCAGCTTTGGTGAGTACCTCGACCAGCTCGAGGGCAAGCTCGCGGTCAACGCCGGCTTCATGGTCGGGCACTCGGCGATCCGCCGAACGGTCATGGGCGAGCGCGCCGTGGGCGAAGAAGCGACGGAAGAAGAGCTCGCCGAGATGGTCAGCCTGCTCCGCGCCTCCCTCGAAGAAGGCGGCATGGGCTTCTCCTCCACCGTCTCGAACACCCACAACGACTTCGAGGGCAATCCGGTTCCGTCGCGCCATGCGACGAAGGACGAGATGGTCACGCTCGCCCGCCAGGTGCGGGACTTCGAGGGAACGACCGTGGAGTTCCTGCCCGGCGTCGGCTGGGGCGAAGAGGAAGCCAACTACATGGCCGACCTCTCCCTCGCCGCGAACCGACCCGTCAACTGGAACGTGCTCGTGCCGAATGCCGCGAACATCCAGCATGCCGAGCAGCAGCTCGCCGCCACGGACATCGCGCGCAAGCGCGGCGCCGAGGTGCTCGCGCTCACCGTCCCGCAGCCGATGACGATCCGGATCAACCTCGACTCGGGCTTCGTCTTCGATGCGCTCCACAACTGGGCGCCGTTCTTCAAGCTCTCGAAGGCTGACAAGCTCGCGTTCCTCGCGGATCCCGCGAAGCGAAAGCAGTTCGGAGAGGACGCGCAGAATCCCGAGTCGCCGATGCACATGCTCGCCAACTGGGAGAACTTCACGATCGACCAGGTCCAGAAGGACTCGCTCGCGCAGTATCGCGGGCGGCGGATCGGCGACATCGCGGAGGAAGAGGGCAAGACCGCCTTCGACGCGATGATCGACATCGCGGTCGAGGACGATCTCCAGACCTACTTCATGCCGCCGATGATGGGCGACGACGAAGAGACCTGGAAGATGCGCGGCGAGCTCTGGCACGACGATCGGACGATCATCGGCGCGAGCGACGCCGGCGCCCACCTCGACATGATCGATACCTTCGCGTTCTCGAGCAAAGTGCTCGGCGAGGGCGTGCGAGATCGCGGCCTGATCACGATGGAAGAAGCGGTCCGCCAGTTGACGGACATCCCGGCGAACCTCTACGGCCTGCGTGAGCGCGGGCGCCTCGAAGAGGGCTTCCATGCGGACGTGGTCGTCTTCGATCCCGACGAGGTCGGCCTCGGCGAGACCTACACGAAATACGACCTGCCGGCGGGCGCCGGGCGCCTCTACGCGGACGCGCGGGGCGTCGAGCACGTCTTCACGAACGGCGTCGAGATCGTCCGGGACGGTGAAGACACGGGGGCCCGGCCGGGCACCGTGTTCCGGAGCGGCCGCGATACGGCGACCGTGGAAGTGCCGGGCGGACGCGAGGCGTAGTCGTTGGGTCTCCGCAGCTGGTTCAAGCCCCGGTTTCAGGACCTGGCCATGCGCCAGATGGATCCGCTGCGGGTCGACACGATCCAGGAGGCGGAGGGCGAGGTCCTCGAGGTGGGCTTCGGCACCGGGTTGAACCTCGCCTACTACGGACCCGCGGTGAAGACGCTGACCGGGCTCGACCCCCTCGACGTGTCCGACGTCGAGGCGGTGCGCGCGCGCATCCGGGACGCGGGCTTCCCGATCGAGCGCCGCGCCTTGCGCGCGGACGGCGGGCTGCCCTTCGACGCCGGCCGCTTCGACACCGTCGTCACGACATGGACGCTGTGTTCGATCCCCGAGGTCGGCAAGGCGCTCCGCGAGATGCGCCGGGTGCTCAAACCGGGCGGACGTTATGTCTTCGTCGAGCACGGCCGCGCGGACGCTGAGTCGACGGCACGCTGGCAGGACCGGGTGAACCCGGTCTGGAACCGGCTCTGCGACGGCTGCAACATCAACCGGAAGATCGACCGGCTCGTGGAAGAGGGCGGCTTCGAGCTCGATCGCCTCGAGCGCTTCCGTGCGAAAGGCCCCGGGATCGTCGCGCAGATGTACCGAGGGGTCGCGACCCGGTCCGCGTAGTCGGACGGAGCTCCGCGATTCGATTCACATGGGAACCGCTGGATCGACTAAGGTGGGCCGACGGAGGCCCGCGGATATGAGTGCGCGACGCATGCGAATCGGATGGCGGCTCGCCAGGGTGATCCTGGTCAGCATCGCGCTGCTTACGACGGTCGGCGCCTCCGCCCAGACCGTCCTTTCGCCTCCGGTCATGTACCGACTCGAGCCCGACGGGGGCGACCCGACCTTGCCGACCGTGGTGAGCGTTCGCGTCAGTCGAGACGGCTCGCGCGCGATCGCGAATGTCGTCACGCCAACCGGAGCGCGACCGACCGAGATCGACCTGACTTCGATCGCGGGTCTCCCGCTCAACTACGAGGTCCGGGCCCGCGTGATCGTACTCGACCCCGTGGCGGGGGAGCTGGTCGAGCCCGGGGTTGCGACCACGGTGCAGGCGCTCTCGGGCGATGGCGGCGTCGTGATGTATCGAGATGCAAGCGGCACGGGATACGCGCGCGAGTCCGGGGCCTCGACGGCGATTCCGGCTCCGCCCGCTCCGTGGACCTCGGCGCAGGTGACGGAGAGTTCCGAGGACGGACGCTACGTGGCGGGGCGCGTCCTCGGCCCGGCCAGCGCCGCGCAAGGCTTCCGATTCGATCGCTGGACGACCACATGGGACATCCTCTCGCCGATCCTGCAGGCGCCGGTGATGATCCCGTGGCCGCCGAGCGGGGTCGACGGGATGTCTGCGGATGGGGTGACGATGACCGGCGTCGCGGGTGGGCTCGGCGGCACGACCGCCGCGGTCTTCGACGTGGCCGAGCTCCATCTGGTGGAGATCGACGACGAGCCCGTCCCCACTTTCAGCTTTCCGCTCGCGATCGGCGCGCAGGGTCGCAAGGTCGTCGGTCACATGGGCGGCGCCGTCGACGACTACTTCCTGCACGCAGACGGCGTGCTCTCCTATCCGTTCACGGATTTCGCACCGGCGGTCGTCACGAAGAACGGGCGTCGGATGGGCGGAACCCATACGGCGCTGGGCGGCGCCGCCTACTGGACGCAGGAGACGGGCACGCTCCTGCTCGAGGACGTGCTGCTCTCCGCGTATGGCATCGACTCCGGCTTCCCGGGAATGGCCAGCATCGCGAGCATGTCCGACGACGGGCTCACGATGGTCGGGATCGGGCAGAGCCAGCCCACTGAACTCTGGATCGTCCAGCTCGACCAGCCGATCGAGATCGCGACTCCGGAGCCCGGCCTCGCCGCCGGAATCGCCCTCGGCAGCGCGCTCCTGGCCGGCCTCGGCGCGGAATCTCGTCGTCGCGGGGCGCGTCGCAGCCGCTAGAATCGCGGCCCCGCCCGCGGCCGGCTCCTCGAGACGGTCCGATGGAGGCGGGTCGATCCCTCCCGGAGACCGCGATGAGCGACGAGAAGAAAGAGGCCCTCGAGGCCGAGATCCGCAGCTACGTCGGTAAGCCGATCGGGCCGCCCGTGACGGGCCGCGATCCGGTGAACGAGCCGATGATCCGCCAGTGGTGTGACGCGATGGGCGAGAATCATCCCGCGTACCTCGACGCCGCCGCCGCCGGGAAGACCGTCCATGGTGAGATCGTGGCGCCCCCGACCATGCTCCAGGCCTGGGTCATGGAAGGCTGGGAGATGCACGAGGGCTACGACGAGCCCAAGAACGAGCAGCATCGCCTGCACAAACTGCTGGACGACAACGGGTACACCGGCGTCCTCGGCACCAACACCGAAGAGAACTACGCGCGCTACCTCAAGCTCGGCGAGACGGTCACGGCGCTCACCGTGATCGACGAGATCTCCGAGGAGAAGGCGACCGGCGCGGGCATCGGATACTTCATCACGACGGTGACGACGTTCACCAACCAGGACGGCGAAGACCTCGGCAACATGAGCTTCCGCGTGCTGCGCTTCAAGCCAGCGGACGGCGGGGCGTCGCAGAGTGCCGCCGACTCGGGCGGCGAAGCTGCGGTCGCGCAGAAGCCGTCCCGAATCAAGCCGCCGATGGGACACGACAACGGTTGGTGGTGGGAAGAGGTCGCCGAGAACGACTGTCTCCCGCTCCAGCGCTGCACCGCCTGCGAGAAGCTGCGTCATCCGCCGCGCCCGATGTGCGACGACTGCGGGAGTCAGGAGTGGGACTCGATCGCTGCGAGCGGCAAGGCCACGCTGCACACGTTCACGGTCGTCCACTACCCGCAGTTTCCTGGCTACGAGTACCCGATCGTCTCCGCGATCGTGGACCTCGAAGAGGGTGAGCGCATGGCCTCGACGATCGTCGAGTGCGCGCCCGAGGACGTTTCGATCGGGATGGCGCTCGAGATGGTGATCCAGGAAGACGAGGACGGGTTCAAGATCCCGTTCTTCAAGCCGGCGTCCTGAGCCTCGGACGAGCCCCGGAGAGAATGACGATGCAGAAGACGTACAAGGCGAGTGAACTCGAAGCCGGGCAGGCATTGCCCGACCTCGACCTCGAGACGACGGCGACGATCGTGGCGGGCGGCGCCATGGCCAGTCGCGACTACACCCCGGTCCATCACGACAAATCGGCCGCCGTCGCCCAGGGTCTCCCCGACATGTTCATGAACATCCTGACGACGCAGGGGATCTGCTCTCGTTATGTCACGGACTGGGCCGGCCCCGATGCGATCGTGACCTGCGTGAAGACGAAGCTCGGCGGCCCGAACATGCCAGGCGACACACTCAAGATCCGCGGCAAGGTCGTCGGGACCGACGGCGACTCGGCTGACGTCGAGGTGGTCGGGAACAACGCGTGGGGCAACCACGTGACCGCGACTTTCAGTCTCCGCCTACCCGCGTAGCTCGGCCGAGCTTCAACCTTCCGTAAGGATCTGCCTGGACAAGAGAACGACATGCCTACCACGCTGCACAACGAAGCCGCGATCGCCGGGATCGGCCAGACCGCGTACTCCAAGAACTCCGGCGTCTCGGAGCTGAGCCTCGCGACGGAATGCGTTCGCAAGGCGATCGACGACGCCGGGATCCATCCCTCCGAGGTCGACGGTCTCGTCACCTACACGATGGACTCGAGCGACGAGGTCGAGGTCGCGCGCACGGTCGGCATCGGTGACATGACCTTCTGGAGCCAGGTGAACTACGGCGGCGGCGCCGCGGTTGGCCTCGTGGCCCACGCCGCGATGGCGGTCGCGACCGGCGCAGCGAAGAACGTCGTCGTCTACCGCGCGCTCAATGGCCGTTCCGGCCAGCGGATGGGGCAGGGCGTCTCCGGCAACATCATCTCGAGCGACCTGATCCACTGGTCCTGGTACATGCCCTTCGGGCTGTTGACGCCGGCCTCCTGGATCGCGCTCCAGGCCCAGCTCTACATGCACAAGTACGGCGCGACTTCGGAGCACCTCGCCCACGTCGCGATCACCCAGCGGGGGCACGCGCAGAACAACCCGAACGCCGCAATGCACGGGCGTCCCATGACGATGGACGACTACATGAATTCGCGGATGGTGTGCGAGCCGCTCCGGCTCTTCGACTGCTGCCAGGAAGACGACGGCGGTTGCGCCCTCCTGATCACGACGCCCGAGCGTGCGAAGGACATGAAACAGAAGTCGGCGGTGATTCGTGGTGTGACGCAGGCGTCGTTCGAGGGGCAGGAGCAGATGACGAGCTTCTACCGCGACGACCTCGCGGCGCTCCCTGAGATGGAGCTCGCTGCGAGTCGCGTCTACGAGACGAGCGGCCTGTCCGCCGAGGACATCGATGCCGCGTGTCTCTACGACGCCTTCACGCCCGAGATCCTGATGCAGCTCGAAGCGTTCGGGTTCTGCGGCAAGGGCGAGGCGAAGGACTTCGTGACCGAGGACTCGCTCACGGTCGGCGGCGCGCTCCCGAACAACACCCACGGCGGCCTCCTCTCGGAGGCCTACATGCACGGCGTGAACAACCTCGCCGAGGGCGTGCGGCTGATCCGGGGTGAGAGCTGCAACCAGCCCGACGGCGTCGAACACGTGCTCGTGACGAGCGGCGTCGGCGTGCCGACCGGTGCGGTGATCTTCGGCCAGGCGTAGGCCAGGTTCAGGCCCGGCGCGGATCAGCGCAGCTTCGCAGCGTCGTTCTCGAGCACCGAGCCGACCTTCGTGTTGCCGTCGCAGAGGTAGACCTCGCGACCCAGCTCCTCGAGGATCGGCGTGCAGTAGGTGATCCGCGCGGTGAGCTTCGGGTCCCGGGTCGTACAGAGGCCGAGGGATGCTTCCGCCATCGCCTCCCGGCTCTCCGCCACCGCGAGCGCTTCGTCCGGCACGACGCCGAGCGCCTCGGTGCCCTCCGTGGGCACCGCGCCGACCGGCGCCATGGAGTTCACCCAGATGCCGTCCTTGTGCACGGCGGCGGCGAGCCCGGCGGTGAAGCGTTCGAGGGCTGCCTTCGTCGATCCGTAGAGGATCGAGAGCGCGTCGAAGTCCTTGAACGTGTCCGCGGTCGGCAGGTGCGACGTCGCGGACGAGATGTTCAGGATCCAGCCCTCTCCGCGCTCGTGCATGCCGGGGACGACGAGCTGGCAGAGCCGCCAGGGCGCGAAGAAGTTGATGTCGTTCGCGACGCGGAAGCGCTTCTCACTCGTCTCCGTGTAAGGCAGATAGAACGCCGCCGCGGCATTGTTCACGAGCACCTCGATCGGTCCGAGCTCGCGCTCGGTCGTCGCCACGATGTCGTCGAGGCCGGACGGATCCGCGAGGTCGCCGACGATCGGGACGGCCTGTCCGCCATAGGCCTCGATCGCCTTCGCGGTATCGAGCAGGCTGCCTTCGAGGTGGTCGTGCTGTTCGAGGGTGCGCGCGGTGATCGCGACCTTCGCCCCTTCGGCGCCGAAGCGCCGGGCGATCGCGGCGCCGATCCCGCGACTCGCGCCGGTCACGAGCACGACCTTTCCTTCGAGTTCTCCCATGGCTCGGTTCCCTTCCTTGATTCAGCCGGCGAGGGGCAGGAGACCGGCGATCACCGCCTCGGCCTCGGCCATGGTCTTGTCCACGATTTCCTGGCAGGAAAGGATGTCGTCGATCCCGCCGGCGCCCTGTCCGCAGGGCATCGCATGCCGGTCCGGCTCGATCCCTTCCATCTGTCCGCCCAGGGCGTTCATCACGCCGGAGGCGGAGGACTCGAACATCTGCTCGGGGAAGCGCTTGATCGACGCCGGATCCCGCTCGCGCTCCTCGACGTACGCGTTCGTGATGACCCGCATCGGCTTCCCCGAATAGCAACGCGTGATCGTCGTTTGATCGCTGGCCGCCTCGCCGATCGCCTTCTTGTAGGCCTCCGATGCGCGCGCCTCGTGGGAGGCGATGAAGCGCGTGCCCATCCAGACGCCCTGGGCGCCGAAGGCGAGACAGGCCGCGAGGCCGCGGCCGTCGACGATGCTGCCGGCGCCGAGGACCGGGATGTCGACGGCGTCGACGATCTGCGGAATCAGCGCCATGCCCGCGACGCGACCGGTGTGGCCTCCTGCCTCGGTGCCCTGGGCGACTACGACGTCGCAGCCGGCTTCCTGGGCGGCGACGGCGTGGCTCACCTTGCCGCACATGCTCATGACGAGGAGCCCCGCATCGTGACATTTTTCGACCACGGGGCCGGGCACGCCGAGCCCGGCGATGAACGCGGACGCGCCCTCGTCGATGATCACGTCGATGGACTCCATCATCTGTTCCGGCAGCGCGGCGAGGAGGTCGACGCCGAAGGGCTTGTCCGTCAGCTCGCGCACGCGTTGCATCTCGCTTCGGATCCCGTCCGGGGATTCCGCCGCCATGCCGAGCGTGCCGTAGCCGCCGGCTTCGGAGACGGCCGCGCAAACGTCGGCATAGGCGACGCCGCCCATGCCGGCGAGGCAGATGGGAACGTCGATCTTCAGGAGGTCGCAGAAGGGTGTCTTGATCGGCATGCGGTCACGGTATCGCAGCGGGAATGGCGCGTGCAGGTCCGCTCGCGGACCTCGGCGTTTTGATACGCTCGCCACCCGGCCCCAGTTCCGTGTCCAGGCCCAGGAGATCCCGATGCCCGCCGCCCCGCCTCGCCTCGACGAGGCATTTCTCCGCCGCGCGGTCGAGGCCGCCGACCTGAACGCGCTCCGTACGGCACTCGTGCAGGTCACCGGGGACGAAACGCTTCGCGGATTCGGACCCGTCGCGACGATGGACGAGTCCGTACAGGCGCGGCTCGCCGATCGCTGCGTCGAGATCTTGACGGGGGATCGAAGCGATTGGGCGCCGCGCGTTCCGGCCGACGACGAGCTGCTCGAGCTGATGGACCTCACCCTCGGCGTCGCGACGCAGCCCGCGCATTTCGAGATCCGCAAGAAGTACCTGAACTTCGAGCCCTATCCCTTCAGCTTCGCGCCGGAGTCGGGACCGGTCGCGGTCCCGGACGGTTTCGAGGTGGCGATCATCGGCGCGGGGTTCAGCGGCGTCGCGATGGCGATCCAGCTCACCCAGCTCTGCATCCCGTTCACGATCTACGAACGACGCGGCGAGATCGGCGGCACCTGGAGCTTCAATCAATACCCCGACATCCGCGTCGACACGATGAGCCTGACCTACGAGCTCTGCCTCGATCAACCGCATCCGTGGAGCGAGTATTTCGCGCGCGGCGCGGAGGTCCGCGGCTACCTCGAGACGATCGCCGAGCGACACGACCTGACCTCGCGCATTCGCGTGGATCACGCGCTGGAACGCGCGCGCTTCGACGAAGAGACCGCCACCTGGCAGCTCGCCTTCGCGCGATCCGACGGCAGCGTCGTCGAGTCGACCGCGAACGTCGTCGTGAGCGCCGCGGGTCTCTTCGCGACGCCGACGACGCCGGACCTGCCGGGCGCCGACGTGTTCGAAGGCGAGATCCTGCACCCCACCCAGTGGACGAGCGAGCACTCCGCGAGAGGCAAGCGCGTCGCCGTGGTCGGAAACGGCTCGACCGGAGTGCAGCTCCTGGGGCCGATCGCGTCCGAAGCCGACCACACGACCGTCTTCCAGCGCACGCCCCAGTGGATCAGTCCGCGCCCCGGCTACGGACAACCGATCGAGCCCGAGGTGCAGTGGCTACTCGATCACGTGCCCGGGTATTGGAACTGGTACCGCTACAGCGCGATCATCGGCCTCTTCACCTGGCACGAGGACTTCCTGATTCCCGATGCCGAGTGGGAAGCCGCAGGCGGACACATCACGCAGAAGAGCGAAGAGCTTCGTGACGTGTTGCTCGAGTACATCAAGGCCGAGATCGGGGACCGCCCCGACCTGCTCGAGAAGCTCGTACCGAACCACGCACCGATGGTGCGCCGACCGGTCGTCGACAACGGCTGGTACCGCGCCATCACCCGCGAGGACGTCGAGCTCGTGACGGAAGGGATCGCGCGCTTCACGCCGACGGGGGTCGAGACCACCGACGGCAAGCACTACGACCTCGACCTCGTGGTCTTCGCGACGGGCTACAAGGTCGACCACTACCTGTGGCCCGCCGAATACGAGGGCGTGGGTGGCGTGAACCTGCGCGACTACTGGGCGCCGGAGAGTCCCCGCGCGTACCTGGGACTGATGGTCCCGTGCTTCCCGAACCTGTTCATCATGTACGGGCCGAATTCGCAGCCGGTCTCCGGCGGCGTCTCGCTCCCGTGCTGGATGCAGATCTGGTCCGCCTACATGGCGCAGTGCCTCTGCCGCATGTTCGAGACCGGGACCTCGAAGGTGGCCGTCCGAGAGGACGCGTTCCGATCCTTCAACGAGCGGCTCGACGCCGAGGCCAACGGACTCGCCTTCCTCACCGACACCGGATCGGTCGCGAAGAACTACTACGTCGACGCCTCGGGCCGGTTGCTCGTGAATACGCCTTTCGAGACGGCGCAGCTCTACCCGATGATGAAGGCGCCGGACCCAGAAGAGGTCGAGTTCTCCTAGCCCCGTTCTCCTAGTCGGAACTCGGCACCGTCATCACCGGACACGGCGCCGTCCGCACCACGCGGTCCGCGACGCTCCCGAGGGCCATGTGCTTGAGGCCGGTCAGGCCGCGGGTTCCCATCACGATCAGGTCGGCGCCGCGACGCTCCGCCTCGCCGACGATCGCCATCGCCGCGGGCTCGTCAAAGGCGACACCGTCACAGCGTACGCCGTGTTCGGTGATCTCCTTCGCCGCCTTCTCGACCTGCGCGCGCGCCTGCTTGCCGATCTGCTCGAAGAAGCCGTCGGGCAGGACGTAGCCCCCGCTCATGGCGGGGGACGCGATCGGGATCTCGACGTTGTAGGCGTGGAGCAGGACGAGCTCGGCCTCGAAGTGTCGCGCGAGCTCGACGGCGGCCTCGACGGCGGCGTCCGCGGCTTCCGAAAAATCGGTGGCGACGAGCACGGTTTCGTAACGCATGGTCTTTCCTCCTTGTTGAGGTGGATCCTCGCTGGGATCCGAGGTCATTGGATCGTGGCGGGTGCCGGGATGGAGTCGGGCCGATTCCGGCCCATCAACTCCCGCAGCTCCTCGAGTCGGGTCCAGATGTCGGGGGGCAGGTGCTCTCCGGAGGCACCGCCGAAGCCGAGCACCTGGGTCTCCTCGAGCTGGGCGTAGGCGCGCTCTGCGAAGGGTCCGCGTGGGTCCGCGCGGATGGCCGCCTCGAAATGCCGCTCCGACAGATTGATCCAGAAGCCGTCGAGACTGCGCGCCTCCACGACGCCGAGCCAGTAGTAGGCGCGCGACGTCTCGCGGCGCTCGTCGTCGGTCGGGTTGCGTTTGCTGGCCATGCGGCGCGCCCGATCGGCCTCGAGGAAGCGAACGAGCTGGCTCGCCGCGGCGAGATCATGGACGAGGCCGTCGCGTCCGTAAGGGCCCTGCGCGAGGCGCCCGGCTTCGGTGGCGAGGGCTTCGCCGAGATCTACGTCCTCCACGCCGGGGTCCTCGAGGACGTCTTCGTCGAGTCCTGCGAGCGCGGTCTGCCACGTGCGCACGCGCCGGTCGAGGTAGACCGGGATGTCCTCGCGCTTCGCGAAGCGGTCGATCCCGGTACGCGCTCGCGGCACGTCCGTGCGAACCCGGAGGGCGACGTTCAGGTAGTCGACCAGGGCGCCACTCGCGTCGAGCTGCGCCGCGGGAATCGCCGGATCGGTGAAGGCCCGCTCCCAGAGCGTGAGCGCGTCGTCGAAGCGTCGCACCATCACGTAGAGCCAGGCGCGCTCCCGGGAATCGAGCGCCTCGATGTTCGCGTGCTCCGTCAGCTCCTCGGCCATCCCGAAGTCGATCGCCGAGGGTACGCGCGTGTGGCAGGCGACGCAGCTCTGGAGGCTGCCCGTCAGGAAGAACCGGGCCTCCTCGAAGTGACCGTGCACGTAGTGATCGCGCGCGGCGCGCAGGTCGCGGCCGAGCGTGAGGGCCAGCTCGTCGAACCCGGCTTCGCGCGCGCGGCCGTGTTGCTCGAGGGCGGAGGCGGCGCGGTCGAGCCGGTCGAGGGACCCGAGAATCTGCTCACGGTTCTCGGGCGCGCTCCACTTCGCTGCGTCGAGGCCGAGGGGCACGAGGTGCTTCATCTCGTCAAAGACGCGCCGCATCGTCGGGCGCGGTTGGATCGCGCCGCGCGTCTCCGCCAGCACGCCGCAGCTCGCGAGTCCGGTGATGGCGACGAAGAGCGCGGCCCACCCGACGCGACGCTTTCCGCGTCGTGCCACCGCGTCGAATTCTTCCGTCATCAGCTCGTCGATCATCACCGTCCCCATTCGATTCGACCCTCGGTACTGCAACGCTCGTGCCACGGCCTGCGGCGTCGGTGCTCACGCACGACCGCGTTGGGCGTGGCGTTTCGTCTCGTTCGGGGCGAACGACCTCGGGTCGAGGCGTCGTGCGCGCAGGGGGAGCGGCCTGGGGTGGCACGGAGGCTGCAATCTTCAGAGGTGTCCGGATCGATCCGGACCCGGGTCGACCGGTCGCTCGCGCGTGCGGCCGCCGACGAGCGGACGAAAGGAGCACGTCATGGAAACGATCGGCATCGCTTTGCTGGGGATCTGGCTCTGCGCATTCGCTGCGTGGGCGGCGTTCCGGCCGCGCGGCATGATGGACTGGCTCGAATCGTTCTGGGGTGAGGGGGGCCGGCTCGGTTGGATCGTTGCGATTCGGACCCTGATCGGGCTCTATCTGATCTGGGTCGCCGAGATGACGCCGATGCCCGCGGTCGTGGCCGGGATCGGCGTGTTTTTCCTGGTCGCGGCGGTCGCGGTGATCGCGATGGGCCGCGCACGCATCGACCAGTGGGTCGACTGGTGGGTCGCGCGCTCCGAGAACGCGATCCGCGGGATCGCGGCGGCCTGGGTGGCGTTCGCCGGCCTGCTCTTCTGGGCGGGCTTCGCGGCGGGCTGAACGCACGGCGCCCCCGTCGCGAAGCTTCGCGACCGGGGCGCTCGATGTGCCCTCGTTCCGGCGCGATCAGGTGAGCGAGTTGACGAAGTCGTCGAGGTCGCTCTTGGGGCCGACTCGCCTGGCGATGTTCGGCTGCGGTCGCGCGCCGAAGGCCGCTTCGACGCGGTCGATCACCTGCCGTTCCGCGCGGGTCGGCACGCCACCGCGCAGGAACGTCTTCTCGAGGGCGTTCGCGATCCGCCTCGTCCAGCCGACGATGTCCTGGCGGAGCCGCTCCCGATCGTCTTCGGGCATGACGCGACACAATTCTGTGACGTACGCGGCCCAGGTGTCGAGCAGCTCCGGGTGCGGGCGGTGGTCGAGCCAGACCGCGAGCTGCTCGCCCGCCGGCGAATCCGCTTCGATGCCCAGCTCGCTCTCGGCATCGAGCAGGTAGCGGCGCTCTTCGTTGTCGAGGGTGCGATCCGCCCAGGCGACGGCGACCAGGGGCGCCATCATGAGCGCGGTCACGTTCTCCTCGCGCAATCCGAGGTCGAGGAGCGGGTCGATGATCGCCGGGTCCCGGAGGCCGAGCACCTTCGACAGAGCGTCGAATCGCGCGGCGCGGGTACGCCGCTCGCGCATGGCTTCGAGCAGTCGTTCGCTCTCCTTACGGAAGAAGGCTTCTTCGAGCGCACGCTCGCGCTCGATCAGGGGCTTCGAATACGTCATGGCGGCTCCTCTCTCTAGGTCTCTCTCCGGGATTCGGGCGTGTGTATAGGGTCGTGCAGGCGGCGTGCCGAGCCTAGGGGCGTCGAGCGCCCGCTCGTGGGAGCGAACGCCTGAACCCGAGACATTCCGACTCGACGCGAGGCGAATTGGCACACGTGCTGAATCGGCCGCCCTCCCTCCCTCGCGTCACGCGCGGCACGCCCTGGCATGGCGCCTGCACTACCGGGGACGGGACCACACCGCTCGACGCGCCGGGCGGCCCGGGAGGACCCGCGATGAGTGAATCCAGAACCGCCGGCATCCAGACGATCTTCTGCGCCACCGACTTCTCGGACACGAGCGAGCTCGCCATTCGCCATACCGCCGCCCTGGCTCGACGTCACGATGCCCGCATCGTGATCGGTCACGTGGTCGAGCCGCTCCCGATCGAGCCCTATCCGCTCCCGATGGCGCTGCCCGAGGGCGAGGCGAAGGTCCGGGAGCTCGCCTGGCAGCGACTCGAGGACGTCGGCGAGGCGCTTCGCGACAGCGGGCTCGTCGTCGAGACGCAGCAGGGCATCGGTCCGCCCGGACCGCAGCTCGTCGAGATGGCCTGCAAGGCGGAGGCGAGTGTCGTCGTGATCGGCACGCGCGGCCAGACCGGTTTGCAGCACCTGCTCCTCGGCAGCACCGCCGAGTACGTCGTGCGGCGCTCGACGGCGCCGGTGATCACGATTCATCCCGACGATCGCGAGACGATCGAAACGCCTCGGCTCGTCGTCGTGCCCACCGACCTCTCGACGGACGCGGAGGTCGCGATGGAAGCGTTCATCGACCTCTTCGACGGCGACCACCGGCCGAAGCTCGAGCTCGTGTTCGCAGACTCGACGCCGCCCTATCTCGAGGCGATGAGCCACGAACGACTGGCGAAGTTCCATCAGCCGGACGCGCGTCGCGAGGAGCTCGAGAAGCACATCGCGCCGATGGTGAAGCGCCTCGAGGGGCACGGGTTCGAGGTCGGTCTCCAGGTGCTCGACGGGGATCCGGTCGAGGCCGTCACCAACGTCGCCGACGTCGAGGGCGCGGACCTGATCGTGATGAGCACGCACGGGCGCTCCGCCCTGGTCAACGCCTTGCTCGGCCGCACGGCCCAGCGCGTCGTCCAGCGGGCGACCTGTCCCGTGCTGACCGTTTGTCCGAAGCGGCGCCGCGTGAAGTCGGACTGAGTCGCGCGCCCGGCAGCGCGTCGTGGCCTAACTCGCGGAGGTCTCTCCGCGGAGGGCGCGATGGGCGAGGCGGTCCAGCTCTCCCGAGAACCGGGAGCGCTGCCGCGCGCCGATCGGACGCGGGCCGCCGGTCTGCACGCCCGTCTCGCGGATCGCCGCCTTGATCTCGCGCGTCGCCAGCGCACCTCCGATCGAGTCGAGGGTGAACTCCCGGCCGTTCGTGCCGAGCGCGAATGCGCCCTTCTCGAGGCAGCGCGCCGCGAGGGGGATGTCCGCGGTCACGCAGATGTCGCCCGCGAGGATCTCCTCCGCGATCCAGTCGTCGGCGGCGTCGGGCCCGTCCGGCACGACGATCATCTCGACGCCGAGGTCCGTCGGGACGTTGATGCGCTGATTCGCGACGACGATCACCGCGAAACCGAGGCGCGCCGCGACCGCGTACACCTCGTCCTTCATCGGACACGCGTCACCGTCGACGAAGATCTCCGGCATCGGACCTAACGCCGCGCCAGCGCGCTGCAGCTGCCCGCGCGCTTCCAGCCGCCGCCTTCCGCGGGCAGACGTCCGGCCAGGACACGGGCCATGCGATCGAAGTCCGCGGCGGTCGGGCCGACGCGACCGAGCCGTCGGGGCTCGCCCAGCACACGACCGTCCTGCGCGACGCGCACCTCGAGCCCCCACATCCCCCGCGTGTCTTCGCTCGACCACGCGTAGCGCATGTCTTCGAAACGGAACCGCCGAACGCCCTCGGGCTCCGCGTGGATGAACGTCGCGACGTCTTCGTCCGAGAACCAGTGCATCATCTCGACCTGCCACATTCCCCGCACCGTCTCGAGGGCCGGCGAGTCCGGCGGTCGGGGGTGCACCTGGTACGCGGGGCAGTCCGATTCCTGCCAGCTGTGGAGTCCGACGACGAGGGCCTCCGGTGTGTGCGCGACGAAGCTGCGGAGCCAGGGCTGGAAGATCGTCGGATAGGCGCGCAGTCGCGAGATCGGGCCGACGTGCGGTTCGAGCTCGGCGCGCAGCTCCGCGACGACGTGCCGGTTGATCGCGAGGCCGACCGCGAGATAGGCCGTCGAGAGGGTGAGGCCGAGGGCGACAGCGCGCCGACGCACCTCCGGCGAAAATCGACGCATCGCCGCGATCGCGACCCCGGTCCCGAGCATCACGCTGTAGAAGGGATCGACGATCGCGACGCCGTTCCAGGCGAAGCGGGCCCGGTCGAAGGGGGCGAAAAGCTGGGTGCCATAGGGGGTGAACCCGTCGAGCAGGGGATGGGTCACGAGCGCGATGATCGCGACGCGGATCCAGGCCGGCAGGGTGTCTTCGCGGCCCAGGTCGCGCCATCGCCAGAGCAGAAAGCCGAGGAGCGGACCGACGACGAACCCGAACCAGAGGGAGTGGGTCGTGCCGCGGTGGTAGAGCCAATCGCCGTAGCCGTCGTGGAAGGAGCGGAAGAGCACGTCGAGGTCCGGCGACATCCCGATCAGCGCGCCCCATCCGAGGGCACGGCCACGCAGCGTCTTGCCCGCGACGAGCTCCGCGGTCGCGGCGCCGAGCAGCGCCTGGGTGACGGGCTCCAAAGTGGGTCGGTCTCCATCGTCCAGCGCAGGGTCGCGTGGGGTAGGGCCTAGTCCGGTGTAGTCGGGCGGTCGGGAGCGTCGCCGACGCGCGCGGGGATGGCAAGCGCGCAGGGCATGCGCGGACCATGCGAGCGGCGGAGCGGGCCCCTAGGATCCCCGCACGCGAACGAACGAGGTGAGACGAGCGATGGCGAAGATCGAGGGCAAGCGGATTCTGGTGACGGGGCCGGCGGGGCAGATCGCGTTTCCGCTGGCGGCGCGACTCGCAAAGGACAACGAGGTGTTCGGGGTCGCGCGGTTCAGCGATGCGGCGACCCGCGAGCGATGTGAGGCGGCGGGGATCGCGACCGCCGCCGTCGACCTCGCGAACCCGGATTGGTCGAAGACCCCCGAGTCCGTCGACTACGTGCTGCATCTCGCGGCGGCGATCGTTCCGGGCGAGGACTTCGACACCTCGATCGAGATCAACGCCGGCGGGACGGGGCACGTCATGTCGCGCTATCGGAGCGCGTCGGCGTGTCTGATGATGTCGACCTGCGGTGTCTACGCGGCGCCGCGCGACTACGCCAAGCCGGTCGCCGAGACGGCCCCGCTCGGCGGCACACCGCAGCCCTACGCGCCGACCTACTGCGTGTCGAAGATCTCACAGGAGGCGGTCGCGAAGTTCGCGGCCCAGGAGTTCGGACTCCCGACGACGATCGCGCGGATGAACGCGGCCTACGGCGACAACGGCGGCTTCCCCGCGATGATCGTCGACATGTTGCTCGGCGGGATCACGGTCCAGGCGATGCCGGCGGGGCAGGGCGACGTCGCTTCACCGATCCACGAGGACGACATTTACGACCATACGTCTGGGCTGCTGAGTGCCGCTGCGGTTCCCGCCACGATCGTGAACTGGGGCGGGGACGAGGGCGTGTCGGTGCCCGACATGGTCCGCCACATCGCGGGAAGGATCGGCCGCGAGGCCGATGTCGAGCAGGGCCCGGACGGGATCCATCAGTACTGGCTCGATCCCGCGAAGCGGATCGAGCTCGCCGGCGCGTGCAAGGTTCCCTGGCGCGAAGGGTTCGACCGGATGCTGCGCGCGCGGCACCCCGAGATCGAGCTGACCGACTAACCCTTCCAGTCGCGCACCATTCGGATCAGCTCGTCCTCGAAGGCGAAGTCGAATTCCTGCGTGTCGGGCAGGCCGGCCTCCTGATACCAGCGCCAGGTCCGTTCGACCGCCGCCGGGAACGTGAGCTCCGGCTCCCACCCGACGTGACGCCGGAGCTTGTCCACCGAGAAGACGACGCTCCGATCCCAGTGGTGGATGTTCGGCGCGATCTGCGGGACCAGCATCGAGAGCGTGAAGCGATTGATCGCGAGCGCGTCGCGGTTGCGGGCGCCGGAGCGGATGTCGACCTTGCTCGACGCGGCGGGCAGCTCGATCGCGAGCTCGCCGGACCACAGCTTCTCCATCATGGCCGCCGGGATGAAGAGCTTCTCGACGTCCTTCTCGAGCAACGTCGCGCAGGTGTCGACGTAGCCCTCCTGCGTGTAGTAGTCGCCGCCGGTCAGGTTGTAGCGCTCGCCGAACGTGACGGGCTGGCAGAGCATCATCCGCATCGCGCGCGCCTGGTCGTCCGCGTGGCCGACCTGCTGGAGGGTGCGGCCGTTGCCTGGGATCAGGATCGGGCGCCCACGCAGCATCCGTTGGAACATGCGCTGTTCGCGGTCCGGAAGGATGTTGCCCGCGCCCATGACCATCGAGAATGCGACCGTCGTCGCGGGGAAGCGGTTTTCGCGCCACTCGCGCCGGAGGATGTCTTCGCAGAGCAGCTTGTTCAGGCCATAGGCCTGCTGGGTCTCGCCACGTTCGTCCGGGTGGTTCTCGGTGATCGGGAGCAGGTCCGACTCGGCGTAGGTCACCGTCGAGCTGATGAAGACGTAGTGGGCGATCCGACCCCGGAAAATGTCGACCATCAGCTCGACGTCCTCGGGGGTGTAGACGCTCACGTCGATGATCGCGTCGACGTCGACCGCGCCGAGGACCTCGCGCATCTGCGCGTGGTCGGTCCGGTCCGCGAAGACACGCTCGACGCCGAAGGGCAGGTCCGCCTCGGTCTTGCCCCGGTTCAGGATCACGACCTGGTGTCCGGTCCGGGCGAGCTCGTGCACGAGTGCCAGGCCGTTGAACTGGGTGCCGCCCATCACGAGGACTCTCATCGGACCTTCCTTTCCGGCCGCGCTCGGCGCGCGTCGTCGGTTCGGGACCAGCATACAACGCCGAATGGCCCGTGCGGGGGAGTGGTCGCGCGCGCCTGGGCTCGCCATCATGCACGGTGGGCCCGCCCCGAGCGGCGCCGAGGAGGGAACGATCGATGGCGGACTGGCCGATTCCGACGACGGAGCGCATGAACGAGATCTTCGAGTCGGTGAAGAACTGGGGGCGATGGGGCGACGACGACGAAGCCGGCGCGCTCAACCTGATCACCGAGGAAGTGCGCCGCGGCGCCGCGGCCTGCATCCGGCACGGCCGTGCCATCAGCTGCTCACGCAACATCCCCGTCGACCCGGCGCCCGACAACCCGCATCCGGCCCTGCACATGATGGTCGCCGGCGGCGACGACTGCCTGATCCCCGAGATCGGCCTCGAGACGACCGCCGACTTCGTAGGGATCGCCTTCCACGGCATGGCGAGCAGCCACCTCGACGCCTTCTGCCACGTCCACAAGGACGGCAATATGTACAACGGCTATCCGGGCACCCTCGTGAAGAGCACCGGCGCCAAGAAGAACAGCGTGATGTGCGCGAAGGACGGCATCGTCTCGCGCGGTGTGCTCGCCGACGTGCCGCGCCACCTCGGCGTCGACTGGCTCGAGCCAGGCCAGATCATTTCGCCGGACGAGCTGACCGGCTGCCTCGACGCCCAGGACGTCGAGGTCCGAGAGGGCGACATCCTGCTCGTCGCGACCGGCCGAGACGCGCGCCGTGCCGAATTCGGCCCATGGTCTCCGATGGACCCCGGCATGCCGGGGATCCACCCCGAGTGCGTTCCGTGGCTCCACGAGAAGGGCGTCGCGGTCCTCGGCGCCGACTGCGTCTCCGACCCGATCCCGCTCCCGGCGATCGAGGGCTGGGGCATGCCGATCCACGAATGCACCCTGGTCGCGATGGGCGTCCACCTGCTCGACAACCTCGACCTCTCGGGCCTCCAGGCCGCCTGCGCCGAGCTCGCCCAATGGGATTTCCAGTTGACCATCGCGCCGTTGCGGATCGAGCAAGGGACCGGCTCGCCGGTGAACCCGATCGCGGTGCTCTGAGGCGCGCCACGAGTGCGACCCGGCGTCGCCTGGATGGTTGCTGAATTGACGTCGTCATGACCTGACGCTGTGATAGGTTTGACTAACAGTCGGACCGGTCACTGGGAGTGGGAGATCGTGATGGGACAGGTGAGCAGCGCTCGGTGGATTCGAACCCTGGTGGCCAGCGCTGGACTGCTCGCGCTTGTCTGCGCGGGCAATGCGTCGGCGGTCATGGACCTCGACACGGCCGCGTCCTACTTCGGCAAGCTGAGCGGCGTCTGGGGCATGCGAATGTCGCCGGACGGCACCAAGAGTCGTTCCTCCGCAACCACCCCGACGATTTCCCGATCGCGATGGTGATCGACCTCACGACGGGGAAGCCGACGCTGATCCTCGCGAGCGACGCGAAGAAGGGCATGTACGTCGAGCGCTGCTCGTGGGCCACGAACTCGCGTCTCCTCTGTGCGTACTACGGCGCGTTTCGCTTCCAGGGGAAGCCAGCGGGTGCCTCTCGATTGGTGGCGGTTGACGCGGACGGTGGGAACCAGAAAGTGCTCGCGCAAAAGCAGCAACGCGAGAACTTTGCTTTCCATCAGGACGAGATCGTGGCGCTTCTTCCCGAAGACCCCAGGTACATCTGGCTCGAATTCGACGAGGGCCGCGGCGAGGGCGTCGTTCGCGTCGACATCGAGAAGAACAAGCTCAAGACGATCGTTCGTCCGCGAGAGACCGTGTGGGGGTACGCCGCCGACTCCTACCGCGAAGAAGTGCGGATCCGGGTCAACTCGAATCGGACCAATGTGGATCTCGAGTACCGACTCGCCGGCGAGGACAAGTGGCGGCGCCTCCACCGGTACGCCGGCGGCGACGTGACCGACGACTTCGACTTCGCCGGATTCACCCCCGAGCCCAACGACATCCTCGTCTGGGATGATGTCGACGGCCGACGTACGCTGCTGCTCGAGACCCTGACCGAGGATGCCGAGACGCCTCGCAAGCGAGAAGTGGTTTTCGCCCATCCGGAGGTCGACGTGTACGGACTCGACACGTTGGGGAAGCACCGCCGCCTCGTCGGCGCCCTCTACGAGACGGATCGTCGGTATATCCACTACTTCGACGAGGTCGCGCGGGGGATCCACGACCGCGTCGCCGAGGAATTCGGAGACGTCGACGTCGTGCTGATCGATGAGTCCTGGGACCAGCGGTACTACTTGATCCGCGCCCACAGCGACGTCAATCCCGGAGGCTACTACCGCTATGACGCGGAAGCCGACGCCCTCTCCAAGATCACGGACGCTCGCAGCTGGCTCGACGAGGACGACCTGTCGCCGATGCGGGCGCTTCGGTTTCCGACCCGTGATGGGAAGGAGGTCCCGGGGTACCTCACGACGCCGAGCGGAAAGCCGAAGAAGAATCTGCCGCTGATCGTGTATCCGCATGGCGGGCCCTGGGCCCGCGATTCATGGGGCTTCCACTGGGTTCCGCAATTCCTCGCGGCGCAGGGGTACGCGGTTCTCCAGCCCAACTATCGGGGCTCGACCGGCTACGGCGACACGTGGGTCGGGGAGGGCGCGCTCAACGAGTGGAAGACCGTGATGGAAGACATCGAGGACGGCGTGCGCCACCTCGTCGAGCAAGGCACCGTCGATCCCAAGAGGATCTGCACGGTCGGCTGGAGCTATGGCGGGTACGCCGCGCTGATGAGTCCGCTCGAGAATCCGGAGCGATATCAGTGCGCGGTCAGCATCGCGGGGCTCACCCATCCGTACCGCTTGTACGAGGACGCGCCCCGAGGAGCGAAGAAAGCGTTTCGCCAGCTCGTTCCGACGAAGGGCGATGAAGTGCGTCAGAACTCGCCGCTCCGGCGCGCCGAAGAGATGCCCGTCCCCGTCCTCCTCTTCCACGGTGACCTCGACTTGAACGTTCCCGTCGACCACGGCGAGGATCTCGCGAGCGCCCTCGAGGACGCCGACAAGGACGTCGAGTACGTGGAGTACGAGAACGCCGACCACTATCTCGAGCGCGAGCAGCAGCGAATCGACATGCTCCAGCGCATCGCCGACTTCCTCGACACCCATCTGAAGAAGAAGACGAACTAGGGCTCGCCGTCACGCCGCCGTGACCCCCTTCACCCACGGCGGTTCGTCCTCGCCGGGATTGCGAACTCGCCGACCCCCCTTTCGGTCGGGCTGGGAACAACGTTCCGGGGCGCCCACTCGTCACATGCGAGATCCAGGGATCTTGCGGCACGAGGATGCGACACACCGTCGCGGGCCCCCGGGAGGGAACCCGTTTGAGCCGATCTACCATTCGACCGTCTTTCATCGTCCCCTTTTCTCGCGCGCAGGCACGTCGCGCGGGGCTCCTCGGCCTCGCGGCGCTGATGCTGCTGGCCGGCCCGGCCTCCGCGCAGGTCTTCCTCGGCCTCTCGACCGTCCTCGGCGGGACGGGGCAGGACGAGATCGGTGATCTCACGACCGACGCCGCCGGCAACATCTACGTGGTCGGCGCGACGACGTCGACGAATCTCGGCGGCCAGACCGTTGCGAACCGCGGCGGCACCGACGTCTTCGTCGCGAAGCTCGATCCGACCGGTCAGACGCTGCTCTATCTCTCGGTCTTCGGCGGCAACATGGCGGACGTGCCGTGGGCGGTCGAGGTCGACGCGAGCGGCAACGCCTACGTGGCGGGTTACACGACCAGCGCCAATTTCCCCGAGCTGACGCCGTTCTCGACGGTCGTGAACAACACGGACGCGTTCCTGCTCGAGCTCGACACGACCGGTGCCCTGACCTGGGCGGTCGTGTGGGGCGGCGCGAACGAGGACGGCGAGTTCAACGGCGGCATCGGCATCGACCCGTCGAACGGCTACGTCTACGTGGGCAGCCGCACGAACACGATGAACCTGACGGCGGACAACGAGTTCAGCCCCCGCTGCCCGAGCTCGATGTGTCCCTTCGTGACGGGCTTCGATCCGAGCCAGCCGCCGGCGTCGAGCCGCGTCTACCAGACCTACGTCACGTCGCCGGTTGCGACCGACATGCAGGAGGACGGGGGCGTCCTCGACCTCGAAGTCGATTCGAGTGGCAACCTCTACGTCTTCTCCTTCATGAGCCCGAACACGGGTGTCGTCGTCGCCGGCCAGGGCTTCCAGGACGCGACCGGTGACCCGAACAACAACGACCACGTGCTCGTGAAGCTCGACCCGAGCCAGACCGAAGCGGCCCAGCGCGTCTACTCGACCTTCATCGGTGGCTTCGGGGACGAGACCGAGCGCGGACGGATCGTGGCCCTCGACTCCGGCATCGTCTACGTCGGATCGAAGACCGACTCGACCGCCGCGACCTTCCCGATCCTGAACGCGGTACAGGCCGTGAACGCCGGCGGCGAGGATGGCTACGTCGCGAAGATCGACACGACCGTCGCCGGTGCGGCGTCGCAGCTCTGGACGACGTTCCTGGGCGGCGTGCAGAACGACGAGATCAACGCGATCACCGTCGACGGCGCGGGCAACCCCTGGGTCGCCGTGCGTGTCGGGCTGAATGGCAGCGCGCTCTTTCCGCAGGTGCACCCGCTGCCGGGCTCGCCGGCCGCGGGCATCGACGACGAAGCGGCGGTCGCGCAGCTCTCGAGCGACGGCACGACGGTGCTCTTCTCGAGTCCGACCGTGGCGGGCGGCGGCGACCAGCTCCAGGGCATCTCCGTCCAGCCGAGTGGTCGCGTGATCGTCGGCGGCTCCGGCGGCGCGACCGAGTTTCCGCTGCTGGGCGGGCTGCCGCTGAACGACGTGGCCGGTTCCATCGGCGCGATCGTCGGCCTCGATCCGATCGGCGACCAGGGCCTCGTGCTCGAGGTGACGGCCTTCTCGAATCCGCAGCAGTCCGGCGAGACCTTCGCGATCCAGTACGACGTGAGCAACCGAGGCGTCGCCGATGCGAGCAACGCCGAGCTGACGACCGACTTCCCGTCCGGTCTGATCGCGATGAGCACCACGGGCAACTGCAGCTTCCCGACGACGAGCGCGACCTGCGAGTACTTCGAGGACATTCCGCGTGGCGGGGACGCGCCGGTCTTCATCCTGGCCAACGCTCCGGCCGACGGTCAGTTCTTCGTGAACGCCTCGGTCACGAGTGATCTCGTGGATCCGGTGGCGGCGAACGACAGCGATTCGGAGGTGATCGACATTACGCCGGCCGGCAGCCTTCCCGGTACGCTGGCTCTCGCCGACTTCGATGCGCGCGCGGCGACCTGGGACACCGGCGGGTTCGCGATCGACACGTCGGAGGGCGTGCTCGCGAGCTCGAACGGGAGCCTCGGCGACGTGTTCAACCTGATGGCGAGTGGCGGCGCGGTGCCCTTCCACATCGAGCGGATCCTCGGGCAGGGTGAGGTGGCCTTCGGCTTCGTCGAGGAGACGATCTGGACCCCGACCGCGGGCGACGGGGAGGATCTCTTCGGCCGCGACTTCAACGCCTCGGCGGATCGCGTGTTCGCGATCGTCGATGCGCAGGGTCGGGTCGAGCTCCGGACGGCGTCCCCCTTCAACGAGGGTCGCGTGATCGACACGGGTTACGTCCCGCTCGGTCGACCGGGTCTGCTGACGATGAACGTCACGCCGACCAACGCCGAGGTCGTCTTCGGTAGCCACGTCGTCGCGTCCGGGGATCCCTTCACCACCGACTTCCGCGACGCCGACCCGGCGAACGTCGGCGACGACTGGGTGATCAGCGTGGGACAGGGCACCGAGGATCGCGGCGCGGCGATCCTGAACGTGCCGGAGCCCGGCTTCGCGGTTGGACTCGCCTTCGCGGCGCTGGCACTCGCTGCCCGTCGCCGCCGCTAGGCGATCGCTGGTTCCCGAAACGAGACGCCGCCGCGATCCATTGGATCGGGGCGGCGTCGTGCGTTCGGAATCTCGAGCTGGATCGTTCGCCTACTCGTTGGCGTAGTGCTTCATGACCGTCTCGGCGAAGAGCTTCGCCGGCTCCCGGGTGTCGCGGCCGAAGAACTCCATCACGAAGAACGAGACGCCGAGGGCGCGGTGGCGCTCGATGCACTCGATCACGCGCTCGGGGCTGCCCCAGATGCCGTGCTCCTCGAGGGCGCCGCCCATGTGCCCGCCGTAGATCTTCTTGGCCTTGTCGACGAACTGCCGGGCCTGCTCGTCGTTCTCGCCGATCACGACCGTGCATTGCTGAGAGCGCTCGATCGACGCCGGATCGCGGCCTGCTTCCTCGCAGCGCTTGTCGAGGGCCTCGACCTTCTCGGCGAGCTGCGCCTGGGCGACCGCCATGTTGTTCCAGGTATCCGCGTGTCGCGCGGCGATCGCCATCGTGACCTTCTCGCCGCCGCCCCCGATCAGGATCTCGGGTGTCTTCTCGGGCTTCGGCTCGCAGATCGCCTCGTTCACCGAGTAGAACTGCCCTTCGAAGGTGGCCTTCTCATCGGTCCACATCCGCTTCATGACCTCGATCATCTCTTCGAGGGCGCGCAGGCGGTCGCCGGTGCCGGGAAAATCGCAGCCCGTCTGCTCGAACTCGGGCTTGAACCAGCCGGCCCCGAGCCCGGCGATCGTTCGACCCGGCGCGATCTGCTCGATCGTCGCGATCTGTTTGGCGAGCACCGCCGGGTTCCGGAAGAAGGGCGGCGTCACCAGCGTGCCGAGCTTCGCCTGGCCCGTGACCGCGGCGATCGCGGCCAGCTGCGTCCAGGCTTCCAGGATCGGGAGCTGCGGCGCGGGCACGCCGTAGAGGTGATCGCAGACCCAGAGCGAGTCGTAGCCGAGTCGGTCGAACTCGATCGCGGCGTCGCGGGCCTCCTGCCACGTGCGCTTGATCTGGGGGAGGGTGACACCGAAGCGAACGGGACGGGACATGCGAATTCCTCCTCGCCTAAGGCAGAGAGTCAGATGTGGGAATCAGAAGGGCCGGTCAGATGTCGTAGACGAGCCGACCGGTGTCGCTGCGATGGGCTTCGGCCTGGCCCTCGAGGCGCAGGTGCTCGAGGTGGGCGTAGGTCTCGCTCTCGGCCATGTCGCCCCAGCTGCGCTCCTTGAAGAGGCGCTTCATGAAGGCGTTCACGTCGGCGCGGCCGATGTCGCTTGCGATCGTGCGAATCTCGTCCAGGCGCTCGTGATGGTGGTCCTTGATCGACTGGGCGCGGCCCGCGAGGTCGTCGAAGGGATGACCGTGGGCGGGCAGCGCGAGGTCGACGCCCTGGATCTCGCCCACCCGGTCGAGCGAGTAGAAGAACGACTTGAGCGGATCCGCCAGGTACGACACGCCGCCGATGTGCGGCGTGATCGAAGGCAGCACGTGGTCGCCGGACAGGAAGGCGCCGGTCTCCGGATCGTGCAGACAGATGTGATCCGCCGTGTGGCCCGGGGTGTGCTGCACGAACCACTCGCGCCCGGCGAGACGGAGCACGTCGCCGTGCTCGACGTGATGCGTGACCGGGGGGACGAACTTGCTGCGCCCGAAGGTCGCGTAGCTCAGGAAGCGCAGGCTCTCGCGGAAGTTCGCTCGCTCCTTCGGGCCCTTCCAGGGCGCGGGGGTCGTCATGCGCTTGAGCGCGCTGCGGATGCGCCAGAGCGGGTTCTGCGAACGCCGGCGGTCGCGCTCGAGGAGCTCCATGTGCGCGATCAGGTCGTCCACGCTCGCTTCGACGTGGTGATCCCCGTCCGCGTGATCGTGGTCGTGGGTGTGGCGCTTGTGCCCGCGGCTCGGGCCGCCGAAGTGGAACGCGCGGTGGGCGACGATGCGGGCGCCAGATTCCTTGTGGATGCGGACGGCCCCGCCGAAGTGGTCCGGATGGGAATGGGTGATGAATACCGTGTGGATGTGACGGGGTTCGAGGCCGGCCTGCTTGAGGCGGTTCACGATCGCGTTCCAGGTCGACTCGCCGGGTAGGCCGGGGTCGATCACCGCGACGCCGTCGTTGTCGACCAGCGCGTACATGTTCACGTGGCCGAGTCCGGGCAGCATGATCGGCAGCTGCATTCGAAGGATGTCCTTCGCGACTTCGCTGATCTCCTCGGAGGCGGTTTCTTGTTCCTGTCGGCGGGGTTTGCTCATCTGGGTCGACTCTAGTCCAGTTGGGGTGGAGCGGGACGCGCTTCCGGGAACGCGGGGTTCAGGCCGGGGCGTCGAGGGCGCCGGCGAGAAAGGTCGTGAGGTCGTGCAGGTAGGCCGCTTGCGCAGACTCGCCGCCTGATCGGGTCGCGGCGGCATCGTCCCCGACCAGCAGGGAGAGCGCCGTGTCGGCGGCGAAGCGGAATCGGCGCTGCTTGGGCTCCGCCAATAATCCGGGCAGCGCCGTCGCGAGCACGTCTCGTAGCCCGAAGAGCATCGGCGCGAAGTGCTGGACGGCGAGGGCGTCGAGCCGCGGCCGATGCTCGGAGAGGGCGCGGGCGAGCAGCCGAAGCTCGGCTTCCGGGGCCGGGGCGGGCTCCGCATAGAAGGCCGCCACCGGCTGCACGCAGAGGCGCGCGAGGTCGAGTCCGTCCGCGGAGCCTCCGGCCCGGAGCGCTTCGATGATCGGTCCACGGCGGGTCTGGAGCGGCTCGAGGGCATGCAGGAGCACGGCCTCGAAGAGTCCGTCGCGGCTTCCGAAGTGGTAGTGGATGAGCGCCGAATTCACGCCGGCCTCCCGCGCGATCGCGCGCAGAGCGGGGCCGCCCGCGGTCGGCTCGGCGTAGAGTCGGGCGGCGGCGGCGAGAATCCGGTCGCGGGTGTCGGCGGCCATTTCGGGAGCATATTTTGATCGAATGATTGAATCAACTGGTCAAAAAAATGGGCCCAAGCGGCGCTCGGGCCCGGGAGAGGCCGGGCGAGCGGGCGGCTAGACTGCTCGCGACCCCGAGCATCCCGTCCCCCCGTCCCCCCGTCCCCACCAGGAGCCCGCTCGCATGTCCGCCGACCCCCGAACCCCTGTCCTCGTCGGCGCGGCTGCGATCGTCCAGAAGCCGGACGATCCGCACGCCGCCTCCGAGCCCCTGGACCTGATGGAAGAGAGTCTGCGGCGCGCCGCGGAGGACGCGGGCGCGCCGGACCTGCTCGCCCGGGTCGATCGCATCTGGTCGCCGCGCGGATTCTGGGCCTACTCGGACCCCGGCCGGATCCTCGCCGACCGCTTCGGCGCGAAAGACGTCCACACGGTCGTCGCCGAGGTGGGCGTCCTGCAATCGACCGTGCTCGGGAAAGCCTGCGAGGCGATCGCCAGCGGCGCGTCCGAGATCGCGATGATCGTCGGCGCCGAAGCCAAGGATCGCGCGAACAAGTTCCAGCGCGCCGGCGAAGACGTTCCGCTCACGGAGCAGACCGACGCGACTCCCGACGAAGTGCTCGTCCCCCACGCCGAGATCATGGGCGCGTTCGAGATCGAGCTCGGCCTGATCACGCCGATCATCCAGTACTCGATGATCGACAACGCGCTGCGCGCCCACGAACGGCAGTCCCTGGCCGATCACAAGGACGAGCTCGGTCGATTGTGGGGCGACTTCAATCAAGTCGCCGTCGACAACGAAGACGCCTGGAATCGCACACCCATGACGCCCGAGGAGATCGTCACCCCCGGCCCGGGCAACCGCCTGCTCGCGTATCCGTACACGAAGTCCCTGGTGTCGCAGTGGAACGTGAACCAGGCCGGCGGCTTGATCCTCTGCAGCCTCGAGAAGGCACGCGAGCTCGGCCTCGACGAGTCGCGCTTCGTCTATCCCCTCGCGGTCGTCGACAACGAACACATGGTGACGCTCTCGGAGCGTCGCGACCTGTGGCGGTCCCCGGGCTTCGAGCTCGCGGGCAAGCGCGCCTTCGAATACGTCGGGCACGCGCCGGAAGAGATCGAGCACTTCGAGTGTTACAGCTGCTTTCCTGCCGCGGTTCGCACGCAGCAGCGCGAGCTGGGCATCCCCCTCGACCGGCGCGTCACGCAGACCGGCGGCATGACCTTCGGCGGCGGCCCGCTCAACAACTTCGTGATCCAGGCCTGGGTCAAAATGGTCGAGACGATGCGCGCGAGCCCAGGGACCTGGGGCGTGGTCACCGCCGTCTCAGGACTCATCACCAAACAGGGCGTGTCGGTATTCGGGCCGGAGCCCGGCGCGCAGCCCTTCCTGCACGACTTCGTGACCGAAGCGACGCAGGACGCATGGGTCACGAAGTCGGTCGATCGTGAGGCGACCGGGCGTGGCACGATCGCGACCTACACCGTGTCCCACGATCCGAACGCGGCGCACGGCGTCGCGATGATCGTCGATCTCGAGGATGGTCGACGGACGATGCGCGTGGTGGACGATCCGGACTGGATGACCCTCGGCGAGTCCGAGGAGCTGATCGGCCGCGCGGTCGAGGTGACGGAAGACGGAGCGCGGTGGATCTGAACACGGGGCGCTCGGGGTGAACCCCTAGAGCACCGCCACGGTCCGCTCGATCGTCCAGAAGGCCGCGAGGGAGCCCATCACGTAGACGGCCGCGCGCTGGGGCATCGCGATCGGGAGCGAGGTCCGTCGAATCGCGGCGGCGGCGGCGACGAGGCCGACCACGAAGACGAGCTGGCCGAGTTCGATTCCGACGTTGAACGAGAAGAGCGCCATCGGGATCTCGCCCTGGGGCAGGCCGACCTCCCGGAGCGCTCCGGCGAAGCCCATCCCGTGCAGCAGCCCGAAGAGGAGCGCGATCGGCCACGGATAGCGGTGCATCAGCGTTTCCTTCTCCGTGTCCCGCGCGAGCTCGACGGCGAGGGCGAGGACACTCGCCGCAATCAGGGCCTCGATTGGGCCGGAGGGCAGGTTCGAGTAGCCGAGCGCGGCGAGAGAGAGCGTGACCGAGTGGCCGACGGTGAAGCTGGTGATCGTCTTGATCAGGGGGCCGGCCGCTGCGCATAACAGGAAGAGGCCGAACACGAAGAGCAGGTGGTCCGCGCCGGAGAGGATGTGCTCGAAACCGATCGTCAGGTAGTCGACGAAGACCTGGAAGCGGCTCGCCTTCTCCGGCACGAGCATCTCTGGCTCCCCGCTTCGCAGGACCCGCTGGATCGTTCGTCCATCGGCGAGCTGGATCCGAACGAGGGTGTCGATCTTGGCGGGACCGAGCCCCTCGACGCGGACGGGCTGGCCGACGAGGCCGGTCTCGCTGCAGTCGATCGTCCAGCGGATCAGGACGGCGACGCCCTGTTCTTCGAAGCGGGGCGTCGTCGTGGCGGGGCAGGCGGGCGGCACGACCGGTTCGATGTTGCTGCCCGGGACCGAGAGGGACGAGCGCTTCCAGAGCACGTCGACGAGACCGCCCTCACGCTCCTCGAGCTGGAGCAGCGCGGGGGCGAGCGGGTGGGCGGCCGCGAGGGACGGGGAGAGACACGCGAACAGGCACGCGAGGACGAGGGCAGCGCGGGCGATCTTCGGCGTCGTGGCGGGGCGGGTCATCCGGTCTCCTGTCCTCGTGCGTCAGGCTCGGCGTCGGTGGCGCGGGCCGGGACGTCATCGCGGCGCACGTGATATCGCGTTCGGAGGTCGCTGAGTAGCGCTTCCAGGTTCGCCTCGCGACGCTCTTCCTCGATTTCGAGTCGGAGACGATTCGCGACGGTCGAGAGGGGCGGGACGACGCCCGCTTCGACCGACTCGACGAAGACCAGATGGGCGCCGTAGGCGGACGGGATCGGGCCGGACCAGCGACCGACCGCGGGGGCCGCCTGCGCGAACACCGACTCGCCGAATGCGCTCCCGAAGGTGCGCTCGAGATCGTGGCGCGAGCGTCGCGCGAGGTGATGCCCGAGCGGGAAGGGGTCACCGCGCTCGGGGCCCGCGGCCTGCGGAACGGATGCGTCGACGAGGGTGTCGAGCACCGTTCGTGCCGTGTCGAAGGTCTCGTCGCCCCAGCGGTCCCGGCTCACGAACACATGCGTGAGCGAGAGCCGGTCCGGGGCGCGAAATTCTTCACGCCGTTCGGTGTAAGCGCGCTCGACGTCGGCCTCGGAGACGGCCTGATCCGCCTCGAGCCGACCGCCGAGCAGCCGCATCTTCTGCACGAGGATCCGGCGCACGACGATGTCGTCCTGGTGGAGCCCGAGCTCGACGGCGCGGGCGAGCAGGGCCGGGGCGTCTTCGAGGGTCGCCTCGCCTTCGAGGAAGAGCATCTTCTGGATCAGCCGCGTCTGCACGCCGCCGTCCCGCTCGAGCAGTCCGCGCGCGACCGCTTCCCGGAACAGGATCTCCTCTTCCACTTCGGCGGCGATCATCCGGTCGGTCTCTGCGGCGTCCGGAACGCGCCCCATCTGCTCGGTGAAGCGCGCCTGGAGCTCGTCGACCTGCGCAGGCGCGATCGTGATCTCCCGCGCAACCCGGTCGTGGACGCCGGCCGCCTCGTCGGCGGAGAAACCCTGCGCGAGGTACACCACCGTGCCGAGTACCAGGAAATGGACGAGGGGGGATCGAAGGAGGGCACGCATCATCGGGCGGACGTCGGGACGCCGATCAATCGAACTCGATCATGACCTTCGCGCCGGCGTCCGGGGATCGGGCGACGTCGAAGGCATCGAGGAAATCGTCGAGGGCGAAGCGGTGGGTGATCATCGGCTCGAGGTCGCGGCGCGCGATCAATCGGATCATCTCGCCGTAGTCGGCCGGGTACTCGATCGAACCGCGGATCGTGACCTCCTTGGTCAGCACGTCCATGAAGGCGATCGGGACCTCCTGGCGATGGAGGGCGACGACCGAGATCCGGCTCCGGGGCGCGCATCGCTTGACGACGTCCGCGAGCAGCGGTCCGACGCCGGTCGCTTCGATGAACACGTTCGTCCCGACCATCTCCATCCAGTAGAGCGTCTCGGTTCCGTGGACGCGACCGAGCCCCTCCCAGAGATCCTCCTTCGACGGGTTCACGGCGTGCGTCGCGCCGAGCTTGCGCGCAACTTCGAGTCGCGTGTCGGACATGTCGACCGCGACGATGTCTTCGATCCCGCGGTCGGCGAGGGTCGCGACGGCGGACAGGCCGATCGGACCGGCGCCGAGAACGGCGACCTTGTCGCCGGGGCCGGCTTCGCTCTGGTCGACGGCGTGCATCCCGACACCGAGGGGTTCGGCGAGGGCGCCATGGGCGAAGGACAGGTCGTCGGGGATCGGGAAGAGGCTCTTGCCCCGGGCGGCGCCGCGGACCAGCAGGCGCGGCGTGAAGCCGCCCTCGGGCCCGCCGTTACCGAGCCCGAAGCCCGCCGCGCCGGGGTGGAGCGCGACGCGGTCGCCGATCTTCGCGATGTCGCCGCAATTCGGGCCGACCGCGGCGACGGTGCCGGCGAGCTCGTGCCCGATCGGCATGGGCTCGCTGACCGGCCCCGCCACGCCGCCGAGCTTCGCGTAGCCCACGTCGGAGCCGCAGATCCCACACGCGCCGACGTCGAGGATCACGTCGTCCGGACCAACCGTCGGCTCCGAGACGTCGTCGAGGCGCACGTCGTCAGGTCCGTGGATGCGAGCAAGCTTCATGACGACGAGCTCCCGGCGCCGGTCGCGCCGGCAGCCCAGAAGGATTGCCACGACTCGAGCGCATACGGGTGGCTGCCGATCCCGGTCTGGCTCGCGGGCCAGTTCGCGGGCTCCTGCAGGAGCGGGTTCACTCCGAACTCGGCGCCGTACACGAGGAAATGTTTGCGGCGCACGAAGAGCCAGCGTCCGTCCCGTCGCTCGTAGGTGTCGTGGTACTGGATCGCGTGGATGATCCAGCGCTCGGTGTCGGGGCCGCCGTCCTGGATCTCGCCGCGGCAGTAGACGATCCCGGAAGCGTGGTCGTCGTCCGTGAGATCGATCACGTGGTTTCCGACGTGGAGGAAGGTGACGCCGACGCCGCGGAAGGCGCGGTCCATGTCGGAGCGCAGCGCATCGTGCCCGTAGGTGTCGCGCCCGACGCGCACGTCCGGGATGTAGAGATCGACGAGCTTGTCCATGTCGCGCGCGTCGGAGTAGACGGCATAACGCGAGGCGAGCTGACGGATCTCCTCGTACGCGAGGAGCTTCTCGACGTCGGTCATCGGGGGGGATTCCTGTGGAGGAGGAGGCGCTTGGCGAGACCGGACCTAATCGAGGGCCTTCTTCATGCCGTCGGGGGTCTTGCTGCTGGGTAGCTTGCCGTGGTCCCAGGAGATGAAGCGCGTCGGCCGGATCTTCATCAGGACCCGCTTGCCCGCCATCTTGACCTTCACGTCCTCGGGGATGAGCGACACGTCCGGCAGGGGGCTGCCGGTCCGTGCGTTGGCCTCGACCATCGTCGTCACGGTCTCGTCGAGGTCCGTCACGATCTCCGCCTCACCCTCCATCATCAGGCCGCGCAGCTCGCTGTAGGCCTGACCGGTTTCGATCAGCAGGGTGCAGCGCGGGTCCTTCTGCGCATTCTTCGCCTTCTGGCTCGAGGCGTAGGTCGCGAACTTGATCACGACTCCGTCGTCCCCGAGCTCCAGGGCATAGAACATCGCGACTGCGTGCGGGTAGCCATTCCGGCCGTTCGTGACGAGTGTGACCGTGTGGCCTTCCTGGAGGTAGGCCCGGATCTCCTCGTCCGTCATTCTGATATCGTCTTTGCGGGGCATGGGCGCTCTCGTGGGTTGCGTGGGACGATCCGGGGACCATCCTCCGAGAAGGTCACGAAACGGTATCCCAATCGGCCGCGAATGGCGGGGGCCACGGCCCCTGGGAGACAGTCTTGGTAGTCACGACACGAATCGAGGAGGAACTGGGTCTGGCGATCCAGGAGATCCGGGGCGACCTGTCCGTCGACGAGATCGTGAAGGCGCAGCAGGAACTCTACGTCGGGCTCGGCTTCGACCCCGCGAAGCCGTGCCTCTGGGATGCGACGCACGGGAACGTGGCCGGAGCGATGACCGGGTCCGAGATGCAGCAGGCGGCGAGCCGGGGCGAGTCGCTCTGGGGTCAGATGGCCGGCGGCCGCACGGCGATCCTGGTCGCACGCGACGCGGATTTCGGAATGGGGCGGATGTACGAGCAGATGGCCGCCAACATGCCGCGGGAGCTCGGCGTCTTCCGCGATCGCGACGAGGCCCTCGCGTGGCTGCTCGAGCGGGCGAGCGCATGAGCAGAACCGCGCTCGTCATCGGTGGGACCGGTCCCTCCGGCCCCCACGTCGTGAACGGCCTCGTCGATCGCGGATTCGAAACGGCGATCCTCCACAGCGGCGCCCACGAACGCCCGGAGATCCCCGACGTCGTAGAGCACATCCACACCGACGCCTACGACCCGGACAAGGTCCGCGCGGCCCTCGACGGCCGGAACTTCGACGTGTGCATCGCGACGTACGGTCGGCTGCGCGCGAACGCCGAGCTGCTCGCGGGTCGCGTGGGCCAGTTCATCTCGGTCGGCGGCTTCCCCGGCTATCGCGGCTACATGAACGCTCCGCTCTTCGATCCGCCGGGCTTCCCGATCCCGACCCGCGAAGACGGCGCGCAGATCCAGGACCCGGCCGAAGACGAGAAGGGCTACCGGATCGCGCGGACCGAGGAGCGACTCTTCGAGGCGCAGCCCGATGCGACCCATCTCCGGTATCCGTGGGTCTACGGCCCGCGCCAACCGGCTCCGCGAGAGTGGAGCATCGTGCGCCGCGTGCTCGACGGTCGCGATCGGATCGTCGTCGCGGAGGACGGGCTCTCGCTCTCGAGCTTCGGCTTCACGGAGAACGTGGCGCATGCGCTGCTGCTGGCCGTCGACCATCCGGAGAAGGCCCGCGGACAGGTCTACAACGCCGCCGATCAGGAGATCTTGTCGGTCCGGCAGGTGATCGAGGTGATCGCCCAGGCGATGGGCCACCGCTTCGACATCGTGTCGATGCCCTGGGAGATCGCCTGGCCCGCGCGTCCCCTCGTCGCGCAGCCCTGGACGACCCACCGGATCGTCTCGACCGCGAAGATCGAGCAGGAGCTCGGGTACCGCGACAAGGTCCCTCCGCGCGACGCGCTCGCGATCACCGCGAACTGGCTCGCCGAGAATCGACCCGAACCGGGCGGAATGGAAGAGAGGGTCCTGCAGGACCCCTTCGACTACGCGGCGGAAGACAAGCTGATCGCCGCCTACCGCGAGGCGATCGGCAAGGTCGGCGAGCCCGCATGGGGCGGCGAGGCGCCGGGTTACGGCCTCGCCTACAGCGGGCCGGGCGGGCGCGAGCGCTCGAACAAGGACTTCGCCTAGCGGACGGCCTCACTCGTACGGAGCGCCTCGATCGCTTCGTCGTCGAGGCCGAGCTCGCGGAGCACCTCGTCGGAATGTTCGCCGAGCCGCGGCGCGTGGCGATCGATTGCTGCGGGCGTTCGGTCGAAGCGCCACGGCGGGGAGAGGTATTGCGTCGGTCCGAAGCGCTCGTCTTCGAGGATGCGCACGGTCTCGCGGTGGCGAACGTGGGGGTCTTCGAGGAACGCCTCGACGTCGTTGACCGGTCCGAAGGTCGCGCCTTCCTCTCTCGCCCGCGCGACGAAGTCTTCGCTGTTCCACTTCCGGACTTCTTCGCGCAGGAGTCCGACGAGCTCGACGTAGTTGCCGAGGCGCGTCCCCATCTCCTTGAAGCGCTCGTCTTCGGCCAGGTCTTCGCGCCCGAGTACCCGACACAGCGCAGCGAACTGGTGATCCTGGATGACGAGGCCCACGACGTGTCCATCCGCCGTCGGCCAGGCGCTGAAGAAGGCGGCGGACATGCCGGTCTGCAGCACTTCCGGGGGAAACGCGCGGGGCGTCATCGGGTCGGGCAGGGCGAACGCTGCGTAGGCGTCGATCATCGCGACCTCGACCCGCTGGCCGCGGCCCTTCGGGTCGCGCTCCCGCGCGAAGAGCGCCGCGAGGATCGCGCTCACGGCGGTGACCGCGCTCGTCTTGTCGGCGATGGGCCCGTTCACCGGCGCCGGCGGGCCGTCGCCCCCCTGGTCGGGCATCACCCCGACGAGGCCCTGCATGAGCTGGTCGTAGGCAGGCAGGGCGGCGTAGGGGCCGTCGCTCCCGAAGCCGTTGATGGAACAGAAGACGAGTCCCGGGTGGCGGGCGTCGAGCGCGTCGTAGCCGAGACCGAGGCGGTCCATCACGCCAGGGCGGAAGTTCTCCACGACCACGTCGAAGCGAGCGATCACGTCGAGGACGAGGTCGCGCCCGGCTTCGTTCTTCAGGTCGACGACCAGACTCCGCTTGTTGCGGTTCATCTGGGTGAGCATCGCCGAAAAGAGCGGTTCCTTGAAGGGCGCCCCGGAATAGCGCGTCTGGTCTCCGCCCGGCGACTCGAGCTTGACGACGTCCGCCCCGAGGTCACCCAGCTGCTGGGTGCACATCGGTCCCGAGACGACACTCGTGAGGTCGAGCACGCGGATGCCCGCGAGCGGGCCGCTGCGTTCCGGATGCGTCATGGCTGGCCGCCTAGCCCGTCGGGAGTCCCCCCAGCTCTGCTGGGGAGGCCTTCAAAGTTTGA
>CAZAUR010000032.1:0-55056 GCA_964488255.1 uncultured Spirochaetaceae bacterium | reverse complement strand
GGTGGTGTGGGAGGGGGAACCCCGAGGCAAACTCGGGGCCTCCTATCCCGATTCTCTACTCCGCGAAGTGGCGAGTGGTTGGCTAGGCCGGTGCGTCCTCATTGGCTACGGGCAGTTCGGCGACCGGGACCGGGGTCGATACGGTCTTGAACTGCTCGAGCGCTTCTTGGAGGTGGTCGGAGCGATCGACCAGGGAGCCGACCATGATTGAGCAGTCGGAGGCGCGGCGTTCGCCGTCTCTCGCGATTTGCTGGAAGGTCTCGATCGCCGTCGCCATGTTGCGGACTTCCTCAACCTGCGTCGTCGTCGACTTCACGATCTCGTCGATCTGGAGCGACACGTTGCTGATGCGATCCACGAGCTGAGCGGACCGCTCTCGCTGGGTGCTCGCGCTGCCCTCGACGTCGACGCCCATTTCACGGATCTGCGACAGCTGGGTCGCGAGCCGAAGCGTCGCCGAGTCCTGCTCGGCCGTGGCGATCGAAGTCTGTGACGCGAGCACTCGAACTCGACGAACCACTTCCGAGACGCCGTCGGCGCCGGAGGACTGTGCGCTGGCGCTCGCGACGATGCTCGCAATTTCTCTAGTGGAGAGGGCGGCCTTTTCGCGGATCCGATCGAGGGAGGCACTCGTCTCGTCACAGTGCGTGACGCCCGAGTCGACGGCCTGGCCGCCGCGATCGATCGCGGCGCGTGTGCGCGCGGCTTCGTCGCGAATGCCGTTCACGAGACTCGCGACGTCGTTTGCCGATCGGGACGTCTGGTCGGACATGCGCTTGATCTGGTCGGCCACGACGGCGAAGCCGGCTCCTTTCTCGCCCGCTTGCGCCGCGATGATCGCCGCGTTCAGGGAGAGCAGGTTCGTCTGATCCGCGATCTGCGTGATGATCGCCAGCGCTTCGCCGACCGCATCGACCCGTTCGTCCAGGCGGGACGCGGCGTCTTCGACTCTCGAGAAGGAGGACTGGATCTCTCGAATCGATCGGCTCGTCGTCTCGACGATGATGCTCCCACGATCGGCCTCCTCGACCACCCCAGTCGAGGCGTCTGCGCAGCCGCGGGCCATCGAATCGATGGTCGAAGTCGCATCGGCGAGCTCACGGAGCAACGTGTCGGCCTGCTCGGCCTGGTCGTCGAGATGGCCCATCGCCTGAGCGATCTGGGTGACCGAGGAGGCGACGTCATTCGTGCTCGCCGACGCGTTTTCGAGAGCGTCTATGAGTGCACGCATCTTGTCGCTCGCCGAACGCGCGACGCCGTCGAGGCTGGATAGGTCACGTACGCTCTCGGCCATCGACGCCGCCAATCGATCGGCGCAGGCGTCGACCTCAGTCGCCGTGGATTCCACGTGCAGGGCGGCGGACGCAACCGTGCCGGTCGCCTCGCTCTGCCGCTTGACGTCTTCCAACATCTCTGCAGAAGCCCCGCGTAGCTCCCGGGCGACGCCGCGCAGGCCCGCCATTCCGTTCCGGACGCTCGAGACGAGGCTGTCGAGCTGACTGACCATGGTGTTGAAGCTGCCGGCGAGGATGGCGACCTCGTCGCGGCCCTGCGGCTGGACCCTGGTCGACAGGCTGCCGCGCGAAACCTCGACGGATGCGCGGCTGAGCTGTTCGATGGGGCGCGAATGGCGCGCCGCGACCCAGGCCACCGCCGAGAGTGCGAAGACGAGTAGGCCGGCGCAGCCTGCGAGTATGCTCAGGCGCGTCGTCATGACGCGGGCCTCGAGGCTTGCGAGCGATCGGGACAGCGTGACGAAATGGGTGGCCTCGCCGGTTGGGCTCCGGCGACAAACGGCGGTGTGTCTCCTGCGGCCATGGACGTCGTCGGAATTCCTCTGGAAAAGCTGGCCGGCAGTCTCGGGGTAGGCTGCGAAGACCGAGCCGTCGGCCAGCGAGATCACGACGCTCGCGTCGTTCTCGTCTTCGGCCACGTACGCGGAGGCCAGCTTCATGCCCTCGAAGCTCTTGCCTTCGAGCGCGACTCCGATCGCGATCGCAAGGGCGTCGGTCGTCGCTCGCAGCTCCCGATCGAACGCGGCGAGTTCGCTCCGGCGCTGCGCTTCCGGCACGTAGAGAAAGACACTCGCGACGACGGCGGTGACGACTAGTCCCACGGCCAGCTGCAGCCTGGCTCGGATGGTCTTCGCTCGGAATCGCTCTGCCGGCATTTGTCGCAGTCCTCCGGCGTCTCGTATCGGCATTCCACTTGCCGATCTGTTGCGCGTTGTGACAGAAGCCGGCCGAGGTCGCGTGAGGGGAATTTGCCGCGCGATGCACACTCGGAGTCAAGTTCGTTTCCGATGTGACCGATGTCGCATGCAGGTCAAGCGCAATGCGTGCGCAGATCCGGCAGGAGACACCGTTCCTATGAGGATCTTCCTGATCGCTTCAGCCGTCCTCGGCTTGCTCGTCGCCTCGACGCCCGCGCTCTCGCAGTCGGGCGGCGGCTTGTCGCCTGCGATCGCCACCGGCCTTGGAATCCCGAAGCTCAAGATCCGCGGCTTCGGTCACGCGCAGTTCCAGGCCGAACGCATCGATACCCAGGCGGAGGCGAACGACTGGGAGAACAACTTTGCGAACGGTGGCGTCGACCTATTCATCACGTCGCAGATCGCCGAGGACATCTCGTTTCTGAACGAAACGATCTTCGAGTTTGGCGAAGGTGGCGAGAACATCCTCGATGTCGAGCGCGTCTGGCTCAAGTACGAGTACGCCGACTGGTTGCAGATCGGCATCGGTCGTGCCCACACCTCCCTCGGGTACTGGAATCAGCACTACCACCACGGCACGTGGCTCCAGACCACCACCGACCGGCCGATCGCCTACAACTTCGAAGACGAGGGCGGGATCCTGCCGGTGCACTTCGTGGGGATCGAGGCCAGCGGCCGCGTCAAGACAGGGGTCGGCGCATTCTCCTACAACATCGCCGTCGCAAACGGCCGAGGCGACATCGTCGATTCGGTGCAGCTGGTCGAGGATCTGAACGACAACAAGGCGGTGATGGCGCTGGTGCGCTTCGAGCCGTCGTGTCTGCCCGGTCTCGGGTTTGGTGCGAACGCCTATCTCGACGAGGTCCCGGACAATGCGACGCCAGGCGACGGGTCGCTCCCGCGTCCGAGCACGAAGGAGCGCATCTTCGGCGCGCACCTCTTCTACATCTACGACAAGATCGAGGCGATCGCCGAGTTCACCGCGATCCTGCACGAGCCGGAAGGCTCGGGTGCTCGCTACGAGAATTATGGCGGCTACGCCCTCGTCGCTTACCAGCTCATGCCGCGTTGGAAGCCGTACTACCGCTGGGATTTCGTGGACACTGACGCGGACGACCCGATGTTCTTCAGCCTGATCGAGGACACCGATCGCCATACGGCGGGCGTGCGCTGGGATCTCCGGACCTTCGTCGCGCTCAAGATCGAATACCAGTACGCTGACACCGACTCCGGCAGCTCTCACGCGTCGATCGCGCAGGCGTCGTTCGCCTTCTAGGCTGAGAGGAACGCTGACCATGACGAGACGAATTCGACGTTCGATTCATGCGCTGCGCCTCGCGATACTCGCGTGCTCTCTTCTGCTGGTTCCGGGGGCCGCGGCGCGCGCGCAATCGGAATCATTCGTCGCGGTCGTCCACCCGACGAACGAGGTGTCGGCACTCTCCGCTTCCGATCTTCGCGACCTCTACCTCGTCGTCCAGCGCCGCTGGACGGGGCGCCAGACAGTCACGCCGATTCTGCCGGCGAGTGACAGCGACTCCATGAAGGTGTTGCTCTCGAGCGTGTTGCACATGTCGTCCGAGGACGAGCTGTCCATGTACTACATGGCCGCGATCTTCCAACAGAAAATTTCGGACGCGCCTCAGCGCGGCTCGAGCGATGCCGCGATCGCTGCTGTCGGCAGCGATCCGGGCGCGATCGCCTTCGTTCCGCGCAGCGAGGTCGAGGGCCAGACTTCGGTCAAGGTCATCGAGATCGGCGAGCGTTAGGCGTGCGCCACCGCTCTTTCGGGCGCTCGCTCCCGGTTGCGCTGGGTGTTGGCCTTGCAATCGGCAACACCGCTCCGGTCTCCTTCGCGGACGATGTCACCGAGCCCGAGGCGGAGGCGCCCGCGCAGGTCGCGGTTCCGGAGCCGCCTCTGACGTCACTCTACGCCCCACCGAGCGCGTGGACCAACGATCGCGGGGATCACGTACTGCTCGGGAATTTCTCCGGCCAGCGGGTGCTGCTGACCATGTTCTACACGACCTGCCGCACGCACATGTGCTCAGTGGCGATCGAGACCCTTCGCGAAGTCGAAGCGGGGCTGCGCAAGGCGGGCGCCGCGCTCCCGATCGTACTCGTGTCCCTCGACAGCGACTGGGACGATGCGCCACTCATGCGCCGCTACAAGGAGGGGTTGGGGCTCTCAGACAACTGGACCTTCCTGGTCGCGTCCGAGAAGCAGACGCGCGCCTTCACGGACCGGCTCGCGTACGAGTTTTTCGAAGGGGATCCCTCCGAGATCATTCACGCCTACGGGATCTACGTACTCGACGACGTCGGGCGCGTCCAGCAGGTCTGGGGCTGGGATACGAGTCCGGAGAAGGCGCTCGCTTCGCTCGAGCGCTAGGCGCGCAGCCTACCCCCGCCCGGCCTCGTCGAAGGCTTCGGCCATGACGGCGGTGGCGTGCGTGAAGTCGGCTTCGGTCGGCGGCGTCGGAAGCAGGGCAGTCCAGCGGCGGAGCTGCTCGACGCCCTGGTGGACGAGCATCCACTTGCCGCCGACCGGCGTCGCGCCTGCGGCATCGGTGTCCCGGAGCAGGCGGGTTCGCTTCGGCGCGTAGACGGCGTCCAGCACGGTCATGCCCTCGCGCAGCCAGCTGGCGTCGATCGGCGAACGGTCCTCGTTCATGCCGACGCTCGTGGTGTTGACGAGCAGCTCCGGTGAGAGTTTCGGCAGCAGGTCCAGGGGGCCGGCGCCGGTCGCGCCGAGCTCTGCGACGAGCGCTTCCGCGCGCGCGACGGTGCGGTTCAGGACGAAGACCTCGCAGCCACGCTCGCGCAGGCCGTACGTCGCGGCGCGCGCCGTTCCCCCGGCGCCCAGCACGACCGCGCGCCGACCGTCGACCGGTCCCGCGCGCTCGAGCGCACGCAGAACGCCGATCCAGTCCGTATTCGTCCCGACCCAGCGCCCGTCGTCGAGGGTGACGGTGTTGATGGCGCCGATCGCGCGACCGACGGGCTCGAGCTCGTCGACGAAGGCCATCATCGACTCTTTGTGGGGAATCGAGACGGCGAGCTGACGCAGGCCTTCTTCGCGGAATCGTGTGACCGCGGCTTCGAATTCCTCCGGCGGGACGTCGAAGGCGCGGTAATCCGCGTCGAGACCGAGCGCCGCGAACGCCGCGGTGTGCATCGCCGGCGAGCGCGTGTGGCCCGCCGGATGCAGCACGATCCCGCAGCGCATCGAGGCAGCGCCCCCGTCGCTCATGCCCGGCAGCGCTCCCAGGCCGCCTTCAGGTCTTCCCAGACCGCGCGCCGATTCTCGGGCGTGTACTTGCGCAACACGTAGGCCGGGTGGAGCGTCGGCATCAGCGGGATGCCGCGATAGTCCTGCCAGGTCCCGCGCAGGCGCGTGATCGCGATCTCACGATCGAGGAGCAGGCTTGCCGCCGGCTTGCCGAGGGTGACGATCACCTTGGGTTGGATCGCTTCGATCTGCCCGTCGAGGAAGGGCCGGCAGGCGGCGACCTCCGGCGGCAGCGGCGTGCGATTCCGGGGCGGCCGACACTTCACGATGTTGCAGATGTAGACGTCGCTGCGGGGAATGCCGATGCCCTTCTCGATCATCTGCGTGAGGAGCTCGCCCGCGCGCCCGACGAAGGGCACGCCCCGCTTGTCCTCCTCGGCGCCGGGTCCCTCGCCGATGAAGAGCAGGTCCGCGTTCGGGTTGCCGTCGCCGAACACGATCTTCGAGCGCCCCTCGCAGAGGCCACAGCGCTGGCAGTCGCCGAGATGCGTCTCCACCTCCGCGAGCGCGGGGGGGCGACCCGCCCACGGGACGGGTGCGCCGAGTTCGACCGCCGGAGTGATCGCGGGCTCGGCCGTGGCGACCTTCCGTGCAGGCGCAGCCGACGCAGGCTGCGTCGCTGGCGCATCGACCGCGGGCAGGTCCGCCAGCCGCTCGAACCCCGTCACGTCCTCCTCGACGAGCTCGCGAACCAGCGCCGCGGCGCAAGCCGCGAGCCCGCGCGCCTCGGCGAGCGGGTCGGACTCGGTCGCCTCCTGGGGGAGATCGTGGGGGGCATCGCCGGCCATCGCCTAACCCTGCTCCCCGCGCCCGGTCCCGTGCTCGAAGGCATGCCGGAGGAGGGCGCGGTCCTGCGCGGCCACCTCGGCATCGGACGCCGAGTGATCGCCATGCGCCTCGTGGAACGCGGAAAGCCCTGCGCGCGTCGCTGCGGACTCGATCGTGCCGTGTCGCTGGTCGTCGATCCGCTGCTCGACCTCGAACTCGAAGCCCGGATCGTTCGCGTCGTCGTGGCAGGTGCCGCAGACCTTGAGGATCACGCACGAGTCGCACTTGTCGCCGAGGGACAGGATGGTGCCGACGCGTTTGGCGCTCTCGCCGACGTGGTCGCCGCCCGGACCGTGGCACGACTCGCAGCCGACCCGCGCGAGATCCGGATGGTCGGCGACCGGGGCGCCGCTCGGGAAGCCGCCGGTCTTGCCGTAGGCCGTGGTGTGGCACGCGAGGCAGTCCGTGTCCGCTTCCTTGCCCGCCGCCTCGAGGGTCGCGACGGCGTGGTCGTGAGGACTCTTCGACCAGGTCTCGAACTCCTGGGTGTGGCAGCTCTGGCATGCATCGCTGCCGACGTAGTCCGCGGTCGTCGGCAGGAGCTCGCGCGCGGGGCCGCCCTCGAGGAGTTCTCTCCGCTCGGTGTTGGACAGGCCCGCGATCCGCGTGTGGGACACGCGCGGGTGGAACGTGGCGAAGTCGAAGCCGAGGGAGTGGGTCGCGTTGTGGCAGGTGCCGCAGACGGTCTCGTAGTCGCGGGCGCCGTCCTTCATCGGGACGAACGAGGGCGTGAGGTGCGGACCGCCGCGCCCGTGGCAGGATTCGCAGCCGACGTTCTCGAGGTGGGCCGGTCGGCGATAGAAATCGTAGCCACCGGGCTCCTCGTAGCCGATCACATGGCAGCCGACGCAGTCCTTGCGTCGATCGGCCTCGTGGGTGACGAGGGTCGTGAACGCGGTCGCGTGGCTGGTGTACTGCCAGGTCGCGTATTCCTGCTCATGGCAGACGCCGCAGACGTCGTTGCCGCTGTAGCCCTTCGGGTCGAGGAGCATCGGCACCCGGGCACCGGTCGCCCGCGCGACCTGCATCCGCAACATCGCGCCGTCGCGCTTCTCGTTCCAGCCCTGGCTGCGATGACGGATGCGCCCCTCGGCATCGACGACGGTCACGACGGGCACGCCCCCGGTCACGCCCCAGGCGTCGGCGGCGTCGCCGTTCGGGTCGAGCCAGGGCGTGAAGAAGTCGAGGCCGAGGTCGCTCAGCGAACGCCGAACCGCGGTCGGATTGTTCTGGACGGAGATCGCGACGAGCTCGGGCTGCTTGTCCGCGGGCAGATCGGCGAGGATACCCTCGATCGCCTCGAGGGCCTTGTGACAATGCGGACAGGTATGCAGGAAGAAGATCACGATCGCGGCCTTGCCGCGCAGGCTGGCGGTCTCGAGCTTCGCGCCGTCGTCCATCGACACGACGCCGAGGGCGGGGGCCTCGGGCCAGGCGAAGAGCGCGCCATCGCCGCCTGCGTCGAAGGACACGCGCATCGCCTCCGAGAGCTGGTCGCGGGTCGAGACCTCGGCGTCCTGGGGCGGCGGGAAATACGAGAGGCCGAAGGTCACGTAGCCGTCGGCGTCGATCCCGAGGATCGCGAGCTGGACGTTCAGCCGGAGCTGGCGGCTGATCGTCCCGGGCGTGTCGTCGATGACGGGGAAGTCGTAGCCCTGCGCGGAAACGAAGGAACGCAGTCCGGTGGGGCTCGAACCGAGGCCGACGCCCACGACCTTGAAGTTGTGATCGCCGCCCTTCTCGTGCAGGGCCTGGACGGCGCGGCCGACCGGCGTGGTCTTCGGATCCGCCGGATCGAAGAAGAAGAGCACGACGCGGTCCCCGAGCAGGGCACTCATCGAGAGGTTCGTGCCGGCGAGGGTCCGGCCCGAGAAGTTCGGGACCGGGCGCTCGTTCGGATGACGCGCCGCCTTCTCGCCCTTCTCGGCGCGGGTCACGGTCGTGCCGGCCGCGACCGGGGCCGCGGGCGCTTCGATCTCGACCGTCGGCGTGGCGGTCGCTTCGCGCCCGGGCGGTTCGTTCGGTGTGTCGGTCGCGTCTTGACTGCACGCGACGAGGAAGAAGAGGCTCGTGAGGAGCGCGGACAGCAGGACGGCGAGGCCCCGCCTTCCGCGGGTCGTCGGATTTCGCATGCGCGGCAGGTTAGCAGCCCGCTCCGCTCGAGGTTCGAGTACGGAGCCTTGCGCGCGGTCAGCTGACGGCTTTCTGCCGCTCCTTGCACTCGGCGACGAGCGCCTTGAAGCCCGCGTTCGACGGCTCGAAGGTCAACGCCATCTGCAGGTTCTGGATCGCACCGACCAGGTTGCCCGCCTTCAGGTCGGCTTCGGCCTTGGCGTGGAACTGGCGACCCTGGGCGGTCGCGCCGCGACACTCGGCCTTGCGCTGTTCGACGTGGGCGTTCCTGGCCTCGGCGAGCTGGATGCGAAGGGTGCTCGCGCCGGAATCACCGGCGTCGCCGCGCATCGTGTCGTAGGCCTTCCGGCGCCGCGCGTCGCGCAGCACGCAGTAGGCCTCGGTGATGCGCTTCGAGATCCGGCCGCAATGCGCCTTCAGGTCCTCCGCGAGTCCGCGATTGGCGTCCGGATGGAACGTGCGGGAGCTCGCATGATAGGCCTTGCGGATATCTGCGGAGCTGGCCCCGGGATCCACGTTCAGCAGCTGGTAGTAGTCCAGCTCGTCCATGATCCGGACCAGGGCTTCGATCTCGAGGGGGTCGATCGCGGTGCTCATGCGGGGACCTACTGCTCCTCGTCGGTGAGCTCGATCTCCGGCCCCGAGAGGTCCTCGCCCGAAGTGTCGAAGAAGCCGTCGTCCTCGCTGTCGTCGGCGGGCGCGTCGAGGGTGATGCCGTCCGCGGGCACGCCGGCGTCGGCGTCCTGGGTGAGCTGCATCAGCTCCTCGTCGTCGACGAGGTCGAGCTCGTCGACGTCCACGTCGAGGCCGTCGAGATCGAGGGCGTCTTCACGGCCCTGGGAGAGATCGTCTTCTCCGCTCCCGAACGGCGAGTCCGCGTCCGCTAGGGAGACGACCGGCGTGGGCGAGCCGGGCACGTCGCCTGCGATCGTGATCGGCTGCAGCTGGTCGCCGGCGGCCTTCTCCTCTGCGACCGCGGTCGCGACGCGTCCGGCGACGTCCTGCTCGATGATCTTCTCGATCTCCTGCTCGGCGAGGCCGGAGGAGAGGGTGATCTGCGTCGAGGCGGCTTCGCCGGTGCGTTGGTCCGCGGCGGTCACGTTCACGATGCCGTCGGCGTCGATCTCGAAGGTCACGTCGATCTTCACGTCCGAGCGCAGGCCCTTCTCGAAGCCCGAGAACTCGAACTGCCCGAGCAGCGTGTTCTCCTCGGCCTGACGATGGTCGCCCTGGTAGACGCGGATCTGCACCGACTCCTGGTGGTCCTGGAAGGTGGTGAAGGTGCGCGTCTGCTCGATCGGCACCGGCGTGTTCCGCTCGATCACCGGCTCCGCCAGTCCGCCCGCCACGCCGATCCGCAGATCGAGGGGCGTCACGTCGAGGAGCATCGAGTCCTGTGCCTCTCCGACGAGCGAAGCCGCGTGGATCGCGGCGCCCATCGAGACGACCTCGTCGGGGTCGACGTCGACCCGGGGCTCTTGCTGGAAGTAGTGGGTGACGGCCTCCCGGATGATCGGCAGGCGCGTCGGGCCGCCGACCAGGATCACGCCGTCGAGGTCGCGGACCGTGAGGTCGGATTGCTGGAGCGCCTCGTCGCAGACCTTGAAGGTCCGCATCACGAGGTCCTGGGTCAGCTGGGTGAACTCTTCGCGGGTGATCGTGCGCTCGAGGCCGAGCACCTCGCCCTCGTCGTTCGTCATCACCTCGTCGATCGCGACGTGGGTCTCGTCGTCGATGGACAGGGCCTTCTTCGCGTTCTCCGCCGCGAGCTTCATCTTCTCGTAGGCGTAGGGGTCGTTGCGCGGGTTGATGCCGTACTTGCCGACAAACTCGTCCGCGAGCAGGTCCATGATGCGGTCGTCGAAGTCGTCGCCGCCGAGGAAGGTGTCACCGCAGGTCGCGAGAACCTCGAAGATGTCCTTGCCGATCTCGAGGACCGAGATGTCGAAGGTACCGCCGCCGAGGTCGTAGACCGCGACGCGCTGGTTGAGCCCCATGCCGAAGCCGTAGGCGAGGGCGGCGGCGGTCGGCTCGTTGAGGATGCGCAGCACCTCGAGGCCCGCAATGCGGCCCGCGTCCTTGGTCGCCTGGCGCTGGTTGTCGTTGAAGTAGGCGGGGACGGTGATGACCGCCTTCGTGACCGCTTCGCCGGCGTGGCGTTCGGCGATCTGCTTCATCTCGCGCAGCACCATCGCCGAGATCTCGGGCAGCGAGAACTCCTCGTCGCGGATCTCGATGCGCACGCCGTGGTTCGGCGCTTCGACGATCTCGTAGGCGTAGATGGCCTGGGCCTTCTTGACCTCTTCGGAGAAGTGGTAGCGACCGATCAGGCGCTTCGCGGACGACACGGTCTGCGCCGGCGCGTGGATCACATTCGCCTTGGCCGAGTTGCCGACCTCGACGCTGCCGTCGTCGTGGAAGTGCACGACCGAAGCGGAGGTCCGTTCGCCGAAGGCGTTGTCGAGGACCTTCACCTCACCGTCCTGCATCATCGAGACGCAGGTGTTGCTCGTCCCCAGGTCGATTCCAACGGCGATCTCCGCCATGACAGTCGGCTCCTCTCGCTCGCGTCGTCGCAGCGGGCCGGTCGGGTGCCCTCTCTCGCGATCGGCGAATCGCCGGCGCGCTGGCCCTTCGGGGGCTTCGTCACGCTCGGCGTACCTCCAGGCGTATCGGTCGGCTGAGGCCCCGACTGAACGGGCCATCCCCCTCGGCCGGGCAGTCGGCGAGGCGGCCTCGGGGCCCTTCAGGATGGCTCTCGACCCGCCCTGTGCTATTTGGGGCTCTGTCCACGCGGGGACGCGCACTGCGCCGGAGTTGCGCATCGCGAGCCCCGTCGCCTCGCCCATGGAAGCGCCTCGAAGGCGCCTCGCGCAGGAGCCCGCCCCGATGTCCGGTCATTCCAAGTGGTCCACGATCAAGCGCAAGAAGGGCGCCCTCGACGCGAAGCGAGGGAAGATCTTCACGAAGCTGATCCGTGAGCTGCAAACCGCTGCCCGGATCGGCGGCGGGGAGATCGACTCGAACCCGCGGCTCCGCCTGATCGTCGACAAGGCGAAGCAGGCGAACATGCCCAAGGACAACATCGAGCGGGCGATCGCAAAGGGCGTCGGCGGGACCGACGGCGAGTCCTTCGAGGAGATGATCTATGAAGGCTACGGCCCGGGCGGAACCGCGATCCTGATCGAGACCCTGTCGGACAACAAGAACCGCACGGTCAGCGACGTCCGCCACGTCCTCTCGAAGAACGGCGGCAATCTCGGAGCCAGCGGCTGCGTGGCCTATCTTTTCGAGAAGAAGGGGTTGATCGCCTTCGACACGCAATCGGTCGACGGCGACGCCGTCCTGGAGGCCGCCCTCGAGGCGGGTGCCGACGACGTGGTCGAAGGCGACGCGAACATCGACGTGGTGACCGGGCCGTCCGAGTTCCACGCCGTGAAGGAAGCGCTCGAGAAGGCGGGCTTCACGCCGGCGACTGCCGAGCTCAGCATGGAGCCGTCGACGACGGTCCAGCTCGCGGGCAAGGAGGCGGAGCAGATGCTGCGCCTGGCCGATGCCCTCGAGGATCTCGACGACGTCCAGAATTTCTACGCGAACTTCGACATCTCCGAGGAGGAGCTCGAGAGCTTCGCGAGCTAGACCGGAACCGGCGCGCGGCCGAGGGCCGCGATCGAGGTGAGACATGCGGATCCTGGGGGTGGATCCTGGTTCGAACGCGACGGGCGTCGGCCTGATCGAACGGCGCGGCAGCCGCGTCACGCACGTGCATCACGCCGTGCTGCGGCCGCCCAGCGGCGCGGAGCTGTCCGTGCGCCTCGATTTTTTCCACCGCGAGCTCGCGGGCGTGGTCGACGAGTTCGGGCCCGAGGTGGCGGTCGTCGAGCGCGTCTTTCTGGCGTCGAACCCGCGCTCGGCCCTCGTGCTCGGGCAGGCGCGCGGGGCGCTGCTCGCGTGTCTCGGCTCGGCGGGCGTTCGCGTCGCCGAGATCGCCGCGCGCGAGGCGAAGAAGGCGATCACCGGGGCCGGCGGCGCCGACAAGCAGCAGATGCAGACCATGGTCACGCGGCTGCTCGGCCTCGAGAAGGTGCCCGCGACGGACGCTGCGGATGCGCTGGCCCTTGCGCTCTCGCACGCGCAGGCGGGCGCGCTGGCGGATCTGCCGATCAAGGGCCGGCGCAGGAACCATCGACGCGCGCTGACCGAGGTCCTCGCCGGCCGCAGCCCGAGGACGACACCGTGATCGCGTGGCTCGAAGGGAATCTCCGGGAGAAGGCGCCGACGCGGATCGTACTCGACGTGCGCGGGGTGGGATACGAGTTGCTGGTGCCGCTCTCGACCTTCGAGGCGCTGCCCGATGTCGGCAAGACGGTCTCGCTGCTCGTGCACACCGCGGTGCGCGACGACGCGATCACGCTCTACGGCTTCTCGACGAGCCTCGAGAAGGAGCTCTTCCATCTCCTGTTGAAGGCCAACCGCGTCGGGCCGCGACTCGCGCAGTCGATCCTCTCGGGCATGGAGCCGCACCGCCTGCTGTGCCTGCTTCGCGACGCGGACGCGAAGGGCCTGAAGAAGGCTCCGGGCGTCGGACCGAAGCTCGCCGAGCGGATCGCCGTCGAGCTGCGCGACGAGGCCGAGAAGCTCGCCGGGCGACTGGGGGGCGATGCGGCGACCGGCCAGCCGACGGTCTTCGATGATGCGGCGCCGGACGAAGAGCTCTTGTCGGCGCTCGTGAATCTCGGCTATCCCCGCAATCAGGCCGAGCGACTGGTCGAGGCGGCGCTCGCCGAGGCCGCGCCCGGGGCGTCCCTGGAAGAGCTGATCCGGGTCGCGCTGCGAGCGCTCGCGTAGGGATGCACGGGCAGAAGGGGTGACTTGTGGAGCGAGGCGATCTGAGCTTGTCGCAGCAGCCGGAAGAGCACGGCGCCGAGGAGTCGCTGCGGCCGCAAAACCTGCAGGAGATGATCGGCCAGCCGCGGCTGCGCGAGAACCTGTCGGTCTTCGTGCAGGCCGCCCGCGAACGCGGGGAGCCTCTCGACCACGTGCTCTTCCACGGGCCGCCCGGGCTCGGGAAGACGTCGCTCGCGCGAATCGTGGCCGCCGAGCTGGCCGCGCAGTTTCGCGCCACTAGCGGTCCGGCGATCGAGCGCCCCGGCGACCTCGCCGCGCTGCTCTCGAACCTCGAAGCCGGTGACGTGCTCTTCATCGACGAGATCCATCGCCTGTCCGCCTCGGTGGAAGAGATCCTGTATCCCGCAATGGAGGACTTCCAGCTCGACCTGCTGATCGGGGAGGGCCCGACCGCGCGCTCGATCCGACTCGACCTGCCGCGCTTTACCCTGGTCGGCGCCACCACCCGTGCCGGCCTGCTGACTTCGCCCCTGCGCGACCGCTTCGGCTGGTCCGCGCGCCTCGAGTACTACCCGGTCGACGATCTCGAGCAGATCGTGACCCGCTCCGGCGGACTGCTCGGCGTCGACGTCGAGAGCAAGGCCGCCCACGAGATCGCACGTCGCTCCCGGGGCACGCCTCGAATCGCGAACCGGCTGCTGCGGCGGGTACGCGACTTCGCCGCAGTGCGCGACGGGGACGCCAGCCGCATCCTGCTCGACACCGCGCGCTTCGCCCTCGGCCGGCTCGACGTCGACGAAGCGGGCTTCGACGGCCTCGATCGCATCTTCCTCACGACCCTGGTCGAGAAATTCGCCGGCGGGCCGGTCGGGCTCGACACCCTCGCGGCGGCGGTCGGCGAGGACAAGGGAACGCTGGAAGACGTCGTCGAACCCTTCCTGATCCATTGCGGTTTTCTCGCGCGGACGCCGCGCGGCCGCGTGGCGACGGAGCGCGCCTTCGCGCATCTCGGGGTGCGCTATTCACCTACCTGAGCGCGGTGCTCGACCCAGGGCGTCGGCGCGAGCTCGCCGCGGGTCCCGGGCAGCCGCCCGAGGTTTTCCAGCACGACGAGCGGCGATTCCACGTCACGCGTGCTGTACGCCACGATCTCGTCGAGACCGTCGCCGTCGAGGTCTGCGATCCGGCTCTGGCCGCCGCTGAGCGGAATCGGCTGCGTCTCGATCGTGCTCCCGAAGAGCGGCTCACCGGGGGTTCGATTGCCCATCCGGAACGCGATCGCGTCGTCGCCGTCCTGCAGGTAGAAGTCGAGGACCCCGTCGCCGTTCCAATCGCCGAGGCTCGGTAACAGCCCGGTGATCGCGCCCTCGGCGAAGTCGATCCTGAACGAGAAGTCGTCCTCGAAGATCTCGCGCAGGCCGCCGGGCACCGTCGGGTCGAGACCGAGGAGCCGCACGGTCGTCTCGGCGCGTCGGGTAAGCAGGAAGCGCACGAGCTGAACGACGCCGAACTCGAGGTTCGTCTCCAGGATCTCGTCGAGCCCGTCGCCGTCGACGTCGACGAACATGAAGGTCGAGAAACCGCCCTCGACGATCCGTTCGGCGTCCGGCGGTCGCGACGGGTCGACCCCGCCGCCCGGATTCAGGTGGATGCGCGAGGTCGAGCTTCCCTCGGAGATGCCGCCGCTGATGGTGCCGAGCAGGAGATCGGCGCGGGCATCGCCGTCGATGTCCCGGGCGAAGTAGTCGGTCGCCGTCGAGCGCGGCTCTTGCTCGGTCTCCGCATCGAAGGGGACGAGCGGAATCCGGCGGCTCGGCTCCGCGGGCAGCCCCTCCGGTCCGGCGTGATAGACGAGGATCTCGAAGCGACCGAGGGCGAAGACGTCGAGGCGACCGTCCCCGTCGTCGTCGGCGCGATCGAGGGAGGGCCAGCTCACGTCCTGGACCAGCCACTTCCACTCGGTCTGCGGGAGATGCGGCATCCACGTCTGATAGATCGCCGTCACCGGGAGCTCGATCGTGCGCACGGCGCCGGTCTGCAGGTCGACGAGCCAGCCCCCGCGCAGCGCCGGGACGAGTGCGCTCGGGGGACCGAGATCATGCCAGTCGTCGACCATCGGCAGCCGTGTGAGCTCCCAGGGGCGGGGGGCCACGGCGATACCGCCGGGGACCGGGATCACCTGCGGCGGGTCGCCGCTCGCGAGGGCTTCGATGCGCAGCCCGTCGACCGAGGCCATCACGAGTTGCGGACCGGTCCGGCCGGGCAGGGTGGCGACATCCACGACCGCGACGTCGTCGGGCACCGCCCGCTCGACGATCCGCGGGTCGCCGGGGACGAGAGCGGATCCGCAGGGCATCCAGGTGACCCGCTTCTCCTCGTCAGGGGCGCCGCCCACGCCGTGCAGCACCAGCAGATCACGTGCAGCATGGGTGCAACGCGCGGCGTCGATCACCCAGACCTGGTGGATCCGGCCGTCGACGTCGTGGAGCTGAGGCGAGAAGGGCGACCGATCGTCGGCGGTGGCCGGGAGCGCGGCGAGGAGGGCGAGCACGACGAACAGGAGCGGGGACACGGCGGGGAGGGTAGGCGAGACGCGCGGCGTTGCCGCCCCGGTGTACGTCTGCACGCTCGGTCGACGCGTCCGACGGAACCCGGATCGGGACTCAAATCGGCTCGGTGAACGACCGATGTACGGGGCTGGAGTGCTCCGCCACCGGATCGGGTGATCTGCGTCGTGGGCCTCCGAAATCGACGGTCCCGTCCTCGGGGCCGATTGGAATCGTCGCGTGCGAACCGTCGCCAGAATCCTGTCGCTGCCCATCGCCCTCGTGCTCGTCACCGTCGGTGCCTTCGCGGTCCTCGCGAGCTACGGCACCGGGACGGAGCTCGCGGACCAGACCCGGCGTCAGCTCCAGGCCTGCAACCGGTGGGTGATCGACCAGGGCGTGGGCGTTCCACGGGACGCCGCGGTCGGCTTCGAAGAAGCGGTGGCCGAGACCTTCCTGCGCTTCGTGTTGCTGCCGGCGGGGCTCGTGCTGCTGGCCTTCGCGCTCGGCGCGATCGGTCGAGGCGGCGCCGCGAACCTCGCGCCGAAGGATCGGGACGAGGACGACACGGCCGCCGAGCCCGAGGCCATGACCCGGTCGGACAAGCGCGTGGCGAAGAAGATCATCAAGCAGGCCGCGGCGCTCAAGAAGCAGGGCGAGATCCTCGAGGCCGCCGATCTGCTCTGGAGCCACGAGCTCTACGACGAGGCCGCCGAGGTCTTCATCGAGGCCGGTGAGTTCGTGCGAGCCGCCGAGATCCGACACGACCAGAACCGCTTCCTCGAGAGTGCGAAGCTCCACCTCGAAGGCGAGAACTACGAGGCCGCGGGCTCCATCTTCGGGCAGCAGGAGGAGTGGTCCCAGGCCGCCGAGTGCTACCTGAAATGTGGCCACAAGAGCGTTGCCGCGGAGATGTTCGAGAAGGCCGAGAACTTCCGCGAGGCGGCGCACTGTTATCGCGAGACCGACTTCCTGCGACACGCTGCCGCAATGTACGTCAAGTGCAAGGACTGGCAGCTCGCGGCCGACTGTCTCGAGAACGTCTTCATCGATGAAGGGGGCGGCGCGAGCCTCGATCCGAAGAAGGCGGCGGACATGGAGAAGCTCGTCCGTCAGGCCGGCAAGCTCTTCCTCAAGGCGGAGCAGCCGGACAAAGCCCTCGAGATCTTCGTGCGGGGCGGTTGCTCGGCAGAGGCCGGCGAGGTGTCCGCGATGCTCGGCGACCACGAGGCCGCGGCGAGCCATTACCGCCAGGCCGGCGAGGTCGAGAAGGCAGCGGACGCGCTCCGGCAATCCGGCAACGAGCAGGACGCCGCGCGCATCCTCGGCCAGCACCTCCGCGACGCGGGCGAGAACGAACGCGCCGCCGGACTCCTCGAGGAGGCCGGCGACCACATGGAGGCCGGTGACCTCTACCGCAACCTCGAGCAATACGAGAAGGCGGCGGTCTGCTACGAGGCCCAGAACGGCTTCGCGGCAGCGGCCGAGATGTACCAGCTGGCCGGCGACCGCGATCGCGCGGGGGCCGCCTTCGAACAAGCCGGTCGATTCACCGAAGCTGCCGAGTGCTTCGCCCTCGCCGGCAACGCGCCGCGCGAGGCCGAGCTCCTCGAGAAGGCCGGCGACTTCCTCCGCTCCGGCGACATCTACCACCGCGAGGGCATGGACGAGGAAGCCATCGCGGTTCTGCAGAAGGTCCCGCAGGAAGACGACGACTTCGCGCGCGCCGCGGCGATCCTCGGCGACGTCTTCGCGGCCCGAGGCCAGCTCTCGATCGCGATCACGAAGCTCCAGCAGGCGATCGGCGACACCGAGCTCACGCGCGAGAGCGTCGACGGATTCTACAAGCTCGGCGTGATCTACCAGGAAGACGGCAAGGCGCGGGAAGCGGTCGAGATCTTCGAAAAGGTGATGGCCTTCGACTATCACTACCGCGACGTCGAGAACCGGCTCGCCGAGTCGCGGGCGGTCGCGCAGCAGAACGAGCCGATCGCGGCGATGACCGACGCGGGGGCGGGAGACGTCCCGGGAGTGGACCGGACTCCGAACCAGCGAGCCGAGGACCAGCGCTACCAGATCGTCGGCGAACTCGGACGCGGCGGGATGGGCATCGTCTACAAGGTCCAGGACACCGTCCTCGACCGCCTGGTCGCGTTCAAGGTCCTGCCCCAGGCGCTGACCGAGAACGCCCAGGCGATCAACAACTTCATGCGCGAGGCCCAGGCCGCGGCGAAGCTGAACCACCCGAACATCGTCACCGTCTACGACACCGGCGAGCAGGCGGGCCGCTACTACATCGCGATGGAGTACGTCGAGGGCACGACCCTCAAGGAGATCCTTCAGCGGCGTGGGGCGATCTCGCCCTCGGGCATCCTCCACGTGCTGATGCAGATCAGCGAGGCCCTCGCCTACGCCCACGAGAAGAAGGTCGTCCATCGCGACATCAAGCCCGCGAACGCGATGTGGACCCGGGACAAGAAGGCGAAGCTCATGGACTTCGGCCTGGCCAAGGTCGTCGAGGAGGCGCGCAACCACACGACCGTGGTCGCGGGCACGCCCTACTACATGAGCCCCGAGCAGACCCTCGGCAAGAACATCGACCACCGCACCGACATCTATTCCCTCGGCATCTCGATCTTCGAGATGGCGACCGGGACCGTGCCCTTCAAGGAGGGCAACATCCCCTACCACCACGTCCATACCGCGCCGCCGCGGATGCAGGACCTGAAGCCCGACGTGCCGGACGTGCTCGGCCAGATCGTCGAGCGCTGTCTCGAGAAGGATCCGGCGAACCGCTACCAGTCGGCGCGGGAGATCCTGACCGAGGTGCGCGCCTCGCTGCAGAACGGCGCGGCCGTCGGGGTCGACAAGACGAACGAGTAGCGCCGCGCGCTACGCTGCGCCCCGCCGGCGACGTCCGGCGAGGAGGGCAGCGCGTGTCGCAGGCGACGATCGCGAAATCGGTCGAAGTCTCTGGAACGGGACTGCATTCCGGCGAACCGGCCACCGTCCGCCTGGAGCCCGCGCTCGGTACCGGCCGCGACATGGGGAACTACGACGGCGTCGAGTTCCCGGTCCGGATCCAATCGGTCCGGAACGACATCCGGGCGACCGTTCTCGGCGTCCCCGACTGGGACGGGGGGCAGGTCGCCACCGTCGAGCACCTCCTCGCGGCGCTCGTGGGCATGGAGATCGGCCACGTCTTCATCGGTGTCGAGGGCGGCGAAGTGCCCGTCCTCGACGGCAGTGCGTCCCCCTTCGTCGAGCTGATCCGTGAGGCCGGCCGGAAGCCGCTGGACGTCGATCGCGCCGACCATGCGCCGGTCACGCTGCGGGAGGCCGTCGAGGTTCGCGACGGCGATCGTTTCGTGCGGGCGGAGCCTGCCGACGCGTTCGGCTTCGAATACGGGATCGACTTCGATCACCCGGCGATCGGCCGTCAGTCGATCGTCGTCGACCGGCTCACGCCCGAGACCTTTGCGACGGAGCTGGCGCCGGCGCGCACGTTCGGCTTGCTGAAGGACGTCGATGCCGTCCGCGCAGCCGGGCTCGCGCGGGGCGCGACCCTCGAGAACACCGTCGTGTTCGACGACGTCGGCGTGATGAACGAAGCGCCGCTGCGCTTCCCCGACGAGTGTGTCCGCCACAAGGCGGTCGACCTGATCGGGGACCTGGCGCTGCTCGACGCGCCGCTCCACGCCTTCGTGACGGCGCACAAGGCCGGTCATCGCCTCCATCACGCCCTGGTGCGCGCTCTGGCCGAACGGGCCTAACGCCGTCGCGCCCGTTCGGGACGCTTGCCGCGATCCCGTTTCTCGAGGTCCGCGGTCGGGTCGCGGGGCGTGCGAAGGGTCTTCAGGAACGCGACGAGGTCGCGGCGTGCCCGCTCGTCGAGGTCGATGAATGCCTCCGTCGCGGATTCCGCCTCGCCACCGTGCATGGCGATCGCCTCGGACAGGGTGAGCGCGCGCCCGTCGTGCAGATAGGGCGCGGTATCGGCGACGCCCCAGAGGCGCGCGGTCGTGAAGAAGCCGTCCAGATCGCTCCCGAACGATTCGGCGAGTGCTTCACCCATGTAGTGTCGCTTCAGGTCCGCGAAGAGCGGGACGCGTACGCCACCGCGCCGGCTCGGAGCTAAGCCCGGTCGTTTTGCACGGAGGTCGATGACGGCGTGGGGCCCGCCGGATCCGCTCGGCAGCGAGAGCGCCAGATCGGTCGAACGCGTGACCAGCGTGGGGCGATGGCACGCGGCGCAGCCGAGCGCGTCGAAGAGCCGTCGTCCGCGGCGGCTCGCCTTCGTCGGCCGATCGCGCACCGGCCGCGGCAGCGTCACTTCGAAGATCTCGAGGGCCGAGACGGCTCCGACCCCGATCTCGTTCGCGACGCCGTCCCCGTCCGCGTCGAGGTCGGCACCCACGTCCTCCACGGGCTCGATCCCGAAGTGGAACCGCAGGGCATCGCGGTCGAAGTCTCGGATCGTCGCGAACTCGCCCTTGCGACCGAAGGGTCGGACGACGAGATCGTCGTCGACGCCCTCGACGTCGGAGGTGTCGAACCCCCCTTCGACGCCGAGATGGACGATGTGACCGAAGTCGACGCCCTTGCTGCGCAGGCGGACCGCCTCGCCGGGCCGCGTCCGAGCCGCTTCGCGTTGGGCGTGGAGGTCGGCGGTCATCTCGGCGGCAAGCTGCTGGACGCCGCCGGCGCCGAACAGGAAGGGTGGATTGATGAAGCGTCCGTCGAACCTCGCGAAGCCCTCCCCCGCGTCGTCGTCGGGATCGATCGTCGTCGGCTGGAACATCGCATTGCTCACACTGCCGCCGACGCCCCCGATCCCGAAGACCGGCGGCACGCTCGCGTGGCTCACGATGGAGTGGCACTCGAGGCACGATTGGCCGTCGAGGCCGTTCACCCGGAGCAGGGTTCCGTTGTTCTGGAGCGTCGGGCGCCGCCCGGGCGAAATCGGGTCGATGCCGTCGGTCGGACCGTCCCCGTAGCCGTCCGCGCGGTTGAACGGGGTCGAGAACACGAGCATGCCTTGGTGTCGGAGTTCATCGAGGGACAGGTCGCCCGATTCGATGTCGGCCTGGGTGACGTGCACGCCCGCTTCAGTCAGCCGTCGGCCGTCGTCGCTCGCGGAGACGGCGCCCGGCAGGATCGCGAAGGTCAGGGCGGCGGCGAGAACGGCGGATCGGCGCGGGGTCCGCAGGGGGGTCGACGGCGGCCCGCCGGGCGACACGGTCATGGATCTTCCTCGGCTCTTGAGAGACGAGGTCGATCCTAACATGACGGGCGGTGCGCGAGCGCGGGAGAGTGCGCTCGATCTGCGTGCCGGTGGCTAGCCCCCGTAGTCCTCGAGCTCCCGCGCGAGCGGCGCGGTCAGACTCGGGTCGGTGAACTGCAGGCCGACGCCGGGGGTGCGCACGCTGCCGTCCGGCTCTTCGCGCGCGGCGTGGTACCAGGTGACACGCGCTTCGAGCTCGTGGAGCTCCTCGCCACCGGGGATCCGGAAGCGGACCTTCACGATCTCGCCGCGGGTCATCGGCATCTCCGTCTGCAGAAACATGCCGCCCGCGCCGAGGGTCGTCGCGTAGTCGCAATGGATCCCGCCCTGGGCCTGGTAGTCGACCAGGATGCGGACGGTCATGCGCCGATGCTTTCGGGTGTTCTTCGGGGTGCGCCTGGCCATGGGATCTCTGCCTTTCGGAACTAACGATCGCCTTCCAGGCGATCACAGAGCTGCGTGAGGACGCGGACGAGGAGTCGTCGCGCCGATGCGCTCGAGGTCGTGAGGGTGGCGATCTCCGCGCCTTCGAAGGCGGGTTCGTCCGCGGTCTCCGGATCCATCACCAGCAGCGCGCGCAGGGCCGAGCCGAGGTCGCCACCGTTGCGGTCGACGACCTGAGCAGCCGCCATCGCGCGGAGCTCGTCGCCCCACGCCGCGTGATCGTGGTGCTCGATCGCGTCCATCGTGGTCTCCTCGACGATCCGGCGGACCTTGCGACGGGTCCAGCGACCGAGGGCGGCGTCGAGGCCGCCCCGGAACGGGCTGTCGGCGCCGTTGCCGCCGGGGTCGAGGAAGAGGGCGCCGAGGGTCGAGAAGAGCGCGCCGCGATCGGCGCTCTCGAGGCGGGCGAGGCCTGCCGCAGAGAGCTCGTCCTCGATGGCGCAGATCTTCTGGATCGCCTGGTCGACGTCGCCGTCGCTCGAGGTCGGGCGCTCCGGCACGGCCCCCTGCAAGACGTCTCCGAGCTCCTCCGAGACGAGGTGCGCGATCCGGCGCAGGCGTTCGGCGTCGGCGTCGGCCATCGGCGGACCCGGATGGATCGGCACGCGGAGCCCCGCCGGCGCGGCGGCGTCTTCTTCGGGCGAAGCGAGTCCGAGCGAGCGCAGGACGACCTGGCCGCCTTCGGCGATCTCGCTGCGCTCGCGCTGCTGCGCGATCTGCACGATAGAGCGAAGGGAGCTGGCCGAGGTCGGGTTCGTCTCGAGCAGGTCGCGATGAATCGCCAGCGCCTCGCGCCAACGCTCTGGCGCGTGCAAGAGCAGGCTGCCGAGGGCGGTTCGCGCGACCCCGAGGTCGGGCTGGAGGGCCAGGGTGGCTTCGTAGGCGGCGATCGCTGCGTCCACGTCTTCGAGCGGACCCGAGAGCAGTCGACCGCGCTCGAGGTGGACGTGGGCGAGCGTGGGGCTCTCGGCGTCCGGATGCGCCTCGAGGAAGCGCGACAGAATCGCGTCCGCATCGACCCAATCTCCCGAGCGTCGCGCGAGGCGCGATTCACAGAGCGCCGCTTCGCTCGCTCGCGGATCCCAACGCGCGGCCTCGCCGTAGCGCGCGCGGGCCTCGTCGAGATCTCCGGCGATCTCTGCGAGCTTCGCCGCTCGCAGGGAGATCTGCGCCGAGAGCGGGCTCGGTTCGATCACCTCGAGGGCGCGGCCGCAGAGCGCGCGCACCTCGTCTTCGGAGGCCCGTTCCGCGGAGAGATCGCAGAGCAGCACCCAGGCCGGGGCCAGCTGTGGGTCGGTGTCGGTCGCGTACTCTAGGTGAGTCGCCGCCGTCTGCTTGCGGTCGAGCGCGAGGGCGTGTTCCGCCGCTCGGAACGCCGATGCAGCGCGGGTCTGCCGATCCGAGGAGCATTCGCTCCAGCGTTCGAGGGCCTTCATCGCCTCCTCGGGTCGCGCCGCGCGTTCGTGCACGCGAACGAGGCCTTCGTGAGCCGTCTCGATCCCGCGATCCGCGTCGATCGCGTCCTCGTAGCGCGCCCAGGCCGCGTCGAGATGCTCCTCGGCTTCGAGGCCCTGGGCGATCATGGCGAGGTGCGAAGCGCGCGCGGGGTTCTCGCCTGGCAGGTCGATGCGTCGTTCGAGGAAGGGGCGCGCGGCCGCGTAGTCGCCGTCCTCGAAGTGGGCCCAGGCCACGCCTTCGAGCGCTTCCACGTGATCGGCGTCGAGGTCGAGCGCCTCGTCGAAGAGCGCGCGGCTCTCGTCGTGATGTCCGAGGCGCCGCGCGGCGGCGCCACCGAGGGCGGCCACTTCGAGGCGCTGCTCCGGGTCGAGGTCCGTGGCGCGTGCGAGCTCGAGGGTCCGGATCGCTTCGTGCTCGGTCTCCTCGTCGTGTCCCAGGGCGCCCGCGACACGGGTGCGGAGCGCGTGCCCGTCGAGATGGGCCACGTCGAGCTCGGTCGCGCGCTCGAGCAGCGCGTGGGCCCGCTCGAGTCCGTTCGCTTCGTCGCTTCGTTCGAGGCACGCCGCCGCCGACACGCAGTCCGTGGCCGCGACGTCCGTGGGCGCGTGATCGGCCGCGCGCTCGAAGGCGTGCGCGGCGTCCTCGAAGCGCTCCGCGTCGCGATCCAGATCGCCGCGCAGGCGCCAGGCGCGCGCGCTCTCCGGGTCGACCGTGGTCGCCCGCTCGCAGCGCGCGAGGGCGTCGTCCGTCCGACCCTGCGCGATCAGCGCGTGGGCCAGCTCGAGATGATCGGCCACCGCGGCGCCGCTGTCGTCACGATCGCACCAACGTCCGAACGTCTCACAGAACGCCGAAGCGTCCTCGGTGGATTCGTAGAGGCGCGCGAGCCGCAGCTCGTCGCGCGCGGACAGGCGCTCGAGCTCGGCGGCTTCGCGATAGGCGGTGATCGCTTCGGTCGGCTGGCCGGTCGAGTCGGCGCAGAGCGTGGCCAGCCGCAGCCAGATTTCCCCGCGGCGCGGGCTCGTGGTCTCGTCGTCGCCCAGGATCTCGAGCTCCCGGCGGTAGAGCTCGATCGTGCGGGCGTGTTCCTGACAGGCCTCACGAACGTCGATCAGGCTGCGCAGGGCGCCCAGGTCCTCCGGCGCGAGCTCGAGGGCGCGCTCATAGCCGCCGGCCGCCCGCTCGCCCGAGCCGAGGCGCTGCCAGCAGAGGTCGCCGAGGCGCCGCGCGATGGCGACGCGCTCGCGCTTGTCGAGCGCGTCGGTCTGGTCGAACTCGTCTTCGAAGGCGCTGACCAGCGCTTCCCACTCGCGCAGGCGCTCGCTCGTTCGTCGGCGTCCGCGAATCGCTTCGAGCCGCAGCTCGGGGTCGAGCTCTGCCTCGCGATAGGCGTCCCGGGCCCCGCTCAGGTCGAGCAGCGCGTCTTCGCGTAGCTGCGCGAGCTCGAGCCAGTCCGCGGCGGTCCCCGAACGGTCTTCGGTATGCGTCGCGAGCGCGTGCGCGAGCTCCGCGCGGCGTCCGGTGCGGCGCAACAGGTCGCGCAGGCGCGCGCTCTGCTCGGGCGTCGCGTGCTCGGCGTCGGCGCAGAGCACGCGCAGGTGCGCGAGCGCGCGGTCCGCATCGCCCATCAGCTCGTCCCAGGTGCGCGCGAGCTCCTCGCGGAGGTAGCGCTCGAACTCGGGCGGCGTCTTCTCACGGATCTCGGGCTCGACCTCGATCAGCTGCAGCTCCTGCTCCGCGGTTCGGATCCAGTCCGCGTGCCAGCCGGCCGCGCGGAGCGCCGCCTCGAGCGCGCCGAGGGCGGCCATCCGGTCGTGCGGGTCGCTGCAGGCTTCGACGTTCGCCTCGAGGTGCGGGACGGCCCGCTCGGGCTTGGCGAGGTCCACGCAGTAGAGAGAGGCGAGGGTCCGGCGCAGGGGGGTGCGGTCGTCCTCGGGCTGGCGCTCGATGCGCTGCTCGAGGATCTCGGCCCGGTCGCCCGGCCGTCCCATCAAGTCGAGCAGGCGGTCGAGCTCGCTCAGGATCTCGTCGGGTCGTTCCGCTTCCGCCAGCGCGTCGCGATAGGCGGCGATCGCGCGGCCGGGCGCGTGAAGCTCGCGCTCGAGCAGGCGAGCGCGCTGCAGGTGCAGGTCGCAGCGCTCTTCTTCGGTCTCGCGCAGACCGAGCTCCTGATCGAGCGAACGGAGCGCGGCCTCGAAGCGGCCGGCGCGCCGATGGACCTCGGCGATGCGCGCGACGAGCTCGGGATCGCCCGGGCGCTCTTCACGGAGTCGCGACAGCCAGGGCAGGGACGCGTCGGGGCTCACCCGCGACCAGGCAACCGTCGCCGCCTCTTCGTAGAGCGCGACGCGCTCGCCGGCGGGAGACTCCATCGCCTCGACGAAGAGACAATCGAGGACGGCCGGCCAGCGTTCGAGGCGCTCGAGTTGGGCCCGGAGCGCTTGTCGGACGCTCTCGCGCTGGCGGTCGAAGGAGAGGGCTTCGCGGTAGCTGAGCACCGCCTGTTCCGGATTGTCGAGGGCGTCGGCGAGGAGGTGCGCGCGGCGTTCGAGCAGCTCGGCGCGTTCTTCGTCGGGCAGGGTGGTCTCGAGGGCGCGGTCGAGGAGCGCGAGCAGCCGCTCGGGATCCTCCATCCGCTGGGCCAGCTCGACCGCACGCTCGAAGGCGTCGCGGTGTTGCGGGTGCGAGTCGAGGATCCATTCGAGATGCCGCAGCGCCTCGCCCGGATCGTTGCGTCCGTCCGCGTGGAGGCGCGCCAGCTGCAGGCGGAGCTCGATCGTCTCGTCTTCGCGCGCGAAGGGCAGGCGCTTCTCGAGCAGCTCCGCGAGCGGCTCGACCTCGTCCACGCGCTCGTAGATCTCGATCAATGCGTCTTCGATCTCGCGATCGTCGGGCGAGTCGACGAGCGCGGCGCGGTAGGCGACCGCGGCTTCGTCGTAGTGTCCGAGGGCGTGCTCGCCGCGGCCGAGGCGCACGCGCCAGGGCAGGGCCTGCGCCTGAACGTCGTCGCGCTCGAGCACCTGTCTCGCCAGGTCGACCAGCGGCGCGTGATCGTTCGCGCGCGCGTAGAGCTCCGCCAGTGGATCCGCGACGGACGGGCGCGCGCCGAGTCCTTCGAGGGCGGCCTCGAAGTGCGGCTGAGCGCGGGTGTCGTCTTCCAGGCGAATCGAGTACAGCGATGCCAGCCGCAGGCGCAGGTCGAGCGCGTCGGCGGCGGTCGCGTCGTCCAGGTGCGCCAGTCGCGACTCGAGGATCCGCGCCGTCTCGTCGTGCCGGCCGTCCTGCGCGTAGTGCATCGCCAGGACTTCGGCCGCTTCCGCGTGGGCCGGATCGAGCTCGAGCACGCGTTCGTAGTGCGCGTAGGCGACCGTCTCGTCACAGTCCTCGGGTCGCTTTTCGACGTCGAGGTAGAGTCGTGCCGCGTTGACGCGCAGGGTGAACTCGCGTTCGGAGTCGGGATCGGTCTCGAGCTCCGCTTCGACGACGCGCAACCAGTCCGCCGGTCGGTTCAGCTCGTGGGCGTAGAGATCCGCGAGCTGCTGCCACACGTGGACGCGATTGTCGCCGAGCTCGGCGATGCGTTCGAGCTGTTCGGCGCAGCCGGCGGGGTCATGGAGCCGGTCGCGGCAGAGCGTGGCGATCTGCTCGCGCAGGCTCGTCTCGTCGTCTTCGGTCGCGCTCTCGGCGCGGCGCTCGAGGTGGTCGCGCAGCCGGTCCCATTCCGCTTCGGCTTCGAGGAGTCCCTCGAGGCGGCGTTCCGCGGCATCCGCCGCCGGGGCGTCCGGGTAGTCGCGGAGGATGCGCTCGTAGAGGTCGCACGCGCGGTCCTTCTCGCCGAGGGCCTCGTCGGTGAGCGTCGCGCGTTCGAGCTCGATGGCGGCGCGATCCTCGTCGTTCGCCGCCCAGCCCGCGCGCCGTTCGAGCAGGTCGCAGAGTCCCGACGCGTCGTCGCTCCCGCGGAGCGCGCGTTCGAGTAGATCCAGGATCTCGTCGCTGTCCGGATGGCGTTCGTGGAGCGTCGCGAAGATCTCGGCCGCTTCGTCGCAGTGGCCGAGAGAATCGAGGAGCAGCGTCGCCCGTCGCAGGTCGAGGTCGAAGGCTGCGTCCGAGTCGTCGCCGAGCTGCTGCCTTCGCGTGAAGAGCAGGTGGGAGAGCTCCGCATAACGTCCCGCGAGGTCGAGCAGGGCCTCGAGCTTGCCGGGCGCCTCCGCCGGACAGTCCGGCAGGTCGACCAGTCGCCAGCGAACGACGATCGCGGTGTCGAGCTCGCCGAGGGGATCCTGGAGGGTCGCCGCCAGCTCTTCGAGCGGGTCCGCCTGCTCCTCGGGCGGGAGCCGGTCGGCGAGCAGACGCAGCGCTCGCGAGAGGTCCTGCGGCCGGTCGAGGCCGCGATAGACGCCGCAGAGCGCGGTCAGGATCTCGACCGAGTCCGGTCGGTCCTCGAGGGCCTGCTCGAGCGCGACGGCGGCCTCGGTGTGTTGGTCGAGCTCGCGGTGCAGGTCGGCCTGACGCTCGAGCGCCTCGACGCGCTCGCTCCCGCGAAGCAAGCGGGCGAGGGCGCGGCGGGAGTCGACTTCCGCTTCGGGGCGTTCGAGACGCTGCTCCAGGTCCGCGCGCAGACCCCAGGCCTCGGTGTCCCCGGTCGCGAGGTCCGTCCATCGCGTGGCCCATTCGAGGGCGCCGTCGAGGTCGTTCCGCGACTCGAGCACGGGCGTGACGCTTCGCACCAGCTCGCCCATCTGTACGCCGCCCCGGCAGTCGCGCGCCTCGCGGGTGCAGACGTCGAGCAGCAGGTCCGGGTCGCCGGTCTCGTCGGCCACGGCGCGGAGTCCACGCAGCCCGGCTTCGCAGGTGTCGTCGACCGAGAGCGCCCGGTCGAAGAGCTCACGCGCGCGCGTGGTGTCGTCGAAGTGCTCGAAGAGCAGCGTGCCCTGTCGTGCCACGAGGTCGGCCGATGCATCGTCGCCCGCCGCTTCGATCGCGAGGTCGACCACGTCCCGCAGGGCGCCCCAGTCGTCGAGCTTGCGGTGGAGTCGTTCGAGGGCATCGAGGGCCGTGCCTTCCCCGGGTTCGAGATCGAATGCGCGGCGCCAGGTCTGCCCGGCGTTCGCGTGCTCGCCGAGGTCCTCTTCCTGGATCGTCGCGAGCTCGCGCAACAGCGCGGCGCGGCTCGCCGCCGATCGCGTACCGTCGAGCTCCGTCAGCGTCTCGAGCACGTCGGCGAGCTCGCGCTTGGCATCGCCGTCGCGCAGCAGTCTCGCGTGCAGCAGCAGCACCTGCTCGTCGTCGGGTCCCGGCCGTGCCGCGGCCGTTCGGATTGCCGCGAGGGCCTGCTCGTCATGTCCGAAGTCCGCGTGGAGCTCCGCGCCCTCGATCAACAGCGCGCGGGGCGTGTGGTCGCCGGCGAGGTCGATCAGCTTGTCGATCTGTTCCAGCAGCGCGTCGCGGTCGCCGTCGGCCCGCTCGACGTCGCAGGCCGCGAGCACGACGGAGGCCTCGTGGGCGCCGAGCTCGGTCGCCCGGTCGACCCAGGCGCGGGCGCGGGCCGACGAGTTCAGATGGTTCAGCTGGATCTGGCTCGCCTCGACGGCGATCGCCGCCCGGGCCCGGGCGCCGGAGGCGAGATCGAATCGGCTCTCGAGGAGATCGGAGACCTCGGTCCAGTCCTCGGCTTCGGTGGCCAGCAGCAGGGACCACTCGACCGCGGGCGCCTGGAAGGGGTCGTCTTCGAGGGCGGACTGGAAGCAGCGCCGCGCCTGGGAGCGCTCGTCGAGGGGGCCCGCATAGAGCGAACCGAGGGCGATCCAGACCGGCGCGCGCTCGGGGCCGCGCAGCCGATCGGTGAGGCGTTCGAGGATCGTCGCGGCCTCGCGCAGACGGCCGGCTTCCTGGTGGAGCGCGGCGAGTCCTTCGAGGGCGGCGGGGAAGTCGGGATCGGCTTCGAGGGCGCGCTCGAAGGCGGCGCGCGCTTCGTCCGGATCGTCGAGATGTTCCTTCCAGGTGCGGCCGAGCTCGGCCTCGAAGACCGCGCGCTCGTAGGACGGCATCGACGTCTGGCTCTCGAGCTCCGCGATCTGCAGCACCATGTCCCACTGTGCACGGCGCTCGTGCATGCCGCGGAGCTGGCGCAGGGCGGGGCGATTGCTCGGGTCGAGGCGGGCGAGCTCCCAGTAGATCTCGGTCGCGGTGTCCAGGTCGAGGACACGTTCCTCGAGGATCTGGCCCAGGCGGAAGAGCAGCGGGCTCTTCTGGTCGAGCGCGTCGCACACCGACGGCGCGTCGAGGCGAGCGCGGTAGAGTGCGACGAGCGCCTCCCAGTCTCCTTCGAGGAAGTAGTGCTCCTCGAGAGCTTCGAACGCCCGACGATCATCGGGGTTGGTCGAGAAGATCTTCTGCTGCGCGTCGAGACCAGTGGCCAACGTTGCCTCTCTCGGGGCGGATCGGGGGTTCTCCGGACTCCTCTATCGACCTGTTCGGGGCAGCGCTTGATGGCCGATTTCGCGTTGGGAACCGATGGGATCCGGGCCCCAGGCGCGGGTGGGAGAGCGGTTGGAAGACGACACGGCTCACACGGCAGACCGGGGTGAAGAACACGCGATCGTCCAGGGCGTCACGGCGCTGATCGCGCGCGCGATGCCGCATCCCTGGAGCGCTGCACAGGTGCGCGACGCCCTCGCGTCGGAGGGCAGCAGTCTGATGTGGCAGGAAGATGACGCCGGCGACCTGGTCGGTTGCGTGGTCGGGCGTCGGGTGGACCACGATGTCGTCGAGATCGACGTCGTGGCGGTCGACCCCGAGCGGCGCCGCGAGGGGCGCGGGCGGCTACTCCTCGAGGAGTTGATGGCCGCCGAGCGCGCGGGCGGCGTGGCCGAGTTCCGTCTCGAGCTGGCCTCCCGGAACGGACCGGCCCTCGCGCTCTACGAGGCGGTGGGATTCGTGGTCGTGGGGCGAAGGGCACGCTATTACCCCGACGGCGACGACGCCCTGCTGCTGACCTGGACCGCACCTTCCGCGGCGGGTGGCGCGGGCGACGACCACCACCACGGGAGCGGCGATTGAGCGCGAACCAGACCACGCTCGCGAGCGTGCCGGCCGCGCATCCTCCGATTCGCGGACATGGCCTCGTAGTCTCGAACGTCGTCGACGGCAACGGCCGCAAGCTCCGGCTCCGGGTCGACGACTGGCCCGGCGCGCTGCCCGGGCAGTTCGTCATGGTGGGCGCCGGCGCCGAGGCGAGCGTGCCGCGGAGGGATCCGCTGCTGCCGCGACCGATGGCGGTCTACCGCGAGCATCGCGTGGACGGGGCCTTCGAGGTCGAGCTGCTCTACCGGGTCGTCGGGCGCGGCACGACGCTGCTCTCCGAGGCCGATGAGGGCGAGCGCGTGTCGATCGTCGGGCCCCTGGGCGAAGGATTTCCGGTCGAGGGCGCGGGTGGACCCGCGCTGCTGGCCGGCGGCGGAACCGGGATCGCGTCCCTCTACGAGCTCGCGCGGGCGCTCGCCGGGGTCGGGCGCGAAGTGGTCGTGATGCTCGGGGCGCGGAGCGCGCCGGACCTGATCGGGCGAGGCGACTTCGCGGCGCTCGCGGACGAGGGCGTCGAGCTGGTCTGCGCGACCGAGGACGGCAGCGAAGGCCAGCGCGGCTTCGTGACGGTGCCCCTCGGCGAGCGGCTCGCCAAGGCGGGCGCTTCCGCGACGGTCTTCGCGGTCGGCCCGACGCCGATGATGCGCGCCTGCGCCGACCTCGCGGCGGATCACGGCGCGGGTTGTCTCGTCTCCCTCGAGAACCCGATGGCCTGCGGATTCGGGGTCTGCCTCGGCTGCGCGGCGCCGCGCGCGGAAGGCGGCTTCTCGCTCGTCTGCAAGGCGGGACCCGTCTTCGATGCACGCGAGATCGCCTGGGAGGGGCTTCCCTGATGGCGGTCGACGAACGCGTCGCGCTGGCGGGCATCCCGCTCCGGAACGCCGTGCTGACCGCCAGCGGCACCTTCGGCTACGGCACCGAGTTCGCGCCCTTCCTCGACCTCGAGAAGATCGGCGGCTTCGTCGCCAAGAGCCTCACCCTCGAGCCGCGCTTCGGGAATCCGCCGCCGCGAATCGGCGAGACGCCCTCGGGCATGCTGAACGCCATCAGCATCGAAAACGTCGGCGTGAAGGCGTTCCTCGAAGAGAAGCTGCCCGCGCTGCCGGCGGACGTCGTCGTGATCGCGAGCGCCTTCGGGACCGCGCCCGAGCAGTACGCGGAGCTCGCGGCGCAGGTGTCCCTGCATCCACGAATCGCCGGGATCGAGATCAACGCCTCGTGTCCGCACGTGAAGGCCGGCGGCATCGAGTTCGGGCAGGATCCGAATCTGTTAGGCGAGCTCGTGCGCTCGGTGCGCGCGACGACCGAGGGACCGTTGCTCGTGAAGCTCTCGCCGAACGTCACGCGGATCGCCGACATGGCGAAGGTCTGCGAGGACGAGGGGGCGGACGGGATCTCGCTGATCAACGCGGTGCAGGCGATGGAGATCGACGTCGCGACGCGCCGGCCGATCCTGTCGAACGTGTTGGGCGGGCTCTCGGGCCCGGCGATCCGCCCGATCGCGCTGCGCATGGTCTGGCAGGTGGCGCAGGCGGTGCGCCTGCCGATCTGCGGAATCGGCGGCATCACGAGTGCCGAGGACGCGGTGAAGTTCCTGCTCTGCGGGGCGTCGGCCATCCAGGTCGGGACGCTCAACTACCTCGACCCGGGCGCCGCCGAGCGCATCGCGCAGGGGATCGCCGACTACGCCGCGGAGCACGGCTTCGCCCGCGTCGCCGACCTGACCGGCGCCCTCGAAGTCGGCTGAGCCAGCCCTCGTTTCGGGCGGGCCCTGCGGGGATTGCCTCACGAGAATGCAGCTTGCTTGCCATTCCCCCCGCCTTCCTATAATTTGCGCGGGCTCTCGAGCTGCCCAGGCGGCTCGAGGGTGAAAGCTTTTCGGGTCGATCGACCGTCTCCAGCCGCGTTTCTTGGCTGTGGAAGGTCGCTCGGAGCCGCCGGGAAAGTGGGCGTTTCGTCCGCTTTTTTTCGTTTTGGAGCCCGGGGTTACGGAATCGCGCGATTCGCGGGCTGAGTCGGCGTCAGATCGAATTCAAGGACCCACTGAGGACCCACTAGAGAGGGAGGAAGCAGGCAATCTATCGGGACATCCCGGAGGAGCTGCGCGACATGATCGAGCCGGTCGTCGACGAGCGCGGATGCGAGCTCGTGGACGTCGAGATCGCTCGCAATCGGGGCCAGGGACTGCTGCGGATCATCGTGGACTCTCCGGTCGCCGACGGGCGAGTGCCGATCGAGACATGCGTGGCGATCTCGCGGGAGGTCGAGACGCTGCTCGATGCAGCGGATGCGATGACCGGGGCCTACCAGCTCGAGGTGTCGTCGCCCGGACTCGATCGATTGCTCGGACGGGAGAAGGACTTCAGAGCGGCGGTGGGCCAGGAGCTCAAGCTGCGCACGCGGCGCCCCTTCGAAGGGCGCAAACGATTCAGGGGACGGCTGGTGGCGGTGGAAGACACCCCGCAGACCGTCGTCAAGATGGACGTCGATGGAGAGTCGTTCTCGATTCCCTTCGACGAGGTCGAGAAGGCCAACACGATCTACGAGTTCACGAGCGCTGACTTCGGGAAACAGGGCAAGCCGGGCAAGCCCGGCAAACACAAGACCGTCCGGAAGAAGCGTTCGGGAGCGGCCAGGGGCCGGGTGGAGAAATCATGATTGGGCAGAATCTCAAACGCGAAATCGATCAGATCGCCAAGGACAAGGGCATCGACGGTGACGAGATCACCGGTGCTCTCGAGGAGGCGATGCTCCAGGCCGCGCGCAAGCGCTTCGGCCTCGAGAAGGAGATCGAGGCTCGTTACAACGACGAGATCGGCGAGGTCGAGCTCTTCGAGTTCCGCGAAGTGGTCGAGACGATCACCGACGCCGACAGCCAGATCCTGATCGCCGAGGCCCAGCGCGACTACGACCCCGACGTCGAGATCGGCGACGAGATCGGCGTGAAGCTCGACACGACCGACTTCGGCCGGATCCTCGCGCAGGCCGCCAAGCAGGTGATCATCCAGCGCATCCGCGACGCGGAGCGCGACAACACCTTCGACGAGTACCAGGATCGCCAGGGCGAGGTCGTGAACGGCATCGTCCGCCGCTTCGAGAAGGGCGCGATCATCGTGGACCTCGGCCGCGCCGAGGCCATCATCCCGGCCAAGGAGCAGGTCCCGCGCGAGAGCTATCGCCCGGGCGACCGCATCCGCGCCTACGTCGTCGAGGTCAACAAGGTCGCGAAGGGCCCGCAGATCGTCCTCTCTCGCGGCAACATGGAATTCCTCGTCAAACTCTTCGAGCAGGAAGTGCCGGAGATGTACGAGAAGATCGTGTCGATCGAGTCCGCCGCGCGCGAGCCCGGCGGTCGCTCGAAGATCGCGGTCGTCTCCCGCGACTCGGACGTCGACCCGGTCGGCGCGTGTGTCGGCATGAAGGGCAGCCGGGTCCAGGCGGTCGTGCAGGAGCTGCGCGGCGAGCGGATCGACATCGTGCCGTGGAGCGCGGACGCCGCGCGCTACGTCTGCAGCGCGCTCTCCCCGGCCGCCGTGTCGAAGGTGATCATCGACGAGGCGCAGCAGGCGATGGACGTGATCGTGCCGGACGACCAGCTCTCGCTGGCGATCGGTCGCCGCGGCCAGAACGTGCGCCTCGCGGTCCAGCTGACCGGCTGGAAGATCGACATCAAGAGCGAGACCAAGATGCGCGAGATCGCGGAATGGCTCGCGCGCGCGGTCGACGCGGTCGAGGGCTGTGGCGAGCCGGAAGCGGAGCTCTTGCTCCAGCAGGGCATCACGAGCCTCGAGGACCTCGCCGAGTGCGCGGTCGAGGTGCTGACCCAGCTGCCCGGAATCGACGACGACGGCGCCGCCGCGATCAAGACGAAGGCGGCGGAGCTGGTCTCGGTCAAGGCCGAGGAAGACGAAGAGAAGGCCCGACAGCAGGCCGAAGAAGAAGAGCGGGTGCGTGCCGAGGCCGAGCAGGTCGCGGCGGCCGCGCCCGAGCCGACGCCGGACGGCGAACCGCGTCAGCCCCCGTCGGGGCCCGCGGCGGACCGCGGAGAATGATGGACACGGGCCGGGCATCACGAAGATGGCCGGCGATTCGAACGGGAACGTTCCGATGACCGGATAGACAATCGATTCCCGGCGCACGCAGAGGTTGCGTCGCCGGTGGGGACGGGCCAGGCGGGCCGCCCCGGAACTAGCAGGAACAGATGGCAAAGATCAGGGCATACAAGCTCGCCGAAGAACTCGGCATCGAGCGCAATGAGTTCGTCGAGCAGGCCGGCACGCACGGCGTCGAGCTCAAGAACGCGATGGGCTCTCTCGACGAGGAGCAGGTCGAGCTGCTTCGCGAGAAGCTCGGCGGCGGCGGGAAGTCGAAGAAGAACGTCGACGAGCGCCGGCTCGAAGGCAAGGCGGGCACCACCGTCGTTCGCCGACGCCGCAAGAAGGCGCCGGAGCCCGAGCCCGAGCCGGAGGTCGTCCCCGAGCAGGCCGCCGAGCCCGAAGCGCCGGCCGTCGATGCGGCGGAGCCGGTTCCGGAGCCGCTCGCGGCGGAGGCCGAAGCGCCCGCCGAGACGCCCGAGGAGACCCCGGTCGAGGCGCCGCAGCCCGTCGCCCCCGCGGTGGCACCGACCGGCCCGGCCGCCGGACCGGCCGCTGCGCGCGACGAGAAGACCGGCCCCGCCAACGACAGCGCCGGTCCGCCCGATCGGAAGGGCAAGGCGCGCAAGCGCGTCCGCGAGGTCGTGAACCTGCAGGAGCAGGAGCAGTTCGCGCGCCAGATCACCAGTCGCGGTCCGCAGCAGCGCCGCGCACCGGTCTCCGCGCAGAAGCCGATGATCAACCCGCGCGCGCGTCGCCGGGACAAGCTCTCGCCGAAGCCGTCGCCGGCGGTGGCCGCGAGCCAGACCCGACTCGTGAAGGTCGAGGGCGACATCAGCGTCGGCGAGCTCGCGAAGCAGGCCGGCCTGAAGGCGCCGGCCATCCAGGGCAAGCTCATGGCCCTCGGCATCATGGTCTCGGTCAATCAGCGGATCGACTTCGGGACCGTCCTGAAGATCGCGGCCGAGATGGGCTTCGACGCCGAGGACGTCGGCTTCAAGGAAGAACAGTTCCTCGACGTCGCGCCGACGGCGCCCGACATCGCGGAAGGCGAGCCCGCCGAGGCAACCGGCAACGAGACCACGCGCCCCCCCGTCATCACGGTCATGGGCCACGTCGACCACGGCAAGACTTCTCTGCTCGACGCGATCCGCGAGACGAAGGTGACCGAGGGCGAGGCCGGGGGCATCACCCAGCACGTCGGCGCCTATCAGGTCGAGACCGGCGGCCAGCGTCTCACGTTCATCGATACGCCGGGTCACGCCGCGTTCACCGCCATGCGCGCTCGCGGCGCGGCGGTGACCGACCTCGTGGTCCTCGTGATCGCCGCGACGGAGGGACCAATGCCCCAGACGGTCGAAGCGATCGAGCACGCCCAGGCGGCCAACTGCCCGATCGTCGTCGCGGTCAACAAGTGCGACCTGCCCGACGCGGACCCGGAGAAGGCGCGCCAGCGATTGACCGAACACAACCTGGTGCCGGAAGACTTCGGTGGCGACGTGATCTGCGTGAACGTCTCGGCCAAGACCGGCGAAGGCCTCCCGCAGCTGCTCGAGATGCTGGCGCTGCAGGCCGAGGTCCTCGAGCTCAAGGCCGACCCGGAGCGCCGCGCGAGCGGTGCGGTCCTCGAGGCTCGCCTCGACAAGGGTCGCGGCGCGGTCGCGACGCTGCTCGTGCAGGACGGCACGCTCAAGAAGGGCGACACCGTCGTCGTCGGAACCGAGTGGGGCCGCGTGCGGCAGATGCAGAACGACGAGGGGAAGGGCCTCAGGGCCGCGGATCCCTCGACGCCCGTCGCGATCACCGGACTCTCCGGCGTGCCGCCGGCAGGCGCTGCCTTCCACGTCGTCGAGAACGACCGCGTGGCGAAGCAGATCGTCGACCATCGTGAGGACCAGGCGCGCGGTCAGGTCTCGGCTCCGAAGCCGCGGATGACCCTCGACGAGTTCTACGCCCAGTCCGAAGGCGAGGGCCCGAAGGAGCTCACGGTCGTCCTCAAGGCGGACGTGCAGGGCACCTGCGAAGCGGCCCGCGACTCCCTCGAGAAGCTGTCGACCGACGAGGTCTCGCTCCGGGTGCTCTCTTCGAGCGTCGGTGCGATCACCGAGAACGACGTGAACCTCGCTTCGGCGAGCGACACGATCGTCCTCGGGTACAACGTGCGGCCGGATCCGGCGGCGCGTCGACTCGCCGACAGCGAAGGCATCGAGATCCGCACCTACTCGATCATCATGGAGATGCTCGACGAGGTGAAGGCCGCGATGGCCGGCCTGCTGCCGAACGTCGTGACCGAGAACATGCTCGGCCGGGCCGAAATCCTCGAGACGTTCACGATTCCGAAGGTCGGCACGATCGCCGGCTCGCGCATCGTCGAGGGCAAGGCCATTCGCCATGCCCATTGCCGCGTCGTCCGAGATGGCGTCCAGGTCTACCAGGGAACGGTCGGTTCGCTCCGCCGCTTCAAGGACGACGTCAAGGAAGTCATCAACGGCATGGAATGCGGCATAGGTGTTTCTTCGTACAACGACGTCAAGGTCGGCGACATCATCGAGGTCTTCGAGCTGGAGGAGCGTCCCGCGACGCTCTAGCAGTCGCTGACTCGTCGTTGTACGGAAGAAACGTCCGCCGCTGCGCGGCGGACGGGTTTCGCTTTCTACCTTGCCGCGCGCTTCGCGCGCGGGGCTCGGCTCCGCCGTTTCAGCAAACAGGTTTGATTCAGCAAACGCCTCGCCGGATGAGGCGGTCGCTTCAGCTGGAGCGAACGCCCATTCGTTGGTGACGCGGGTGGTCTCATGGTCGTAGGTGTTGCTGTCATCGAGATTCATGTGGAGGAGTCGCAGTCGCTGAAGGCGAAGCGGGGGGTGGTGCGTTCGATCGCGCAGCGGCTTCGCAACAAGTTCAACGTGTCGGTCGGCGAGGTCGGCGGGCAGGGGACGTGGCAGCGGGCGACGCTTGGGGTTTCGATGACCGGGAGCGATGAAGTCGGGCTCCGGCGGGCGCTCGAGAAGGCTGTGGGGTTCGTCGAGGAGATGCATCTGGCGCAGGTGCTGGCGAGCGATGTCGAGACGCTGCGGATGCCGCTCGAAGAAGAAGGACCGCTGCCGAGCGGTGGCGACGATGAGGAATGGCCCTGGGACGAGAGCCTGGGGAACGGGACCGGCGACGGTCTCGAGGAGAGTTGAGGGTTTGGCCGAGAGGGTCCGGGTCCAGCGTGTGGCGGAGCAGATCCGCGGTGAGCTTTCGCAGATTCTGCGCGACGAAGTGCGGGATCCGCGGATCGGTCTGCTCACGATCACGCGGGTGAAGCTCGCGCCGGATCTCGGCGCGGCCACGATCTTCTACAGCCCCCTCGGAGAGGATCCGGATCCCGGGCGCGCCGACGAGCTGCAGCGGACGATGGAGTCGGTGACCGGGTTCGTGCGACGGGCGCTCTCGAAGCGCGTGAAGTTGCGGCACACGCCGGACCTTCGCTGGGTGCTCGACGACTCGATCGCCGAGGGCAGCCAGACCCTCGAGCTGATCCGCTCCCTCGATATCCCGCCGGAAGACCCCGACGACGACCCTGTGGTGAGCGACGAGTAGCGACCGATGGCGAGACGAAACAATCGCAAGCGGCGGCCGGAGCCGCCGGGGCCCGCGGGCTTCCTGGTCGTCGACAAGCCGTCGGGGATGACCTCCCACGACGTCGTCGACGCCGCGCGCAAGTGGCTCGGGACCCGGCGCGTGGGCCACCTCGGCACGCTCGACCCCCAGGCGACCGGCGTGTTGCCCCTCGCGATCCGCGCGGCGACCAAGCTGATCCCGTTCGTCGAGGGCGGCGCCAAGGGCTACGACGGCACGATCGTGCTCGGCGCCACCACGGACACCCTCGACCACGAAGGCGAGGTGCTCGAGCGCTTCGACGGCGAGCTGCCGGGGCAGGGCGAGGTCGAGACCGCGCTCTCGAAGTTCGTCGGCGACGTGCAGCAGGTGCCGCCGATGTACAGCGCGGTCAAGAAGGACGGCGTCCCGCTCCACAAGCTCGCGCGGGAGGGCAAGGAGGTCGAGCGCGACCCCAAGTGGATCACGATCGACGAGCTCGAGATGACGCGCTTCGCTTCGCCGGGGCTCGACGTGCGCGTGCTCTGCAGTGCCGGGACCTACGTGCGCGTGCTCGCGGCGGACCTCGGGGAGGCCCTCGGCTGCGGCGCCCATCTGGGCGGGCTGCGGCGGACCCGATCCGGCCCCTTCGTCCTCGAGGAAGCGCACGATTTCGAGCGCCTCGAGGCGGCGGCCGCGGACGGCACGATCGACGACCTGCTGATTTCGCCCGAGGAGGCCCTCGGCTTCCCGGTGCTCGAGCTCTCGAAGGATCAGCGGCTGCGTCTCGCGAACGGAGGCGACATCGCCGCCGGCGAGCTCCACAACCGCAAGCCCGGCACGCGGATCTCCATTCTCGGCGAGGGCGGGGACTTTCTGGCGGTCGGCGAGATCCGAGCGGATCACCGGCTCTGGCCGCTGCGGGTGCTACCCGCGGAGCCTTCCTGATGCCGATCGGCGGGTCGGAATCGCGGCCGTTCGGGTCACAATTGCCCCGGCTGGCCGAAAAGGTCGGCCGGAGAGTTGCAATCCCCCAAGGACTCGGTCAAAATCCCGCCGTTCGAAAAATGATGCGAAAACAAAGGCTTCCCGGTGGACCGATCGGCGGTTCACACAACACCTCGGCGTCACGAGAAGCGCAACCTGTCGATCCCCGTCCGAGCTGCTCCGCCAGGAGAAGGCTTTGACCGCACGATCGGCCATCCCAACCGCGAACGACGGTGGGATGTCAAGGAGTCAATCGACTTGATCTCTGCAGCGAAGAAGGCCGAAATCATCGCCAAGCACAAGCGCGGCGATGGCGACACTGGTTCTCCCGAGGTTCAGATCTCCCTCCTCACGGAGCGGATCACCGGCCTCCAGGAGCATTTCAAGACCAACGGCAAGGATCACCATTCCCGCCGTGGTCTGCTCAAAATCGTGAGCCAGCGCCGCCGCCTGCTCGACTATCTCCGGAACAAGGACGTGGATCGCTACCGCGCTCTGCTCCAGGAGCTCGGTCTCCGGCGTTAGGCGTTTCGCTGCGTTGGCCACCCCATGATGCGGGAGTCGGCCATACGCGAACGGTGCCGCGACGCGGCACTCCCCCCAAGCCATTCGCGCATGGGTGATCCCGTATTCAAGGGCTTTCCGAAGAATCGGAAGACGTCCACGAATACGTTTGCCCCGTATTGCGTCCAGGGAGGGCGCATCCCATTCGGGGTCATCAACCGCACGGACCCTCGGTCTCCAACTCGAAAAACATGAGGGGAGTCAGGTCGGTGCACACACAAGTGAGTAAGTAATGCCTTATTGGTTCGAACCTACGTCCGTGTCCGTCGAGATCGGCGGCCGGACGATGACCATCGAGACCGGAAAGATCGCCAAGCAGGCGGCCGGCTCGGTGACCGTCACCTTCGGTGACACCGTCGTCCTCGTGACGGCCGTCCACTCTTCCCCGCGACCGGGGATCGACTTCTTTCCGCTGACCGTCGACTTCGTCGAGAAGTTCGCCGCGGCCGGCAAGATTCCGGGTGGCTTCTTCAAGCGTGAAGGAAGGCTCGCGGATCGCGAGGTCCTCGTCAGCCGCTTCATCGATCGCTCGATCCGCCCGCTCTTCGCGGACGGCTACAACGACGACACGCAGGTGACGGCGACCGTCCTCTCCTACGACCCCGAGTTCCCCGCGGACATGTGCGCCTTCGTCGGCGCCTCCGCTGCGCTCTCGATCTCGGAGATCCCGTTCATCGGCCCGATCGGCGCGGTGCGCATCGGCCGGATCGACGGCGACTGGGCGATCAACCCCGTGCCCGAGGATCTCGAAGAGAGCGATCTCGAGCTGATCGTCGCAGGCAACGAGAAGTCGATCGTGATGGTCGAGGGTGGCGCGAAGCAGCTCCCGGAGGACGACATCCTCTCGGCGCTCAAGCACGCCCACGAAGAGATCCAGACGATCATCGGCGCGATCTCCGAGCTGCAGGCGAAGGTCGGCAAGGAAAAGCTCGTGATGCCCGAGGCGGACGACAAGTCCGAGCTCGAGAAGCGCATCGAGAAGATGGCCGGCGAGCGGCTCTCCGAGGCCTTCCAGATCAAGGAGAAGAAGTCGCGCGGCGACGCGGTCAAGGCCGTCGAGAAGGAGGTCCGCGAGGAGATCTTCGAGGAGTTCCGCAACGAGCCCTTCGAAGCCAAGAGCCTGGCCGACTTCGAGGCGCGCCAGGGCGCGCTCAAGAAGCTCCAGGGCGACGTGAAGAACATCCTCCACGACTTCGGTGGTGAGCTGATGCGCGAGCGCGTCATGGCCACCGGCGAGCGGATCGACGGGCGCGCGAGCGACCAGATCCGGCCGATCGCGGTCGAGGTTCGTCCGTTCCCGCGCCCGCACGGCGTCGCGCTCTTTACGCGCGGTGAGACCCAGGCTGTCGTGACGGCGACGCTGGGATCGGGCTTCGACGAGCAGACGATCGACGGCATGGGTGGACGCTGGAAGAAGAACTTCATGCTCCACTACAACTTCCCGCCTTTCTCTGTCGGAGAGGCTCGCCCGCTGCGCGGTCCGGGTCGGCGTGAAGTCGGTCATGGAACGCTCGCCGAGCGGGCCATCACGGCGGTGCTGCCGGAGCACGAGGAGTTCCCGTACACGATTCGCGTCGTGTCCGAGACCCTCGAGTCGAACGGTTCGTCGTCGATGGCGGCGGTCTGCGGCTCGACGCTCTCGCTGCTCGATGCGGGTGTGCCGCTGAAGGCGCCGATCGCGGGCATCGCGATGGGCCTCATCACCGACGGCAAGCGGACGGTGATCCTGTCCGACATCCTCGGCGACGAGGATCATCTCGGCGACATGGACTTCAAGGTCGCCGGCTCCCGGGACGGCATCACGGCCCTCCAGATGGACATCAAGGTCACCGAGATCGACTGGGCCATCATGGAGAAGGCCCTCGGTCAGGCGAAGCAGGGCCGGCTCCACATCCTCGACTGCATGGACAAGGACACGGCGGACGAGCTGCACGGGCTCGGTAGCCGTGAGGAGCTCCACGAGTTCGCCCCGCGGATGGAGACGCTGCAGGTCAAGCCCGATCGCATTCGGGACATCATTGGCCCTGGCGGCAAGGTCATCCGGGCCATCCAGGAGACCACCGGCGCCAAGATCGACGTCGAAGACTCGGGCAACGTCTCGGTCTTCGGTCCGGACGGCGCTTCGGTCGCCCAGGCGATGGCCATGGTCGAGGAGCTGACCCAGGAGGCCGAGATCGGTCGCGTCTACCTGGCGAAGGTCAAGCGGATCGCCGACTTCGGCGCGTTCGCGGAGATCTTCCCCGGCACGGACGGTCTGATCCACATCAGTCATCTTGCAGAAGGCCGAGTGGACAAGGTGACCGACATCCTGGAAGAGGGCGACGAGGTGCTCGCGAAGTGCATCGACATCGATCCCTCCGGCCGCATCCGGCTCTCCCGCAAGGAAGCGCTGGCGGACACGGCCGCGCAGGACGACGACGAGTAATCGTCGGAAGATCCTGATCTCGTGACGCGGGGTCGAGCCGATGGCTCGGCCCCGCGTTTCGTTCGGGGCGACCGCCATCCGACGCACGGGCCTCGACCCGCCGCGCGTCAATCGCTACGAACGGGTGATGGGTGAACCCGAGACCGACGAGCACCTGCACCTGCGACCCGGCCAACCGGTTCGCGTCGAGATTCTGCGCGAGGCGCACGCCGCGGACCTCCCGCTGCCCCAGACGGAGTCCCTCGCTGCGGCCGGGGTCGACCTGCGCGCGGCGGTGACCGAGCCCGTCCGGCTCGATCCAGGAGAACGGCGGTTGATTCCCACGGGTCTGCGCATCGCGCTGCCCATCGGCTTCGAAGCGCAGGTCCGCCCGCGGAGCGGACTCGCCCTCCGGCATGGCATACTCATCCCGAACTCGCCGGGCACCGTCGATGCCGACTATCGCGGCGAGCTCCAGGTCCTGCTGATGAACGCGGGCAGCGAAGCGTTCGAGATCGCCCGGGGCGACCGGATCGCCCAGCTGGTCGTCGCTGCGGTCGCGCGGCCGGTCTGGGTCGAGGTCGAAGCGCTCTCCGAGACGGAGCGCGGCGAGGGTGGCTGGGGTCATACCGGTCGTCGCTAGGGACGGTCGAGGGGGGCGAGACACGTGAGCGAAGGCGCATCGCAGCCGGGCGACGAGACCGGAACGGACGCCCCGTCCGCGGCGCCGCCCGTGAGTGGGCAGGGTGCGCAGGTCGCTGCCGCGGCCCACGACGATCCCGCGCGCGCCGCCGCGGAGGCCGCTGCCGAGAAGACCGCGAAGCGCAAGGATCTGATCACGCGGTTGGCGACGGCGGCGGTGCTCATCCCCTTCGTCATCTGGGCGATCGCCCAGGGTGGACTCATCTATCTCGCGGTCGTGATCGGGATCGGGCTGCTCGCTCAGCACGAGTTCTACGGCCTGATCGTCGACAAGGGCGCCAAGCCGATCGAGAGCGTCGGTCTCGCCTTCGGCCTCGCCGTCATGGTGCTCGCGTATTTCGGGACCGAGTATCAGGCGATGCTCGCGATGACCGCCACGCTCCTCTCGCTGATGGTCGCGCAGCTCGGCAAGAACGAGATCCACGAGGCGATGGCCAGCATTTCGGGCACCTTCTTCGGCGTCTTCTACGTCGCCTGGCTGCTCTCGCACGCGGTCCTGCTCCGCAAATTCGACGCCGCCGCAGCGGCACACCAGAATCCGGCGCTGCTCGTCACCCTGGGCCTCACGCCGGAGAGCGGGATCTTCCTGATGCTCTTCGCGCTCGTGCCGGTCGTGCTCTGCGACGCCGGCGCCTACTTCGCAGGCCGCGCCTGGGGCCGCCGCAAGCTCGCGCCGCGGGTCTCGCCCAACAAGAGCATCGAAGGCGCCCTCGGCGGGATCATCGCCGGCGTGCTCGCGGGTCTGCTCACGAAGTTCTTCTTCGACACGTTCTTCCCGGACATGTCCGCCGTGCTGCCGTGGAGCATCGCGATCTTCTTCGGCTTCGTGCTCTGCATCGTCGGCATCGTCGGGGACCTCGTCGAGTCGCTCCTCAAGCGCGACGCGGAGGTCAAGGACACCGGCGCGCTCCTGCCCGGCATGGGCGGCGTGCTCGACCGGATCGACGCCCACCTGCTCGGCATCCCGACCATGTACTACATGATGCTCGGGTACGTCTTTCTCCAGGCGAGCTAAGGGCTCCTTGCAGACGAGCGGAGGGCTCCCTACAAGCCAGCTGAGGGCTCCCTACAAGCCAGCTGAGGGCTCCCTACAAGCGAGCTGAGGGCTCCCTACAAGCGAGCGACCGCCGCCGCCCGCAGCCTCTGCAGCCGGTGATCCGGTCTCTGATCATGGAACGACAGGCTCCTGATCCGAAACACGGCGCCCGTGTCCCCCCGATCGGGTTCAAGCCGCTGTGCGCCCATCGAGCAGACTCCTCTCGGTCGCACCTGGGAGCGCCGCGAAGGAGTCCGTCCCATGAGAATCTCAGTCTGTCTGATCGCCCTCGTCGCCGGCGCGGTCATGGCCTCGTCCGCCAGCGCGCTGACGAACTGAAGCATGAACGGCCCGACGCCCGACAAGAACACGGCGCCCGACGGCTGGGTCGGCTTCTCGGTGGATCTGATGGCGCCGGGCGGGACCGCCCTCGACGGCGGCATCGGGGCCGACGGCATGTCCGCGTCGCCGGACGGCGGCACGTTCGTCCTGATCGGCGCGGCGATCGGCGGCTTCGACTACCAGGAATACATCCGTCAGACCCTGACCGGGCTGACCGTCGGGGAGCCATACTCGCTCAGCTTCTGGTGGGGCAACGGTGGCTGGCAGAACTACACCTCGGGCTTCCCGACCGACACTCGCGATTCCGGTGTGATCGTCGAGATCGCCGGGGTGGTGTTCACGACGGATCTCGTCGCACACGAGGGCTTCGGGAGCCAGACCTGGCGCCACGAGTCCTTCACGTTCGATGCGACCGCCACCTCGCATCTCCTCGAGGTGAAGGGCAACTCGAGCCATTCCGGTCTGGATCCGCGCTTCGGTCGTTCAGCGGTCGACGGCATCCAGCTGAACGTCGTGCCGGAACCGTCGAGCGCGACCCTCGTCGCGCTCGGCCTGCTGGCGCTTGCTCGCCGACGGCGAGTCGGCGACGGCGTGCGCTAGTCGACGGAGCCGATCGGGAAAGCGGGGAGGGCGCCCTCAGCCGATCCCCAGGTTTCGTCGGATCCGCGGCGCCGGCGCCTCGAAGTCGGCCTCGAAGGGCTGGCCCGAGACCTGCTCGAAGGCGGCGATGTAGCGCTCGGCGGCGGTGACCCGGACCTCGATCGGGAGCTCCGGCGGGGTGCCCTCGCCCTTGTAGCCCTGCTCGCCGAGCCAGAGGCGGACGTATTCCTTGTCGATCGCCGGCGGGGACTCGCCGGCCGAGAGCGCGGCTTCGTAGCCGTCGCTCCGCCAGTAGCGGCTCGAGTCCGGGGTGTGGATCTCGTCGATCACGACCACGTTCCCGTCCGTATCGAGTCCCATCTCGTATTTCGTGTCGACGAGGATCAGGCCCTGCTTGCCGGCGAACTGGCTGCCGGCCTTGAAGAGCCGCTGGGCAATCGTCTCCGCCTCGTCGTAGAGCGCCTCGGAGATCGCACCGCTCTCGATCAGCTGCGCGCGGGACGTGAGTGCGTCGTGGTCCCCGAACTCGGCCTTGGTGGTCGGCGTGAGCAGCGGCTCCGCGAGCTTCTCGTGCCGGCGCAGGCCGTCGGGCAGGCGGTGGCCGCAGTACTCGCGCTCGCCGCGCTCGTAGGCGGTCCAGATCGACGTCGAGGTCGAGCCGGTCAAGTAGCCGCGCATCACGAACTCGACGGGCAGCGTCTTGCACTCTTCCACGATCGAGACGTTGGGATCCGGGACGTCGATCAGGTGGTGCCGCAGCCAGCTGCCGGTCTCCCGGAACCAGAACGCGGCCATCTGGTTGAGGACCTGGCCCTTGAGCGGGATCGTGCCAACGACGCGATCGAAGCAGGAGACGCGATCCGAGACGACGATCGTGCGTCGGCCGGGCGCGCGTTCGGGGTCCAGGTAGCTGTCGCGCACCTTGCCCTGGATCCGCTCCCCGAGACCGTCGAAGGTCGTCTCGTCGAGGGTGGATTCGCAGAGCGCTTCGAGCTGCTTGCGGTCGATCGCCATCGGGCCGGGGGCCTCCGGGTTCGGCCCCCGCGCGGCGTCGTGGGGGCGACGGCGCCATGGAACCCCAGCGCCTCAGACCGGGCAAGCGAGACGCGTCTGGTTTGACCCGACTGGAGGCTAGTCTACTCTTGGCGCCGTCGCGGGGGTTGGCGATCGGTCCTCGCGCGCGTCCCCCGCTTGCGAACTCCTTCCGGCCGGAGCCCCTCGCCCGACATGCAGCACGAGCGCCCCCCGTCGTCGAATTCCCCGGAACTGCTCGCGGCGCAGAGTCCGCCGAGCAACCGCCCCTTCGACAGGCTGACGCAGGACGAGCTGCGCGTCCTCGAGCAGGCCCACCGCGCCGACCACTTCCACGACGAGTGTGGCGTGTTCGGCGTGCACGGCAGCGACGAAGCCAGCCACCTCACCTACCTCGGCCTCTACGCCCTGCAACACCGCGGGCAGGAGAGCTGCGGCATCGTCGCCTCGAACGGCCGCGAACACACGGCCCATCGCGCGATGGGACTCGTCGCGGACACCTTCGGCGCGCCGATTCTCGAGCGTCTCAAGGGACGCCACGCGATCGGTCACGTCCGTTACTCGACGGCGGGCGGGTCGATGCTCCGGAACGCCCAGCCTATCTGCGCCAACACCGACGGTGGCCCGGTCTCGATCGCCCACAACGGCAATCTCGTGAACGCGGGCGTGATCCGCCGCGAGCTCGAGGGCCGCGGCGCCATCTTCGGCTCGACCTCGGACAGTGAAGTCCTCCTCCACCTTCTGGCCCGGTCGCGCGAAGGGCACATGGAGGACCGCTTCATCGACGCGATCTCGCGGGTGAAGGGCGCGTTCTCGATCCTGCTGCTGACCGACGATGCGCTGATCGCCGCCCGGGATCCCCATGGCTTCCGCCCGCTCTCGATCGGCCGCAAGGACGGGGCCTGGATCCTGTCGAGCGAGACCTGTGCCCTCGACCTGATCGGCGCGACCCACGAGCGCGACGTCGAGCCGGGGGAGGTCGTCGTGATCCGGCGCGGTCGGTTGCGCTCGATCCGTCCGCTGCAACGCGATGCGAAGGAACACTTCTGCATCTTCGAGCACATCTACGTCGCGCGGCCCGACTCGAACCTCGTCGGCAACAACGTCTACGCCTACCGCAAGGAGCTCGGCCGCGTGCTCGCGCGGGAACACGACGTCCCGGCGGACATGGTGGCGCCGGTGCTCGACTCCGGAAACGCCGCGGCGCTCGGGTACGCGGAGGAGGCGGGGATCCCGTACGAGACGGCGCTGATCCGCAACCATTACGTCAGCCGCAGCTTCATCGAACCGACCCAGACGATCCGTGACTTCAAGGTCCGCGTGAAGCACAACCCGATCAAGGGCTTCCTCGACGGCAAGCGGATCGTGCTCGTCGATGACTCGATCGTGCGCGGCACGACGCTGCTCAAGATCGTGGGCATGTTGCGCGCGGCGGGTGCGCGGGAGATCCACGTGCGGATTTCGTCGCCGCCGACGATCGGGCCGTGTCACTACGGGATCGACACGCCGAGCCGCGAGGAGTTGATCGCCTGCCAGTACACGGTCGAGGAGATCCGCGACAAGATCGGTGCGGACAGCCTCGGTTATCTGTCCGTCGACGGCCTGCGGCAGACCGCGGCCAAGGAACTCAAGCGCGGCATCTGCGATGCCTGCTTCTCCGACGAGTACCCGGTTCCCGTTGACGCCTCGACCGCAGCGCCCCAGCTGACGCTCTTCCGCGCGGTCAAGGAAGAGGACACGGACTTCTAGCTGGGCAGCTCCATAGTTCAGGGGAGTGTTCAGGGGAGTCGTTCAGGGGATCGCGCGGGTTGGCGGCGCCGATCGGCGCACGCGACTTGCCGGTGAGTTCGTGCGGGGCTGCGCGCTCGTTGCCTACGCGTTGCTGTGTTGCTCATTCCCATACTTGATCCGTATCGGATTCCCTTCGGAGGAAAACCCGGGCTGCCGAAAAGAAACGCACGGAACCGGAGATGCTCTTCGGTCGGCGACCACGTGCGTGGTGCGTCATCCCATCTGGCGGGGCTCCGTGGCCGACGACACGCTGACAGTCCGATTCGCGTCTCCCGACGCGCTGCGCGACGAGTTCGAGAAGAACATCGCGAATCGTGGCGTGTTCGTGGAAACCGACGCGAGCTTCGAAGTGCGCCAGGCAATCAGCGTCGAGGTCGTGCTCGACTACGGTCCCGACGCCGGGACGGGCGCACCGGCCCTCGTGCTCGACGGTGAAGTCGTGCACGTGCTTCCGCCGGAAATGGCCGTGAGCGGGGCGAAGCCGGGTGTCGCGGTTCAGTTCGAAGCCGGCGCGTCCGCGCTACGCGAGCGGTTCGAGCCCTTGCTCGGTCAGGAGGCGACCGAGGCGGCTTCGCCCGACGTCGATGTCGAGGCCGAGGGACGCCGCGGCGCCAAGCGGGGCGCGGTGCGTGTGCCCGTTCGCGTGATGCCGATGAGTCGACCGCCCTTCGAGGCGACGTCGCGGGACCTGTCTTCGACCGGGATCCTGCTCTCGATGAAGGGCGACGTGCTGCCGGTCGGCGAGATCGTGCGCGTCTGTCTCTGGCACCCGACGGGAGATCCGTCGGTCGAGATCGACGGCAAGGTCGTCCGGCAGGTGCCCAACAAGAAGGGTCGGATCGCGGCGGTCGCCGTCGCCTTCGATCGCAACCAGGCGGCGGACCCGCTCACCGGCGGCGTGATCGAAGCGCTCCGCGAGGCCGGCCATCGCAGTCGTCTCGGCGGAATCTCGGGATCGCTCGCGGATCTCGGCCTCGCGAACATGCTCCAGATGTTCGGCGCATCGGCGCCTCAGGGCACGCTGGTCGTCGAGCGCGACGGCGAGCAGGGCTGGGTCGCCTTCGCGGACAACAATCTCCTCGCCGCCGAGCTCGCTGCGCTCACGGGCCGCGATGCGCTCGTGGCGATGCTCCGCTGGGGCGAGGGCAACTTCACCTTCGAGGCGACCGCCGAAGAGAGCCTGCTCGAGGGCGCGACTCCCAATCCGCTCAACGCCGCCGTCCTCGACGCCGTCTGCGCCCTCGACGAAGAGGGACAGGAAGACGTCGACGTCGATCTCGACGCCGGGTTCGGCGCGGACGACGAAGCGCTCCAGACGATTCCGATCGAGGACGCGACGACGTTCGAGATCGACTTCGAGCAGGAAGAGCTCTCGCGTTCCTCCCTCGACAAGACCGAGGACGCCGTGCTCGAGCTCGCCAAGGCGGGTATGACCGTCGAGCGCCTCTGCGACGTGATCCCCGAGCCGGAGGCGGCCGTTCGGACCGCCGTCGAGGGGCTCGTCGAGATGGGCGTGCTCGTTCCGCGTTAGTCGCCGCGCTCGTCGCGCGGGCCGCGTCCCACGACACCCCGTCGCGCCCGTACGAGGGCGAGCCCGCCGATCGCGAGGATGCCGGCCGACGCACCGCCTGCGATCCAGATCGACGGGTCGAGCATTCCCGGGCCCTCGCGTTCGTTTCGATCCAGGGGACCGTCGCAGCCAGGGTCGTCCGGGAAGTCGATGTACTCGTCGCCGTCGTCGTCGATCTCGTTCGAGCACGCCGCGCGGGTCCAGCGGAGCACTTCGTCGCGGTAGTGGGAGAGGTCGACCGCGTAGGTGCGGTCGCCGTAGACGGCGCCGCCCTTCGGCGCGCGGCTGTCGCCGGACACCGACACCATCAGCCCGAGCAGCTGCCACTCGCCGTCGCGCTTCACGAACACCCCGCCTCCGGAGTCGCCGACCGCCGCCTGGGCCTCGTAGCGGGTCGAACGTGGGGAGTAGGGCTCGTCGAAGGTGAGCACGAAGGCGCGGCTGGTGAGGTTCTGCTGGCCGAGCACGTCGAAGTCGCTCGAGATGCGGTTGGTCGCCCAGCGCTTGGCGCCCTTGTCGGTCCAGCGGAAGCTGAAGCGCGGCCGCTCGTCGGACTCGAACTCGTCGACCCGTTGTCGTTCGCGCCCGAAGCCGATCAGCAGCACGTCTTCTCCCGCGACCGGGGGATCGGTCGCGATCGGGACCAGGGGCCAGTCGGGCGGCGGCGGATCGTTCTCGAGCGCGAACACCATCGCGTCCGCCGCGGTCCCGTTCGCGTTCAGGATCGTGCGGTTCGTTCCGCGCGAAGGTTCGTAGAGCTCTCCGTCGAGATAGATCTCGCCGTGCCCGACGTGCCGCGCGGTCAGCGCGAAGCCGGCGCCGAGATAGATCACCGAGGGACCGTCGTAGCGTCGCTGCGTCACGTGCTTCCAGTAGGGGAAGTCGGGCGGGACCTCGTCTACAGGCTCGGTGTCAGGGCTCGCGAAGACGAGCGCCGAGACGGGCAGGGCGAGCCCAGCGCACACGATCGCTGTCACCCACACGAGTGCGCGGATGCGCAGGCGTCGGGCGAGGGGCGGGGGTGGGATGGTCGGGAGGCGGCGCTTCGTCGCGGGTGTCAGGTCGGGCTGATCCAGGGGGTGTCTCCACGCTGGATCAGCGTATCCCGGCCGAATCGCTCGTCGTCGCGATCGAGGTGGTCGAGGTTGTAGTGGAGGCCGCGGCTCTCCTTGCGGAACGCGGCGGACTGGACCACGAGCTCTGCGACCGTCGCCAGATTGCGCAGCTCGATCAGCTCCGGTGTCACCCGGAAGTTCCAGTAGAACTCGTTGATCTCCTCGCGGAGCATGTCGATCCGGTGCTGCGCGCGAGCGAGGCGGCGGTCGCTGCGCACGATCCCGACGTAGTTCCACATGAAGCGGCGGATCTCGTCCCAGTTCTGGGTGATGACGACGGCCTCGTGGATCGGGGTCGCCTCGCCGTGGGTCCAGGCCGGGACGTCGTCCACGGGAGCGACCTCGGGCGAGCGACGGATCGACTCTCCCGCGGCCGTGTCCGCGTAGACGATCGCTTCGAGGAGCGAGTTCGACGCGAGACGGTTCGCGCCGTGGAGCCCGGTCGACGTGACTTCGCCCGCGGCGAAGAGGTTCGGGAGATCGCTCTCGCCCCGCTCGTTGGTGCGCACGCCGCCGCAGCAATAGTGCGCGGCGGGCACGACCGGGATCGGTTCACGGGTGATGTCGATGCCGTATTTCAGGCAGCGCTCGAAGATCATCGGGAAACGCCCGCGCACGAACGACGGATCCCTGCCCGTGGTGTCAGCCGTGATGTCGAGCACGACGTAGTCGTCGCCGGTCCGCTTGAGCTCGGTATCGATCGCCCGCGCCACCACGTCGCGCGGCGCGAGATCGCGCATCGCGTGGTAGTCCTGCATGAAGGGCTCGCCGTCCCGACGGCACAGGATCCCGCCTTCGCCGCGGACCGCCTCCGTGATCAGGAACGACTTCGCCTGCGGGTGGAAGAGGCAGGTCGGGTGGAACTGCATGAACTCCATGTTCGCGAGGGTGGCCCCCGCGCGATATGCCATGGCCATGCCGTCACCACTCGCGACGTCGGGGTTGCTCGTATAGAGGTAGATCTTGCCAGCGCCGCCGGTGGCCAGCATCGTGATCGGCGCCGTGTACGCGTGGACCTCGCCGGTCGAGGCCTCGAGCACGTAGGCGCCGAGGGCGCGGTTCGTCCCGGTCCGGCCGCTCTTGGTCGCCGTGATCAGATCGATCGCGCAGTGGTCCTCGAAGAGCGCGATGCGCGGATGCGCGCGGACCCGCGCCAGGAGCGCGCGTTCGATCTCGCGGCCGGTGGCGTCGGCCTTGTGGAGGATGCGGCGCTGGGTGTGGCCGCCTTCGCGGGCGAGGTCGAACTCGCCGGCGCCGGGTGAATCCGGCGTCCGGGGCGGGTCGAACTCGACGCCGTTCTTGCGCAGGGCCGCGATCGCGTCCGGGCCGCGTTCGACGACGAAACGAACCGTGTCCTCGCGGCAGAGACCCGCCCCCGCGTTCATCGTGTCCTCGACGTGGGCGTCGAAGGAGTCCTCGGGGTCCGAGACGGCGGCGATCCCGCCCTGGGCCCAGTCGGTCGCCGAGTCGCTGGCCTCGCGCTTCGTGATGATCGCGACGTCGCCGACCTCGGCGACCCGGAGGGCGTAGTGCATGCCGGCCAGGCCGGAGCCGATCACGAGGAAGTCGAACGCGTGGGACGCGTCCGGGCCGGGATCCGGCGAGGGCTGTCGGGAAGCGCTGGTCATGGGCTCTCGGTCAGGGCACTCGCGGGCGCTGGGGACGGGCTCAGGTCGGACCCCGAAGGATCCGATACCGGAAAATAACGAATTCTATCGGGGCCTTGCGGCGCGATCCATCGCGGAAACCGCCAGGCCGGAAAGCCCCAGGGGGCAGGAACGAACGGGTGCGAAGCGGGACGGAACAGCAGCGAGACGGTGCTCGAAGGGGTCTCGTCGCCCTCGCGTGGACGCTCGTGCTCGCCGTTGCGCCGGCCGCCCCCGCCCTCGCCGGGATCTACAAGTTCATCGACGCGAACGGCACGCTCCACTTCAGCGACGTCCCGATCGACGCCCGGTATCAGCGCATGCAGCCCGTTACACAGGAGGGCGTCTCGATCGCGCCGCGGCCGCGGGTCGCCGTGCCGACCGAGCGGGACTACGACCGGCTGATCGAGCAGACGGGGCGGCGCCACGGCGTGCACCCGGCGCTCGTGAAGGCGGTGATCGCTGCGGAATCGAATTTCCAGCCGACCGCCGTCTCTCGCGCCGGGGCCCAGGGGATGATGCAGCTCATGCCGGCCACCGCCGCGGAGCTCGGCGTCGACCGGCCCTTCGGCGTGGTCGAGAACATCGACGGCGGCGTGCGCTACCTGCGCGCGATGCTCGAGAAATACGGCGACGTGAAACGTGCGCTGGCGGCGTACAACGCCGGGCCGGGGACCGTGGACCGCCACGGCGGCATCCCGCCGTACCGGGAGACCCAGGCTTACGTGAAGCGGGTGCTGGAGTACTATCGCGGCTATTGGCCGGACTTCGACCGTTCGCAGCGGATCGCGGAAGCGACGCGAGGGAATGAACGGGCGGGGTCGGGGCGCACGGGTCGCGATTCGCTGGGGGGGCGATAGCGCGATGTACGACTCGACGGGACACGAATCCGAGGCGCCGCCGTCGCGCCAGACGGGACCGACGGTGATCCAGTTTCCCGACCGGGCGCGACCGAGGGGGGACGCGATGAACACGTCCGAGACCAGTCACGAACCCGCACCGCCTTCCGGTCAGGCGCAGCCGCTTGATCAGGCGCAGCCGCCGAGCGGGCAGGGCGGGGCTGCCTCGGAACGTGGGCCGCGCCTCGACGCCTCGGGTCAGCCGGTCGAGAAGTTCTGGAACCTGCCGAACACGGTCACGATGCTCCGGATCGGCGTCGTCCCGGTCCTGCTCTTCCTGCCCTGGGCGATGTCCGAGCCCGGCAGCACCTTCATGGCCTGGGCCTTCATCGTCGCCGCCCTCACGGACTGGCTCGACGGCTACCTCGCCCGCCGGGACGGTGGCAAGGACGTGACCCGGATCGGCAAGCTGCTCGACCCGCTCGCCGACAAGCTGATCGTCTCGACCGCGCTGATCATGCTCCTCGCGGTCGGCCGCATCCCCCTTTGGGGTGCCGCCATGGTCGTCGTCATCGTCGGCCGCGAGCTGGCCGTGACCGGTCTCCGCGGAATGGCCGGCAGCGCGGGCCACGTCGTCGCGGCGACCTGGCCCGGCAAGCTCAAGACGATCGTCCAGAGTTGCGCGATCGGTGCGCTGCTCTTTCACTACGAGACGATCGGATTGCCCGCCCACACCGTCGGGATGACACTTCTGACGGTCGCCACGGCACTCACGCTTTGGTCGGGATGGCTCTATTTCTCCGAGTACTTCGGGGCGAGTCGAGCCGACTGACCCCGTGAAACGGCCCCAGGGGCCCGTAGGAGCCTCGCGCGGATCGCGCGGGTGGCCGGCAGATCGAAGGCAACCGATCCTTCCCGCCGGTGACATACCTCCTGAGGCGGGACCGATCCGCCGTTCAGCTTTCGACATCTCCCGTCTTCCCGAGACCCTTCCCGGAGTCTCGAACAAGGTCGCCCCCCATGAGCAAGCTCCAGGATCTCCGCGCCAAGATCGACGCCCGCGAGGCGCGGATCGGCGTGATCGGCCTCGGCTACGTCGGCCTGCCGCTGGCCGTCGAGCTCGGCGGCGCCGGCTTCAGTGTCGTCGGCTTCGACGTCGACACGACCAAGGTGCGCAGCCTGGACGAAGGCCGCTCCTATATCGGCGACGTCCCGTCCGAAGACCTGCAGACCCAGATCGACGCCGGCAAGTTCGAGGCGACGACCGACTTCGCGAAGCTGGCCGACGTCGACGTGATCAACATCTGCGTCCCGACCCCGCTCCGCAAGACCCGCGACCCCGACGTCTCCTTCATCGCCTCCGCCGTCGAAGAGATCCGCAAGCACCTCCACGAGGGCCAGCTGATCATCCTCGGCTCGACGACCTATCCAGGCACGACGCACGAGTTCGTGATCCCGATGCTCCTCGAGGGCACGGAATACGAGATCGGCCGCGACTTCTCCCTCGCCTTCGCCCCCGAGCGGATCGACCCGGCGAACGCGAAGTTCAAGGTCAAGAACGTGCCGAAGGTCGTGGGCGGCGAGACCGCTCTGTGCACGGACCTCGCCTGCGCCGTCTTCGACACCGTCTTCGACACGACCGTCCCCGTCTCTTCGACGCAAGCCGCCGAGATGGTGAAGCTCCTCGAGAACACCTTCCGCGCGATCAACATCGGCCTCGCCAACGAGGTCGCCCTCATGTGCGAGAAGCTCGACCTCGACGTCTGGGAAGTGATCGACGCTGCGGCGACCAAGCCCTACGGCTTCATGAAGTTCACCCCGGGCCCCGGCCTCGGTGGCCACTGCATCCCCGTCGACCCGGCCTACCTGTCGTGGAAGATGAAGAGCCTGAACTTCCCCGCGCGCTTCATCGAGCTCGCCACCGAAGTCAACTCCGGCATGCCCGACCACGTCGTCGATCGCATCGCCGAGATGCTGAACGAAGACCGCCTCGCCGTGAACGGCGCGCGCATCCTGATCCTCGGCGTCGCCTACAAGTCGAGCGTCGACGACATGCGCGAGAGTCCGGCCCTCGACGTGATCGCCGGCCTCCGCGAACGCGGCGGCGACATCCGCTACCACGACCCCTTCGTCCCGGAGTGCACGATCGCCGGTGAGAACTTCAAGTCGGTCGACCTCACCGACGAGGAGCTCAAGACCAGCGACCTGGTCGTCGTCCTGACCGACCACCCGAACGTCGACTACGACCGGGTTGTGAAGATCGGGCCCCGCGTCTTCGACACCCGCAACGCGACCAAGGACGTCGCCGCGGACCGGGAGAAGATCACCAAGCTCTAGCCTGCTCTGAGCCGTCCAAGTGCCCGGAATTACAGGCTTCGTGCCCATTCCCGGGGTTGACGGAAGAGGGCGCTTCGCTTATAAAATGCGGCCCGTCGCGGTGACCAGCCACCGCAATCCGACGCCTCCCCGAGGCGCAGGAAGAAGACGGCAGACAATCATACGATCGCTCGCGCCTGCCTCGGAGCAGGGCACTCGGTCGGAACAGAGTAAGCACGAGTAGCTCAGCTGGTAGAGCATCACGTTGCCAACGTGAGGGTCGCCAGTTCGAATCTGGTCTCGTGCTCCAC
>CAZAUR010000031.1:0-57615 GCA_964488255.1 uncultured Spirochaetaceae bacterium | reverse complement strand
GTCCTTTTTGGCGTGATCACGACTCCCTCGATACTTTGATCACGCTGGTTCGAGGCCTAGTCCAGCAGGAGCTGGTGCCCGGTCTGCTCCTCGAACTGCTCCAACATCCGCTCTTGTCGGTCGAGCTCCGCGATGTTCTTGTCCGCGAAGGCGTCGACGACGGTCGGGGTCACGAAGATGACGAGCTCCGACTGGCGGTTGTTCCATCCCTCGTTGCTGAAGAAGCGTCCGAGCACCGGGAGATCCTTGAACCCGGGAATGCCCGTCACGGTCTGTGCGAGGTTCCGATCGATCAGCCCCGAGATGACCAGGGTCTCGCCCTCGATCATGCTGACCTCGGTCTCCGCCGAGCGCGATCGGAATCCGGGCGCGTTCCCGACCGCGAGCGACCGGTCGACGACGCTCACTTCCGCCTTCACGCGAGAGCGCACGTACCCCTGATCGTCGACGATCGGCTCGATCTCGAGCTGGATGCCGAAGGGCTTGTACTCGGTGCTCGGCGCCGAGTTCGGCGCCTGCTGGACGACGGGGATCTCGCCGCCGACCAGAAACTCGGCCTTCGAACCGCTGCGAGCCGCGAGCCGCGGCTCCGCCAGGATCAGCGCGCGGTTGTCCTCGACCATGAAATTGATGCTCGACGTGATCGAAGTGGCGATTCCGAAGAACCCCCAGGCCGGGTTCGTCGTCGCGCTGAGCACCTGCATCGGCGTGGACGGGTCATTGGCGAGGCCGGCGATCGCAGCGTCGCGATCCGTTCCGCTGACGTGGGTGCTGGCCCGGATGCCGGCCCCGCCGACGGCCCGCGGACCCGCGATGCTGGTCTGCCAGTCGACGCCCAGGGACGAGATGTCCGCGGTGTTGAACTCGCTGATCACGACGTGGAAGTAGACCATTCGATCGCGCGGCACCTCGGACACGCGCGTCAGGTTCAGCACGTCGGGATAGCGCTCGATGATCGCGTTCAGGATCGGCTCGTGACGCGGCTCGAAGGTCCCTTCGATCACGTTCTTGCCCGCGACCGTCCGGGTCGACACGCCGTCGACGGACTCGATGAATTCGGCGATCTCGCGCGCCTCCCGACCGGTATTCGACGGTTCCACGGTGATCTGCAGATCGCCCTCGGTGTCGTCCGAATACCAGATGTGGATCCCCGTATCGCCGGCACCCTCCGCGAGCAGGATCAGCTGGCCGTCCTGCGTGATCGAGGTGCTCAGGAGCGCGCCGTTTCCGACCGCGACCCGATCCACCGCCTTCACGCGAAGCACCTTGACCTCGCCCACATAAAGGGTCATCTGCGACGCAGCGCCGACCGCCCCTGCCTGCAGGACGACCAGGCCCAGACTCATCAGCGCGGTCCACAAAAGGCGCGACCGGCTTCGCGTGTCCATTCGACTCATCATCATCACACTCCGTCTTCCGCTCTCGGGCCGCGCGTGGCCTCCATCCGGCCAGGCGCGCAGGCATTCCGGCGTCGCACGCCGGGTCGATCGATCAATCCAGGACCGGGATCTCGCTCACTTCGGCGACCCCGTCCTTGCTGTTTCCACCGGCCAGGAACTCGACGCCCGACGTCTCTGTGAGATCGGCGACGTTGCCGGCGAGCCGCGCGAGCGCGCCGCCCGCCGAAGCGAGCGCCTCCGGCGGCAGGTCCGCGATCGAGGTCGCCGACACGCCGGCGATCGCCTGGCCCGTCGCCTTGTCGATCACGTTGCCGTTCTCGTCGATCGCGATCTCGCTCGCGATGAGCACCTCGCCGGTCCCCGTCACCACGTTGCCGTTTTCGTCGACCGACGCGCCCGCGATGACTTGACCGTCCATCGTGAGGACGGTCCCGTCCTCGGTCACGATGAAGCCGCTCTCGGTCACGGTCGCGCCTTCGAGGACGGTGCCGTCGGCCATCACGACCTGGCCTTCCTCGTTCACGCTGAAGCCCTGCGCAAGGACGTCACGTCGTTGGGCCTGCGCGCGCTGCGCGATCAGCCGGGCGTTGCCAAAGAGGTCGGTCACGCCGACCGATGCGAAGTCGGCGTCGATGCCGTCCTCGCGGTTCCGAAGCATCGAGACCAGGTCGCCCTTGTCGAGCGCCTGCGCGAGCAACGCGCCCTCCCGCGGCGTCACGCTCACGGTGATCGTCGAGTACCGGGACTTGGGCGCCTCGCGCCGGAACGCCAGCTTCTCTTGATAGTCCTCGAGCGCCTCTTCGCCGGTCGCGAGCACGCTCACGCTCTGAAGGACCGGCAGCACGACGTTCGACGCGAGATCCGCGAGGTTGAGGTTCGCGAGGCCCTGGGGCGAGACGCCTTCGTTCACGGCCCCGATCCCCGGCGCGATCAGCACGAAGAGGTCGATCGTGTCACCGCTCCGGAGCAGACCGCCGATCGAGTTCAGCTCGTCGACCTGGATCGTGACGGCACGACGCCCCGCATCGAGGGTGTCCGAGAAGGAGCGCGGGAACGTCTCTTCGAGGAACGCGCCGAGCAGCGGTGTACCCCCGCGCATGTCCTCGACCAGGACGCGTCCCTTCACGCGATCGAAGTCGCCGGGACGGACCGCGTCCGCATGCACGAGGCCCTCGGGCATCCGCCGGACCGAGAAGTACCGGTCGTCCACGACGGTGCCCTTGCCGAGGTTGCCCGAAGCCACCACGACGGCGATCTCCTGCACCTCGCCCCCTGCCAAGCTCCGCAGGTAGGCGTCCCCCCTGGCCTGGATGTACAGGCTCGCGAGCACGGCTGCGAGCAGGCCGAAGCCTACGGCTGCGCCGATCATGATCATCGGGCGATTCTTGATCCCGCCCACGTCGTTGTTCTCTGCCATCGTCTTCTCTTCTTCTGCTCACGCATCCGCTCGAACGATCGACCGAGGAGTAACGCTCGGCCTTCCCGCTCGCGATCCGCCGAATTGGCTAGGGGAGGGGAAGCGGGTTCTGGATCTGGTTGAAGTTGTTCTGGACGTCGTTGATCACGCCGTTCAATCCCTGTTGGGGGTTGAAGCCCTGGATCGCCGGCAAGCCGTTCGCGAGGGAATCGAGCGCCTGCTCCGCCGGCCCGAGGTTGATCGCGCCAGTGTTCGTCAGCGTGCTCCCATACTCGTCAGGAAGCTCCGAGACGGACATCGCGAACGCATAGCGCCGGTAGTTGTCGCGAATCGCCTCGATCAGACTGGTCTCGCCATCCGACGGGTCGATCTCGATCAGGAGCGGGATGATCGAACCGAGCACGATCACGCCGAACAGACACACGATCGAGAACTCGACCATTGACTGCCCCTTCTGCCACCGCCGGACGTCTCTAACGGGCTGACTCATCTCGATGCCTCCACTTCATTTGCCACGATCACCGCGCCGCCCTGCTCGGTCGCCTGGATGACGATCCGAACCGTGCGGCCGCGGGTCGAGTAGGTCAGGGAGTGCCCGGACTCGACCGGCAGATCCATGTCCGCCTTCCATCCGAGCGCGCGATAGTGGTCGCGATAGAACGTGACGTTGCCGCCGAGACTGAACTCGTTGGCGAGCGAGACCACGCGGCCGCTCTTGCCTGGGTCGTCGGAATGCATGTCGTCGAGCACCACGCTGCCCGCCATCGAGGGAAACGGGGTCGACCGCGGCGATCGTCCGGCGCGATCCTCGAGCAGCGCCGGCAATTCGCTGATCGAGAGGTAGCCCCAGGAGCCACCGCTCGCGTTCGGCTGGATCTGCACCGCCAGGAGGTAGCCGCGCTCCATCCGCGAGATGACGTACCACTTCTCGGTCAACGATTCCCGGTATCCGACGTCACCGTCGGGGCCGCGCTTCCATCGCTGTTTGTAGAAGTTCGACACCTCTTCGATCGTGTCGCCGCTCTCGAAGCGACGCACGTCGAGCGCGCCCCCGAGCGCTTGCATCTCGTCGGCCATCTTCTGGATCGATGCGTCCGGCGGCGCCGGGAAGCGCGGATAGCGGGCCGCCGCGACCGCCGGCAGCAGAAGCAGGCAGACGAGAACGCATCCGGTCGTCGTGGACAGGAATCGATTCACGGAGACTGGTCCTCGCGGAAACCGCACACGCGCGGATCGGGACTCGGGCCGTTGTACCGACCGTTGTTCCCGTCGACGCCGCAGGTCACCTCGCGGTCGTCGTTCTCGAAGGCGCCGGGCGGCAGCGGCTCGAAGTCGACGATGCCGAACTCGAGATAACGCTCGCCTTGCGGCCTCGCGAGCTCGGGGAGTGGCGTGTAGTCCGCTCGGGACGTGCCGTCGTCTCCGCCGAAGACCTGACCGAAGGGGAGCAGGAACGTTCCGGCGAGTGACTGCAGCACATCGCCGACGGTCCCGCCGAGGAGCGAAGTCGGCACGAGCCCGCGCACCTGTTGCTCGGCGTCGAACTTGCTCGACGCGCCCCAGCTGTCGGTGAGCACCGCGGCGCGCGCGGTGATCGTCGCGCTGATGCGGTCCGATCCGGTCGTACCCGTCGGCGGCTCGACGAAGGGCGAGAGCGGATAGTTGTACGCGACCCCCAGCTGGACCTCGGAGGTCTGCCACCCGTCGCCGTTCAGCTTTCTGAACGTCGGCAGGTTCAGGCCGTTGAAGGTGTTGTTGAGGGTCGTGAAGACGCTGAAGATCGCGTCGACGACGCCGATCAGGTCGGAGACGATCGTCGTCGGATCCGGCGTCTCACCATCGGCGGACGCGAAGGTCCGGTTCGCGGGCGCGTCTTCGTACACGTCGGACCAGCCGTTCCGAAGCTCGCTGCTCTGGCTCGCGGCGCTCCCGATCGTCGGACGCTGGTAGAGGAAGAGCTCTGACGTCTGGCTGCCGTTCACGACACCCCGATCGCGCGCCGGGAGCGTGGGGCTCTGGCCTTCCGCTCGCCCGTTGTTGCGATCGCGGTAGTCGGACAATGGATCGTTCCAGACGGTGTACTCCCACGCCTGGTAGCGCGCGGCCTGGATCGCGTTCTGGCGAAGCTCGCCGATCTTCCCGAGGAAGGGGATCACCAGGAAGAGCGGCACGAGAATCGCCGAGGCCGCGATCACGAACTCGGTCATCGCCTGACCGGAACGCGCGCGATCCTCCCGCCCGGGTCCGTTCGCGCGCATGCTCACGGCCCTCCCCCGCCGACCAGGGTCTGGTAGATCGTCTCGATGTCGCGACGGATCGACTGGAGCTGTTGGTCCCACATGATGCGCTGCTGGAAGAGCAGCGCGGCGGCCCGGTCGGTCTCGGTCGTCTCGACCAGGCGCGCCTGCCAGAAGGGATTGAACGCGGTGCCGTACTCCTCGTTGCCGTCCGCTCGCGCGAAGAACGAGAGGTCGTTGGGTCGCTTGAAGTAGACCTCGGAACGGGCGATCGCTCCCACGACGTTGTTCGCGGTCTCGGGCGCTCCGATCCCTGCGGCCGACCGGTCGACGAGCTCGACCGGGCCGGCCGGGGTCGGAGTCGTCGCCGGGTCGAGGATCGGGCGACTGGGTCCGAGGGTGCCGAAGTCCTCGGCGAACTCGCCCGCGCCGCTCAAGTGCTCCGGGTTGACCGTCTTCACGACGGCCGCGACGAAATACGGCGCGGTGAATCCGTTCGCGGGCTTGTCTGCGCTCGGGTCGACGGGCGACGCCGTATCGGAGTAGCTGGGAATTCCGTCGTAGATGTAGGACTGCCCCGGCCGCCGGATCCGCATGTCGAAGGGCGAGCGCGACGCCCAGGTGGTCTGGGGCGCCGACGGCTCGACACCGCGACGAGATGGGTCGCCCGGATTGTTGCTGTCGTAGAGCGGGAGGTTGCCGGGAAGGCCGAAGAACGGGGTGGCGCCGTCGGGATACCCTCGGCGTTGGGCAGCGCGATCGCCCCAGCCCGGACCATCGTCGTCGAAGTCGTTGGCGGTCGGCGGCTTGTCGTCGATGTCGGTGGTGATGACGTTGCGTCGCAGGGTCGGCGAAGCGTTCGGGCCCGTCAGCTGGGCGAAGCCGTACGCGAGCATGAACTCCTCGCGAAGCCCCTGCCCCACCGTGCACTGGCGTCCGTTCACGCTCGAATAGGCGTTGAAGCCGCCGATCTGGGTCGCGATCGCTCGGCAGACGACGCCGTAGCTCCCGAGCCCCGGAATCGGGATCGGCGGGAGCGGCGGCAGGGTGAAGTTGAACGCGAGCAGGATCTCGAAGAACGCGGCGGACCGGTCGATCGCCTCGTGTCCGAACCGGTTGCCGTTCTGGTTCGTCACCCAGCGGAGCTCGTTGCCGCCGAAGCCGAACTCGAGACCGAAGTCGATCCCGGCCGAGTACCCGATCGTGATGGCGAAGGGCGGCGGCAGCGGCACGGTGAACGAGTCGGTGAATCCCGGGCAGATCGCGGGGAGACCCAGCAGGGCCAGGACCGTCGAGCAGTTTGCTGGGTTGCGCCGATTCGGCTGGTACTGGCTCGCGCCGGTCGTGCCGCCCGATCCGAGCTGGGGGACGTCGGAGCGCTTGACGCCGCGGCTCTCGACGAATCGATCGCGGGAGTCCCGCTGGATCGCCGCCCAGTTCTTGAAGCCATCGCGGTCGTCGTCGCTCGTCGGGTCGTAGGTCTTGAGGAAGGGCGCCGGGCCCGAGCTTCCGAAGGCGCCTGGAAAGAAATCGCCGGCGTAGTAGAGGACGTGCGCCGCGAGGGCGACCGTCCCCCATGGCGAGAGCCGCGCTCCAGGTGCGTTCGATTCGACCGCCTGGAGCACCGCCCCTGCACCGCCGAGCGGATTCGCGCCCTGAACGGCGCCTCCGAGCAACGAATTCGCGACCAGGTAGACCGTGGCGCCGTGGAAGATTCGCTGGGCGCGGCCGTAGACCTGCTGGTTGATCCCGTTCAGCCCCGTGATGACGAGCGGACCGCCCCGCTCGAGCCCTCGCAGGATCACCCGGCCGATCGTTCCGTAGTAGATCGACAGGCCGTTGAAGAACGTCGCGCAGATCGGACCCGCGACCGCGCCGGCGCGTGGGCAGTTCGTGCTGATGATGTTCAGCTGTCCCGGGACCGACGCGAGAGAGGCCGCCCAGGACGTGAGCCCCACGATCTGCGCGATCGCCACGTCGTTCGCGATCATGGCGCGGTTCGTATACGCCATGAAGTTGAGGTCGCGTGCCTCGAGCACCGAGACGCTGTACGCGGCCGCGTCCGCCGCGTTCTGCACTTCCATTTTCGCCGTCGTCAGCTTCGCCGCCGAGAACGTCATGAAGAGAGCGATCAACACCGCCGGCAGCAGCAGCACGATGAGGAGCATCGACTGCCCCGACTGACGACGCGCCGAACCGGAAGGCGTCACGCGATCGCGCCGCGCGGTTCGTCCCACCGATTCACCCCCGCCCTGCGCCGCCCGCGCTCGACTCGAGTCGACGCCGGCGGGACGCGAAGAACGCAGGTGGGGGGGACGGGGCATGCTCTGGATCCGAGGTTCGTAGCGAGGGAAGTCCTGCGGCCGATCTCGGGACGCAATGGGCCTGGGCGCCCGATCGCAGGACACGAGACGGCGTGGGGCGCGGCGCGTTTCGCCCGCCGGTTCGGCGGGCGAAACGAGCTAGCGCTCGTTGTAGTCGCCGAGTCCCTTGGTGGCACCAGCGTCGTCCCGCGCTTCCTGGACCAGCGTGCTCGCGTCGGTGTTGCCGTCCTCGCCGGCGAGCCCGGCGGTCAGGTCGCCGACCTGCGTGCGCAGGGTCTGGCCGAAGAGGCCGTAGATCCCGATCGCTGCGACCGCGATCAACGCGACCATGATGATGTATTCGGTCATTCCCTGACCGGACTCTCGTTTGCGGTTGCTCATCATCTCTCGATCTCCTTGTGATCGTTTCGAATCGATGTCCAAAGTCTAGTACCCGACCGGAAATCCTCTCGTCCGATTCCGACGGGATCCTCCCTCACGCGGGCCGGTCCTGCGGCCTCACGATCAGGGACAATTCGGCGACGCCGGGAACACCACGTTCCGCCCGGTCGTGAGGTTCGCGTTCGGGCCTTCGAAGCCCTCGTCGCGGACCGCAGGAATCCGGCGGAAGTCGCCCGAGACTCCGGGCTGGCCGACGTCCAGGGTGTTTCTCTCGAAGAGCGCGGCTCCGGCGTTCGCTCCGCCTGCGACGAGCGCGTACGCCGGCGCACCGCCGCCCGCGCCGCCGTCGGAGCCATCGGCACCGTCTCCACCCGCGCCGCCGTTTCCGCCCCCGTAGAAGATCGTCCCGAAGAAGCTGCCGGACGATCCCGAGCCCGAAAGGCCGCCGAGTCCGCCGTCGCTCCCGTCGCTGCCGAGCGCGCCGCGTCCGCCGTCGCCCGTACGCAGCAGATTGCACCGCACCGTCGCGTCGTCGACGTCGTGAAGCGCCACGGCGATCGAAGCGCTGCCACCGCGACCTCCGAGGCCACCGCGACCGCCATCGCCCCCCTCGCCGCCGCCGCCGCCGCCTTCCGCGCGACCGAAGAAACCGGGTTCGCTGTTGTTGCCGACCGCCCACTGGGTGGCGCCGCCTCCGGCACCGCCCTGGCCGCCGGTCCCGTCCATTCCTGCTTCGCCGTCTTCACCACGGAAGGACAGCGTCGACTGTGAGGGGCTGGTCGAGAGCGAGCGCGGGACGCGCGTCACGTCGAAGCCACCTGCCGTCCCTCCGTCCATGGCGACGGGCGCACCGATTCCGCGACAGCCGGCGGCGCCGTTCAACCCGGGGTCGTCCGAGGGATTCGGTGCCTGGGGTGTCGCGATCTGACCGGAGATGCTCGAGGTTCGCGCGATGCCAGTGACGCCGGCTGCCGGTACGCAGCCGGGCCTCGACGGCGTCACCGGGACTTCGGCGCCACGCGGTCCCGCGGCGATGATGGTGCCCTGGCCCGTGTTGTTGGTCGCGTTCCGCGCGGTTCCGCCGAAGCCACCGCGGGAGCCGCAGCGATCGCCGTCGATCGCAGGGTTGCACGAGCCGGCGAGCGCGACGCCTCCGCCGGACCCGACCCCGCCCGAAGAACCACTTCCGAATCCGCGCCGCCCGTCCTGACCATCCTCCCCGGGTGCAACGGCCGGACGCGTCGGGGCGTCGCCCGGCGTGCCTGCGATGATCTGGTTGTCCTCGACCATCAGGTCGCGAATCCCGCTGGCGAAGATGCCCGCGACGCCGGGCCCGACCGAGGCCCCGGGCAGGCGCGCCCAGTCGTCGACCTCGATCACGTTGTCCTTGATGGTCAGGAGATCCCGCCCGTCGATCGCCCGGATGCCGGTCATCATGAACTCCGCGGGATCGCGGGTGCCGATCGTGCCGAGATTGGTCGTGTGGATCCGGAGGCCCGAGACCGTCGTGGGCTCGTCGATCTCGATGAACTCGAGGGTCTCGAGCTCGCCGCGGATCTCGGTGCGACAGTTCGTGGTGTCGCGCCGCCAATCGGCGTCGAAGCCACCGTAGACGGACACGCCCTGCTCCGCGGTCAGCTTGCCGCCCGTCTCGTCGTAGAAACCGGCGGGGTCACATGCGCCGGCGCCATCGATCGGCGACTTCAGGTAGATGTCGTACGTGAACGCCTGGCTGTTGGCCATCGCGACCGCGGCCCCGACCGTCGCGAAGGGGTCGGCGCGCGTGCCCATGTTGGTGTCGACGCCGTTCGCCTGATCGACGAAGAGCGCGAAGCCCGGGTCTTCGAGGACGTCGATCTGGATGTCGTCGGTCGACGTCGCGCCACGCTCGTCCGTGATGGTCAGGCGGAAGATGAGCGTCGTGACCTCGTCGCCCGCGTCGAAGGTCGGATCGACGTCCGTCGATTCCTGGAGCGCCTCGCCCGCACGAATCTGGCGCCACGCGTACGTGAGAACGCCCGCCGCCGAAGTGCTCGCCGACGCATCAAGGGTGAAGGTGTCCGTCGTGCGAACGTCCACCGCAACGGGACCGGCCTCGGCCATCGTGACCCCGGCCGGGTTCACGACAGCTCCGCCACCCGGGCCCTCGTTCGGTCCTCCGCAGGCGGCGAGGAGGAAGATCAGGGCCAGTGCGCCAACACCGGCACCACCGCGGAGGGCACGGAGCGCGGATCGGCGGATCGAGCGCGGATCGGCAGTCCGCGCGAAGAGCACAACAGAAGAGCGGAACACGGGGGGCTTGCTCCAGGAGGCATGCAGGGTGCGCGAGCGCCCGATTGTTCGGAGTTCGTATCCTATAGAAAACGGACAGAATCGCTCCCACATTTCAGGCGATGATCGAGAAAAGTCCTGATATCCCCTGAATCCGCACGACTTTCGTTGGGTCGGCCCCCAAAGGATGCGGGGCGACCCGGGGAGGCGTCGGATTTCCGAATGACGTCGGGAGCTTCCGGAATCGGCGTGGCCAGCATGCGATGCAGTCAACCACGGGGAAGCGGGCGGGACGATCGGACGATCGGACGGTGGAAGCCGGCCGGCGCGGATTTCTCATAGGGTATTCACCCTAGAAGACGTACCGCCGCATCGAGACGTTCAGCAGCAGCCCGATCACGATCGCCGTCGCGAGCAGCGCCGACCCGCCGTACGAGAAGAGCGGCAGCGGCACGCCGATCACGGGCGCCAGACCGAGCACCATCGCCACGTTGATCGCCGCCGGCCAGAGCAGCGTCCCCACCAGCCCGATCGCGAGCACGGCCCCGAACGCGTCCTTCGAGTTGCGCGCGATCAGCAGCCCCCACAGCAGCATCGCGCTGTAGATGCCGAGCACGATCGCCGAGCCGAGGAAGCCCCACTCCTCGGCCAGGACCGAAAAGGCGAAGTCGGTGTGCTGGGTCGGCAGGAAGCGCAGCTGGGTCTGCGTGCCCTCCTGCCAGCCCGTCCCGAAGAGCCCGCCCGAGCCGACCGCGATCTTCGACTGCATCTGCTGGTAGCCGGAGGAGAGCGGATCCCGGGACGGGTCGAGGAAGCCGAGGATGCGTTCCTGCTGGTAGGGCCGCAGGCCGTACTGCCAGAGCGCGGCGAGTCCCGCCGCGCCGAGCATCGCCAGTCCGACCCACGCGCGGAGCGGCACGTGCACGAGAGGTAGCAGCGTGAGGCCGATCAGCAGCGTGAGCACCGCCACGCCCAGATCCTTCTGCGCCACGATCAAGCCGACCGGGATCGCAACGATCAAGCCGGGGACGAACAAGTCGCGCAGGCGATGGATCGTCGACGGCGGGTTGCGCCCGAACCAATGCGCGAGCGCGAGGACCATGCCGATCTTCGCGAGCTCCGACGGTTGGAAGCGACCGCCGAAGAGCCAGGCTCGTGCGCCGCGCGTCTCCTCCGCGATCAAGAGGGTGAGCACCAGGAGCGCCATCGCCCCCGCATAGAGGAAGTAGGCAAAGCGGTCGAAGTGCCGGTAGTCGATCACGACGACGACGGCGATCACGAAGAGGCCGAGACCCATCACCATCATCTGGCGGGTCACGATGTCGGAGCCGCCTTCGACGCCGGACGCCGCGGCGGAGACGAGGTTCACGATCCCCATCCCCATCAACGACAACACCATGCCAGCGAGGATCCAGTCGAAGTGCTGGCCACGGCTGCGATCGATTCGAAGCGCGCTCACGGGATCGCCTCCCCCGTCGGCACGTCCGCACGAATCCGCCGCGGCGCGCCCGGCGCGAACAGCTCCGGGTCGATCGCGAGGGCGGCGACCTGGGTCGGGACGCGTTGCTCCTTCTTCCGGAAGTACTCGGCGAAGACCTTCTGGACCATCGGCGCGGCGACGGACCCGCCGCCCATCCCGGCGTGCTCCGCGACCGCGACGACGACGATCTCCGGCGCTTCGACCGGCGCGAAGGCCGCGAAGAGCGCGTGGTCGCGGTACTTGAGCGGCACCTCTTCGGGCTCGAGCCCCTCGATCAGGTCGAGGCTGACTACCTGGGTCGTGCCCGACTTGCCCGCGACGCTGATCCCGGGAACCGCTGCACGACGGCCGGTCCCGCGCGGGTCCTGGACCACGCGCGCGAGTCCCCGGGTCACGAGCTCCAGAATCGCGGGCGCGATCACGCTCCGTTCGCGGAAGATGGGCTCGCTCTCCGCGAGCACTTCGCCGTCCCAGGTCTCGCGGCGCAGGACGATCCGCGGCTCGACGACGTCGCCGCCGTTCGCGATCACCGAGTAGGCGACGGCGAGCTGGATCGGGGTCGTCAGGTTCGCGCCCTGCCCGATCGAGAGCGAGATCGTCTCGCCGTCGATCCAGCGCTCGCCGCGAGCGCGCATCTTCCACGCGGGCGTCGGCACGAGGCCGTTCACCTCGCCACGAATCGGCAGCCCCGTGGCGCGTCCCAGACCGAAGAGGCGCGCATAACGTGCGAGCGTGTCGACGCCGAGGGCTTTGCCGAGCTCGTAGAAGTAGACGTCGCAAGAACCCATGAGGGCCAGCTCGAGGTCGACCGGTCCGTGGCCCCCGCGCTTCCAGCAGCGGTAGACCCGGCGGCCCAACCGGAAGTGCCCGGGACACAGCACGACGGTCGTCTCGTCGATCACGCCCTCCGCGAGCCCCGCTGCGGCGACGATCGCCTTGTAGGTCGACCCGGGCGGATAAACGCCGGCGATCGCGCGGTTGCGCAGGGGTCGCCACTCGTCGCTGTTCAGGTCGCGCCAGGTCTCCCGATCGACGCCGCCGGCGAACACGTTGGCGTCGTAGGACGGCGCCGACACGATCGCGAGGACGTCGCCGCTGCGCGGGTCCATCGCGACGAGCGCGCCCATGTAGTCCTCCTGCGGTCGCGGTCCGGCCTCGGGATCTTCGGGATCCGGCGGCAGCGGCGGTCGCGCGAAGGCCTCCTCGGCGACCCGCTGGAGATCGAGATCGAGGGTGAGCACGAGTCGTCCACCGGGCGTCGGCTCGATCATGTCGATCGTCTCGATCTCGCGCCCCGCAACGTCGACGACCCGGTTCTCGCCGCCCGCGCTTCCGCGGAGGTGCTGCTCGTTCGTGGCTTCGAGCCCGGTCTTTCCGATCGTCTCGCCGGAGCGGTAGTCGGCGTACGCGGGCTTCGAGAGCTCGTCCGAACCGATCTCTCCGATCGTTCCGAGCAGCTGCGCCGCCATCGGGCCGTAGACGTAGTCCCGCAGCGGCTGCCGACGAAGCTCCACGCCGGGCATCGCATAACGATGGGCGTCGACTTTCGCCCAGGCGTCGCGCGGCAGGTCCCGCGCGAGGGTCACGGGCTGAAAGCGTCGCCGACCGCGCGGCTGTCCGACCTTCTCCGAAAGCGCCGTGGCATCCTCGTCGAGGATCTGCGCGAGCACCGAGTAGGTCCGCCACGGATTGCGCACCTCGTGCGGGATCACGTCCACGCCGTAGGCGAGCCGGCTCGCCGCGATCGTCCGCCCCTCCCGATCGACGATCGCGCCGCGCTGGGCCTCGAGGCGCACCGTCCGCACGTAGTTCGCCTGGGACCGACTCGCGAGGTCGTCGCCCTGGAGGATCTGCAGCTGGAAGAGGCGGACCGTGAAGATCGTGAAGACCGCGATCACCACGAGCGCGACCGGCCAGAGACGGATGTCGCCCGGACCATCGCCGATGTTCGAGAGGCGGGTATCGCCGAAGGGGTCGTTCACAGCAAACCCCCTCTTCCCACGCTCCTCGATTCGAAGCCGAGCGGCATCGGCGCGCGGCGCCCCACCTCCTCGTCCGTGAAGCGGGCGAGCACACGCTCGACCAGCGACAGGATCGGCCCCGCGGCCAGCACGTTCACGAACGCGTGGGCGAGGGCCGCGCCGATCACGTCGATCCCGGGCCAGCTCGCGTCCACGAAGAACGACAGGCTCATCACCATGGCAAAGCCGTAGACGACGGTCATCACGAGCACGAAGATCCCGACGGACACGCCCCCGGAGAGGTCGAGCTGTCGCGCCGCGAGGGCCGCCGCCAGGTACGAGACGAGCCGCAGCAGCGCGTGCTGACCCATCAGCGACCCCGAGAGCAGGTCCATCGCATACCCGAGCGCGACCGCGAGGACGACCCCGGACACGAAGCTCGGCCAGCGCAGCCCGATCCCGACGACGACCAGCCACGCCAGGTCCGGACACCAGGGCGGGGGGAGTACCCGGGCGAACGCCCCCTGCACGATAAGCGCGCCGAGCCCGAGGGCGAAGAGCGCGAGCGACGACTTCATCCGGCGCCCTCCTCTTCCTCCGTCGCAACCTCGTCGGGCGGCGGCGCGCTCACCGGCGCCGGACCGTCGAGGTCCTGCTCCGGCAGGTTTGGGCGGTAAAGCAGATCCATCTGTGGTCCGCGCCGCAACATCACGAAGACCTGCTCGAGTTGGCCGAGATCCACGGCGGGCTCGATCACGGCGATGCGCGTGAGTCGTCCGCCCGCATCGCGCAGCTCCACGACGCGACCGAGGCGCAGACCCTTCGGATAGACCCCGCCGAGCCCCGATGTCACGACCTCGTCGCCTTCGACGACGTCCGCGCCGCGCACCACGAACTCGAACTCGAGTCGATCCCGCCCGACGCCGCGGACGACGCCGCGCGCGCGACTGCGCTGGACCAATGCGTCGACCGCACTCTGTCGATCGAGGAGCAGCATCGTCTTCGCCGCGTGCCCCGACGTCGCGGTCACGACGCCGACCACGCCTTCATGGGTGATGACCGGATGCCCGGGCTCGACGCCGTGTTGCGTCCCGCGGTCGATCAACACCGACCGGAACCAGGGCGCGACGTCGAGGCCGACGACCTCAGCGGGCAGCATCGGGATCTCCACCTCGTCGCGCATCGAAGCGACCCGACCGAGGTGACCACTCGCGACGAGCGCTTCCCGGAACTGCAGGTTCTCCGCTTCGATCTCGGCGATGCGGCGTTCGAGTCGGCGGTTCTCGGCGCGCACGCCGATCAGGTCGACATAGCCGTCGTAGAATTCACTGACTGCGTCGAAGGGAGCGGACACGAGTCGCTCGACGGGCGCGGTGATCTCGAGGAGCGAGGCCTGCCACCAGGGCAGGTCGCGACCACCGTCCTCGCGCGCGCGCCGGTCCGACACCACCGACACGATGGTTAGCAGGACCAGGAACACGACGACCAGCGGCGCCGCGAGACGTTTAAACAGTTCCCCCAATTCAGCTCCCACTCGGACGGCGATCGCACCGCATCTTCGAGCGCTTCTCCCTCCGCCCTTCTCGGCGTACGGGAAGTACGCCTGCGAGGGGCTCCGGTCCGAGGCACTCGAATCTACGGCACGCTTGCCGCCCTCCGCCTTTCCTTTGGCGTTTCAGGGCCTTAGCCCCATTTTCAGGCGCCCTCTGGGGGAGAGAGCGACGCCTGGGGCAGAAGATCAGCTCACGCTAGAGCCCTCAGCTCACAATCAGAGCCCTCAGCTCACGCTAGAGCCCTCAGCTCACATCAGAGCCCTCAGCTCACACTAGAGCGGATCGTTACTTCCTTGAGCAGACGCAGCTCGTCGAGGCAGCGGCCGGTGCCGACCGCGACCGCCGTCAGCGGGTCCTCCGCGAGCATGACCGGGAGGCCCGTCGTCTCGCGGAGCAGCACGTCGAGGTTCGCGAGCATCGAGCCGCCGCCGACCAGGACGATGCCCTTGTCGACGATGTCCGCGGAAAGCTCGGGCGGCGTCTTCTCGAGCGCCATCTTCACCGCTTCGACGATCGCGTTGACCGGCTCGGCCAGCGCCTCGCGCACTTCTTCGCTCTTGATCTCGAGGGTCTTCGGCACGCCGAGCACCAGGTCGCGGCCCTTCACCTCGATCGAGTCCATGTCGTCCATCGGATAGGCGGTGCCGATCCGGATCTTGATGTACTCGGCGGAGCGCTCGCCGATCAGAAGGTTGTACTTGCGCTTCACGTAGTTGATGATCGCTTCGTCCATCTTGTCGCCGCCGACCCGAACCGAGTTCGAGTAGACGACGCCGGAGAGCGAGATCACCGCGACCTCGGTCGTGCCGCCACCGATGTCGATGATCATGTTGCCGGAGGGCTCGGTCACCGGAAGGCCGGCGCCGATCGCCGCGGCCATCGGTTCTTCGATCAGATAGACCTCGCGCGCGCCGGCGAGCATCGCGCTCTCGCGCACCGCCCGCTTCTCGACCTCGGTGATGCCCGACGGAACCGCGATCACGATCCGCGGGCGAACCATCGTGCGTCGGTCGTGCACGCGGCGGATGAAGTAGCGGAGCATCGCCTCGGTGATGTCGAAGTCCGCGATCACGCCCTCCTTGAGCGGGCGGATGGCGACGATGTGGCCCGGGGTGCGGCCTAACATGTCCTTGGCGGCCTTGCCGACGGCGCGCACCTTGTCGGGGCCGCGCGCGTCGCGGGAGACGGCGACGACGGAGGGTTCGGAGACGACGATTCCGCGGCCCTTCACGTAGACCAGCGTGTTCGCCGTACCGAGGTCGATCGCCAGATCGCTCGAGAACCAGCCGAGGACGGTGTCGATGATCAAGGGGCCACTCCTGTTCGGTTCGTCGCGGGAATGCGAGGGACGCTCGAGAAAACTTCCGGGCCGGCGAACCGGATCCGGGCCGAGACCCCTGTCAGGGGACCGTCAGCACGCGGAAGAAAATCTTCTAACTGCCTGAAACTCCAGCACCTTTGGGCCCGGGGAGGCAAACGGAACGTAACAGCGCGTCCCCGCCGGATCAATGCGAAAGTGCGCCCCATCGAACCCAGGGGACGGGGCCGATCCCGATCCGACGCGTCCTTCGATGGAAGCCTTCCATCCGCGACCCGTTCCCACTTCATTCCAGGCGATCCATTCCCGCCGATCCATTGCCTCGGAAGTGGGGGGTCTCGTACTCTTCGCGCCCGTCGTACCCGGAGCGCAGTCCACGCGGACCGGGGAATCCCACGAGGTCTCCATTGCTCGAATCCTTCCGCAGCGGTCAGCGCTGGCTCACTCTCCTCTTCGTCGCGGCTATCGGCGGCGTCTTCATCTTCGCCTTCGGAAGCGGTGGAGGGGGAATCGGACCGTCGACCCCCACGGGTAACGCGATCGTCCAGCTCGACGACGTGTCCTTGATGAGTCGCGACCTGCGTCGGGTGCAGCGCACGAACGAGCTTCGTCTGCGCGAACAGCTCGGCGACGCGTACGAGCAGCTGAACGCGGACCAGATCGTGGCGTCGCAGTCCTTGTCCCAGCTGGTGAACGGCGTCGTCCTCGCCGCGGCGGCGCAGGACCTCGGTCTGCACGTGACGACCGACGAGGTGCGCCGGGTCGTGCAGACGATCCCCGCTTTCATCAACGCCGAGGGGCAGTTCGACCCGGGCGCGTTCAACAATTTCGCGCAGGGCGAGTACGGCACCCAGCGCAACTTCATTCGTTCCTTTACCCGCGAGCTGCTCGGCCAGAAGCTGATCGGCCTGCTCACGGCCCAGACCTCCGTGAGCGACGCCGAGATCGACCTCGTCACCCGCTACGAGCTCGAAGAGGTGCGGATCGCCTACGTCGCGATCGACGCGCTCACGCTCCCGGACGGCCAGGAGATCAGCGACGAGGACGCCCAGGCCTGGGCCGACGCGCACGAGGAGACCCTCCGCGAGTCCTTCGCGGCGAGGGCCGAATCCCTCGGACAGGCAGAGCAGGTCCGCGCGCGCCACATCCTCGTACAGGTGCCCCTCGGCGCCGACGAAGAGGAGATCGCCGATGCGCACGGCCGGGCCGAGGCCGCCCGCAGCCGGATCGAGGCCGGCGAGGACTTCGAGACCGTGGCCGCGGAGGTCTCCGACGACGTGGGCACCAAGAGCCTCGGCGGCGACCTCGGGCCCTTCGCCCGGGGCGGCAACGATCCAGCCATCGACGTCGCCGCCTTCTCGCTCGAGGTCGGCGAACTGTCCGAGCCTGTCCGCTCCGAAGTCGGCTGGCACGTGCTCCGGGTCGATGAGAAGCTGGCGGCTGCGCCGGCCACCTACGAAGGGTCGTACCTGGAGCTCGCACGCGAGGCCGCCGGCGTCGAGCGGGCCGCCGACTTCGCTCAGGAGCGCGCCGACGTCCTGGTGAGCGCCGTCGAAGGCGGCGCGTCCCTCGAAGATGCGGCGCGCGAAGCGGGCCTGACCCTCGAGCGCCCGCCGTCCCTCACGCGTCGGCCCGACGGCTTCGTGCCCGGGCTGGGCGCCGCGGAAGCGCTCATGACGACCGCGTTCACCCTCGAAGCCGGCCAGAGCAGCCCCGAGGTCTTCGACGTGGCCGGACGCAAGATCCTCGTGCAGGTCCTCGAGCGCACCGCCCCCGACGAGGACACGGTCGCCTCCCGCCGCGCCGACCGCCGCGAGGCCAGTCTCGCGCAGAAGCAGAACGCGATCCTCGAGTCCTGGATCGCCGACTACCGCCGCCAGCTCGAGCAGGAAGGCCGCCTGAAGATCAACGCGGAGCTGGCGCTGGGGAGTTAGGCCGCTCGGATCGGCCTCGCCGCACGAGCAGGGCGCCGCGAAGGCGCGCCGCCTGCTCGAAGCCTCATCTCAGGCGAAGCTTTCCTTCTGGTGGCGGATCAGCTCCATGAACTCCGCCCGCGTCTTCGAGTCCGACTCGAAGGTGCCGCGCATCGAGCTCGTGATCGCGAAGCTGTTCTGCTTCTCGACCCCGCGCATCATCATGCAGAGGTGCTTCGCCTCGACGACGACGCCCACGCCCTTCGGCTGCAGCACCTGCTCGATCGTCTGGGCGACGTCCATCGTGAGGCGCTCCTGGACCTGGAGCCGGCGCGCGAAGATCTCGACGGTTCGCGGGATCTTCGAAAGACCGACCACCTTCCCGTTCGGGATGTAGCCCACGTGGACACGGCCGAAGAAGGGCACCATGTGGTGCTCGCAGAGGCTGTAGAAGTCGATGTCCTTGACCAGGACCATCTCGTCGTAGTCGACGTCGAAGAGCGCGCCGGTCAGGATCTCGGCGGGCTCCTGTCGATAGCCCTTCGTGAAGAAGCGCATCGCCTTGGACACGCGGCTCGGGGTCTTCACGAGGCCGTCGCGGCCAGGGTCTTCACCCAGCTCCTTGAGCATCGCTTCGACGTAGCTCTCGATCGGATCCGGCATTTCGCCGTTCGGACTCATTCGGGTCTCCGGGGGCGCGGGGGACGGGTCGTGGACGCGCGACACGCGGATCCTAGCCCCTGGGTGATCGAATGCCCGCATTCCGGGGCGTTTTCAATACGTCCGCAGTCGAAGCCACAGGAGACTCTCTGGGAGGCGAGGAGGCACGATCAGGGCCCCACGATGACGACGGTGCCGGGCTCGCCGTCCGCATAGAATCCGTCTCCAGCGGGCGCTGAGACGTTCGCAGACGGCAGCGCGTTCGCGGTGGTGGTCGAGATCGCGATGCGGCCACCGCCGCCGCCCGCGTTCGTCGTGCCGTTGCGGTTGCCGCCACCGGCACGCACGATTCCGGTGCCGAGCAGGCGATCGGAGCTGAGATTCAGGCTGCCGCCCGCGCCCATGCCGACCTGCCCGCTGCCGCTCGCCACGCCTCCGTCGGCCACGACCTCACCGTCGATCGTCAGGTCTCCGAGGATCGTGAGCAGCGCGCGGCCTCCGCCCGCGCCACCCACGCGGCTGCCGAACGTCGGACCGCTTCCTCCGGCACCCAGGGTACGGGGATCCGTATCGCTGCCATAGGTCGGCGGGGGTGTGCCTGCGAAGCTCACGTCGTCGCCGCCGAGGCCGCCGTGGCTGCCGCCGTCGCGCGTGCCCCCGCCGGTTCGGACGTTGCCCTCCCCGAAGCCGGAGAGATCCGTAGTGCCGCCCTCGTAGCCGCGGGCCGACACGTCGACGGCACTCGATGCGTCTATCCCCATGCTGCCCGCCACGACGACGAGGTCAGGCTCGTAGGACGGCGCGGACGTCGTGAGCGGATGCGTCAGCACCGAGCGCTCGCTCACGTCGAAGGCGCCGTTCACCGCGACCGGGTCCGCGAACTGCTGGATGACACCGCCGCGCAGCACGACTTCGTCGAACCGCCAGTCGCCGGTATAGGTCGCGCCGACCGCGGCGACGCTCGAGAAGGCCACCGCGTTCTCGTTGGGCGTCACGACGGTGATCGTGCTTCCGGTGTTCGCGGCGATCGCGAAGGTCTCCGATTGACTCGCGTCCGGGTTGAGTCGCAAGCCGACGAGGCCGCCCGGCAGCAGCACGCGCCCGCCATCCAGCGTCAGCGTGTCCGCCGTGACCGCAGCCGCCGCGCCCGGCCCGACTTCGGGGAGCTGCGCCTCGGGCGACCACGTGTCCGCCGTACGGCCCGCGTCCGAGATCAGCGTGCCGTCGATCTGCGCGGTCTGTTCGAGGTAGATCGTGCCCGAGGCGCCGTCGGCGTAGAAGCCGTCGCCTCCGAACGCGGTCACGTTCCGGAGCGCGACGGGATCGGCGAGCGGGTCGAGCACGTCGTAGTAGAGGGCGATCCGCCCGCCGCCACCGCCGGCGTGGTCGACGCCGTTGCGATTGCCGCCGTTCGCCTCGATGACGCCGAGACCGCCCAGGCTCTGCGTATCGATCCAGATCGATCCACCGCTGCCCATGCCGATCTGACTCGAGCCGGTCGGCAGGCCGCCGTTCGCGCGGAGGGCCCCGTCGACCACGAGCGCCTCGCTGGTCGAGACGCGGATGCAGCCGCCGCCGAAGCCGGCCACGTGGCTGCCCGAGGTCGCGGCGCCGCCACCGGACCCGAGCAGCATCGGGCGCCGAGGATCGCCGTAGACCGGCCCGGGTTCGGCCCCGAAGCTCGGATCGTCGCCACCGCGGCCGCCGTAGCTGCCGCCATCACGCACCGCCGAACCGATCTGCCCGTCGAGGGTCTCGCCGGGATCGTCGCCGCCGATGCCACCGGAATAGCCACGAGCGGTGACGTCGATCGCGCTGGTCGAGTCGATCTCGAGCCGCGTCGCGGTCACGACCAGGCACGCCTCGTCGCCCGCCGCGTGCGTCAGCACCGCGTCGGATTCGAGTCGCAACGTACCGTCGACCGAGAGCCCACCCGCCCGACGGAGGATCGCGGTGGGCAGGTCACCGCCGAAGCCGGACGCCGCCCGCTCGACGGCTTCGAGCAGCGGCATGTAGGGCTGACCCGCGCCGTGGTACTCGATGCACTCGCCGCGCGCGCAGAGCGCACCGTCTCGCTCGCAGGCCAGACCGACGAACTCTTCGACGAGGGAGGTCTTGCCGATTCCAGGCTCGCCGATCACATAGACGACCTGGGCTCGGCCCGACCGGACCTCGCGCATCGCGTCTTCCAGCACGGCGAAATCACGCGCGCGCCCCACGAGGACCGGGCGAGCAGCGCGCGAGGACGCCGCCTCCGCCGGCGTGAGCCAACACACATCGGCCTCGGCACGCATCACGCGACCGACGAACCGCCACCCCCGGCGCGTCACCGTCTCGATGAAGTCCGGCGCATCGACCGGGTCGTCGAGGGCGATGCGCACCTGCCGCAGCGTGTATCGGACCGCGTCTGCGGAAATCGCCATGCCGCCCCAGGCGAGCTCGACCAGCTCCGACCGCGTCACGATCTCGCCGGCACGCGCGACGAGCAGCTCGAGCACCGCGAACGCCTTGGGCGGCAGATGGCGGACCTCTCCTTCGCGCAGGAGTTCGCGTCTCCGCGTGTCGAGCTGGAATCGACGCGGGCGAGATTGCGACGCGGGGGCAGCCATCCCCCGCTCCTAGGCGCCGGAACGGCCCGCGCAGCCCGGATTCGACGGATTCATGACCGCGAACCGACTAAATGGTGCCCGGGTGCGGCGCATCTTCCCGACCGTGCCGCCCGGGACGCCGATCGTTCGATATCTCGAACGACTCAGAAGCTCCTGAGGAGCCCCCGCACCACCCCGCGGATCTCGACCTGCGAGGCGTGAAACTCCATCGGCGCCATCGTCGAGTTCGCCGGGACGAGCTTCACGTCGGCACCGCTCTTGTAGAACCGCTTGAGGGTGGCCTCGTCGCCGTCGACCAGCGCCACGACGGTCTCGCCGTTCCGCGCCTCGTGGCGTCCTTCGATCACGACGAGGTCCCCGTCGCAGATCTGATCCTCGATCATCGAGTCGCCCCGGACACGCAGGACGTAGTGGTCCTTCCGGCCGGGCACCATCTCGGCCGGGACGGCGATCTGCTCGGCCACGGCGGCATCCGGCTCGATCGCCTCGATCGGGCGGCCCGCTGCGACGGTTCCGAGGAGCGGAAGGTGCACGCCCTGGGCCGGCTCTTCCTCGGGAACGGGCTCGACGGAGCGCGAGCGGTTCCAGGCCTTTCGCAGGTAGCCCTTGTCCACGAGGTGCTTCACGTGCTTGTGGACGGTCGCGACTGAGGAGAGGCCGAACGCGGCGGCGATCTCCTCGAGGCTGGGCGAGTAGCCCTGCTCGGCGACGAAGCCCGAGATGAAGTCGAAGATCTCCCGTTGGCGACGGGTCAGGGCGGCGGAGCGAGCGGTCGCTTCGGTGAGCGACGCGATTTCGGAGTCCGACATGGGCGCGATTCCTCCCTCGGGCACGTCGAATCCCGTTCGAGCGGACTTCGACGCCGGCCTTCGGTTTGTTTTCGCCCGAGAGAGTGGCGAAGTCGAGGCGAAAGTCAACCGCCGTGAGACCCCGGCAGCCGCACTGCGCAACTTTTTTCGCGGCGTTGGTTGACTCGCCCGCGGGCGCGTATAGCTTGCGCCGCCGTTGGCACTCGGGCTCCCCGACTGCCAATCCGGCCGGGCGCTGCCGCCCGACCACCCCAGACCCGTTCCGACTGAACTCTGGCCCGCTCCTCCTGTGCTCATAAGGCCAGCGGCGGCGGTTCGGATTCGTATCAACATCGGCCCCCCTCGATCGAGATGGGGCCCCTGCTCTCCGGCCCCGCCGGAGGACGCCCGCCCAGGTACCCGGCGGCGTGTCACAAGGAAGGCGACCATGAAGATCCGTCCGCTCCAGGACCGCATCCTCGTCAAGCGCGTGGACGAGGAAGAGACCACCAGTGGGGGCATCATCATCCCCGACTCCGCCAAGGAGAAGCCGCAGGAGGGCCAGGTCGTGGCGGTTGGCCCCGGCAAGACCCTCGACAGCGGTGAAGTTGCGGCCCCGGGCGTGAACCCCGGCGACCGCATCCTCTTCAGCAAGTACGCCGGCACCGACGTCAATGTCGACGGCGACGAGCACATCATCATTCGTGAGGACGACATCCTCGCGGTCTACGAGTAAGTCGTAGTTTCCCACTCGTAGTAGATAAAAGGAGATACGAACATGGCCAAGGAAGTCATTTTCGAGCAGGACGCCCGGGGCAAGATCCTCGAGGGCGTCGACGGACTCGCGAACGCGGTGCGCGTGACGCTCGGCCCGAAGGGCCGCAACGTCGTCATCGACAAGAGCTTCGGCTCCCCGACGATCACCAAGGACGGCGTGACCGTCGCCAAGGAGATCGAATTCGAGGACAAGTTCCAGAACATGGGCGCCCAGATGGTGAAGGAGGTCGCCTCGAAGACCTCGGACATCGCGGGTGACGGAACGACGACCGCGACGGTGCTCGCCCAGGCGATCTTCCGCGAGGGCAGCAAGCTCGTGGTCGCCGGCATGAACCCGATGGACCTCAAGCGCGGCATCGACAAGGCCGTCGCCGCGATCACCGAAGAGCTCGGCCACATCGCCAAGCCGACCCGCGACTCGAACGAGATCGCTCAGGTCGGCACGATCTCGGCGAACTCCGACACCACGATCGGCGAGATCCTCGCCGAGGCGATGGGCAAGGTCGGCCAGGAAGGCGTGATCACGGTCGAAGAGGGCAAGAGCCTCGACACCGAGCTCGACGTCGTCGAGGGCATGCAGTTCGACCGCGGCTACCTCTCCCCGTACTTCGTGACGGATCCGGAGGGGATGGAGGCCGTTCTCGAGGAGCCGCTGATCCTGCTCCACGAGAAGAAGATCTCGAACATGAAGGACCTTCTGCCGCTGCTCGAGCAGGTCGCTCGAGCGGGCAAGCCGCTTCTGCTGGTCGCGGAAGACATCGATGGCGAAGCCCTCGCGACCCTGGTCGTGAACAAGATCCGCGGCACGATCAACGTGTGCGCGGTGAAGGCCCCCGGCTTCGGTGATCGCCGCAAGGCGATGCTCCAGGACATGGCGATCCTCACGGGTGGTCAGGTCATCGCCGAGGAGCTCGGCCTCAAGCTCGAGAACGTCACGGTCAAGGACCTCGGTCAGGCCAAGACGGTTTCGATCGACAAGGACAACACGACGATCATCGACGGCGCCGGCACCAAGAAGGACATCGAGGGCCGCTGCCAGGAGATCCGCAACCAGGTCGAGTCCACGACCTCCGACTACGATCGCGAGAAGCTCCAGGAGCGCCTCGCGAAGCTCGTCGGTGGTGTCGCGGTCGTGAAGGTCGGTGCGGCCACCGAGACCGAGATGAAGGAGAAGAAGGCGCGCGTCGAGGACGCGCTCCACGCCACGCGCGCTGCCGTCGAAGAGGGCATCGTCCCTGGCGGTGGTGTGGCGCTGATCCGCTGCTCGAAGGTCCTCGACGGTCTCGAGGCCGACAACGACGAGCAGACGGCGGGGATCAACATCATCCGCCGCGCCATCGAGGCCCCGCTCCGCTTCATCAGCGAGAACGCGGGCATCGAAGGCTCGATCGTCGTCGACAAGGTCAAGGGCCAGAAGGGCAACAACGGCTTCAACGCCGCGACCGAGACCTACGAGGACCTCGTCAAGGCCGGCGTCATCGACCCGGCCAAGGTGGTCCGCACCTCGCTGCAGAACGCGGCGTCGGTCTCCGGCCTCCTGCTCACGACGGAAGCCATGATCGCCGACAAGCCGGAGCCCGCAGGCTCCGGTGGCGGCGGCATGCCCGACATGGGCGGCATGGGCGGTATGCCGGGGATGATGTAGACCCGAGCGCCTTCGCTCGGACGGCGCCTCCTCCTGGATGGAGAGTCGCCAGCTGAACCGATGAAAACGCCCCGATCACGCTCTCCACGCGAGAGGGTGGTCGGGGCGTTCTCGTTTCGGCTGCCGCGCGTCCCGCTACCCTCCTCCCCGCATGAGCGAGCTCGACCTCCTCATCGTCGCGCTCGTCTCCCTCGCCGGCTCCTTCGTGAAGTCGGTGACCGGTATGGGCTACCCGCTGATCGCGGTGCCCGCGCTCACGCTCTTCCTGGGGATCGAAGCGGCAATCGTCGTGATCGCGATCCCGAATTCGATCCTGAACGGCTGGCTCTGCTGGGATGCACGGGCCGACCGCGGTCACACCCGCGACCTGCCCGTCCTCGTGGTCGCGGCGCTGCTAGGCGGAGTGGTCGGCGCCCTCGTCCTGGTCCAGGCCCCCGAGCGCCCTCTGATTCTCTTCCTCGCGGCGACCGTCCTCTTCTACGTCGTCCAGCGCTTCCGCCAGCCCGACGTAGCACTCACACCCGAGACGACGCGCCGCTGGTCCCCGGCTGTCGGCCTGGTCTCCGGGTTCTGTCACGGAGCCGTCGGCGTCTCCGGCCCCATCGTGGCGGTCTGGTTCCACGGCTATCGCCTGCCGAAGAACGCCTACGTGCTGTCGGTCGCATCGCTCTTCCTGATGGGCGGGCTCGCGCAGCTCGGCGTGCTCGTCGCGGCGGGGTCCTTCGGAGGCGACCGCTGGCTCGCGACGGGCGTCGCGCTCGTCGCCACCCTTGCGGTGATTCCCCTCGGCAAGCGCGTGCGCGAGCGGCTCCCGATCGAGACCTTCGAACGCTTGATCCTGTTGCTGCTCGTGTTCTCGGGCGTCTCCCTGCTCTGGCGAGCGCTGTCCTAGCGGCGCCCGCGCGGCAGGGATCGGCGCTTCGCTAGGGTCGAGCGAGGAGGTGCCCCATGATCCAGCTCGCAGACCGAATAGCCCTCGTGACCGGAGGCGGGCGCGGCATCGGCCGCGGCATCGTGCTCGCCCTCGCGCAGGCCGGCGCCGACATCGTGATCGCCGACGTCGATGCGGAGAGCGCCGAGCAGACCGCGAAGGACGTCGAGGCCCTCGGCCGACAGGCGTGCTTCGTCCGGGTCGACGTGACCGACGCCGACTCTACGGAATCGGGCGTCGCCGCGGCGCTCGAGCGCTTCGATCGCATCGACATCCTGGTGAACAACGCGGGGGTCGTGCAGACGAACCTCGCCGGCGACTCGACCGGCGAGGACTGGAACCGCTGCTTCGAGGTGAACACGCGCGGGATCTGGACCATGACGCGCGCGCTCGTATCGCATTTCCGGGAGCGCGGTGAAGGACGGATCGTGAACATCGCTTCGATCGCGGGACGACGAGGCGGTACGCCGCTCCCGGCGTACAGTGCTTCGAAGGCAGGCGCGATCAGCCTGACGCAATCCCTCGCGAGTGAGCTCGGTCCGGACAACATCAACGTGAACGCCGTGTGCCCGGGGCTGCTCTGGACGCCGATGTGGGAGAAGCTCGAGGGGATGTTCCAGGGCTCGGCGGACGCGTCGGTCGTGGGGCAACGCGCGGCCTTCGATGCCCATCTCCAGGCGAACTGCCCGCTGCGTCGGGAGCAGACACCCGAGGACATCGGCAACGCGGTGGCGTTCCTGGTTTCCGATCTGGCATGCAACATCACCGGCCAGGCGCTCAACGTCGATGGCGGTCTCGAGATGAACTAGGCGCGGCCAGCGACGAAGCGGTCACGCGGTCGATGCGGCCCGCACCATCCCAGGGAAGAATATTCCGCCCGATCCCCGGCGGATCCCATAGGATGGCCCCATGCGCAGATCGCCCTTCGCTCCGCTCCTGCTCCTCGCCCTGACGGGCATGCTCCTGCTCGGCTGCCCTCAATCCGACGGTGGGGGCGAGGAAACGGCCGAGCCCGCCCTCGGCACGTCGGGCGCCGTCGCGCTCGAGACCTACATGAAAGAGGCGCTCCGGGAGGAGATCCCGACGGCACCGCTCGCCGAGAACGAATACCCGCCGAGCACCTTCGATCTCGGCACGACGGTCGCCTTCTCGACGAGTACGACGTCTCGCGCGGGCACCGGGACCGACAGCGCCGAGGTTCCGACCTCGGAGACGAACGTCCAGGTCGAGGGCGTCGACGAGTCCGATGTCGTGAAGGTCGGCGGCGGTCACGCCTACATCGCTCTGCCCCAGCACACCCACCTCGGCTGGGATCCGCGACTCCTTCCGCGGCCCGTCCTCGGCGCGCCGGTACCCATGCTGACGACCGGAGTGATCACCCCCGGCACGACCATCCAGCCCGCACCCGGCCTGGTGGGCACCGTCGTCGTTCTCGACGAGTTTCCCGAAAGAGAGATCCCGGACTTCGAACCGGCGCGGATCCGCGTGCTGTCCCTCGACGCGACGCCCCCGGAAGCGAACGAGGTCGCGGTGATCGAGTTGTCCGAGGAGGGGACGTCGATCGACGGCCTCTACTTCCTGCCCGCGAGCGCCACGGATCCGCGCGACCTGCTCGTCGTGCTCGCCACGGGATCGCCCTACGGCGCGATCGTCCCCGACTACGGCCGCGCGTCACACTGGGCGAACGGACGCACCTCGGTCCACTGGATCGACGTGAGCGACCCGGCTTCGCCTAGCGAGGTCGATCGCGTGAGCATCGAGGGCCGCCTCGCGGACAGCCGACGGATCGACGATCTCCTCTACGTGGTGACGCGCCACGCGCCGACCCTCGAGATCCACCCGCTCCCGCGGACCGACGCCGAGGCCGCGGACAACCGCCGCGCGATCGACGCCGCGCGCCTCGACGATCTGCTCCCCGACATCGAGCACCGGGGCCGCCCCTCCGATCGGCTCGTGCACCCACGAGACTGCACGGTCCTCAGGGCGAGCGTCGTCGCACGCAAGACCACCGCGCTCTCGACGATCACCCAGCTCGATCTCCGGAACCCGGGCCGCCAACGCTCGTCGTGCCTGGCGGGCTCGGTCGACACGCTCTACGCCACGCCGAGGTCGCTCTATCTCACGTCGCAAACCAGCTGGGCCAGCACCGACTTCGCCCTCCACAAATTCGCGCTCTCGGAGCGCGGCGCGGCGTACCGCGGAACCGGCCGCGTCCCGGGGCAGCTTCACGGTCGTGGCGTCGGCAGCAGCTTCCACCTCGGCGAGCACGAGGACGTGGTCGGCGTCGTCACGAGTCTGAACCGCAGCCACCCGGACTTCGCGGGGCAGCCCGACGCCGTCTACGAGCACAGGCTCACGCTCCTGCGTGAGGCGCCAGGAACCGAACCCGCCCTCGAGGAGATCGCGCGGCTGCCGAATCGCCGCGAGCCCGCCCCGATCGGGAAGCCCGACGAGTTCCTCTACGGCGTGCGCTTCATGGGCGACCGCGTCTACGTCGTGACGTTCCGCAAGGTCGATCCCCTCTACATCCTCGACATCGCCGATCCCGAGAATCCCCGGATCGCCGGCGAGGTCGAGGTCCCTGGCTTCTCGAACTACCTGCATCCGGTTGGCCGCGACCTGCTCCTCGGCTTCGGCCAGGACACCGCCGAGGGCGTGCGAAACAACTGGTTCCAGGGCGTGAAGCTCGAGCTCTTCGACGTCTCGGACCCGTCGACCCTGCGGACGATCGACGCGGAGGTCATCGGGCGTCGCGGCTCCCAGAGCCCCGCCCTGCGAGAGCATCGCGCGTTCACGTTCCTGGCCGACGCGAACGGCGACATCGATCGGATCGCAGTCCCGATCGTCCGTCACGATCGCCTGCGCGAAGGCGGCGATCCGGACTCGCCGACCGAGAGCTACCTGTGGTCGGACTCGGGCCTCTATCTCTTCGAGCTCGTGCACGATCCGGCGGGTGCGTTCCTCGAGCCCGCCGGTGCGCTGATCGTCGATGCACATGATCCCGGGGACGAGACGTGGGCGAGTCACTGGCTCGGCGAAGACGATCGCGGCGTGATCCAGGGCGACGCGGTCCACTTCGTCCACGACCACGAGATCTCCTCCGCACCGTGGAGCGACCCGACGGACGTGACAGGCCCGCGCTAGACGTCGCGAAGTGACGTGATGACTCACCATGCCGCAGCAGCACATGTGACGTCGTGTCATGCGGGCTGCGCCTGATTATTGGCCGAGCATCCACCCTCCACTCTCGGCGGATGGATCTCGCTCGCACTCTCCAACAGCGGAAGGCCATCCACGAAGTCCAGTCGCGCTTCTTCGAAGACGCGGACGCGAGCGAGATCTTCGACTCGCTGCTCGGTTCGCTGCTCGACCTCACCGACCGCGACTACGGCTTCATCGGCGAGATCATGCGGCGGGCCGACGGCACGCCCTTCCTCGAGACCCACGCGATCACGAACGTCGCGTGGAACGACGAGACGCGGCGGTTCTACGAAGAGAACGCGCCGGACGGTCTCGAGTTCACCAACCTCGAGACGCTCTTCGGCGCGGTGATCGTGACCGGCGAACCCATGATCGCGAACGACCCGGCGAACGATCCGCGGAGCGGCGGACTCCCGCCGGATCACCCCGGGCTCGACGCCTTCCTCGGCATGCCGATGAAGATGAGCGGCGAGCTCGTCGGCATGTACGGCGTCGCGAACCGGGAAGGCGGATACGACGAGGAGCTCGTCGGCTGGATCGAGCCCCTCACGACGAGGATCGGAAACCTCGTGCACGCGATTCGCGCCGCGCGGCAACAGCGCGAGACAGTGGCCGCCCTCGCCCTGAGCAAACATCGATTCCGCAGCATGTGGGAGGCGCGAGTGATGGGCGTGGTCGTGACGGACCACGAGGGCAGCATCACGGAAGCGAACGACATCGCGCTCGAGATCTTCGGACGAAGCGAGGACGAGCTGCCCCTGCCATGGACGGACGTGGTCGACCCGAACCACCACGCCCGAGCGCGGGAGGCGTTCGCCCTCGCGGCCGCGGACGGCGGCAGCGCGGGACACGAGATCGGTGCCCTGCGGCCGGACGGCTCCTCGACGTCGGTCGACGTGGCGCTCGCCTGGCTCGAAGACGGCAGCTCGCTCTGCTTCCTGAAGGATCGCAGCGCGGAGCAGAGGATCGAGGAGAAGATCCGGCAGGCGGAGAAGATGGAGGCCGTCGGCCGGCTCGCAGGTGGCATCGCGCACGACTTCAACAACCTGCTGACGGTGATCACCGGCAACGCCGACGCCTGGCTCGAGGACGCCAAGGCCCCGAAAGAACGTCATCCCGCGCACCAGATCCTCGAAGCTTCGGATCAGGCCGCGGATCTCGTACGCCAGCTCCTCGACTTCAGCCGGGGCAGGCAGGTCTCGCGCGTCGTCGTCGACCTGAACGAGACCTTGCTGCAGCGGGAATCGATGCTGAAGCGGCTTCTACGCACCGAGATCGAGCTCGTCGTGAATCTCGACCCGAAGCTGCCGCCGATCACCGCCGCGCCGAGCGAAGTCGAGCAGATCCTGCTGAATCTCGCTGCGAACGCGCGCGACGCGATCGCGACCCACGGCCGGATCGAGATCGAGACGCGAGCGAGCGGCGGCGATCGCCACGGCGCCTTCCTCCGCTTCACCGACGATGGCAAGGGCTTCGGAGGCGACACACGCGCCCGGATTTTCGAGCCCTTCTACACGACCAAGACGCACGACCGCGGAACCGGGCTCGGTCTCGCGACGGTGTATTCCCTGATCAAGCGCAGCGGTGGCGAGATCCACGTCGACAGCACGCCGGGTGCCGGCACCACCTTCGAGATCTGGTGGCCGGCGGCCCAGCAGGCCGCGAACACCCGGAAGCGCGCACCCGCGGCCGCGATTCCGACGACGCCGGTGCGGTCTCTCCGCATCCTGATCGTGGAGGACGAGCCCGAGATCCGCCGGATGCTCGCCCACGCGCTCGTTCGCGCGGGGCATCGTGTCATCGAGGCGGCCGACGGCCCCCACGCGCTCGAGCGCAGCGCGAACGAGACGATCGACCTCCTCGTGTCCGATGTGGTGATGCCTGGCATGCGCGGCCCGGAGCTCTGGGAGTGACTGCGCGAACGCGCCGCGGACCTCCCGGCGATCTTCGTGTCCGGAAACGCAGAGATCGTCGACGCGGAGCACGCCGGACTCATCGAGAACGCGTCCAAGCTCCGCAAGCCCTTCCGCTCGCGCGACCTCCTCTCGATGGTCGATCGGATCGCGCACGACGATTGACGCGCCGTTCGGCGACAAGTGCCACACGCGTTTCGCCTTGCACGCGTCGTTGTCGCATGAAGTCACACTGCTTGACGTGCGACGTGATGCCGTCGCGCGAAGATCTCGCGCCCTAGGCAACTGACGCTATCCATCACCATGAGAACGGAATCGATACAGGACTCGTTCACACGGCGCGGCCAGGAGTCGCGCATCGCGTGGAGGAGTCCCGGTGGACGAGGATCAAGAACTGATTGCCGAGTTTCTCGTGGAGAGCCGCGAGAATCTCGACCAGCTCGACGAGGATTTCGTCGAGTACGAGCGCGCGCCCGATGATCCCCTGTTGCTCGGCGGAATCTTCCGCACGATCCACACGATCAAGGGCACGAGCGGATTCCTCGCGTTCAACAAGCTCGAGAAGCTGACGCATCAGGGAGAGAACATCCTCTCCCGTCTGCGCGACGGCGTGATGGAGTTCCGGCCCGAGGTCGCGACCGCGCTCCTGAAGATGGTCGACGCCATCCGCGAGATGCTCGACCACATCGAGGGCAATGGAAACGAGGGTCCCGGGGACTACACGGCCCTCACGGAGCACCTCCGGTCCTTCGTCGAAGTCGACGAAGACGCGACCGACGACGAGGAGCCCAGGGTTCCCCTGATCGGCGACCTCCTGCTCGAGACCGAGGACATCTCCCGCGAAGCCCTCGACGAAGCGCTCGAGGAGCAGCAGGAAGGCGACGGCCGACAGCTGGGCCGGATCCTCGTCGCGAAGGGAGAGACCGACCCGGTCGCGGTCGGCGAAGCCCTGGCGGAGCAGCGCAAGGCCGCCGCCCCCAAGAACTCCTCGGACCAATCGATCCGGGTCGACATCGACCTCCTCGACGGCCTGATGAACCTCGTCGGCGAGCTCGTGCTGGCCCGCAACCAGATCCTCCAGTTCACCGACGCGCTCGAAGACTCTTCGTTCACGGCGGCGACGCAGCGCCTCAACCTGATCACGACCGAGCTGCAGGAGCGCGCGATGAAGACGCGCATGCAGCCGATCGGCCAGATCTGGAGCAAGTTTCCGCGGATCGTCCGGGACCTCGCCGCGAGCTGCGACAAGGCGGTGCGGCTGGAGATGATCGGCCGCGAGACCGAGCTCGACCGCACGATCCTCGAGTCGATCAAGGACCCGCTCACCCACATCATCCGCAACAGCGTCGACCACGGGATCGAGAGCCCCGAGCGCCGTCGCGAAGCCGGAAAGCCCGAGGAGGGCTTGATCACGCTCCGCGCCTACCACGAGGGCGGACAAGTGATCATCGAGATCAGCGACGACGGCGGCGGGATCGATCTCGAACGCGTCAAGGCGAAGGCGATCGAGAAGGGCGTGATCGGCACGGACGCGGCCAACCGGCTTAGCGAGGCCGAGCTGATCAACATGATCTTCCAGGCCGGGTTCTCGACGGCCGCCGAAGTCACGAACGTCTCGGGCCGCGGCGTCGGCATGGACGTCGTCCGGACGAACATCGAGCGCATCGGCGGCACCGTCGACATGCAGAGCCCGCCCGCTGGCGGGACGATGCTCAAGGTCAAGATCCCGCTCACTCTCGCGATCATCCCGGCGCTCGTGGTCACGACCGGCGGCGACCGCTACGCGATTCCGCAGGTGAACCTGCTCGAGCTGGTTCGGCTCGAAGGCGAGAACGCGCGCCGCTCGATCGAATACATCCACGACGTCCCGGTCTACCGCCTGCGCGGCAGCCTGCTCCCGCTCATCCATCTCGACGAGGAGCTCAAGAGCGCGGGCGTCGCCCGATTCGATCACGCGGACTCCCAGGAGGCGCCCGACAACGCCGTGCACGAGGTCTCCTCCGACGAGACCGTGAACATCGTCGTGCTCCAGGCCGACGACCGGAACTTCGGCCTCGTCGTCGACGAGGTGAACGACACCGAAGAGATCGTCGTGAAGCCCGTCGGCAAGCAGCTGAAGGACATCGCTGCCTTCGCGGGCGCGACGATCATGGGCGACGGACGGGTCGCGCTGATCCTCGACATCCTCGGTCTCGCCCAGAAGGCGCAGGTCCTCTCGGGTGTCGGAGAGTCCTCTCGCCACGACGAGAAGGGCGCCTCGCGAGACGGCGACGACAACGTCACCCAGCCGCTGCTCCTGGTCTCCCTCGACGAGGCGAGCACCGGCGCCATACCGCTATCGGCGGTCGCACGCCTCGAGGAGTTCGAGCTCGACCGGGTCGAGTGGGCGAACCAGGAGCCGGTGATCCAGTACCGGGACCGGATCATGCCCCTCGCCTTCCTTTCCAGGGAGGTCGAGTCATCCGCGCGGCATCGGGACCACGCAACACCTGAACGCGAAGACTCCGACGATCGCGGTGAGACGATGCAGGTCGTCGTGCACTCGCGGGAATCCGAGAGCATCGGCCTCGTCGTGAGCGGCATCCTCGACGTCGTCATGGCGGACGTGCGCGCGAGCGCACGCACCAGCAGTGGCTCACGACAGTCGTCGGCGATCATTCAAGGAACGGTTACCGACCTCATCGACGTCGACTCGGTCGTGTCCTCGATCGTTCCCCTCTCGACCGAACGGGCAGATGCCGGTCTCGCGGGGGGGACGTCGCATTGAGCGGAATCGACAGCCAGTACTGCACGTTTCGCGTCGGCGAGATGTTCTTCGGGCTCGAGGTAGAGCAGGTCCAGGAAGTGATCCGCTTCCAGTCGATGACGCGGGTGCCGCTGGCGCCGGCCGAGGTCCACGGGCTGATCAACCTGCGCGGCCAGATCGTGACGGCCGTCGACATGCGCACCCGCATGGGCCTGCCGCATCTCGACGACGAGCTGCCGATGAACGTGATCCTCACCGGAGACTACGGCAAGGTCAGCTTGCTCGTCGACGAGATCGGCGACGTGATCGAGCTCGCCGACGAGCTCTTCGAACACCCGCCGAACACGCTCGGCAACGACGTCCGTGAGCTGGTTCGCGGCGTCTACAAACTCGAGGGGCAGCTGCTGCTGATCCTCGACGCGAATGCCGCCATCCAGGTCGCGGCCTGAATCTGAGAGGGAACCCCGTGCCGAAATCGTCGAAAGCTGGTTCGAAGGCGAAGGGCGGAAAGCGCCCGGCAAAGCGCAGTGCCGCGCGCTCGAAGAAGCCCGACACGCTCTACAAGCGCGTCGGTGGCGCCCGCGTGGTGAAGCGCGCAGTCGCGGGCATGTACGAGTCGATCCTCGCGGACGAATCCCTCGCGGGCTTCTTCGAGGGGGTCGACCTCGCGGCGCTCGTCGACCGCCAGACCGCCTTCGTCAGCGCGGCGCTCGGCGGCCCCACCGCCTGGGACGGCCCGTCGATGGGCGACGTCCACGCCGGGATGGCCATCCAACAGACCCATTTCGATGCGGTCGTCGGATACCTGGCCGAAGCCTTCGTAGAGGCCGGTGCACCGGAAGAAGAACTCACCAAGCTCGGAGATCTCGTAGCCCCGTTGGCCGCAGAGATCGTCGAAGCCAGTCACGAAGAATCGAACACGTCCGAGGGAGGGACAGTCGTGGAAGAAGCGAACGGACCGAACAAGTTGATGAAGGCGATGCTCGAATCGCTCCCCTTCAACGTGATCTACGCGAACATGGAGACGTTCGAGATCGAGTACGTCAATCCGTCGTCGATCGAGACGCTGCGGGGCCTCGAAGAGTACCTGCCCATCAAGGCGGACGAGCTCCAGGGTCAGTGCATCGACATCTTTCACAAGGATCCGAGCTTCCAGCGCCGGATCCTCGGGAACGCCGCCAACCTGCCCCACGAAGCGGTGATCGACGTCGGCCCCGAGAAGCTCAATCTGCTCGTCTCGCCGATGCACGACGACGAAGGTCGATACACCGGCGCGATGGTCACGTGGGAAGTCGTGACCGAGAAGCTGTTGCTCGAGGCCGAGGTCGGGCGCATCCAGAACATGATGGACAACGCGCCCATCAACGTGATGTACGCCGACCGGGACTTCGTCCTCCGATTCATGAACCCCGCGTCGACCAAGACGCTGCGGAGCATCGAAGATCTTCTGCCGATGCCGGTGGACCAGTTGATCGGTCAGAGCATCGACATCTTCCACAAGCACCCGGAACACCAGCGGGGGATGCTCAGCGACCCGACCAATCTGCCGCACCAGGCGAACATCCAGCTCGGGGACGAAACCCTCGACCTGCTCGTGAGCCCGATCTACGACGCGAACAAGGAGTACACGGGCGCAATGGTCACCTGGGAGGTGATCACCGAGCGGCTCGCGATGGAACAGCGCACGAAGGAGATGCAGGTGGAGGATCAGCGCAAGTCCGAAGAGCTGCGCAACAAGGTCGACCAGCTCCTCACCTGCCTCAACGACGTCGCCGCCGGCGACTTGACCCTGGAGGTGCCGGCTCTCGGCGACGACCCGGTCGGCCAGATGGGTACCGCCCTCGGCCAGTTCATCAGCGATCTACGCGGCAGCATCGGATCGATCGGTCACCACGCGACCTCCCTCGCGAGCGCCTCCGAGGAGCTCACGCAGGTGAGCCAGCAGATGTCCGAGAACGCCGAGCAGACCTCGGTCCAGGCGACGGCGGTCTCCGCGGGCTCCGAAGAGGTCACGAAGAACGTCCAGACCGTCGCCACCGGCGCGGAAGAGATGGGCATCTCGATCAAGGAGATCTCGACCAACGCCAACGAAGGGGCGCGGGTCGCGAACGAGGCCGTGCAGGTCGCCGATCGCACGAACGAGACGGTCACCAAGCTCGGAGAGAGCAGCGCCGAGATCGGCAAGGTCATCAAGGTGATCACCTCGATCGCCCAGCAGACGAACCTGCTGGCGCTCAACGCGACGATCGAGGCCGCGCGCGCCGGCGAGGCGGGCAAGGGCTTCGCGGTCGTGGCGAACGAGGTCAAGGAACTGGCCAAGGAGACCGCGAAGGCGACGGAGGAAATCGGTCAGAAGATCGAAGCCATCCAGACCGACACGCGCAGCTCCGTCGAGGCGATCTCCGAGATCAGCTCGATCATCGGCAAGATCAACGACATCCAGAACGTGATCGCCAGCGCCGTCGAGGAACAGACCGCGACGACGAGCGAGATCGGCCGGAATGTCAACGAGGCGGCCCGCGGAACGAGCGAGATCAGCGACAACATCACGGCGGTCGCCCAGGCAGCCGAGAGCACGCTCAGCGGAGCCGACGATTCCAAGAAGGCGGCGTCCGAGCTCGCCTCGATGGCCTCGGAGCTCCAGAACCTCGTCGGCAAGTTCCAGTACTGAGACGCGGACTGGGAGGGATGGACACGATGCGTGCATTGATCGTCGACGACTCGATCGCGATGCGAAAGATCATGGGCAAGATTCTCGAGAAGGCCGGATTCGAGATCGACCTGGCGAGCGACGGCCGGAACGCCCTCTCGGTCCTGGGAGACATTCCCAAACCCGAGCTGGCCCTGGTCGACTGGAACATGCCCGTCATGAGTGGACTCGAGTTCGTCCAGAGCGTTCGCTCGGACGCGAGCTACGACGACATGTTGATCATGATGGTCACGACCGAGACCGAGGCGACCCAGATGGTGTCCGCGCTCGAAGCCGGCGCCAACGAGTACACGATGAAGCCCTTCACGAAGGAGACGATCCTCGAGAAGCTGCGCATGCTGGGATTCGAGGTCTGAGTTGAAGCCGATTCGTGTCCTGGTCGTGGACGACAGCGCGGTCGTCCGCACGTTGATCGCCCGCGTGCTCGGCGAGGCCGAGGGAATCGAGGTCGTCGCGAGCGCGAGCAATGGGCGAATCGCCCTCGAGCGAATCGAGGAGTTCGAGCCGGATCTCGTGACGCTCGACATCGAGATGCCCGAGCTCGACGGCCTCGAGACGATCGAGGCGATCCGCAAGCGCGGCTGGGAATTCCCGGTGATCATGTTCAGCACGCTCACCGAGCACGGGGGCGAGGCCACGATGCGCGCGCTCGCCCTCGGCGCGAGCGACTACGTCGCAAAGCCCGCGAACGTCGGGAAGGTCTCGGAGGGCATCGCGGCGATCTCGAGCGAGCTCGTGCCGAAGGTGTACGCGCTCTGCGAGAAGAGGACGCGGCCGCGCCCCGCAGCCGCCAAGGCACCACCGCCGCCGCCGCGAAAGTTGCGGTCGGGAGCGGACGCGGGAGCCGCCCCGCCCATCGACCTCCTCGTGATCGGGTCGTCGACGGGTGGTCCCCAGGCACTCTCGCGTCTGTTCTCGACCTTGCGGCCCGATCTCCCCTGCCCGATCGCGATCGTCCAGCACATGCCGCCGCTCTTCACGCGGCTCTTCGCGTCCCAGCTCGATCGCGCCTCGCAGTTCCGGGTCTACGAAGCACAGGACGGCATGCTGATGGAGCCCGGCTGCGTCTATATCGCGCCCGGCGACTATCACATGACCGTGAGCACGACCGCGCGCGTACCGAAGATCGCGCTCGACCAGGGCGAGCCGGAGAACTCCTGTCGGCCCGCCGTCGACACGCTCTTCCGGTCGGCGGCCAAGGCCTATCGCGAGCGAACGCTCGCAATCGTGTTGACCGGGATGGGGGTCGACGGAACCGGAGGGGCCCGGCACATCCGGGACCAGGGAGGGCGAATCGTCGTGCAGGACGAAGACACGAGCGTCGTCTGGGGCATGCCGGGCAGCATCAGCCGCGCAGGCCTCGCCGACCTCACGCTTCCACTGGGCGATATCGCCGATTGGATCTGGGACCAGGTCGCTCGCGAATCGCGACCAGGCAGGGACCAGAAAGCCGCGGCTGGAGACCCGTCATGACCATGACCACCGAGACCTTCGACTACATCCGGGAGCTCGTCCACGACAAGTCCGCGATCATCATCGACGACAGCAAGCAGTATCTCGTCGACACGCGCATGGAGCCGCTCGTGCGCGACTCGGAGTTCTCGGGCGCGGACGAACTGGTCGCCTCGTTGCGATCGGGACGGGATCGTTCGCTGCGGGACGCGATCGTGAACGCGATGACGACGAACGAGACGTCCTTCTTCCGCGATCACGACGTCTTCGACGTGCTCCGCGACCACGTATTGCCCGATCTGATCGAGAAGCGGCGACACGTCCGGAAGCTCAGCTTCTGGTGCGCCGCCGCTTCGAGTGGCCAAGAGCCCTACTCCACGCTGATGCTGATTCGCGAGAACTTCCCCGAGCTCATCGATTGGGAGATCGAGTTCGTCGCGACGGACATCTCGACGGAGATGATCGATCGTTGCCGCAAGGGCGAATACAACCAGCTCGAAATGAGCCGAGGGCTGCCTGCGCCGCTCCTCGTCAAGTATTTCGAACGCGCCGGGACCGCGTGGCAGATCCACCCGGACTTGCGCGAGCAAGTCGACTTCCAGATCGCGAACCTCGTCGAGCCGCTGCCGACGTACGTGCCCCGCGAGCCGGACATCGTGTTCATCCGCAACGTGCTGATCTACTTCGAGGTCGAGATCAAGCGTCGCATCCTCGAGGAGGTCCACACTCGGCTCGCGCCGGACGGATACATGTTCCTCGGAGGCGCAGAGACGACGCTCAACCTGCATCAGGGGTTCGATCGCGTCCAGTTCGAGCGCGGCGGATGCTTTGTACCCAAGAAAGACTGAGCTCGAAAAAGGGGGATGAGATGCTCGACCAGGAGATTCGCGAATACACCGACCAGATCTGGCGGCAGGCGCTGCGGCTCGAAGTGACACCCGTCGCATCCGACGCCGTCGACCCGGGAGCCTCGGGTCCGAAAGAGAGCGTCACCGCCTTCATCCACTTCACAGGAGAGGAGTGGTCCGGAGCATGCCTGTTGCAGGTCGCGCAGGCGACCGCGCTGAAGCTCGCCTGTGCGCTTCTCGAGTTCGAAGAAGAAGACGTCGATCTCGAAACGCGCGACGACGCGATGGGGGAGCTCGCCAACATGCTCGGCGGGAACCTGAAGCCCTTCCTCCCGGGTCCGCCGACGCTGTCGCTGCCGAGCGTCAGCGTCGGAGAGGACGTCTCGGTCACGATCCCGAAGACGGAGCTGCTCTGCGAGTGCTGGTTCGAGTGCGAGGGGGAGTCCTTCTGTATCCGCCTCGTCGAGAAGGCGCCCTAGCCCGACTCCGGTGTTCGCCCCGCCCGGCGAATCCGATCACCTAGCAGGCCGGGCTGGCGCTCGCTCCGACCGGACGATTCTCTTATCGTACGGACTCGCTTCGAGGGATGGGCGCCCATGAACGAGCGGACGGATGTCACACGGGGGTCGACCGACGCGGACCGCAGCGTCGATCGACTGACGGACCGTTTCATCTCGGCCGACATCCTCGCGCGCGGCGAGCCCGACGTCACGCGCGCCCGCATGCTGGTCGCCCAGGCCGCCGCGATCGCGCTGATCTCGGCGTTCTCGACGTTCTACCAGGTGCGGTTCGGCGCCTCGAAGCTCGGCCTCGTGAGCGGGGCGATGATGCTCGCGGCGCTCGTGGCGCCTCTCCTGCTCGTCCGCGCGCGGTCCCACGTCTGGGTCTCCGGCGTCCTGACCGGCAGCCTCTTCGTCGCGCTCTCCCTCGCGAACCTCGTCACCGCCGGACACGCGGTCGCGTCCGTCATCTTCATCACGTCGATCCCGCTGGTGGCGACCCTCACCCAGGGTGCGCGCCTGGGCGCGATCTGGGGCGTGCTCACCTTCGCCGAGCTGCTCGTGCTCACCCTCGTCCGGGAGCTCGACGTCGAGCCGCTGTTCCGGCCAAACGCCGCCGCTGCGGAGATCGGCTACCTCCGCAGCTCGATCCTCGTCACGATGCTGATCACCACGACCGGCGTCCTGCACGCCTACTTCAACGAACGCGCCAGCCGACGCGCGCTCCAGAGTGAGGCCCACCTCGCTCGCAACCGCGCCAACTACCGCGAGATGCTCGACAGCTCGCCGGACGGCCTCTTCTCGATCTCCGGGAGCAGCGGCCGGATCGATTTCGCGAACCGCACGCTCTGCCGCCTGCTCGGCGTCGACTCTCCCTCACGGATCGAGGAACGCGCGCTCGAGGAGGTCCTCGCCGGCGCGGACCTCGAGGCCCTTCGCGGAGAGGCCGACGAGATCGGCGAGTCGATCTCCATCGAGTGCGAAGCGATCCGCGCGGACGGGAGCCGAATCCCGGTCGAAGTCGCTACGAGTCGCATCTTCGTCTACGGCGATCGCGGCCGGGTCCTGCGCCTCCGCGACATCCGCCGCTTCCGCGAAGCCAATCGCGAGGCGCAGATCCTGCGCTCGACCTTCGACCAGGCACCGATCGGCGTCGCGGTCCTGCGAATGGACTCCGAGCTCGTGTACGCGAACGACACGTACCTGGAGCTGACCGCCTTCACCCGGGAACAGCTCGTCGGCAAGCGAATGCTCGACCTGACCCGCTCCGGCGAGTCTCACGAGTTCCTGCGATCGGTGCAGCGCGCCCTCGAGCGGGGCGAGACCGTCTCGGTCCCCAAGATGGACTGGCACCGATACGGGGCGAAGCCCGGCTACGTCGACGTCCGCTCGTTCACGATCCATCCACCCGGCGAGCGCGAGCCGCGCTGGGTGACCTTCATCCGCGACGTGACCCCCGTGGTGGAGCTCGAGCGCGAGGTCTCGCGGGCGGAGCGGATCGACTCCCTCGGCAAGCTCGCCGGCGGCATCGCCCACGACTTCAACAATCTGCTCACGGTGATCATGGGCCAGGTCGACATCCTCGACGAGGATCTCGGCGACGGTCATTGGGGACACGAGTATCTCGCGACGATCATGGACGCCTGCGAGCGTTCGGCCGCGCTGACCAGCAAGGTCCTCGACTTCAGCCGCAAGCAGGCGCTCCGCCCGAGCGTCTTCCTCGCGGACGACGCGATCCGCGGCATGGTGCCGTTGCTCCGTCAGCTCGTGCCGGAACGGATCGCCCTCGACGTCGGCATCGCGCCGGACGTCGACCCGCGCGTGCGCTGCGACCCGAGCCGCTTCGAACAGATCCTGCTGAATCTGGTCGCGAACGCGCGGGACGCGATCGGGGGCGCGGGCACGATCGTGCTCCGCGTCCGCACGCACCCGGGGCCGCCGGACGAAATCCGATCCCTCGGCGAGGTCGAGATCGAGGTCTCGGACGACGGCGAGGGCATGTCGAAGGAGGTCCAGGACCGCATCTTCGACCCCTTCTTCACGACCAAGCCCGTCGGCGAGGGCACCGGGCTCGGCCTCTCGACCGTCCATGGCATCGTGCACCAGAGCGGCGGCCGCCTCGAGGTCTCGAGCGCCGAGGGGCAGGGGACGACGCTGCGGGTCTTCCTGCCGGCGACCGACGCCGAGATCACGGGCACCGTGCGGGACGACCGCCGCGGCGCACGACCGGTCGGCCCGGGGCTCGGCAGCGTGCTGGTCGTCGAGGACAACCCCTCGGTTCGCGCGCTCGTGACCCGCGCGATCGAACGCCTCGGCTTCCAGGTCGTGGCCGCGCAGGACGGCGTCGAGGCCCGGGACTGGATCGAGGATCGCGATCAGGACTTCGAGGCGCTCGTGAGCGACATCGTGATGCCGAATGTGAGCGGCATCGAGGTGGCGCGCCTGTTCCGAGCGCGCTTCGCCCGACGACGCATCGTCCTGATGTCCGGCTACGCGGAGGACGAGATCGGTCCGATCGAGCAGCTCCCGAGCGACGTGCGGTTCGTGCAGAAGCCGGTGACCGCGAAGACGCTGGGTGATGCGCTCACCTGAGCACCCGGCGGCGACGCCGGGAGCCGCGAGATGTCAGAAGAGCGTCATCGCGTAGATCTTGCGCTCGTCTTCGACTTCCTCGGCCGAGATCCAGCCTCGTTCCACGAGGATCTGCTCGACCTGAGGGCGATGGTCTCGCTGTGCCTTCAGCAGATCCCAGAGCTGATTGTTCGTGATCTTGCCGAGTGAGACCGCGAGTTCGCCGAAGCGCTCCCCGGAGAGCGCTTGCTCGGCGAGCACGAACATCACGTCGCGCGCCGTCATGAGGCCATGTTCGATCGCGAGCTTGCCGATCGGCTTGCTTCGCACGCGCTGCTCTTCCAGCGCCTCGATGAACTGTCCCTCACTCACGTGGCCCTGCTTGACGAGATGCAGTCCAAACATCAGTTCTCCTTCGAGTCAGGCTCGATCTTCCCGTTGACACGCGAACGCGCGATGTTTCAAGAGGTCGGCCATAACGCGATAGGGATCCATCCCGCAGATTGCCTAAGCGTCATCCATCGCAAGCGACACCGGAGGAAAGCCCAATTGACACTTCGAGGTTTGATCCGGTATCGAAGCCTCTCGAGGCTGCCGAGAACTCGGAGACCCGCAACCGAGCGGAAGGGAGCTTTCCCGGGACGACCATGGCGAATCCGAGCGATCAACGACTGCGCGACACCGACGACCCGAACGACGGATCGCGCGCCCTCGAGAACGTGGTCCAGGGCGTCGCCCACGACGTCCACAACCTGACGACCGCGATTCGTACGTCCGTGGAGACACTCCGCGAACTCGAGGACACGGCGACTCCCGAGCTGCGCGAGGCGCAGTGGACGCGCATCGAGCGTGCGGCGAAGCAGGCATCGTCGCTGATGAGCGCGCTCGCCTCGTTCGGTGGCCAGGAAGTACGGATCCGCCCAGCATCGATCGAGAACGCGATCACGGACGCCGCACAACTGCTGAAGCGAGCGCTTCAGATCGAGATCGACGTCGAACATCCGGCTGCGGTCGCCGGATCCACGCGCGACCGCCTCGTCGAGCTCGACCTCGCACGTCTCGTGCGGGCACTGATCCAGCTCTGCGCGCGCGCGGCACGACACGAAGCCCGGATCCGTCTCGCGGCCACTGGCGAGCGAGAGATCTCGATCGAGCTTGGCGCCCGCGACGGTGGGACGTCCGACGTCGCCCCCCTCGACCGCGACGTCGGGCGGGCGCGGGCGCTGCTCGAACAGATCGGCGCCTCGCTCCCCCTCGCCTACGCCGACGGGCGGAACGGCTGGACCGGGTCGCTTCGCCTCGCGTCGGCCCCGCCGCCGCGCGCGGTCGCCCCCCCGCGCGAAGGTCGCGGCGCAGCGGAGCGCCGCGGGCGGGCGTTGATCGCCGAGGATCACTCCCAGGTTCGGGACGCGTTGATCGACGCGTTGTCGCGTTGTGGTTTTTCGGTCGAAGCGGTCGGGGATGGTGACGCTTTCGTCGACCGGGGAATTGCCTCGGCAGGAGAACACGACGTGTTCCTGGTCGACTTCGACCTCCCGGGACGCGACGGCGCGAAGGCGCTCGAAGCCCTGCGCGAAGCAGGGATCCAGACGCCCGCGCTGATGATCTCCGGCAACATCGACCCTCGACCCCGAGCCGAAGCCCTGGCCCATACCGACTTCATGCAGAAACCCTTCGGCCTCGCAGACATTCGCGCCTGGGCGACGAGCCAGCTCGCCGAGCCGGGCGCACCGACGGGAGCACCGCCTCGATGAGCCTGCTCACCGCTCGAATCCTGCTCGTAGACGACCAGGAGATGATGCGCGAGGCCCTCGCCCAACATCTCAGCGCGCAGTCGGGCTTCGAGGTCGTCGCCTCTGTCTCGAATCACGAGCTCGCGGTCGACGCTGCGAAGGAAACCCAACCCGACGTCTCCCTCCTCGACATCGAGGTGCCCGGGCTCGACTGCTTCGCCGCCGCGCGGGCGATCGGCGAAGTCTCGCCGCGCACGCGCGTCATCTTCCTGTCTGCATTCTGCCGCGACCACTACATCGAGCAGGCCCTCGAAGTGAACGCCGCGGGCTACATCGTGAAGGGCGAGGAGCCCACCGTGCTCCACCGCGCGATCGAGACCGCCGTCGGCGGCGGCACCTACTTCTCCGAAGCAGTGGAGAACCGCCTCGTCCTCGGCAACGACGGCCTCACCCTCGCCCAGCCCGGCTCGACGCGGGTCGCGTCACTCACGAAGCGCGAGCGTGAGATCCTCCGCTATGTCGCCGTCGGCATGTCGAAGAAGGAGATCGCGTCCCTGGTCGATCTCTCGGTCCGAACCGTCGACGCGCACGTCCGGAACATCATGAGCAAGCTCGACCTCCACGACCGCGTCGAGCTCGCCCGCTTCGCGATCCGCGAGGGCCTCGCGCCGCAGTAGCGGCCGCCCGATCCCCCGCGCCCTGAACGCGCCCGACGCCACACCCCGGGCTGCCCCCCGGACGCTCCAAGCATCCGTATTTTCAGGGTTTCTTGGTTCGCTCATCGTATCGAAACACTTTTCGGTGTCGATTGCGGTAGAATTGTGACGTTCATCACCGATCGCAGCCCCCCCAGCATCGGACACTCTCGTCAAGCGAGGGGGCTTCCATCCATGGCATCTCCGATCCCGAGACGCGGGACGCGAAACGTCGGAACCGCGCGCGCACGCACCGTCGGCTGGACGACGCCGGAGGCCGCCGCCGGCTGGAAGACGCGCGAGATCGCGACGCAGTCGACGATCCACGAGGCCGAGACCTACTCCGCGAACGTCCACCTCGACTTCACTCGACTCCTCGTCGCCGTGGTCGGGCTCGGCGCGGGTGTCGCCCTGCCCGGCGCGCTCATCGTGTGGGTCGCCTACGACGTGATGGCGGGACTCGGCAGTCGGGTGCTCGCCCTCCTGCCCTGAGTCCCTGAGTGCCCTGATCGATCGACGTCGCGCGGCGGTCGACTGAGCCGTATCCTCCGCGACCGCAATGCTCGAAGGCGCGCACTCGGTTCATCCCGCCACGGACCTCCTGCTCTGGGCGCGCTTCGTATTGGGCGCGGGGCTCGTCCTCGCGCTCCCGGGTTGGCTGCTCGTCGGGCGCCATCTGCGACATCGCGACCCGCTTTCGCGCGCGGTCCTGTGTATCGGGATCGGGTTCCTGTTGCTGCCCCTCTGGACCCAGGCGACGTCGCTCCTCGGCTTCGGCGCGCGAACACTCCAATACCTCCCGGTCGCGTGGGGAGCGACGGCACTGCTCGGCCGAACGAGCGTGGGCATCGACCTGGCGACGGCGCTGGACCGGAAGACGCCATCGCCAGGCTGGCTCGGTCCAGCCCTCGGTCTGGCCGTGCTCGTCGGCGCGGCATCGGTCGCCCTCGGCTTCGGCGAATTCGTCGTGCCGCCCACGACCCACGATGCGGCGAACCACGCGTTCATGACGTTACGGGTCACCAGCGTGGGCTCTGTCGATCAGGCGGCGGTCTTCGGCGCGCCCTTCGGCCATCCCGAGCTGCCCTACGCGCTCGGGCTGCACGCCACCGCATCGATGATCGCGCAGACCGGAGGGCTCGCCCCCTACGTCGCCACCTGGTTCCTCGCACTCTTCGCGATCGCGCTGCTGCCGGTCGCGTTCTCCCTGCTCTGGGACGACTGGGGCGCAGCGCCGCTCGCCCTCGCGATCGGTGCGCTGCTCGTCGCCGCGAATCCCTACGCGCCGGCGCGCTTCCTCTACTGGGGTCTCTTCGGCGCAGCAAGCGGATTCCTGCTGATCCCGCTCCTCTCGCTACTGCTCTTCCGGTTCTGGTCGAGCGCGACGGTCCCGATGGGCATCGTCGCCGGGCTCGCGACCGGCTCCCTCATGCTGATCCACGGATCCGAGGTGCCTACGGCGGGTGTCGTCACCCTCGTGACCATCGCCCTCACGCGGCGAGCGCCTGCCCTGCATCCCGCCGGATGGCTGGCCTTCCTCGCGTCGATGGCCCTCGCCGGCTCGTTCTTCTTCGTCGAGCTGATCCCCTCCTATCTCGGCGGCGGCATCGCGAGTGGCGAGGAGTTCCTCGAAGCGCCCGACGTTTTCCTCGAGCGCACACGAATGATCTTCGGCGGACACGTCGTGCTGCAGGGACTCGTGGCCGCCGCGCTCGCGGGCGCACTCCTCGAGCGGCGCACCCGACCGATCGCGCTCTTCGCCTTCGGGATCCTCGCGGCCGCGGGCGCCCTGGCCCTGTGGCGTGATCCGATCTCGAGCGCGCTCACGACGCCCTACTATCGCCAGCCCGAACGCACGCGCTACCAGCTGATCCTCTTTCTGCCGATCGTGTTCGGAATGCTCACCGCGACCCTCAGGGCGCGGATCGGCGCCGACCGCTGGCCGCGATTCGCAGGCGTGGCGGCCTTTGCCGCGGGCGCGCTCCTGCTGATCGGGCCGGACCTCCCCGCGAACGTCGAGCGCTACCAGGGGCAACTGCACTACGCGCCGGTCAGCCCGGACGACTACGCGCAGGCGGCCCAGATCGCCGCGACGGTCGAGCCGGGCGACTGGGTGCTCAACCAGTTCTTCGATGGGTCCGCGTGGTTGGTGCACTTGTCCGGCGCGCCGTTCCTGGTGCCGACGGGCTGGGACCTGATCGATCCGGAGGGCGTCAAGAACCGCAACCGCGTCGCGCAGGTGCTCCGCGGGCGGCCCTTCAGCGCGCTGCCTTCGCGCTTCGCCTGGCTATACGTGTCCGATCTCCGGACCGGCCGGCCGCGCGGCTTCACCCGGGCGAAGGCGGATGGCAACCCGGCCCTCGAGCCCGTCCTCGTGGGCGAGCACTCGACGCTCTATCGCATCGATCGGAACGCCCCGGGACGAACCCGTTAGTCCGCGCGGTCCAGATCGAGCTCGTCGAGGGTGGCCCGCAGCACCGCGACCTCCTGACCGAGCTGCCGGATCTCGACACTCGTGCGGGAGTGCCGGATCGCGAAGGACAGACAGAGCGCCACGAGGCAGACCTCGCCCAGGAAGAAGAGCGTCGAGGCCGGCGTCCATGCGCCGATCCAGCGCGTGATCGTGCCGAGCATCCCGGGCACCAGACTCACGATCGCGAGGCCGACCGAGATCGCGATCCAGATCGGGGTGTGTTCTTCCCTGAGCGCGCGGCGCCGCACCAGCCAGAGGACGATCGCGATCAGCACGAGGCTGCCGATCACCATCAGCGTGCGCGTCGCATCCGACTCCGGGGCGCTCAGGAAGAGCGACCGCAGGCGCTCGAGCTCGGCCGACCGATCCATCGTCATCCTCCCTGGGAGTCGCTCCCGGGCTCCGGGCTCTCACGCCGCGGAATCGCGGAGAGTGCCCAGAGCGAGAGCAACATCCGATAGGCATAGTAGACGGGCATCCAACCCGAATGAAGCATCGACGGCCGCGGGCTCGGCCGCATCGTCACCGGCACCTCGCAGAGTCGCAGCCCCCGGCGATGAGCCAGGAGCAGAACGTCGATGTCGGGATAGTCGACCGGGTACCAGCTCGACGTGAAGAGCTCGAGGGCCGCCGTGTTCATCGCCTGCAGACCCGAGGTCGGATCCGTGACGCGCACACCGCCGAGTCGACCGAGGAGCGCGAGCGAGCGGCGACCCAGCGAGCGCACCGCGTCCATCTCGTAGCCGGGCATCTCGTCTTCTCGGGGCACGAAGCGGGATCCGATCGCGAGGTCACAGCGACCCTCGAGGACCGGCGCGAGCAAGGCGGGCAGGTCCTCCGGTCGGTGCTGACCGTCGCTGTCCATCTGGATCAGCCACGCGCAGCTCGTGCGGACGGCGAAGTGGTAGCCGGTCTGGAGGGCGCCTCCGTAGCCGAGGTGGATGGGCAAGGGTGCGACCGCCGCCCCGGCCGCCCGCGCGACCTCGACGGTCGCGTCCTCGGAGTCGTCGTCGATCACGAGCACGCGCGCGCCGGGCAGCGCACGCGACACGCCGTCGACCACGTCACCGATGCGCGTGGCCTCGTTCCGCGCAGGCATGATGACCAGGCCCCGCGCGTTCGGGTTCGCTGTCCCCATCCCGCTCGCCGCTTCGCTCACCCGGGCCGGGTCCACGCGATCGTCGTGTAGTGGTTCGCGAGGCCGTGGCGAAGGGTCGTCGCGATCCGTCCGAGCAGCGCGACGGGGTGACGGGCGTAGTAGCCGACGAGGTTCGGACGCAGGGACTCGCGGCGGAAGCGATGGTCCGGGCGCAGGAGCTCGAGCAGACCGACGCGCTGGATCTGCGTGTGGCGAGCGACCTCCTCGAGGCCGTTGCGGGCGCCCATCGCGCAGAACGCCGCGAGGGTGAAGTCGTGCAGGTGGTGCGGGTTCAGGTCGACGGACGGGGTCGTCGGGACCGACGCGACGAGCACGCCGCCGCGCGCGAGCAGCGAGCACAGACGGTCGAAGAATGCCTGCGGCTCCGGGAGATGCTCGATCGTCTCGAGGCTCACGATCGTGTCGAAGCCCGCGCCCTCCTCGGGCGTGAACGTCATGCCGTCCGACTGCACGTAGCGCACGCGATCGCACGCGTAGTGGCCGCTCGCGTACTCGACTGCGCCGGCGGAGAGGTCGACTCCCGTGAGCGAAGTCAGGTCGGAGCGGGCGTCGGCGAGCATCCGCGTCCCGTACCCGACGCCACACGCCAGATCGAGCGCTCGCCCGGGGCGTGCGTGCTCCGAAGCGAAGACGTAGCGCTCGTAGTGGAGCGCGAGACTCGCGCGCCCGGCCTCGTCGGCATCGGGCACGTGATCCGGGACGATCCGCTCGAGGGTGTCGGGTTCAAGGGAGGAAGTCATGGTTCGAAGAGTCGCGGACGACGTGGCAGATCGCGAATCGCTAGTCGAAGGCCGCGGCGAGCTGCCGGTCTCCTGCCGAGAGACCGCCCGGCACGGCGCCGCCCTCCGGCACTTCGATCGAGACCTCGACGTCGTCGCCGTCACGCGAGGAACTCTCGAGGAGATTGCGGCGGACCTGCACGATCACGCGTTCGGTGTCGTCGCCCAGGGCGAGGCGAGGCGCCTGCGGGCGCTTGAACTCGACCCGGGCGAAGGGCAGCGCGAAGGGGACGTCGAGCTCGATCCCCGGAAGCGAGAAATCGATCGGTGCAGGCGCGACGGCTTCTTCCTCACGTCCGCCGATCCAGAGCGCCACGGCCAACACCGCGCCGAACAGACCGAAGTAGAGGGCATCCCCACGACGAGAGGTCATCTCGTGCCTCGAACGCGCGGAGCGGATGGGAATCGTCCGCGCGGGATCATCGAGGGGTGATGCGCACTATAGCAGACGCGCCCTCGGGCCCGGCACGAACCGAAATGCCGGACTCGAAAGTGCGCTCACTTCGTGCTGAACTCCGGCCGCATGTCGTCACCATCGAACGAGCCGCCCAGCGACCGCGCGCTCTGGCATCCGGACGTGCCATTCCGGCCGAGCGCCCTGCCCTTCTACTACGGCTGGGTGGTGCTCACGGTCTCGACGGTCGGCCTCGTGATGAGCGCGCCGGGACAGACGATCGGCGTCGCGGTGTTCACCGAAGACCTGCTCGACGTGACTGGCCTGTCGCGGGTCCAGCTGAGCAACGCCTACCTGATCGGCACCCTCGCGAGCGGGCTGCTCCTGCCCCGCGCGGGCAGCTTCCTCGACCGGATCGGCGTGCGGCGCGGCGTCGTGTACGCGTCCGTCGGCCTCGGGCTCGTGCTCGCCATGCTGTCCCAGGTCGACCGGCTCGCCGACGCCGTCGCGGCGCTCGGGATCGATCGCGTGCTCGCCGCCTACGCGCTGCTCACGATCGGCTTCCTCGGCCTGCGCTTCACCGGGCAGGGCGCACTCACCCTCGTGAGTCGCACAATGCTCGGTCGTTGGTTCGAGCGACGACGCGGCTTCGTGTCCTCGATTTCCGCGCCCTTCGCGAGCATCTCCTTCGCGAGCGCGCCGGTCCTGCTCTCCGGGTGGGTCGCTGCGTCGGGCTGGCGCGGCGCCTGGCAGGAGATGGCACTCGCGGTGGGCGTCGGGATGGCCTTCTTCGGGTGGCTCTTCTTCCGCGAGTCCCCGGAGAGTTGTGGTCTCACGATGGAGTGCGACCCGCCCGCGATGGAGGTCGCGGAGATCGACGGAGAAGAAGGAAGCGACGAGCCCGCGCCCCGCCCGGACTTCACCCGCGCCGAGGCGTTGCGCACCACGGCGTTCTGGCTCGTCACCCTCGCGGTCTCGAACCACGCGATGGTCGGCACCGGGATCGCGCTGCACATCGTCGATCTCGGTGCCGAGGCGGGCCTGGCGGAGGCCCAGGCGCTGCGTGTGTTCCTGCCGGTCACCCTGATCAGCGTGCCGACCGGCATCGTGATGGGCCTGCTGATCGATCGCCTGCCGATCCGTGGCCTGATCATGGGCATGATGGTCGGGCAGATGCTGATGTTCGGACTCGCGCCCCACCTCGGCCACCCGATCCTCTACTACATCTGCCTCGCGGGCTGGGGCTTCTCGGGCGGCTTCTACGGGCCCCTCACCGTCGCGGCCCTACCGAACTATTTCGGCCGGACCCACCTCGGCGCGATCCAGGGCGTGATGATGATGGTCATCGTGATCGCGAGCGCCCTCGGCCCCGCGATGCTCGCCACCGGCCAGGCCCTGCTCGGCGGCTACGCGCCGATCCTGCACGCGCTCGCGGGCCTGCCCCTCGTCCTGCTCGTCGTCGCAGCCATGATGCCGGAGCCCCGCCCCTAGCGCGCTCTGGAATCGGCATTGCTCGCCGCGATGCTTCGTGGGAGCATTCCTCCGAACACGGAGGAAATAGAGCATGGCGGAGATCGACGGCGGACGGATCGCAGCGCGACAGCTGAACGCGCTCGGGATCGACCATCTCTTCGGTGTCGTTGCCGGACCGATGATCGAACTCTTCGGCGGCGCCCAGGCCGAAGGCATGAAGGTGATCGGGAATCGGCTCGAGCTGAACGGCTGCTTCATGGCCTCCGCGTGGGGCTGGCAGAAGAAGAAGCCTGGCGTCTTCGTCGCGGGCTCCGGCCCGGCGGTCACGAATTGCCTTACGCCGCTGTACGTGGCGACCGAGAGCGCCATGCCCCTCGTCGTCCTCGGCGGCTCGGCCTACTCGGGCACGACGGGACTCGGCGGATTCCAGGAGCTCGACCAGATCGCCGCGGCCAAGCCCGTCTCGAAGTGGACCGGGCGTGTCGACTCGACGGAGCGGATCGGCGAGTGGATCCGCCTCGCGGTCGGCAAGGCGCTCGAAGGCAAGCCCGGTGGCGTCTATCTCGACTTTCCGGCGGAGGTCGTGTCGCGCAAGCTGGACGAGGACGCGGTCCCGGTCCTCGGCGCCCCGGAGATCACCACGCCCCAGCCCGATGCGAATGCGATCGATCGCGTGGCGGATCTGCTCGCGAAGGCGGAACGACCCCTCATCGTGATCGGCAAGGGCGCCGGCTGGGCGGACGCCCACGAGGCCCTCGCGAAGCTCGCGGACATGGGCATCCCGTACATCTGCGCGCCGATGGCCCGCGGCACGATCCCGGACGACCACCCGAGCTTCGCGAACGCCGCGCGCTCGCACGCGATCGGCGGCGCCGATGTCGTGATGATGATCGGCGGTCGCTTCAACTGGATCTTCGGCATGGGTCGGCGCTTCGCGCAGGACGCGACGATCGTCCACGTCGACATCGAAGCCGAGGAGCTGACGAGCGGTGCACCCGTCGATCTCGGCATCGTCGCCGACGCGAAGGCGACGGCCGAGGCCCTCGTCTCGGCACTCGACGGAAAGACCCTCGCCACCACGAAGGGCGAATGGCTCTCGGGCATCCAGGCGAAGGCGCGAGCGAACGAGGAGAGCGCCCGCGCGGTGCTCTCCGACGACTCGATTCCGATCAACCCGTACCGGGTCGTGGCCGAGATCCGGGACGCGCTGCCCCGGGACGCGATCGTCACCGCCGAGGGCGAGACGATCATGGGCATCTGCCGCGCGATGCTCCCGTCCTACGTCAACCGGTCCCGGTTCAACGCCGGCACGACGGGCTGCATGGGGGTCGGCGCACCCTATGTCGTCGGCTCCGCCCTCGCCTGTCCCGACCGGCTCTCGGTCGGCGTGCTCGGCGACTACGCGTTCGGCGCCGCGGCGATGGTTGTCGAGACCGCGGCCCGGGTCGGCGCGAATCCGGTCTTCGTCGTCGTGAACAACGAGGGGATTGCCGGGCACATGCTGCAGGACATGTACATCCCACCGGACTCGCCGCGGATCGCGTCGCTCCTCCCGGCTCGGTACGACAAGATCGGCGAGATGGTCGACGCGCACACCGAGCACGTCGATCGCCCGGACGCGATCCGACCCGCGATCGACCGCGCACTCGAGTCCGGACGTCTCTCGGTCGTGCACGTGCAGGTGGATCCGAAGTCGACGCGGATCTCCGGCTCGAACTATCTACAGTAGGCCGCTGGCGCTCTACAGTAGGCCGCAGCCACAGGCTTCCAAGGGAGGAACCGAACATGCCTCAGCCCCTCGAAGGTCTCCTCGTCCTCGATTGGACGATCTGGCAGCAAGGCTCGGTCGCCGGCGCGATGCTCGGCGACATGGGTGCGCGCGTGATCAAGATCGAGCAACGCGGCACCGGCGATCCCGGCCGCTGGCTCGTCGGCGCCGGCGGCGCGGACACGAGCAGCGCACCCAACTGGTACTTCGAAGCCAACAACCGCAACAAGGAGTCCATCGAGGTCGACCTGAAGCGACCCGAGGGACGCGACATCGTGCTCGCCCTCGCCGAGAAGGCGGACGTGTTCCTCCAGAACTATCGCCACGGCGTCGCCGCACGGCTCGGCATCGACTACGCGAGCCTCAAGGAGCGCAACCCGAAGATCATCTACGGCAGCGCGACGGGCTACGGACCGGAGGGGGACGAGGCCGCCGAGCCCTCCTTCGATCATCTCGGACTCGCGCGCTCGGGCATCATGAACGCTGCAGGCGAACCGGGCATGCCGCCGCTGGGCATCGCAGGTGGAATCGCGGACCAGATGGGCGCGGTCATGCTCGCCTACGGCGTGATGACCGCGCTCGTGACCCGCGAGCGGTACGGGATCGGCCAGGAGGTGAACGCGTCGCACCTCGGCTCGATGTCGTACCTCCAGGGCCTTTCGCTCTCGATGAAGCTGATGGCGGGCTTCGCCATGCCGCGCAGCCTGCGCTCCGAGTCGGGCAATCCGCTCTGGAATCACTACCGCTGCGGGGACGACCAGTGGCTGGCCCTCGCGATGCTGCAGCCGGATCGCTACTGGGCGGACTTCTGCCGCGTGATCGAGCGGCCGGAGCTCGCGGAGGATCCGCGCTTCGCCGACATGACGGCGCGCACGATGAACCGCGTCGAGTGTGTCGCGATCATCGACGAAGCGTTCGCAAGCCGGCCGCGGGCCGAGTGGATGCAGCGGCTCAAGGACGATCCCGGCGACTTCATCTACACGATCGTGAACAGCGTCGACGACCTCGCCGAGGATCCCCAGGTGCTCGCCAACGACTACATCGTCGAGATGGAGCACCCCCAGCACGGACCGACGAAGATGGTCGGTGTGCCGGTCGGTCTCTCCGAGACACCCGGGAGCGTGCGCCGCGCCGCGCCCGAGCTCGGCCAGGACACCGAGATGGTGTTGATGGACGTGCTCGGCTGGGACTGGGACAAGATCGCCACGCTCCGCGAGAAGGAAGCGATCTAGCGCGCGCGGTTCGCGTCAGCCTCCGGATCCGATCTCCTGGATCCGGTCGTCCAGCTCGTCCTGGTCGCCGAACGCACCGGCCTCGGCCCGACGGCCGAGCGCCCATTCCGGCCCGACGACCTCCGGCCCCTCGCCGGGCGGCAGCGGCGGTGTGTAATAGCCGAGGGCGTAGTCACCGCGCGCATAGCCGATCAGATCCTGGAGCGTGGGGTCGAGATCCCTCGCGAGCTCCGGTGGACACGACAGGTACTGGTTCTCTTCCTGTCGCAGCCAACCGAGGGCGTAGGTGATGTTCACGCCGACGCGGTCGTCGTCCGAGCGGTTCTCGCCGCCCCCGTGGAAGACCGATCCCGAATAGACGAGGACCGATCCCGCGTCCATCTCCGCGTAGCCGATTTCGTCTGGCGTGGGACGGCGCTTGTCGTCCCACGTCACGCTGCCGGGTACGACCTGCGTGGCGCCGTTCTCCTCGCGGAAGTCCGTGAGCGCCCAGATCGTGTTGAACTGCGGTTGCAGATCGAGGGCGAGGTGGGTGCCCCAGGCCCAACGATCACGGTGGATGTACTGGGCCTCCCCGCCCGGCGCGATGCTGATGACCTGCCCGAGGTGCAGCTGGATGCGCTCGCACCAGGGCTCGAGGAACTGCTTCGCCGCGGGCAGCACCGAGTCGTGGACGATCATCTCCCGACTCGCCGATGACCGCGCGACGAGGGCGCCGGTCCGCTTCGTGCGCCGCCCCGTGAAGTCGTCGCGGCCGGGTGCCGTCTGCTCGACGTAGGGCATGAGCTCCTCCCGCGCGCGCGCCACGGCGTCCGGCGACAACACGCCGTCGAGGATCAGCGCGCCGTCGAGCGTGACGATCTCGCAGACTTCGCCGGGGTCGGCGGAGGAAGGAAGATGGACGAGCTCGGACATCAGGTGACCTCCTGGGCCCCCGATTCTGTCCGATTCTCGGTCCGGGCGCTCGTCAGCGATCCACGGTGCGGAAATGCGAGAGCTCGCCCTGGACGCCACCCGTCTGCTGCTGGAGCCGTTCCGCAGCGGTCGCGATCTGATCGGCGGTGTGGGTGCTGTCCTGGGTGACCCGGTCGACCTGCATGAGACCCGCGTTGACCTGATCGATCCCCTCGGCCTGCTCGCGGCTCGCGGCGGCGATCTCGGAGGCGAGCTCCGACGCGCTCCCGATCGATTCGACGATCTCGCCGAGCGCCGCGTCCGTCTCGTCCGCGAGCGAACGGCCCCGCGCCACCTTTCCGGACGCGCCTTCGATCAACGTCGTCGTCTCGCGGGCTGCGGTCGCACTGCGCTCGGCCAGCGATCGGACCTCTTCGGCGACGACCGCGACCCCCTTGCCATCGACGCCCGCGCGCGCTGCCCCGACCGCTGCGTTCAAGGCGAGCAGGTTCGTCTGAAACGCGATCTGTTCCATCGAAGTCGCGGAGCGGGACGCGCCGTCGGACAGCTGCCGGCTCTCGGCGCGCGACAGATCGCTCGTCGAGGCCCGCCTCGGTCACGGCGTGCTTGACGCTCCCGATCACCCGATTGAGGCGTGCGACCGTGCCGCGCATCGTACTCGCGAGTCGACCGACCTCGTCCTCGCTCGCCGCATCGAGGTCGACGGTGAGATCACCTTCCGCGACGACGTCCGCCACCACGCTCACGGGCTGCACCGGACGCACGATCGCGCCGCTCGTCCACCAGGCGAGCGTCGCGATCACGCTGACGGCCACGAGACAGGCCACCAGGGTTCCGAACTGCAGGGACGCGAGGGCTTCGTAGGCCTCCTCGGCGTCCTGGCGGATGAGCGCCGACCAGCCGAAGTCGACGCCGTTGAACTCCCGGGTCGACGCGGCGAAGCCGTTGATCTGCTCGATCTGGCGACGCTTGTGGATCTCAGCCGTGTAGCCCGCTCCGCCCTCGACGGCCTCGAGCGCCGCCTGGAGACCGACGCGGGCGGAATTGAAGTCGCTCAAGATCGCGTCGGCGGCCGAGTCGTCGACGAGAAACCCGTGGTCGTCGAGGATCTGCTTCTGGATGCGCTCCATGCCCTTCGCGCGCAAGTGCGTACGCGTCGCCGCCATGATCGCTCCGACGATGCGATCGCGGGATGCGAAGTTCACCCGGACGCGTTCGACCCGTCCGCCGTCGTCCCCGATCGGCGCGGCGTAGACCAGGGACACGGCTTCGGACCCCGTGATCTCCCGGATGATGGCGCGACGTGCCGGGGCACCGACGAAGCTCTCCCCCCGACCGACACGACCGGCACGGATCGCGGAGAGGAACGGCGCCTTTCGGAGGTCCAGGGCCTTGACGGCGGCGCGATCGATCGGACGGCCCTCGTGGGTGGACGTGTTCGCGCCCAGCACGCGTTCCTCGAGATCAACACCCAGCATCAGGTCGTAGACTCCGCAAGCGCCGACCAGGAAGTCCACGAGCGTCGCGATTTCCGTGGCGGATCCGGAGGCCCTCGGATTGTGCGCAAAGGCCTGCACGTCGCCGTAGCGTTCGAAGAGGTTGCGATCGATCTCGTCGATCGCGTCCTCGGCCGCGGCCTGGAGCATCTCGCATGCAGGTGTCCCGTTCGCTCGACTAACGAAGCGTGCGGCGGCCGCCGCGAGGAGGCCGAGCGCGAAGGTCGGCTCGGGGACCGCGACGTCACGGGGCTGGATGAGCTCCATCACCATGTCCGCGCGCATCACGCCGCCGCGAACCGTCATCGCGTCTTCCAGCGTCGGATTGCCGACGGCCAGGAGCAGGATTTCTCCGAGATAGCGGTTGCCGAGTCCCGGTGTGCCGAAGTCGAGGGCGTTCAAGGTGAGCTCGTCAGGGGTCACGTTCGTGAGCATCGGCACCGCACTCGGTCCGGAGTCGAACGTCGTCGGCGGCGTGAAGTCCTCGATCGAGTAGAAGGCGTTGCCCTCGATCATCACGTTCACGGCGCAGATCTCGGTGCCCGTCGCGCCGGTCTGGCAAGGCCCCGCCCCGGATCCAGAGCTGGAGCGGCACGAAGGGGCCGGCGACGACGCCCGCGGTCCAGTTCGATCGCGGGCCGGTGTCCTCCGCCGAATACGTGAGATAGGCCTGTCCCAGCTGCGCCGCCGCAGACGATGCGAAACACAGCACCGCGCTCGCGATCGGTCCCGCGCGAGCCAGCGCGCGGAGACGACCGCACGACCGGATTCGAATCGACGAAGGCACGGCGCGCCTCCTCACGGGGTGGTCTCGTTCGGGCACGACGGAATCTCGCCGGGCGCGCTGATGAGGGGCGGCAGCCCGTCCCACGCTCGCATCAGGACGAAGATGTCGTTGACGTCGCAGTCGACCTGCAGATTCGTTGACCGATCGATCGGGTGCTGCACCGGGCCGACCGCGTTGCAGCGGGCTTCGTGTCCGCATCGAGCAGGAGCCCCGCGTCCGGGTCGAGGAGCGCGGCGCGGGGGGCGTCGACGTCGACGAGCACGACCTGCCCGTCGTTCTGCGTCTCGCCACACTGGCACTCCATGCCCACGCCGTCGTTCGCTCCAGGGCTGACGAGCGGTCCGCCCATCGAGTCGAATTGCTCGAGCGTGCCGCCGTGCACCTGCGTCGACGGGACACAGGGGCAGAGGTCGTAGGGGTCGCCGAACCCGTCGGTGTCCTGGTCGGCGTCGGGACCCGCGCCCTGTCCGGGACCGATCAACGTCATGACCGAGGTCTGGTCGAAGCCGTTCTCGTCGGCCCAGTCGTCGATGTCGATCGGCACCTGGTCGAGCACGTCGATCGCTTCGACGGTGATCGTCGGATGGAAGCCCGGCTCGATCCGGCCAGACGGAGACAGTCTCCGCCCCCGCGGGTCGGTCTATATGCGAATCCGCTCGCAAATCCCTTTCCCGAGAAATGTTGCTGCCAAGTAAATGCCCCCTTTCGGCCCCATCCGGTCACTCTCCCTCTGAGGCTTTTGGCGGGTTTGCATCGAAGGAACGAACGCGTTTCCGATGCAAAACTCCTACACATTCGCGTCCGCGAGCGTGTATGATGAAGCCGAACTCACCTGGGAAGAGGAGATTCGCATTCATGTAGTTGAAGGATGCCGAATCGATGCGCACGCGGAGCCTCTCCCTCGCGATCAGCTTGTTTGCTGGTCTCTTCCTATCCACTTCGGGGGCCCACGCGCTCTCGATCGACTCGGGCAACAGCGGGCTGGACCAAGCCCAGGGTTGCCCGACCCCCGGCTGCTTCTCCCCGGTCTTCGGACTGTCGAGCAGCGGCACGTTAGATCCTATGAGGCATGGCCCAGAAAGAAGGCCGCTACCGTCGACTCCTT
>CAZAUR010000030.1:0-58428 GCA_964488255.1 uncultured Spirochaetaceae bacterium | reverse complement strand
CGTCAAACTTTGAAGGCCTCCCCAGCAGAGCTGGGGGGACTCCCGACGGGCTAGCAGACGAACACGACGCCCGGATCGGGCGTGAGGGAGACTCTACATGACGTCCACCGCCCCGCCCGACGCGTCGAACAGCCGAACCGGCTATTCGATCTGCTCGATCTGCGACATCGGCTGCCAGCTGCGAACGACGTCGAAGGACGGCCGCGTCGAGCGGATCCAGGCCCACGACTCCCCCGCCCTCGCTCGCAACATCTGTTACAAGGGCACCGCCGCGCCCCACATCCACAACCACGCCGACCGTCTGCGCGTCCCCCTCAAGCGCGTCGGCGAACGCGGCGAGGATCGCTGGGAGGAGATCTCCTACGAGCAGGCGATGGACGAGATCGCCGAGAAGCTCCGCTCCGTGATCGATCGCTATGGCGCGGAGGCCTTCGCGGTCTCGACGTCCGGCTGGAACACCCAGACGACCTACGGCCTCGATCGACGCTTCATGAACCTGCTCGGCGCACCCAATTGGACGTCGGGCGTTTCGCTCTGCGCCGGCAACACGGCCGCGGTCAACCGCCTGACCTACGGCTGGTTCCCCTTCGGCGACATCGGCAATACCAACTGCATCGTGTTGCTCGGTCACAACCCGCGCAAGCACTCCTGGACGCCGATCTACAACCAGATCGAGAGCGCACGCAAACGCGGTGCGCAGACGATCGTCGTCGATCCGCGCGTCTCGGAGCAGGCCGAGAAGGCGACGATCCATCTCCAGATCAAGGCCGGTACGGACGCAGCCCTGCTCCTAGGATGGACGAAGGTGATCATCGACGAAGGCCTCTACGACAAGGACTTCGTACGCGACTACTGCATAGGCTTCGAGGCGCTCACGGAGCGTCTCGACGAGTATCCCCTCGAGCGCGTCGCGGAAATCACCGGGGTGCCCGCCGAGCAGATCGCCGAGGCCGCGCGAATCTACGCGAACGCCGACGGCGCCGTGATCCCGTGGACGCCCATCACGGACCAGCAGATCGATTCGACGTCGAGCATCCGCCTCCAGTCCATCCTGCGCGCGATCACCGGCAACCTCGACGTCGTCGGCGGTGAGATGCTGCACGGCCCCAACCCCGACTATCGAACGGAGGCCGAACTCCACCTGCACGACACGATCTCGCCGGAACAACGCGCGAAGCAGCTCGGGTACGAGAAGCACCCCGCGTACACGTACCGGACGGCGGAGATCATGAAGCCGCATCTCGAGCGCGTCTGGGGCGAACCCTGGGTCGATCAAGTGATGGGCTGCCACATGGCGAACCCGACCGAGATCTTCCGCGCGATGGCGGACGGCGACCCCTACCCGGTCAAGGCCTTCTTCGTGCTCGGCAACAACGCGCTGCTGTCGTATCCGAACCAGCACCAGATCCTGCGAGGCATGCTGAACCAGGAGCTGATCGTCGCGCACGAGATCTTCATGACGCCGACGGCCATGCTCGCGGACTACGTGCTGCCCGGAGACGTCTTCACCGAGCGCAATCACCTCGCCGATGGCTGGGCCTGGGCTTCACGCCTCTCGCTCAACGAGAAGGTGGCCGACGCCCCGGAGCAGGCGAGCTCGACGTTCCAGTTCTGGACGGACCTCGCCCGCCGCATGGATCTCGGCGAGCACTTCCCCTGGAACACGATCGAGGACCTCATCGACTACCGTCTCGAGCCCTCGGGTCAGACCTTCGAAGAATTCCGCAGCTCGAAGTTCATGGACATGCCGATCCCCGAGTTCCGGAAGTACCGCAAGACCGGGTTCGCGACGCCGTCGGGCAAGGTCGAGCTCGCCTCGTCGATTCTCGACGACCTCGGCTTCGACCCCCTGCCCTATCACCGCCCGGCACCGGAACCGACCGCCGACTATCCCTACCGGGTCTTCTCCGGCGTACGCGAGGATCCCTTCTTCCAGACCGGTCAGCGCAACATCGGCGTCCTTCGAAGGCGAATGCCCGCGCCGAAGTTCTTCGTTCACCCGGTGGACGCAGCCCGGGACGGTCTCGAAGAAGGCGAATGGGCGCGACTCGAGACCGAGCACGGTCACGTATTCGCCCGGGTGAGCCTCCAGGACGGCATGCGGGAAGGCCACGTCCGCGTCCCGCATGGCTGGTGGTACCCCGAGACCCGCGGCGGTCTCGATCTCGCCGGCGCCTTCGTCTCGTCCGACGCAGTGCTCACGTCGGACACCGACGAGCTGATCGACTACGAGCAGGGCATCCCTCACTTCAGGGGCTATCCCGGTCGGCTGGTCCCCTGCGATCCGCCGGAGGGAATGTCGGCGACCACGCTCGGCTGACGCGATGACGATCCGCAGCAGACGTGATCAGTGGATGCGGGAGCTGAAGGCGGCGATGATGACCCGGGTCGCGAAACGCGCGGTCACGAATCGAACGCCGGGTCTCGACGGCCTGGCCAAGTCGATGCTCGAACGCGCCGGGACCCCGCCCGCGGAGCCGGATCCGGAGCTCGAGCATCCGGACGACTGGGATCGGCCGATCGACTAGGCGCCGGCTCGATCGAGACGGAAGATGACGGCGAGGTCCTGCGACTGCGCCTCTTCGAGCGACGGCATGCTCGCCACGATGTCGGGGTAGTTCGGCTGGTACTTCGCGATGTACGCCGCGTAGATGGCGGCCGCGTCCTGCTCGATCGGCGTCGCGCGAACGGCATAGGTCCGGTCTTCGATGCGCACCTCGACGGGCGCGCCTTCGCCGATCATCGCGGTCCATCCGCTCGCCTTCATTCCCAGGACGTTGAGCTCGCCCTGGTAGTCGATCACCCAGATGATCACGACGCGCGGGATCAGGCCCGGCGCCTTCAACCGGATCTCGTCGATCCCGGACGTGTCCTCCCAGGCCGCCGGCGGTGGGGTCGCCGTCCCGCCGAGGAAGACACCTGGGAGCGGGCCGATCGGCGCCGCGATCAGCACGACCAGGGCGAGTCCGACCAGCACGAGAGAAGCGATCTTGGCGATGCGCATGGGGCTTTCCTTCCTCAGACCACCGCGTCGAGGAAGCCGTCGATCGCCGCGAGGCATTCGGGCTCGTCGAGCAGGGGCACGTGACCCCGATTCGGGACCTCGACGACGGCGAGGTCCGGCTTTGCGGCCTCCATCTTGTCGACGATGTCCCGCGTCAGAATGTCGGAGAGCACGCCCCAGAGGAGCGTGACCGGCTTCTGTTCCAGGGCGGCGTAGAGCTGCCAGGGATCGACGCCCGAAGGCTCGATCTCGCGCACCGCGCGACCGATGTCGTCGTCCAGATCGAGTCGCGGCACGCCGGCCTCGTCCTCGCGGTAGGTGCAGCGCGCCAGCTTCATGAAGTCGTCGTCGTCGAGCCCCGGCAGCCAATCGCCGTAGGTCTCTCTCGTCTGCTTCGCCGCCTCTTCCCAGGTCGACACGGGAGCGGCCCGACCCGTGTAGGCCTGGATGCGCTCCATCCCCGCTGGATTGATCTCGGGGCCGACGTCGTTCAGGACGACGCCCACCACGCGTTCGCTCTGCATCAACGCCATGGCCATCGCACACAGACCGCCGAGCGAGGTCCCGAGCACGATGACCTTCGGGATGTCGAGCTGGTCGAGCAAGGTCCAGACGTCGTTCACGTAGGTCCCGGGGACGTAGTTCTTCCAGTCGGGGTCGTGATCGGAGTAGCCGCGTCCGCGAAAATCGATCGTCAACACGCGACGCCGGCTAGAGAGGCGACGCGCGATGTCGTCGAAGTCGCGGCTGTTGCGCGTGAGTCCGGGCAGACAGATCACCGGTGTACCGGGCTGGTCGCTCCCGAAGTCACGATAGAAGACGTTCAAGCCATCCGTCGTTTCGAAGAACTGGCCGGGGGCGTCGGTCGACATCGAATCGGCTCCAGGGCGGGTCGCTCAGCGACGAACTCTAGCCGAACCCCGGGTCGTGCGTCGGCGGAACGTGGCGCCTGGCCGAATCCCAAACGATTTCGGACCCTACGCGCGTCCCCGACAGGCGGTACTCTTCCTGACGCCCACCGAACCCCGCGAACCCAGGAGCGAACCATGAGCGACTATCAGTTCATCACCTACGAAAAGACCTCGGACGACCGCGTCGCGCGGATCATGCTGAATCGGCCGGACGCCCGGAACGCGCAGAATCGCGGGATGCTCGTCGAGCTCGACGATGCCTTCGGGCGTGCCGAGGCGGACGACTCCGTCCGCGTCGTGATCCTCGGCGGCAACGGCAAGATGTTCTCGTCGGGGCACGACATGGGCTCGAAGGTCGCGATGGAGGAGTACGGCGGCCCCAACGCCCACCCGTCCCGCTCGATCAACGGGGGCACCCGCGTCGGCAGCGAAAACCTGATGCTGCAGGAGTGGCACTACTTCTTCCAGAACACCCTTCGCTGGCGCAACCTGCGCAAGATCACGATCGCGGAGGTCCATGGACCCGTTTACGCGGCCGGCCTGATGTTGATGTGGGCCTGTGACCTGATCGTCGCAGCCAAGGGCACCACGTTCGCGGACGTCGTCGGAACCCGACTCGGCATGATGGGCGTCGAGTACTTCGCGCATCCCTGGGAGTTCGGTCCCCGGAAGACGAAGGAGCTTCTCCTCACGGGCGACGCGATGGACGCGGAAGAGGCGCACCAGCTCGGCATGGTCAGCAAGATCTTCCCGAAGGACGAGCTCGCCGAGAAGACGGAGGCGTTCGCGAGTCGGATCGCCGTGCTCCCGACGATGGCTTCGCTCCTCATCAAGGAGTCGGTCAACCAGAGCGTCGACAACATGGGCTTCACCAACGCCCTGCAGGCCTGCTTCAACATCCACCAGCTCAACCACTCCCACTGGGCGACAATCTCCGACGGCAAGCGCTGGGTCGCGGTCTCGGACTTCGACGAGGGCATCCAGGATTGGCGCCAAGCGCCGCCGGTCGAAGTGGCGCGCGCCGACTCCCCGGGACCGGACACCGAGTCGGCCGCCTAGCGAGACGGCCCGCGCCCGAATCAGAACACGATGAGCTCCTCCAAGACCGACTCAGGCACACCCCTGCCCTCCGACACCGACCTCGAAGCCATTCGCGAGAAATACCGACGCGAGCGCGACAAGCGTTTGCGCGCGGACGGCTCCGAGCAGTTTCACGATCTGGCGAGCGCGGGGACCCACAACGCCATCGATCCCTACGTCGAGCCCGGCTTCACGCGCGCGGCGGTCGCGGATGCGCCCTGCGTCGTGATCATCGGTGGCGGCTTCGGCGGGATGCTCATGGCGGTCCGGCTACTCGATCAGGGAATCGAAGACTTCCGGATCATCGAAGCCGGGGGCGACTTCGGCGGCACCTGGTACTGGAACCGCTACCCCGGCGTTCAGTGCGACGTCGAGTCCTACGTCTACATGCCTCTGCTCGAGGAGCTCGGAACCGTCCCGACCGAAAAGTACGCGCACGGCCCGGAGATCTTCGCCCACGCCCAGGCCATCGGGCGTCACTACGATCTCTACGAGCGCGCCCTCTTCCAGACGCAGGTGAGCGGGCTCGAGTGGGACGACGACGCGCAGCGATGGGTCGTCCGCACGAATCGGGACGATCGCCTCGATGCGCGATTCGTGTGCATGGCGAACGGCCCGTACTCGACGCCCAAGCTCCCGCGCATCCCCGGCGCCGACCAGTTCGCCGGGCATGCGTTCCATACGAGCCGATGGGACTACGACTACACGGGCGGTGACACCACCGGCGGAATGACGAAGCTCGCCGACCAACGCGTGGGCGTCATCGGGACCGGCGCGACGGCCATCCAGGCGGTGCCGCACCTCGGCCGGGATGCCGGCGAAGTCTTCGTCTTCCAACGCACTCCGTCCACGGTCGACGTGCGCGACAACGCGCCGACCGAGCCCGGCTTCGCGGACACCCGCGAGCCGGGCTGGCAGCAGAAGCGGATGGACAACTTCAACATCCTGATGGACGGGGGTGCGCAGGACGAAGACCTGGTCGGCGACCGCTGGACGGAGCTCGCCTGGGGTCTGCACGAAGCCCTCGCGAATCACCCGAACCCGGCTGAGCTCGCGCCCGAGGAGATCGGCGCCCTCGCCGAACGCGTCGACTTGAAGAAGATGGAGCGCATCCGCGGGCGGATCGACGAGGTCGTCGAGGACCCCGCGACCGCAGCAGTCCTCAAGCCCTGGTACCGCTACCTCTGCAAGCGACCGTGCTTCCACGACGAATACCTGGCGACCTTCAATCGCACGAACGTCACCCTCGTCGACACGGATGGGAGAGGCGTCAACCGGATCACGCCGCGGGGCGTGGTCGCGAACGGCGAGGAATACGCCCTCGACTGTCTGATCTTCGCTACGGGGTTCGACGTCACGACCAACTTCACGCGGCGCGCCGGCTACGAGATCTACGGCCGCGACGGGCAGCGCCTGAGCGACAAGTGGCGAGACCGGACGACGACGTTCCAGAGCTTCTTCACCCGTGGATTCCCGAACTGCTTCTTCATGATGGGCTTCCAGAGCGGGCTCACCCCGAACATTCCGCACACCATCAACGAGCAGAGCCAGCACCTCGCCTACGTCATCCGCGTGGCCCTCGACCGCGGCGCGACGACGATCGAGCCGAGCCAGGCAGCGGAAGACGCGTGGTGTGCCGAGATCGACCGAGGCAGCCCCTTCGCGGAGCTCCAGGCCAGCTGCACGCCGGGCTACTTCAACGACGAAGGCAAGGTCGGCGAGAGCGAGGGATGGCTCGCGGGGTTCTACCCGGAAGGCTCGGAGGCGTTCTTCGCGCTGCTCCGAGAATGGCGCGCGACGGAGAAGCTCGGGGGCCTCGAGATCTCGTGAGTCGTGCGCTGGCGGACCGCCTCGCCGCCCTGCCCCTCGTCCCGAGCCCCGGATCGATCCAACATTCCGGCACGGATTCGCGGATGCACGCGAACCGGGATGGGAGACGCCTTGAAGAAGCTCGTCGCCGCACTCGTCGTCTTCCTGGTCGCGGTGGCCGCGGCCGCCCCCTGGGTCATCGGCTTCGTGCTCGAACGCGAAGTGCGCTCACGACTCGCCGAGGTCCCGACCACGACGATGATCGACGTCTCGATCTCCGAGTACGACCGCGGCTGGTTCAGCAGTCGGATCGTGACGGGAATCGGTTTCGGTCGAATCGCGGAGACCATCGCCCGTCGCGAGGCGGAACAGCGCGCCCAGCAGGCCGGTGTTCCCTTCGATGAAGCGGCCTTCCTCGAAGGACTCGAGGAGCCCGAGGTGCCGCCGGAGATCGCGTTCGTGACCGACGTGCGCCACGGACTCATCACTTCCCTCGACCGACCGAAGCCGGTGCTGGCCCGCGCGATGACCCGGCTAGACCCGAACACGCCCGGACTCTCGGAACTCGAGGATTCGCTCGGCGTCGAGTCGACCTTCACGTCGTGGTCGGTCTACGAGCTGAGCGGTCTGGTTCGCACGGCGCTCGAGACGACGCCCATCGACGTGGAAGACGAGGACCTACGCGTCTCCATCCCCAGTGCGCGGCTGGACTCGGGCTACTCGCTTCGCTCCGGCGCCGTCGAGATGCGTTTCTACTTCCCCGGCGCTGAAGTATCGACGGAGGCCGGCGGCGGCCAGATCGACAACGTCCGCTTCGACCTGTCGGGCCGCCTCGTCGAAGATCAGCTCTTCGTGGGCACGAGCCTCGCGACCGTCGAGTTCCTCGAGTTCTCCGTCCTGGACGCCGAGACGGACGCGAACAGCGAGATCGAGATCGCCGACATGGCGCTCGAGAGCGAGACCCGGGTCGACGAGGGCGACGAGACCCTTTCGGTTCGTCATGCCTGGCGAATCGATCACATCGACCTCGGCCCGATGGGCTCGGTGGAAGAAGCCGAGATCGTCGCGACGATCGACGCCCTCGATCTCGCGCTGATGCGCGCGTGGACCGAGCTGTCGAACGAGCTCGCCCTCGGTGCGACGCCCGGGGACGCGACCGAGATCGTCGCCCCACTCGGCCCGGCCCTCGAAGTCGCGCTCCGGCGTTCGCCTCGCCTATCGATCGCCCCGGTCCGCGCGACCGTGAACGGCGAAGCCTTCGAGTTCTCGATCCGCATCGGCATCGAGGGCGAGAAGCTCGGCGAGGACCCGGTGGTCGACGAACCGCTCACGCTCCTAGACGCGACCAACGGAGAGCTCGCGGCGAGCGTGCCGCACTGGGCCGCGCTCGCGATCGTGCGGAACCAGCTCGAGCCCCAGGCCGCCGCCGCGGTCGAGCAGGGGCAGGTGACGCCGGACCAGGCCACGGCCTGGCTCGAGCAGCAGAGCGCCGCGATGCTCGATCAGTACGTGCTGCAGAACGTGGTGCAGCTCGGGGCCGACGGATACCGGATCCTCCTGGCGCTGGACGAGGGCGTCGTGAGCGTCAACGGGCAGCCGCTGCCGATCGATCTCCGCGCGATGCTCGAGGCCCAGGCAGCGACTCAGGCACCCTGAACCGGGCCCTCAACTACCTGATACTTCTCCGAAAAAAAACTTTCCTGGAAAACTTCCGAGGAAAGTAATACGCTGCGGACATGGCAACCCGACCCGCAACCGCGTGGCTGTCCCAGATCGCCGAGTACTGGCGCGAGGAGCACCCGGACCGCGAATTCTCCCGCGTTCGCGCCCTGCTCAGCGTCGGACGGCTCTCGTTCCAGATGCCGGCGTTCCAGAAGCGCGTGCTCGAGCCCTTCCAGCTCTCCCCGAGCGACTACAGCATCCTCGGCGCGCTGCGCCGCGCGGGCGGGACACGGACCCTCGTCCCTGGCGATCTCTACAGCGCGCTCCAGTGCACGCCCGGCGGGCTCACGAAGATGATCGCGCGACTCGAGCGACAGGGACTCGTGCAGCGACTCACCGACGCCGACGACGCCCGTCGCGCGCGCATCCGCCTCACACCGAAGGGCGCGAGTGTCGAGCGCAAGGCGGGCGCGGAATACCTGGACGGCGCCGACCGTTTGTTGTCGAAGCTCTCCGCCGAAGAGATCGAACAGATCAACACCGCCCTCGCCCTCCTCCTCGACTGCTTCGAAGAAGAAGACGCATGAACATCGACCTCCTCATCACGAACGGTCTCGTCATCGACGGCACCGGCCTGCCGCGGCGCCGCGCCGACGTCGCCATCCGCGATGGCCGGATCGCCGGCATCGGAAGCTTCGACCCCGCGCAGGCCGAACGTGTCCTCGACGCCAGGGGCCGCATCGTCGCGCCCGGCATCGTCGACCCGCATACCCACTACGACCCGCAGCTCACCTTCGAGCCCTACGGCACGTCCTCGTGTTTTCACGGCGTGACGACGGTCCTGACGGGCAACTGCGGCTTCTCGATCGCGCCGGCGAAGGCCGCGGACCGGGACTTCATCACCCAGATCTTCGCCCGCGTGGAGGACATGGCTCCGGGCTCCCTCGCCGCGATCCCCTGGAACTTCGAGTCGTTCCCCGAGTTCATGGCCAGCCGCGAAGGCCAGCTCGGGATCAACGCCGCGTTCTACGTCGGCCACTGCAATCTGCGGCGCTGGGTCATGGGCGAGGACTGCACCGAGCGGGAGGCAACCGACGCGGAGATCGACGCCATGCGGGCGCTGGTGCGCGACGCGATGGAGGCCGGAGCGGCCGGCCTCTCCTCCACCCATGCCCCGACCCACCTCGACGCGGCGGATCGCCCGGTCCCGAGTCGACTCGCTTCGAAGGCGGAGCTCGATGCGCTGGTGACCGAAGTCGGCCGCGCGAACCGTGGCTCGATCTCCTACCTCCCGTACAGCTCGATCGGCGGACTCGACGAAGAGGACGGCGACTTCCTGATCGACCTCGCCCTCCACAGTCGGCTGCCGATCATCATCCAGGGCCTCGGAGCGCGCAGCAAGGTCGACGCGCCGACGGCGACCTGGGAGAACACGAGCAAGTACCTCGACAAGGCGCGGCGCGCCGGCGCCGGCGTGTATTCGATGTTGATGTCCCGGCCCTTCAATCGCCGCTTCAGCCTCGCGGAGGGCACGAGCCTCTTCGACGGTGTCCCGGCCCTGGGGAGGCTCTTCACCGAGGCGACCACGGTCGAAGAGCGAACGGCGATGCTGCGCGACGAGGGCTACCGCGACGCTATCCGGCGCGCGGTCGAGCATCCGAACCGTGATCCCGAGAAGGGGTCGACGCTTCCCCCGCCCCACCTCGACATGGTCTACGTCTATCAAGCCGAGTCGAAGGCCAATCAGAAGCTCATCGGCCGGTCGATGGCCGAAATCGCTGCGGAGCGCGGCGTGGCGCCGATGGACGCGATGGTCGAGATCGCCCTCGAAGAGGCGCTCGCGGTCGAGTTCATCTGGCGCACCGAGAGCGACGCGTGGCGGAGCGGCACCCTCGTCGCTTCCCAACATCCGCACATGATCATCGGCACCTCGGACGGCGGCGCCCACCTCGGCCGCGACGACGGCTCGGAGTGGAGCTCCTATTTCTTCCGCTACTGGGTTCGCGAATGGGGCGCCTGGGAGCTCGAGGAAGCCGTCCGACAGATGACGCAGCAGCCCGCCGCGCTGCTCGGCCTGAACGATCGCGGCATGCTGCTGCCCGGGTTCGCCGCGGACCTGATGATCTTCGACCCCGACGAGATCGGGCCCGGATCGAAGGAGTTCGTGAACGACTTCCCGAACGGTGCGGGCCGATGGTGCAGCAAGCCCGTCGGCGTCTACGCCACCCTCGTGAACGGCGTGCCGATCGTCCTCGACGGCGAGCTCGTCGACGGCTGCGGACTCCCGGGACAGGTCGTCCGCCCCGGCTGAAGCCGACGGGCGACGAGACACGGAATCAAGGAGAAGCACATGAGTGACGTGACGCCGCAGGAGCACGAGCTCCCGGACATCATCTCGGTCGACGACCATGTGATGGAGCCGAAGACCCTCTGGCAGGAGCAGCTCCCGCCGAGCATGCGCGACCGCGGGCCGCGCGTGTCTCGCGAGAAGGTGAAGCTCGAGTTCGCGGGGGGCCACTACGGCTTCGACCGCAACGCCCCCGACGGCGACTGGTGCGACGTCTGGCTCTTCGAAGACCTCGCCACGCCGACGGGCCTCCTCCACGGTCCGGCGGGCATCCCGAAGAAGGAACAGCGCAACGTCCCCGCCGTCTACGAGGATCTGCGCCCCGGCACCTACGACCAGGTGGCGCGCCTCGAGGACATGACCCTCAACCACGTCGAAGCCGCGATCAACTACCCGAACATCTTCCCGCGCTTCGCCGGCCAGGGATTTGCGGAACGCGACGACAAGGAGCTCGGCCTCGCCTGCCTCCAGATCTACAACGACTGGATGATCGACGATTGGTGCGGCGGGGCCGGCAAGGGCCGGTTGATCCCGCTGACCCTCGTCCCGCTCTGGGCCCCGGGCCTCGCCGCCGCCGAGGTCCGCCGCTGCGCCGCGAAGGGCAGCCACGCGATCGCGTTCAGTGAGAACCCGTCCAAGCTCGGCTTCGCGACGCTCTACTCGGGCGACTGGGACGTGCTGTGGCAGGCCTGCGAAGAGACCGACACGACCGTCTCGATGCACATCGGCTCGTCCTCCTCGATGCCGACGACGTCCCCCGACGCCCCCCTCGCGACGAGCATGTCGCTCTACGCGCACAACGCCCAGGCCTCCCTCGCCGACTGGATCTTCTCGAAGACCCTGTCGCGCTTCCCGAGGCTCAAGATCGCCTTTGCTGAGAGCCAGGCCGGTTGGATGCCCTTCCAGCTCGAGCGCATGGACGCGGTCTGGCGGGACGGCGTGGGCGGCGTCGAGTTTCCGGTCGCGCCGAGCGAGCAGGTCAAGGGCCGCGTCTGGTCCTGCATCTTCGATGATCTGACGGGTCTCAAGAACCGGCACGAGATGGGCACAGAGATGATCGTCTTCGAGACGGACTATCCCCACTCCGACGGCACCTTCCCGCACTCGCGGAAGATCGCCCACGAGCTCTTCTCTCAGGCGGGCATGAACGCGGAGGAGTGCCGGATGGTGCTCCGGACGAACGCGATCACCTGCTACGGCCTCGAACGATTCGGTATCGACGCATAGCGTCACGGAGATCCCATTGAGCTACGGACGATTCGACGAGTCCCGTGACGAGGACGGCAATCGCGACTTCATCAAGATCACACGGCCGCGCCCCGGCACGACGCTGATCACGATGGACCGCCCCGAGCGGATGAACTCGATGGCCTTCGAGCAGGCGATCCCCCTGCACGCTGCCCTCGAAGAGATCGCGCACGACAACGAGACAGGCGTCGTCGTCCTGACGGGGACCGGCAACGGCTTCTGTTCGGGCGCGGACACCCAGCACTCGGCGCCGCCGCCCAACATCAGCGGCCTCACACTCACGCGAATCGCCACCCGCTCCATGTCGATCCTCGCGGATCTCGTACCCGCGATGCGGCGCATGCCCCAGCCCGTGATCGCCGCGATCAACGGTGCGGCGATCGGTGGCGGCATGTGCCTCACGCTCGGCGCAGACGTGCGGATCGCCGGCGAGTCGGCGTATTTCCGGGCGGCGGGCATCAACAACGGTCTGACCGCGCCGGAGCTGGGCCTCTCGTTCCTGCTCCCGCGCGCGATCGGCTCATCCCGCGCCTTCGAGATCATGCTGTCCGGGCGCGACGTCCGTGCCGAGGAGGCCGCCGACATCGGCCTCGTCTCGCGCTGCGTGCCGGACGACCGGCTCCTCGACGAGGCCCTCGACCTGGCCGACCAGATCAACGGATGGAGCACGAACGGCGTGCAGCTGACGAAGCGAATCATGTGGGCCGGCCTCGAATCCGGCAGCCTGGCGAACGCGGTCGAGCTCGAGAGCCATACCCAGCTCTACGCGCGCCTCACGACGAAGAACTTCGAAGAGGCCGTGAAGGCCCGCAAAGAGGGCCGCCCGCCGGCCTTCGAAGACTGAATGCCTGAAGGCTCCCTTCGAACCGGGACCAAGTTCGCGTACGCGATCGGCGCGGCTGCCGAGTCCGGGATCGGGATGGCGTTCAACGCCTTCAACTTCCTGTTCTACACGACCGTCCTGGGAATGCCCGGCACGCTCGCCGGGCTCGCCGTCACGATCGCCCTCGTCTTCGACGCGATCTCCGACCCCCTCGTCGGATCGATCTCCGACCAGTGGCGCTCGCCCCTGGGCCGGCGGCACCCCTTCCTCTACGCCGCACCCGTTCCGATGGCGCTCTTCTTCGTGGCGATCTACTCGCCGCCCGCGAGCCTCTCGGAGCCCGCCCTCTTCGTCTGGTTCACGACCTTCACGATCCTGCTCCGCACGGCGCAGACCCTCTATCAGGTGCCCCACCTCGCCCTCGGCGCCGAGATCACGACGGACTATCGCGAGCGTTCGGTCCTGATGAGCTGGAACACCGCCTGCAGCATCGTCGGCACCTTCGGTGTGTACTACCTGGCGTGGACCTGGTTCGGCACCCTCGAAGAGGGGACGGCCGATCGCGGCGGCTACCAGGTGATGGCCATCGCGATCGGAATCTTCGCGATCGCCGCCGTGCTCGCCTCGGCCTGGTTCACCCGCGACCAGATCCCGCGGCTCTCGCAGCCGAGTGACGACGCCGCGCGCTTCGGTCTGGCATCGCTCTTCCGACAGATGCGCGAATGCCTGCGCGTCCGGAACTTTCGCGTGCTCGTCTACGGGATCTTCTTCCTGTCCGCGACCCTGGGCCTCCACGAGACCCTCTCCTCGCACATCAATCTCTTCTTCTGGGAGCTCTCGCCGGACGAGATCCGTTTCATGGTCATCGGTGCACCGCTCGGCCTCGTCCTGGCGAGCGTGTTCACGCCGCGCTTCCACGTCCGGTTCGGGAAGCGGAACGGCTTGATCGCCGGAATTCTCGGCATGGCCGGCGCCGTCGCGATCCCGATCGCCCTGCGCTTGCTCGGCCTCTTCCCGGAGAACGGGTCCCCGCTGCTCTTCCCGATCCTGTGCGCGCTCAAGGCGGTGTCGTACTGCATGAGCGCCGTGATGCTGATCAGCATCGCGTCGACCCTCGCCGACGTGACGGACGAGCACGAGCTCGAGACCGGACGCCGGCAGGAAGGCATCTTCTTCGCGGCGCGCGCCTTTTTCGGCAAGCTGACCTCCGGCCTCGGTCATCTCCTCGCCGGGATCGGGATCGACCTGATCGCGTTTCCGACGCACTCGAAGCCCGGCACCGTCGACCCCGCGATCGTGGCCGAATTCGGCCTGCTCGCGGGCCCGCTGACGGTGGTCCCGGCCGTCGTGTCGGTCTTCTTCTACCTGCGGTACGACATCGACGAACGCCGCCACAGCGAGATCCGCGAGGCGATCGCCCTGCGCAGCGGAGATCCCACTTCCTCTCTTCGGCCTGACGGGCCCATCGGAGTCGAGACATGAATCGAAGACTCTTGGCGCTGATCGCGTCGGTCATCTTGTCATCTGGCGCCGGGAGCGCAGAAGCCCCCACGGATCGGATCCGGCCCCTCGCGCCGTCGGAGTGGAGCCCTTCGGTCGCGGCGCTCCTCGGCGGCACGCGCGATCGCGTGGCGAGCCTCGAAGGGGCTACGCCCGCAGCCGACGCTGCGCCGAAGACCCTCAACATCCTGCGCACCGTCGCGCATCACGAGCGGCTGCTCGGACCCTTTCTGGCCTTCGCGACGGTACTCGGTCAGGAGGGCGAGCTCTCCCGACGCGACTCCGAGCTGCTGGCCCTGCGTACTTCGTGGAACGCCCGAAGCGAGTTCGAGTGGGGTCATCACGTCGAGTACGGACGGGCGGCCGGGCTCTCCGACTCGGAAATCGAGCAGATCGTCATCGGCCCGGACGCGCCCACCTGGTCGACCGAAGACCGCGTGCTGCTGCGCGCGGCGGACGAGCTCTTCGCCGCTCAGCACATCTCGGACGAAACGTGGCGGGCGCTCGCGGCGCGTTATTCGGAGGCGCAGCTCGTCGAGATCCCCTTCGTCGTCGGCCAGTACACGATGCTGTCGATGGTGGCGAACGCCACGGGCGTCGAGCTCGAGGACGGGTACGAGGGGTTGCCCGCAGACTGAGGGCGATTCGACCAACACACGGGAACGCCTACTCGGGCGCCTCGGGTGCCAACGCGATCAGGGCGTTTCCTGGCCGCTGCGCCTGTCCGTAGCCCGAGCTCACGAAGCGCATTCCGTTCGCGAGCATCGCGCCGGCGGTGCCCTCGATCCCTCCGCCGCGGGTCGTTCGCCCTCGCAGCGTCTGGAACTCCCTGGCCGTAGCGAAGCGCCAGAAGACGTCGCCGGTATCCGGATCGAGGGCATGGAGCAGCCCGGATTTATGCCCCGCGAACAACAGCTCGCGCCCGTCGACCTCGGCCAGCGCCGTCGTCCCCCCGAAGTCGGTATCCGGCCCCTCCGGGTCGGGACAGCTCCACCTTCGTCCGAACGCACAGGCCGCGTTCCACGCGTCGCCCGACTGTGCCTGGTAGGCCCAGACCACGCGCCCACTCTTCGCCTCGATCGCGAGGATCGAGTCGCTCATCGACGTCGCCGGCCGGCTGTGGTTGTTGCCGGTCCCGACTTAGATCAGCCCGCGTTCAGCCGACACCGTCGGGGTATTCCAGATGCTCGCGCCGGAGGGTCCCATGATCGCGGTGCCGGCCTGGGTTCGACCGGTCCGGCGCGGCGCCTCGTCGATCGTCGCTCGACGCCAGCGGGTCGCGCCGGTCCGCGCGTCGACCGCGGCCACGGCGCCGCTATGCGTGCAGCACGGGTACACCGGGTCCATCGAGTTGACGTCGTCGTTCGACGACACCGGTACGAAGTAGAGCCCCTCCCAGGCGGTGACCGAGCCGGTGATCGCCGCGTTCGGGTGGGATCGCAGCTGCGACGACTCGGGGAAGGCGATCACCTACCTACCGGCGAGACGTTCGACCTCTGCGCGAGAGAATCCGCGCTCGTCGGGGAGCGCCCTGTCGTTCCTGTTCGATCGTCCCCAGGACGGATGCGCCTCCTCCTGCCAGTCGAACCCGCGACGCTCGGCGTCACAGGGCGGTGGAATCGCGAAGTCCCGCACCGCTTCGGGCGCGTCGAAGTCCACCCCGGTGAAGAACTCGGCCACCGCGCGGCGGCTCCGATCGTCGAGTGCGGCGCCGACCCGGCGCATGTTCCCGATCTCGAGTGCGTCCAGGACGAAGCCCGGAGGTCGTCCCCGATTCTGCTCGAAGAGCGACGAGAGAATCGGGAGGGAGTGGCACACCGGACAGTTGTCGGAGAAGACCCGGGCGCCGAGGTCTTCCGATGCCCTCTGCGGCGGCTTCTCGAAGCACGCGGCAGCGAAGAGCATGAGCGCCGCGGCGGGAACCGCTCGCAGCCTACGCATATCCCCCGCGGAAGCTCGCGCGCAGGGGTTGGGGTCCGGATGCATTGGCTACTCCATCGCGAGTTGCTCTGGGCCGGCTCGCCCGCCGTCGACACCCGGTCGACCAGATCGAACACCCCTTGCTCGCTCGAAGAGGCTGACGGAGTCGGGACCGTCCGGGAAGAGCTCGAGATCCGCACGCGTATGCTCGTCCAGTACGAGCGTCATCAGAGGGGCTTGTCCCCCGCGAGCGTCACGCGGTGCATCACGCGCCGCTCCTGGTAGTCGGCGACGGCCAGATGTTGTGCCGCGCGGTTGTCCCAGAATGCGACCGAATGAGGCGTCCAGCGGAACCGGCACTGAAACTCGGGCGCGCGCACGTGATCGCACAAGAAGCGCAGCAGGACCGCGTTCTCCGGCTCGGTCAGTCCGGTGATTCGGGTGGTGGAGTTCGCGTTCACGAAGAGCGCCTTCCGACCGGTCTGCGGATGGGTACGCACGACCGGGTGCTCGACCGGCGGTGACTTCTCGAGGATGGCGGATACGTCGGCGTTCGTATGTCCTGCGGCGTTCGCCCGCATCAAGGTCGCCGTCAGATCGTGGACGGCGGTGAGCTCGTCCAGCATCTCGCGGAGCGCCGGCGACAACGCGTCGTAGGCCGCGTAGGCACTCGCGAAACAGGTGTCGCCGCCCCGCGCGGGCAGCTGGATCGCCTTCAGGATCGAACCCATCGGCGGCTCGGCCATGAAGGTGTTGTCGCTGTGCCAGACGTCGGTCCCCTCGCCTCGTGGATCCGTCTGGTCGAGCACGAGGATCTCGGGATCCTCGCCGTGGTCCGTCATGAAGGGCGGGTAGCAGAGCTCGCCGAAGCGACGTCCGAAGGCGATGTGCTGCGCGGGCGTGATGTCCTGGTCACGAAAGAACACGACCAGATGCGCGAGCAGCGCCTCTTCGATCCGCTGGACCTGCTCGGCGTCGAGCGGTTCCCGCAGGTCGACGCCGGAGATCTCCGCCCCGATCGTCGGCGTCAGCGGCTCGACTCGCATGGAAGCCATCCTCCCGGTTCAGCGCACGACGGCCGCCCCACCCGGGCCACCCCGGCCGAGACGATCGTAGGCCACTTCGGCCCGCTGCCCTACGCTCGAATGCATGAGCGAAACGAACAAGGGCATCGTCCGCCGCATCTACGAGCAGGGCTTCAACGAGGGGGACGCGTCCGTCTACGATGCATTCTACGCGCCGGACTTTCGTCATCACCACAAGACGATCCACGACGTGTCGCTCGGCGGCGAGGGAGAGAAGGAATCCATGGTGCGCTTTCGCGCCGCGATTCCCGACGTCCACTTCGCGATCAGTGATTGCCTCGCAGAAGACGACAAGGTGATGGTCCACCTGACCGTGACCGGAACTGCCGCCCGCGCCTTCCCGCCGATCGAAGCCGGAGAACGGATCGACTTCGGCGCCGTCGCCCTCTTCCGGATCGAGAACGGCCTCGTCGCAGAAGAGTGGTTCTACCGCGACCCGGTCGACTAGCGCTGAGCGGCGCGCGAACTCGAGTGGAGCCACCGTCCTACACGCGCGTGCGCGCCGCCGCGCTAGAAGCGATACGACACGGTCAGTCCGTAGGTCCGCGGATCACCGATCGCGTGGACGACGGAGCGGCGAAGCCGGGCTAGGTTGAGCGCGTCGATCGTGTAGGCCTGGTTGGTCAGGTTCTCGATCCAACCCGCGAGCTCGAGGCGGCCGGAGGGATCCACGTAGGTCAGTCGAAGGTTCGCGAGCCAGAGCGCCTTCTGCTGGACGTACTCCGAATTCTCGGGCGTGAAGTAGATCTGGTCCTTGTAGGACCAGTCGAAGCGCGGCGTGAGCGAGCCCCACTCACCGCCGAAGGGCCAGGTCACGAATCCGATGAAGGCCATCTCGGGCGAGTTCAGCAATCGGTTGCCCGTCAGGTCCTGGGTCACGGTCGTGATCGCGAGGTTGCCGTCGAAGTTCTGCACCTCGAACACGTTCACGAAGTCGGTGTACTTGCTCTGGAGCCAGGCGAACGTGAGGTGGATCCACAGTCCTTCGAGGTAGGTCGGAGCCCAGCCCTCGAGGGGGCGGAGATCGAGCTCCGCCTCGACACCGAGCACGTCGGCGTCGTTCGCGTTGATCAGCTCCGGAACGGGCACGTTCCCGGCGGCGTTCCGCAGCTGGTAGACCTGCAGGTCCTGGTAGTCGTAGTAGAAGAAGGCCGTGCTGAACCCGACACGCTCGCCGAAGACCTTCGTCTTGATGCCGGTCTCGATCGAATCGACCTTCTCTGGCTCGGCCGGCGCGGGAAGACGGGTCGCGTTGAGCGCCGGGGCGGCTGGGTTGAGCACGGATCCGTTGATATGCGGCCCCTTCCAGCCTCGCGCGTAGCGGGCGTAGACGGCCACGTCGGTCGCCGGGCTCCAGGTGAGAACGACCTCGCCGGCCCAGCCCCACGCATGGACCGAGGACCCGCCGCGGCGCGGAGGGATCGGTTGTCCCGCCAAGGGATGCGTCTGGGGAAAGGCGACCGGAATCCGGCGCCCCGTCCCGAACTGGATCCGGTTGCGCGAGAACGCGAGATTGGTCTCCTTCTCCTCGTAGTTGAGACGCGCACCCGCCTTCACCTCGAACGTCTCGGCCGGAGACCACGCGACGTCGAGCCACGGAGCGAAGTAGCGGGTGAAGAACGTGTACTCCTGGGCGATCTCCGGTGTCGTGAGTGCCGAGCGGAAGAGATTCCTTACGTCGAGCGCTTCGTAGAGGAACATGCCCCCGAGCTGCCAGGTCGTTCCATGGCCGCCGTCGTAGTCGAGCCTCAGCTCCTGCGTGAGCTGATAGGAGCTGTTCCGGAGCTCGGGCGTGAGACCCGGGAGAGGCGAGGCGTCGAGGTTGATCGTCGTGTCGCGCTTGTTCCACTCGTAGCCGGTGATGCTGGTCAACCGGTAGCGACCGAAATCGAGCACGCCGGCGAGGCTGGAACCGAAGAGGTCGATCTTCTCCTTCTCGACGTCGTCGTAGTCGCCCTCGAAGGCGTTGCCTAGGGTGGGGCTCTTGATCTGGGCGAAGCTCTTCCGTGCGCGCCAGACCCGGTTGTCCGGATCGATGTAGCCACCGAGGTCACGACCCCCGATCGCAGGCCCGGGCCGCGTCTCGGTCGGGCGCTGAAACGCCGCGACCATCTGGAATTGCCGCGCGTCACCGCGGTTCTGCCCGCCGTGGAGATTCAGCTGCCAGTCCATTCCGAGGAAGGGATGCTCGAAGCGAAGAATCGTTCGCGCCGCCCAGTTTCGCGTGTCGTTCACCCACTCCTTGACCGGGGCGACCTCACCGTCGACCCAGCCCCGCCCGGGCGGCGAGAGGATCGGATCGACGTTCACCGCCGCGAAACAGGTCCGGTGAGAACCCGTCGCGAGCGCGTTCTCCCGGTTCTGCTGGGTGAGCCCGTTGGCCTGAGACGTCGGCGGGGCCGAGGTGAAGTCGGAGTCTGCGCAGCGGTTCTTCGTCGTCCCCCGACGCACGCTCCACTTCGCCGCGCTCCGCATCGTCAGCCGATCCTCGACGATCACCTTCTCGAGGGCGACGTCGACGTCGACCTGATGAAACCGGCCGTACGTGACCGACCCCTTCGTCTCGTTCAGCCCCTTCGGCTTGCGCGCGATCACCCGGATCGTGCCGGCGGAGGCGTTCCGCCCGTACCGCGTCGCCTGGGGCCCCCGCAGCACGTCGATCCGCTCCACGTCGAAGAGCTGCGCCAGCTGGGCCGCCGGCGAGTTCATCGGGATCTCGTCGTTGTAGACCGCGACGGACGAATTCGAGTTCGCGTTGAAGTCGCGCAGTCCGACGCCACGGATGAACAGGGTCGGGTTCGACGCGGCGAAGGGCGTGCGGATCTCGACGTTCGGCGTGAAGGTCGAGACGTCCGCGATGTCCTCGGCGCCGATCGCGTCGAGGTAGTCCTCGTCGAACGCGATCGCCGAGACGGTGACATGCGGCACGGTCGAGAACGCGTCCTCGCCCTCCACGATCATCTGTTCGACGCCCGTATACGGATCGCCGTCGTCGTCTTCGGCGTCTTCGGCGAAGGCCGGGAGCGCTGTCGTGAGCGCGAGCAGGATCGCGAGGGCAGCTGAGGTCGTTCCGAGGGTCGCACGCGCAGCGGCGAGTCCTCGAAGGCGCGTCGTCATGGGTCGCTCCGGCGGACACGGGTCCCGCGACCAAGGTAAAGCAGCGACGAAGCCGCGCCCTCCCCTGCAATCGACCGTGAGTTCACCGCCGATCGACTGCCCTCACGCTCAACCGGGCGGAGAGCCCCCCGACGACGCCGACGCGTTCCGACCACGCAGGCGACGCGACGCCAGACCGCACAGCAACCCGAGGCTGCTGGCCAGGGCGATCGTCCCACCGGGCTCGGGCGTGAGTTTCAGATCGAGCCCCACCAGCTCGACCTCCAGCCGAGCGCCGGCCACCGAATTTCGTACGGAGTACGCGCCGGCGACGACGCCGACGTTCCGGTTCTGCACGGCGCCGGCGGTCGAGGTCGTGTCGTAGCCTTTTCCCGTGACAGTGTCGGACAGAGTGAGGAAGGATCGAACACCGACCCGCCTGATTCGAACCCACCCGGTCGTCCACGCGAAGGCGTGTTTCGTCGAAGTCGCGCCTGGAATGATCTGACCGAGGAAGACGCCCGGCGCACCGTTGAACACGCTGATGTTCTCCGGGTGGGCCGTCGTCGGGGGAGCGCCCGGGAGCGGCGTCTCCCAAAAGTGGATCTCGTTGCAACCGGCCGGACTCGGCGGCTGCGTCGCGACACAGTCGGGCCCGATGACCGCGTCGCGAACCCAGTTCGAGTAGATGCCGTATCCCTTCCCGTAGCCCGGCGGCTGACCGCCTGGGATCGTGTAGTCCCAACCGGCTCCGTCGCGTTCGGCGAGCAATGCTCCCCCGAAGTCCCGTCGCGCGGTCAACACGAGCGGGTTCAGAGAGGGCGGAAAGCTACCGGCGGTCCCGACCGAGCGCTCGAGAAAGAACCGCCCGGTTCCGCCGAGCAGCGTCGTCATCGTGCCGCCGAAGGCGTTCGGCCCAGGCGTATAGGTCAAGGTCACGGCCTCGGCGCCGGTCACGTGCGTCACCGTCTGCTGCGCCGCGCCGCGACTGACGGGGGTCGCCCCGCCGTCGTTCTGACCGACCCAACCGCTCGCGCGGAAGACGCGCGTATTCGCCGGCGGATTCTTCGCACGGCTCGGGGCCGGCGCCTGGGCCGTGTACGTGGTCTCGATGTTCCGCACGGGGTTGTTCATCACGAGCCCGAGCTGCGGCCCGAGGCGCTGTTTCATCAGCCCGGCCGGAACCCGGAACGGGTCACCGACGTTCAACCCCGCTGGCCGCGGGCCGGGCGTCGCCACGGTCGGAAGGGTCGACGTGGCGGCCGTGCCAAGACGCGCTCCGTAGACGCCGTGGTGGGGCGCACGAAAGAACGGCGGCGCCGCCGTCGTCATGAAGAAGTGCTGCTCGCCGCGACCACAACGCGCGAAGTTCCGAGCGCTCCATGCGGCGGCATCCGACGCGCATTCGATGGGCGGGGGATTCTGCGGGAGCGCGAGGACCGCTCCCTGGTTCTCGCTGTACTCGCCCGCGATCCCGACGAGCTGCGCGACGGCCCCGACGGGACCCAGAATCCCGAACGCCAACGCGACGACGACTGCCAGAGATCGAGACATCGTGAGCCTCCCAGCGTCGGCGCGCGCATCGGCGCCGACCCTCTCCTGCATCATACGCGGACACCGACCACCGAGTCCAGCCGAATCGCGAGCCGAAACGGTTCGCGTTTCGACCTAACACGGATCCCGGCGGCCTGGCGGATTCGGGAACCGGTTCTGATCGGAAAACCTCGTTCAGCCGGTCATGCGGCGGTTACGCGAGTCGATGCAGGAGCGCGAAAGTGGTCATGCTTCCGAGCACGAGCTCGATGATCAGGCCCTGGATCAAGCTCGCGTTCGGTCTCCCGTCCAAGCGCAAGCTGAGCAGTCGACCGACCGCGAAGCCGAGGAAGAGGACCGTCGACACGAGGAGCGAGGCGGTCGTCAGCCGCTCGAGAAAGGCGCCGATCAACGCCGTCGTTCCTGCAAGCAACATCACCCCGCTCGCGCCCCGGACTTCACTGAGCAGATCGACGTCGTTCGCGATCGGGATTCCGGAGCTCCGTTCGTAGAACCGAATCGGGTCCGCCGTCCTCGTTCCTCCGATGAAGAGGAACAAGCGTCCCGTGCCGGCGAGGATGATCGTTTCGAAGGGGGCCATGTCGTTCTCCGTCCGCGCGGCGGCTCCGCCGCTCAGCTTGTTGCGAAGACGTCTGCGATCGGGGTCTCGCCATCGAGCAGCTCGACCACACGATCCGCCCAAGCCGGCTGGCGAAGCGCCTCGAGGACGCAGTCCGCGACGTTCTCCCGGCTGACGTAGAAGCCCTTCCCGGAAGCCGCACTCGTGCGCACGCGACCGCTACCCGCCTCGCCGGTCAATCGACCGGGCCGCAGGACCGTCGCGCGCACGCTGCTCTCGAGCAGCCGCTGATCCGCGAGCATCTTGGCGACCATGTAGTGACGCATCGCCGGCACCGCCTCGAGCGGCCGCTCCGCGCGCATCGCGCTCACCATCACGAAGTGCTCCACGCTGCGCGCTTCACTCTCCTCGATCGCGCGGATCGCGCCATAGAGATCGATCAGGAGCGTCTTGTCACCGCCGGTGTGGCCGCCGGACCCGGCCGTGAAGACGACGCGGTTGCAATCGTCGAAGCCGTGGAAGAAGTCGGCTTCGAGATCGCCGACGACGGACTCGATGCCCTGGTCATCGAAGCGCGCGCGCTGGTCCTCGCTTCGAACCATGGCGCGAATCGCGAGCCTCGCATCGTTCGCCTTGTCACAGAAGAGCCGGCCGATCTTTCCGTTCGCGCCGATGGTGAGAATCTTCGACATGGTTCCTCGCATCGCGTCGGGATGCTCGCGCGGCTGCCTCGCCGAGTCGAGGGGAGCAGTGACTCAGTGGTGCGGCCGGGAGAACACGTCGAGGTGATGCAGGAGAAATGCCGCCGTGACCTGGTCCCGCTCGACCCGGAAGACGGCCATGCGATCGTCGACGATCTCTCGAGGCGTCGAGACCTCTTCCATCACGTGGTAGTTCGGCCGCCTCACGTAGTCGTCGACGAAGATCTCGGTTTCGCAGCGGATCGACACGCAGGTCGCGAGAAAACACGCGACGCGAAATCGGCCGTCGATCACGACGAGGTCCGGACTCGCGCCGCGCGGGCCGAGATATCGCCACGGCGTCAGCGCGTAGTCGGGGAACTTTCGCCAGTGGCTGGCATCGCGAGGATGGCCCCAGTGCCCCGTCGGTCCGATGTCGCAGTGGAGCGGCACGATCTCGCCTGGCAAGCGCTCCGCGACGGCGTGCTTCGTCAGCCGGTCCAGAAAGGCGCGATCGGACTCGGTCGTGAGGATCGTCGAGCCGGGACTGCGCGCTGCCAGGAGCGTCGAGCCGCCCGAGCCATACTCGACCACGAGCTTCGCCGAGGCGAGGGACGCCGCGAGACGCGCCGCGCAAGGATCCGAGAAACCCAAGTCGAATTCTTCGGCAAGGAGTTCCGAGCGGTCGTCCGTGTCGCTCTGCGGGATGACTCGGCCCTCCCCTGTCCGCGCTCCGCGCTCCGCGTGTTGTGCCGCTACCTCGCGATCAGCAGCCTCAGCCGGTTCCCGACGCGCTCCGCGTAGTCGGCGAGGTCCGCGATCCACAGCAACAGCTGGTGCCAGTAGACCGTTGCGACGCCGAGTTCACTCTCCATGCCGAAGAGCTCGCGGCACGCGGTGTCGAGCAGCTTGTCGGTCTCACTCTCGATTCGACCCAGCTCCGAGATCATGCTCTCGACCCGAGCGACCTCGCGATCGCCGAAGCCCGTCTCGATCAGCTCGTCGAGCTCGTCGATCACCTTCTTGCCCTGCTCGCAGGCTGCGACGGTCCGCTCCGCGAGGGCGGCGAACGGTCCAGCCAGGCCCTCGGGCAGGTGCATCCCGCGCTGGTCGACGAGCTCCGCGATGTCCTGGGTCACGTCGGCGATCGAGTCCTGGCAATCCAGGATGTCCAGCAGGTCGCGCCGCTCCATCGCCATCATCAGTCGTCGCGGCATGTTGCCGCGAATGTCGTGCTTGATCTCGTCCGCCTGGTGCTCGAGCCGGTCGATCTCGGCGCGGCGAGTGCGAATCCCGTCGTCGTCGGCCGAGGCCATCGCCTCCATCAACGGCACGATCTGTCGCGCGCAATCGACGGCCGCGGTCATGTGCTCTTGCATGGGCCGAATCGGAGATCGCCCCACAAGCTTGTCCATCCAGGATGCCATCGTGTCTCTCCCCCTCGGCTAGCCGAGCAGGCCCTTGAAGAAGTAGAAGAAGAAGATCGAAAGGGTCGCCGCGATCGGCAGGGTAGCGATCCAGGAGACGATGATGCTGCCGACGACGCGCAGATCCACCGCGCCGATTCCGCGCGCGAGCCCGACGCCCAGGACCGCGCCCACGAGCGTGTGCGTCGTCGACACCGGAATCCCCAGCCGCGAGGCCAGCACGATCGTCGTCGCCGCCGCCAGCTCGGCAGCAAAGCCACGGCTCGGGGTCAACTCGGTGATCTTCTTGCCGACGGTCTCCATCACCTTGTAGCCCCAGGTGCCCAGACCGAGGACGATTCCGAAGCCGCCGATCGCGAGCATCCAGGGCTGAACCGGCGCCTTGTGCACGACCTCGGCGCCCTCCTGGACCGCGGCGGCGATCGCCGCGAGCGGACCGATCGAGTTGGCGACGTCGTTCGAGCCGTGCGCGAAGGCCACCGCGCAGGCCGTGAGAATCTGGAGGACGACGAAGACCCGCTCGGTTTGACTGAAGCGCTGACCCTCGTCCTTCGGGCCGGCTTCGGCGCGGCGCAGCAACACCGTGCCGAGGCCCGCGCCGACGAGGCCGAGCGCGGTCGAGGCCACGAGCGATTGGCCGAGGCTGAAGTCGAGGTCGATGTGCTTGAGGCCCTTGAAGAGCGTGACGAGACCGATGATGAAGAAGACGTAGAAGAAGAAGAACGGACCGATCCGTCTCACTTCGGCCAACGGGTTGGCCTTGTTCAGGATCAGCGACCGGGTGATCCCGAAGATCACGTAGGCCAGCGCGCCCGAGAGCAGCGGCGAGGTCAACCAGCTCAGCACGATCTGGCCCACCTTGGGCCAGTTGACGGCATCGGGTCCGATGGCCACGGCGCCGAACCCGACGATCGCGCCGATGATCGAGTGCGTGGTCGAGATGGGCAGCCCGAGTCGGGTCGCGCCCAACAAGAGCGTCGCGGCCGAGGCGAGCGCCGCGAGCATCCCGTAGATCAGGTAGTCGCGCGTCATTGCGTCCATGTCGAGCATGTCCTTGCGGACGGTGTCGGTGACGTGGCCGCCTGCGAGGAAGGCGCCCGCGAACTCCAGGGTGCCGGCCACGAGGATGGCCCCCGTGATCGTGAGCGCGCCTGAGCCGACGCTCGTGCCCATGGCGTTCGCGACGTCGTTCGCGCCGATCGCCCACGCCATATAGAGGGCCAGGACGCCCGCGATGAGCAACGGAAGCGGCACGGACTCGAGCATTCGGGGGCACTCCGCCTGATGGGTGTTCGTGTTGTATCACTTCCGAAGCGCACGCGCGCAGTGAAGACCGGAACGGGCAGCGCTGAATTCCAAACCGTGTTTCGATTTTCGCCGACGGCGGATCGAACGAAGCGGTGCATCGGAGGACGAGACCATGGACATCGGCGTCGGATTGCCTACGAACCTTCGCGACACGAGCCGGGACCTGGTCCTCGAGTGGTCGCGTCGCGCAGAGCGGGCGGGATTCGCCTCGCTTTGCATGGGTGAGCGGCTCACCTACGCGGGATACGACTGGGTGCTCGCCCTCACCGCCGCGGCGAGCGTCACCGATTCGATCCGCCTGCTCTCGAACGTGATCATTCTACCGATCCATCCGCCCGGTGTCGTCGCCAAGCAAGCCCTCAGCCTCGACGACTACTCCGGTGGGCGCTTCAGCCTCGGCGTCGGACTCGGCACTCCCCTCGATGACTACGACGTCGCACCGAGTCCCCGCGCCGGGCGGGGGCAGCGCTTCGAGGAGAGTCTGCGCACTCTCCGCGAGCTCTTCGAAGGAGAGTCGCTGGTCGAAGGCACCCGGGCGATCGGGCCGGCCCCGGTCCGCGCAGGGGGACCGGAGATCCTGCTCGGCTCGAACGGACACAAGGCGCTGCGGCGGGTCGGGCCCTACTGCGACGGCGTGGTCACCTGGAGCTTCGGCGCAGATCCCGACGAAGCACGCGCCATGTTCGACGTCGCCGAAGACTCGTGGCGAGAAGCGGATCGCGCGGGTCGTCCTCGCCTGGTCTGCGGTTGCTACTACTCGGCCGGCCCCCAACCCGCGGAAGACCTCGAGGCCTATTTCCGCGACTACTACCCGAACGTCCTGCCCGGCCAGGTCGACGATCTCCTCGCCGCCGTGCGCACGGTCACCCCCGAAGCGATCCGCGACACCGTCGCGCGCTTCGAGGACCTCGGCTGCGACGAGTTCATCTTCGTCCCGGTGAAGCCGGACCTCGCGCATCTCGACGGATTGGCCGAGATCGTCTTCGGCCGCGGATGAGCCGCGCGCTCACTCGTTCTTCAGACACAGCCCGCCGAGCCACCATTTCGGTGTGCAGTCGTAGAGGAGCCGGCCCCGCTCTCCGTGCTGCGCGTCGAGCGCCCGCTTGATCGTGTCGGTCGGCGCCATCCCGCGCGCCGGCTCCGCCTGCAGATCGTCGAGCGGGATCGGGTAGGTCGCCCAGTCCTTGGGCGCACGCCAACCAGGGGGCGGAACGAGCAGGTTGTGCGTCCCGTTCACGGGGTGGAGCGCCCGCCAGTCGTAGATCTCCCGAGCGAGCTCCTGGACGACGTCCGGATGGGCCTGCGCGAGGTTGATGTACTCGTTCGGATCCTCGTCGGGCCGAAAGAGGTAGTTGGTCACGGTCGTCTCCAGCTGACCCTGATCGATCTCCTGGACCAGCTTCCACTCCTGATTGAACGCGGTCAGGTGGAACGTTCCGGGCCGCATCATCTCGGATCCGAAGAACACGAGGTCTTCGCGGGGCATCGCCTCGTCTCGCGCGAGCGCGGGCCAGAGACTCCGTCCGTCGAATTCGCGCTGGTTCTGCGGCTCGATCCCGGCGGCCTCGGCGAGCGTCGGAAACACGTCCATCGCCGTCATGATCTGCTCCCGCTTCTGACCGGCCGGGAGGCCATCCGGCCAACGCATCACGGACACGACGCGAATCCCGCCCTCGAAGGTCTCGCCCTTCCCACCCCGGAGAGGCGCGTTGTCAGCCCCACCCACCGAGTAGGCGGCGCCCCCGTTGTCGCTGAAGAAGAGCACGATCGTCTCGTCCGCGATCTGCTCTTCTTCGAGCGTGTCGAGGACCTGACCGATCGCCTGATCCATCGCATCGACGACGGCGGCGTACATCGGCCGCGCGCTGCCCTGCATGAGAATCTTCGACAGGGTTCGCGTGTCGTCCGTCTGCTTCGCTCTGGTCGGCGCAAGGTCGGTGTTGATGTCCTTGTACTTGTCCTGGAGTTCCTGCGGCGCGTCGAGCGGGGTATGCGGCGCGATGAACGGCATGTACAGGAAGAACGGCTTCGACGGGTCGCGCTCGCGAATGACGCGGCTCGCTTCGGCGGCGAGGAGGAACGTCTCGTAGCCCTCGTCGTCGATGGACTCCCCGTTGCGTTGAAAGTCCTTCCCTCCCTGCACTGAGAAAGGCGGGAAGAACCCGACCTCCGTATGCAGATGGCCGTAGAAATGGTCGAAGCCGCGCTGGTTCGGGTGATAGGTCATCTGGGCGTGTCCGAGATGCCATTTGCCGACCATTGCGGTCTGGTACCCCGCCGCCTTGAACGACTGCGGCAGGAAGTGTTCGTCCGGATGGATCCCGTTGTTGTCCCAGGACATGATCACGCCGTACGCGACGCCCAGACGCATCGGATCGCGTCCGGTCATCAACGCCGCGCGGGTCGGCGAGCAGATCGGCGTCGTGTAGAATCGATTGAGCTCGACGCCTTCCGCGGCGAGCCGATCGAGGGAGGGCGTGTCGATGTCGCCCCCATGAAAGCCGACGTCGTTCCAGCCGAGGTCGTCGGCGACGATCACGATCACGTTCGGGCGGTCGTCGGCTACGGCGAGTCCGGGTGCCCACGACAGCAGCGCGAGCGCGAGGAAAATTCCGATCGTTCGGGGGTCCATGGTCATCCTTCCGTTGGACTTCGAGATTTCGCGGACCGCAGACCGTAACGCATCGACGAGACTCGCCCTCGCGCTCGACGCACGGCCGAGAATCCTCGCTCTGGCCCCCGAGGACGTCGGGACCTACGGACCGACGCGGCGGGTGGGTCCACGCGGTGCGAGCTCGGCCGCGCGGTCGAGCGCCGCAGCGGCCTCGGCCGGTCGGCCCAGTTCCCGGAGCGCGTTCGCGCGGGCGCGATGGAAGTCGGGGTTCTCGGGGGAGAGCGCGACGGCCCGGTCGAGCGCTTCGAGCGCGCCGACCGAGTCTCCCGTCTTCATCCGCGCCAGCCCGAGCGCGCCCCAGGTCCTCGGCGCCTCACTGAGCGCACTCGCGCGTTCGAGCTGTTCGACCGCGGCCTCGCCCTCCCCCCGACGTAGATAGGCGGAGCCGAAGCGGAAGCGATGCCCGGCGCTGTCGAGACCGAGCCAGGACAGGCGGTCGAGGGCGCTGATCCGCCGCTCGAGTTCGGCCGCGAAACGAACCCGGTCCACGTTCACCAGCTGGAAGACCTGCGCGGCCACCGCCAGGCCGCAGGCGACCCACACGGCGCGCCGAAGAAGCGTTCCACCCGCCGGCGCGCGATCCGCGCCCACGTCCCGGATCAGGAGATCGGCGATCCGCCCGCGGAGCTTCCAGATCGCCCCGTCGAGGATGAAGTGGTGCACGTTGACCGCGCTCGCAACGAGGAGCGCGAGGCCGGCGTCCATCGACAAGGGGCCGCCCATCGCGGGACTGAACGCGAGCGCGGGGATCATCCAGATGGCCGAGCCCGACGCGAGCGCCTTCAAGAACCAGCGGGTGTTCATCTGATCGCTGCCGGAACGCCGCGCGAAGAAGCTCGTCACCCAGAGATACTGCGTGGCGTGCGCCGCCGCGATCCAGATGAAATAGTGATTCCTGAGCGTCGAATCGAAGGCGTCGATTCCGAGACTCGCGCTGCTCCATCGCACGGCCATCGGCAACACGAACCAGAACATCTGTGAACACGACAGCAGCGCCACCGGCGCGAGCGCGCCGAGGGAACGTCCGCGGGCGAGGCGTCGGCCGGCGACAGCACTCGCCACCAGATAGACGAGGCCAGCGACCACCGCCGCCGGATCCCCGAGCGAAGCCGGGATGCCGATCGCCCGGAAGCCCGGGCCCGCCCCGGGCGCGGACGCGCCGGCACCCGTGTCGAGGTGCATCACGACCGCGTAGAACACGAACGACGAGACGAACGACGCGTAGAGCCAGCGTTTCGTCACCGCATCGAGGGGCGCGCCCGCGCGCCGCAGGAACATCACGGCGATCCCGTAGTTCTGGCCGGTGTAGTGCCAGGGGCTCCACGTGAGATAGAGGGTCACGAGGAAACTGCCGAGCGCGACGTTCCAGAGGCTCGCGACGAACAAGGCGAGGACCGCGGCCGAGGCCCAGACCGAGAAGAGCGCGTACGCCCGACGGTCCGCCCGCCGTTCGTACACCCGCAGCAGGGTCGCGCCGTAGTGCGGCCCGGAGATCAGGACCGTCAGCAATGGAAAGAGCAGCGTCGGCTGCGCCAACCGGACCGAGTCGCCGGTCGCCACCAGCAACCCGAGGAGCAGCAGATAGGCGCCGCCACACCCGAAGAGCGCGTCCAGGAGCGGGCCGTGCAGCCAGATGCGGGCGGGGGCGTCCTGAGCCGTCGAAGCCATACCGTATCATCGCCCCGACAACCGCGAAGGTAAAGCGATACGACCGCCGCGCCCCGCGCGCGAGGAAGGCTTCATGACGGTTTCCTACACCTGCGAAAACCACGTCGCGCACGTCACGCTGAACCGACCGGATCAGCGCAACGCGTTCAATCGTGCGCTCTTCGCGGATCTCGACGAGGCGATGTTCCGCTTCCGGGACGACGACGACGCACGCGTGTGCGTGATGGACGCCGCCGGTCCGGCCTTCAGTGTGGGCTTCGACATCAAGGACGGCGACCGCGCCATGTCGGACGGCGGCGATGACGGCCGCGGCTTCCGTTCGACGTATCTCGATGACGCCCTGGGCGGCAAGCCCGTGATCGTCGCGGTCCACGGCCACTGCGTCGGCCAGGGCGTCGCCAACGCCCTCTTCGGCGACATCCGCCTCTGTAAGCCCCGACGCCGTGTTCACCCTCGCCGAAGCCCGGGTGGGCATCTCCGCGCAGGCCCTGCCCCAACTCCTCTCGGACGCGATCGGCGGCTCCCACGCGCGCTACATGCTCGTGACCGGCGAGCCCTGCGATGCCGACTGGGCCCTGCGTTCCGGGCTGATGCACGAGGTCGTCGAGCGCGACGGGCTCACGGATCGGGCATTCGAGCTGGCGCATTCGATGCTGCGGCAGGCGCCGCTCGCGACGCGGGCGCACAAGCTGATCCTGCGCGCGGCGTTGACCGAGTCTCGGGAGGACGTCGCGGCGCTCGCTCGGCGGTATCGCGGCGAGACCGCCGCGTCCGAGGATTTCAAGGAGGGGCGGCGGGCGTTCATCGAGCGTCGGGCGCCGGAATGGAAAGCACGCTGAAGCGCGGGAGAGAACGTGGACAGGTTCAAGTGGGTCATCCAACTCGCCACCCTCGGGCTGCTGATCGTCGCCGGCTACCTGGTCGTGCAGCGCGGCGGCCTGCTGGCCTGGTCGGGCGTGATCGCGGCGCTTCTTCTGTTGATCAAGCAAAGGGCCCGGCCATCTCGGACGGACATGTTCGTCGTCCTCGGGTTCACGCTCCTTTGGACAGCCTCGTGGGCTGCAGCGTGGAGCTACGTCCGCTCGACCTGGGAGTCCGGAGAGGTCGTCGAGCTCTCCGTGCCGGTCTCGGACGAGATCCAGACGGCGCGCGTCTGGATCCTCGACGCCGACGGCGGGCCGGTCATGTACTACGACGCGCCTCCGCGGATCGGCGAGGCGCTGCTCGCGGGCGCACCGATCACCCTCGCGCGGGGCAACGAGAGGATCGAAGCCTGCGCGGACGCTACGCCCGCCGCGGATCTACCCCGCGATGAAATGTCTGCACTGCTCGGCGTGATGTGGGCGAAGTACCAGGAACGCAATCGTGCCACGGACGTGTTCTACGTGCTGCTCGGTGTCGAGCGGGATCGGATCGGGCTCGTGGTGCGGATCAAGGAATGCGCTTGAACTCGCCGCGGGAGACGCTCGAGACCCATCGAAGCTGATTCCATGTCCGATGTGAGAACGCCTCCGAAAACGCGGGCGACCGCGCTGCACGACCGTCGGCCTCGAGAAACGGACGTCCGAGCGATCTTCGCGCGACGGTAGAACTGCCCGCAAGTCCCCTCGCACGCGGCGCTTTCGGCCTTCCCGACGAGCGGGATCCTGGGCAGCGAATCTCACCGCGGTCTCGACAGGCGTGGCGATCTGACACGTCGCGGTGACTCGTCGGGATCCGAAACACAGGACTCGGCCGAACCAATCGTTTTCGGCAAGGAAACCTCACGCATTCCTCACGCCGCTTCGGCCGGTTTCGCTTGCAACCCGCCTCCCCAGCGAGGAACTTGATGAGTGAGCGAGAGCTGGCGCGCTTGCGTCCGCCAAAGCGCTCGAATCGGAATCGATCCGGAGCGCGCAGCCGCTTCAGCCATGACTGGAGCCACGGGGAATGATCGCCATGCCTAGAAACCCTCGACTTCGCGTGCTCGTTCCGTGCGTGACAGCCCTCGCGATGCTCGCGTCCGGTCCGGCGATGGCCTGGGACGTCTCGATCGGAACGAATTTCCTGGATGGCGCGCTCTACGTGAGTTCGTGGTCCGGACCTGCGCCGACCTGGACGACGATCGGACAACGTGTGCGTGCCTCGGACGTTCCGGGCCCCACGATTCCCAATATCTGGATCACCCAGGCCTGGGATCCCATCGGGGAGACATGGCCGGCAGCGAGCTTCGAGGACTTTCAGGGAATCACACAGGCCAGCATTTTCAACGACGACATCCAGCTCGAATTCTGGGGGTCCGCCGAGGCGTTCGCGTTCGGCTCGGTATCGGTCGGAGACGCTGCGGGTTCAGCCGTCGGATACGACTTCGAACTCATCGTCGCCCCCTTCTCGACCGCGAACGTCTTCCTCGACGATCTCGAGACCTTCGTCTTCGTCTCCTCGGATCCAGGCGATACCGGGAACGCGTTCGCGCAGGCCAAGCTCTACTCGACCGACGTGGGCATCAACGATCCGGGCGGAACCAACATGCCCTGGGCATCCGATCTCTACACGATCGCCGCAGGCGATCCGAGCGTCGACACGCAACCCACCTTCACCTGGCCGATCGTGAACAGCACCGGTGCGCCCGTCACGTACACGCTGCGCTTCGAGGCGAGCGTTTCGATCTTCGCTCCCGAGCCCGCGACGGGGACGATGCTGGCGGCCGGCGTGCTCGTGCTCGGGGGACTGGGACGGAGGCGCACGCGGCAGCGGTAACGCTGAAGGATCGCGCCGCTCGAGCGCGCCTGCCGAAGACGATCGACCTGCGAGCGCCAGCCACAGGAGTATCGACCCTCGTCGGAGCCGCGAGCTGGCTAGTCACCGAGAGCGCTGCTTCACGCCGGATCGCGAACCGCGGCGACGACATCGTCTCTGAAAGCGAGCTCCCGCACCGGGATGTACTGCGCGAACCCCGCCACGCGGAGGCCGCGTGACGGATCCACGAAGGCCGTGGTCCCTGCCCCACCCGACCATCCGTAGGTCCCCGGCCCCTTCCCGTCAGGCTGGCGTCGGAGCGCGACCGAACCGAGCGCGCCAAAACCCTCGCTCGACACGATGGCCTCACCCATGTCCACACCCGGAGGCAGCAGGTTGCTCATCGCAAGGCGCGCCGTTCCCCGGCTCATGATGCGGGCACCGCCGATCGCGCCTTCCCCCGCGAGCATGCGCAGGAAGCGATCGTAGTCGCGCGGGCTCGAGAGCAGACCCGAGCCGCCGAACGGAAACGGCGGCGGTTCGAGGCAGATGCTCGTCGGACCCGCATCGACGAGCACGTCGGCCCGCCCGTCGCGAATCGAGTAGAGCGAGGTCAGGCGGGGCGCCTCGCGCTCGGGAACGGTGAAGAACGTGCTCGTCATGCCTAGCGGCGCGAAGATACGCGCTTCGAGGAACGCCTCGAACGCCAGGCCGGACGCGACCTCGATCGCGCGTCCGAGCAGATCAGGACTCATCGAGTAGACCCAGCGAGTCCCGGGATCGGCGATCAACGGAAGCGTCGCGAGCCGGTTCGCGAACTCCGTCAGGTTCGGGGCGTACGTGAAATCCGGGACGTCCGGAAGCGATCGGCCGCCGGTCCGAACCGGAAGCAGCCCGTTCCGGATATACGCATCGCGCAACGGACCGTCGATCCGACTGAAGTAGGCGAGCCCGCTGGTATGCGTGAGCAGGTGGCGAATCGTGATCGGTGTCCGAGCGGGTCGGCTCTCCATCCCGTGAGCCGGGTCGGTCAAGACCCGTGCGCCAGCGAACCCGGGAATGAAATCGGCGAGTCGCTGATCGAGGCCGATCGCGCCTTCCTCGACCAACATCATCACGGCCATCCCCGTGACCGGCTTCGACATCGACATGATCCGGAAGAGCGAGTCCGCATCCACCGCGACGTCGCTCTCGCGCGAGATCGCGCCCGCGGAGAGGAACGTCGCCGGAGCCGTTCCGAGACCGATCGACGCCGCCACGCCGGCCAGCGCACCCGATTCGACGTACGTCCGAAGCGCCTCCTCGAGCCTTGCTCGCCGCGCCCGCCCCCGGAGCGGCGGCATGTGCGAGCAAGCGAGCCCGCCGAACAGAGCCGTCGCACCTGCTCCGAGCGACGTATGCAAGAAGGACCGGCGATCGAGGTTCCGTTTCATCGCCCGCAATCCTGCAGGATCAGCGGATCGCAACGTGTGCCTGTGTGATCGCCGCGACGTCGACCGTCCCCATCTCCGTCATGATCGTCTCGAGCTCCCCGCGCAGGATCTCGAGCACGGTCTCGACGCCTTCCTGGCCGAAGGCCGCGAGCCGCGCGTCTTCGTGGGTCAGGATGCCCTCGAGGACGAGTTTCATCGACGTTTCCTCGCGAATCCGGTCGACGAAGTCCCAGTCGAGGACCATCAAACGCCGCGGGCGCAGCCGGACCCGGCCGAATGCCTCCCGATTGGCGCGCAGGGTGAACTCGTCCTGGATTCCCATCGACAGGAACGTGTAGTGCGCGGGCGAGAGATTGCGTCGCGCGACCGGCTCGAAGTCGAAGACGTTGACGGCCTCGGTCGCGGCCGCGATCAGTTCTCGCAAACCGGCATCACTCGAAGCGGCCTCAGCGAGGAGGGATTCGACGGCCCTCGCGGAGCCGGCCGAGAGCAGGAGCGGGCTCGCCGCGAGGTAACGCAGGAAGTCACGCCGGGCGAGACCGGCCTCGCCGAGGTCTCGTCGTGTCGGATTCCCGATCCGGTCTTGCGGCGTTGTCCGGTGGATCGCTCGCTCCCTCCGAGATTCGTGAAACACGAAGAAGTCGATGACGCCGTGCCCGGAAAGAGAGTACCAGTCGCGAGCAGCGAAGTTCCTCGCCGCCGCCCGCCTCTCAACGCTCCGCCCGCAGCTCCACCGGCATGCGCTTCAACGAGTTCGTGAAGCTCGAGAGCATGTAGTCCACCTCACCCCGCCGCTCGACCTCGACGCCCCGCGCAAGCAACTCTTCAAAGACCACCTTCATCTCGAGCCGAGCCAGGTTGGCCCCGAGGCAGAAATGCCGCCCGAATCCGAACGCGACGTGCTCGTTCGGCTGACGCCTGACGTCGAAGCGGTCGGGATCACCGAAGACCGCTTCGTCACGATTGGCGGACGAGTACCAGACGACCACGCGATCCTCTTTGCGGATCGCCTGGCCCCCGATCTCCGTGTCACGCGTCGCCGTGCGCCGAAAGTGATGGATCGGCGTCGTCCAGCGAATGATCTCCTCGATTGCCGTCGGAAGAGCGCCAGGGTCCGCCGCGAGTGTCGCCCACTGTTCGGGGTGTTCGGTCAACGCGAGCATGCCCCCTGAGATCGCGGCCTTGGTCGTCTCGATTCCCGCGGTGATCAGCAGCATGAAGAAGGCCGCGAAGGCCGCGTCGTCCATCGAGTAACCCTCGACCTCCGCCTCGAGGATCTTCGTCGCGATGTCGTCGCGCGGGCGCTGTCGACGCTCGCGGCCGAGCGCGAGCGCATAGCTTCCCATCTCGAGGATGGCCTCGGTGTTCTCGCGGTCGTCCTCGCTGCCGCCGAGCTCCGGGTCGTCGAAGCCCTGGATCCGGTGCGCGAGCTCGCCGAGATGCGGTCGGTCACGCTCGGGAATGCCCATCATCTCGGTGATGATCTGGAGCGGGAGCTGGCTGGCCACGTCTTCGACGAAGTCGCAACGGCCCTTCTCCAGGGCCCGGTCGAGCACGCCACCGAAGCAGCGACGGGCGAACGACTCGAGCTCGAGGATGCTTCGCGGCGTCATCCCTCGGCTGACCAGGGCCCGAAGGCGCGTGTGCCGGGGCGCGTCCATTTCGAGCATCGTCCGCTCGCGACCGCTCGTATCGAAGGACTCGTCGTAGATCATGATGCCGTGGCGCTCGGAGGAGAACGTCTCCGAGTCGGTGCTCACGGCGAGCACGTCCGCGTGGCGGGTGATCGCCCAGAAGCCCCCGCCGCCGGGTTCGGGGTTCCAGTACACCGGATCGTGTCGGCGCAGCTCGCGGAAGAGCGCGTGGGGCGTGCCCTGCGCAAAGAGCCGCAGGTCACCGAGATCGATCGCGTCGCGGGCGGGCTCCATCAGTCAATGATCACCCGGATGCCGAATCGCACCAGTCGTGCCGCCTCCAGCCCCCACACGATTGCTATATGAATTCGGTATATCATCATTCTATGTCTCCATAGCCACGGCATATCTCGCGAAATACCTTCCTTGGCAATCCGCGCCCACCCCATGAGCGATCGCAGACGGGGGGCACGCAACCCACGGAGATCGAACCGATGAACCTGCTTCCCCTGGCCGAGACCCCGCTGACCGCCCCGACCGACCGCGACATGCTGCCGTCGGAGCGTCGTGAGTTCGTGAGGACCCATCGGACCTGCATCTTCGGCTACGGCCGTCAGGCGGACGGACCCGCGATGTCCGTCGTCTACTACATCCCGACGGACACCGGCGAGCTGTTGATCTCCACCATGCGCGGTCGCGCGAAGGCCAAGGCCGCGAGTCGCAACGGCAAGATCAGCCTGTGTGTGCTCGACGAGCAGTGGCCCGTCGCATTCCTGCAGGTCTACTGCGACGCGGTCGTCGACGAAGATCCGGAGCTGGCGACGGACGTGATGATGGCCGTCGGTGGGCGCATGTCCGGCACGGCGCTTCCGGACGCGGTGCGCCCGATGGTCGAGGCGAAGGCGAAGGAAGAGGATCGTGTCGTGATCCGATGCACGCCGTACAGCACCTTCGCGAGCCCGCCGCGCCACCTGCATTCCAACGATCAGGAAGAAGAGATCACGCATTGGGTGAGCGCGAGCATGCCCTGGGATGCCGAGGATCAGGCGTGAGGGCGAGTCGTCCTGGCGGGATCGGAATCGAGACGGGAGGGCCGCGATGACGTCGAAGCTGTCGTCGGTTCGCCTCGCCCGAGCTGGCGCTTTCGGCGTTCCTCGTGCCGCTCATCGTCTTCATCCCTCCCTTTTATGCGGGAGAGATGGGGCTCGGGCTGAGTGCGGTCGGGCTCGTCTTCGGCGCGACGAAGCTCTTCGATGTCGTCACGGATCCGATCTTCGGCAGTCTCTCCGATCGCGTTCGGACGCCGTTCGGCAGGCGCAGGCCGTGGTTCGTCCTCTCGGTCCCGCTCATGATCTTCTGCACCTGGAAGATCTTCCTGCCGAGCGCGGGCGTCGGGATCGGCTACTTCGCCACCTGGATGGTGCTTCTCTACGTGGGCTGGACGCTCGTCACGATCTCGCACCTGGCGTGGGCCGCGGAGCTGTCGACGGACTATCACGAGCGGTCGCGGATCTCGGCGTTCAAGCAAGCCGCCGGTCTGATCGGGGGCATCGCCGCGATCTCGATCCCCGTGCTGATCGATTCCGCGGGATCGGCCGACCCCGTCGCGGCAGACCGGATCGCCGCGCTCGGCCTCTTCGTGATGATCGTGCTGCCCATCACGGCGCTCATCGCGCTCCTGACGACGCCGGAGCACCCGGTACCTAACGCGACGCCTCCCCGCGAGTCGAAGACGGCACTCGAGGGCGTTCGCGGGTTCCTCGGGTCGGGGCCGCTTCGTTCACTGCTGACGGCGAACCTGTGTCTCGGGTTGGCGGTGGGCTCCACGGGAAGCATGCTTTTCTTCTACGTGGATCGCGTGCTCCTCCTGGGACGTTGGTCGACCTTCGCGATGCTGCCCTTCCTGCTCTCCGGGCTCCTCTTCCTGCCCGCCTGGATGGCCCTGAGTCGACGCATCGGGAAACACCGCACCCTCGTGTTCGCGATGGTCTACCAGCTGCTCGTGAGCCCGTTGCTCGTCTTCCTCCCCGCCGAGAGCCTCGGACTCACCCTCGCCGCCTTCATGCTCGTCGGCGCCAGCAACGCCGTCGGGAACTTCATTCCCCCGGCGCTGATGGCCGACGTCAGCGACGTGGACACGGCGAAGACGGGTCTCGCCCGGACCGGTCTGCACATGTCCGTGCTGCAGTCCTCGAGCAAGATCGCGGCCGCGCTCGCCCTCGCGGTGACCTACCCGCTCCTGTCCGCCGTCGGCTTCGACCCGAGCCCGGAGGCGCAGAACTCGAGCGCAGCGCTGGCCGGACTTCGCGCGCTGATCGTGCTCCTCCCGGCGTCGTTCTTCGGCACGGTCCTGCTCGTCATGCGCAGCTACCCCATCGACGAGGCGCTCCAAGCGGAGGTCCGGCGCGAGATCGACTCCCTTGCGCAAGCGAGCGCTTCGGCCGCCGGAGACTGACGCGCACGTCGCGACGGGAGAACGCCAGACCATGGATATCCGAGACCTCGAGGAGTTCCTCGCCGTCCTCACGCACGGCAGCATCCTGCGCGCAGCCGAAGAGCTCGGCATTGCGCAGCCCGGCCTGAGCCGCCGCATGCAGGCCCTCGAGCGCACCCTCGGCGTCCAGCTGCTCACGCGAAGCAGCCAGGGCGTGACCGCGACGGTGTATGGCTCGCTCCTCGAGCAGCATGCCCGGCTCGTGCTGCGCGACCGCCAGTCTGCACTCGACGAGCTGCAGGCGCTGCGCGACGGGGTCCTCGGCTGCGCGCGCGTCGGAGTCGCCCCCGCACTCTCCGGCCTGCTCCCTGGCGCCATCGAACGCCTCGCGAACGAACGCCCGGGCCTCACCTTCAGCGTGATCGAGGGAACCAACGATTCCCTGGTTCGCGATCTCCGAAACGGCGAGATCGACGGCGCGTTCAGCCTCCTCGTCCCGGGCGCAGCGCGCGATGGCCTGGTCGTGCGAGAGATCGTCTCCGACCCGGTCCACGTCTTCTGCAACCCGGAGCATCGTCTTCGAAACAAGAAGAATCTGTCGCTCGCCGAGGTCGCCGAGGAGCGTTGGGCGCTGATCAATCGTCCGCGCGCCATAATCGCGATGTTTCGAGCCGGCGCTGCCGAGCAGGGAATCGATTCCCCGAACCTCTGCGTCGAGACCGACTCCCTCGACCTGCTGAAGGCGCTGGTCATGCGCGGCGCCTTCCTGACGGCGCTACCACTCGGCGCGATGAGCGCCGAGTTGGAATCAGGTCGCGTCGCGCAGCTCCCGATCTCAGGGCTGCCCACCCTGCCCGCAGGATTCCTGCATCGTCAGGAAGTGCTCCCCCCGGCCGTCCGCTTGCTCGCGAACGAGGTCGCGTCGTCGTACTGACCCGGGGAGCGCGCCAACGCCGCGCGCGGAACAGAAAAAGCCCGTCCTGTATCGCAGGACGAGCTCCTCGTGTGCGTCGAGCACGAGACCAGATCGGATCTTCGAACGTCTGGCGCGCGCCAGTGGCGCGGCGGTTCAGACGAGCGAGATCTGGCGTTCCGCCAGCCTCGCTAGAGCTTGATCAGATTCTCGGCAGCCAGGCCCTTCTGGCCCTGGACGACGTCGAACTCGACCCGCGCGCCTTCTTCGAGGCTCTTGAAGCCTTCACCCTGGATCGCGCTGTGATGGCAGAACACGTCCTTCTCACCATCATCTCGCGCGATGAAGCCGAAGCCCTTTTCATCATTGAACCACTTCACTACGCCAACAACTCGCATCTTCTCTCCCCTGCCCTCGGACATGGACTCATACATAAAACTTCCCCGTCGCGTCGATGACCCGACGAGGTGCGTGGGGTTATAGCACGGAAGCGGACGCGAACTCGCATCCGGTTCGCCGGATTTCGGCGGGGTCCGAGGGCGGCCTGTTTCCCTACAGGTCGCCCCCCGCGGCCAACGAGAGCGTCCCCGGGCGGCGAGGGAAAGGGCGTCGTTCGGATTGGGGCATTGCTGCAGGCTCGGGATCAGCCTCCGGCTAGACTGCGACGCCACCCGGAGGCATCGATGACGACGAATACCCAGATCTTCCTGGCCGAAAAGCCGCGCGGCACCCTCGAAGCGGGGCACTTCCGGATCGAGAAAGGCGCCGTGCCGACGCTCGAGGACGGTCAGGTGCTCGTGCGGAGCGTGCTGCTCTCCCTCGACGCGGCGAACCGGGCCTGGATGCAGGGCGCCACCTACAAGGACGCGGTCGACGCCGGCCAGATCATGGACGGCTACGCGATCGGCGAGGTCATCGAATCCCGAAGCGATCGATTCGCCGCAGGAGATGTCGTCGCGGGGGACCTGGGCTGGCAGGAATACGCCGCGATGCCGGCGAAGCACCTTCGCGCTGTGGGGGCCCATCGCCCCCTCACCCACCACCACTCGCTCCTCGGGATCGCGGGGCTGACGGCGTACCACGGACTGGTGACGCTCTTCGGTGTGACCGCAGGCGAGACGCTGCTCGTTTCGGCCGCCGGCGGCTCCGTCGGATCGCTGGTCGGTCAGATCGGCAAGATCCTCGGCGCGCGCGTCGTCGGCGTCGCGGGGGGTCCCGAAAAGTGCGGTTGGGTCGTGGACGAGCTCGGCTTCGACGCCTGCATCGACTACAAGGGCGCGTCCCTCTCGAAGCGGCTTCGCGCCACCTGCCCCGACGGCGTCGATCTCTACTTCGACAACACGGGCGGCGACATCCTTCAGGCGGCGCTCTTCGCCATGAACCTGAACGGCCGCATCTCGTGCTGCGGCGCCGTCTCGCAGTACGACGTCGCGAAGCCGACCGGCCCGCTGGGTGTGCCCGGATTGCTCGTGACCAAGCGACTCACGATGAAGGGCTTCATCGCGATGGATTTCCCGGATCACGACGTCGAAGCAATCGAACGCCTCGGCAGCTGGGCCGCAGACGGCAAGCTCAAGGTCGTGGAGGATGTTCTCGACGGACTCGAGAACGCGCCCAGCGGGTTGATCGGACTGCTTGCCGGTGAGAATCGCGGCAAGCGCATGGTGCGGGTCGGGGCGGACCCGTCGTAGACCTGTATCAGGACGGGTGGCGTCGAGGGAAAGTTCGTCGTTCGGGTTCGGGCCGAGCCGCGGAGATCGGTCTTCCGCGTCGTCCCCGCTCAGTCCGCGTATTCCTCGAGCACCCACGCCAGCATGGCTCGGCGAAACAACATCCCGGCCTTGTCGCCCTCGATGCTCATCTCTTTGTATTCGATGTTGTCGTCGTCCAGGAGCTGCTGCATCTCCTCCGCCGCCCACTTGTCTTCGGCGAAGCCGGTCGATGCGAATTGCTTGGCCATCGCGTACCGCTCATCGTTCTCGATGTCGACAGCGTTGGTGATAGACCAGAAATAATGCGTGGTCGTTCGTGTCTCCGGTGTCATGTAATGAAGGATGTACGAGGGAATCACCTCGCGATCGGGATCGTCTTCGGCCCCGATGTAGATCGGGGCGTAGCCGCGGTGGACGCAAGGCGAGAGCGTCGTGCCTCCATCGTGTCGCTCGACCGGCTTGCCCTTGGCACGCTCCTGGGCATCCGGCGGAAGCTGGGGAAGGACGCGGGACGGCTCGTCGTCTACGCGATTGCAGTAGACGCCTTCTTCGGTGGTCTTCACCGTGACCGGCAGGTCGAAGAAGTAGTCGCCGATTCCGAAGGTGTCCTTGTGCAGATACGTGAAGTGCGAGAGGTCGAGCAGATTCTCGTGCATCAGCAGGTAGCTGCCCTCGAAGCGAACGCCTTCGTGAATCGTCCGCGCCTGCGGATCCTCGAGAAACGGAAGCTCCGGAAATTTCTCCCAATCCGGCCTGTCCGGATCGCCCATCCAGATGAACGCGAACGGACCGACCTCCTTCACCGGGTAGACATGCAGCTTCCGATCCGGCAGCCGGCCCTGACAGGGAACCTTGGCGATGCGGCCGTCCGGCGCATACCGGATGCCGTGGTAGCGACAGACGAGGTCGTCGCCCTTTCGAAGCCCGTTGGAAAGCGGAAACGAGCGATGCAGACAGCGGTTCTGCATCGCGACGAGATCGCCGGCTTCCGTTCGGTAGAACACGACCGAACGTTCCAGCAGCGTCTTCGCGATCGGCTTCTGCCCGAATTCTTCGACCTCTCCCGCGACGTACCAGTGGTCGTAGACGAGCGGGAGGCGGATGTAGTCCTTGACGCTGCGAATCTGCTCTTCGTAGTTCATGCGAATCTCCTTGGCGGCCGACTCAAGTGCCCTTTTCCGACGACTCGGCCTGAATCCATTCGAGCATCTTCCGGCGGAACTGCACTCCAGCCTTGTCGCCCTTCACGCTCATCTCGTCATGGTCGGATCGATCCTTGTCCAACAGATCCTGCATCAGGCGAACGGCGACTACGTCCTCTTCGAACGCCGCGCCCAGGGCCTGCTTCGCGATCGGGTTCATCGCCGGATCGCCGAAGTTCGACGTCACGGACCACCAATAGTGGGTCGTCGTCGCGGTCTCGGGCGTCAGGTAGTGGTCGATGTGCGACCGAAAGGCCTCGGCCGGACGGGATTCGGACGCCTCGACGAAGGTGAAGTTCTCCCCGAGCCACACCCCCGGCGAGAAGCTGATCCCCCCGTTTCGATTCCGGATCTTCCGCCCACCGATGCGCTCCTGGACGTCCGGCGGATAGCCCGGAAGGATCCGCTCGGCTCTCTCGTCTTGCCGATAGCAACCGAGCACTCCATCGCTTTCCACGTACTCGGTCGGCAGGTCCATGAACCCCTCGCCGAGCGGCGACTCGCCCGCGCCGAACGTCTTCGCGTGAAGCACCGAGAAGTGGGTGAGGTCGTTGAGGTTCTCCTGGAGCAACAGGTAGTTGCCCTCGACGAAATTGCTGCCGAGGATCGTCATCGGGGCGTACTCGTCGAGATGACCCAGGTCGGGAAGACGATCATCGGCGGCCTCAGGATCGCCCATCCAGATGAACACGAAGGGCCCCACTTCGCGGACCGGGTACTTGCGCAGGCGATTTCGCGGACAACCGTCCTGGCACGGCACGTCGAGCACGTCGCCGTCCGGCGAGTATCGGATCCCGTGGTACCCGCAGACGATGTCGTCGCCATCGAGCTTGCTCTCGCAGAGCGGATAGGACCGATGGAGACATCGGTTCTGCAGGGCGACGAGCCCGCCCGCCTCGGTCCGATAGAAGACGATCGAGCGTTCGAGCAGCGTCCGCCCAACGAGGTCGCGCCCGAACTCGCTCGCGAGTCCGGCGACGTACCAATGGTCTCGTGCGAACGGCAGACGGATGTAGCGCTGAATGTCTCGGATTTCGTGATTGTCTTCGCTCATGGCAACGATCCTCGTGCTGTCTCTATGACTCGATCCACCGATTCGCCCATCCGCGCGAATCGCTCGTCTTCCGTCTGCCCGGTCTCGAACCTTCGGAAGAGTTGCTGCAGGACGACGGCGAGCTTCCATTCCGCGAACGCGACGTACCATTGGAGATCGCTCACGTCGAAGCCGGCGGCTGCGTAGCGCGACACGACCTCCTCGCGCCCTGGAAACCGCGACATGTCGAGCGTGATCGTCGGCGATCCGGCGCCCCCGTTACTGCCCGACGGCCAGTAGCCGAGGAGCGTTCCCAGCTCGACCAGCGGATCGCCGACCGTCGCCATGTCCCAGTCGAAGATCGAGTGCACGCGATCGGGATCCGCCGGGTCGAACATGCAGTTGTCCAGCTTGAAGTCGTTGTGAACGACCGACACCTGGCGAGACGGCGGCTGCGTCGCGACGAGGGTCGCGTGGACTTCGTCGAAGAGCGGGTGGGCCGAGTCGACCGCCAGGTTCCAGCGCTTGTTCCAACCCGCGAGCTGCCGTTCGACGAAGCCGTCGGGACGCCCGAGCCTCTCGAGGCCCGCCGACTCGGGATCGATCCGATGCAGATCGACCATCGCGTCGACCAATGCGTCCGTCATCCTCGCCTCAAGGTTCGCGTGTCTGGACAGCGCGTCCGGAATCTCCGCCCGGACGACGACGCCTCGACGCCGCTCGATGACGACGAAGGGAGCGCCGATCACGCCTTCGTCCTCACAGAAGCCGAACACGCGAGGCGCACGGTCGAAGACGGGAGCGAGACCGTGCAGCACCCGGTACTCACGCCCCATGTCGTGCGCGCCCGGCGCGATCGTGCCGTGCGGCGGGCGACGCACGACGAGCTCCCGCTCGCCGAAGCCGACGCAGTAGGTCAGGTTCGCGTGACCGCCCGGGAACTGCGCGACTCGCATGTCGCCGTCGAGACCCGGCACGTTCTTCCGAAGCCAGACCTCGAGACTCGGCCAGTCCATCGCTTCGTCGGGTCGCACCGGGGCGACATCGTTCGACACGCTCGACGCCATGCGCCCCCCTACATCAACGTGGTGCCGCCGTCGGCGAGGAGCATCTGCCCCGTCACGTAGGCGGCCATGGGTGAAGCGAGAAAGAGCGCGACGTCGCCCATCTCTTCGGGCTTGCCCCAACGTCCGAGCGGGATCCGTCCGAGCGTCTCCTGGTAGACATCCTGATCCCCGCGAATTCGCTGCGTCATCTTGGTGTCGACGAACCCGGGCGCGACGCCATTCACCCGAATTCCGTGCTTCGCCCAGGCCTGGGCGAGGGAGCGGGTGAGCGTCACCAACGCGCCCTTGCTCGCGCCGTAGGCCGGTTGGCCCGGGGTCGCGATGTACGACGACGTCGACCCGACGAGCACGACGCTGCTCGAAGTCGGCGCCGCGCGACGGAGTCGATCACGGAAGGACGTACACAGATGCATGACGCCGTTCAAGTTCACGTCGATCACCTGGCGGAACGTGTCGATGTCGTACTCCCGGCCGCCGTACTCGACCCGCCCCACGCTCGACACCAACACGTCGAGGTCACCGAAGCCGTCGGCGAAGGACCGGACGGCGTCGGCGTCCGCCACGTCGAGGGAGTGGAACGCGAGCCCATCGAGCCCTCCCTCCTCGCCGTCGTCGCCGTAGTCGCCGTAGTCGCCAGCCGCGCCGCGGGTACCGGATACGTGAACGGTCGCGCCGGCAGCCTCGAGCCGGCGAGCGATGCCCAGGCCGATTCCACTCGAGCCGCCAGCGACGAGGGCGACCTTGCCTTGCAGATCGATCGACACCGCCATCGCTTCAGTCTTCGACCCTGACCGGCGGCTCTTTGAACGGCTCGGCCTGCGCGGCGATCGCCTCGTCGGGCGTCGCGGCGACCATCTTGTAGAGATCCTCGCCATAGCCACGCATCCACGGCTTCTCCGTGTCGAATTCGGGCTGAGGGACCGAACCGCCCTCCCCCTTGAACTCCGCAGGGCTTCGGTACCGCTCGAGCTCCTCCGCCGAGATGCCGGCCAGCTCGACGACCTCCGGGTCCACCCATGCGCGTCCGTCGATCGGCTTCTCGGACGTCGAGACTTCGAGCGACAGGTCTTCGGGACCCGCGAAGTACATCGACTTGCACATCCCGTGATCGATCGGCCCCATCACGGTCACGCCGTTGGACCGGATTCGATCGCGGAGCGCGAGGAGCTCGTCTTCGCTGTCGACGTTGAACGACACGTGCTGCATCGCGCCACCGGCAACGGGATTGGCCGCGTTCCCCGCATGCGTGACCCCGAGCGTCCGCTCGATCTTCGGGATATCCGGCGTCTGCACGAACGCCACGTACGAAGCGTCGTTCAGCTTCATGAAGCCGTGCCAGGCGCCCTCGACACCGTGCATCCAATAGAGCGCGACGAGCTCCATGCCGAGCACGTCCGTGAAGAACTCGATCTGCTTCTTGATGTCGGCGGTTCCGATGGCCAGGTGATGGACGCCGTTGGTCAGGCCCATGGGGGCTCCTCTCTGTCTAGTCTTGCGAGTTGAGTTGGATCGAGACGGGCTCGTCGAAGTCGAGCCCGGCCAATTCGCAGCCGCGACGGAAGTCGCGGATGTGGCGCGCCATCCAGTCGCGAGCGACCTCGACGTCCCCGCTGCGAAGCGCTTCGAATACGTTCGTATGCGCCTCGAGCAATCGCTCGCCCGGGCCGATCTTGCGAATCACCGTCCCGTAGGCCGGGAAGAGCAGCGCGCCGAGGGGCTCTCGCGCCAGGAGCAGCGCGCGATTTCCCGAGGCACGCGCGACGAGGTCGTGAAACTCGACATCTGCCTCGACCAATGCGCCGGGGTCGGGGAGGCAATCGGCGGTCCGGCCGAGGTTCGCTTCGATCGCCTCGAGGATGGCGTCGTCCGCTTTGCTCGCTGCGAGCGCGGCGGCCTCGGGTTCGAGCGCCATATTGAGCTCCCACAGCTCTCGGTACGAGATGCGGTGCAGCACGATCGCGTCGTGCATCGCGTCGCGAACGACCCGTGGCGAAGGCGCCGTCACCATCATCCGGCGGCGCGCACCGCGCTCGACGAGCCCCGTCGTCTCGAGCGCGCGAAACGCCTCGCGGACGGTCGGACGCGTCACACCGAGCTGTTCGGCAAGGTCGATCTCGGAGGGAAGCAACTCTCCCGGGGCGAGGTCCCCGTCGAGGATCTTCTTGCGTACCGCCTCCTCGACGACGCGGTAGGCCGGTGCCCTCTTGAGGGTCTCGAACGCACTCGTCGCCATGGTCAGCCTCTCTCCCGCAACAGGTTTCGCCGGATCTTTCCGGTGACGGTCTTGGGGAGTTCTTCGCAGAATGAGATCGCGCGCGGATACTTGTACGGCGCGGTCGTTTCCTTCGCGTGGCGTTGCAGCTCGCCAACGAGATCGTCGCCCGCGACGTACGCTTCGCTCAAGACGACCCACGCCTTCACGAGCTCACCGCGCTCGTCGTCGGGCACGCCCACGACCGCGCACTCCTGCACCGCGTCATGCCGGGAAAGCGCGTTTTCGACCTCCTGGGGGCTGATCCGGTAGCCCGACGAGTTGATGATGTCGTCGGCGCGCCCCGTATAGAAGACGTATCCGTCGTCGTCGATCTCGACGTTGTCGCCGGTCGCGAACCAGTCCACGCCGCCGAGGGCGATCTGGGACGAGGCCGTCCGATCGGGATCGTCGCGATAGCCGAGCATGAGCTGCGGATTCGGGAGCTTGATCAGGAGCTCCCCAGCGCCCACCTCGGCGAGCTTCTCGTCGGGCGTCCGGACGGCGACGTCCACGCCGGGGAGCGGCAGGCCCATCGAGCCGGGCTTCACTTCGCGCCCCGGACGATTCGTGACCGTCATCAGCGTCTCGGTCTGTCCGTAGCCGTCGAGCACGGTCGTGCCGGTCAGCTCGCGCCAGCGCTCGATGATCTCGGGGTTCACGGACTCCCCCGCCGAGACGGTCGAGCGCAGCCTGCTCAGATCGAACTTCGACGTGTCTTCGAGCACGAGCCGACGCAGTTCGGTGTTGGCCGCGCAGAAGACCGTGACTTCGTAGCGCTCGAGGAGCTCGAGTCGCGCACGGGCGTCGAAGGGACCGTCGTAGAACAGGACCGACGCGCCGCGGCTCCAGGGGCCGAACAGAATGCTCGTCCCCGCCTTCGACCAGCCGGTATCGGCGGTGCACCAGATTCGATCGTCTGGGCCGAGGTCGAGCCAGTGTTCGGCTGAGCTCTCCCAGGCCCAGAGCGCCCGAGCTGCATGCGTCACGCCCTTGGGCGACCCGGTGGATCCGGACGTGTAATAGAGGATGGCAGCGTCTTCGGCGGCAACGCGCGCGGGCGCGAACTCCGCCGATTGCGCTTCGGACTCGGAGACCGAAGTCCAACCCAGGGGGGCCTCGCCGACGCAGACGCGCGCGGAGAGACCCGCGATGTCGTCGAACTTTCCGGTTTCCGCCGCCGTCGTGATGACGCCCTTCGCTCCCGCATGCTCGGCGCGATAGGCGAGATCCGAGGCGGTCAGCATCGTGATACAAGGAATCGGAACCGCGCCCATCCGCGTGGCAGCGACCATCGCGATCTGCCACTCGGGGATCCGCGGGAGCATCACGATCACGCGGTCGCCCTGCTCGATCCCCTGTGCGGCGAGCAGGTTGGCCAGCTGCGCGGCGCGCTTCGAGATCTCGGCGAAGGTGAAGCGCTGCTCGCTGCCCGTGGCGTCGACGGCAATCAGGGCGAGCCTGTTCGCGTCGTCGGCCCAGCGGTCGACGACGTCGGCGGCGAAGTTGAACTCCGCCGGAATCTGCCATTCGAAGACTGAATCCACCCGCGAATGCTCCTTCCGGTTGCCTACGAAGTATTATTATATGACAATAGGTCCGCCAGGGGAACCCTCCATGATCCGACCTCGCAGCTTCGAAAACCTCCGCCTCGATCGCGTGCACCTCGGACTCACGCTGGCTGACGCCTTGCTCGCAGAGGTCGAGGAGCGATCCGCGGATCGCGTCGCGATCGTGGCCTCGAAATCACTCAGCAGCGGTACGCCGGTCATCAGCGACCTCGAATCCGCGCTCGGCACCCGATTCGCGGGCTGCTTCGACGAGACGCGCGAGCACGTGCCGCGGGATGGCGTCATCGCGCTCGCCCGCTTCCTTCGCGACCAACGCGCGGACCTGGTCGTCACGGTCGGTGGGGGCACGCCGATCGACACGGTGAAGATGGCGCTCCTCTGTCTCGCCGAGGACCTTCGCGAGCCGGCCGAGCTCGAACCGTTTGCCATCTCGGTCCGTGAGGACGGGTCGCGATACACGCCGGCCGTCGGCGCTCCGCCGCTCCGGCAGATCGCAGCGCCGACCACCCTCTCCGGTGCCGAATTCAGCGATCTCTCCGGCTGCGTCGATCCTGCGACGCAAACGAAGCAGCTCTTCTCGGGCCGAGAGATCGGTCCCGCCGCCGTGGTGCTCGACCCCGGGATCACGCTCACGACACCGATGACGCTCTGGCTTTCGACGGGTGTGCGCGCGATCGACCACGCCGTCGAAACCCTGTGTTCGACGACGCCCGAGCCCGTCGCCGATGCGGGCGCGCTGGAGGCGCTTCGCCTGCTCGGCCGCTCGCTCCCTGCGACCGCGGCGGAGCCGACCGACCTCGAGGCCCGCCTCGAGAGTCAGATGGGCGTCTGGATGGCCTGCGCCGGAGTGAACCGCGTGGCCTACGGCGCGAGTCACGGCATCGGCCATCAGCTCGGCGCCGTCTCTGGCGTGCCGCACGGTTTCACGAGCTGCGTCATGCTGGCGCACGTCCTCGACTTCAACGCGACGCACACCCACGAGGCGCAGGCGCGGATCGCCGCCGCGCTCGGCCATCCGAAGGCGAGCGCGGGCGACGCCATGCGGGCGGTCGTCGAGCGACTCGGCCTCCCCACGCGCCTTCGCGACGTCGGCGTCGAGCGAGATCATTTCGACGCGATCGCGTCCGGAGCGATGTCGAACGCGTTCGTTCGCGCGAACCCGCGCCCCATCGAAGCCCCCGAGCAGATCATCGAGATCCTCGAGGGCGCCTACTAGCAAGACTCCGATTCACAAAGGACGATTGAAATGAAGATCGAATCCCATCTCCTGAACGAAATCTACGCCCACGTGTACCGAGGCGACGACCCGAAGTACGCGATCGTCATCTCCCACGGGCTCGGCGGACACGGCGGCATCTACGATGGCTTCTGCGCGCACCACGCCGCGAAGGGCGCGGAGCTGTGGAGCTACGACGCCCCCGGCCATGGTCGCTCGACGCCGAACCAGCCGCGCGGGAGCTGGACCCTCGAGGCGTGGGCCCAGGCCAGCCGCGATTGGGCCGCCCACATCAAGGCCGAGACCGGCCTGCCGGTCTTCCTGCTCGGCTCGAGCCTCGGCGTCGCCGCCGCCACCTCGGCGATCGACTCGCCCGACATCGCCGGCGTGATCTGCATGGGTTCGGTCGCGATCCCCAGCAGTCCCCTGGTCGCCGCGCAGGGAGAGGTCTTCCGAAGCCCCGACGTCATCAAGCTGCTCGAGCAGATGGGCCGCGCCGCCCAGCTCGACATCGAGAAGTTCTTCAACTTCGACGAGGACTACGGCTACGCGGGTGCCGGTCAGCAGAAGAAGCTGGACCCGCACAACACCTGGAGCTACGACCTCGCGAGCTGGGCCTCGATCTTCCAGTACGAAGCGCCGGTTCCCGTCGCCGACAACGCCAAGCCCATCCTCATGACGGCGGGCGACAAGGATCCCAACTTCCCGCCGACCCTCATCGAGGCGGTGGCGAAGACGATCGGCGGTCCGGTGCAGGTCGAGATCCTCGAGGACGCGGCACACCAGCTGATGCTCTTCGAGACCGAACGGTACTCGACGCTCGTCCACGACTTCTGTCTCGCGAACATCTGAGGTCGACGATGCCTGGAATGGACGCGACTGACGAGATGTTCGACCTGCGGATCTCGGCCGAGGCCCGCCCTCTGCTCGACAAGGTGAAGGCCTTCGTCGCGGAAGAGGTCGAACCCATGAGCGAGGAGTACGAGCGGCTCGGCCGCGCGAACCCCGAGCGCTGGACCTGGGCCCCCGGCCAGCTGGAGCTCCTCGACGCGACCAAGGCGAAGGCCAAGGAGCTCGGCCTCTGGAACTTTTTCCTGCCGGACGCCAAGACCGGCAAGGGGCTCAGCAATCTCGACTACGCGTACATCGCCGCCGAGCTCGGCAAGAACCCGCTCGCCGCGGAATGCGTGAACTGCAACGCGCCCGACACGGGGAACATGGAGGTGCTCGAGATCGCGGGCACGCCGGAGCAGAAGAAGCAGTGGCTCGACCCCCTGCTGAATGGCGACATCCGCTCGGCCTATCTCATGACGGAGCCCGACGTCGCGTCGTCCGACGCGACCAACGTGGCCTGCCGCGCCGAGCTCGATGGCGACGAGTGGGTGATCAACGGTGAGAAGCACTGGATCACGTCGGCGGGCGACTCGCGCTGCAAGATCATGATCGTCATGGTCCGCACGGAAGAAGAAGGCCCGAAGCACGCGCGCCACTCGCAGATTCTCGTTCCCACCGATACGCCTGGCTTCGAGGTCGTCGAGCCGTTGTCGATCTTCGGCTACGACCACGCGCCCACGGGCCACATGCACGTCCGATTCACCGATTGCCGCGTCCCGGCCGAGAACATCCTGCTCGGCCCCGGCCGCGGCTTCGAGATCTCGCAGAAGCGCCTCGGCCCGGGCCGCATCCACCACTGCATGCGCTCGATCGGCTCCGCCGAACGCGCAATCGAGCTGATGGTGAAGCGCGGCGTCACGCGCAAGGCGTTCGGGACGGACCTCGCCCGCCTCGGCAAGAACACCGAGCTGATCGCGAACGCCCGCATCGAGATCGAAGCGATGCGGCGCATGGTGCTCACGGCCGCGCGCGCCATGGACGTGCTCGGCAACAGCGAGGCACGCGTCTGGGTGAGCGCCGTGAAGGCGATGGTCCCGGAACGTGTAGCGACAATCATCGACCAGGCGATCCAGATCCACGGCGCCGCAGGATTGTGTCAGTGGACGCCGCTCGCGAGCGCCTACGCCGACCAGCGCTGGCTGCGATTCGCGGACGGACCCGACGAGGTCCACCGCTTCGTCGTCGGGCGAGCGGAAATTTCGCGCTGGGTAGAAGACGGTGCGAGCGACTACGACCCGAAGGCGAGTCACCAGGCCCGGATGGCCTGAGGATCCGCGATCGGCCAATTGCGGCCGCAGAACGCGCCAGGACGCACTCGAACACGCCCATGACGGCCGAGCCCTCCGCCCCTACCTTGAACGCAAGGAAACCGGAGGACCCTGCATGGCGACCGCGATCGAACTGGACCAGCTCGACTTCATCGAGCCCGACGGCTTCGTCGAGCGAGGCTATCCGCACGACGTCTGGACGCGCATGCGCGCCGAGGACCCCGTCCACTGGTTCGATCGCAGCGAGGGCCACGACTTCTGGGCGCTGACGAAGCACGAGGACATCGTCTGGGTCAGCAAGCGCCCCGAGCTCTTCATCAGCGACCCGACCCTCGTCGTCCAGACGACGCTGCCCGAGGACGGGCAGGACCAGATCCCGAAGAACCTGATCCAGTTCGATCCGCCCAAGCACGGGATCCAGCGCAAGCTGATCAGCAAGGGCTTCACGCCGCGCGCCCTTCGGCGCTTCCACGCCGACATCGAACGCATCGCGAAGGGCGTCGTCGACGACCTCTTCGAGGAAGGCGACGAGGGCGAAGCCGACTTCGTCGAGCGGATCGCCGCCCCTCTCCCGATCGCGGTCATCGGCTGGCTGCTAGGCGTGCCGGAGCCCGATTGGCAAAAGCTCTTCCACTGGACGAATCGGATTCTCGGCTCCAGCGACGAGGAGTACGTCGACGAAGGCAAGAGCGTCGTCGAGACGGTCGTCGCCGCACAGACCGAGCTCTTCACCTACTTCTCGGACCTGGTGGCCAAGAAGAAGGCCGACCCCAAGGACGATCTCGTGACCCTCTTCGCCTTCGCCGAGGTGGAGGGCAAGAAGCTGTCCGACGTCGAGATCCTGGTCTGGTGCCTGTTGATCGTCGCCGCGGGCAACGAGACGACGCGCAACGCGACGAGCGGCGGCATGCTGGCGCTGATCGAGCATCAGGATCAGATGCGGCGGCTCCAGGCCGACCCCGGGCTGCTCAAGAGCGGGGTCGAGGAGATCCTGCGCTGGACGAGCCCGATCATCCATTTCGCGCGAACCGCGACGGCGGATGCGGAGATCAAGGGACGCAAGATCAAGGAGGGGGACACCCTCGCCCTCTTCTACCCCTCGGCGAACCGTGACGAGGAGATCTTCGAGGCGCCCTTCGAGTTCCGGGTCGACCGCAACCCGAATCGCCATCTGGCCTTCGGGATCGGCGAACACTTCTGCGCCGGCGCGCACGTCGCGCGCCTCGAGATCGAGTACGCCCTCCGGTTCCTGTTGCCGCGCATCGAAGAGATCGAGCTGGCGGGTCCGCCGGATCGCCTCCACTCGAACCTCATCGTCGGGTTCAAGCGCCTGCCGATCCGATACAAGCTCCGCGCGAGCGCGTAGGGCCGGACGATGACGACCCCGACCGAGCACTACGACGCCATCGTCATCGGCGCGGGCGTCAGCGGCATGTACGCGCTTCACCACCTGCGCGGGATGGGTCTCTCGGTTCGCGCGTACGACGGCGCGCCCACGGTCGGCGGGACCTGGTGGTACAACCGCTATCCGGGCGCGCGGGTCGACGGTCCGAGCGCCCCCCTGTATGGCTACACGTTCTCCAAGGAGCTGGTGAACGAGTGGGAATGGACGGAGACCCAGGCTACCCAGTCGGACGTCCTTTCGTATCTCGAGCACTTCGCCGACCGCTTCGACCTGCGTCGTGACATCCAGCTCGAGACGTGGGTCACGGACTCGCGCTATGACGAAGCGACCCAGCGCTGGATGATCGAGACCGACCACCGCGACTGCGTCACCGCGACGTTCGTGATCTGCGCCGTCGGCGCCCTCTCCGCGCCGAACAAGCCCGATATTCCCGGGATCGACGATTTCGAAGGCGAGTGCCTGCACACGGGCGACTGGCCTGACGAACCCGTCTCGTTCGCGGGCAAGCGCGTCGGCGTGATCGGCACCGGCTCCTCGGGCATCCAGGTGATCCCGGAGATCGCCAAGGAGGCCGAGCACGTCACCGTGTTCCAACGCACGGCGCAGTTCACCGTCCCCGCCCGCAACCGCGCTCTCACCCAGGAGGAGATCGTCGCCGTCCGAGAGAACTGGGACGAAGTCAGGGGCGGAATGGTCGCCGCCCCGCCGCCGGACGCGGTGCTCCCGATGATGCCGGGCAACGGGCGATCGGCGTTCGACGAGACGCCGGAGCAGCGACAGGCCCTCTACGAAGCGCTCTGGGCACAAGGCACCCTGGGCTTCGTCTACGGCAACTATCCCGAGCTGCTGGTCGACGAAGAGATCAATCGCGAAGTGGGCGCGTTCCTGCGCGGCAAGATCGGCGAGATCGTCGACGACCCGGCGACGGCCGAGAAGCTGATGCCCGACCACTTCTACGGTACGAAGCGCCCGATCCTCGACGATGGCTACTACGCCACGTACAACCGCGACGACGTGAAGCTGGTGGACCTACGCCAGGACCCGATCGAGGCGATGACGAAGACGGGTGTGCGTACCGCGACGGGCGAGCACCCGATCGACATGCTCGTGCTGGCGACGGGGTTCGACGCGATCTCGGGTTCGATGCTTCGCCTCGATCCCAAGGGCCGCGGCGGTCTCAGCCTGAAGGAGAAGTGGGCGAGCCAGTTCCACAACTATCTCGGCCTGATGGTCAGCGACTTCCCCAACCTCTTCATGATCCACGGCCCCGGAACGCCAGGCGTGCTCTACCTGATGCCCCTCGGCGCGGAGCTCGAGACGAAGTGGATCGGCGACTGCGTGACGCACCTGCGCGAACAGGGAATGGGGGCGGTCGAGCCGACACACGACGCCGAGCTGGCGTGGGACGAAGAGGTCACCGAGCTCGCCAACCGCACGCTCTTCCCGCGCACGGACTCCTGGTACACGGGCGCGAACATCGAGGGCAAGTCCCGGCACTTCGCGGTTCACCTGGGTGGTCCGGCGTATTTCCATCGGATCGAGGAGATCGCGGCAAAGGGGTATCCAGGGTTCGAGTTCGAGGCGAAAGGTTCTCGCGGCTCGAGCGTGTGAGCTAGCCTGTCGGCCCACGGAACCTCCGAAGGTAGTCAGAGTGGCTGAACCGTTGACGGACATCGCGCGCAAGATATCGAGCGCCCCCTGGAACCGTCCGGGCACCGACAAGACCTGGGTCTTGAATGCGATGGCGCAGGCGCTGAAGTTCAAGCGCGAAGTCGCGCAAGCGAAACGTGTCGACCGGCGATAGCGGATTCGCGCGGGCACTGGCGGCGCTCTCGGAGTCGGACGTGGACTTCGTGATCGTGGGTGTCGGCGGGATCAACTTCTATGCGCGCACCCCGTCGGAAGCGTTCTCCACGCTGGATCTCGACGCCCTGCTCGCGCCGAGCGCGACCAATCTGGGGCGCGCGCTTCGCGTACTGACCGAACTGGGATACGCCTTCGAGGCTGGCGGCGAGCCGTTCATAGACGTGGAGGACGAGGTCATCCTCGCGAGAGTCATCGAGAATGGCGCGAGCATTTCGGCGATCCACTCCGAGGACGGGCAGATCGATCTCCTCACTTCGATCTCCGCGTTCGACTACGCGGCGCTGTCGACCGATGCGTCCGAATTCGAGGTCGCAGGGGCATCGGTGCAGGTCGGGCGGCTGGACAAGCTGCTCCGATCGAAGGAAGCCAGTGGTCGACCAAAGGATCTCGAGTTCCTGCGGGCCTTCCGGGCATCGAGATCAGAAGACTGAGTCCCTGACGATGTCGACGTCTCGCGAGGCCAATCGAATACGAGCTCCCTTCCAGGGCGCCGGGGCACGCCTCGGACGGGCGAAACCGGCGGTTGGCAGCCATTCTCTCCCCGACCTGGGTTGGCTGCTGATCGGCTCGCAAGAAGAAGGCACCCCGCGATGACGACCACACAGACGTTCATGGACGACCAGGCGGTCATCGAGCGCATCCTCTCGCACGTACGCGACGGCACGACCGATCTCGGCGACGAAGTATGGCGCGAGCCCGTCGAGAACTACCGGAACGAGAAGCGCTTCCAACGCGAGCTCGCGCTTCTGCGCAGACACGCCGTGCCGTTCTGCCCCTCCGCCGCGCTCCGCGACCCCGGCGCCTACGTGGCACGGATCGCGGCCGGGATCCCGATCCTCGCCGTGCGCGGGGACGACGGAATCGTTCGGGCCTTCCGCAACGCCTGCCGCCATCGAGGCACCGAGGTGGCGAGCGGCTCGGGCTGCGCGCGGACATTCGTCTGCCCTTACCACGGGTGGACCTATGGACTCGAAGGAGAGCTGAAGCGGATCCAGCACGAAGACGGTTTCCCCGACGTCGACAAGGCCTCACACGGCCTCGTCCCGGTCCGGGCCGAGGAGCGGTCGGGGATCGTCTTCATCACCCAGGACCCGCCTGCGCAGCACAAAAACGACGGAGAGGCACTGCCCGACCTGATCGCCTCAGACCAGGACCTGATCGACGCACGCGACAGCGATGCCGAGGTCAACTGGAAGGTCTCGATCGAAGGGGCGATCGAGGGCTATCACATCCGCTTCGGCCACCCGGACACGTTCTACCCCTACGGATATGACAACCTGAACGTCGTCGAGCACTGCGGTCGTCACAGCCGTGTGACCTACCCCTTCAAGCGGATCGAGAAGCTGGCCGACATACCTGCGGACGAGCGCAGCATCGAAGGCCGCGTCACCTACGTCTATCACCTGTTCCCGAACGCGCTCGTGACCGTCCTGTCTCATCACACGATCCTCGTCGTGTTCGAGCCCATCTCGCCCGGTCGCACGCGAAGCGTCGCCTACTCCCTGGCGCACACAGGTGGCGACCCGGCCGCTGCAGAGACCGCGACGCGCGACTCGGCGTTCGTCCGTCAGACGGGAGCGCCCGAGGACCTCGCGCTCGCGGAGAGTGTCCAGCGGAACGTCGCGAGCGATGCGAACGAGTTCTTCACATTCGGACACTTCGAGAGCGCGATCGTCCACTTCCACCGGAACCTCCGTGAGGCGCTGGAGCAGGTGGAGCGAGGCGACTCGACAAGCTGACCGTTGGGGAGCGCTCGACGGCTCGATTCTCAAGACTTCACGATCGGAGGAATTCATGACCGAGGCCGGAAGGACAGAGGACATCGTCCAGAGCACGCTCAGCGAAGCGTGGGACCTCTTCAAGAACGACCTCGCGTTGTGGATCGTCGCCGGGCTGATCCTGGTCGTCCTCTCGGCCGTCAGCCTGGGAATTCTCTCCGGCCCGATGACGGTCGGCTTCGTTCAGATCGTCGAGAGACGCCGACGAAACGAGCCTGCCTCGGCCGGCGACATCTTCGACGGCTTCTCGCATTTCGGGGCCAGCCTGATCGCCTTCTTGCTGATCGGCGTCGGCGTCTTCATCGGATCGCTCCTGCTGGTCCTCCCCGGTCTGCTCTTCGGCCTCGCGATGGCGTTCTCGTTCCATGCGATCGCGATCGACGACGAGGACGCGATGGGTGGGATGAGTAGGAGCTTCAACTCGATCAAGGAGAATCCTGTCCTCGCGGCCGTCTTCCTCGTGATCTCGCTCGTGCTCAGCGGGATCGGTGGGGCGGTCGTCTTCGGAACGCTCGTGACCCTGCCCTTCACGCTGGTCCTGATGACCCTCGCCTATCATCACCTGTCGGAGCCCTCAGAGACGATCCAGGGCTGAGATCAGGTCGAGCATCTCGTCCGTACAGCGCCGCCAGGATCGTTCGGCGGCGAATCGCCGGTAGGTCTCTCGCTGACTCGCGCCCAGTTCGCCTGCTTCGACCCTCGCCATCGTCCCGATCAACAACTGCTTGTAGGCCTCGCCGTCGCAGTGGCGATCGATCGAATCGAGACTCGGCGCGTCCGGATGAACGGTTTCGTTCAGGGCCGAGTGGCGATTGACGACGGGAATCGCGCCGGCCGCTTGCGCCTTGATCGCTGAAATACAATAGGTCTCCAAGCGATTGCAGGGGTACGTCCAGAGGGACGCTTCCTCGAGCATTCTGGCCAGGCGCTGATGTCCGATTGCCCGTGCTCGGTCACTCCGTGCGGCTCGAGCGCGACGATCAGGCACCTGGCGCGCGGTCGATCATGTCGAACACGCCGATACGCTCTGCGAACTTCCAGCCGTCCGCGGTCCGAACGAACTTGTCCCTGTAGTGTCCCACGACGGCGGGCATCGAGGCGGGAGTCTGGTCCGTGCCGTCGTCCGACTTCGCTCGATACACGGTGAAGTAGGCGACGCCGCTGGCCGAGTTCTCGTCGATGACGTCGATCAGAATATTCGTCGTGACGTGCCGCCGCAGCGGATCGACCGGGGTCTTCTTCACGCCGATTCTCATCTCTTCACGGGAGCTCACGGTTTGCCCCCCGACGTCGAACACGCATTCTTCGGCGAATAGATCCGCGAACCGATCGTAGTCCCGAAAGTCGACCAGATAGGCGTATTCGTTGACCACTCGGATACACGCCATCTCGATCGCGAGACGCTCTGCTGTGTCCATCCTCACCCCCGACGTTTCGTGCTTCGCGCCCCGGATTCCAGGCCGTCCCGCCGTCGCGCGCACGAACGCATGCCCACTGCGACAAGGCGTTCAGCATCGCCGCAGCGAACCTCCACGCTACCTGAACTCGAAGGTGATTCACCGTTGCACCGCGGCAAAGACAGTCGATCGGCGATCGGCGCCCCCCTCGCGGCCATTTCCTTACAGTGACATCCTCCCCCGGCAAAGCCGGGGGCATCCAGGTGACCCGCTCAAAGCGG
>CAZAUR010000029.1:0-59027 GCA_964488255.1 uncultured Spirochaetaceae bacterium | reverse complement strand
TTTGGCGTGATCACGACTCCCTCGATACTTTGATCACGCTGGTTCGAGGGCTAGGTCGTTCAGGTCGCGGCGAGGGTCGATTGGCTCGGTTTCGGCATGCTTGGCGCGTCGAGACGGGCCGGTTGCGAGTCTCGACCCCACCCTTGGTTCGGCTAGCATCCGCCGCTACCGACATACCGGAGGAATCGTCGCATGAAGCTTCAGCGAAGCGGCTTGGCGTTCGCAACCATCCTCTTATTCGTAGGCTGCTCGCACACCTACGGAATGGAGCGGCAACAGCCCGGCCGCCTGACGGGCGCTTCGATGGCGTTCTACGTTGCCATGGCCCCGCCCGGCGCCTTCGGCGACACGGTCTACCCGGAGTCGGGGCGTCAGACGACTAACGCGATCGCGACCGGGCTTTCCGGACGCGGTCACACCGCCCGGGTCGGTGACGCGCCCGAGGAGGCCGAGCAGGCGCTCGACTCCGCGCGAAGCGCCAAAGCTGACTATCTCGTCTATCCGGTCGTAGAGCACTGGGAAGAGCGCGCGACCGAATGGAGCGGCATACCCGACCGTATCCGCGTTGCGATCCGCGTCTATGAATCAGAGAGTGGCCGTCTCGTAGACGCATCGACTGTCACGGGCACGAGCAGATGGGGCACGCTCGGCGGGGATCATCCACAGGACCTGCTCGAGCCGGGACTCGAGCCCTACTTCAACGACCTGTTCACCGGAGGACTGTGATGGATCTCGCCAATCGCTCGCGTTCTAGGACACGCGCAATCGCGCTGCTGATCTCCTGTAGCCTCGTCACGTCCGGCTGCTCGATGGTCAGCCTGCGAGGCGGGTTCGAGCCGGCGACTGCGCCCGCCTCGCGCCCGACGGTTCAGACGATTCGTGTGGTCGTTGGCGACGACGCTCGACCGCTGCAGGGAAGATCCGCGGTCGGCGCGGGATTCCTCGCCTATATCCCGCTCTTTCCTTACGGCCATCAGCAGATGGATCCAGGCTTCGGTGTGCTCGCGGGAAACGTCGAGGCGGAGAGCTACGTGGCAGAAGTCGCGTCGGTCGTCGTCGACGATCTGCAAGCGATGGGCATCGCGGGACGGGTGATGCGCGGAAACGAGGTGCTCCGTGACCTCGGTGATCAAGGCTCTGCGCTTCCGCAAGATCATCGCCTGATCATTACGCTCGATGAGGCGATCTATCACCGTTACATGACGGCCTACGGGCTCTCGATCGCCGGAGCGCTCCTCTGGTTCGTCGGACTCCCGACGAGCTTCGGAAGCGCCGACCTGGCCTTCACCGCCGAGCTGCGGGATCCCAGCGATCGCATTCTGGGTTCGCGCTCCTTCGAGGCGACCTCGGGCGCCACTGAGTGGCTCTATCGACCCCTTCAATACGCCTACCCGCCGGCGATGCCGCGCGCGTACACGGAGATCTCGCCTCAGCTTCGGGCGTTCGTCTCGGAATCGCTGGTCGTAGATCGCTGAGAGGCAATGGTCTGGCGATTCCAGTGGACCGCCGCTCAGCGGCAGACCGCGGTTGAGAACGGCCATCGCTCGATCCTCTGCGGAACCGAGGCCGCCGGCAATCTCCGCGCGGTTCACTCTTCCTGTTGCGGTAGGAAGGCCGCGCTAGCGGCACAGCGGCTCCGGCGCCGACCCGTCGCGTCGCCTCTCGGTCGCGATGATCAACAACCGCGTCGGGGGCACGCCCTTCGGCGACATCCGGATCGCGGCGATCGGATCGTCGGTGTTGCGCGCGACGAAGCGGATGGAGCGGGACGGGGCGACCGCGGGGGCGCTCGTGCCCGACGCCTACTTGGCGTAGGTCGCCTAGGTCGATCGCAGGTATCGCGCGAGGGCGATCTCCATCTCGTCCTCGTCGATGAACCCGCTCTTCACCAGGATCTCTCCGATCTTCGGGCGCGCCGCGCGTTGGATCGCGAGCAGCTCGGTGACATCCTCGGTCGTGAGAAAGCCGAGCTCGACCGCGATCTCCCCGAAGAGCGCTCTGCGATCGGGATCGTGATTGAGCACGTCCATCACCTGGCGGACGCTCAGCTTCCGATGGACGAGCGCGAGCTGACCGATCGGCGGCGTGCTCTCGCGCTGCTTCGTGAGCGCGTCGAGGAGCTGCTCGCTCGAGACGAGATTGGCTTCCAGCAGATAGAGTCCCAGCACAGCCGCGTTTCCTCTCGATCTCGGGATCGGGATCGGGATCGGGAGGAGGTTGGCCCGCGGCTCGGTCGTCGCCCATCCGGTCAAGCCCGGATATTTCGATCTAGATCCTCGGGGTTTCGGGTCCTGAAACGCGACGCGTGGCGCCGCGTCTCGCGTCTGCTCCCCAAATTGTTGGACAGATTTCATTTGGGCCACATGCGGGCGACTCGAGAGCCACGCATTCCGAGAAGCCCTCGCCGAGGGGTTGCGCGCGGCGAACCGGCCGGTGCGGGAAGGCCCGCAGGCGGTTAGCGGCAGAACGCGATGAAGGGCTGGCCGCTTCCGACGGGCGTCGTGGCGCCGATCATCGCGCTGGCGGTCAGGTCGAAGCCGGACTGCGCCGTCATGCCGACGCCCTCTTCGGAGCAGACTTCGGAGGCGGTATCCAGGGATCCCCCGTCGCTGATCGCCCAGAGTGCGGGGCCGTGGGTCGTCGCGCTCGTACCGGTGACGAACGGCACGCCGTCGTCCTCCGAGGTCGGCGCCGAATCGGTCGCCGCGCGATAGACCTCGTTGGTCTGGTCGCGCCAGAGGTGATCCCCCGACGAGGTCTCTTCGCCGAAGGCGTAGTGGCCGTCGTTCCAGTTCCCCCCGCGCATCGTGATGTTCCCGTGCACCGCGGGCCCGCCGACGCATCCGTTGCAGGTCTGGGGGGCGACATAGAGCGCGCTGGACGTCGAGCCATATCCCACCTGGTCGAAGATCTCGATGTGATGCCGTCGGCCCGTCGTGTTCGTTGAGCCCGTCCCGGTCGCCACCGGGGAAAGGAACCGGAGTCCCGATGAATGGCTGAAGCTGTTCCCCACGCCGGAGAAGTCGTATCGGAGGTCGAGGATGCGCGGCTGTACGCCGATCTCGCCGCCCAACAGATTCCCCTGGAAATACATCTTCGTGGTCGGGGCGTTGCTCGAATGCGTGCCGACGGAAAGCGCGATTCCACCGCCGAGGCTGCCGGAATAGCCGATCCCGGCCCCGTTGTTCTGCAGCCGCAGCGGTGCGGGGCCGCCGCCCGACGCCGGACTGGTGCGCCACGTCCACACGGCCTGGTTGGTGTAGACGTCCCACTCGAGTTGACGGGTTCGCCAGAGATTGGTGCTCCCCAGCGCCACGACCGTCGGGCCGACGTTCGCGGTGCCGGTCGCCGGGTGGGTGATCAGCTCGCTGGCGCCGACGTCGACCGTGCCGTAGTCCTGTCGCCAGCGCAGCTGATCGAACGCGTCGTCCCAATCCAGGACGATTCCGGTGCCGCCGCCCGAGAACTGGATCTCGTCCCCGACCGCCGGATCGAAGCCCGCGACGTTCTGGACGATCGCCTGGTTGTCCGGTGGCCAGAAGTCGATGTTGTGCTCGAGCCAGGTGTGGTGGCCGGTTCCCGCTGCGCGCCACGAGAGCTCCCAGGACGAGTCCATCGCGTGCTCGAACTGATTCATCGGAAGCCCGTTCACGCCGTCCTTGTTGTAGAAGGCGCCGAGCTGATTGTCCGACTCGCTCCCCGGGATCGACGGGAACTGGTCGTCGTTCGGGAACGTCGCGCCGTAGCCGAAGTTCGTGTCCGCCGGATCGGTGATCACCGCGTTCAGCGTGTTGTGATGGGCGATCGTGGAAGGCTCGGACTGTTCGGGTTCGACCAGGTCGTCGAGGTCGTCGCTCGTGAGATAGCCGTTGTCCGCAACGAACGCGTCGACCTGCGCCTCGTCGAGCGTCGTGTCGGTGGTGTGATTGTTGTCCGCGGCCACCGCGGCGGCCTGTGCGGCGTCCGCGGTCGTCTGGGCCGCGTCGATCGTCTGGCCGATGGAGCTCGTCGGATCCGCGACGACGTCCGCGGCGACCGTGGCGTAGGGCGTCGACCCGATGATCTGGCGCGGCGTGAGGATCTCGCCGGTCGCGCCCAGGCCCACCTGGACCTCGAGATATCGATTCGGTCCGGTGAGGAAGAGCGTGGCGTCGAAGTCGTAGAGGTTCGTCTCGACTTCGCCGTCGCCGTCCGTATCGAGATCCGTCGTGCCGAGTCCGAGTCGAACGAGGAAGGCGCCGTCGTCCGGGTCGACCGCGACGAGCGCGTGCGTCTCGGTGTAGAGGGGCGCGCCGCCGGTTGGTACGTCGAAGACCCGAAGTACGAGTTCGATGGGGCCCACGAGAGGAAGGCCCGACGAGTCCGTCAGGGTGCCCTGGTACGCCATGTCCTGCGGCGCCTGCGCCGCGGCGGGGAGCGGCAGAGCCAGGCCGACGACGAGCAGCGTCGCAGCGGCGGGGACGCTCGGATGCTTGACCTCGCGACTTCGTCGCGATGCGCATGCAGCCGACGGCGCGCGCCTTCGTAAGCGCCGACGTCGGGCCACCGCGAGCAACCCACCCGAGCCCGCGAAGGCCAGCAGTGGTCGGGACGGCTCGGGCACGGGCGTGAAGCCCGCCGCGAGGCGAGTCCCCGACGCGCTGGTGCTGACGCGAGGGGCGGTCTCTCCGAGGTAGGAATCCTCGAGCCGAACGTCCTGGCTCGCGCTCGTGAAGGGACCCCCTTCGACGGCGACGACCGATCCACCTTCCAGTACCAGGTCAGCGCCCAGCAGGGTGTCGGCGTTTGCAGCGAGAGTCAGGCTGAGAACGAGCAGTCCGCAGGCCGCTGCCCTTCGTGAGCTCGAGCGAATCGAAACGTGCATCGGGGCGACTCCCAAGGGCCCACGCTGGAGTCGGGCGCACTCCCCGGGCGTGTCGCGATTCGTGCGACGGCACGAACCGCCTGCGAATGGATCCAGCCTATCGCGAGAGCCGTTTCGGTAGGGAAATGAGTCTGAACTCGTAACGGCCTGGGCCGTTATACCGCGTCTTGGGCCGCGCGAGATCGAGCACGGATGTTTCCGATCGGGAGCGGCGCCGCGAATCGCCTGCCTGCCACGAATCGTGGACACGAATAGAGAAAGGGCGCCCGGACCGAAGTCCGGACGCCCTTTCGAATCGCGTGGGACGAACGGGCGCTAGGCCTTGATGTTCGCCGAGGCCGCCTTGGCGGTCTTCACGATGATCGACGCGACCTTGTACGGGTCGGCGTTGGACGCCGGGCGGCGATCCTCGAGCCAGCCCTTCCAGCCGTTCTCGACCGTCGCGATCGGGATGCGGATCGAGGCACCGCGATCGGAGACGCCGTAGCTGAACTGGTCGATCGACTGCGTCTCGTGGGCACCCGTCAGGCGCTGATCGTTGTCCGCGCCGTAGACGGCGATGTGATCCGCAACGACCGGCTCGAAGGCCTTGCAGACCTGGTCGTAGACGCCCTGGTCACCGCACGTGCGAAGCAGCTCGTTCGAGAAGTTCGCGTGCATGCCCGAACCGTTCCAGTCGCCCTTGATCGGCTTGGGCTCCCAGTTGATCGAGTAGCCGTACCGTTCCGCGGTGCGTTCCAGCAGGTAGCGCGAGACCCAGGTCTCGTCGCCGGCCTTCGCGGCGCCCTTGGCGAACACCTGGTACTCCCACTGTCCGCACATCACTTCGGCGTTGATGCCTTCGACGTTCAGGCCCGCGTCGAGGCAGAGGTCCAGGTGCTCCTCGACGATCTCGCGACCGATCGCGTTCGCGGCACCGACCGAGCAGTAGTACTGACCCTGGGGAGCCGGGAAGCCGCCGGGCGGGAAGCCGATCGGCGCGTTGTGCTCGTTGTCCCAGATGCAGTACTCCTGCTCGAAGCCGAACCAGAAATCTGCGTCCGCGTCGTCGATCGTCGCGCGGCCGTTGCTCTCGTGGGGCGTGCTGTCGGGGTTGAGCACTTCGCTCATCACGAGAAAGCCATTCTTGCGGCCCGGGTCGGGGTAGCAAGCGACAGGCTTCAGAATGCAGTCGGACGATCCGCCTTCGGCCTGCTCGGTCGAAGAGCCGTCGAACGCCCACACGGGCGCGTCCTCGACGTTGCCGCTGAAGTCCTCGACGACCTTCGTCTTGCTTCGCAGGCTCTGGGTCGGCTTGTAACCGTCAAGCCAGATGTATTCGAGCTTCGCCTTGGTGCCCATTCGGGGGGACCTCCATGCATCCGTTCAGGTGGATGGGTCTGGTGAATCGGCGCCCGGGCTTTGCAGGCCGCGTTCATGCGGCAGCGTCGGGCAGAGTCGATTCGGGTTGATTGCTGGGAGCGCTTTCCTTGATGCGTTCACAGGACGATTGCGGAGACGCCCCCAGGGCCGCGGCCGCTCGCGAACGAGTCGGATCGCGCACACTTCCGGGTCTTCCCGCGCTGACGCCGTAGTCGCCCCGGGGACGTCGGTCGCACCGACGCACGTGGGGGGCTGCGGGTTGGCTCGGGTCGAGCTCCACTCTCCGCTGGAGAAGCAACGACTGTGCCAAAGCCGGGACGGGGACTCAATGCCCCGGCGGCGTCAAATTTCGGCTCGGAGTCGCCTGAGATCCGCCTCAGGGGCGATCTGTGCCGGATGCAGCGCGGGCTTCGCGAGGTGGCTGCCCACGTGATGGGCAAGGGGGGCGGGTGCTGCCCGGGAAGTGGGCAGCCGGCGGTCACGCCGCCGGGGACGGCGTCACTTCCGGGATGAAGGGCTGTTCGACCTCGGCTTTCGAAGTCGCCCTTCGGACGACACACTCTCACCAGGAGATGCCGATGCGACCTCTGCTCCCCTCGCTGCGACCGCTGTTCTTTGCTGCGCTGCTCGCCTTCGCCGCGATGCCGATCCTCGTGCCGCGCGCCGCGGAGGTCACCGGTGATCCCGGCGCCTTCGGCGAGCTGATCGAGACCGGCTTCGAGAACGCCACCTTCTATCGCGCGACCCGGCCGGATCCGCGCCTCTGCCCCGCGCCGTTCTGCGGCGGCTTCTTCGTCGAGCGGGTGAATCGCAAGCGCACGCTGTGCGCCGACGGGACGAAGGGCGCGGAATGCCACGCGGCGATCGTCGACTTCTCTCGTCTGGGGCTCGACCCGGCGACCGAAGCGCAGCTCCTCGCGGACTTCGGCGCCGGACGCGCGCTCGCTCGCGGCTCCCTCGTCGAAGAGGATTTCGGCGGGACGCCCGTGCCGACCCTCGTGGTCGATCAGGCCTGGCGCGGCGTGACCGGGACGCGCGCGGATCGCGGTCGCTGGTTCGGACTCCGCCCGAGCGGCATCGCCTGCATCACCCATCCGTGCCCGGTGCTCGTGCGCGTGAAGCTGAACTCTCTCCGTCGACGTTTCCTGCACGCCCTCGACCTGTCGACGGCGAGCGACGCGACCTCCTCCGAGATCCAGGAGGGGTTCGACTCGCTCTACCAGGGGCCGGGGCTGATCGCGTTCGGAAAGACGCGAAAGATCACCGGGCCCGCCGGAAGCGGGCGTGAGCTCGTGGCCAGCGAGTTCTACACGAAGGTCGGCGAGGGCGGGCCGATGGCCTGCGGCGGCTTCGGGTATCCGCCGAAACCCGAGTGCGCAGAGGGCGAGTTCTGCGAGCAACCGCCGGGCTCCTGCCTGCTTGCCGATGGTCTCGGCGAGTGCCAGCCGATTCCCGACGCGTGCCCCGCGGTCTTCGACCCGGTCTGCGGGTGCGACGGCGTGACCTACGGGAACGACTGCGAGCGGCAGATGGCCGGCGTCGCCCTCGACTTCGAAGGCGCGTGCAGTCCGGCGCAGCAGTGCGGCTGGAATACCTGCGCCCCGGGGACGACCTGTTGCAACCCGTTGCTCGGGATCTGCACACCGCCGGAGCAGGCCTGTAGCCAGTAGCGCAGGGGCCTCGCGGGCGACGCGCACTCGATTGACGCTGCGCGGGATTCCTCTCTAGACTCGCGGCGTTGCGACGGGCGCGCTGCCCGTGCGCCGCCCTGGAGACCCGCGCATGGCCGCCTCGCCCGATCTGTCGACCCCGATGGAGCGCGCGCCCGATCCCGGGATCGAGTACGCGCCGATCCCGAAGTCCCGCTACACGAGCAGCGAGTTCGCGGCGCTCGAGTGGCAACACATGTGGACGCAGACCTGGGTCTGCGCGGGGCGGGCGTCGGACCTCGAGCGACCCGGCGACTACTTCACCTTCGAGCTCGGCCCCGAATCGATCCTCGTCATCATGCAGCCGGACGGGTCGGTCCGCGCCCGATACAACGTGTGCATGCATCGCGGCAATCGACTCCGCGAACCCGGTCGCGGGCACGCGGAGAAATTCTCCTGCCTCTTTCACGGCTGGGCGTACGGGATCGACGGCGGGCTGCTGGGCGCCCAGGATCCGGAGTGCTTTCCGCAGGGCGTCCCCACGGACAAGCTCTCGCTGCGTCCGGTGCTCTGCGACACGTGGGCGGGCTTCGTGTTCGTGAACCTCGATCCCGAGGCCGAGCCCTTGCGCGAATACCTCGGGGTCGTGCCCCAGCATCTCGATCCCTACCACTTCGAGGACTGGAAGGTCTCGTTCGACGCGACGATCGAGATCGAGTGCAACTGGAAGACGAGCGTCGACGCGTTCAACGAGGCCTATCACCTCGCCGCGACGCACACCTGGACACTCGCCTTCAGCGACGACACGCGAACGCTCTACGACTGCTACGACAAGCACACGCGCATGATCTTCCCGGAGGTGCAGGCGAGCCTGCGCCACCCGGGCGCCGACACCGTCACGCCGGAGATCAAGGACATGTTCCTCGCGCGCGTCGGCATCACGGACTTCGAGGGCTCCGCCGCCGATGCCCGGACCGCCTTCGCGGAACAGCAGAAGAAGATCGCCCCGTCCCTCGGCGCGAACCTGGACGACCTGAACGAGTCGCAACTCTGCGACGACTTCCACTACACGGTCTTCCCGAACATGACCTTCAATACGCACGCGCTCTTCACCTGGGTGTTCACCCATCGGCCCCACCCCACCGACCCGAACAAGATGTACTTCGACTTCTGGAACCTGATGAACGCGCCGTCGGTCGACGTTCCGCGACCGGAGAAGCAGACCTTCTCGACGGCCGCCGGAGACACGCTCGCCGGGGCCTGCGACGGCGGGGACCTGCTCGACGAGGACCTCTACAACCTGCCGCGAATCCAGGCGGGCATGAACTCGCGCGCCTTCGAGGACCTGCACCTCGGCCAGCAGGAGATCCGCATCCTCCACCACCACCGCACCCTCGACGAGTACATCGAGCGCGGAGCAGCAAACGGTCGTGGCTAGCCCCACGGCCGAGCTGCGCTGGGTCGACGTGCCGATCCCGCTGCCCCCGGCAGGGCAGGCGGCGTCGTTCTCGATCGACGACCTCGCGCTCCTGCTCTGCAACGCAGAGGGCACGCCCTACGTGCTGCACGACGAGTGTCCCCACGTGCGGACCTCGATGGCCGGTGCGCTGATCCGGGGTACGATCCTCGAGTGCCCGCTACACGGCGGACTGATCGACGTTCGCGACGGCTCGCCTCAGGGAATGCCGATCCGCCGGCCCGGGACCTGTTATGCGGTCCGCGCCGAGGGCGACACGCTCCAGGTCGCCGTTCCCGCCTGATCCAACCGAAACGCGCAAGCGAAACCCGAGGAATCCGACATGCATGATCTGATCGTTCGAGGAGGCACCATCGTCGACGGCACGGGCCGCGATCCCTTCGTCGGCGACGTCGCGATCGACGACGGCAAGGTCGTCGCGATTGGCGCGGTCGACGCCGAGGCCCGCCAGGAGATCGATGCGACCGGGAAGGTCGTTACCCCGGGCTTCGTCGACATCCACACCCACTACGACGGTCAGGCGACCTGGGATTCGCTGCTCACCCCGACCGCCTGGCACGGCGTCACGACCCTCGTGATGGGCAACTGCGGCGTCGGCTTCGCGCCGGTCGCGCCCGGCCAACAGGAGTTCCTGATCGGCCTGATGGAAGGCGTCGAGGACATTCCGGGGACGGCCCTGCACGAAGGCATCTCCTGGGACTGGGAGAGCTTTCCCGAGTACCTCGACTCCCTCGACAAGCGGCAGTACGCGATGGACATCGGCACCCAGGTTCCCCATGGCGCCGTGCGCGCCTACGTGATGGGGGAACGCGGCGCGAAGAACGAGCCCGCCACGTCCGAGGACATCGCTGGACAGGCGGAGATCGTGAAGGAGGCGATCGCCGCGGGCGCGCTCGGCTTCTCGATGTCCCGCACGATCGTCCATCGTGCGGTCGACGGAGAGGTCGTCCCCGGAACCCACGGCGCCGAGGACGAGATCTTCGGGATCGCGAGGGCCCTCGGTGAGCTCGGCGAGGGGATCGTCGAGCTGGCGCCGGCCGGTATCCAGGGCGAGGACATGTCCGCGCCGGACAAGGAAATGGACTGGATGGGGCGGCTCTCGAAGGAGATCCAGCGCCCCGTGTCCTTCGCGCTCGTCCAGCACGACGTCGCGCCCCGGGACTGGAAGCGCCTGCTCGACCTCGTCGATACGGCGAACGCCGACGGCGCCGACCTTCGGCCGCAGGTCTCTGCGCGACCGAACACGCTCTTGATCGGCCACCAGTCCTTCCATCCCTTCAGCTTCCGGCCCACCTACATGGAGATGCGCGACCTGCCGCTCGAGGAGAAGGTCGAGCAGCTCCGCAAGCCGGAGGTCCGGGCGAAGATCCTCGGGGAGGAATCCTTCTACGCGATTCCGGAGATGAAGGTCGTGACCGCGATGATCGAGGAGGGGATCGACAAGATCTTCCGCCTCGGCGATCCGCCGGACTACGAGCCGCCGCCGGAACAGAGCCTGAAGGCCATCGCGGAGCGCGAAGGGCGCGATCCCTTCGATCTGCTCTACGACTGGCTCCTCGAACTCGACGGCAAGCAGCTGCTGATGCTGACGCTGCTCAACTACAGCGACTACGACCTCGAGAGCGTGCGCGAGATGCTCGAACATCCGCGCACCGCCTTCGGCCTCGGCGATGGCGGCGCCCACTGCGGCGCGATCTGCGACGCGTCCATGACGACGTCGCTCCTGTCGCACTGGGTGAAGAACCGGACGCGCGGACCGAAGCTGCCGATCCAGAACGCGGTCAAGAAGATGACCGCGGATACCGCGGCGCTCTACGGCCTGAACGACCGCGGCACCCTCGAGCCGGGCAAGAAGGGCGACCTCAACGTGATCGACCTCGACACGCTCGAGAACGCCCTGCCGGAGATCGCCAACGACCTGCCGGCCGGCGCGGCGCGCTTCATCCAGAAGGCGCGGGGCTACGAGGCGACGGTCGTGTCGGGCGAGGTGACCTTCCGCAATGGCGAGCACACCGGCGCGCTGCCCGGGCGGCTGGTGCGCGGGGCACAGAGCGCGTAGGCCCGAGGAGAAGGCGAGATGAAGATCAGCTGGTCTCACTGTGTGCTCAAGGTCCGCGACATCGAGGCGATGATCTCGTTCTACGAGGACATCTTCGGGTTCGTCGTGGCGGATCGTGGACCGCTTCCGGGCCCGCCCGGATCGCCGGAGATCGTGTTCCTGAGCGGGAGCTCGAGCGATCACCACCAGGTCGCCTTCACCGCGTCGCGCGGCGACGAAGACGCCACCAGCCTCGATCACAACGCCTTCCGGGTCGGGTCGCTCACCGACGTCAGGGAGATGATCGATCGGGTGTCGAAGGATCCGCGCGTGAAGAGCCACATGCCGCTGACCCACGGCAACGCGATCTCGGTGTACTTCGCGGATCCCGAAGGCAACGGGATCGAGGTCTTCTGCGACTCGCCGTGGCACGTGAAGCAGCCGGCGGGCCAGGGCTGGGATCCGTCGATGTCCGACGAGGAAGTCCTGGCGGACGTCGAAGCGAAGTTCCGGGACGATTCCGAGTTCCGCCCGATGGAAGACTACCGGGCTGCGAAGGCGAAGGAATTCGGCGAGGCGTAGGCGCAGGCCTGGGCGTAGACGTCGGCGACGCCGATCACGTCGCGGCCCAGGCGCGCTCCTCGACGCGGTGCACGATCCGCCAGCCCTCCGCGCGGCGCTCGAGTCGGTCGTTGTAGAAGATCCCGGTATGCGTCAGCCGACGCTCGCCGTCGATCTGCATCGTGACGTGACACGCCACCGGCACACGCGTGGTCGCCCGATCCCCGGCGAGCTCGAGTCGGAGGCCGCCGGTGATGCGCTGGGCCTCGACCATCGTGTCCTCGAGGCCGGCGAGCCACGCGCGGTATTCGGGATAGGCGCACTCGGCGAGCCCGAAATCCGCGAGATCGACCCGCGCGTCGGCTGCGAAGGTCGTGTCGTAGGCGTCGAAGTCGAAGGCTTCCGCCGCCGCGAGCTGCCGATCGTAGAGATCCATGATGGCGAATCGGTCCTGGATCTCGGTCGCTGAGTGGTGGCGGTCGCCCATCGTTCCTCTCCTTCGGGGCTCGCGCCGGGGACAGTCCCCGCTGCCAGCGGTAGAGTCGGCAGCGAACGCGCGCGGTCCTCGAGGGCGTCCAGCATACCGCCCCGCCGCCCGCCCCGATGCGGAGCGCTGATGACGACGAGCGAGATCGACTTGTCGCCGGACCTGGTCGCCTGGGTCGAGGGCGCGGTGTCGTCGACGGTCGTCGCCGCCATCCCGCATTTCGCGGGGGCGAGTCGGTCCGCCTGGCGCGTCGCCGCCGAAGACGGCCGCCGACTCTTCCTGCTGCAGGATCGCAACGACCGCGGCGGCAGCGAACGCGACGCGGCGGTCCTGCGCGGGCTGGTCGCTGGGCCCGTCCCCGTGCCGACCGTCTTCGCCCACGATGCGGATCGTCGAGCGCTGCTCCTCGAACGATTGCCCGGCACGTCCGAGTTCCCGGTCGAAGGCGACGCGGCGCGCAACGGCGAGACGGCGCGGGCGCTGATGCGCGTCGCTGCCGAGCTGCATGCGCTCGATCCGAAGACGCTCGACGTCGCGCACCTCGAGTGGCCAGACACCGTCGCCGCCAGCATCGAGCCCGCGCTCGAGGCGATCCGGTCCGCAGAGCACGCGCTCGCAGCACGGCTCGATCCGTTCCTCGGGTTCGCTCGCGGATGGCTCGAAGCGAATCGGCCCGAAGGAATCAGCCGCGTATCGCTCGTCCACAGCGACCTCGGCCCCGGGAACTTCCTGCACGAGGGCGGCCGGATCACCGGCGTCGTCGACTGGGAGGTCGCGCATCTCGGCGACCCGATGGAGGACCTGGCCGCGCTCGCGGTGCGCGACATGGCGACGCCGGTCGGTGCGCTGGCGGATCGCTATCGCGAGTACGTCGAGGCAGGGGGTGGCCCCGTCGACCTCGACCGGGTGCGCTATTTCCAGCTGCTCGTCCTGTCTCGGAATAGCGCGATGATCCGGATGGGGATCGAGTCGGGCGGGAGCGAGGTGAACGCGGAAGAGATGACGATGTTCGAGACGCTTCTGCTGCGCGGGGCGGCACTGGTTCTGTGCGACGCGGTCGGGGTGCCGCGTCCGAGGGTAGAAGAGGCCGCGTCGCGGGGTGCGGACGCGTCGGCGCTGCGAACCGCAGACCGCGAAGAGCTGTCCGCGCTGCTCGGGAGGCCGATCTCGGAAGAGGGAATCGATGCCGCGATCGACGAGGTCGCCCGGAGCGGTGTCGCGCTCGCGGAGGCGACACGCTTCTTCGCGCGCCGTGCCCATCGTCGTGCCGAGGGTCGCCGAGACCTGCTCGGTCCCCTCTTTTCCCGACTTCCGCAGACGATGCCGAGTGCTGCGGAGGTCACTCCGTGATCGGTCGTGACCCGAAGCTCGTGGTGACCGAGGCCGACGATGCCTTCCATCCGCCGACGAGCGCGGATCCGTCCTGGATCGAGACGATGTGGTTCCCGTTCTGGCTGCCGGAAACGGAGACGTCCGGCTCGTTGCGACTCTGGTGGAGTCCGAACGCCGGACAGCAGGGCGGCGCCGTCGCCGGCTGGCGGGGCGACTCGAGGCCGCTCTTCGGAGATCGCTGGACCGAGGAGTTCACGGAGCCGCCGGACTTGCGCGCGCTGCGCATCGGGGATCGCATCCGGATCGACTGCCTCGAACCCCTCACGCGCTATCGACTTCGACACGAGGGACCGAACTCCCGACTCGATCTCACCTTCGCCGCGATCATGCCCCCGAATCCCGTCGCGCCGGAGGAGTCGCCCGGAATGTTCGCGGGCCACCTCGAACAGCCGGGGCACGTCACGGGGACGGTGGAGTTCGGCGGTCGGACGCAGATCGTCGACTGCCACTCGATTCGCGATCGCTCCTGGGGGCCGAGGTCGATGCCGGACGCGCTTCGACTCGGAAACGCGCACGGCACCGCCGAAGGCCGCGGGTTCTTCCTCTACGTCAACCCGACACCCGACGGGGTCGAGCGCATCACCAGCGGGTATTGGCTGAACGACGGCGTCGCGGCCGCCATCGTCGAAGGCGTTCGCACGACGGAGCTTCGGGACGGGATGCCGGTCTCGGTTCGCGTGGAAGCGCTCGATGCATCGGGCCGATCGCTTCGTGCGCAGGGCGCGTGCCGGAATGTGATGGCGTCGAACGCTGGGAACGGCGTCTACGCCGTGCTCAACCTGGTCCGTTGGGAGATGGACGAGGGCGAGTGCTGGGGCGAGAACCACGACGTCTGGTCCGAGAACGCCTGGCTTGCCGCCGGTCGCCCGCGACTCTGACCGACGCTCGGATCAGTCCTCGGCTCGCGGCCGTCCCGGCTGCGGATACATACCGCCCACGAGCGCGTCCCACTCGGCTTCGGACCCGCGCTCGGCGGTGGCGATGAGCTGCTTGGCCGCCGCGCCGACGATCACCCGCGGCGCCGGCTCCGGATCTTCGAGCGCGCGAAGGACCGCTTCGGCGACGGGCTCCGGGGGATCGCCGGCGGCCGATGCGTCGTCGAAGGTCGATCGGAGCGCCGCTCGGATCCCGTCCTTGAACGCGTCGTAGGCGCCGTCGTCGGTGGGGGAGAGTCGGTCGAGGCTCGCGAGTGCGGCCTCGCCGAAGGCGCTCGCGGTCGGACCCGGTTCGATCACGATCACCCGGACCCCGAAGCCCGCGACCTCGAAGCGCAGCACGTCGCTCATCGCCTCGAGCGCGAACTTCGAGGCGTGATAGCTCGCACCGCCCGGGAAGGTCAGTCGCCCGCCCATGCTCGACACGTTCACGATTCGACCGGCGCCCCTGCTTCGCATGCGGGACAGGGCGAGCTGACACATCGCTGCGACGCTCACGACGTTCGTTTCGAGCTGCGCGCGGATCGCGTCGAGGGGCGTCTCTTCGAGCGGCCCCTGTTGTCCGTACCCGGCATTGTTCACGAGGGCATCGAGGCCACCGCACTCGTCGTCGAGACGTGCGAAGGCGTCCGTCCGATCCCGCCCGTCGTTCACGTCGAGTCGCAGGGCTTCACAGCCGAGGCGTTCGAGCTCGGCCAGGGCGCTCGCTTGGCGCGCGCCCGCGTAGACGCGCCATCCCTCGCGGACGAGGCGCTCGGCGATGGCGCGGCCGATCCCCGAGGACGCGCCGGTCACGAGGGCCGTCTTGCCTGGCGCGGCCCGACCTACCACGTATCGACGAAGTTGCGCTGGCCGCGCGGGACCGGTCCGAAGGCGTCGAGTCCGCGCAGGATGCGGTCGCGGGTCTCCGCCGGATCGATGACCGCATCGAACTCGAGGGCGGCACCGGCGTTCAGCGCCTTGCCCTTGTCGTACATCACGCCGACCAGCTTCTCGAAGAGGGCATTCCGTTCCTCCTCGGTCGCGCAGGCCTCGAGGTCCTTCTTGAAGCCGAGGTTCACGGCGCCTTCGAGTCCCATGCCCCCGATCTCACCCGTCGGCCACGCCATCGTGTCGAAGGGGGCCGAGAAGCCGCCCCCCGCCATCGCCTGGGCGCCGAGGCCGTAGCCCTTGCGCGTGATCACGCAGAAGAGCGGCACGCTCACGTTCGCGCCGACGGTGAAGAGGCGCGAGACCTTACGCACCTGCTGACGCTCCTCGATGTCGGGGCCGACCATGAAGCCGGGCGTGTCACAGAGGGACACGACGGGCAGGCCGAAGCAGTCGCAAAGCTGGAGGAAGCGCGCCGCCTTCTCTGCGCCCTCGTCGTCGATCGCGCCGCCGAGGTACATCGGGTCGTTGGCGACGAGGCCGATCGGGCGCCCCTCGATCCGGACCAGGGCGGTGATCATCCCGGGCGCCCAGGCGCGGCGGAGCTCGAGCACGCTGCCCACGTCGCAGAGCCCGTCGATCAGCTCGCGCACGTCGTAGATGCGTCGGCGGTTTTCGGGGATCACGTGGCGGAGGACGCGCGGGTCCGGTGCCGTCCAGTCGGCGATGCGGCCCTGGAAGTAGGAGAGGTATTGCCGGGCGACGACCGCCGCCTCCGCCTCGTCGGCGACGAGCACGTCGATCACGCCGTTGGGCACCTGGACCGAAGTCGGACCGACTTCGTTCGGTTCGTAGACACCCAGACCGCCGCCCTCGATCATCGCGGGTCCGCCCATTCCCAGACAGGCGTTCTCCGTCGCGATGATCACGTCGGCACAGCCGGCGAACGCGGCGCTGCCCGCGAAACAGAAGCCGGAGACGACCGCGACGCGCGGGACCTTGCCCGAGAGGCGCGCGAAGGCGGAGAAGCTCGTGATGTTCAAGCCGGCGACGAACACGTCGCTGGCGTCGGTGTCGTTCGGTCGGCCGCCGCCGCCCTCGGGATAGAAGATCACCGGGAGGTTCCCGTGTTCCGCGATCTCCAGGATGCGATCGATCTTCTTGTGATGGAAGAAGCCCTGCGTGCCGGCGAGCACCGTCGCGTCGACGACCAGAAACGCTGCGCGTGCCGCTTCGCTCTCGAAGAGGTCTCCGTTCACGCGCCCCGTGCCGGTGATGATCGCGTCGGCCGGCGTCTTCGCCTGCAGGTCCTCGACGGATCGGATCTTCTTCATCGCGGCGATCGCCAGCGCGCCGTATTCCGTGAACGTGCCCTCGTCGCACACGTCCGCGAGGTTTTCGCGCGCGGTGCGCTGGCCCCGGTCCCGCCGCCGCGCCACGGCCTCCGGCCGCGCCGCGTCTTCGAGCAGCGCGCCCCGCGCCTGGACCGCTGCCAGGTCGGGCCGGATCCGGTCGAGGTCGACGGCGGCGCGCGTGTCGGCGGCGACGCCGGCGTCGGCGGAAGGCGCGATCGCGCCGAGCAGCCCCGCCTCGGGCACCACGTCACCCACCTCGGCGAAGCGCGCCGCGAGGGTACCGCCCTCCGCGGCCTGGACGACGTGCTCCATCTTCATCGACTCGAGCACGCAGAGCGGCGCACCGGTGCTAATGGCATCGCCGGGCTCGACCATCCACTCGAGCACGGTGCCGATCAGCGGCGCCCGGACGCCCACCTGGCCGGTCGCGAGCGTCAGCTCCTCGCGGGTCGCCGCGACCGTCGGGCTGCTCGCGCTGGGGTCAGCCGACCCACGCGCCGCGCGCCGCGTCTCCGCTTCCGCGGCCAACGCCGCCGCGTGCTCCTCGACGAACGAGATCGTCGCTTTGCCCGAGAGCGCTTCGGGGCGGTCGATCAGCGCGGCCAGCCAATCGAGGTTCGTCGCCGGGCCGTCGATCCGGAACTCTTCGAGGGCGCGCCGGATGCGCGCGGTCAGACGCGCAGGGTCGTCGTCGGCGGTGACGATCAGCTTGGCCACCAGCGAATCGAACGCGGGGTGGGGCGCGAGGCCTTCGCGCATCGCCGAGTCGACCCGCACGCCCGGGCCGGAGGGTGCCTGCCATTGCGTGATCCGGTCGGCGCTCGCTCGGGCTTCCCCCGTCTCGTCGAGGGTCTCCGCGAGGATGCGGAGCTGGACGGCGCGGCCGCGCGGCGGAGGGGGCGTTTCGACGCCGACGCGAGAGAGGGGGTGCCCCTGGGCCAGGCCCAGCTGAACGTCGACGAGGTCGACGCCGGTGATCTCCTCCGTGACCGTGTGCTCGACCTGCAGTCGCGGATTGGCTTCGATGAAGAACGCCTCGCCGTCGGGCCCGACGAGGAACTCGAAGGTGCAGACGCCGACGAAGCTGGTGGCCTTGGTGAGCGCCCGGGCGGCTTCGATCAGGCGATCGCGGAGCGGGTTCGGCAGCCCGGGCGCCGGAGCGAGCTCGATGACCTTCTGGTGTCGCCGCTGGAGCGAGCAGTCGCGCTCCCAGAGGTGACTGATCGCGCCGTTCGCGTCGGCGACGATCTGGATCTCGATGTGTCGAGCCGGCGTCACGAGTCGCTCGGCGTAGAGGGCACCGTCGCCGAAGGCGCGCTCGGCCTCCGAGGCGCAACGCGCGAAGGCCGCCTCGACGTCGTCGCCCGGATCGATGCGTCGCATGCCGCGGCCGCCACCGCCACAGACGGCCTTCAACAGGATCGACTTGCCCTCGGGCTGCGCAGCGAGGAAGGCGCGCACGTCGTCGACGCTCGCGGGCGCCGGAATCCCCGGCACGATCGGAACGTTCTCCTGGGTCGCGAGCGCGCGTGCGCGCGCCTTGTCCCCGAAGAGCGCGAGCGCATCCGGGCCTGGTCCGATGAAGCCGAGCCCTGCGGCGTGACACGCCTGCACGAATTCGGCGCTCTCGGAGAGGAATCCGTAGCCCGGGTGGACCGCGTCGCAGCCCGCGACGAGTGCCGCGTGCACGATCGCGTCCACGTCCAGATAGCACGCGGCACCACGGCCCTCGAGGGCGACGAGCGCGTCCGCGCCGTAGCCGGCGGCGAGCTCGCGGTCCTCGGGCGAGTAGACCGCGAAGGTCTGGATGCCGCGTTCGCGCGCAGTGCGGGCGATGCGCAAGGCGATCTCGCCACGATTGGCGATCAGGAGGCGACGGATGGGCGGCATGCTAGTCGAGAACTCCGGAGATCATTCGATGGCACCCGCGATCACCAGCTCCGTGACGGCGTCGTCGTCGAGGCCGAGGATGCCCTGGAGGATCTCCTGGTTGTGCTGGCCCAGCGTCGGGCACGGGGAGAGTACGCCGGGCGTCGCCGACAGGACGCATCGGGTGGCTTCGTAGGGCAGCGGCCCGTGAGCACCGTATTCGACCGGCACGAAGTGCTGTCGGGCTTCGAGCTGCGGATCCGCGAAGGCGCCGGGGCTGTCGATCACGCGGTGGACCGGCACGGCCGCGTCCTGGAGTCGCTTCTCGAGCTCGTCGACACCGAGGGTCCGGGTCCACGCGTCGATCTCCGCGTCGAGAGCCTCGAAACTTTCGAGACGCGCAAGCGCCGTCTCGAAGCGCCGATCGTCGGCCCAGCCGCGGTCCGCAACGCGGGCGAGGGCGGTCCAGCAGGCGTCGTCTGGGGCCGAGATCGCGACCCACTGCTCCTCGCCATCGGCGGCGTAGACGCCGTTCGGAGCGTAGTGGGGAGAGGCGTTTCCCCGGGCGCTCAGGATCTCTCCATTGACCGTGTAGTCGAGGAGCGCCGCGCCGAGGAAATGCATCGAGCACTCCGCCTGCGAGAGGTCGATGTGTTGCCCCTCGCCGGTCCGGTTCCGGTGTTCGAGGGCGGCGAGGATCGCCGGGGTGGCGAAGCGCGGGGAGACGTAGTCGGTGTACGCCATGTAGGGGGCAGAGGGGCGACGATCGGGCCAGCCGGTCACGAAGCCGAAACCCGCGAGCGCCGAGCCCATCGTCCCGTAGCCCGCGAGCAGCTTCTCGGGGCCCGTCCCGCCGGCGAGGGAGCTCGACAGCATGACGAGATCCGGCCGTCGCTCGCGCACGCTTTCCCAGTCGAGTCCGAAGTCCTTCATCGCCTTCGGCGAGAAGTTCTCGACGACGACGTCCGCCCAATCGATCAGCCGGCGCGCGACGTCGATGCCCTCCGGCGTCTTGAGGTTGAGGCCGAGCGACTGCTTGCCGAGGTTCACGTTCGAGTAATTGGCGGAGTTCTCGACACCGGGGACGTCGTTCACGAAGGGACCGTTGCTGCGGAGCGCTTCCAGCGCGGTCGCCGACTCGACCTTCACGACGGTCGCGCCGAAGTCCGCGAGCTGGCGCGTCACGGCGGGACCGGCGTAGACCCAGGTGAAGTCGAGGACCTTGAGCCCCTCGAGAGGGAGTCCCCGCGAAGGCTGAGGCGCAGGCGGATCGATCGGTGTCCACGAACCCGACCAATCGTCCAGGGTCGGCGCCGGCGCGTCGATCGTGAGCGGTGTCGCGCCGAAGCGGGCGAAGGGGCCCGGCGTCTTCAGCCCCTCGTCGCAGCCCGGCTGGTCGATGGTGCGCCAGAAGTCGCGGGAAGCGAGCTGCTCGGACTCGACGAGATCACGGGCATCGGAGAGCGGCACGAGCAGGAGCTTGCGTTCGAACGCCGCCGCGAAGAATTCGGCCTTCGTCTTCGTCCGCGTGAAGCGTTCGATCGCGTTCATCATCTCTTCGTGGTCTTCGTTCGCGACTTTCCCGGTCAGGAACTTCGCGCCGTAGGCGACGAAGTCCTGCGCGCGGATGAAGTCGCTCGACATGCCTTCCTCGTCCATCCAGTCGAAGAAGCGCTGGGTCGAGTAGCCGATCGGCACGCCGAAGAGCAGCGTCAGATTGACGAAGCCGTCCTTGCACGGGTAGATGAAGCGGAGTCGGGAACCGGCCACGGCGACCCCGCCCCCGGAGCGCGACATCTGCGGGGCGTTCCAGCCGGCGGCGAGGACGCCGGACTGTCCGCTCTGCATCATCGAGATCTGGGCCGACACATCGACGTGTTGCCCGAGCCCCGACCGCTTGCGCTCCTCGAGCGCGATCATGATGCCGCTCGCCGCGTCGCCGCCCGCGTGGAGGAAGGCCTGGGGAACGCTGCACGCGAGCGGCGCGCGATCTGCGTCGCCGGTCATCCACATCGCATGGGACGAGGCGGTCACCGTCAAGTCGCTCGCCGCCCAGTCCCGCTTCGGCCCGGTCTCGCCGAAGGGCGTCACGGTCGCGACGACGAGCGCCGGGGCGCGTGCAGCCAGCTCCGCGGGTCCGAACCCGGCGGCACGCAGGCCGGGGAAGCTGCGGTCGTCGATCCAGACGTCCGCCGCGCACGCGAGCGCGCGCAGTCGCGCGCGGTCGGGCTCGCTCGAGAGATCGATGACGGTCGAGCGCTTCCCGCGATGCGTGGCCCAGAATTCGAGGCTCCGCTCGGGATCGGGCTCGTCCCCGGCGAAGGGCGCCAGCCGGCGGGACGAGGCGCCGCCGTTCGGCTCGGCGAGGAGCACCTCGGCGCCGAGGTCCGAGAGGATTCGGCCAGCGACGCTGGCGCCGCTGTCGGTCAGGTCGAGCACACGCAAGTGGGAGAGCATCGATCCTCCGCTACCACAGTCGTCCGTTGCCACAGTCGTGCGAGTATGGTGCAGATCGAGGGCGAATTGGCCACCATCGAGCGCCCGCCCCGCGACCCCGCGTCGAACCGACGCGTTCGGAGGACCGCCCGTGCTCGACCTCGATCCCGACGCCCTGCTGACGACGACCCGCGCGGTCCGCAAGCGCCTCGACTACGACCGGCCCGTCTCCCGGGAGCTGATCCAGGAGTGCCTCGAGATCGCCTTCCAGGCGCCCAACGGCGGCAACATGAACAACTGGCGCTGGATCGTAGTGGACGATCGGGAGCTCGTCGGGAAGGTCGCTGCGATCTACAACGGCGGCCTCGACGACTACATCGCGACCCTCGAAGACAGCGGCGGCTATCCCGGAGCGGTGGTCCCGCGCGCCGATCTGATCAGCACCTCCGTCGACCACCTGCGCGAGAACTTCCATCGCCTGCCGGCGGTCCTCGTGCCCGTCTTCGCGGGTCGCATGGAGGAGGCGAACGTCTTCTTCCAGGCGAGCTCCTGGGGCTCGATCATCCAGTCGGTCTGGAGCTTCATGCTCGCGCTGCGGGCGAGGGGACTCGGGAGTGCCTGGACGACCGGGCACCTGTGGCGGGAGGCGGAGCTCGCGAAGCTGCTCGGGATCCCGGCCCATTTCACGCAGGTCGGTCTCTTCCCGATCGCCTACACGTTGGGCACCGATTTCAAACCGGCGTCTCGAAAAGACGCCGACGAGGTCATCGGTTGGAATGAATTTGGCTGATTCGGGAGAAAAACCCCGCGTTCCACTTCGTGTCGTTGCGGGTACTCAGGACGGTCGCTATATAACGGCGGTCAACTGACTGACCGCCCGTCAAGTCACGGGGTACACAACCCCAAGGTCTCCGTTCAATGAGTCATTCGTCCCCGAGGGAGCTTCCCGGGGACGCTGGTGCCGCCCGCCTCGACGAGTCGATCCATGGGGTCGTCTCGTCGGAGGAGTCCGGGGCGAGCGCCGCCGCCGACGTGTCCGCGCCCCCGGCGCGATCCCGTCAGGCCGAGCGGCGAGAGCGCCAGCGTCAGGAAGCCCGCCGCACCATCCTCGATGCGACCGAAGCGCTGATGATCGAGCACAACGGCTCGGACTTCTCGATTCGTGCGCTCGGTAAGCGCGCCGGCTATTCGGCGCCGACCGTCTACCACTATTTCGGTGACAAGGACGGATTGATCGAGGCGCTCCTCGAGGAGCGGGTGTCGCGCCTCGCGGAAGAGCTCGCCTCCGTTGCGCCCACGGGCGACGCGCAGGCGGACCTGCGCGCGATGATCCTCGCCTACTTCGACTTCAGCGTGAGCCACCCGACGTTCACGCGACTCATGTGGACGCTCTCTCGAAAAGGCGAGAGTCGAGAGCCTGAATCGATGGAGCGCGTGCGCAGCTGCATCGGCGATGCCGTCGACCGCTTCGGCGCCAGCGGACAGCTCGGCGTCTTCGATCGCGACAGCGCCGGCCGGATCCTCTGGGCGCTCGCCTACGGCCTCGTGTCGCTTCACATCTCGCAGCCCGAATTCACCCTGGACGACAGCTTCGCCGAGCGCGCGCTGGATGCCCTGTTTCTCGGCATGGCCGAGATGGAGAACCCGTCGTCATGACGATCAACAACCTCGCTCGGAATCGCGGGTCCCGTCGCGCCCTCGCGGCTGCGATGGTGACCGCGCTCGTCGGCGGGCTCGTCGGCTGCGCGGAGGAAGAGGAGTTCGTCGAAGAGCTGCTGCCCTCGGTCTCCGTCTACGTGGTCGAGCCGCGCACGCTCTCCGAGGAGATCCGCGCGAGCGGCGATCTCGAGGCGCGATTCCACACGGAGATCGCCGCGGAGGTCGATGGTCGCGTGACCGAGCTCGCCGTCGACGAAGGCGGCCAGGCGGAAGAGGGCGCGATCGTGATCGAGATCGATCCGGCGCGGCGTGACCTCGACCTCGCCGCTGCAAATGCTCGTCTGTCGCAGGCCCGCGCGGAGCGTCGCAACCAGGAGCGCAAGACGCGTCGGATCCGCGAGCTGCGCTCCCAGAACGTGTCGTCGATCCAGCAGCTGGAAGAAGCCGAGACGATGCTGGCCCTCGCGGAGTCCGCGGTGCGGGCCGAAGAAGCCTCGGTCGGTGTCGCGCGGCGCGCCGTTCGCGATTCGAGCGTCACGGCGCCCTTCGCGGGCCTCGTTGCCCGCCGCTTCGTCGAGCTCGGCGAATACGTTCAGCCCGGCAAGTCGCTCTTCGAGCTCGTCGCGCTGAACCCGCTCGAGGCGATCTTCAGCCTCACCGAGCTCGACACCGAGCGCGTCCGACTCGGCCAGCGTGTCGAGATCAGCGTCGGCGCCTTCCCGAATCGCGTCTTCGAGGGCCGCGTGTCCTTCGTCGCACCGACGGTCGATCCCGCCACGCGCACGCTGCGTATCAAGGCGGAGGTCGAGAACGCGGACGGCGTCCTCCGGCCGGGCCTCTTCGCGCGGGTGAGTCTCGGTGTCGCCGAGCGCGAGAACATCCTGATGGTGCCCGCGGAGTCGCTGATCCAGCGCGTGGGTGGCGCATCGATCTATCGCGTGAACGACAGCGAGGGCAGCGAGGGGCTGGTCGAGCGTCTGGCCGTCCAGGTCGGCGCGACCGACGGGGACTACGTGGAGGTCCGCGGACCCGTGCGGCCAGGCGATCGAATCGTCCGGCGTGGCCACGGCGGCCTCGCGAACGGGATGTCCGTCGTCGTGCGGGCCAGCGACCGCCCGCCGGTTGCGACCGCGGCCGACCCGACGCGAGGCAACGACTCGTGAGTCTCTCCGACCTCTCGATCGAACGTCCCGTCCTGACGTGGATGCTGACCCTCGCCCTCGCGACCTTCGGGATCCTCGGCCTCGGCCGTCTCGGGATCGACCGCTACCCGGACATGACCATGCCCTTCGTGGGCGTGATCGTGTCGATGGAAAGCGCGTCGCCCACGACGATGGAAGACGAGATCGTCGACCCCCTCGAAGAGGCCTTCGCCACGATCGAGGGCATCCGGCATACGTACTCCACCTCGGCGCAGGGCATGGCGCGGATCATGATGGAGTTCGAGCTCGATTACGACGTCGACATCGCGGCGCAGGACGTCCGCGACAAGATCAACATGAGCCTGAACGACCTGCCAGACGACATCGATGCGCCGATCCTCGGGAAGGCCGACTTCTCGATGTTCCCGATCATCTATGCGCCGATCACGTCCGAGCTCGACCCGACCGAGACGACCGAGTACGTGGATCGTCACATCCGGCCGCTGGTGGAGAGCATCCCCGGCGCCGCGGGGACCGAGATCTACGGCGAGCTGGAGCGGAACATCCGCATCTGGATCGATCCCGACGCCCTGCGCGCACGCAAGCTGGCCGTCGGCGACGTGCTGAGCGCGCTGCGCCGGGAACACGTCGAACAGCCTGGCGGTTTCGTCGAGGGCAACACCGTCGAGTGGGCGCTCAAGACCGACGCCGAGTTCCGCTCGATCGACGAGCTCGCCGCGATGGTCATCTCCTGGGACGGCGAGGCGCCGATCCGATTGCGCGACGTCGCCCGGATCGAGGACGGCGCGGAGGACGTGCGCAAGATCTCCCACATGAACGGGAAGCCCGGCCTCTCGATCGCGGTCAAGAAGCAGTCGGACGGGAACACGGTCGCGATCGTCGACGAATTCATCCGAAGGATGGACAAGGTCCGCGACAAGACGCCCGAGGGCATCGAGATCGTCGAGAGCGACGGCTTCATCGACAATTCGCAGACGATTCGCGAGTCCTTCGAGGAGACGATCGAGGCCCTCTGGGTCGGCGGCCTCCTGGCGGTCATCGTGGTCTTCGTCTTCGTGCGCCGCTTCCGGCCGACCCTGATCGTCGCCGCGGCAATCCCGATGTCCCTGATCTCCACGTTCGGGATGATCTGGATCTTCGACTTCACGCTGAACACGATGACCCTGCTCGGTCTCACCCTCGCGATCGGCGTCGTGATCGACGACGCGATCATCGTGCTCGAGAACATCGAGCGCCATCGCGAGAATGGCAAGAGCGCGATGGACGCCGCCCGGGACGGAACGCGCGAGATCACGTTCGCTGCGATGGCTGCGACCTTCTCGGTCGCGGCCGTGTTCATCCCGGTCGCCTTCGCCTCGGGTCAAATGGGAAGCTTCCTGACCGAGTTCGGCGTGACCGTCTCGGTCGCGGTGATCGTGTCGTTGATCGTCGCACTGTCCCTCACGCCGATGCTCGCCTCGCGCATGCCGCCTCCGAAGGAGCGCGGCGTCGACAGCTTGCAACAACGTCTCGAAGTCTGGTTCAACGGCCTGGAGCAGCGCTATGCCACCATCCTCGCGTGGTCGCTGGCCAACCGCGGCAAGACGACGCTCGTCGCGATCGCTTCGATCGTCCTGGCGGTTCTCGCCGGCTCCCGCCTCGACGGCGAGTTCATGCCGAAGTCCGATTCGGGCTTCCTGAGCATCGAGTTCCGGACGCCGCCGGGCACCTCCCTCGAGGCGACGACGGAGATCCTGCAGCAGAACGAGAACTGGCTGCTCGCCCAGCCGGAGGTCGCGTCGACCTTCGCCGCGGTCGGACCGACCAGCATGAGCATCGGCGGCCCCTCGGACGGCATGCTCAATGCACGGCTCAAGCCGAGGGAGGAGCGCGAGCGCAGCGCCGATGAGCTGATGCGCGCCACCCGCGAGGCGCTCTCTCAGATTCCCGGACAGGAGCTGTCCGTCGTCGATCCGATGGCCCACAGCGATCGCGACTTCCAGATCGAGATCATCGGCAACGCGAGTCTCGAAGAGCTCGACCGCTACTCGACGTTGATGCTCGACACGATGGCCGCCGAGGGTGGCCTCGTGGACATCGACAAGAGCCTGCGGGTCGGTCTGCCCGAGGCGTTGGTCGTGCCCGACCGCGACAAGGCGGCGGCGCTCGGGATCGACGCCGCGACGGTGGCCGAGACGGTGCTCGCCATGATCGGCGGTCTCGACGTCGCCACGTTCCGAGATGGCGAGGAGCGACACGACGTGCGCATCCGCCTCGAGGAAGGCGAGCGCATGAGCCTCGACGACATCGGACAGCTCTGGGTGCGCGGCCGGAACGGCGAGCTCGTCGACCTGCGCAACGTGGTGAAGGTCGAACGGAGCGCGACCGCGTCCTCGATCACCCGGACGGACCGTGTTCGGAGCGTCGAGTTGATGGCGAACCTCGACGGGATCGCGCTCTCCGAAGCGATCGAGCGGGCCCAGCGGGTCGCCAAGCAGGTGCTGCCGTCGACGATGAGCCTGCGCCTCACAGGTGACGCGGAGGAGATGGCGGACGCCGGGCGGGAGTTCATGCAGATGCTGCTCCTCGCCGTGCTGGTGATCTACATGGTGCTGGCTGCGCAGTTCGAGAGCTTCCTGCAGCCGTTGATCGTGATGGCCGCGCTGCCCTTCTCGATGGTCGGCGCGCTCGGCGGGCTCTGGCTCCTCGACATGTCGCTGAATCTCTTCAGCATGATCGGGATCGTGCTCTTGATCGGGCTCGTCACGAAGAACTCGATCCTGCTCGTCGACTACGCGAACCAGCTGCGCGACCGGGGGCTGTCCGCCGAAGACGCCATGCGTCAGGCGGCGCCCGTGCGCATGCGACCGGTGATGATGACCGCGCTCTCGATGATCTTCGGCGTGCTGCCGACGGCGCTCGGGCTCGGCGCGGGCGGCGAGACGCGGGCGCCGATGGCGGTCGCGACGGCCGCCGGCATGTTCTCGTCGATGATGCTCACGCTCCTGATCGTTCCGGTCTTCTACCTGGGCCTCGAGAAGGTCCGCGAGTTCTTCGCGAGCAAGCGACGGGGCGACGCTCCGTCCGCGAGCCAGCAGCCGGCCTAGCACGGGATGGGGAGGCACCCCGAAGAGAAGCTCACGGTCTTCGTCGCGACGCGCTTCCTCGACGTCGTCGAGGCGGAGCTCGCGGAGGCGTTCGCCGCGACCTTCGCGTCGGGGGAGGGCGCGCCGCTCGACGAGCTCGCCAAGCGTGACGCGGCGGGCGAGCGCTTCGATGTGGTCCTCTTCTCGCTCGACGTGCGAATGGGCGCGGAGGAGATCGCCGGATTGCCCGAATCGGTCCGCGCCCTCGCGACCTATTCGGTCGGGACGGACCACATCGACTTCGACGCGGCCGCAGAGCGGAGCCTCGCCGTGTTCCACACGCCGGGTGTGCTCGCCGACTCGGTCGCCGAGGACGCGATCTTTCTCATGCTGGCCGCCGCGCGCCGGGCGACGGAGAGCATCGACCTGATTCGCGCCCGCGAATGGACCGGCTGGACGCCGCGCCAGCTCGTCGGAGTCCAGCTCTCGGGCCGCACCCTCGGCATCCTGGGGATGGGCGACATCGGCGACCGGATCGCGAAGAGGGCGCAGGCCCTCGGGATGAACGTGCTCTACTGCAATCGCCGCCAGCTCGCGGACGACGCTTCCCGGAACCTCGCCTATCGCGCAACCCCCGCGGAGCTCCTCGCCGACAGCGACGTCCTGGTGATCACCTGCCCATCGACGCCGGAGACCCGCGGCAGCGTCGACGCGGCGCTCCTCGCTCACGCCCGTGCCGACCTGATCGTGGTCAACATCGCGCGCGGTGACATCGTCGATGACGACGCGCTCGTCGCCGCGCTCTCGGAGGGGCGGATTCGCGGCGCCGCCCTCGACGTCTTCGCCAACGAGCCGAAGGTCGATCCGCGCTATTTCGACCTGCCGAACGTGTTCATGGTCCCGCACATCGGCAGCTCGACGATCGAGGCGCGCCTCGGCATGGGGCGCATACTCATCGAAGGCCTCGGCGCCTGGCAGGCGGGCGAGACGCCGCCGAACCGGGCGGCGTAGCGGCCGCCTCGGCGGACGAAGGAGAGGATGAATGGATCGCTTCGATGGTTTCGGGCCGGGTACGGCGAAGTTTCTTCGCGGCCTCGGGAAGAGCAACACCAAGACCTGGTTCGAGGCGCACCGCGCCGACTACGAGGCCGACTATCTCGCGCCGGCCCTCGCGTTCATCGGCGCCATGGGCGAGCGGCTCGAGACCTTCGCGCCGGGCGTGCAGGCCGAGCCGCGGGTGAACGGCTCGCTCTTCCGGATCAACCGCGACGTGCGTTTCTCGAAGGACAAGACGCCCTACAAGGATCACCTCGATTTCATCTTCTGGGATGGCTCCGACCGGAAGCAGGCGCCGTCTTCGTTCTTCCTGCGCATCCGAGCCACGACCGTCGAGCTCGGCGTCGGTGTCCACGGATTCGAGAAGCAGGCCCTCTCCCGCTACCGGGAGCGCGTCGCCGACGCCAAGGACGGGCCTTCGCTCGAACGCATCGTGTCGCGACTCGAGAAGGCGGGCTTCGAGGTGGGGCGGGAGCAGTACAAGAAGCTGCCGCGCGGCTACGAGCCGATCTCGGGCAAACGCGACCGACTCCTCCGGCACGGAGCGCTCTTCGCATCACACGTGGAGAAGCACCCGAAAGAGCTCGCCTCGAAGTCGTTCGCGACGTGGTGCGCGCGGCACTGGAAGAAGGCGCTGCCGCTGCGCGAGTGGTTGCTCGCGGGCTAGGCCGCCCCGCGCGACGCCGCCGACCGGGACTCGTCGAGGATCGTCTGCCAACGCCAGGGCGAGATCCACTGCGCGAGGATGTTGCCCGGGAACGCGTCGAGGCCGTCGATGCCCGCGTCCGTCGGGGGCTCGCGGTCGTCCGGGAGATACCGCGTGCCGAAGATCGCGTCCCAGAACAGGTAGACGTTCCCGTAGTTCGTGTCCGCCTCGCCGCGCTCGCGCGAGTGATGCCAGCGGTGGGCGTCGCCGATCGAGTAGATCCAGGACAACGGTCCCAGACGGATCGCGATGTTCGCGTGCTGGTAGACGTCGGCGCAGAGGGCGGCGATCGCCGCGAGCGCCAGCACCCGGCCCTCGACGCCGAGGATCGCGAGGGGGATCACGCCGATGAATCCGAATCGGAACGCGACCTCGAGGGGATGGGCGCGGGTGCCGTTCAGGAAGTAGACGCGGCCGGGCTGGTGGTGGGTCGCGTGCAGTCGCCAGAGCCAGTCGACTTTGTGCATCGCGCGGTGGCCCCAGTAGTCGAAGAACTCCCGCACGATCGTTGCGAGGACGACCTGGATCGCGACGGGCCACGCGGTGGGCCAGACGCCGCCACCCGTCAGCGACGAGAGGAAGTCAGCGCTGGTGACGGTGATCGCGAGGGCGAGGGGCGCGCAGAGGGGAGGGATGATCACCTGGGTCGGGACGTAGAGCAGATCCGTCAGGAGGTCGCCGTGGTTTCGGAGCCAGGCCCGGTTCCAGGGCAGCACGCGCTCCATCACGCCGACGAAGAGCAGGGCGCAGACGGAGATCGGGAGGGCGACCGCCGCCGGGGGCGTTCCGGCGTCCATCATGAGCACCGCGGCGGTCACGCCGACGGCGACCGAGCCGGGGACCAGGACACAGGAGAGGATCTTCTCCCAGGCCCGTTCGTGGCGGACACCGTCGCGCATGACGTCTCCCGTGGGTTCGGGCGCCACGCTAGCGTAGGAAGACTCGGGCGGACGCGAGAACCCCGCCGAGGTGGAGGCGAGCATGGGCATGAGCGAAGCGGAAGAGCGCATCCTGAACGGACGGATCTGGGAAGATTTCTGTGATCGGTTGAGAGCGGCCGGCCAGCTCGTCACGGCGGATGGAACCCCGACGGACGTGCAGAACCGTGCGCTCGGATATCGCTTCCTGACGCGGCTCCTGCGCGGCGGGCTCGAGCGCGCCGTCGACTACGCGGACCCGCAATACCCCGGCTTCTATCGCCTCGCCGACGAGACCAAGGGTGTCCTCAACGACAACCCGGACAACTTCTACGAGAACTGCGCGATCGACGGTCGCTTCGACTATAGGATCTTCGGCACACGCGGGTCCGTCAGCTGGTTCTCGATCGGGGCCAAGGGCGGCGGGGGGACCGTCGACCAGATGGTGAGCACCGGCGAGATCGATTCGTCCCAGATCGATGTCAACGACGACGGCACGTTCGAGATCCTGATGTCGGCGACGGAGAAGCCGGGGAACTGGCTCAAGATCACCGAGGACTCGACCAACATCGTCGTCCGGCAGACCTTCGGTGACCGGTCGAAGGAAGCGCGGGCGATGCTCGAGATCGAGTGCCTGAACCCGGAGCGCCCGAACAACAACCTCGATCCCGAGCAGCTCGAAGCCCAGCTCGGCGGTGCGCTCAACTTCCTGGAGAACACGACCCAGCTCGGGCTGATGTGGACGAAGGACTACAAGGACCGCACGCTCAACCGGCTGCCGTCCCACGATCAGGCGATCCTGCAGGCCGCGGGCGGCGACCCGACCATCAACTACTACCAGAGCCACTGGGAGCTCGCGCCGGACGAGGCCCTCGCCGTCCACATCCCGCCGCTGCCCGAGTGTCAGACGTGGAACCTGCAGCTCTCCAACTTCTGGATGGAGGCGCTCGAATTCCGTTTCTTCGACATCTCGGTCAACAAGTTCACCGCGCGCTACGAGGACGACGGCTCGATTCGGATCCTGATCGCGCACGAGGACCCGGGGCCCGGGTGCAAGAACTGGCTGAACACGCTGGGCCACAGCGAGGGTGGCATGCTCGGCCGGATCGTCGGCGCCGAGGGCGGTTGGCCGGCGGAGTGGAAGACCGAGGTCGTGAAGTTCGCGGACGTGAAGAGCTGACGCCGGCGGGCGAGGCTTCCGGCTAGAACGTGATGTTCAGCCCGGCGGTCGGTCCGTCGAACACGAAGTCCGCATCCGATCCGCTGCCCTTCAACGACTCCTCCCGATAGCTCCACCGCCGATACCCGCCGTAGAGGCCCACGTTGCGGGAGAGGTTGAGCTGTCCGCCGGCCTCGACGTCGGTCGTGAACATCTTGCCGAACATGAACGTCGCCTGGCCGTAGAGGTCGAAGAGCGGAATCGGGCGGAGGCTCACGCGCGCGCCGACCAGCGGCGCGGGCAGCGTGCGCTCACCGGTCTGCAGGAAGCCCACGTCCGACACCCGGATGCGCGTATTGTCGATCCCGAGACCCATGATGGCCTCGAGGCTCACGACGTCGCTGAAACGCACGCCGCCGCGAACGCCCACGTGTCCTCGGATGTTGTCCACGTCGATGGTGGCGTTGGCGGGACCATTCAAGGGTTCGTCGAATTGCACGCGACGCCCGGCCGGGACCGGCTCGACACCGTGACCCTCGACCACGGCGATCTCGCCCACCACCGCGAGGGTGCCCTCGACGCTCGATCCGCCGTACGCATCGTGCTCGGTTCCCTGTACGGGAGCGTCACCACTCATGATGTCGAGCAGGGAGCCGCGCCGGCGTTCGTTGTTGCCGGGAAAGATCTCGACCGCGGCACGACCACTCGGCGTGAACCTGCCGTGGTCCTCGATGTCGAGGTCGATGGGTTGCGGGCCTCTGCAGGTCGAAGCGATCGACATGGCGGCGATGGCGACGAGGCCGACGAGGCCGACGAGACGAAGGTATCGAGATTTCATGCTGCTCCCGTATCGAGGTTCTGCGGCGCTTCGCCCGTCGAGGGCGTGCACCGGGGGTCGTGATCGGCCGCAGAGACGCCGATGTTAGGCAAACGGTTCTCGTCCGTTCATCTCAGCGGTCGGCGATTCTCGATCCATCGCCACGCCCGGCGGAACTGACCCCGCGTCGCGTCCCGGGACGAGCCGGGGTCGTTCGCGTATGCGCCCGGAATCGCGAAGAAACTAACGCGGGGTGTACCAGATGGGGGAGGAGTACGCGCGATCCTGGACCGTGCGCGGCGCGCGGTCGTCGAGCTCGATGCCGAACCGAACGGCGTCGTAGGTCGACCACCGCGGCGTCGGAATCTCGAGGACGCGAACATAGTAGAAGGCGTGTTCGTCGGGCGAGAAGTCAGGGTCTTCCCACCACGCGGAGAGCTCGGCGGTGCCGATCGTATTCGTGTACGTCGCACGCTCGACGTCGACCGTGGAGCCGACGTCGCGCGAACCGAAGAGTCCGCGCCGGTGCGCTCCGCCGAGCGCTACGTCGTGGACCTTCTCTTGCAGGGTCCCGTCGGCGTCGCGCCACCCCTTCACGATCTGGATCCGGTCGAGGTTGGCGCCGTTCGGGTCCTTGAGCGCGCGCACGAGGAATCGCGGGGCTCCTCCCGAAGCATCCGGCAGCTCGGCCCCCATCGGAACGCCCGCGCGATACCCGCGCCGCACGAGGTCGGGGCGGCTCGCGTCGTCTTCCCCGAACGACCAACCTCCGAAGAAGCGCAGGGTGATGCGCGAGCCCGTCGTGGCGTAGACCTCGCGTCGGCGCATCGCGTCGAAGATTCCGTCGCGGGTGTTCTCCGTCGCCCAGACCGCGGCGTAGCCCGAGGCGACCCAGCTCCAGGGAAAGATCGTCGTATCGTCCTGCTCGTAGGGCGGGGGCGCGAGTCGCGCGGCGCCGGGCTCGAGACTCGACAGCTTGCCCCAGAAATCGTCCTCGGCGGCGGTCGCCAGAGAAGTGTGCGCGTCGGTGCTGCCGATCACGCCCATCCGGAACGGATCCACCCCGAGCCGCGCCGCCTCGCCGAGCCCGTGCTTGAACGCCTGGCGCAGGTACTCGTAGGCGATCTGGCCTTCTTCCTTGGGCGTCGTCGGCACGCCGATGTTGCCGCCGTCCCAGGTCTCGAAGTCCGCGAACGCGTCGTCCGGGGAGAGCAGGGGGTGCGCTTCGCTGTCGCCCTTGATCTGGGTGATCTCGGCGATCGGTTCGTGCCGCCCGCGCCGCTCCGCGTAGGCGCGATCGAAGGGGCGCCCATCGCTCTGCTCGAGGGAGAACATCTGCCCGTTGCTCATGTTCGGGTTGTGGGGAACGGCGAGGATCCGCCCGCCGGTCTCCCGCGCGTAGTCCTCCATGAAGGACCAGAGGTCTTCGGGTCGTGGCCCCTCGAACGAGGAGCGCGGAATCATGCGGCTCGCGGTCTCGGCGTCGTCCGCGTAGATCACGACGCGATGCAGATTGTCGCCGGCGGGCATGGAGCTCCACTCGTACCCGATCAGCGCCGTGAAGCGACCCGGCTCGTTGGCGGCATCGGCGAGTCCCGTGATCTCTTCCCAGATGCTCCGTTTGAACTCCGCGTTGTCGATCAGCGGATCGGAGGCCGCGAGGCTCGCGATCACCTCGCGGATCACCGCGTACTGCGTTTCTTCGTCGCCGCGGATGCCCTCCGAGAGCCGCTGTCCGACAGGATCGGACAGCAGCATCTCGTTCTCGGCGCGGAGCGCCGGGAGCAGGCCCATGTACTCGGCGTGATCCGAGACCACCAGGAAGTCGAGGGGCGCCTCGAGCCGTGCCGTCTGGCCGCTGTTCGCGACCACTGCCTCGCCGCGGGCGAAGCGATAGGCGTCCGCGGGGGAGAGGCGGGTGTTGCCCATCGTGTTCGCGTCGACGCTGAAGGAGCTGTGGACGTGCGTGTCGCCCCAGAACACTTCGGTCGGGAAATCGTCGTGCGCCGCCGGCGCGTACGAGGCCGCCTCCTCGGCGGCCTGCGCGTGGGTTGCCGTGAGCAGGCACACCACGACGAGGGCGAGCGTCGCCGATCCGGCGAGGGTTCCGGGGGAGAAGGGCGCTAGGCGATTCATGCAGGAGCTCCGTCTCGAGGTCGACCGGTGGGCGAGCGTAGTGCATCGCGGGGCGACGACGGACGCGACCCGCGCAGGCGCGCGGATCGGATCCGGCGCCCGACCGTGTCGGATCCGCAGACGAGGGGCAAATCGTGCGAGTGCACGACGCGAAAGACGCCCACGCGGTCACGGAAATCTGACAGGGTGCACTCACGATTCGGCGTCAATTGCGGAGCAACGAGATGGGCCTGTTCAAACGTGGCAAGAAGGGGAAGCGGAGAGGCAAATCCGGCGACGACACGTCGGACACGACGCCCTCCGTCCCGGCAGGACCGATGGCGGACGAGACCTCGCCCCAGAAGGTCGGGGTCGTCTCCGGAGTCCTCTCGACGAGCGCATCGCTCGGCGAGGCCGGGGACTCGCCCTTCGGTGACGTCGTAGCACGACGCTTCGCGCCACAGGACGGCGCGGCGGACGACCGAACGCTCCCGCCGCGCTACGCACAGGGCGATGAAGACACCGCGCACGAGGAGGCGGTCGAAATGGATGAACAGGAACCGGCTCGCCGCGACCATCTGCGGGCGGTCGAGCCGCTCTTTCCCGAGAACCCGGCGACGCCGGAGTTGGAGGTCGATCCCATGGCGCATATCGGACGTGCGACGACGATCACCGGAAACATCGTGGCCGAAGAGGATCTCGAGATCCAGGGGACCGTCGAGGGCTCCGTTCGGCTGGCCAATCATCAACTCGCGATCGGGGCCGAAGGCCACGTGAAGGCCAGCGTCGAGGCCGAGGTCGTGATGGTCTACGGCCGCATCACGGGCGACGTCGTCGCCTCGGATCTCGTCGAGATCGAGAAGGGCGGTATCGTAGGAGGCGACATCCGCGCGCGCCGGATCGTGATGCACGATGGCGCGATCGTCGTGGGCGGGCTCGACATGTCCGCGGCACTCCCGAACGGGGGAGCGAACTACGAAGAGCCCGAGACGCCCGAGCCCGAACGGCCCCATCTCCAATCGGTGGCCCCCCCGACCGCCCCGGCCGACGACGAAGACGCGGACGACTCCACGACGGACTAGCGCGCCCGGACAGGTCCAGCCGGGCTACGCTTCCCGAGACACCCGTTCGGGTGGGGAGGGCGCGTGGCCGACACGGACGTGGATCCGGTCTTCGTGATCGACGAGCTCCGGCTTCGGCCCGGAACGCTCGACGCCTTCCTGTCGGCGTTCCACGAGCGCTATCGAGCCGGGGCCGAATCGCGCGGACAGCAGCTCGTCCACCTGCTGGTCAGCCCGCCCACGACCGACGCGGGGCTCTCGCACGAGGTCGTGATCCTGTGGTCCCTGAACGGGATCGAAGGCTTCTGGGGCATGCGTAGCCAGAACGCGACCCCCGAAGTGTCGGCCTGGTGGTCGGAGTGCGACGCGCAGTGGGCCGAGTCACGGACGCGACGCTTCGCCGCGGCGCCGGAGGCGATCCCCGCCCTCGACGCGGCCGGAAGGATCCACGCGTGACGGCGCCCAGGGTCGTCGGGCAGGTGACCCTCGCGGAGGGGGCGAGCGGTGGCGATGCCGAATCGGTGGCGCGGGCGCTGACCGAGCGCGGCGCCGAAGCCGTCGGCGCCGTGCGTAGCCACGCCGGCGCGCATCTCGACTTGTCGGTCGGTGGCGGCGACGTCACATGGGACCTGCTCTTCGCGGACCACGCGGAGGCGGATGCCTTTGTCGCGCGCATGTCCGAGGGCAGCTTCGACGCGCTCCCGGATGGGATCCACGCGGTCGAGGTCGCGCGCCCCGAACTCCTCGCGGCCGAATCGCATCGCCCCGGGCTCGTCGGCGTGAAGCGCACGTTGTGGCTTCGCGTGGAGCCGGAAGCGGAGGCCGACGCGGTCGCGCGCTTCGAGGCCGAGACGCCGCTCCTCGCACAGGCGGTTCCGGCGATTCGCAACTGGCGGTGGAGTCGCGTCCCGTCATCGGGAACGGCTGCCACGCCGATGCGTTGGACGCACATCTGGGAGCAGGAGTTCGAGACCGTGGACGGCCTCCAGGTCGACTACATGTCGAGTCCGGTCCATTGGGGCTACATCGACCGCTGGTTCGATCCCGAGATGCCGGACCGGATCGTCGATCTCTGGCTGGCGCACCTCGCTTGCTCCGAGACCGAGCCCGTGCTCAGCTGGGACGCGGCGAGCTAGTCGCCGCGAGGGAGATCGCGCGTGTTCAAGGGTTGGTGGATCGTCGCGACGCACTTCGTGGTGATGTTCTTCGCGGTGGGCCTCTACCAGTACGGGTTGCCCTTGCTGCTGCCCGAGGTGATCGAGCACTTCGACACCGACGCCGGGACGGTCAACTACCTGTTCACGGTCCACGTCGCGATCGGTCTCGTCGTCGGCCCGATCGCCGGGCCCTTCGTCGACAAGTGGAGCGCGCGGGGACTCCTCGTGATCGGCATCGTCCTGGTCGCGCTCGGGAACGCGATCCTCGGCCTGGCCCCGAATATCTGGGTCTTCGTGGTCGGGGGTGGTGTTGCGCTCGGCATCGCCGGTGTGCTCTGCGGCCCGATGACCGGCTCCGCCGTCGTCTCCCGCTTCTTCACCGCGAATCGGGGGCGAGCCCTCGGGATTGCGGCGGTCGGCACGTCGGCGGGCGGGTTCGCGATTCCGCCGCTCGTCGCCCTCGGCGTTTCCACGATCGGGTGGCAGACGTCGCTGCTGGCGTTCGCGACCGCCGTCCTCGTCTGCGTCGTCCCGCTCCTGCTCTTCCGCTTCTGGGATCATCCGGAAGCGGCGGGCGTCCCTGCGGAGCCGTCGCCGGACGGGGCTTCGCCCGGACACGGGGACGATGCACCGCCTATGACGACCCGCGAGATCCTGACCCGCGGCTCCTTCTGGCTGTTCACGGTTTCCCTCGCGCTCTTCATCGCGGTCTATACCTCGACGGTCTTCAACCTCGGCTTGCACTTCGCGGACCAGGGGATCGACGCGTCGACCGCCGGTAGGCTGATGATGATCATCGCCGTCGGCGGCATGCTGGGAAAGCTCGGTTTCGGATCGCTCGCCGATCGCGTTCCGCTCAAGGTCGCCTTCGTCGCCGCGATCGGGGCGACCGCCGGCGCGATCGCTACGCTGCTGCTCGAACCGGACTTCTGGGGACTGGTGGCTGCGGCGGCGCTTCTCGGCGTCGCGACGGGTGGACTGTTGCCGGTCTGGAATGCCCTCGTGCCGCGACTCTTCGGCGTCGCGAATTTCGGGCGCGCGATGGGACTGATGGGGCCGGTGATCGCCGTGACGACCATGGTCGTCTATCCGATCGTGGGGAACGTCCGGGACGCCACAGGGAGCTATGCGGCGGTCTTTCAGGGCGACCTCGCCGTGCTGGCGCTGGCGGTGGCGATCGTGATTCCTCTTCGGGAGGGCGCCCGCGGCTGACTCGGCGGCCCGCGCTCGGGGCGGTATGCTCGCGGGCGACCCGCAACCCGATCGGAGCGCCCCATGTCCCACGACCTCGTCATCCGGAACGGCCACATCCTCGACGGCACCGGCGCCGACCGCGTCCGCGGCGACGTCGCGATCGATGGCGACACGATCACGCACGTCGGCAAGGTCGAAGGCGAGGGCAAGCGCGAGATCGACGCCGCAGGGCACGCGATCACGCCCGGCTTCGTCGACATCCATACCCACCTCGACGCGCAGATCGGCTGGGATCCCTACCTCACGCCGATCAGCTGGCACGGCGTGACGACGGCGCTGCTCGGCAATTGCGGCGTGACCTTCGCCCCGGTCCGACCCAACGACGCCGACACGCTCGCGAACATGATGGAGACGGTCGAGGACATCCCGGCCCATGCGATCCTCGGCGGACTGCCCTGGAACTGGGAGGGCTACGGCGGCTACCTCGACGCGATCGAAGGGCTCGACCCCGCGATCAACGTCGCCGGTCTGGTCGGCCACTGCGCGGTTCGTTACTACGTCATGGGCGAGCGCGCCGTCGAAGAGCAGCCGACCGAGGCGGAGCTCACGCGCATGAGCGAGGTCGTCGCGGAGTCGATCCAGGACGGCGCCGTCGGCTTCTCGACCTCCCGCATCATCGGCCACGTCCTCCCCGACGGCCGCGACGTCCCGGGCACGCATGCGGAGCACGGCGAGCTCGTGCGGATCGCCGAGGCGGTCAAGGGCGCGGGCGGCGGATTGATGCAGAACGTGCTCAACCTCTCCGGCGACTTCGAGGGCGAGCTCGAGCTGATCCGGAAGCAGGCGGAGACGACCGGTGACCGGGTCCTCTTCAGCATCACCGCGGGGCGCTCCGACGCCTCCGGCCAGCTCTTCATCGACCGCATCGGGAAGATGCGCGAAGCCGGCCTCGACGTGAACGGGATCGCCATTCCGCGCGGCTCGGGCTTCGTGTCCGGGCTGATGGCCACGCTGCCCTGGGGCTACGGAGCCTGGAAGCAGCTGGCCGCGAAGGACTTCGCCGGGCGACTCGAGGCCATCCGCGATCCGGACACCTGCGCGCAACTCGTGGCGGACGCGGCCCAGGACACCGGCTACTACGCGAGGGCGCCGAAGTTCTGGCTGGGCGACGCCGAGACCCCGAACTACGTGTTCGACGAGGAGAGCGACCTCGACACCCTGGCAGAGCGCGCCGGCGAGCAGCCGGCGGAGACCTATCTGCGCCTCTGCCGGGACAGCGATGGTCTGGCGCTCTTCTGCATGCGCTTCTTCAACCCGAACATGCGCGCGGTCGCCGACCTGATCTCGAAGGGCGAAGTCTTGCCGGGCCTCGGCGATGCCGGAGCCCATGTCGGGCAGGTGATGGACGCGGGCTGGTGTTCCTTCGTGTTGTCCCACTGGGTGCGTGAAGAGCGGCTCTTCAGCGCCGAGGAAGCGGTGCGCCGGATGTCTTCCGCACCGGCGCGGATCATCGGCGCCCACGACCGCGGCGCGCTCGCCCCCGGCAAGAAGGCCGACGTGAACGTGATCGACCTCGAGCGCGTGAGCGAGCGCATGCCGGAGTTCGTCAACGACTTCCCGGGCGGCGCGGGACGATTCGTCCAGAAGGGACGCGGCTTCCGGGCGACGATCTGCAACGGCACGCCTATCCTCGAGCACGACGAGCACGTCGGCGCGCGAAGCGGACGCGTGCTGCGCAAGTGATCCGGTCGAGGCGGACGACGTGAACGGGCGAGGAACCCTGCCGGACGCGTTCGATTTCGATCCCTTCGATCCGGGGCGCTTCGACGACCCGTATCCGGCGTACGCGACCCTGCGCGCGCAGGCGCCCGCCTATCGTCGCCCGACGGCGGAGGCGCGCGTCTGGCCGCATTATTGGCTGATCACCCGCGCCCAGGACGTGAACGATGCCCTCGCGGACTGGCGGACGTTTTCGTCGGCGACGGGCACCTTGATCGACACCGACATCTCGCTGATCCCGCCCAACATCTTCAACATGGATCCGCCTCGGCACGACGAGCTGCGCGCGATCCTGGCGCGGGTCCTCACGCCGGCGCGGGTCGCGGGCCTCGAGGAGGGGGTGCGCGCCAGCGCGGTGGAGATCCTCGAATCGCTGGTCGCCGAGGCCAGCTTCGACGTCGCGACGCAGTATTCCCAGCTGATCCCGACCCTCACGATGTGTGAGTTGATGGACCTGCCGACCGCCGACCGCGAGCAATTCCTGACGTGGAATCTCGATACCCTCGCCGGAAACGATTTCACGAGTGACGCCGCGCTCCGGGCCTACGAGGAGATGGAGAACTACTGGACGGACCTGGTGGCGGAGCGGCGCGCATCGCGCGGAGATGATCTGATCTCGCAGATCCTGCACAACCAGGGCGAAGTCGAGCCGCTCTCGGACGAGGAGATCGGCGGGTTCTGCTCGCTCCTGCACGACGCGTCGCAGAACACGACGATGAACATGATCGCCGGTGGGATTCTCGCCCTCGACGCGTTCCCGGACGCGCGGAGGAAGCTCGTCGATCAGCCGTCGCGCTGGTCGACCGCGCTCGAGGAGATCCTTCGCTTCGTGTCCCCCGTCCAGGGTCTCGCGCGCTCGACGACCCGGGACGTCGAGATCGGCGACGAGACGATTCCAGAGGGCGATCAGGTCCTGCTCTGTTATGGATCGGCCAACCACGACGAGACTGTCTTCGATCGTCCGGACGTGCTCGATCTCGAGCGCGACCCGAAGAACCACTGGAGCTTCGGGCACGGCATCCACTTCTGTCTGGGAAACGCGGTGGCGCGACTCGAGACGCGGATCGCGCTCGACGTCCTGCTCGAGCGCGTGCCCGACTACGCGGTCGACGAGTCGAGCGTGGTTCGCAACCAACTCGTTCCGACGCGGGGCATCGGTGCCGCCCGAATCGAATTCGATCCGGCGGCCGTTCGAGCACCGCAGGCGTGACGCGGAGGAGGCGAGCGTGAGCGACGAACAGCGCGATGGCACGCGGCGGATCGACGAGGCCCACGCCTTCGACCCGACCGATCCTGCGCAGGCGAAGGACTTCGAGCGCATGGCGCGAATCCGGAGCGAGCAGCCGATCTGTCGCCCCGCCGAGAACGTCGTGCTCACGACCCGCTTCGACGACACGGCGAACGGCTTCCGCGACGCGAAGCGCTATTCGAGCGTCGGTGACATGCGCGCGCCCGGTGTCGTCGTTCCCGAGGAGGAGAGCTTCCTCGGCGAGCTCGACGCGCCGCTGCACCCGAAGATCCGGCGCGTGCTGCTGAAGGGCTTCACGCGCAGTCGAGCGACCGAAGCGGAGCCGTGGACGCGCTCCGAAGTGAAGCGACGCCTCGACGCGATCCTCGCGCACGGCGGCAGCGACCTCATGGCCGACCTCTCGATCCCGCTTCCCGGCTCGGTCTCCGCCCACGTCCTCGGGATCCCCGACGCGCTCCACGACGACGTGATGGGGTGGTGCAACGACCTGCTTCACAGCACCTGGCCGACGACCGGCCGTACGGAACAGGGCGAGGGCATCGAAGCGTGCTTCCCCGAGCTGGCGGCGTGTCTCGATGGGCTGATCCGCGAGCGTGCCGAAGCCGGCGAGGCGGCGCCGGACGATCTGCTCACCCTGATGGTGCAGACGCGCGGGGACGACGGCTGGGAGATCGGCGCGCATCACACGCGCACGCTGGTCGTGAACATCCTCGCGGGCTCGCTCTCGGCCAGCTACATGCTCGGCAACCTGCTCCACCGCCTGCTGACGGACGCGGGCTTCGAAGCGGCGCTTCGCGACGACGCCGCACGGATTCCCGTCGCAGTCGAGGAGTCGCTCCGGCTCGAGGCGCCGGTCACGTTCCTGATGCGAACGGCGCGAGACGACGGCGAGCTCGGTGGCTGCCCGATCCATCGGGGCGAGCACATGATGCTGCACATCGGCGCCGCGAACCGGGATCCCGCGGTGTATCCGGATCCCGAGACGTTCCGTCTGGATCGCGAAGATCCCCCGGAGCACCTCGCCTTCGGGATCGGCCCGCACATCTGTCTCGGGAATCACCTCACGCGTCTCGTCGGCCGGGTGGTGCTCGAGGAGTTCCTGCGCGCGCGCGACGGACATCGCATCCAGCTCGCGCCGGGCTTCACCTGGGAGTGCGTGAACCACCTCCAGGAGTACGGACCCGAGCGGCTCGACGTGGTCGTCGACTAGCGGCGGTCTAGACGGCCGGGCAGCTCCCGCCGTCGACCATCAGCGTGTGGCCGGTGACGTAGCGCGCGTCGTCGGAGAGCAGGAAGCGCGCGGCGCGGCCGATGTCATCGGTGGAGTCCCCGAGTCGGCGCAGCGGATTGCGGCCGAGGACGCGGTCGGACATCGCGGGGTCGAGCTCGAAGGCGCGCTCCATCGCGGGGGTCGACGCGAGGGGCGCGATCGAGTTCACGCGCACGCCGTCGGGACCCCATTCCCGGGCGAGGGCGCGGGCGAAGCCGCGCTGGGCCCCCTTCACGCCCGCGTAGGGCGGCAGCTTCGCCTTGCCTTCGAAGCCGGCCTCCGACGTCATCAGCAGCAGCGAGCCCTCGCTCGCCTTGAGCGCGGCGAAGCTCGCCCGGGCGAGGCTGTGCAGCGCGCGCAGGGCGACGTTCACGTGGTCCTGGAAGTCCGCGAGCGAGACCTCCGAGAGCGCGACCGGGACCGGTGACAAGCCGCTCGTGGCGTTGTGGACGACGCCGTCGAGGCGGCCATCGGCCTCGACGATCGTCGCGATCGCGCGCTCGGCCGAGTCCGCGTCGCCGACGTCGCAGGCGACGAAATGCCCGACGCCGCCGCGCGCATCGACTTCCGCCGCGACCTCGCGGCCTTCCTTCTCGCGGCGCGCGGCGATCCAGACGCTCCAGCCCGCGTCGGCGCAAGCGAGCGCGATCCCGCGACCGACGCCGCCGGTCGCGCCGGTCACGATGATGGTGCGGCGCGGAGTCTCGTTTGCGGCACTCACAACGACCGACCTCCGTCCGCGCTGAGAACGCGCCCGGTCAGGCCGGCGGAGTCCGGCGCGAGGAAGCTTCGGACGGCGCCCGCGACGTGGGTCTCGATCGTGCCCGGGAATCCGGCGAGGGGCGGGGCCGGGGCGACGAGGTCGCCTTCGATCAGGTCGATCGGCGTCGTGACCAGATTGGCTCGCACGCCACGCGGACCCTCGGCGGCGGCGACCGAGCGAACCAGGGCGAGCACGCCGTCGGCGATCGCGAGCTCGGGCGTGTGGCCGGGCGCGTCGAGCGCTGCGGGCGACTGGGCGACGGCGACGACCGCGCCGCCGTCCGCGCAGCGCCGTCCCGCGGCCCCGAGCGCGAAGTTCCAGAGCAGGTAGGGCGCCTCGAAGCGGCGACGCCATGCGTCGCGGTCGAGGCGGACGAGGTCGCGCTGCTCGGTCGCCGAGAGCCAGACGGCGACGATCACGCGGTCACGCGGCGCCCCTTCGATCGCGCCGGCCCGCCAGGCTTCGAAGCGTTCCGGGTCGCCCGCGGCGGGCAGCGGCTCGAGATCCGCTTCGAGGGCCTTCGCGAGCGCACGGGTGGAGTCCGTCTCGGTCGCGAAGAGCAACGGGCGATCGTCGTTCATGCCTTCCTCGGTCGGCGCAGCTCCGCGGGGTGGAGACCGATGATTGACGCGCCGGCGTCTCGCGAACGATACTTCGTCGGGCGGCGTGCGCGAGCCATGCGATCCGGTCGCGACCGCCGCCCGAAAGGATCGAAAGTGCCCGAAGCAGCCCAGCCCCGTCTCCTGGAAGGCCGCGTCGCGATCGTGACGGGCGGTGCCTCGGGCATCGGTCGCGCGACGTGCGAAGCGCTCGCCGCGGCCGGCGCCTCCGTCGGCGTGGCGGATCTGAACGGCGAGGGCGCGAAGGCCGTCGCAGAGGCCATCGGCTCGTCCGGCGGCGACGCGATCGGCGTCGCCGCGGACATCGGCGACGAAGCGTCCGTCGCGGGCATGATCGCCGAGACCGTCGCGGCGTTCGGCGGCCTCGACCTCCTGCACAACAACGCCGCCGACTCGGACCCCGCGCTGATGAGCCGGGATGGCGCGGTCGCCGACATGGACGCAGAGGTCTGGGATCGATCGATGCGCGTGAACCTGCGCGGGCCGATGCTCGGATGCAAGCACGCGATCCCGCACATGATCGAACGCGAGGGCGGCGCGATCGTGAACACGTCCTCGGCCTCCGGGCTCACCGGCGACCTCGGTCGCTCCGCCTATGCCGCCTCGAAGGCGGCCCTCAGATCCCTCACCGAATCCGTCGCGGTCCAGTACGGCAAGCAGGGGATCCGCTCGAACGCGATCGCGCCGGGAGTGATCTCGACCCCCGCGCTCGAAGCGAACGTGCCGGCGGAGGAGGTCGAGGTCTACGCAGGCAACACCCTGACCGCGCGGCTCGGCCGACCCGAGGACATCGCCGCCGCGGTGGTGTTCCTCGCGTCCGATGCAGCGGCGTTCATCACGGGGCAGGTGCTGTCGGTCGACGGCGGTCTGCTCGCGCACCATCCGGCGATGGCCCAGATCCGGGACCTGGCTGCCGCCAGAGAGGAAAAGGCATGAGCAAGGCCGCTTTCGACGCACTCTTCGAGAAGTACACGAAGGCCGTGACCGCGACCGACGTCGACACGATCGTCTCGCTCTACGCGCCCGAGGCGAAGATCCAGATTCCCGTCGGTGGCCCGGTCCACGACGGGATCGACGCGATCAACACCTTCTACCGCGAGAACGAGCTCGCGGAGTCCCTCGAGGTCGTCGGTGCCGCCTGCGTCGCCGGCCTGGAAGCCGCGGTGCCGCTTCGGGCCGTCGTCGTACAGGATGGCCGCCGCCTCGAGCTGGACGTGATCGACGTCGCCGAGATCGACGAGCAGGGCCGCGTGCTCAGCATGCGCGCCTTCTTCGATCTGGAAGGCGCGCGCGAGATCTAGAGCGAGTTGAATCCGGCGATCCACTTGCCGGCGGTCGCGCCGCCATCGACGGGGACGTCGATGCCGGTGACGCCGTCGCTCGCGTCGGATGCCAGGTAGAGCACCGCGTTCGCGATCTGGTCGAGGGTCGCGCCGCCGGGAATGCCGCGATTCTCCTGGTACTCCATCGTCTGGTCGAGGAAAGGCATCATCTTGTCCATCCACGGCCCGTACATCTCGGGGTTGCCGCCCGCGGCGCAGACCGCGTTCACGCGAATGCCCGAGCGCCCGAGCTCGAGGGCCGTCGCCTTCGCGAAGCCGCGCACCCCGAACTTGCTCGCGGAGTAGGCGCACACGCCGTTCATCCCGACGAGTCCGTCGATCGAGGAGATGTGCACGATCGAGCCCTTGCCCGCGGCCTTCATGGTGCCGAGGACCGCGCGCGTCCCCAGATACGGACCGACGGTGTTGACCTCGAGCAGGCGTCGGAAGACGTCGGGCGGTGTGTTCTCGACCGTGCCGAGGTGGAGCACCGCCGCGTTGTTCACGAGCACGTCCACGCGACCCAGTCGCTCGATGGTCGACTCGATGACGCGCGCCCAGTCCTCTTCGTTGGTCACGTCGAGGGATTCGAAGCTCGCGGCGTCGCCGATCTCCGACGCGACCTTCTCGCCTTCGGCGACGAGGATGTCGGCGAGGACGACCCGGGCTCCGGCCTCGGCGAGGGTCCTGGCGATCTGCGCGCCAACGCCACGGGCGGCGCCGGTCACGAGAGCAACACGGTCATCGAGTCGGAACATCGGGATCTCCTCACGGCGCACGGTGGGCGCCCGTCTTCATTCTAGCGACCGAATCCGGGCTTCCAGGGCCCGTCGTGAATCCGGTAAGCTGCCTCGGAGAGACCTCGCGGAGCCCGCCATGTCCCGATTCCCCTTCGGCATCCCCAACAGCTGGTACGTCGTCGCCTACTCCCACGAGCTGGCGCCGGGGGAGCTCCGGAGGCTCGCCTATCTGGATCGCGAGCTCGTGCTGTTCCGCGGGGAAGGGGGCGAGGCGGCGGTGCTCGACGCCTACTGCCCGCATCTCGGGGCCCACCTCGGTGTCGGAGGAGAGGTCGTCGGCGACACGCTGCGCTGTCCCTTCCACGGCTGGCGCTGGGGCGGGGACGGCGCGTGTGAGGCGATCCCGTACACGAAGCGTGTGCCGTCGCACGTGCGCATCGGTCGCTACCCGGTCGTCGAGCGCAACGGGATGATCTTCGTCTGGTACCACGCGGAGGACGAGGCTCCGACGTTCGAGATCCCGGAGGTCGCCGGCTGGGGCGAGAACGGCTGGCTCCGCAGTTGGCTCACCTGGGAGTGGACGGTCAAGACCCACCCCCAGGAGATGGCGGAGAACGGCATCGACTGGCCGCATTTCGACCGCGTGCATCACATGCCCGTGCCCGACGACCGCTCCTGCGACTTCCGGGAGGGCTCCTTCCTCTGGCAGGTCGGAGGCGAGAAGCCGCTCACGCATCTAGAGGGGCACGACCAGCTCACGATGCACGGAGAGAACTGGGGCATGGGTTTCAGTTGGCTGCGTCAGGCGGGCCACTACGACACCGTCGTCGCGACCGGACTCACGCCGATCGACGGCGAGACGACCCACGTCCGGATGGGCGTGATCGCGCGAATCGGGGATGCGGCCCCGGACGATGCACGCGAGGAGATCCGCACCTACATGGCGGAGCATGCGGTCTTCGCGGAGCAGGACTTCGCCATCTGGGAGAACAAGATGTACCGCGCGCAGCCGGGGCTCTGTGAAGACGACGGGCCGATCGCCGACTATCGGCGTTGGGCGGCGCAGTTCTATTCGCCTGCGACGGCCGCGACCTCCGCGACTTCGGGCGGCGAGTGAGGAGGAGCGATGGACGCCGCTGAGCGCGCGCTGGCCCACGCCGAGATCTCGAACCTGCTCTCGCTCTACTACCAGGCCCTCGACCGGGGTGATCTCGAGACGCTTGCGGCCGAAGTGATCGCGGAGGACGCGACCTGGGTGCTCGTCCAGCTCTGCGGGGAGGAGCGCGTGGTCGACGAGTCGACCGGACGCGACACGATCGTCGAGTGGTTCCGGCGCATGTTCGGCGCCGGAGTCTCGATGACCGAGGGGACCGTGCGCCACTACCTGAACACGCACGTGATCGACGTCGAGGGGGACGCGGCGCGGTCCACCAGCCACCTGCAGGCCGTTGAGACAGCCGGCATGACGAACGTCGCGAGCGGGTTCGTGCGCGCGGAGCACGTTCGGACCGCCGCCGGCTGGCGGATCGCGCGATACGAGGTCGAGGAGACCATCACGCGCAAGGACATGGACGCGCTCAAGGCGACCTTCCACGCCGACGATTGATCCGATGTCCGGGGATCGCTTGCCCCACCCTTATTCGGTCGCCTAAACTGGGCGACAAGAGGGGGACGGCATGGTGGCGAGACGCACGACGGCAGGGAAGGGCGACCCGGAAGCGGACGCGTCCACGCGCGCGCTGATCGTGCGGACGGCTCTGCGGAGCTTTTCCGAGCAGGGCTTCGACGGGGCCTCGACGCGATCGATCGCCCAGGCCGCCGGCGTGAACCAGGGCCTGATCCCGTACTACTTCAAGACGAAGCAGGCGCTCTGGCGCGAAGCCGTCGACCTGGCCTTCTCCGATCTCCACGACGCGCTCGGCGCGTTCGGGGAGGCGGTGGCGGCGCGGCCTTCACGGGACGACCTCGCGCTTCTCGTCCGCCGCTACGTCGAGTTCGTCGCGTCCCATCCGGAATTCGTGCTGTTGATGAACGAGGAGGGCAAGCGGTCGGGTCCGCGCATGCGCTGGATCGTCGACCGGCACGTGAAGCCGCTCTTCGCCCTGCTGAACCGCCTCTTCGAGGAGATGCGCGGCCACGCGCGCTTCGCTCCCGAGGTGCCGGGCATCCACTTCACCTACATCTTCGCCGGCGCCGTCGGCTTGATCTTCAGCCAGGCGCCCGAGTGTCGGCGGGTCTCGAACTACGACCCGACGGAGCCTTCGGCGGTCGAGGCGCACGCGGATGCGCTCGTCCAGCTCTTCTTCGGGGACGCGACGCTCGGCCGACCGATCTGAACGGCCAGCCCCGAACGGACTGGACCCGAAACTGCTAGGCGTCTAGATCCGGCGCCCAGGACGAGCCGTTGATGTGGGACCCGCCGTCGACGAAGAGGGTGTTGCCCGTGAGGTAGCGGCAGTCCTCGCTCGCGAGGAAGAGCGCGACCGGCGCGATGTCCTCGTAGCAGTCGCCGATGCGACCCATCGGATTCGCGCCGTCCGCGGCCTGGATCAGCTCCGGGTGGGCCGACATGGTCTGGGCGAAGGAGTTCGACTTGGCGGCGGGGCAGATGACGTTGGCGGTGATCCCGGAGGCGGCCCACTCGCGCGCTGCGGTTCGCGTGGCGGCGCGGAGCGCTTCCTTGCTCGTGTTGTACTCGGCGGTGCCCATGTGGGCGTTCACGCCGTTCAGCGAGCAGATGTTGATGACCCGTCCCCAGCCCTTCGCCTTCATGATCGGATGCACCGCGAGCATCGCCCAGAAGGGCCCGAGGAAGCCGATGCCGAGGCCGTGGTTCATCAGCTCCTCGGTCTTGTTCTCGATCCGCCCGATCCGACCGCCACCCCAGGCGTTGTTCACCAGGATGTCGACCGTGCCGAATTGGTCCACGGTCGCGCGGACCATGTGCTCGACGCTCTCCTTGTCGGACGCGTCGGCCTCTACGAAGAAGGCGTTCTCGCCGAGCTCGTCGGCCGTCTGCTTGCCGGCATCCGGCTGGAGCTCGGCGACGACGACGCGTGCGCCTTCCTCGACATAGCGTTGAGCGATGCCCTTGCCGATGCCGAGACCGGCGCCGGTGACGATGGCGACCTTTCCGTCGATGCGACCCATGGGATTTCCTCCTGGCCCGATCGGCTCCGCTACGGGATCTCGATCGGCATGGCGGTGACTTCGCGCAGGGACAGGTTGCCCGGGTCCCACTCGATCCGGTCGGAATCGAGGCGCGCCGTCGAAGGCAGGTGATCGAGCACGAAGTCGAGCAGCGTGCCGACCTGCAGGCGCGCGAGATGGACCCCGAGGCAGTAACCCGAGCCGAAGCCGAAGTTCAGGCTGCCGCGCAGGTCGCGGTCCACGTCGAAGCGGTCGGGATCGGGGTAGACCCGGGGATCCCAGCCGGCGCCCATCAGCGAGAGCAGCAGCAGGCGACCCTTCGGAATGACCTGTCCCTCGATCTCGAAGTCCTCGAGCGACGCGCGCATCAGATACTTGGTGGGGCTCTCGTAGCGGAGGCACTCCATGACCGCGTTCTTCAGCTTCGACCGGTCCTCGCGGAGCGCTTCCATCTCGTCGGGATGCGAGAGCAGCGTCTTCACCGCGAGGGAGGTCGAGAGGCGCGTCGTGTCGGTCCCCGCGGCGACGAGCACGACGAGCACCCGCACGAGGGTCTCGATCGGGACGTCCCCGCGCTTGTCGGCGATCTCGATGACCTGGGAGACCATGTCCGTCTGCGGGTTCGCGCGGCGGTGTTCGACGGTTCGGCCGATCACGTCGGCGAGGGTCACCGCCGCTCGCTCCGCCTTGTCGCGATCCTCGTCGCCCGCGACCGGGCTGATCCCGCGGAAGTAGTCGGGCGCCGAGGTCAGGAAGAGGTCGGCGTCGGTCGTCGCGTCGTCGATTCCGAGCAGCCGGGAGATCACCCGGAGCGGGACCTCCTGCACGAGCTTCACGACGTCGAGGGCGCGCTCGGTGCGAAGGGGGGCACACACCTGCTCGACGACCTCGTGCACGGTCTCGTCCATCTTGCGGATCATCGCCGGGCGGAAATCGGGCGCGAGCAGCTCGCGCAGCAGGAGGGAGTTCGCGTTCGCGCCGTCGTCGCCCACCATCTGCAGCGCCGCGGACTCGAGGGTCGGCCAGCGCTCCATGCGCTGTTGCTGTTCCTCGGCCGTGCCGAAGCCCGCGTCCATCGGGTTGCGCGACACGCTCGGGTGATCGCAGAGCAAGCGGACGGCCTCGTAGCCGTGCACGAGATAGGCCTGCATCTCGGGCACTTCGATGAAGTCGTCGCCGGCGTGGGCGCGTTCGAAGACGGGACGCGGCTCGGCGGTGTATTCGAGAGAGAAGGGATGGTGGCTCGGAAGACTCATGCTCGGCTCGTCACGCGAGGACGGAACATCGCCGTCGGTCGCGCTCAACGGGGGGCGACGCGCAGCCGGGCCGGCGAGGACCCGGCGCGCGATCGACGGTAGCAATTGGAGCCAGTGCGCGAGGCCCGACGAAAGCGGGGCCGATTGCGAATCGTGACGGGGCCGCTATCCGAATCGAGCTAGCGACCGGGAGCGAGCGCCTTGATGAGCGGACGGATGAACACCGACTGCGCGAACGGGTCGAGCCAGCGATAGAGACGGCCGGAGATCCGGATCGGCTTGCCGCGCTCGACCGCCTCGATGCCGTCCCGGACGACGGTGGTCGCGTCGTACCACATGAACTTCGGCATGGCGTTCTTCATGTCCAGCATGTCGGCGGTCGCGTGGAAGTCGGTGTGTGTGAAGCCGGGACAGAGGGCCGACACGTTCACGCCCGTGCCCTTCAGGGTGAGCGCGAGCTCTTCCGAGAGCGCGATGAGGTAGGCCTTCGATGGGCCGTAGTGCGCGCCAGCGGGGCGGGGAATGCGGCCGGCGAAGGACGAGACGTTGATCACGCGTCCGAAGCCCCGGGCCTGCATCGGCGGGATGTAGTGGTGACACATGTGGGTGACGGAGGTCATCATCAGCTCGAGGAAGGCCGCCTGGGGTGCCCAGTCCTCTTCCTCGAGGAGATGCGGCCCGGCGCTGCCGGCGTTGTTGACCAGGAAGTCGACCTGCAGGCCTTCGCCGCTCGTTGCTTCGAAGAGCGCGCGCGGGGCGTCCGGGTCGGCGAGATCCGCCGAGATCGTGCGGACGTCGACCCCGTGTCGCTCGGCCAGGTCGGCGGCGGCCTCGTCGAGCTTCTCCTTGCGGCGCGCGACCAGGATCAGGTGGTAGCCGCGCGCGGCGAGCTGATCGGCGAACTCGACGCCGAGGCCGGCGGAGGCGCCGGTCACGAGGGCGGTGCGGGGGATGGAATCGGGCATTCGGGACTCCGGAGGGGGGACGGATGCCTACGGTAGCGCGGGTCGTTGAAACGGAATCGATGCGGCCTACGCTCGACCGCATCCAGAACGAGGAGTGCAGAGATGGTCGAGACCGGAAAGCCGCGCGCCCAGGTGGTGATGGAGCGCTACTGGGAAGAAGTGAACAACCAGGGAAAACTCGAGCTGATCCGCGAGCTCTGCGCGGATCCGATCACGCGCCACGACCCGGAGAAGACCACCGCGCTCTCCCACGACGAACAGATCGCCCGCGTCCAGTTCGGGATCGAGAAGATGAACGTCAAGATCTCGAACGTGATCGTGCATGCGGACGACGCGACGGTGACCGGCGTCTGGAACATGACGATGGTCGCGGACGGCAAGGACGTGAAGATGTGCGGGATCGAGGTGTTCCAGCTGGACGACGAGGGTCGCCTCGCGCACTGCTGGAACACGCCCTACGCCGAGGGGCACTGGGCCTAGGCCGCTAGGCGCATCAGCCGGCCGGGACGTAGCGCAGCAGGATCCGGGAGCCGTCCGCGTTGCCCTTGCGCATCGGCTCGCGCCAATCGGCGATCTCGTCCGGGTACTTCGTCTCGTAGCGCGAAAGCAGTCGTTCGAGCAGCGCATCGTCACGGGCGCGTTCGGCGCGGGCGACGAAGTTCGGTGCGCCACGGAAGGCCTCGTTCGTTCCGCCGTACCAGGTCTTCCAGGTCCCGTGGGCCCCCACCCAGATCCGCGCCTGATCGAGGCCTCGAGCGAGGGCGGTCGCTTTCCAGCGATCGCTTGCGACGGTGACGACGACGGCGTCGTCGATCCACGCGTACCAGAGCTCACCGTGACACGTGCTCTCGCTGCCGTCCTTCTTGAGGGGCGAGATGTAGACGAAGGGGCTGTCGTCCAGGAGTCGGCGCGACGCCGGGAGCTTCGCAGCGGGGGTATCGTCGGCGAGCGCGAGCCCGGGCGCGAAGGGGCCGAGCGCCGTCGCGCCCAGGGCACTCCCGACCACCGCACGCGTGAACGCGCGGCGCGTGAGGAACGGCTTCGAAGGGCGATGTGAGCGGTCGGACATGGCACGAGCTCCAGTCGGCGGGCGCGAGCGGAGGCTATCACGCCCACGACGCGCGCGTTGTGACGGGCGGGTCAGCGGTTTAGGATCCGGCATCGCGCGCGAGACCGCCTGCGCGACCCGAATCCCCTGTACGCCGCGCGACTCCCCGCGGCGAGATGGAGCCCCCCGATGAGCTACGACAACGAAGCCCCCGGATCCCAAGGCGACGCGCGTGCGTCGTGGCCCGCGTCTGCGAGCGACTACGAAGTCGTGCTCGTGGATCGGCCGGCGCCCCACGTGAATCGCGTGACGATGAACCGACCCGAGAAGCGCAACGCACTCAACCACAAGCTGCGCGGCGAGGTGCTGCATGCGCTGCAGGAGGGCGACAACGATCCGGACGTCCACGTCCAGATCGTGCGCGGCGCGGGCCCCAGCTTCAGCGCCGGCTACGACCTCGGCGGCGGCAACGAGGGGCTCGAGTACCCGTTCTTCTCCGCCGAAGGCGAAGGCCAGTGGCCGCGCCACGTGACCGACGGCTGGATGAGCATCTGGGACCTGGCGAAGCCCGTGATCGCCCAGGTCCACGGCTTCTGTCTCGCGGGCGGCAGCGAGCTCGCGACCGGCTGCGACGTCGTCTACATGGCCGAGGACGCGGAGATGGGATATCCGGCGGTCCGCTTCGGCGTGCCGGACATGCAGTTCCACCCGTGGTTGGTCGGCATGCGCCGGGGCATGGAGATGATGTTGACCGGCGATTCGATCAACGGGATCGAGGCGGCCGAGCGCGGCTGGGCGACCCGCGCCTTCCCGCTCGAAGAGCTGGAAGCGAAGACCCTCGAGATGGCCGAGCGGATGGCGGCGATTCCGCCGGACATCGTCCAGCTGAACAAGCGCGCCGTCCACCGGCAGATGGACGCCATGGGGCTCCGCCAGGGCATTCGCCAGGGCACCGAGATCTGCAGCCTCGCGATCCATCAGAAGAGCTTCCAGGCCTTCATCAACCAGACCGGCAAGGGCGACGGCAAGCTCACCAGCGCGTTGCAGAAGCGCGACGAGGGCTTCGGGGACTACCGGACGTCGAAGGAGTAGCGAGCGCATGTCGAAGCTCGTCGAGCTGATCCAGACGATGGAGAGGGAGCCGCTCCGAGTCAGCGACTACGTGGCCGCGAACGTCACCGAGGGCGACGCAGCCGGCGTGCTCGCGGCGATGGACCACTACGCGCGCGAGATCGCGTTCCTGATCAACATTGGACCGGACAAGGGCGACCTCGTTCGCGAGGTATTCGACCGCGCGCCCGAAGGACCGCGGGTGCTCGAGCTAGGCGCCTTCGTCGGCTACTCGGCGATCCTGTTCGGCATGAAGGTCGGGGACTCGGGGCGCGTCGTCTCGCTCGAGATCGGAGAGCAGCACGCCGAGGCCTCCCGTCGGAACGTGGCGCATGCGGGACTCGCCGATCGCGTCGAGATCATCCTCGGGGATTCCGGCGAGTCGATCCCGAACCTCGACGGCCCCTTCGACATCGTCTTCCTCGATCACTGGAAGGACTTCTACAAGCGCGACCTCCAGGCGATCGAGCAGCACGGGTTGTTGCGCGCGGGGAGCGTCGTCGTCGCCGACAACGTTGGCGAGTCCTTCAATCCGACCGAATACCTCGAGTACGTCCGCACCTGCGGTCGCTACGACAGCGAACATCGACCGGCGATGATGGAGTACTCGACCCTGCCGGACGCGGTCGAGGTCTCGGTCTATCACGGTTGAGCCCGGGCACGACGTGCGAGACGATCCTACGTCGGAGGCCGCCGGAATCGAAGCGCGCCTCGATCCCTCCGCGCCGCGCGACTATCGCGCGCTGGCGGCGCGGCTCGCCGTCGCCTGGCGGAATCGGCGTCCTCGGCGCGTCGGCCTCGGAGGCGGGCAGGGCGCGGGCAAGTCGACCCTGGGGCGACTGATCGAGGCGGCGTGCGCCGAAGTCGGACTCCGCGTCGCGGTCGTCGGACTCGACGACTACTACCTCCCCCGCGCCGAGCGACTGGCCATGGCTTCGCGCACGCATCCGCTCTTCGAGACGCGCGGACTGCCCGGGAGCCACGACGTCGGTGCACTCCGAGCCGCGATGGACGCACTCCTCCAGCCCGGGCCGGTCGAGTTGCCGCGATTCGACAAGGGACGCGACGATCGCGCCGGGACCGAAGTGCGCGAGGGACCCTTCGATCTCGTCGTGCTCGAGGGGTGGTGCGTCGGGGCCGGGCCGGCGCCTGCGGGTGAATCCGATGCGCCGGTCAACGCCCTCGAACGCGAGGACGACGCGGGCGGCGAGTGGCGCGCCGAGATCGATTCACGCCTCGCCCGCGACTACGCGGAACTGTGGTCGATCCTCGACGAGCTGGTCTTTCTGCAGGTGCCCGGGCTCGACGCCGTGCGGCGGTGGCGGCTGCAACAGGAGTCGTCGCTGCCGGCCGAGCGTCGCCTCGACGCGGCCGCCGTCGACCGCTTCGTGCAACACTACGAGCGCCTGACGATCCGCATGCTCGCGGATCTTCCACGACGGGCGGACTGGACGGTCGTGCTCGCCGCGGATCACTCGGTCGCGCGGATCGACCAGGGAACGGGGAACGGACCGTGAGCAAGACCGAGCAGGAAAGACACTTCGTCAGCATCGAGCTCTTCTGGCGGCTGCACGACCGACTGCCGAAGCAGGGACCCGGCAGCGACGAGTCGACCCGGCGTGCCCTCGCGCTCGCGGCGCCGATTCGCGAGTCGCCGCGCGTGCTGGACATGGGATGCGGCCCCGGGCGTCAGACGCTGGTGCTGGCGGCAGACCTCGGTGGCCAGGTGACCGCGCTCGATCTGATTCCTCCGTTTCTCGAGGAAGTCACGGAGCGCGTGGAGGCAGCGGGTCTGTCCGACCGGATCGAGGCGCGCAGCGGTTCGATGCTCGGGCTGCCGAAGGACGCGTTCCCGGATGGCTCGGTCGATCTCATCTGGGCCGAGGGGTCGATCTACAACGTGGGATTCGACGCGGGACTCGCCGATTGGCGACGCCTGCTCGCACCCGCCGGACGCATCGCGGTCTCCGAGGTGGCCTGGCTCGTCGAGGATCCCCCCGCGGACGTCCGCACGTTCTGGGAGGCGCACTACTCGGGAATCCGGCCCCACGAGGAGAACGTTCGAGCGGTCGAGGCGGCGGGCTATCGCCTGCTCGGTGACCTCGTCGTGCCAGAGAACGAGTGGTGGGACGACTACTACACGCTGATCGAGGCGCGCCTCGATGCGGTCCGAGACGAACGGGACACGGACGACTGGCAGGAAGGCGTGGCGGACGGCTACGAGGAGCTCGAGATCGTGCGGACGGGACTTGGGTCGTTCGGATACGTCTTCTACGTGATGGAACGCGTGGACTAGACGGTTGCCACCGCGGAGCACGCTGGCGAACATCCCGGTCGGGTCTCAGGCGGAGGACGAATCGTGGAAGTACAGCCCCTCGGAGGCGCCCTCGGCGCCGTGATCGGCGGCGTCGACGTGCGCGACGCGTCCGATAGCGACGTCGCGAAGATCCGCGAGGCGCTGCTCGAGCACGAAGTCGTGATCTTTCGTGAGACGGGGCTCGATGACGCGGGGCACCTCGCGTTCGCCGGCCGCTTCGGCAACCCGAGCGTCTTCCCCCTCTCGCGTGTGATGGGCGAGACCGAGCCGAGCTTCCAGACGATCACGGACGGCCCCGACAGCCCGCCCTCGACCGACTACTGGCACACGGACGTGACCTGGACCGCGGAGCCGCCGACCGCCGCCTTCCTGCGCGCGACCATCGCACCGGACCGGGGCGGGGACACGATGTGGGGCTCGATGACCGCTGCCTACGACGCGCTGTCAGCGCAGATGCGGCGCTTCTGCGACGGACTCTCCGTTCGGCACGACAACGAGTCGTTCATCCGCGGTATGGAGCGGAAGCTCGGTACGGAAGCGGCGGCGCCGATCGCCGCGAAGCTCCGCGAAGGCTATCCGCCCGTCGTGCATCCCCTCGTTCGCACTCATCCCGAGACCGGCCGACGTGCGCTGCTCTGGGGCGGCGGCTTCATGCGCGAGGTCGTCGAGCTCGCGTCCTCCGAGCGCGAGGCGCTGCTACGGTTCCTCGAACGCCACATCGATCAGCCGATCTTTCACGCGCGCTGGCGCTGGAGCGAAGGGGACCTCGCGATCTGGGACGAGCGCTCGACGGTGCACCGTGGCCTCTCCGACCACTTTCCGCGGGCTCGTGAAGTGCGGCGCTGCGTGATCGACGGAGACCGGCCGGTATGACGACGGCGTCGCGATGGTTCTCGCCCAATCCGGACAAGGCCTGGGGCGAGAAGTTCTTCCTGACCTTCATCCCCGTGTTCTTCGCCTACAACGCGCTCATGCAGGGGATGGGCTGGCTCGACACCAACTCGTTCTGGCACGTCGTGCAGAACCTCGGCATGTGGGTGCCGTACTGCATCCTGTTGCCGGCGTGGCTGCGGCGGAACAGCGGCGTGCCGTGGCGCGAGAGCTACTGGTGGAAATTCAACGTCTACATGTTTCTGTTCGTGTTCTGGGTGACGTATTTCCACACCGAGTATTTCTTCGACCTGCTCGGCCTGCGTTACAGGCATCCGGACGTGCATCTCTACTTCGATTCGGCCCTCGTCGGGCCCGACGAAGCCACGGCCGAGGCGACGTATCAGAAGGTGCCGGTCGGAATGTACCTGAACGCGACCGCCTTCTTCGTCGTCTATCACACGGCAGCGATCGTCGGTATGCGGCGCGTGCGGTCGATGACGGTCGGTCTGGCAGAGACGGCGCAGCGCTTCGCCTGGGTCGGGATCGTCCTCGTGTCGGCGCTCTTCTGGGCGTGGGCAGAGACGTTCCTCTACATCACGCAGGCCGCATCGACGACTGTCTGGTACGAGAACCTCGATGCGATGCTCGTCTACGGCTCGATCATCTACTCGATGTACTTCGTGGCGAGCTTCCCGAGCGTCTTTCGTCTCGACGAGTCGATTAGCGAGCCGCGCTGGAGCCTGTCCCGGATCGCGATCGAGTCGACGGCGGCGGCGCTCGCGAGCATGTTCCTCTTCGACCTCTGGGGTCACTTCGTCGGGCGCATCTACTGAGGAGGGGACTCCTCGAATGAGGATCCTGGTCACCGGGGCCACCGGTCTGATCGGCTGCCACGCGGTCGCGGCCCTGCTCGAGGCGGGGCACACGATCCGCGTGCTCGCGCGCGACGCGTCGAAGACCGACCGCGTGCTCGCGCCCTTCGGGCGGACGTCGGCGGACGTCGAGACGGTGGTCGGATCGATCGACGACGCCCGACGACTCGACGAGGCGATGGCGGGTTGCGGGGGCGTGCTTCACTGCGCGGGTCTCTTCTCGCCGGATCGGCGCCGCGCTGCCGAGATCGAGGCGACGAACGTGGGCGGGACACGCGCGGTGCTCGCCGCAGCAGAGCGCGCCATGACGACCGGGACGCTCGAACGCGTCGTCTACGTGTCCAGCATCCTCGCGCTCTTCCCGGCGAGCGGGCCGAGGATGACGGCGAACGACGAAGTGACGACGCCTTCCGAGATGTACGCGGCGACGAAGGCGGCCGCGGAGCAGATCGCGCGGGAGGCGCAGGCGCGCCTACCGCTGACGATCGTGTATCCGGCGGCGGTCCAGGGGCCCGACGACCCCACCTTCTCGATCGGCCCCAAGCTCGTGGCCGACGCCCTCGTCGCCGGGTCGGTCCTCGTGACCGAGGGCGGCCTGCCTTCGACGGACGCGCGCGACCTCGCGCGGCTGCTCTCCGCGATCTTCGGGGGCGCACCCCATTCGTCGCGACTCATGGCCCCCGCGTTCTTCATCGACCACGCGGCCTATCATCGCCTGCTCTGCGAGCTGACGGGACACGATCTGCGAGCGCAGCGCACGCCGGGTTGGCTGTTGCGGGCGATGGGGCGGGTGGGCGACGTCCTGGGGCTCTTGGGTCGCCCGATCCAGCTGACGTCGGAGGCCGCGGCGGTCCTCACCCGGAGTGTCCCGATCGATGACGCCGAAGCGTGTACACTGCTCAGGCGGCGGCCGATCGACGCCGAGACCTCGTTCCGGGACCTGATCTCCTGGATGGTCGACGCCGGTCACGTGAGTGCCGCGCAGGCAGGTGCGGCCGCGCGCTGAATTGGCGCGCGTGCCGACGGGAGGAGCCCAGCGATGGATCCGGTCTACGAGAGCGTCGTCGATCCCGCGAGCCTGATGACGAGCGGGATTCCGCTCGTCCTCCACACGGTCGTGTTCGTGATGCAGGTCGGGCTCGCGAGCTACCTCGGAATCCAGGGGCTCTTGCTGCTGCGGTCGGGGGAGGGCGGTGTCGGCGAGGGGGCCGAGGCCTGGGGCTTCGTTTCGGTCCCTTCGGATCGGCGCCTGCTCGCCGGAGCGGGTTCGCTCGGGGTGGGCCTCATGCTCCTGGCGCCCGTGGCCGCCGGCGCGCCGGACGCGATCGGCGGGTTCGGTCTGGTCGTCGCGCTCGGCCTGGTCCTCGGGCTCCGTCGGCAAGCGACGCGCCGGAGCGCGCTCGGTGGCCTCGCGCTGGCCTCGATCGTCCTCGTCGGCGTCTTCTCGTTGTACGAGGGGCGGGACCCTGCAAAGCAGCTTCGCGACATCGGCAGCAAGGCGAACGACTGGCGCCAGCACGAACTCGATTGGCAGCTCGACAACGATCGTCGCTCGCCGAAGGTGGGAGACCTCGCGCCCGACTTCGAGCTCGCGGACACGACGGGCGACAACTCCGTTCGACTCGCCACGTTCCGTGGCGAGCGCCCGGTCGCGTTGGTCTTCGGGAGCTACACCTGACCGCCTTTCAGTGACGGGACCGTGGGTCTCAAGGATGTCTTCCGGAAGTATCGCGACCAGGTCGAGTTCATCATGGTCTACGTGCGAGAGGCGCACCCCTCGGACAAGTGGTGGCTCGGAGAGACGCGCACACAGCGAGCGGTCATGGACCTCTTCGACGCGCGCGTCCGCACCGACGTCGTCGATCCGACTTCTCTCGAGGAGCGGCGCGCCGTCGCGAGCGCGTGCCAGGAGACGCTCTTCGATGGCGAGATGACCGTCTACGTCGACACGATCGACGATCGCGTGAGCACGATGTACACCGGCAAGCCCACCCGGATCTATCTGCTCGATCGCGAGGGACGGGTGATCTACAACCCCGGAATCGGCCCCTTCGGGTTCAACCCGGAGCATCTCGGGCAGGAGATCGAGGCCTATCTCGCCTCTGGCGCCTAACGGTCTTCGCGCGCACCGTCCGCGGGCGTGTCGTCGCTCGTCTCGCTCGCCCGGGCCATCCCGCGTGAGACGAGCAGGAACACGCCGAGCAGCGCGAGGGTGATCCCCACGGCGAGCTCGGGCTCGAAGGCGCTCATCGCACCCAGGGTCGCGATCACCGCGCTAGCCAAACGGGAGTCCCCCCAGCTCTGCTGGGGAGGCCTCCAGAGTTTGACG
>CAZAUR010000028.1:0-59187 GCA_964488255.1 uncultured Spirochaetaceae bacterium | reverse complement strand
AAGGAGTCGACGGTAGCGGCCTTCTTTCTGGGCCATGCCTCATAGGATCTAACGTCCGCCGATCGGCGTGTAGGGCGTCTTCGTCGGGCCCGTGTAGATCTGCCGCGGGCGGCCGATCTTGAAGGCCGGATCCTCGTGGAGCTCCTTCCATTGGGCGATCCAGCCCGGCAGTCGGCCGATGGCGAACATCGCGGTGAACATGTTCGCCGGGGTGCCGATCGCGCTGTAGATCACGCCCGAGTAGAAGTCGACGTTCGGGTAGAGCTTGCGCTCGACGAAGTAGTCGTCCTTCAGCGTGATCTCCTCGAGCTCCTTCGCGATCTCGAGCAGCGGGCTGTGGATGCCCATGCGTTCGAGGACGTCGTCACAGGCTCGCTTGATCACCTTCGCGCGCGGGTCGTAGTTCTTGTACACGCGATGGCCGAAGCCCATGAGTCGGGCGCTCTCGTCGCCGCTCTTCGCGCGTTCGAGGTACTCGGCCGCCGTCACGCCTTCTTCGTGGATCGCCTCGAGCATCTCGATCACCGCCTGATTGGCGCCGCCGTGGAGCGGGCCCCAGAGCGCGTTGATCGAGGCCGAGATCGTCCCGAAGAGGTTGACCATCGACGAGCCGACCAGGCGGGTCGTCGACGTCGAGCAGTTCTGCTCGTGGTCGGCGTGCAGGATGAAGAGCAGGTCCAGCGCGTTGCGCACGACCGGGTCGACCTCGAAGTCCTCGCACGGGTTGCCGAACATCATCCGCAGGAAGTTGCCGACGTAGTCGAGCTCGTTCAGGGGATAGAGGAAGGGCTGACCGACAGAGTGCTTGTACGCGTAGGCGGCCAGGGTCGGCAGCTTGGCGATCAGCCGGTGGGTCGACAGCTCGATCTGCTCCGGATCCCGGGGATCGAGCGAGTCCGGGTAGAACGTCGAGAGCGCGCCCACCATCGTCGAACACGCCGCCATCGGATGGGCGTCCTTCGGCAGCGCCGAGTACATCTGCTTGAAGTCCTCGTGGAGCATCGTGTGTCGGCGGATGCTCTCCTCGAACGTGTCCAGCTCGGGCTGCGTCGGAAGCTTCCCGTTCATCAGGAGGTAGGACACCTCGATGAAGCTCGAATTCTCGGAGAGCTCCTCGATCGGGATGCCGCGGTAACGAAGGATGCCTTCCTCACCGTCGATGAAGGTGATCGCGCTCTGGCAGGAGCCGGAGTTCGCGTAGCCGGGGTCGAGCGTGATGTATCCGGTCTGGGCCCGGAGCTTCGTGATGTCGATTCCCTTTTCGCCCTCGCTTCCTTCGATGACGTCCAGCTCGAGCGTCTTGCCCCCGACGCGGAGTTCTGCAGTTTCAGACATGTCTCTTCCCCTCTCTTTGCTTCCCCCGCCTTCGGCCGGCGGGTCCCGGTTTTTGTCGTCGGTCCCTGGCACCCGGTCGGCCCGCGGTCGGGAGAGGCGGGACGGGGGGTGGGCGGCGCTCGTTCTGCGCCCGCCTGCTGCCTCTCCGCCGCGCTGACCGCTCCCTCTCTCACGGTGCCGGTCGGCTCGACTGCGCAGGTGCTTGAGCCACGCTGGGCAGAGGAGCGGACCTCTCGCGGGACCTGACCACCCGTCACCCGGTGTCTTCCTCGGACCGGGAGGGCTCGGGCGCGATTCTGGCGAGGCCAGGGTCGGGCTTTCCGAGGCTTCCAGGTCGGGGGACGACAGGAGGTGGGCGGGGGTCTGGACCGCGAGCAGATTAGCGGAGGTGGGCCCTGGGCGGCAGGCCGCTCGATCCCGAAAACGGTGGAATTGCGCGGGTATAGGCGGATCTCGTGCGTTTTACCCGCGTCTCGTTGGAGCTTCCACCTAGACGTTCGATGATTCCCACGGGGTAATCGAGTCGGGCCGGATGCATCGCGGCCCGGGCGGTACTCTCCGGGCCGCAATGGCGACCGCCGGCGCGCAGTGATTTCGGCCGGCACCCATGGGAGCGCGGGAACTTGGCTCAGGAAACGGACACGGAGACCCTCGACGAGGTCCACGAAGCCTTTCGTCGGCAGGTCGAGGATGCGGCAGTCGGGCCCGGCGGAATCGCGGCGCTCTTCGACGGACTCTCGCCGCTGCTTCGCGCGCGCCTCGTTCGGCGGCTCGCTCGGAAGCAGCAGCGAGCGCTCTACCGCAAGGTCGAAGGCTATGCGCCGGTCGGCCTCGCGGATCTGGTGCCGCCGGATCGAGCGGACCTCGAGGAGGTGCGACACCTCGGCCTCAATACGCTCCCGGCGTTCCGGGTGTTCGAGAAGCGCTTCTGCCGCTTGCCGGGGGAGGACGCGGCGAAGCCGCTGCGCCTCGGTGGGTACAACTTCCAGACGATGGCGCCGATCACGGGCCCCGGATACTTCGTTGCCGTCGAGGACGTGAAGACCCGCGAAGTCCTGGTCGACTACAACCATCTCCCTGAGGCCACGCCGGAAGCATGGCCGGCGGTCCGTCCGAACGAGCGCGGGCTGTCGCGTTTCGTCTACGGCTTCATGGTCGACCGACTGCGCCGGGTGTCCGAGCACGTCACGATCGGCTCCGCTTCGCGCAAGGGCAAGGAGATGGGGAGCTGGTTCGCGCTGACGCGCGACGAGGTCTGACCGCGACCGCGCTGCTCAGCCGCCCGAGCGCTTGACCGTGAAACCGCGGCCCTCGAGCTCGGTGACGAGGGTGTCGCGATGGTCTCCCTGGATCTCGATCACCCCGTCCTTGAGGGCGCCGCCGGTTCCGCACCGGCGCTTGAGCTCGCCGGCCAGCTGTCGGAGCGCGTCCTCGTCGAGGGGCACGCCGGTCACCGTCGAGACGGTCTTACCCTTGCGGCCCTTCGTCGAACGCGCGACGCGCACGATCCCGTCGCTCTGCTGCGCCGCCGCGGCTTCCTCGCGGGCCTTGGTGCGCGCGCGGGCGCCCTTGCCGCGACAGCGACAGCGTGACTCGCTCCGGCCGCATTCGGGACACACCCGCCCGTGCTCGCTCGAGTAGACGAGTCGATCGCCTCCGTCGCCGGCCACTTCAGCGCTCGGCGCCGAGCAGTCGGCGGTGGTCGACCATGATGCAGCGGTCCTGGATCACGCCGATCCCCGCCTCGCGCAGGCGCAGCGCGGCTTCGCCGTTGTGGATGCCGAGCTGCATCCACACGGCGCGCGGTCGCGGGTCGAGCGCGAGGATCTCGTCCACGTGTCCGGGGACGTGCTCGGACGCGCGGAACAGGTTCACGATGTCGACCGGCTCCTCGACCGTCGTGAGGTCGGCGTGGCAGGTCTCGTCCAGGGTGCGTTCGAGCTTGGGGTTCACCGGCACGATCCGGTAGCCGGCGCGCTGCATGTAGAGCGGCACGCGGTACGCGTCTTCGCTCGCGTCGTCCTTCGCGCCGACGACCGCGATCGTCCTGGCTTTCGACAACAGCGCATGGAGCTGCTCGTCGCTCTCTTCGAATCCAGGGGCCATCGATCCCGGTCCTCACTCCTTCGGCGCCACGCCCCCATGTCCGGGCGGGTCTTCACGTTAGCCGGTTTGGGCTGCATCGCTCGACACCTCCGGGTGCAACCGATACGGTCCCCGACCATGACGGACCGATCTCGCCCTCTCGAGGGTCTCCACGCGCAGCCGGGGGTGGCTGCGCGGGGCACACGTCTTATGTCAGCCATTCTGCTCAGGCCTGCTTCTGCGCTGGTGACTGGTATCAAGACAGCGACCGCCGTTGCGGTCGTCGCCGCGGCGCCGGTCGCTCTAGCGGACGACGGCGGCCCGCCGGCGGTCGCCGACCCGGCCGAAGCGCTCATCGAGAAGCGACTCGACAACGGCTTCCACGTCGTGCTCCTCGAGGACCACCGCACGCCTGTCGTCGCCGTCCAGATCTGGGTGAACGCGGGCTCGGCCGACGAGTCCTTCCATACGGGTATCGCCCACCTCTTCGAGCACATGATGTTCCGCGGCTCGAAGCACATCGGGAAGGAAGTCCACGCCCAGCTCATCAACGAGCGCGGCGGCCGGATCAACGCCTACACCAGCCGCGACGTGACCGTCTATCACGAAGACGTGACCGCGGAGTCGCTGCCCCTCGTGATCGACCTCGAGGCCGAGCGCTTCCTCAATCTCATCATCGACGAAGACAGCCTCGCGAGCGAGCGTGAGGTCGTCCTGGAAGAGCGCCGCTTGCGCACCGAGGACACGCCCGACGGTCGCGGCTTCGAGGCCCTCGCCGCCCTCGTGTGGCAGGCCCATCCCTATCGCTGGCCGGTGATCGGATGGCGGACCGACGTCGAGCAGGTGAGCGTCGAAGCCTGTCGCGCGTTCTTCGACACATACTATGCCGCGAACGATCTCACCCTCGTGATCGTCGGAGACTTCGAGACCGCGCCGACCCTCGCGCAGATCGAGCGCGCGTTCGGGCGCCTGCCGACGGCGCCGTCGATTCCGCGCAACCCGACGACGGTCGTCGAACAGCGCGGCGAGCGACGCGCCGACGTGTACTACGAGGCGAACCTGCCGCTGCTCTTCGCGGGCTGGCACGCGCCCCCGTCCGGCCACGGCGACGGCGAGTCCCTCGACGTGGCGAGTCAGATCCTGTCGGGTGGACGATCGAGCCGGCTATATCGGTCGCTGGTCTACGACCAGGAGCTCGCACTCTACGCCCACGGCAGCTACTGGGAAATGGCCGACGCCGGGATGTTCTACGCGTCCGCCGGCGCACGACCGGGCGTCTCTCTCGACGTCCTCGAGGAGGCGTTCATGGCCGAGATCCGGAAGGTCGCCGAGGAAGGTGTGAGCGAGGAAGAGGTCGCGCGGGCGAAGCGACAGATGGAGGTGTCGCTGATCAACCGCTTCTCGACGAATCACTCGATGGCGGGGCGGCTCGGTCGCGAGATCGTGATGTTTGGCCGCGTCCGTCCCCTCGCCGAGCGGATCGAGGCGATCCGCGCGGTGACCCCCGCCGATGTCCAGCGTGTCGTGCGCACCTACCTGACCGACGCCGGCCGCAACGTCGTGCGCGTGCTGTCGCCGCCGGTCGTGGAGGACGCGGCCACCAAAGAGCTGGCTCCGTCGGAAGGAGGTGCGCAATGATGCGCCGCGCCGACGTCCCGACCGCATGGGTCGCAGGCACGATCGCCCTCAGCGCGCTGCTCGGCCTCGGCGGCTGCGCGCTCCTGCCCGATTCCCTCGGCGGCGATCCGACGCCGGCCTGGGAGCTTCCGCCGCCGCCGCCGACGGAAGGCCCGATCGTCGAGGCGGGCGCGCTGTCCCGCACGCGGCTCGAGAACGGACTCACCCTCCTCGTGCTCGAAGACCACCGCCTGCCGCGGGTTGCCCTCGGCGTCGAGCTTCGGCGCGGCGCGGGCAGCGTGCCGCCGGCGAAGGCCGGCGTCGCGGCGATCGCGAGCGAGGTGATGCAGCGCGGTGCCGGCGATCGCGACGTGCTCGAGCTCGCGCGAGTCGTCGAAGACGCGGGCGCATCGCTCTCGGTGAGCGCCGGTTGGGACACGACCGGGGTCTCGCTCTCGGGTCTGAGCGAGGACCGCAGCCTGCTGATGGAGATCCTCGCAGACGTCGCGCTCAGGCCGCGCTTCGACGAGGCCGAGTTCGCGAAGGCGGTCGCGGAGCACCAGGCCGGGCTCGTCGCCGCACAGGACGATCCCTCGACGTTGATCCGGTGGCACGCGCTGCGCGCGCTCTATCCGGGCCATCGCTACGGACTCCCGCGATCGGGAACGGAAGAGACGATCGGTGGGCTCACGCCGGACGACGTGCGCGCCTACTGGCAGGATCGCTTCGTGCCGTCGAACACGATCTTCTGGGCGGTCGGCGACGTCGCCGCGCAGGCGATGGTCGAAGAGGTGAGCGCGCTCTTCGGCTCCCTTCCGGAAGCGACGCCGCCTCCGAACACGCTCGCGCCCCCCGCCATCACCCCGGAGTCCCGACGCATCGTCGTCATCGACAAGCCGGAGCTCGGTCAAGCGCGCATCATCGTCGGGCACGAGGGCATCGCGCGGACCGAGGAAGATCGCCTCCCGCTCGACCTCATGAACGACACGCTCGGGGGCAGCGGCTTCTCGTCGCGTCTCATGATGCGGGTGCGCGCGGACGAGGGCCTGACCTACGGCGTGAGCTCCGGCTATTCGCTGCGCTCGGTGCCCGGCCCCTTCTCGGTTTCGACCTTCACCCGCAAGGATCAGGTGCGGCGCGTCGTCGACCTGCTGCTCGAGGAGATGGAGGGGATCCGCTCGGACCGTCCGGTCACGGCGGACGAGCTCGCGAAGTTCGTGTCCTACAACGTGGGACGCTTCGGACTCTCGCTCGAGACGAGCCAGTCGGTCCTGTCGTCGCTCGTTGACCTCGAGGTCCACGGCCTGCCCGACGATTCCCTCGATACCTACCGCGGGCGGCTTCGCGCCGTCGACCTCGAAGCGGTCCACCGCGCGACGCGTGAGCACCTTCACCCCGATCGCGCCGCGATCATCGTCCTCGGACCCGCGGAGGAGATCGTCCCGCAGTTCGAGGGCCTCGGCGAGGTCGAGGTCTGGTAGCCGGACCCGCGAGTCGGCACGCCGCCTAACGCCCGAAGATGTCCAGGATGTCCGAGCCGCGGACGTAGCGCGACGGGTGGATCGCCTCGGAGAGTTCGTCGAGGCTGATACCCTCGGGCTGGATCGCTTCTAGCCAGCCGCGCTGGATCTGCCGGTATTCACCGCGGGACAGGCCGAGCCGTCGGTGGTAGCGGAAGAGCGCGTCGAGCTGATCGAGGGTCGTGTAGGCCTCGAGCAGCGTGCTCGGTCGGTTGCGGATGAAGCGGCGCAGCTCGAAACCGACGACCCGCCGTGCGCGCGTCGTCTGCAGGTAGCGATCGAGCGCGCCCTGGAGCGTCGCCTGGACCGCCAGGGCGCTTTCGCCGTCTGGGCCGAAGAGCGACTCGTAGAGCGCGATCGCCTGCTCCGCGTCCTTCGGGTTCAGCCGTGATTCGGTGACCGGCACGTTGCTGCTCGTCGCGACGAGCCCGAGATCGTCGATGATCGCGGTGCCTTCCAACCGCTCGAGCAGGATCGCCGAATCGGTCTCGCGAGCGTCGACGCCGAGCTCGGTCATGCGTTCCGCGTTCTCGAGAGGCGCGAGCGCGCGCCAGACCGGCGCGCGAATCGGCGCTTCGAGGGGCGGGATCGCGCCGGTGAGCTCCGAGCGCGATCCGCCCTGGGCGATCGGGGATGCGACCTGATCCAGGTTCGCGTTCCCGACGAAGGTGAACGCCGACGGGTCGAGTGCTCCACCCCCGGCGGTGATCTCGGCGACCGGGAAGCCCGAAAGGAAGGCCGGCAGGGTCGGGTCGAACGGGTCCGGCACGCCGAAGATCGGCTGCTTCCCGACCCCGATGGCCATCGGGGTCACGCCACCGAAGTCGATCAGGTTCGCGAGGATCGACGAGCCGCCGTCCTGCGTCGACGAGCCGTCCGCCAGGAAGGTCACGCCCGCGTTCCGCTTCACGAGTCCGATCTCGGATGCGATCACGCGGATGCCCGCCGCGCCGCTCGCCGCGGCGTCGCCGATCGTCACGACCTCTCCAGCGTGGTCGATGGTCAGGTTGCCGCCGACGGCGAGGCGCTCGCCGGAGCTCATGATGAACTTGCCGCCGTTCGTGCTGCGGAACGCGAGGTTGCCGACGGCCTTGCCGATCGTCGCGATGGGCGAGAGACGGTCGCGGCCGGCGCCGGCATCGGCGTCGTGCAGCACGTCGTCCACGGCGTCGAGGTCCGCTGCACCAGTGAGGGCGGTGGTGAGATCGGCGATCGCGTCGCCGTCGCTCGAGTCGTTCGGGTCGTTCGGCTCGTCGAGGGGGACGGCGACGAAGAGGATGTCTCCGTCGACGAAGACGTTCTGGTCGTCATCGACGGGCGTTTCGAAAATGCCGTTCGCGTCGTTGTCCAGCCGCTCGCCGAACTGGACCCGGCCGTCCGAGTCGTCGTCGAAGAAGACGTGAAGGAATCCGAGTCGCGCGGCAGGTGTGTCGCCGTCACTGATCGGCTCACCGTCGACGCCGATGTCGTCCTCGAAGATGACCTCTCCGGTCGTTCGGATGCGGAGGCCGACGTCGAGAGGCGCGACCATTCCCATCACGGTATTGCGGAAGATGTCGCCTGTGAATCGGAGATCGCGGCCGAGGAGGTCGGCGGTCTCCCCTAGCGAGAGCTTCGCGTCCCAGAGTTGGTCGCCGAGCGTGTGCATGCCGAAGTCGGTATTCGTGGCCACGGTGGGGCTCGCGTTGCCGGCGATCGCGAGGTCCGGGTCGAACGCGGGGATGGAGATGCTGTCAAAGCCCGTCACTTCGAAGGAGGCGAGCTCGAGCGCCGGGTTGTTCCGGATGTCGATGTCGGTCAGCGACTCGAACTGGTAGTCGCCCACGCCCGGTCGGAGTTGCGTGACCGCCAGCTGGAGCTCACGTTCCATCGTGCGATTGATCAAGCTCAAGGACAGATTCGATCCGATCGAGCCGTTGCGAAGATCGTCGGTGAAGACGAGATCGGAATCGTCCGCCTCGAGTCCGATTTCGATGAAGCGAAGGCTGTCCCTCTCCTGTGTCACGAGCGTGGTCGATCCGAAGACGAAGCCGCGCTGGAAGTATCGGTCGAGGCGCGGCAGCAGGGTCGACGAGAAGTCGTCGTCGTCACGCACCCGGAGCCGCGGCCGGGATCGCTCTTCGGGATCGATCTCGCTCGACACGACGTCGAGGTCCGACAGCGCTTCGAAGCCGGTGAGCAGCGATCGGCTCGTGATCCGAAGGTTCGGATCTTCGAGGTCGAGCTGCACGCTGGCCCCGGGGTCCGTCGCGTCGATCAGGATGTCGTTGGAGCGCAGCTCGACGCCGCCTTCGAAGCGCGCGGCCGAGAAGGGGTCGGCGATCGCGGAGTTGAGCACGATCTCGAGCGTCGCGCCGGTCTCGTCCGAGCCGAGAATCAAGCGCCGGGCGTGATCTCCGAGGGCTCCGATCGTGTCGCCGCCGACCGAGTCGACGACCCGCGTCTCGAACTGGACGGAGCCGAGGTCGACGAGATCCCACTCGGTTGCTCCCTGGGCCATCCCGTCGAGCACGGCCGACGTGTCGAGGTCCGCCGTCGACGAGACGGTCAGGGAGGACTCGCGCATCCCGTCCCGGACCGTGAGCATGCCCAGCCCGCTGAAGTCGATCGCGGCCTGCGCTGCGGGGTCGAGGTCTTCGCCCAGGCCATCGCCGTCCGTATCGGGATTCGTGACCCGGAAGGTCGGGCCGGCGCGGAGGATCAGGGTGTTCGCCGTGAGGTCGGAGTTGCCGGTCGAGTCGTCGAAGACGAGCTGGCCCATCACGTTGTCGCCCACACCGTCGATGGCGACGAAGGGCTGGTCGAGGAGGAGGCCCGCTTCGAGTTGCAGCAGGTCGGCGGTGATGTCCGCGTCGTCGAGGGTGATGTCACCCTCCGTCAGGACCGTGAGGTCACCGAAGGTGTAGGCGCCGCTCTCGAAGAAGAAGTCGCTGCCTTCCGGCAAGAAGGCGCTGCCGACGATCAGATCACTCCCGCTCACGTAGTCCGTGGCGACGACGATCGATCCGAAAGTCGATTGAAGGAATAGGTCGGTCGGCTCCGGATCGCCGTTCGCGTCGTCCTCCTGCGACCGGGCGAGGTGGCCGGCGATGTTGAAGCGCTCGATGAGGCTGGTGGGTTGGGGCGTCATCGGCGGCATGGGCCAGGTCGGACTGTCGGGCAGGATGTCGCCGTCCTGAATGATCGTGATCGTCCGCGGACCACGGGCCGTCGCGAGGTCGAACACGCCGGAGCCGGGCGCCGTCTCGGAGAGTCCGCTCAGGTTGCCCGTCGTCGCTTCGGCGTCGACCTCGAAGCCCTCGACCAGGAGGTGTTCCGCATCGAATCCGGCGTCGTTGGTCGGGGAAATCGCGCCGGCCGTGTCACCGGTCCGCTCGTCGGCCACGATCCGGCCGCCGTCCTCGACGCCCGTGCCGTTGATCGCCTGAAGACGAAGGTTCTCGGTACGGAGTCTCAGTCGCAGGTTGGCGAGATCGCCGGTGTCCGACGTGAGCACGAGGTCGGTGTCGAAGTTCGCCGTGAGGATCAGGTTCTCGGCTTCGAGGATCAGACGGCCCGGGTCGAGGGCGTCGCCGAGCTCGAGGGGGAGGGCGGTGAAGTCGGGATCGCTCCAGTCGATCGTGCCGTTGTCGTTTCGGATCGCCAGGATCGACGGAAGGACAGGGCCCATACCGACATCGAATTGCGATTCGGTCGGGAGATCGGTGACGGCGAAGAACTCGTCCTCGTGGAAGACGAAGCTGCGGTCGTTCGCGGCGCCGTCGGAGAGGTCGAAGCTCGCGCCGGCGACGACGATCGTCGATCCGAAGTCTCCTTCCTCGCCGTCGGTCGCGACGAGCCGGATATGCGGCGCGCGCACGACGACCCCGGAGCCGAAGGTGAGGAAGCCGACGCCGTTCGAACCGGCGCGCAGCGTGAGCTGTTTGTCGGCGGCAGCAGCGACGCCGGCGGGCGCGAAGGCATCCGCGAGGTCCTGCGAGTAGCCGAAGCTCGTCGTACCGCCGAGGGTCACGTGGCGGCCGTCGAACACGAAGCCCGTCGGCAGCAAGATCCCGGGCAGGCCCCCGACCTCGGTGCTGATCAGAGAAATGTCGACGTCGCGGACCTGCGTGTCGTCGAACCCGCCAGTCGAGAGGTCGATCACGCCGAAGTCCGAGCGGAGCGAGTAGTCGACACGCTCGCCCGTCGTGCCGAAGCCACCGGCGAGGATCCCGAAGTCGTCGAGGGTCGGCAGGTGGGTCGCGGCGTCGATCGCGGCGTCCTGTCGGAAGCTGAACGTCTTCTGCGTGCCATCGGCGAGGAAGGCGGCGCTCGCCGCGTCGCGGATTTCGACGTCGGCCGCGCCCTGGATCTCGGATCGATCGTCGGGGTCGAGGTTCTGCGTGTCGCGGCCCGCGCCGGCGCGCAGCGAGATCGAGTTGGCTTCGAGTCGCGTCGCGGTCGGGGCGGGTGCGTCGAAGACCAGGTCGCCGAAGCCGTTCGCGCCGCCGTGGAGGGAGAGGGAGTCTGCCGCGGTGAGGGTGAGTCCGGATGCGACCGTGAGCGTTCCGCCTAGCAGCGAGGTGTCGAAGCCCAGGTCTTCGAGGTCGGTCGGGCGCCCGGCGACGAAGGAGAGCTCGTCGGCGGAGAGGATGCCGGTCGCGAGGGCGCCGAACGTCGACATGGCGTCTTCATCGATCGTCAGATCGCCGGGCGACGTGATCGTGAGCTCTTCGACCTCGAAGGCGTTGGCGATGCCCAGGAAGTCGACAGGGCCGGATCCGTCCAACACGAGGCCGCCGTTGAGCGTCACGCGACTGCGGAGCGCGGCGCCGGTGTCGTCGTTCAAGCCGGCCGCGTCGTCGACGTCGAGCGTACCGCCAAAGCTCGTGAGCGTGACGTTCTGGTGGTTCACGCCGATGTCGGCGTCGCCGAAGATTCCGTCGGTGCTTCCCGCACCGGAGCGGCCGCCGAAGAAGAGCTGCGAGTCCTGCATCGGCGTCGCCATGTCGTCCACGACGTTCAGCGCCTTCGCCTGCTCGATCGTGACGTTCTCCGGTCGGAACGCGCCGTCCGCGCTTCTGAGCTGAAGGCCTCGGTAGTCGCCGAAGGACTCTCGCTGGAAGTTGATGTCCTCGGTTCCGGGATCCGGCGCAGTCCCGTCCTCGGTCATGTCGAATGTGGCGGCGGTCCGGATCGAAACGCTGTCGGCCTGGATTCGAACGCCGTCGACGGCGTTCACTCCACCCATGCCGTCGAAATGGAGACGCAGGAACGGATTCATGAACTGGGAATCGAGGCCGGCTCGCTCGTCGTCGGTGAGGAACGTCGCGATCTCCGCGATGCTCAGGTCGACGAGGTTCGCCTGCAGAAGAGTGTTGCGTTCGAAGACCGCCTGGCGCTCCGCCTCGACGGAGAGCAGGCCCGCCGTCACGAAGTCCGCGTCGACCAGCGCGTTGTCGGTGTTCTTGCCGACGTCGCTGTCGAGGAACTCGAGCGAGCTGTTGCCACTCGCGACGATCGCGACCGAGTTCGCACCCGCGGACGTGAGGGTCTCGACGTCCCGCGCCTCGAGGCTGATGCCGCTCGCCTGCAGTGTGGTCGCGACGCTTCCGCCGATCTCGATCTTGCCCGCGCCGAACGCCTGCAGTGCGTCGTCTTGTCCGCTCGCGTCGCCCGCGAAGATCCCGAGCAGACCGTTCTCGCCGAAGTTGCCGCCGGTCGTGTCGAGCATGCCTTCGATCGCGACCCGCTGGGTGTGGGAGCTGCCGATCGCGGCGAGGCCGCCGGCCGTCGTGATCATGTTGGCGCCGCTGAGCTCGATCTGGCCGCCTTCGTTGTCCGCCACCGTGGCGAACACGGTGTCGACGATCGCGACCGCGGGGTCCTCCGCGGAGAGGCGATTCGCATCGATCGTGAGGCTGCCGCCCCCGGTGTCGACGGTCGCTCCGGTGAAGCCGACATTGCCGACGCTCGTCGATCCGCGGGTGCCTGCTCGCATCGCCACATTGCCACCGCCGGTGGTGATCGACCCGCCGACGTCGACCCGGCCGGCCTCGATGTGGGTCGTGGTCGTTCCACCCATCGGCAGCTGCCGCACGTTGACGCTGTCGGCCTGCATCGTCACCGATCCGCCGTCGAGGCCGTCGTCGGTGGGGCGGTCGGTGTCGATGGTGCCCGCGATGTTGATGCCGGTGCCCACTCCCATGATGTCCGGCGCGACGGGATTGTCCGCGGCGCCGAATTCACCGATGTTGCCGAAGCGATCGATGGAGCCGGTCTGGAAGAACACGTCGCCGCCGTCGGTCTCGATCGAGGCGCCGCCGTCGAGATCGATCGTGATGCCCCGGGCGGTGACGTTGCCGCCACCGGTGCGGATGTTCGCGTCGATGTCGACGGTGCCGTGGGTCTGGTCGGGGCCGAAGTCCTGGTTGGGATCGCGCTGGGCCTGGTCGTTCGCCGTGAAGACGAGGTCGAGGTTCATGTCCGGCGTGACGTTGGGGTCACCGCTGCCGACCAGGATGTCGGCGTCCACGTTGATGTTGCCCGCCGCGAGGAGCGTGAGCGTCGCGCGCGTGCCCGGTGCGGCGTCGCCGTTCGGGATCAGGATCGAGTCCTGGATCGTGATGCTGCCGTCGCCCGTTCGCGTGAGCGCTTCAGCAGGATCGACTCCGTTCGGATCGAACGCCTCGGTCGAGAGCGTGATGTCCGTGCCGACGGCGAGCGCGCGAACCAGGAGCGCGATCGAGAGCGAGTTCGTGTCCGCGATCGTCGGGTTCTCGGCCGGGTCGATCGTGCGGAGGATGTCGTCGAAGCCGGCGCTGTCGAAGTTCGGCGCCAGAATCGCCTCGACCGCCTTGTTCAGACAGGGACCGGTCGTCTCACAGTCGGTCGCTCCGACGGCGTCTTCGGCGACCAGCGTGATCGAGAAGGGATCGATCAACCAATCACCGGCGTCGCCCTCCGGCGCAGAGAGATCCGGGGTCGTCTCGAGAGACAGATGCTGGAGGCCCGAGGTCTCGACGAAGCCGCCGTCGCCCCCGAGCGCGCCGCCCCGCGCGGACACGTCGCCTGCGATGTGCGCCAGGGACTCCGCGAAGAGGATCACGCGTCCGCCGTCACCGTCGGTGATCGCGTCCGCGCGGACCTCGCTGCCCTCGGCGACCACGAGCCCGCGCGCGCGCTGGAGGTCGCCCTGTCCTTTTTCCTCTCCGCCGACGCGGATCGTGCCGCCGCCGGCGTCACCCGACGCGTCGAGGGTCGCGCCTGCCTCGAGCACGGTGCCGGCTTCGTCGACGACGTCGCCCTCGAGCACGATCGTCTCGCCCGTGACGTCGATCGTTCCGCCGACGCCTCCGGCCTCGCGATCGCTCACGTCGACACGGCCGGCGATCTCCACGCGGCCCTTCTCGCTCCCCGCGATCTCGATCGATCCCGCTCGGGTCGCAGGGGTCTCGCCGCCGGGCGACGCGATCTGTCGGATGCCCCAGCCGAGAGGGTCCGCCGCGGCGAGTCGAACGTGGCCGCGGCCCGCGTCGATCGTGCCGCGATTCTCGACCGCGTATTGCAGCGACTCGACGCGGTTCGACTCGAGGCCGTTCCGCGGAAGCGAGACCACGACCGGGTCGCCGAAGCTGCGCAGATGCACCGCGTCTCCGGCGAGCATCATGAGCGTGCCGTCGGCGATTTCGATGTGGCCCGTGTTGATGACGCGGCGACCGATCAACGCAGCGCTCTCCGCCGAGAGGTCGCCCATGTTGCGGGCGGTTCCCTGACCGAGCAGCGCGACGAAGTCGATGGGATCGAGCAGGCCCTCAGCGATCGTGTCGGCGTCCAGGAAGTGGATCGAGTCGGCGCCGAGCATCAGCAGCTGCCCCGCCGGCGTCGTGATCTCGCCGGCGTTGATCACGTGGCTTCCGTAGAGGAGAACGTCCTGGCTGGCCTTGATCACGCCTTCGTTGAGGATCACCCCCGAGAGCTCGACGGACGGATGGTCGGCGGGATCGAGGGGCGTGACGTCGCCGCCGACGGCGACGAGGGTGCCGACGTCGATGATCGCCGTCCCTCCGACGTAGAGGCCTGCCGGGGTCACGAAGATGACGACGTCGTTGTCGCCCGAGAGGACGGTGCCGTGGATCATCGCCGCGAGCTCCGGCGGGAGTTCGTTCCAGAACTCCGATCCGCTCGCGACACTCGAGGTGAACTCGAGGGTGTGGCCTGCGTCCTGGTCGATGCCGCCCCCCCAGAGCACGTGCATGGAGGCATCGTCGGTGTGGACACCGGTGTAGTCGTCTTGTGAGTTGTCGATCGTGCCGCCGGTCGCGACGCCCTGGTCCGCCCAGTCGTCGTTCGCGCCGGCGTATCCAGCCGGGGTCATCGCCACGATCGCGACGACGAGCACCCGCGCGACGAAGCGCTCGACGGCGCTCGCCCGGCTCGTGTCGTGTGACCTGCGCCGCGGGCGATCAGTAGACGATGCTGAAGAGGACATGAACCTCGCTCTCTCCGGTGGTCACGAAGTTCTTGCCGCCGACGTTCCGCGGGCCGCGCTCGTCCGTCAGCGCGACGGCGTAGTCGAGCCGGGCCCGCACGTTCGAGAGGATCTGGAGTTCCGCACCGATTCCTGCGCTCACGAGGATCTGGTCCTTCTCCGACGGTCGACCGCCGGAGGCGTTGCGTTGGGTATGTCCGGCGTCGACGAATGCGCGAATCACGAGATCCCAGTCGGGCCGACCGTAGACCTGCTGGGGCGCGGCCCGGAAATCGCCGAGCAGGGGCAAGTTCAGCGGGCGACGAGTGACCGGCAGCGCACGAGGAATGTGGAAGCGGTATTCGATGCTGCCGACGTAGAGATCGTCGCCGACGGCGACGGACTGCGGGTAGCCGCGCACGCTGTAGAGACCGCCGAGGGTCGCGTTCGCCTGCGGTATCACGCGCGCGTCGTCGAGCGAGAGCTGGGACCGGAAGCTCACCGCGAGCTCGTGGGCCAGGGTCGAGCTCGTGTGGGTCGACGGGTCGCGCCAGGCCTCCGGGCGCAGGAGCGGCTCGAGGTAGGTGGACCACGAGACGGCGAGTCCCAGCTGCACGAAGCGGTCGTCGGTATCGAGCCGACCGAGGGCCCTGCGGTTCGATTCGTCGATCTCGTTGGCCTGTCCCTCGATCTGGAAGTCGGCGGTGAAGCTGGACAGGGCGTTGCGGCGCTCGGCGTGGATTCCGGCGCGAGGGAGCACGAGGACGGCGTCGCCACCGGTCCTCACGGTGTTGTTGTGTACCCGGAGGTCGCGGATACGGAGACCGCCCCAGAGGTCGATGAAGAGGTTCCGGTACTGGTAGGTCTCGTAGATGAAACGGCCGCCGTACAGCGCGCCGCGACTGGTCACGACGTCGTTCGCGAGGTTCGAGAAGGTGGCGGCGGTGCCGACCTCGGAGCGGCTCCAGCTGAATTCGACTTCCCACCTGAGACGATCGACGCCCCACCAGGGGATGTCGTCGCGCGGGATCCACTCGAGCCATTCGGGGTCGCCCCGATGCCGATTCATCCAGCGCGGTCGCTGGGATCCGAAGAAGGGGGCCTGGTAGCGCGCGGTCACCCCGTGGACGTCGTCGCCGCCAGTATTCAGGTACTCGAGGGAGAGCACGTCGTCGCGATCCGAGAGCTGGCGGTGGCTCATGCCGTAGCGCTGCTGCCAGAGACTCGTGCGATTCGTTCCGGTGTTGCTGACCTGCCCATACGCATACCAGGGCTTCGCCTCGAATACGCGATAGTCGAGCACGACCTCGCCGGGCTCCTCGCCGGGGGAGAGGGCGGCTTCGACCCGGCGTCCCGAGTGGCGATTCAGGCGGTGGAGGTAGTCCTCGAGCTCGCGTCGGTCGAGGAGGTCCGTCGTGCCGTCTGGGCCGACGCCGGCGGGCTGGAGCGGGGAGCCCGCGCGAATGCGTTCGTGGATCTCGTTGTCGATCTTCCAGTCGCTCTGCACGCGTTCGCCAGCGGCGATCGTGCGTACCTGGGCGACGCGGCCGATTCGGATCTCGAGGGCGAGGCGCGTTCGATCCGGCGCGCGAAGATCGCGCTCGGCTTGAAGATCGAAGTCGCTCGCCGCGGGGCGGACGTCGACGCCGTAGAGCCCCTCGTCGTGCAGCTCGTGCACGACGGCGGTCAGAACGGCGACCAGTCCCTCGGCATCGAGGGCGATCGGGGTCGTTCCGCTCGCGCCGAAGACGTGGCGCCCGCCCGGTTCCTCGTCGGTCGCGGCGGTGTAGCCGTTCGCGATCGAGCGCAGCTGCACTTCGACCGGGAGCAGCGCGTCGACCGCGGGGTTTCCGGGATGGTCGACCGCATAGCGGAGCTCGAGATCGCCGACGGTCCAGGTCGACGCGGCGTCGGCTTCGTCGAGGAGAACCTGGGCGGGGGCAGCGCCTGCCGAGAGGCCCACCACCCACAGGCCGATCGCGAGGATCGTCCGCTTCGCGACGGAGCTCGGGCGGGACGTCGGTCGGCTCGGGAAGGGGGCGCGGCGCAGCCTGGGCATCTAGGGGTCTACTCGTGGTCGCTCTGGAGTCGCTGGGCGAGGTCGGACAGGGTTCGCCGAGCTCCTGGGGACGCTGAATGGCGAGTCGGGAGAGCGCGGAAAAGAGCGCAAAAGGGGGACGGGCCCGTCGATGGATGCCGAGGACGCGCGCGGGCGAAGCTCGGCGGTTTCGCCGCGCTCGAGGCGGGCGGACGATAGCGAGATCCGCTCGGCAACTCCCCCGGTTGACGACGAATTCCGCTTGAGAATTGCGGCGTTGATGAGATGGATGGCCCCCCGGTTGCGTGGGAGGAAGCGCAGCGCCGATCGGTTCCCCCGAAGCCGAAATCGACCCGGAGTCACCCGTCGACTTCGACTTCGAAGTTGACCGACCGACCGGTCGGTCGATAGATTGCTCGTCATGGCCCCGCCCGAATCCCACACCCCGCGCCCTCCGGACAGCCGGGACAAGATCCTCGAGACCGCCGAGGGGCTCTTCGCGGTCGGCGGCTTCGCCGGCGTGGGCATGCGCGAGCTCGCCACGACGGTCGGGATGTCGAAGTCGGCGCTCTTCCACCACTTCCCGAACAAGCCCGACCTCTACGCGGCGGTGCTCGACCGCTGCCTCGCCCGTCTGGAGGCCGCGCTCGGCCGGGTGCCGACCGACGGGACGCCCGTCGAACAGCTCGAGGCCTGGATCGACGCCGTCGTGTGCGCGCTGTCGGAAGATCTGCCGGCGGGGCGCCTGATGATGCGCGCCCTGGTCGACGAGGAGCCCTTCCCGGCGATCCGCCTCGCCACCACGGACGCCACGGACGGCCTAGACCGCGAGCTGATGCCCTTCGAGCTCCGGCTCGCCGGAATCCTCGAGCGCTTCGGGGCACTTCTCGAAGAAGGCATGGCCGGCGGCGTGTTCCGAACCGTGTCGATGGGGGACACGCTGCTCACGGTGATCGGCGCGATCACCTTCCACTTCTCCTCCGGCGACCTGGGCGAAGCGCTGCTCGGGGAGTCGATCTTCTCCGCGGCCGCGGTCGAGCGGCGCCGCCGGGAAGTCTCCGAATTCATTCGTCGCGGGCTCGTGGCCTGACGACGTCTCGACGCGCCTCCATCCGGCCCCGAGCGGGTCGATCCAAGACTCACGGAAAGGGATCTCGAACATGGACAAGCTGCTGACCGACTACCGCAAGAACATCGGCGAATTCGAGGTCATCGACTTCGAGGACGAAGCGATCGTCCAGGGCGTCCGCAGCCGGGTGGACGTCGACGTGCCCGTCGACCTCCACTGGACCTGGTCGTACGAGAGCGAGATCGACGAGCTGCGGCGCCTCTACGAAAAGGGGAAGGCGGGCCAGTGGAACGCCCAGACCGACCTCGATTGGAACACGCCGATCGATCGCAGCGAGTGGATCCTGAATCCCGAGTTCTCCCTGATGGCGAACGTCGTGAAGATGTTCGGCGGCAGCGAAGCGGCCCAGAAGGAAGCGACCCACGACGAGATTGCGTACACGCTGTCGCAGCTGCTCCACGGTGAGCAGGCCGCGCTCCAGCTCTGTGGCCAGCTGACGAACGTCTGCACCGAGATCGACCAGAAGTTCTACGCCGCCAGCCAGGTGATCGACGAGGCCCGGCACACCGAGGTTCTCGCGAAGTTCCTCGGCGAGAAGGTCGGCGAGATCCACCCGATCGGCGCGGACCTCAAGACGCTGCTCGACATCCTGCTCCAGGCGGAGGGGATGCAGAAGAAGGTGCTCGGGATGCAGACCCTCTTCGAGGGCATGGCCGTCGGCATCATGGACACGATCCGCAGGGAGAGCCGGAACGAGCTGCTCTCGACCATGATCCACCGGGTCGAGCAGGACGAGGCGCGGCACGCGGCCTTCGGTGTGCTCAACATGCGGCGGATCGTCCGGGACGCCTCGAAGCGGGAGATGGACGAGATGGAGGACTGGGCCTTCAACATCCTCGAGACGCTGAACGCCAACCAGCAGCTCGAGATGCTCCGGACCTTCGCCGACAAGTACGGCTACGACCCTGAAGCGGTCGTCGCCGCGGCGACCCAGCTCCCGAACTTCGCCGAGCTGAACAGCCCCATCTACATGCACACCGTCGTGCCGAACCTGCGCAACCTCGGCCTGATCACCGACCGAACCGAGGACCATTGGCGACGGGTCGGCATGATCCATGACGCCGAGGCGACCGCGATCGCGAGCTGATCGCGCATGAACGCGCCGGCGCGGGATCTCCCGCGCGGGCGCGTTCAGTCGTAGTTGCCGAGCGCCGCCTCGAGCGACGCGCGCACCTCCTCGCGCAGCGACTCCGGCTCGAGGACCGTCGCGCTGCCGCCGAACGAGAGCACCCAGTTCGCGAGCTCCTGGCTGCCGCCGACCTCCATCGTGAGCTCGAGCCCGCCGTCGGCGAGCGCCTCGGTCTTCTGGCTCGCGTGCCACTCGCGCTCGCTCACGTAGGACGCCCACTTCGCGTCGAAACGGATGCGAACGGGGACCGCCGGCTCTGCGACGACGCCAAAGCTCGATGCCGTGTACGCATCGAAGTCGAAGCTCGCATCGATGACGAAGTCGGCGTCGGTCGGCTCGATCGCCTTGATGCGATCGACCGCGAAGGTGCGGATCTCCTCGGAGCGGTGGTCATGGCCGATCACGTAGAGCGCGCCGCCGTGGTACCAGACCTTGTAGGGGTCGATCCGCCGCGTCGACTCCTCGCCGGTCCGGCCCGTGCGGTACCGCATCTCGAGGGTGCGGGTCTCGAGCACGCCCTCGTTCAGGACGCGGATCGTGTCGTGGAACGCCGCATAACGCTTGTGCGGGCCGGGCAGCACCCGGAATCCGTCGCCCAGGCGCTCGAGGTAGCCCGAGAGCTCGGGTCCGAGGCCGGCGCGCACCTTCGTGAGCGCGGCCTGGATCGAGTCGTGGAAGACGGTGCCTTCGAGGGTCTTGAGGAGATCTTCCGAGAAGGCAAGCGCGAGCAGCTCGTCCGGGGTGAACGGGACCTGCCCCATCTGGAACGTGTCGAGGAAGCGGTAGTACGCCTTGCCGTCGCGTTTCTCGCTCGTGACCGGGAAGCCCGCGTACATCAGCGCATCGAGGTCGCGATATACGGTGCGACGCACGCAGCCGAGGTCCTCGGCGAGCTCATCGAGGCCCACGCCGGCGCGGCTGCGCGCCAGTCGCTGGATCAACTGCCACTGTCGTGCGAGCTGGTCCCCCCGCATGGCGAGGGAACGTACCGGCTCGGGCGAGCCGGGTCACTCGGGGGGCATCACTCGTCGGCGAAGAAGGCTGCCAGCTCTTCCTCGCGCGCCTCGGCGTCGCGGTATCCGACCTCCTCGCAGCGCCGCGCGTACGACGAGTCGAAGAGGAGATACGAGAGCAGATCCGCCTCGCGGGCGTTCCCGTCGGCGTTCGCGCCAGCGCCGGTCGCCCGGCGGAGCAGGCCGAGGAAGGGTCCGAAGTCGAGGTCCGGGTCGTCGCGCACGACCTCCGCGGCCAGGACGCCGAGGTCCTCGGAGGGGCGCACGACGAGGTCGTCGATCCGCTTCAGCTGTCGGTCGCCGTCGGAGCCGAGGTGGGCGTTCAACTCGTGCAGGAAGTCGTCGCCGTAGACCCCCTGGCCCGCGTCGAGGATGTCGTTCACGAAATGCATTCGCGCCACGTCCGCCTCGATCGGCGAGAGCATGAGCGCGTTCAGGACCTTGCCGAAGAGGTACATCGGGTTGCCGAACTCGGCCGTCCGCTCCTGGGCCGTCGCTTCGTTGACCGTGCCTTCGACGGGGTGGGTCAGGCCGATCACCATGATGCGGTCGGCGCCGAGGCGAACGGCGGGCGCGAGGGGCGTGTTCAGGCGAAGGCCACCATCCGCGTAGTAGCGGGCGCCGACGCGGACCGAAGGAAACAGGAGCGGGATCGCCGCCGAGGCGAGGGCGTGGAGCGGCGAGAGGCGGATCCGCTGCATGCGGATGTTCGACACGCTCGCCCAGGGCGGCAGCTCCGGGCGCATCGAGTCGCAGAACACGACGGCGCGCCCGGTGGCGATCTGGGTCGCGGCGACGCAGACCGTGTCGATCCGGCCCTCCCTCAGGTTGCGGCGGATGCCGCGCCACGGGATCGACTGGAGGACCAGGCGTTCGAGGGGCTCGGTGTCGAGGAGGCCGTAGAGCCGGTCGGGGCGCTGGCCTTCGCGGAGCTGTTGGGCGACGCGCTTCACTCCGAGCATGCGCCGCGGCAGGCGGAAGAAGTCGCGGGTCGTGAATTCGAAGATCTCGTGCACCTTCATGCGGTGCCAGATGTCGACGAGGCGCTCGCCGCGCTTTTCTGTCTCGTCGGCGGTCGCCGCGAGGAAGCACGCGTGGATCGCGCCGACGCTGGTGCCACAGACGATCTCGAAATCCGGTTGGACACCGGTCCGTCGAGGCATCTCGTCCAGGATGAAGCGCAGGACGCCGGCTTCGTAGGCGCCGCGTGCGCCGCCCCCGGAGAGGACGATCGCTCGCTTCGGCTTGTCGCCTCGCCGCTCCTCGGAGGGCGATCCGTGCATGCCGATTGCGGGTGCGTCGACCATCGATCGAGCGAGCCTTGCTAGGCGCTCACGCGCTCCGCGTACTCGCCCGTTCGGGTGTCGACGCGAAGGACGTCGCCTTCCTTGATGAAGAGCGGCACGTTGATCGTGGCGCCGCACTCGAGGGTCGCGGGCTTGTTCGCGCCGGAGCTGGTGTCGCCCTTCACGCCGGGATCGGACTTCACGACCTTCGATTCGACGTAATTCGGGAGATCGACGTTGACGGGGTTGCCCTTCCAGAAGAGCACGCCGACGATCATCTCCTCCATCATGAACTGTTCCTGCTCACCGATCACGTCCGGCGGGATCGGGATCTGATCGTAGGTCTCCTGGTCCATGAAGATCATCGACTCGCCGTCGTTGTAGAGATACTGCATCGACTTTTCGCTGATGTCGGCGACCTCGGCCTTTTCCCCGGAGCGGAACGTGCGCTCGACGGTCCGGCCGTTCAGCAGGTTCTTGATCTTCGTGCGGACGAAGGCGCCGCCCTTGCCGGGCTTCACGTGCTGGAAGTAGGTGATCGTGAAGGGTTGGCCGTCGAGCTCGATCTTCAGGCCGTTCTTGAACTGCGAAGTGTCGGTGGTCGCCATGGCGGAGTTCCTGTGACGCGCGCCGCGCGGTCGTTCGCGGCTGTCGCGGAAATTTCGGTCGTCTTGTCGGGGAGCGAACGCGCCCGGTCGGGCGGAACGGGCGCCGAGGATAGCGGAGGGCCGCCCCCTCGCTAGAAACCACGCAGATGGGGGTAGGATCGGTCGGTTCGGGGCGAAAGTTGAGCGCGAACGCGTACTTGGAAGGAGCCCGATCGAGTTCGGGGCGGCTCAGCCGTGCGTCAGCACCACGCGCACGACGTCCTCCCCCGGCACCTCCCGCTCGAGCAGTGCCATCGCGTGGTCGAGCTCGTCGAGGGTGCATGTCCTGCCAAGGAGCTCGGCTGCCGGGATGCGCCCCTCGTTGAGCAGCTGGCAGGCCTCGGCGCAGGACGCGCTCGTCGATCCGGAGCCGCCGTGGATCGTGAGCGAGCGGAAGATCAGGTGGTCACTCACGATCTCGACGGGCTGCTCGTTCTTGAGGCCGCCTAACAGGGTGTGGCCCCCATGGCCCGCGAGGGCGATCGCCTGGGGGACGGTCGAGGTCGCGACCGCGGCCATGTCCATCACGATGCGGGCCATGCGCCCGCCGGTCAGGTCGCGGACGCGCGGGATGGCCTCTTCCTTCAGGACGTCGATGCAGTGATCGGCGCCGATTTCTCGCGCGATCTCGAAGCGCGATTCGTCGGCGGTCGTCCCGGTCACGATCACCTGCGCGGCGCCGCGGAGCTTCGCCATCACGATGCAGGCGAGGCCCATGTGGCCGGGGCCCTGGACGACGACGGTGTCGCCTTCGCGCACGGTGGCGACGTCGACCCAGTTGACGGCGCTCGCGAGGCCTTCGAAGAGGGTGAGCTCCGCGGCCGAGAGGTCGTTGGTCAGCTTGTGGAGCCGGGTGTCGGGGAGCAGGCCCATGTACTCGCCGTACCCGCCCCACAGACCGTGCTCGTGTTCGACGCCGAGCGTGTACGAGTAGCCGGCGACGATCCCGGTCGGGTTCGTGGCGGTCGGCGGCTCCATGACCATGATCTCGACGGCTACGCGGTCGCCGACCTCGACGTCGAGATCGGCGTCCGGAGCGAGGGCGTGGATGCGGCCGACGATCTCGTGGCCGGGCACGATCGGCGCGACCTCGCCTGGCACGTGGTGGTGGCCGTTCAGCTGGGCCACGTCGCTGCCGCACATGCCGACCGCTTCGACCTGCAGGACTGCGCCGCCCGGGCCGGGCGTCGGGACCGGGAATCGGCGGATCGCGTAGGTGCCATCGCCCTGGAAGACGGCGGCGCGACAGTCGGACATCGGGGATTCACTCTCCTGGTTTTCGGGCACCCATCATAGGCGGCGCGGCCGCGGTTCGTGGACCCGATCCGGCGATCCACTGCTAAGTTCCCGGGCCGCTCGCCCGCGCCCCGGAGTCGTCTCCATGTCCTCGCCCGAAGCTCCGGGAAACGCTGCAGACGTCGGAAGCGGGGGCGCCGCCGCAGGCGTCACGCCTCTCGGCATCTGGGCGCTCGCGTGGCCGACCATGCTGGTCATGGGCGCCGGGACGATCGTGCGATTCGCCGACTTCGCGATGGTCGGTGACCTCGGTCCGGATGCCACCGCTGCGGTCGGAGTGGGCGGCGGGTTCTACTGGCTGATCGAGTCATTGACGTCGGTCGGGTCGATCGGAGTGACGGCGATCGTTGCGCGCGCGGTCGGCGCGGGTGACACCGCGCTCGCCGCGGCTTGTCACAAGCAGGGTCAGATCCAGGGGATCGTCCTCGCGTCGGTCGGATGCGCGATCGTATTTCCGTTCACCGACTCCGCGATCGGTCTCTACGGCGTCGAGCCCGAAGTCGTCGCCATCGGCTCGGACTACTTGTGGTGGCGTCTCTGGGGAACGATCCCTCTCTCGATCGCGATGGTCTTCGGCGCGGCGTTGCGTGCCGCGGGCGATGCGCAGACGCCTTTGTGGGCGGGGCTGGTCGCGTCGATCGTGAACGTGTTCATGAATTGGGTGCTGATCTATGGAAACCTCGGTGCGCCCGCGCTCGGCGTGACAGGGGCGGCGATCGCTTCGAACATCGCGATGGCCGTCATGATGATCCACCTCCTCGCGCTCTTCGCGACGCGGCGACTGGTGGTCTCACCCGACGGCGGCTCGTGGCGCCCGGATCTCGACCTCCAAACGCGGATCTTGCGCATCGGCGTGCCGGGCGGAATCGAGGGCGGGCTCTTCCAGACCGGTCTGATGCTGTTCCAACGCATCATGTCACCCTTCGGTACGAACGTGATCGCGGCCTACAACATCGGCGCCACGCTGCTGTCCTTCTCTTTCATTCCCGGCGTCGGGTTCTCCCTCGCGGCGTCGACGCTCGTCGGCCAGTACCTGGGCGCCAGGGATCCCGAGCGCTCGGCGCGACAGGGCTGGCGCGCGATGTCGAGTGCCGTGGTGACGATGACCCTGATCGGAATCGGTCTGGTCGTGTTCGCTCGGCCGATCGCGGACGCCTTCACGAACGATCCGGAAGTCATCGACCTGACGGTCGTGGTCCTCTCGATCTTCGGCTTCGCGCATCCCTTCATGGCAGTCGAGTTCGCGATCGGTGGCGCGCTGCGCGGGGCAGGGGACACGATCTTCCCGCTGATCTGCGTGTTCTCCGGGCTCGTCGTCGTTCGACTCGGCCTTGCGTTCGTCCTCGTCGAGGGCTTCGACGCTCCGATCGAGTGGGTGTGGTCGGTGCTGGTGGCCGATTACATCGTGAAGGCCGTCCTCTTCGTCGCGAAGTTCCGCGGGGGATCCTGGAAACGCCGCCGGGTGTAGCGCTTCGACACGAAACTCCGGGGTCGCAGGGAGCCCTCACGAGGCCGGCCGCGAACCTCTAAGATCCGCTCCGACACGATCACGGAGCATTCCATGTCCCTCGACCCCACCCACACCCCCGTCCTCGTCGGCCTCGGCCAGAGCATCGAGCGCGACGACGTCATCACCACCGTCGAGCTCGCCGCGCGCGCCGCCGAGGCCGCCTTCGACGACGCGCCGGGTCTCCGCGAGCGCCTCCAGCGCTTGACCTTCGTCTCGGTGATCTTCTCGCCCGCGAGCGCCGCGATCGCGAGCGAGGCCTGCGAGCGGCTCGGGCTGGGGGAGGTTGCGCGCGAGACGACGAGCCCCGGTGGCAACACGCCCCAGTGGCTGATGAATCGGGCGTGCGAGCAGGTCGTGAACGGGGAGCTCGAGACGACGCTGATCCTGGGCGCGGAAACCACGCGCTCGATGAAGCTCGCGGACCCCGACCGCGACTTCATGCGTGCGGCCCTCGAGTCACGCGAGAAAGACGGGCCCAAGGACGAGGTCGTAGGCGCGTCGATGCGCGGCATGCTCCACCAGGCGGAGATCGAAGCGCAGCTCGTGCGCCCCGCCGACACGTACCCGGTCTTCGAGAGCGCCCTCGCAGCGAAGCTCGGGAGCGACCTCGAGGGCTCCCGCGAGCGGATTGCCGGCTGGATGTCGCGCTCGAGCGAGGTCGCCGCGAAAAACCCCTTCGCGTGGTTCCAGCAGGTGCGCTCCGCCGAGGAGATCGCGACTGCGAACCCGGCCAACCGCATCACCGCGGAGCCCTACACGAAGTGCATGAACAGCTTCGCGAACGTCGACCAGGGCGCCGCGCTGATGGTCACGACCCTCGCGATCGCCCGGGAGCTCGGCCTCGCGGACCAGGCGATCTTCCCGTGGGCCGGCGCGAATAGCGCGGACCTCGCGCCGAGCGAACGCGAAGACCTGGGCGACTCCCCGGCGCTTCGCGCCGCCGCCGAGGCGACCTTCGCTGCAGCCGGAGTCGGGCTGGACGACATCGACTACATCGACCTCTACTCGTGCTTCCCGATCGCGGTCGAAGTCTCGGCGAACGCGATCGGCCTCGCCTTCGACGACCCGCGCGGGCTGACCCAGACCGGCGGCATGTCGTTTTTCGGAGGCCCCGGCAACAACTACACGACCCACGGCATCGCGGCGACGGCGCTTCGTCTCCGCGAAGGCGGACGCCTCGGCTACGCGACCGGCAACGGTGGGGTGCTGTCGAAGCACTCGATCGGCATCTACTCGAACCAGGCGCCGAGCCAGCCCTTCCGCGTCGCTGACACGACTGCTGCGCAGGCCGCGATCAAGGCATCGGCCCTCGACGTCGTGCTCGAAGCCGAGGGCGAGGCCGTCGTCGCGGGGGGGACCGTCGTCTACGGACGCGACGGTGCCCCGGCGTCCGCACCGATCATCGCGACCCTCGCCGACGGCCGCCGGGTCGTCGCGACGCCGAAGCCCGAGATTCTCGCTTCCCTCGCCGGGCGATCCCTCGTCGGCGAGACGGTGCGCGTCTCGGGTGGCCACCCGGTCGAGTACGCGCTCTAGCCGTCGCGCCCGTCCGCCGCATCGAACGCGCGTGCGTGCACGACGTAGCGGAGCGGCCCGCCCGGCCGGACCGTGTCGAAGGGAAAGCACGTGATGAGCGTGAGCTCGCTCGCGCCCGTGCGTTCCATCAGGTCGGTGCGGGACTCGTGCACCACGTGCGCCGCGACGACTTCGTAGTCGGTCCGCGTGGCGAGCGTCTCGAGGCGCAGTCGATCGCCGGGAGACAGTGAGCGCAGCGCGGCAAAGTGGGTGTCGCGATGGCCCGCGATCACGACGTTGTCCAGCTCCCCGGGACGCGCGCTCGACGACACGTGCGACGGCCCGAAGGCCATCGCCTCGCCGCTCGCGCCTGCGAGCACGTAGAGCGGAGCGGCGTCCGGAGCGAGGAAGAGTCGCGCGATCGGGCCCGTGTCCGCCCAGGGCCAGGGCTTCGGCGCGGCGGCGTCGCCGTCTCGTGCCTCGTTCCACGCGCGCGCGATCAGATGTTGGGCGAGCACCGCCTTCGCCGGGATCCACAGTCCCTGGGCGAGGGCGAGCGCGCCGAGCAGGGTGAGCGCGAGGGCGGCCGACCGCAGCCGGCCGCCCCGGTCGAGCACCCTCAGCGCCCAAGCTCGAAGTCGGCCGCGCGCGGGCCCCGACTTCGGTGCCGCCTCCAGGCGAGGAGCCCCGAGCCCAGTCCGAGTCCGCTGCCGCCGAGTGCGATCAGAAGCGCAGCAGGCGTACCGCCCTGGGGCAGCGTGCCGATCTGCACGGAAGCGACTGGCTGCCCGATCGCGACGCGGCTGCTCGCGCTCGCGAGGTCCATCGGAGGACCGACGAACCCCTCCGACCGGCCGCCTGCGGCTCGCGGAGCCTTCGGCACCTCGTTCCCGAACACCTTCGAGAAGTCCCAGTCCTTCGGGAGAAGCGTCGGGACGGCCCGCGTGTCCGGGTCGACATCCGGCGGCGCAGTCGGCGTCACGTCGACCGCGACGAGGCTGCTCCAACGCGTGACGAGCTGGTGCCGCACTCCGAGCGCAGCGACCTCGGCGGAGACGTCATCGATCCCGCGACCTTCCTGCAGCGTGTCCATCAGCGAGGCGACCTTCCGACGCGCCCAGAGCCGGGACACCCCCGAGTGGGCCGCGCCGCCGCCGAGCGCGAGGTCCATGCGCACGACCTCGCCGTCCCGTCGCCCCTCGAGCACGACGCGGTCGACGTCCTTCGGTAGGCGCGCGGCGACGATGACGGGCTCCCGGACGTAGACGTCGGGGATGCGCGAGGGCCAGGCCTCGACGTCGGCGTCGCCCCAGTCGACGCGCAGGTCGTGGAGGACGGGACTGTCGATCTTCTGGAAGAGCGCGTTCATCTTCTCGGTCACCTCCTCGGGGCGACCGATGTACGTGAAGGTCCCGCGCCCGAATTCCGCCGCCTTCGACATGAAGTGCGAGTTGGGCGCCGAGCCGATTCCGACCGTGTAGAGGCGGCTGCGACCGAGCTGCTGCTCGATCTCCTGGAAGAGCGTGCGCTCGTTCCCGACCGCGCCGTCCGTCACGAAGACGACCTGGCGGACCGCGCGCGTCTCCTCGCTCGGGCGAAGCGCTTCGGCCAGAGCCGGGAGCATGTTCGTTCCGCCGTCGGCGGCGAGCCCGGCGACCCAGGTCTTCGCGTCGGAGATCGCCTGCGCGGTCGCCGGTCGGGACGTCGGGAAGAGCTTGCTCATGGTCGAGTCGAACTCGATCACGTTGAAGGCGTCTTCGGGTCGGAGGGTCCCGAGCGCGTGCTGGACGGCGTTGCGCGCCTGGACGATCGACTCACCGGCCATCGAGCCGGAGGTGTCGATCACGATGATCGTCTCGCGAGAGACGCGCGAGCGTTGGGCGGCCTCTGCGCGCGGGGGCATCACCATCAGGAGCACGTACTCATCGCCCTGCCACGTCTCGCGGAAGAGGGCGGCGCCCGGGGCCGAGCCGACCGCAGGCGTCCACTCGAGCACGAAGTCGCGGTCGGCCTGGGCGCGCGCGTCGTCGAGGCGGACGGCGTAGACGTCGTCCTTCTGGGCACGCACGTGAAGGGGATGCGACGGACTCGTGACCGATTGGAGCGGGAAGCCGGCGTCGATCTCGGCGTGAAGGGTGAGGGGGTGGCTACGGGGGTCGCCGGGCTGGCTGACCGGCGGGGTGATGCGTGCTGCGTCCGGGACTTCGTCGGTGTTCGGAGACCAGCCCGTACCGTCGAATCCCGAGACGATCTGCGTTCCTGGCACGTAGCGCGGCCCGACGACGAGCGGGAAGCGCAGCTGGAAGCGACCCTGGTCGTAACGGGCATCTTCCTGATAGGTGATCGAAACCTCGACCGTCTCTCCCGGTCCGAGGTTCGCGAGGGAGGTCGTGAAGACGTTCGGACGTTCCTGTTCGACCAGGCTCGCCTTGCGTCCCTCGCGCTTCGCGGTCTCGTAGGTGCGTTTGGCGCGGGCGCGTTCTTCGACGCGACCCTCGATCACGCGCTCTCCGATCCGCATGCGCAGGCCGTCGACCGCCGCGTCGTCCGGGAGCGGGAACACGTAGACGCCCTCGACCCAGTCGGGGGTCGGATTGGTGAAGCGCTGGGTGACGCGAGTCCGCGCGATCAGGCCGGAGACCTCGATCGCCACGTCGGTCTCGACGAGCGGAGCTTCGCGGAGCCCCTCGTCGGTTCGGATGAGGAGCCCACCAGCGCCCATCTCGCCGGGTTTTCGGACGGCGCCCAGGCCGTCGGTCGCGAGCGCGAGGGAGGGGAGGGCGAGGAGCGAGAGGAAGACGAAGAGGAGGGCAGGGGTCGGAATTCGGGCGTGTGCGGCGCGCATCGCGTTCTCCGGGCGCAGCTCGGCCGTCGCGACCGGGTCGTCGCGCGAGCGAGGGCCATGCGGGTGCCGCAGGTCCGTCGCACGGATCGATGCGTGTTAGGCGAACGGGATCCCACGACACGGGGATCAATCGGGATTCGGAGCGATGGACCCCACGTGCGGGAGCGTGGTTCTGTGGCCGCGTCAGCTGGACGAGGCAAGCTCACCCGACGCGCGGCGCGCGACACGCGTCGGTGTCAGTCGGCCGGGTCGATCCGATGGCGCGCGATCGTCTCGCGGAGGAGCTCGTCGAGCACCTCGCCCGCCTCGTGGTCGATCTCGAGGAAGGAGAGGCCCGCGACCGAGAGCGCCGGGTTCTCGTCGATGGCCGCCCAGACCGTGCGGAAGGGCAGCGACAGGTCGTGTTCGCCGAGGGTCACATGGAGCGTGCCGGAGTCGCCTTCGTCGCCCAGCACGCCGCTGATCAGGCAGGCGCCACCGAGGCCGATGTCGCGAATCGTGGTTTCGGCCTTGTCGTCGCCGATCTCGAAGCGACCCGGCAGTCGGACGGGCACGCGTAAGTGGTACCGGAGCTCGAAGGGGTCGTGGTCGTGGAGTACGCCCGAGATCACGAAGCGGATCGCTTCGTCCGCGGGGTCGTCCCACAGCTGCCAACGCACGCCATGATGGTGGAGCGCTTTCACGACCCGGTCCGGCGGACGCTGGCCGAAGGGGATCAGCGCATCCGGTGCGACCCCGAAGCGCGCCGCGAGGTTCGGGACGCGTTCCATGTCGACCTGCGCGGTGAAGAGCACTGCGTTGATCTGACCGTCGCACTCTGCCGCGAGGAGCTGGGCCTCGTCGACGTCGGCGGCGTAGTGGACCTCGAAGTCGCGGCCGAGCAGGTCCATCGCGAGCTGCTGGAGCTCGCCCTCGGGCGTATCCACGATCAGGAGTCTGCGGTCGGCTTCCACTGGGGGGGTGCATCGGCAGGCGACGACGCCGACGTGAAGAACGTCGCTCGGATTGGGGCGCTCGCCCGAGAGCCGCGATCGGGCGTTTCGCCGAGGCACGCGCTCGTGCGTCTCGAAACGAAACGAGGCCCGCGGATCGCTCCGCGGGCCTCGTTCGATCAGCGCCGTCAGGCGCTGTTCCTGTTCCTCAGCCCTTGGCGGCGGAAACCGCCTCGGTGAGCGCCGGAACGATGTCGAAGAGATCGGCGACGACACCGACGTCCGCGACCTCGAAGATCGGCGCGTCGGGATCCTTGTTGATCGCGACGATGAAGTTCGAAGCCTTCATGCCGACCAGGTGCTGGATCGCGCCCGAGATGCCGGCGGCGATGTACAGCTTCGGGGCGACGATCTGGCCCGAGGAGCCGACCTGATACGGATGGTCGAGCCAGCCCGCGTCGACGACCGGGCGGGAAGCGCCCATCGCACCGCCGAGCGCGTCGGCCAGCGGCTGGATGACTTCCGGGAACTTCTCCGGGTCGCCGACACCGCGGCCACCGGAGACGATCACGTCGGCCTTCGTCAGGTCGACACCCGTCGCTTCCGCGACCTTGATCTCGACGAATTTGGCTCCCGCGGCGAGGTCTGCGGAGAGCGCCTCCGTGCCACCGTCACTCGAGCCCTCGAAGGCGGCCATCGCGCCGGGCTGCATCGTGGCGACCGTCGCGCCCGAGGTCGAGACCTCGGCGTCGAGCTTGCCGCCGAAGATGCGGCGCACGAAGTCGTAGCCGCCGTCGCCGGCCGCTGCGCTGATGCAGTCGCTGGTGAAGGCGCAGTCGAGGCCCGCGGCGATGCGCGGCGCGACGTCCCAGCCGGTGGGCGTGTTGGAGATCAGGATCAGGTCCGCGCTCGACGCTTCCGCCGCCGCCTTGATCGCCTTGCTCCAGACGTCCACGTTGTAGTTCTCGGCCGCGGCATCGTCGACGACGTATGTCTTGCCCGCGCCCTTGCTCGCGAACTCGTTCGCGAGATCACCGACACCGGAGCCGATGACGAGGCCGTTGACCTCGCCACCTTCGATGCCCTGCGCGGCCGCCACGAGCTCGTAGCTCGCCTCGCGGATCGCGCCCTTCTGGATTTCAGCAACGACGAGGATGGTACCCATCGTGTTCTCCTTTCTTCAGGCTGGTCTTCCGGCCGGGCGCCGAGCGCCTGCGGCCCAAGGGTGCGCACGCACCCGTTGGTTACAGAAGTCCGAGCTCCTTGATCTTCGTCACGAGCTGGCCGACGACTTCGTCCGTCGATCCGGAGAGGATCTCGGCGGTGTCGCCCTTGGCGGGCACGTAGATCTTGTTGACCGTGGTCTTGTTCTGCGCGGCGGAGGCCTGGTCGGCGAGACCGAGGTCGCCCAGCGTCTTCACGTCGACGGGCTTCTTCTTGGCCTGCATGATGCCCTTGAGCGACGCGTACCGGACCTGGTTGGCACCGGACTGGATCGCGATCAGGCAGGGCTTCGGCAGCTCGACCACCTCGAGGGCGCCACCCTCGAGTTCGCGCTCGACCTTCACGGCGTCGCCGCTGAAGTCGGTCGCGAGGACGCCGGTCGCGCTCGGGAAGCCGAGCAGCTCGGCGACCATCGGCGGGATCGCCGACGCGTTGTCGTCGTCCGCCATCAGGCCGGCGAACACGAGGTCCGCGCCTTCTTCCTTGGCGACGGCGGCGAGGATCTTCGCCGTGGCGAGGGCGTCAGCGCCCGCGGCCGCGTCGTCGTTCACGTGGATCGCGCGATCCGCGCCCATGCCGAGGGCCGTGCGGAGCGCCTGGGTCACGCGGTCGGGGCCGATGGACACGACGACGACCTCGTCGGCCGAGCCGGCGTCCTTCAGCCTGAGGGCCTCCTCGACCGCGTACGTGTCGTAGGAGTTGATTTCGAACTTGATGTTGTCTTCCTGGATCCAGGTTCCATCGGCGTTCACGTCGAGACGTGCGTCCTGATGGGGGACCTGCTTCAGGCACACCATGACCTTCATGGGGGCGAACCTCCTGCCACCTTCGGCCCGGCGACCAGAGGCTCCCGCAAGAGTGGAGGGCCGCGTCGGCAGGGCGAAGCGTGGCGAAAAACGAAATTGATTCGGTCGGGAATCCCGGCAGGGGATGACGAGCCGGGAAATCGAACGCGGCGGACTCTAACGCCCGGGGGTACGGATTTCAACGCAACGCAGCGCGTCAGGCGCCGGTTCCACGAACCTCGGAGTCGCGTGGAAGAACGGGCCTCGCGCCCGATTTCGGGCGGGAAACGCTGCGCGACCGTGTGCGCACTTCGGGGCCTACGCGTGCCCCATGAACGACAGGAACATGTCGACATCGGCGGCCCGGAGGTACGGATTCGTTCGCTTCTGCGCCTCCATCGAGTCGTGCCCTTCGGGGGAGTAGAGGTGGCCCGGGAACAGCGTCGTGTCGTCCGGCAGGCGCTTCAGCGTCTCCAGGCTCTCGTACATCGCGCGCGGGTCCGCGCCCGGCAGGTCCACGCGCCCGCATCCGTTCAGGAAGAGCGTGTCCCCCGAGACGAGATGTCCCGACTGGTCGCGCTCCTCGACGTGGAAGCACTGGCTGCCCGGGGTGTGTCCGGGGGTGTGGATCAAGCGCACCCCGACCCCGCCGAGCTCGAGCAGGTCACCGCCCTCGTGCTGGACGAGATCGCTCTCGGAGACGCCCGAGACCTTGATCACGCCCTCGGCCTCGTGCTTGTTCACGTGGATCGGCATGGGCGCGACCTCCATCAGCTTCGCGAGGCCTTCGATGTTGTGGCCGAAGATCTCGCCGCCGATGTGGTCCTGGTGATAGTGGGTGATCAGCGCGCCCACGACCGCGATGCCGTCCTGAGCCGCGAGGTCGATCAGGCCCTGGACGTTCCACGCGGGATCGACGACGAAGGCCTTGCGCTGCTCGCGGCTGCCGATCAGGTAGGCGAGGTTGGCCATGTCGCCGACCCTCTGTTGCGCGAAATACAGGTCGCTGGGGCTCGACAAGGGACGACCTCGCTAGCGCGTTCTTCGCGCGATCCAGTTGGAGAGCACGCCGAAGACCTCGCCGTGCACCTGCTCGTCGGTTCGACCCGACTTGCGCGGGACGTGGAAGGCGGAGTCCGCTTCCTCCACGTCGTAGAGCTCGATCGGAGCGCCGACGCGACGTAGCGCCTGGCGCAGAGCGCCCGCATCACAGCGCCGGTCGCGCGTGCCCTGCACGAAGAGCGTGGGCGCGGTCGTCTTGAAGAGCACCTCGGGGTCGCTCTTCTCCGGCTTGTCCTGGGGGTGGAGCGGAAAGCCGAGGAGGAAGAGCCCGTCCGCCTGCAGGCGATCCGCCACCAGGCCGGCGGCGACGCGCCCGCCGAGCCCCATGCCGCCGACGATGAGTCGGGCCGGTAGCGCCGTCGGATCCCGTCCGAGCGCGTTGAGGGCCGCGCGGTAGCCTCGCTCGAGCACCGCCGGCGAGTCCGAGGTCGCGCGCTTGCCCGCCTGCGCGAACGGAAAGTTGAAGCGGAGCGTCAGATAGCTGCGCTCCGTCAATGCGGTGCACAGGTCGGCGATCAGCGGATCTTCGTGGTTGCCGCCGCCCGCGTGGGCGAATACGACGGCGATCCGCTCGCCGGTCGGCCACCACTCGGGGATCCCGAGTACCCCGGAGAGGTGATCGAGCCCGTGGATCGGCTCGGGCAGGGGGATCTCGAGTTCTTCGAAGGTGGCGGAGGGCTCCATGGCGCCCGCATGCTACGCAATCGTGCCCCCCGAGTCTCCCCGGAGTGACCGTAAGTATTTGTTTATGAAAGACAAAAAGAATCGAAGGCCCGCGCTCGACACGACCGATCCGCTCCCGCATCGTTCCGGCACGCGTGGCCCCCGGCGGGCCCGGACCGGTGGGGGTGCGGCTTCGATGGACGGATGGGGAATAGCTCGACGGGCACGATCAGTGGGGTTCGCGGCGTGTCTGGCCGGCGTGATGACGGCGCTGGGCTGTGCGACTCCGACCCTCGAGGGGGATCGCGACCTCACCCGCGAGGAGGAGGATCCGCGACAGCAGGCCCGCTTCGGCGAAGGCCCGCCGCAGCGCGTGTTCCTGATCAGTGTCGCCGGTCTGCGATCCGCCGACTACCTCGATCCCTTCGGCCACGCGGCGGCCGAAGGTGCCCTCGTCCACATGCCGACCCTCGCGCGACTCGCCCGGGAAGGCGCGACCGGCCTCGCCGCGACCCCACCGGCCCCGAGCGCCTCGCGCGCAACCCACGCGACCCTCGTGACCGGCCTCGTTCCGCCGCGCCACGGTGTGATCGCCGACGCGACCCTCGACACCGACGGCACGCGTTCGCTCCCCTTCAACGACAGTCGTCTTCTCTCGGGCACGCCGCTCTGGGACGCGGCCGTCGCTGCGAGCGTCGTCTCGCTCGGGTGGCCGACGACCGCCGGCGCCCGGATCGAGCTGCTGCTGCCGGAAGCGAGCGACGGCCGCCTCGGGTTCGGCCGCCCGGGGACCAGCCCCGCGGTCGCGCGCGAGATCACGCGGATCGCCGCGGCAGCCCGCGAGCGTGATGAAGCCGCCGGTGTGGATCCGAGTGCCTGGCCGAACGCCGAGCAGGAGGACGCGGCCCTCGTCGACGTCGCCTGCCGCCTGATCGCGTCCGAGCGCGACGCCGGGCTCTGGCTGTTGCGCCTCGACCAGCCGCGCGTGCCGCTCGGCGTGTTCGGCCCGGGCAGCGTCGAAGTCGACGATGCCCTCGACCGCATCGACGCGGAAATCGACCGACTCATCGGCTGTCTGTCCGCGAACGGCCAGCTCGACGACACGGCGATTTTCGTGACCGGCGACGCGGCCTATCACCCGGTCCACACGCGCATCGCGCCGAACACCCTCCTGGCGCGCCAGGGCCTCGTCGGACGCGACCCGCGTTCGGCCACGGGCGTGCGCAGCTGGCTGGCCCTCTCGCGCTCCCACGGGCGCTCCGCCTACGTCTATGCGCGCGATGCCGCGAACGCCCTCGACGCGCGCAATCTGCTGCGCGCGGAGGCCGAGCGAACCGGCGCGTTCGAGGTCGTGACCGCGCAGGCGCTGAAGGATCTCGGCGGCGACCCGCAGGCGTGGTTCGCCCTCGTGACACCGCCCGGTGTCGTCCTGACCGACGACCTGACCGGCCCGCTCGTGGCTCCCGCGCGGGTGCGTGGCGCCGCCGGCGTGCTCCGAGGCGATCTCACCGAGACCGCCGTCGGCTTCGTCGCCTGGGGACGCGGCGTCCGGAACAACGTCCGCCTCCCGACCGTCGACCTCGTCGACGTCGCCCCGACCATCGCGAGCCTTCTCGGCCTCCGCCTCGGCCATGACCTCGACGGCGAGCCGATCCTGGGCATCCTGCGTGCCGCGGTCGAGCCGCCGCCGCCGGGCCCGAAGCGCCTCGGCCACGGCAACGACGCGGACGCGCGCCTGCGTGAGCTCCGGCGATCCCAGGAGGACCGGGGCGTGGGCCGATGAGCGCCTCCGGTCCGGAAATGAGCGGCCCCCCGGTCGTGATCGAGCTGAACCCGAAGGAGCAGCGCCTCTACGACCAGCTCCGCGAGCGGCTCGTCGCCTCTTCGGAAGTCGGCCGTTCCGGCATGGGCGACGTCCTGCTCCTGCTCCCGGACCTCACCATTCTCCTGGTCCGGTTGCTGCGGGACGACCGCGTCTCCCTCCTCGAGAAGGGCATCGCCCTCGCCGGCGTCGCCTACGTCCTCTCTCCGATCGACGTCCTCCCCGCGATCGTGATGGGCCCCATCGGCCTCCTCGACGACCTCTTCATCGTCGCCGCCTGCCTGTCCCGCCTGCTGAACCACGTCCACCCCGACGTCGTCCGCAGCCACTGGTCGGGGCAGGGCGATGCGCTGGACGCGATCCAGGGCACGACGGCGTGGTTCGAGCGGGAGCTCAAGCTGCGCGTCGGGGATTTGCGGCGGTTTCTGGCCGGGCGGGTGGGGCGTTAGGTGTTCGATCGGGCGCCTTGCTCTCGGTGTTGATGGGGGTGTTCGGGTGTTAGGTGGACGCTGTGCCTTGGGGCCCGGTCGCGGATCAGATTTCGCGTGAACGCTGGTTCCGTGCTCGATCCGGGGAACCATCGCCCCTGTCTTTGTTAGGCGATGAAAGACCCCCAACAGCTGTCGATCGATCAGTGCTTCGTGCACCGCCGCGCGCCTTCGCGGCGGAGAAAGAAGCCCGGGCGGAAGCCTGCTTCGCGCGCGCGGGTTCGACATCGGGAGCGCGCGGCGGTTAGGAAGGAGCACCCGGTTCACGTGACGCTTCGTATGCGTCGGGACGTCCCGTCGCTTCGAAACGGGCGCTGGCTACGCGCGTTTCGTGAGACGCTCGGGCGCGGATGTGAGCGAGGCGACTTCCGTGTCGCCCATTACTCGGTTCAGCGCGATCACGTGCACATGATCGTGGAGGCCACGGACAAAATGGCGCTCGCTTCGGGGATGAAGAGCATCGGCGCTCGCATCGCGTTGGCGGTGAACCGCGTCTTCCGCCGGAAGGGACCCGTTCTGGACGGACGCTTCCACTCGGTCGTGCTCGCGACGCCGCGCCAGTTCCGGAACGCGCTCCGCTACGTCCTGCTGAATGATCGGAAGCACCGCCGTCAGCGCGGAGATCAGCTCGAGCGAAGCAACACGCCCGATTCGGCCTCTTCCGGCCGCTACTTCGCAGGCTGGAAGGAGCGGATCAAGGCGATCCCCAAGACCGAAGTCGCACGGCCGAGATCCTGGCTACTCGCCACAGGCTGGCTACGAGGCGGCGGCCCGATCTCCCTCTCGGAAGTCCCGGGCTAGCTCGGCCCCACGGCACGGCCCCCGAGCGCCCGAAGCGCAACCCACGAGCGAAAGCAGAGGAACCACCTCCCCCATCAAAACCGCCTGCACGGCGCCCGAGCACCCGACACCCCGCGCGAAAGCCGAAACACGAGTGAACCCCGTCGCCCCTCAGTCCCCCCGCCGATACTCCGCCACCGCCGATCGCCCCAACCGCTGGCGATCTTCCCGGGGCAGCCTCCGGACCCGGCCATCGTCGTTGATCGACGCGTGCTCGGTTCGCCCCGTTACGAGCAGCTCGCCGTCCCGCGAGATCTCGTACGCCATCGCGAGGGAGGCGCCGCGCACCCACTCCAGCCAGGTCGTCACGTCGAGGACGTCGTCGAAGCGGGCGGATTGGTGGTAGTCGAGGTCGACCTTCGTGACGGCGAAGTGGAGGCCCGAGTCGATCCAGTCGGAGTAGCTCTTGTCGTGGGTCTCGAGCCAGACGACGCGCGCGTTCTCGCAGTACTTGAGGTAGTTGGAGTGATGCACGATCCCCATCGCATCGGTCTCATGGAAACCGACCCGATGCTGCATCGTGATCGTCGTCGCCTCGTCCGGAATCATCGGGTAGCGAGCGCCTGCGGCCCAAGGGCGCGTCCGCGCCCGAGGTCAAAAGTTGTCTTTGAGTTCCCGGATGCGGCCGAGCTCACCGGCGTCCGGCGCGCGCATGAACGGATTCGTTGCCTTCTCCTCCGCGATCGTCGACGGGATCGTCATCTCGGCGGGGGTCGCGTTGTGCCAGTCCGCGGCGGCGTTCGCGCGCAACGCTACCACGTTGTCGTAGCGCTCCTTGATCTCGACGTTGTCGGGCTCGACGGTGAGGGCGAATTTCAGGTTGCCCTCGGTGTACTCGTGGCCGCAGTACACGAGGAAGTCGTCTGGCAGGGCCGAGAGCTTCACGCAGAGTGCGTCGTACATCATCTGCGCGTTGCCCTCGAAGAGCCGACCGCAGCCGGCGGCGAAGAGCATGTCGCCGGTGAAGACCGCCTTCGCGTCGTCGAAGACGTAGGCGACGTGGCCGGTCGTGTGGGAGGGAATGAAGAGCACGCGCCCGGACTGGTTGCCGACCTGGAATGTGTCGCCTTCCTCGATTCCGACGCTCTGGCCGGGCAGGCGGTCCTGCGCCTGGTCCGACACGTGGCCGTAGACCGGTGCGCCGTAGCGCTCGGCCAGCTGGGGGTTCGCCATCGAGTGGTCGAAGTGGTGATGCGTGGAGAGGATCAGCTTGACGTTCGCGCCGGTCGCTTCGACGCGCGCGACGACCGGATCCTCTTCCGGGGCATCGATGATCGCGGCGTCGTTGGTCTCGTCGCAGATCACCAGGTAGGTGTAGTTGTCACCGAAGGTCGGGATGCGTTCGATCGTAAGGGCCATGGCGCGAGGCTAGCAAAGCGCCGGGCCCGCTAGAGCAGGCTCAGCTGACTCTTGTCCTCGGCTTCGGCCTCCGCCGCGGCGTCCTTGGCAGCGCTCTCTTCGGCCTCGATCCGGGCGAGGGTCTCAGGCGTGGCCCACAGCGGACAGCGGTCCTTGTACTCGCACCAGCCGCAGAGCGAGATCTTCTTCGGGGGGAATTCCGTCGCGGCCTGGATCTCGTCGATACGCGCGATGGTGTCGGTCCGCAGCTGGACGAGCTCGTCGGCGGTGCGCGCCGAGACGCAGGTGCGGTTCTTCGCGACGTAGTGCCAGATCAGTCGGTACTCGGTGTCGGCGCCGTAGGTGCGCGCGAGGCCGATCTGGTAGAGGGCGAGCTGTCGGTCGTGGTCGAGGATGCGCTGCGAGGGGACCCGGGCGCCGGTCTTGTAGTCGTGGATCTCGATCGCGCCGTCCCGGGCCCGGGAGATGCGGTCGATGATCCCCTGCATGCGGTACTCGCCGGCGTCGTCGAGGGGGAAGACGACGCGCTTCTCGAGACCGAGGATCTCGCTCTCGTCGAAGGGGTAGTGGCGGAGGTAGTACCCGCGAAGGCAGTCCTCGCCGAGCTGCCGGTAGTAGGAGAGGGGCGTGTTCTCGCGAACGATTCGCACTCGCGCCGGGTCGTAGGTCTCTTCCCAGAGTTTGTGGTAGCGATCGACCACCTTCTCCAAGCCCGGAATCTGGTCCCGGCCGACGAAGATGTAGAGCCGCTCGAGCACCTCGTGCACGCGCTTGCCGACGAACGCCTCGACCCCTTCGGTCTCGCTCGGGACCTTCTGGATGTATCGGAACTCGAACTGCTTCGGGCAGTTCTCGAAGCTCGACAGGCGCGAGTGGCTGTAGATGGTGGACAAGCGGACCCCCCGGTGCCGTCAAGATAGGGGCTCACCCTGGCGGTTGCCGGCAATCTGCCGTCTGATTGCGTCTCGCGGCCGCCGGGTGGCCTCGGGCCGGATGTGGGGCATCCTATGGCCCGCATCGCGACCGGCTCCGCCGGCGCGGTGTCGCGCGCCTGCGACACATTGTTTCCCAGCCGCCCGCCCTGGTTTCCCAACCACCCGCCCTGGTTTCCCAACCACCCGCCCTAGTTTCCCAACCACCCACCCGGCGGATCCCCCCCCGACGCGCCCTCCGTCCGCATGACCGTGATCCACGGTGGTGCGGGCTCAGGAGTTCCGAGATGGCCAGCAACCCCACGTCCCGCGCGGCGACCCCGTCCCTGCGCACGATCCGAAACGACCCTCCGGGCTCGTTCAGCTGCCCCGAGGACGTACTCGAAGCGGCGATCGAAGGGCTCGCCGGGTGCGACGAGACCGTGCTCTCCGAGACCGTCTGCGGCGGCATCCTCGACCCGAACCTGGTCGTCGAGTGGGTCGACCGGACGAAGCGCCTGCTCCGGTTCCGCGTCGACCCGGCGGAGCTCCGCTCGGAGGTCCCGGTCGTCGCCGACGGGCTCTACAAGCTCCTCGAGCAGGTCGACCTGCCCGAGGACGGCCCGGATGCCGGCGAGCTGACGACGCGGTTCATCGCGAGCCTCGTCGGCTTGCGCGAAAGACTCTCCCACGACGTGGAAGCCGCGTTCGCGGGGGATCCCGCCGCCGCGGGCTACGACGAGATCGTCGTGTCCTATCCCTCGATTCGCGCGCTCGCGGTCCACCGGATCGCCCACGAGCTCTACGACTACGGCGTGCCGCTCCTGCCGCGCGTCATGAGTGAGTCTGCCCACGATCGGACCGGGATCGACATCCACCCCGGCGCGACGATCGGCGGTCATTTCTTCATCGACCACGGAACCGGCATCGTGATCGGCGAGACCTCGAACATCGGCGACCGCGTCCGCCTCTATCAGGGTGTGACGATCGGCGCGGCGTCCCTGCGCGACGCGTCGACGCTACGCGGGAAGAAACGCCACCCGACGATCGAGGACGACGTCACGATCTACGCCGGCGCGACGATCCTCGGCGGCGACACGGTCATCGGCCGCGGGAGCGTGATCGGCGGCTCGGTCTTCCTGACGGAGAGCGTGCCGCCGAACAGCCGCGTGATGGCGGAAGCGCCGCGCCAGCTCGTGCAGGGCGAAGACACCGAGGAGTCGATGCAGCTCCACTGGGACATCTAGAGGGGGTTTCTGATGGCACGCAGGGTGCGCATGCTTCTGGCCGTGCTCTTGCTCGGCACGCTCGCGACGGCCGCCGCCGCGGAGAACGAGGGATTCGCCTACGACCTGGCGTCGGAGCTGATGAGCCCGTTCTGTCCAGGACGTACGGTCTCTTCGTGCCCCAGCCCGCAGGCCGGGGAGTTGATCCAGTGGATCCAGGTCCAGGAGGCCGCTGGGGCGACGGAAGAAGAGGTCGTCGAGATGCTGATCGAGCGCTTCGGCGAGGAGATCCTCGGCGCACCGCCCGCGGAGGGGATCACGCTCTGGGCCTACGTGTTCCCGGTCGTCGGGTTCGTGGGCGGCGGCGGGATCGTTGCCGTGGCGCTGCGCCGGATCGTCGGGCGCCGGAATGACGACGACGACCAGGCCCAGCCGCCGCAGTCGTCCGGCTCCGCAGCGCCAAGCGTGTCGGCGGACGACGATGAGCTCGAGCGCCTCGTCGACGAAGAGCTCTCGAACCGGCGTTAGGCCCCGCGCGACACGGACACGATCCCGAGATGAAGATCTACACGAAGCGCGGCGACGCCGGGCAGACGGACCTCTTCGGCGGCGAGCGCGTCGGCAAGGACCGGCTGCGCGTGGCCGCCTACGGTGACGTCGACGAGCTGAATGCCTTCGTGGGCGTCGCAGCCGCCAGCGGCGCGGACCCGGTGCTCACGGACACCCTGGAGACGATCCAGAGCGCGCTCTTCGACCTGGGCTCCTCGCTCGCGACCCCGGACCCGGCCCATCGCGAGAAGGCCGGGATCGTCGGGGTCACCAGCGCCGACATCGAGGCGCTCGAGTCGCTGATCGACCGCCTCGAGGCGGACCTCGAGCCGCTCAAGACCTTCATCCTGCCGGGTGGCTCGCCTTCCGCCGCAGCCTTCCACGTCGCGCGCACGGTCTGTCGCCGCGCCGAGCGCGCGGTCGTGCGACTCGCGGGCATCGACGGCGAGTCGGTCGAGGAGACCTCGCTCCGCTACCTGAACCGGCTATCCGATGCGCTCTTCGTCGTCGCGCGACACGAGAACGCGCGGCAGGGTGTCGCGGACGTGGCCTGGGTGGGGCGGACGAGCGACTAGCGACCGGTCGGACGAGCGACTAACGCTCGCAGATCAGCTCGCCTGCCTGGATCACCGTCCGGACATTCGCGGCGTCCGCGAGCACCCGGACGTCGTCGACGGGATTGCCCTCGACGAGCACGACGTCCCCCGCGGCTCCAGGCGTCAGCCGCCCGATCTCCCCCTCGCGCTTCAACAGCTTCGGGTTCGTCTGGAACATCGACCGCAGCAGGTCCTTCGCGTCCTGCACTTCGGCGCGGATCGCGAACTCGTCGTTCTGGCGGTTCTGGGTCTCGCCGAGCAGGTCGGTGCCGTAGCCCATCTCGACCCCCGCAGCGGCGGCGAGCTCGATCGAGCGGAGGCCGGCGTCGAGGACCGAGCGGTTCTTTTCGATATTGGTCGCGGGCAGGCCGAGGGCCGCGCCGACGTCGCTCATGGCCTGATAGGTCACGAGGGTGGGCACCATGATCGTGCCGGCCTCGGCCATCACGCGCGCGGTCTCTTCGTCGATCAGGTTGCCGTGCTCGATCACCTTGACGCCGCTGCGCACGGCCATCTGGATCGACTCCGGGAGATAGGCGTGGGCGGTCACGTACGTGCGCCGGTGGTCCGCTTCTTCGACGGCGGCGGCGCACTCGGCGTCGGTGTACTGGATCGAATCGAGGGGATCCGAGGGGGACGCGACGCCGCCGGAGACGTGGATCTTGAGGAAGTCGGAGCCTTCCCGGAGCAGGTGGCGCGCGGCCTTGCGGACCGCGTCGGGGCCGTCGGCGACGATGCCGAAGGCGGTGTGGCGCATTTGGCAGGCGCAGTCCGGGACGGCCAGATGGCCGCCCTCCACGTCCCCGTGGCCCCCGGTCTGCGAGATCATCTGGCCGGACCGGACGATCCGCGGGCCGACGGTCTCGCCCTTCGCGATCGCGCTCAGCAGGCCGCGCAGCTCGCCGCCGGTGTCGCGGACCGAAGTGAAGCCGCGCTCGACGGTCTCGCGGGCGAGTCGCGACATGATGATCCCGAACTCGACCTCGGTCATCGTCGAAAGGCGCCGGAAGTCGAGGGTCGCCAGTCGGAAATGGACGTGGGCGTCGATCAGGCCGGGCAGGGCGAAGCGACCGCGCGCGTCGACCACGCGATCGGCGGAGGCCGGTCCGGCGTCGACGACCGAAGCGATCCTGCCGTCCTCGACGACGATCGTCTGCTCGCCGACGAAATCGAGCGAGTCGGTGTCGAAGACGTTCGCATTCTCGATCACGAGTCTCATGCAGGATCCGCCGCGGTTGCGTTCCCGTCGAGTGGTAGCGCGACGAGGAAGCGCGTGCCGCGGCCGATCTTGGTGTCGACGTCGATCCGGTCGCCGTGGTCCTCCACGAGCCGGTGGACGACGCTGAGCCCGAGGCCGGTCCCGCCTTCGCGGGTGCGTGTCGTGAAGAAGGGATCGAAGAGACGCGCGCGGTCGTCGTCCCTGATGCCGTGTCCGTCGTCGCGGACTTCCAGCCAGGCCTCGTCGTTCGCGCGCCGGGTGGTCACGGAGACGGTCGTGGCCCCCGATTGCGCGGCGTTGACGACCAGATTGAGGATGACCTGTTCCAGCTCGACGGGGTTTGCGAGCAGGGGCAGGGGCTCACCCGAGTGCTTCACCGCGAGCCGCCGGCCAGGAGTGCGCAGCGACGCGATGGCACGATCCACCGACGCGCTCAGGTCGAGGGACTCGTGGTTCTCGGTCCCGGAGCGCGCGAACCGGAGCAGGTTCCGCACGATCTCTCCGCAGCGTTTCGCATCCTCGACGTTCTGCTGAAGCGCTTCGCGGTAGATCTGCTCGCGCTCGTCACTCGGCTCGTCGGCGAGCGCGACTCGCGAGCCGAGCAGGATCGAGCCGACCGGGTCGTTGATCTGATGAGCGACCCCGGCCGCGAGGGTGCCGATCGACGCGAGGCGGTCCGCGTGGCGGAGCTGCTCGCGGGACTCCATCAGTTCGGCGGTGCGCTGCTCGACGAGGCGTTCGAGGTCGGCCCGGAAGCTGGCCTCGGTCTCGCGGCGCCGTGCGTGCTCGCGATCGGCGATGGCCGTCGCGGCGACGAGCCGCTCGACCGTTTGCGCCTGGAGTGATTCGTAGGTGATCGCGACGGCGCAGGTCCCCGCGATCCCGACGATGCATCCCCAGAACCCCCAGCGCGCGACCTCGTCCTGTTGCGGGAGGACGATCGGCTCCAGAGTCGTGCCGAACGCGAGCGCGGGGCTCGCCATCCCGAGCGCGCTCGTGATGGCCCAGCCTGCTCCGGTCCGGCTCCCGAGCAGCAGGATGGCAGGCAGAGGGATCACGATCGCGAGAAAGAACCCGCCGGTGTCGCGGCCGCCGGTCGAGGTGGCGAGGGACAGCGCATGACAGGTCATCAGCGAGACCAACCCATGGCCCAACCAGCGCAGCGGGACGCCCGCTTTCACCAGCAGCGGCGTGGCGACGAGGACAGTACCGAGGCTTCGCGTCAGGAATCGAATCGCCCAGGCGTCCGGTAGTTCGGCCGCGGCGATCAGCGCCGCCAGTACGGCGAAGCCGGCGATGAACGAGACGCAGATCGTGACGCGTGCCCGACGGAACGTTTCGTGCTCGCCGGATCGCGTCTCGTCGGGAATGAACCAGTCGACCAACGCGAGGCGGCGCGATTCGGACGTGCCGAGGGCGAGCGGGCCTGCGGGCGAGGTCGCAGGGTCGTTCGCCGCCCACCCATTCGGCGGACGAGAAGCCTCGTCGGGCTCGCCTCGATCGCGGTCCTTCAAGTCCCGTCCCCCGTGACGCTCATCGAGACACTCGATCGTGTCGTGCACCGCGCGTGCGGGTCCAGGGGAGCGTGCTTCCTTCGCCTGGTTGCAAGCCGACACGTCAATGCGACGCAAACCGCGTTCGCGACAAATGCGACCACCGCGCGCGGGGTGTCCGCCGGTCGTTCGGGTGATGCTAGGCGCGCGCGTCGGGGAACTGCGCGCGGGATTCGCTCGACGGCGAGTCTTTCGCGGCGATGACGACGCCGGTCGGCGGGGTGTCGCCGTAGTAGCGGACCGGCTCCTCGAGGTTGCGCCGGAGGAGGGTGCCGATCAGGAACCCGATACCGAAGGCGACGAGGAGCGCGATCAGGACCGTGCGCAACACGCGCCGAGCGAAGCTGCGGCGCTCCGGCGGGCGGAGCGGATCACGCGCCATCGGCGTCGCCGGGCGCGCCCGCGCCACGCAGGGCGTCCTCGATCTCTCTCCCGAGGTCGTCGACGATCCGCTCGACCGACACGTCGCCCGCCTGCTCGACCCGGGTGGCCAGGCGCTTCGCGGGGCCGAGCTGCGCGACGCCGTAGCGGCCGTAGCGTGCGAGGAGCGCCTGCTCGACCCGTGCGAGTCGCCCAGCGCGCCGCCGCGCGTCTCCGCCGCCGCCGGAGCCGAGATAGACCGTGTGCTCCTCGATCCCGTCGATCAGCGCGTCGATCCCGAGGCCGTCGCGCGCGGAGCCGCACAGGACCGGGGGCACGCGGTCGGGATCGCGACGGTGGCCGAGGTCGAGGCCGGCCCGGAGCTCCGCCGCTGCGCGGGTCGCGACGTCGCCGAGGTCGGACTTGTTCACGAAGAAGAGGTCCGGCCACTCCAGGATGCCCGCCTTCATGAACTGGATCAGGTCCCCCGCCGCAGGCTGGGCCACGAAGACCAGCGTGTCGACGACGTCGATCACCTGGGCTTCGGACTGGCCGACCCCGACCGTCTCCACGAAGACGTAGTCGAGGGCGGCGGACAGCACGTCGAGGCTCGGGCCCGTGATCTCGGAGAGGCCACCGAGCTGATCGCGCGCGGCGAGCGAGCGCAGGAACACCCCGGCGTCTCGCGCGGACGAGCCGAGTCGCATGCGGTCCCCGAGCAGCGCGCCGCCCGTGCGTTGGCTCGATGGATCGACCGCCAGCACGCCGACGGAGCGGCCCCGCGCGCGCAAGCCCGACACCAGAGCGTCGAGCAGCGTCGACTTGCCGGCGCCGGGCGCACCCGTAACGCCGACGCGGATGCCCGAAGCGTCGGGCGCGAGCGCATCGAGCAGGGCCAGCCGGGCCGGCTGGTGACTCGCGCGGTTGTCGTCGACGGCGTTCAGCGCTTCGCTGATCGCAGCGCGCTCGCCTGCGCGCACCCGCTCCGCGAGCGCGTGCGCCGCCTCGGCATTCGGTTCAATCGTCATGCGGCGAGGATAGCCCGGCGGCCGCGAAGGCCTCAGCCGGCATTCGACTCCGCGACGACGTCGACGATCTCGTCCATGATGCGAGTGAGGTCGAAGTCCTTGGGCGTGTAGACGCGACGAACGCCGGCCTCCTCCAGCTTCCGTGCATCGTCCTCGGGAATGATGCCGCCGACCACCACGGGCAGGTCGCCCATGCCCGCCGCCGCGAGCTTCTCGACGACGTCGGTCACGAGCACGCCGTGGGAACCGGAGAGGATCGACAGGCCGATCACGTGCACGCCCTCGTCCTGGGCCGACTGCACGATTTCCTGGGGCGTGAGCCGGATGCCGTCGTAGACGACCTCCATGCCCACGTCGCGGGCCTTGACCGCGATCTGCTCGGCGCCGTTGCTGTGGCCGTCGAGGCCGGGCTTGCCGACCAGGATCTTGAGTCGACGACCGAGCCGGGTCGAGAGGTCGTCGACGCGCTTGCGCACCTGGCTCACGTCCTCGCTGGCCTCGGAGACCGGGGCTGCGACGACGCCGGTCGGTGCGCGGTACTCGCCGAACACGTCGCGCAGGACCTGGGACCACTCGCCGGTGGTGACGCCAGCCTTCGCCGCCTCGATCGACGGCGCCATGATGTTGCCGCCGTTCTTGATCACCGACTCGAGGTTCGCCAGCGCGCGCTCGGCTTCGGCCTCGTTGCGGCGGTTGCGGAAGGCCTCGAGGGCCTCGATCTGGTCGCGCTCGGCCGACTCGTCGACCTTGAGGATCGATCCCGCGCCCTCTTCGACGAGCGGCGAGTCGACGGCTTCCTCGTAGGCGTTCACGCCTACGACCGTCAGGTCCCCGCTCTCGATGGCGCGAAGCCGGCCGGTCTGGCTCTCGACCAGCTTCTGCTTCATGTACGCGTTCTCGACCGCCGTCACGGCACCGCCCATGTCGAGCACGGCCTGCAGCTCCTGCCGCGCCTCGTCGAGGAGCTGATCGGTCTTCGTCTCCACGACGTGGGAGCCGTCGAAGAGGTCCCCGTACTCGAGCAGATCGGTCTCGTAGGCGAGGATCTGCTGCGTACGGAGGGAGAGCTGCTGATCCCAGGGACGCGGCAGGCCGAGGGCCTCGTTCCACGCCGGGAGCTGGAGCGAGCGCGTCCGGGCGCGCTTGCTGAGGGTCACGCCCAGGGCTTCGAGGGCGATGCGGATGATGTTGTTCTCGGGCTGCGCTTCGGTGAGGCCCAGGCTGTTCACCTGCACGCCGTAGCGGAGCCGGAGCATCTTCTCGTTCGTGATGCCGTAGCGTTCGCGACCGATCTCCTCCCAGAGCCGGTTCATCGCGCGGCACTTGCACATCTCTTCCACGAAGCGGATGCCCGCATTCAGGAAGAAGGAGATCCGACCGAACACGCGGGAGAGCGTGTCGTGGTCGACGTCGGGCATCTCGCGCACGACGTCGAGGATCGAGATCGCGTTCGCCATCGAGTAGGCGATCTCCTGGACCGGCGTCGCTCCCGCCTCCTGCAGGTGATAGGAGCAGACGTTCATCGGGTTCCAGTTCGGGACGTGGTCGACCGTGTACGAAACGATCTCGCTCGTCAGGCGCATCGACGCCTCCGGCGGGAACACGAAGGTCCCGCGACTCAGGTACTCCTTGATGATGTCGTTCTGGGTCGTGCCGCGGAGGGCGCTCTGGTCCGTGCCCTGGCGCTCGGCGGTCGCGACGTAGAGCGAGAGCAGCCACGCCGCGGTCGCGTTGATCGTCATCGACGTGTTCATCTTCTCGAGCGGGATCTCGTCGAAGAGGACCTGCATGTCGTCGATGTGGCAGATCGGCACGCCGACCTTGCCGACCTCACCTCGGGAGAGCGGATGGTCCGAGTCGTACCCCGTCTGGGTCGGGAGATCGAAGGCGACCGACAGGCCCGTCTGGCCCTTGGCGAGGTTGCTGCGATAGAGCGCGTTGCTCGCCTTCGCGGAGCTGTGTCCGGAATAGGTCCGGAACATCCACGGGCGGTCGCGTTCGGGTCGGGAGGCGATCGAGGACACGGGGGCTCCGTTCGTGGCCGGGGTCGGGCGTTCTTCGATGTTGTCGGAGGCTGGGGCGGGGCGGCGGCGCCGTCGCGCTCGGGGTGGATCCCGCCCTGGGGAGCCAAGCGGGAATGCGCCCCTAAGTGGCCGAAAAATTTAACGAAACCGCGCATTCCGAGCAAATCACGGCGCGGGGTATGCTCGGAACCATGAGTCAGCCCCCGCCGGATCTGAGCGAGTCGTTCTTCGGGCTCTCGCCGGATGAGGTGCTGGCCGCCGTCGAGGGCGCGGGCCACGCGCCCTCCGGGCACTGTTTCGCCCTCAATGCCCTCGAGAATCGGGTCTACGACGTCCGGCTCGAGGACGGGCGTCACGTCGTCGCGAAGTTCTACCGGCCCGGGCGCTGGCCGCGCGAGACGATCCTCGACGAACACCGGCTGCTCGCCGCCCTCGTCGAGGCCGAAATCCCCGTCTGCGCGCCGCTCGTGTTTCCGGATGGCGAGACGCTCTGGACGACCGACGACATCCACTACGCGCTCTGGCCCCGGACCGGAGGCCGTTCGCCGGACGAGCTCAGCGACGACCAGCTCGGCGTGCTCGGCCGCCTGATGGCGCGCATCCACGCGATCGCAGCCGATCTCGGCGCGCCCCATCGCCGCCCCCTCGATCCCGAGCACGGCCCGCTCGAGGCGCTCGACCGGCTCCAGGCCGGCGGCTGGATCCCCCCGGCCTGCGAGGCGCGATACGCGCGCGCGGTCTCGCGTCTCGTCGAGATCTATCGCGAACGAAGCGGAGGTATCGCGGTCCAGCCGATCCACGGCGATTGCCATGCGGGCAACCTGCTGAACGGCGACGACGGCTGGTTCTTCCTCGACTTCGACGACATGGTGATCGGGCCGGCGGTGCAGGACGTGTGGATGCTGGTGCCGGGGCGCGATGCCGAGGCGGACCGCCAGCGAAGGGTCCTCGTCGACGCCTATCGCGCGTTCCGGCCCTTCGACGACGCGAGCTTCGCGCTGATCGAGCCGCTCCGGGGCTTTCGCTTCGTGTTCTACGCGGGCTGGATCGCGAAGCGCTGGGACGACCCGGCCTTCCCGGACGCGTTCCCGCACTTCGGAACCGACGCGTACTGGGAAGACGAGACCCGGGACCTCGAGGAGCTCGTCGAACGGATCGAACGCGGGACGGACCTGCTGCCGCCCGAAGAGCGCGCCGCGGCGGTCGAGGGCGCAGAAGAGCTCACCAACGAGGACTTCTTCTGGGACATGTAGTCGCGCGAGCGGCTAACGCCTGGTCGCGTGAGCGACCAACGCCTGGTCGCGTGAGCGACCAACGCCTGGTCGCGTGAGCGACTAACGCGCGCGCAGGATCAGGCGATCCTTGAGGTAGGCCCAGTTGAGGGGGCGGAAGCGCAGCTCCCCGGCCTCGCCTCGGCCCGCCAGATCCTCGAAGCCGACGGTTCGCCCCGGATTCATGAGCCACGGCGTGGCCGGCGCGCCGCCTTCGACGTCCTCGTTGTGCGCGTAGCCGTCACCGCTCGACGCGTCGCCGGCGAAGAGACCGAGTCCGGGCTTGCCGGGCGCGACGAGGCCGAGGGCGTGGGCCGATTCGTGGGCCATGATCGTTCCGAGCGCGTCTCCGAGGACCTCGATCGCCAGTCCGAGGGCGCGTCCGCGCCCGCTCTCCGCGTCCGTGCCGAGGAGATTGGCGTCTCCGCTCAGGTTGCCGACCGGAGCGCCGCCTTCGGACGCGAGGAAGGGGCCGAGCACGCCCGTGTAGAGCGGGTCGTCGCTGTACGCCGCGAGGGCCCCAGGGAAGATGCCGGCGTCTCCGCCATCCTCGGCGGTGCCCCGACACTCCTCGTTGCCGCGCAAGGAGTTCTCCGGGTCGTAGCGCACGTAGCCCACGGACTCGGGGTGTGCGGCGTTTCGTCCCCCGACACAGATGCGTGTCACGAAGGGAGAGTCCACCGCCTCGAGCTGGAAGCGGACGAAGACGACGTCGCGCGCGGCGCGCGTGTGGTTCGGGTCGTCGGTCCGGTCGTAGGCGCGATGGACCCGGGCGAGTGCGCGATCTGCGACCGCCGCGGCGATCGCGCGAGCGAGCGTCGGCGACTCCAGCGCGATCAGCCCGAGTGATTCGAGATCCGATTCGATGTCCGGGCGCCCGTCGCCGTCCCGGTCGACCGAGAAATCGAAGTGGATGATCTGGCGATCGCCGATCGGCGGGCCGCCGAGCCAGGTGCGCACGCGCTGGCGCCGAAAGGCGTCGAGTCTCTGCCCCTCTTCGTCGACGAGCGCGGCGTGGACCGAGAAGAGCCCCACGATCAATCCGAGCTCCTTGGGGACGACGAGACTGCCGACGTCGCCGTCGAAGGCGAAGCGGTCGGTGATCTCGACGATCGCGCCCGTGCGCTCCTCGCGGATCTCGATCAGCAGGCTGTCCCGCACCACCTTCGGCAGACCCTCCGGCAGCTCGACCTGGAGCGTCCAACCGAAGGGCGGGACGAACACGTCGCGCCCCATGCGGGGGCCGATCGCGTTGATGCGAATCGCGATCTCCGCGCCACCCCGTCCCGCGAAGCGGTCCTGTCGCACGCCGAAGAACACGATCGCGAGGCCCACGACGAGACCGGCTGCGACGCCAACGAGCGTGCCGCGCCCCAGTCCCGCCGGTGCGGTCGGGCCCATGGGCCGCGGGCGGAGAGGGGTGACGCGGGGGTCGTCCGGCGAGCTCATCACGGGTCCTCCCGCGCACCTTCGGCGAGGCGGCGGGCGAGGTGGAATTCGAGGGAGGGGACCGGGCTGTCGCTGGCGAGCACGTCCCGGCGCCACGGTCCCGGGACGAGCCCGGCCGAGCGCGGCGCAGGATGGCGCAACGGGTCGGGCAGGGGAAGGGGGGCGAAGCGGGCATCGAGCGCAACGAGACTCTCCATCGGCACCGGCTCGCCGCTGCCGTCGATGATCGACTCGCGGCGCGAATAGAGGTAGGTCGCGGTCGCGAGGCCGATCGTCGCGTCGGGCCCGGGCGTGCCCAACAGGATCCGGCGCTCGTCCTCGGCCTCGGTCCCGCGCGGCGCGCGGGCGAGTCGCGCGAGGTCCCGCCCGCGCAGGGCCGCCGCCGCAGGGTCCGCGGTCGCCGTTCGCGTCTCGCCGGCGGCGCCGAGCAGGGTCGGCCAGACGTCTTCGAGACTCGCCAGCCGGAAGGAGACCCCGGGCGCGTCCGCGGGCGCGGGCGTCGGTGCGCGCCAGAGGATCGGGATGCGGTGGCGTTCGAGGGACAGGGGCGGATGGGTGACATCGCCGATCAGGGCCGCGACGAGGACGCCTTGCCGTGTTCGCCGACCGAGGGCGGCCTGGATTCTCGCGAGCTTGAGGTCGACGCTCCGGAGGTCGTCGCCGATCGTGACGTGAACCCACGCGAAGCGGGGAGACGGCGTCCCGCGGGCCCATCGCTCGATCGCGAGTGCGATGGCATCGGGGTCGCGCGGCGGAATTCCGTCTTCGTAGCGATCGAAGCCCTGATCGAGTCGGCGGGTCCGGTTCAGTCTCGGCGAGGTCATGAAGGCCGCGGTCCCGTAGCCGATCCGGGAGAGTCGCTCGGCGATCGTCTCGAAGCGATCAGCGAGAAAGCTCGCGCCGTCGTCGCGCATCGAATGGAGCTCGGGGGGCAGGCCCGTCTGGACGGTCGCGGCCGCCGATGCTTCGCCGCGCCCGGCGCTCACCGCCCACGCGAAGCGCACGCCGCCGTCGGCGAGTGCGCAGAGTCCGCTGCCCGGCGCCGCCACGCTGTCGCCGTCCGGCGTCCTGAAGCACTCGAGGTCGGCTGCCGGCAGCGCGTCCAGCGTCACCAGGAGCAGATCCGGTCGATCCGGCGCTTCCTCTGTGCAGCCCGAAGCCAAGCTACCGAGACCGAGGGCGGCGAAGACGGCGAGCGTCGCTCGGACGCCACGCCGCGCGCGGTGGCCAACGGGGCCCCGCGGAGCGAGCCCATCGGACGCGACCGGCGTTCCGCACATGCCGGAGGGAATAGCGAAAAAGACGTGCGATGTTCCGGACATGCTCGCCCGTGTCCACAGCGCGCTCGTCCAGGTCCCTGACTTCGAGGCCGCGCGTCGCGACTACGCGCGCATGGTCGGCTTCGAACCCGCGCGGCTCGAACGCGGCGAAGGCGGCGCGCGCAGCGCGTTCTTCGTGTTCCCGAACATCGCCCTCGAGCTGCGGGAGATCACCCCGGGCGGGGCCGAGACCCCGCGGCCCGGGCAGGGTGGGCTTCGTCTCGCCTGGGAGGATGGGGATCCGGCGCAGACTCTCGCGGATCGTGGCCTGGCGATCGGGCCCGGTCAGTCGCAGCGCGCGAGCGCGCTCGGGGGCGGGGCGGAACGCGTGTGGACGCGTCACGTCCTCGATCGGTCGGCTTCGCGCGGGTTTCCCGTCGAGCTCGTCGTCGACGAGTCGCCCGATTCGATCCTCGAGCCCGGAGAGCGGGTGGCGGTCGAAGGGGCAGAGGACCGCTCGGCGCAATTCCATGCCCTCGACCACGTGGTCGTGATGAGTCCCGCGCCCGACGAGACCCGCGCGTTCTACGGCGACGCCCTCGGCATCCGCCTCGCGCTCGACAAGACCTTCGACCAGCGCGGCGTGCGGCTGATCTTCTTCCGGCTGGCGGGCCTGACGATCGAGATCGGCGCGCGGGCGAGCGCGGATCCGGGCCCCGACCAGCCCGATCGCTTCGGCGGGCTCGCGTGGCAGGTCCCGGACATCGACGCCGTCCACGCGCGACTCGCCGCGGACGGGTTCGACCTGTCGGAGGTGCGGAGCGGGCACAAGCCCGGAACGAGCGTGTGTACGGTGCGGGACCCGGTGCACGGGGTGCCGACTTTGCTGATCCAGCCGGTGCAGCCGATCTGATCGGGTCGCGAGGCGGGCCCTGCGGCGCCGAGAACGTGTCCAAGGTGGATTCGCGCGTCCATGTCCGCGGGGGTTACCCTCTGGCCTCCTCAATCGGCGTCCCCCAGCCGGAGATCCCCGAACGATGACGACGAACGCCGTCCCCGGTTCCCGACCGGACGACCTCGAAGCAGCGATCCTCGAGCTCAAGCGCGAGAAGGGCGCCGTCCTGCTCGCCCACTTCTATCAGGAGTCCGAGGTCCAGGACCTCGCGGACGTGGTGGGCGATTCGCTGGCTCTGGCGCGAGCGGCCCAGGGCATCGACTGCGAGATGATCGTCTTCTGTGGCGTCCACTTCATGGCGGAGACCGCGGCGATCCTGAACCCCGGCATCCCCGTGGTCGTCCCGGACCTCGAGGCCGGTTGCTCCCTCGCGGACGGCTGCCCGCCGGAGGAGTTCAAGGCCTTCGTCGCGGACCACCCGGGCGCCAAGGTGCTCACGTACATCAACGCCTCGGCCGGCGTGAAGGCGATGAGCGATTTGATCTGCACGTCTTCGAACGCGGTCAAGATGGTGGAGCACTTCCAGGGCGAGAAGCTGATCTTCGCGCCGGATCGCCACCTCGCGCGCTGGGTCGCGAAGGAGACCGGGCGCGACGACCTGATCGTGTGGCCCGGTGCGTGCGTCGTGCACGAACTCTTCAGCGCCAAGGGGCTCGCGAAGCTCCGCGCGCAGCACCCGGACGCCGAGGTCCTGGCGCACCCGGAGTGCGACCAGGCGGTCCTCGATCAGGCGGACTTCATCGCGAGCACGACCGGCATCATCTCGCGGGCCGTCGCCTCCCCCGATCGCCCGTCGATCATCGCCACCGAGGACGGCGTCTTCCACTCGATCCTGAAGCAGGCGCCGGAAAAAGTGCTCTATCAGGCGCCCGGCATGGACGAAAGCTGCGCATGCAACCAGTGCCCGTTCATGCGGCTCAACACGCTCGAGAAGCTCTACGACTGCCTCGTCAACGAAGGGCCGACGGTGACCGTCGCCGAGGAACTCTCGAAGCAGGCACTCCTGCCGATCGAGAAGATGCTCGAGCTCTCTTAGCGCGGGCGCTGCTCACGGTCACGGCCAAGATACCTCCGGCGAGCATCGGGCGGACACGTACCGGTCTCGGCGGGAGCGGCGGATGCGAGCCCCGCGCTCGTCAGAGCGCGGCAATGAAGTCGGCGACGCCCTGGCCGATCTCGTCCGGCGAGTCTTCCTGGACGAAGTGGATGCCTTCGATCTCGATCACCTTCTGGTTCGGCCAGGCGAGGCAGAAGTCGCGGACGTCCTTGCGGAGGATCGCGCCGGGCTGGGCGTCGAAGAAGAGCTTCGGCACGTCGCTCGTCGAGAGCCAGTCCGCGTAGGACTGCACGATCTCGACGACTTCCGCCGGTTCGCCTTCGATCGGAATCTGTCGCGGCCAGGTCAGCGTCGGCCGTCGATCCTCGCCCGCGTTCACGAAGGGCCGTCGGTACTCGTTCATCTCGTCGTCCGACAGCTTGCGCTTGATCGAGCTCGGCAGGACGCCTTCGATGAACAGGTTGTTCTCGAGGACCATCTTCTCGCCCTTCTCGGAGCGGAAGCCCTGGAAGACCGGGATCACCGGCTTCGGCCATTGGTCCCAGCTCGGCACCGGCGCCACGATCGACTCCATGTACGCGATTCCCTTCACGGCGTCGCGATGGCGGTTGGCCCAGTCGAATCCGAGGGCGGAGCCCCAGTCGTGGATCACGAGGATGACGTTCTCTCGGACGTCGAGCGCTTCGAGGAGCGCGTCGAGGAATCGCCGGTGCTCGACGAAGGTGTATCGGTCGGGTCCCGGGTCGGCGAGCTTCTGGGAGTCGCCCATGCCGATCAGGTCCGGCACGATGCAGCGGCCGGAGCCCTCCAGATGCGGCACGACGTCCCGCCAGAGGTAGGACGACGTCGGATTGCCATGGAGCAGGACGATCGGATCCCCGGATCCCCGCTCGTGGTAGGCCATCTCGTGTCCGAGGACCTGGATCTTCTTCTTCTCGAGACCTGCGGTGGTGTGCGGCATGCGGCGAGGGTCGACGAGGGGCGCGCCGCGCGCAAGGGGTCAGGTGACGCGGTCGGGTGCGCTCGCCGACTCGGGACCGCGGTGTCGACTTCGCTTCCGAGCGGCCGCCGCGCCGCCGAGCGCGCCGAGGCCGAGGGCCGCCGGGAAGCCGGGCTCCGGCACCTCGGCGATGATGTGCGGGTCGATGTCCTGGATCGTGCCGAGGCTCTGCAGCACGCCGGTCGCGTCGAGGTAGCGCCCACTCACGACGGCGACGTAGCCGGTCGTCCCGGTCACCGAGATCGTGAGCAGATCCTGGCTCGACGCGAACTCACCCGGGAGGTTGTCGGCGCCGCTCGCGAGCAGCCAGGACCCGCCCGAGAACGGGAAAGGTGTGTAGAGGCATCCGAAGGTCTGACACGCGAAGCCGGTCGCGGAGAGCGTGAGGTCGCCGGTCGCGTAGACCAGGACCTCGCTGATGCCGTAGAGACCGCCGCCCTCGGCGGTCGTCGGGGCGTAGTCGATGTCGAGCGGTACGTCGTTCGCCGGGGAGGCCAGGGCGCGTGGGACGCCGGGACTCGAAGAACTCTCCCAGAAATCGAGACCGCCGGCGCGCGCAGGGCTCGCCAGGGCGAGCGCCGCCAGGAGCATCGCGGGCAGCGCACCGAGTCCCTCGTATCGTCGACGCGCGCTCATGGGAGGGCGTTCTCGCAGTTCTGGCCGAACAGGGGACTCACGCTGCCGGCGGCAGCGTGTCGGATCAGCAGGGCATCCATCCCGTCGCAGGTGCCGTCTCCGACGACGTCGCAGTTTCCGGGCTGCTGAAAAAATGGCGCAGCTAGGCCGATGGCCTGCCGTTTCACCCACTCGGCGTCGAAGCTCGTGACCTGGCCGTCGCCGGTCGCGTCGCCACACTGACACGCGTTGCCGATCCCGTCGGGCGTCGCGGTCCCGACTCCGCCGGTGTCCGACTGCGTGGGGTTCGCGGTGTGCATGCAGTTGTCGAACGAATCGAGGATGCCGTCGTTGTCGATGTCGCCGGAGCCCAGCGAAATCACGGAGTCGATCCACGCGATACGCGCCGAAATGCGCGTCGCGAGGCCGAATGACGGGAAGTTCACGGGGTTCTCCGCGTACCACACTTCGTTCCCGACCTGTCCGACCCAGAGCCCGCCGTAGTCGAAGAGCGCCGCCTCGAACGGGTTCCCGTCCGGTGAGCCGCCGGCGTCATACTGATACGGCCCCGTCCGCGCGAAGGAGATCCCGGCGAGCCGGATCGTCCCCATCGCATCGCTCAGGAACCAGGCGCCGCCTGAGTCGCCGAGGGTGAGTGCGGCTTCGTTCGGGAGGCCGATCGTGTCGAAGCTCGCGTAGGCGAGCTCGAGGCCGAAGGTTCCGCCGATCTGGTTCCGGCCCCAGCTGATTTGACCATCGGGGGACGCGGCCACCCAGCCCTTCAGCTCCGATGCGACGACGACCGTTCCGTTGGGCGCGCCGCCACGCCCGAAGACGGTCGCATCGTTGCCGGCCTCGTCCGGCGTACCCCAGAGCTGCGCAAACGCCGTGAATGATCCGTCGATCTCGACGATCCGGAGGTCGCTCGACGCGTCGTCCGACCAGCCGAGGATCGTGTATGAGCCGGCGTTGGGACCCTGATCGAAGATGATCGTGTCGCTGAGCGAGATGCCGATGTGCTGGGCCGTGATGAAGAAGTTCGCGGCGATCGGCGTGCCGAGGAATCCCCGGAACTTGCCCTGCAGGTTGTAGGCCGAGAGCTCGTCGGTGGAGAGTCCGCCCGTCGTCGTGTTGCGAACTGCGGGCGCGCCCGCGTTGGTCGTGATGATCGCCGACGAGGCGAGCGGAAGCAGGGCGAAGAGCAGGGCGGCGCCCAGAACGCAGAACACGCGGCCTGCCCGGGTGGGGCGACCGCGCCGTCTGGACGCGCTGTACTTCTCGACGCGCATGGTTCGATCTTCGAGTTCTCCGGGATTCGGCGGATTCGCTGTCCTGAAACGACAAACGCAGGGTGGGAGGAACGAGGCCCCCTGCCCTGCGTCTCGTATCGGGATCGCGATCGAAGCGCCGGGAGGCGCTTCGATCGCGAGATCAGTTTTCGCGACGGGCCGCGAGTCCGGCTAGTCCGAGACCCAGGAGCAGTGCGGTGCCGGGCTCCGGAACCGGGTTGCCCCCGTTGATGGTGATCGACACGAAGTCGGTGTCGCGCTTGCGGAGCCGAGCCTGGCCGGCGCCATCGTGGAACACCTGAAGCGTGTTGTCGAAGGTGATGCCGACCCGAGTCACTTCGCCCGAGCCGCCGGCACCGGTCAGGATCGCCTGGAGGTCGATCGTGGTTGCGCCGTCGATGATGCCGGAACTCTGGCCGAAGCCGAAGATGCCGTCGGCGTTGGTGGGCGTGAACGTCACCGGAACCACGGCGCTGATGTTGTTCACCGAGACCTGGTTGACCTCGTAGATGTCGACCGTGACGTTCGCCTGGACCAGGTAGCTCGCGAAGCCCGTCGGGCTGAACGACTGCAGGGTGAAGTCGAGCGCCTCGTTGATCCCGAGTTCCGTGATCTGCTGGCCCGGGACCGCGTCGATCTCGAAGGACAGGATGTCGTCGGTCGTGACGCCCGACGGACAGACCGAACACTGCGCTTCGTAGGAGAGCGGCGTGAAGTCCAGACTGTTGAGGCTGACCACCGGCGCGCCGAAGAGGCCGTTCACGTCCTGGACGTCGACGTAGGAGACGGTCCCGGTCGGATCCATGTACGTGCCGTAGAAGGCGGCCTGCGCGCTCGAAGCGCCCAGGGACATCACGGCCACGGCCACGAGGCCCGTCAGCTGGTTGCGAATCATCATCTTCATCCCTTTCCCAGAACAGCAGCTCAGCTTGTCCAGCACTGCATTTGAATCTTGTCTTTCGGCGCCGCTCTTCGCGTGTCGCCGGGTGTCCTAGTCCTTCCGGCCGGCGCGCACGGAGGCGAGTCCGGCGAGGCCGAGTCCCATCAGGAGTGCGGTCGCCGGCTCCGGCACGACCGTGATCGCGAGACCGTCGACGTCCTTCTTCTCGATGCGCGCGGTCGCGCCCGCATCGTTGAACGCGGTCAGCGTATTCGCGAGGCTGATCGAAACCAGCGTCGCCTGCCCCGTGTGGCCGGCGTCGGAGATCACCTGATCGACGTCGATCAGCAGCGATCCCGCCCAGAGGTGGGTGCCGTAGCCTTCGTCCGTACTCTCGAACTGGCCGCCCGCAGTCAGCGTCATGATCTGGTTGGCGTTCACGTTGTTGACGCTCACGCCGTTGATCGCGAGCACGTCGATGAAGACGTTCGCGGTGACCGACGTGGCCGCGAAGGCGTTGACGAAGCTCTGGAGCGAGGTGTCACCCGACTCGGTGAGCAGGATGTTGTCGATGAAGCTGCCGCCGTTCGCGTCGATCTGGAGCGAGAGCGTGTCGGTCGCCACGGCCTGCGGTGGGCACGGCGCGGGGATCCCGGCGAAGCAGTCCGCCTCGAACGCGGCCGGGCTGAAGTCGAGGGTGTCGACGAGTCCAGCGGGGTCGAAGGGCGCACCGTAGAGACCGTTCAGGTCCTGGACGCCGACGAAGCTGACCGTCGCGCCGGTGTACGTGCCATAGAAGGCAGCTTGCGCCGTCGAATCGAGCGCGAGCATCGCGATCAGAGAGAGGGGGAGCGCCGCGCAGAGCGCGCGCCGTGTGAACAGCCGAGACATCCGAATTTCCTTGTGCAGCTTTTTCAGCGTCGAGATCAGCTGGAGAGCTGGTACCGCTTCGGAGCTACGCGAGAACCGTCTTCCCAGAACCGGCTCGTCGTCGTGTTTCGCTCCTACTGGCCATTCCCTTCCCAAAGATCGGCCAGCGCGATGTGTGTCAATGCTTGTTGTCTTCTCTTGTCCCCTGGAACGTAATAAGGAGGGAGTCGGTGAAGAGGGTCGTCAGGCCGCCGCGTGGCTGCGGCGGATCGAAGCCAGACCGACCAGGCCGAGGCCCATCAGAAGCGCCGTGCCGGGCTCCGGGACCACCGTGATGGTCAGGCCGTCGACGTCCTTCTTCTCGATCCGGGCGGTGGCGCCGGAAGCGGCGAAGGCCGTCAGGGTGTTGTCGAGGTTCACGGTCACGCGCGTCGCCGAGCCGCTGATGCCCGCGTTCGCGAGGACGGCATTGAGATCGATGTTGATG
>CAZAUR010000027.1:0-67778 GCA_964488255.1 uncultured Spirochaetaceae bacterium | reverse complement strand
AACCTCCAAGCCCGTCGCGGCCCTCAGGGCGACGCCGGGAGCTGCCGATGCAGGCTTTCGATGGCCGACAAAAAGCCGATGCCGCTGGTGGGTCGCCTGGCGATGCAGCTCAAGATGCTGACCTCGGAAGAGGTCGAGCGAGCGATCGCCGAGAGCGCCTCTTCCGGAAATCCGAGACTCGCGCAGGTCTTTCTGCAGATGGGGCTTCTCGACCGCGACCAGATCGCGAAGCTGCAGAAGGTCCAGAAGGACCTCGTCGAGAAGCACCGCAAGAAGAAGAACGGCGCAGCCCCCGCGGCGCAGAAGCCCGCCCCCGCGGCGGCCCCGACGCCTCCCTCGTCCGCCGAGATCGACGATGCGGCGATGCACGCGGCCCAGGCGGCTTCACCGGTGACGGGGAGCGACGTCGACGCCTTGCACGAGGCGCCGCCGGCGACCGAAGCGAAGCCCGAGCCCGTCGTGGCCGCGGCGCCGCCTTCACCCGAGCCCGTCGTGGCCGCGGCACCGCCTTCACCAGAGCCGGTCGTGGCGGCCCCGCCTCCGGTCACCGAGGCACCGCCCGCAGGCGCGCCGCCGGCTCAGGCCGCGGCGCCGCCGCAGCCGGCCCAGCCCGTCGCCCCCGCCCCCGCCCCCGCCCCCGAGCCCGACGGGCCGCAATCCCTCGAGCTCCCGATCCCCGAGGCCGGCGACGCGGATCGCCGGAAGCTCGAGGCGGCACTCGAGCAGGGCGTCGACCAGAACGCGTCCGACGTGCACTTCCACGCCGGGGGTCCGCTCAAGCAGCGTATCGCCGGTCAGCTCCACGTGACGGACGAGACGATCGACAAGGACTTCGTCGAACGGATCGTCGTTTCCGCCCTCGACCCGGAGCAGCGACAGGTCCTGCGCGATCACGGCGAGATCGACTTCTGCTTCGATCTCCCGGGCATCGGTCGCTTCCGCGCGAACGCCTATCGACAGCAGCGCGGCCTCGACGCCGTCTTCCGGGTGATCCCCGACAAGCCGCCCACTCTCGCGGAGCTCGGCCTGCCCCAGGAACTCGAGAAGTACACCGACTTCCACCAGGGCATGGTCTTGATCACGGGGCCGGCCGGCTGCGGCAAGTCCTCGACCCTCGCGGCGCTCGTGAATCACATCAACGAGACACGGGACGATCACATCCTGACCGTCGAGGATCCGATCGAGATCATCCACCCGTCGAAGCGCTGCCTCGTGAACCAGCGCCACGCCGGCCATCACACCGCGACCTTCTCGCGCGCCCTGCGCGGCGCCCTGCGCGAGGACCCGGACATCATCGTGATCGGCGAGCTACGGGATCTCGAGACGATCAGCCTGGCGATGACCGCCGCGGAGACCGGGCACTTCGTGCTCGCGACCCTGCACACCGCGAACGCGGTTCGCACGGTGAATCGCATGATCGGCGCGTTCCCGTCGAACGAGCAGGATCAGGTCCGCGCGATGCTCTCCGAGTCGCTCCGCGCGGTCCTCTCCCAGCGCCTCGTGCCGACCGCGGACGGAACGAACCGGATCCCCGCCCTCGAGCTGCTCGTCATCAATCGCGCGATCGGAAACATGATCCGCGACGAGAAGACGATCCAGATCCGATCGTCGATGCAGACCGGCAAGGCCCACGGCATGTACCTGCTCGAGCAGTCGCTCAACGATCTCGTCGCGGAAGGCAAGATCACCCGCGAGGTCGCGCTCGAGCTCGCGGAAGAAGAGAAGCTGATCACCGCCGGCGCCTAGCGCCCGACGGTCGATCGACGAAGATAGAGGAAGAAGCGTGGCTCAGATCGACTCGCTGCTCGTGCACATGAAGGAGAACGACGGCTCCGACCTCCACCTGGTCGCCGGCCAGCCGCCGCGCTTCCGCGCGAAGGGCAAGATCCAGGTGATCGAGGGGCGCGACGTGCTCACGAACGACGGGCTCCGCGACATGATGCAGGAGATCGCGTCGCCGCGAGCCTGGGAGGAGTACGAGATCAGTAGTGATCTCGACTTCGCCTTCAGCCTGGACGGCGTGGCGCGCTTCCGTGCGAACTACTTCGTCCAGCAGACGGGCGCCGCCTGCGTTTTCCGCATCATTCCCGAGGAGATCCTCTCCCTCGAGACGCTGAACATGCCCGAGGCGATCTGCAATCTCGCCGACCTGAAGGAAGGCCTCGTCCTCGTCACGGGACCGACCGGCTCCGGTAAGTCGACGACCCTCGCGGCGATCATCGACAAGATCAACAAGACCTACTCGAAGCACGTCGTGACGATCGAGGATCCGGTCGAGTTCGTGCACCAGAACCGCAACTCGCTCTTCTCCCATCGCGAAGTCGGCCTGCACACCCAGGGCTTCGGTCCCGCGCTCAAGGGCGCCATCCGTCAGGACGCGGACGTGATCCTGGTCGGCGAGATGCGCGAGATGGAGACGATCAGCCTCGCGATCACCGCCGCCGAGATGGGCATGCTCGTTTTCGGCACCCTCCACACGAACAACGCCGCCAAGACGATCGACCGCATCATCGACGCCTTCCCGGCAGAAGAGCAGAACATGGTCCGGCTCTCGCTGTCGGAGTCTCTCGCCGCGGTCGTCTCTCAGCTGCTGCTGGCGAAGGCCGAAGGTGGTCGGGTCGCTGCGAACGAGATCCTGTTGAAGGGGCCCGGTCTTCCGAACATCATCCGCGACGGCAATACGCCCATGCTCAGCCAGATCATCCAGGCCGGGAAGTCGCAGGGCATGCAGCTGATGGACGACGTCCTCTTTGCTTACGCGAAGGACAAGATCGTCACGGCGCACGACGCCTACATGAAGGCCACCGACAAGGCGCGCTTCGAGCCCCTCCTCCAGGCCGAGGGTGGCGAGCCGCTGCCGGGCTGATTCCCCGCAGGCGAAGATCTGCCACGGTCATCAGCGATCGGCAAGTCACGCCGGGGCCGACTCGCATCGCGTGCTCGCGACCACTCCCCCGTCCGCCCACTACCTAACGCCGTCCGACATGGTCGGCGCATTCGCGCGCCCAGGCTGCTAAACCTCGAAGACTCTCGCCAGACGAGAGACACGAGGTGCGCCGCTCGTGGCCGACGTGCGCGGAAAGATCGAAGAGGGATTCGCGACCTGGTCCCGGACCGTCGTCCGGTACCGCTGGATCGCGATTCTGCTCGTGCTCGCGACGACCGCGGCCCTCGGCACGCGCGTTCCGCTGCTCGAGGTCGAGACGTCCACCGACGACTACCTCCGGGACGGCGACCCCGAGAAGATCGTCTACAACGAGTTCCGCGATCAGTTCGGCCGCGACCAGGTGATCTTCGTCCTGATCGAGCCGCCCGAGGTCTTCGACCTCGAGTTCCTGGCTTGGCTCCGGACTCTGCACGAGGCGATCGAGGACGAGGTGCCCCACCTCAACGACGTCCAGAGCCTCGTGAACATGCGCTCGATCTACGCCGAGGGCGACGTCATGGTCGTCGACGACCTGATGCAGGTCTGGCCGGAGGATCAAGCAGCGGTCGATCGCTTGAAGGAGCGGGCGCTCGCTACCTCGAGCTACCTCGACAACGTGATCTCCCAGGACGGGCGGGTGACCGCGCTCCAGGTGCGTTCCCTCGCCTACTCGGACGAGGACGTAGGCGGCGACCTCGAGGGCTTCGACGAGACTCCCCTCGACGCGCGCCGCGTCAATCTCAGCGCGAGCGAGCACGCCGAGTTCAGTCGCGCGGCCCTCGACGTCGTCGATCGTCATCGTCGCGACGACTACGTCATCCACCTGACCGGCCAACCGCTGATCTCGTTCGCGCTCGTGCGTTCGATGGCGCAGGACGTGCCCGTCATCTTCAGCGGCGCCCTCCTGCTCGTCGGCGTGATGATCCTCGCTCTCTTCCGGCGTTGGTCGCCGCTCCTGCTGTCGTCGGTGGTCGTGATCCTGTCCCTGATCTCGACCCTGGGGATCTCGCAGCTCCTCGGCTTCCCGATCAGCTTGCCCACGCAGATCCTGCCCTCGTTCATGTTGGCGGTCGGCGTCGGCTACGTCGTCCATCTCCTGACGATCTTCTTCCGCGCCCTCTCTAGTGGTGCCGATCGAGAGGCGGCCCTCGAACATACCCTCCGTCACGTCGGTCTGCCGATCCTGATGACGGCGAGCACGACGATCGCGGGGCTCGTGTCCTTCGTCACCGCAGACCTCGAGACGGCCTATCAGCTCGGGCTCAGCGGCGCGCTCGGCGTCGTCGTGATCACGGTCTATACGCTCGTCTTCCTGCCCGCCGTCCTTTCGATGCTTCCGCTCTCCGCGAAGCGCAATCAGACCGAGCTCGACCACGGAGGCTTCCTGCTCGACGGCTGCGCGCGGCTCGCGATCCGTCATCCGTGGAAGCTGACGGCGGCGGTCACGGCCCTGGCGGTCGGGTCGCTCGCGCTGCTGCCCTGGCTCGACTACTCCGCGAATCCGATGGAGTATTTCCCGGAGGACCACTGGCTCCGCGTGGGCACGTTCTTCGCGGACGAGCACATGGGCGGAATGCAGTCCCTCGAGGTGGTCATCAAGACCGGGCGCGAGAACGGCATGAAGCAGCTCGCGGTCCTGAACGGGCTCGACGATCTCGACACGCTCATCCACACGCTCCGTGAGGAAGACGGCGAGAAGGTCACGCGGACCTGGTCGATGCTCCAGATCCTGAAGGAGACCAACCAGGCGCTGAACGAGAACCGGCCGGAGTTCTACACCGTTCCTCAGAACGAAGCGCTGATCGCGCAGGAGTTGCTGCTCTTCGAGCAGAGCGGCTCCGACGACCTCGAGAAGATCACCGATCGCCAGTTCTCCCAGGCCCGGGTCAGCATCCTGACCGGTTGGGAAGACGGCGTCGAGAAGCAGCGCTTCATCGATCGCGTGCGCGACCGGATCGTCGCGACGCTGGGAGACCACGCGGACGTGACGATCACCGGCGCCGTCGCCCTGATCGCGCGGACCGCGTCGGCGAGCTCGGAGACGATGCTCACGAGCTACTCGCTCGCGCTGCTGCTGATCACGCCGATGATGATCTTCCTGATCGGCAGCCTGCGCGCCGGCCTCGTGAGCATGGTGCCCAACCTCGTGCCGATCCTCGCCGCGCTCGCGCTGATGGTCGTGGTCGGGATCGAGCTCGACCTCTTCACGATCCTCGGCGCGTGCATCGCGATCGGGCTCGCGGTCGACGACAGCATCCACTTCATCTCGGGCTTCCGGCGCCACTTCGCGCAGACCGGCGATCCGGAACGCGCGGTCGAGCTGACGATGGAGTCGACCGGACGCGCGCTCCTCTTCACGTCCCTCGTGTTGGCGGCGGGATTCGCGGTCCTCGGTTTCTCGTCGATGGCGAACCTCGGCTACCTCGGTCTCACGACCGCGTTCGCGATCACGTTGGCCTTCGTGCTCGACGTCACCGTCACCCCGGCGCTCCTGATCCTGACTCATCGCAAGGTCGGAACGAATACGCGTACGGTGTCCGCGAACGAGGACGCCGCCTTCGGGGACGCGCCGCCGAAAGTCGAGCGCGCCCGGAGCGCTTGAGAACGAAGGGTCGGGCGTGCGAGAATGACGGCGGGGGAAGGGGCTGGACACGAAGGACCCTGCCGATGCTGAATCACGCTGCTACCGATCTTCTTCGAACCCGTCTCGCCGGAGCGCTCCTCGCGACGACGCTCCTCCTCGTTGCGTCCGCCGCGACCGCTCTCGACGGTATCGACCTGAGCGCGCCCGCCGATCCGGCCGGCGACGGCGAGTGCCCCCGACTGGTGCAGATCAAGTACCCGTTCCTCTCCTGTGCGAACGGCCAGATCGGCCTCGCGGAAGGCGACGAGACCTGGGAGAACACCCGGCAGATCCCGCAGCTCGGCACCTGGACCGAGAGCGACGGCGCCTACGGACCGGAACAGAACCAGAACTGAGGAGTCGACGACGGGGCGGGACGTGCCTCGGATCCGCATGGAAGCCACGCTCCGACGCGCGACGGGAAGACAGCGCTGACCCGATGCTCCGAGACGCTCCCGCCACCCATCGCAACCGTGAACCGATCCTCGAGGTCCTTGCGCGCTGGCTCCCCGAGTCGGCGCGCGTCCTCGAGATCGCGAGTGGGACCGGCCAGCACGCGGCGTTCTTCGCCGAGCGACTGCCCGGTCTCCTGTGGATGCCCTCTGACGGTGATCCTGATTGTCTGGACGCCATCGCCGCCTGGATCGCCGAGTCCGGTCGCGACAACATCGCGCCGCCGCGGGTGATCGATGCATCGAGTGCAGATTGGGCGGAAGGCGTCGAGCCGATCGACGCGATCTTCAACGCGAACATGATCCACATCTCGCCCTGGCGCGTCGGCGAGGGATTGTTCGCCGGGGCGGGCCGCGCGCTCGCTCCAGGCGGACTCCTGCTGGTCTACGGCCCCTTCAAGGTCGGCGGCGCGCACACCGCTCCGAGCAACGCCGCCTTCGACGAGAGCCTGCGCGCGCGGGACGTGAGCTGGGGCGTGCGTGATCTCGAGACCGTCGTCGAGACCGCCGGTCGTGCGGGCCTGGTGCATCGCGAGTCGAACGACCTGCCCGCGAACAACAAGTTGATCGTCTTCGAGAAGCGCGACTAGCTGTTAGTCGCAATCGGATGGCGAGAACGTCGCCATGCTGATCGGTCCGTTCTCGCGCCACATGTAGCAAGCGCCGGTGCGCCCGCCGCGGTTCATGACCTCGGCGGCGCCGGTGTCTTCGCCGCGCTCGCGGGCGGCGGCGTGCTCCTCGAGTCGGCTGTCCATGACCGCGGCCCGGACCTGGATGAAGCCCGGGGCCAGCATCAGGAGTGTGTCCTTCGCCGCGAAATCGTCGTCGAGGCATTCGCTGGCGAGATCGAGCAGCCGCGGTGCGGGATCGCGACAGCATTCCCCGCCCGTGACTTCGGAGGGCTCGACCGCCACGAAGGGCTGGTCGACGCGGATCGCCTCGATCCGAAGGGTGGCCGGATCGAGTTCGAGCTCGAGGTTCATCGAGTGGATGACCCCCGCCGGCTGGATGTCGTAGCTCGTCGGGACGAAGCCGTTCTTGCGCAGGTCGATCACGTCACCGCGGGCGAGCCAGCGATCTTCCGCGGAGCGCTTCAGCGAGACCGTGAGGGAGCGCGTGTGCAGCGGCAGCCCGCCTATAGAGGCCGGCGAGTCCCGCACGGAGGCGGGGCCGCTCGGGTCGGAGTCGGGGGCAAGGCGTGCGGGGTCCGATCAGTCGTGCTGGTAGGTCGTGTGCTGTGGACGGCCGCGCAGGATGTTCATCGCGCCCCAGTTCGTGACCTTCTTGAACGCGTCGCTCGTGACGAATTCCTTGAACGCCTGCTCGTCCTGCCAGCGGGACACGATCAGATAGCTCGGCTCGCCGTCGCCGACTTCCTTGTAGATCGAAGAGGCGTCGTGGCCGTCGATCCCGCGCATCGTCTCGACGACGTTGGCGCAGGCATCTTCGAAGACCTGCTCCTTGCCGGGGATGACGTAGTAGTTCATGCCGATCGTGACCATCGGAGTTCCTCTCGCTGGCTGGGTCCTTGGGGTGCCGCAGCATAGCCACGACGCGCGGGCGCGGATCGCCCTCGCCCGCGCCGCGAGACCGCCTCGGAGCGCGATCCCTGCGGGGGGAGGCTCGGTACCGGAACGCCCCGCGCCCGACGCTGGGTGCAGTCATTCCGCTGCAGTGTCGGCCGGACAGCTGCAGTACGCTTACTGCACTCTCGAAGCGGGCATCCGTTCTAGGCACACTCTCATCGTTCACAGGCGTTTGATGGGTCGGCACGGCCCTTGCTCTAGTGCTCGGTATGCGGAGCACGAGCCGACACGCGACCTGGAGCGGATCGCCCGAGTGGGTGGCGCGCGAGGATCACGCCTTCGCGGGAGACGGATCGATGGGCGACGGGCGAAAGCTCCGGGACGATCTCCACGGCGCGCTGCACGAGGGGGCCGAACGCCTGCGCGAAGGCGTGGATCGTCTCGAGCAGGAATCGGCCCGGCACCTCGACCGCCTCGCGGATCAGGGCGCCCGGGGCCTCGACGATCTGCGAGACGAGCTCGCCCGGGCCGGCGAGGACCGCGACCACGGCGGTCGCCGTCGCAACAGCGATGCCCACAAAAGCGCGAATCGATTGGCCGAGAAGGCCGCGCGCGCCGAGCGCAAGGCCGAGAACGCTGCCCGCCGCGCCTTTCGCGCCGCCGACAAGGAGCTCCGCCGCGCCGACAAGCTGCGCTCCAAGCGGCGCCGAAAGCGCAGCCGCCGCTCCGACCCGAGCCTCTCGCCAGAAGAGCGCGAGCACCGTGCCGCCGTCCACCGCGCGCGCCAGCGCGCCAACCAGCGGCTCGGATTCCTGACCCACTTCGGCGCCTACGCGGCGACGTTGATGCTGCTGCTGGTCACCACGCGCAGCATTCGCGTCGCGATGATCGTGGCCCTCGGCTGGGGCATCGGCGTGTTCTGTCACTACCTCTGGGCGCTCGCGGCGCCGCGCTACCGCGACCGCTGGGTCGAGCGCGAGGTCGGCGCTCGCTCCCAGACGAAGGTGAAGAGCGAGCGACGGCAGGTCGGGACCCGCAGTCGCCGCTCCCTCGAGGACCTGTCGGCGTCGATCGCCCACGAGATCCGCAATCCCATCACCGCCGCCAAGAGCCTCGTCCAGCAGATGGGCGAGGATCCTGCGTCGAACGAGAACCTCGAATACGCGGGCCTGGCCCTCTCGGAGCTCGACCGCGTGGAGCGGTCGATCTCGCACCTGCTGCGTTATGCGCGGGACGAGGAGCCGCGCTTCTCGGTGATGACGCTGGCCGGCGTCGCGCGTGCGGCGAGCGACGGCCTGCGCGAACGCGCAGCCGCGCACGGCATCGAGCTCGTCGTGGAGTTCGACCGTGAGGGCGAGATGCGCGGCGATCCTGAGAAGCTCCGGCGGGTGATCGAGAATCTCGTGTCGAACGCGATCGACGCCGTGGCCGCGAGCGATACAAAGCTGGCGCGGGTCGAGCTCCTCGGCGGAGAGAACCTCGCCGGGACGGAGGTCTGGCTGCGCGTCGTCGACAATGGCCCGGGCATCCCCGCCGACGAGCAGGAGCGGATCTGGAGTCCCTTCTACACGACCAAGAATACAGGCACCGGCCTCGGCCTCGCCCTCTCGCGCAAGACCATCGAGGCCCACGGCGGTCGGATCGAGCTGCTCTCCGATCCGCGGCAGGGCAGCGAATTCGTCCTCTCCTTTCCGAAGGAACCGGAGCTGGGCACCCCCAAGGAGTCCGCATGAGCTGGCCTAACACGTCTGGAAGCACGGTTGCCGAGACCGTCGCGCGCAGGAAGTCCGCCTGGGACTTCGACGGCTGGCTGAACGGGTCCGACGGCTCGGGTCGAGGCCTCGGCTGGAACGCGAAGCACGTCGGACGGCCCTCACGCTCGCGACGAGCGTGCCCACGCGACGAGGAGGAGTCCATGACCGGAGGAGCGAGCCGCGTGGCGACCGGAAGGCGGACCGGGGGCGACGATCAGCGCACGGAGGAGCTTCGCGACGAGCCTGGCGATACGCTCGCGGAGATGGACGAGTCGCTGCTCACCGAGGACGAGCGGACCTGGCGGGACGCCCGGCGACGCGCGGACCAGAAGGTCGCGCTCTCCCGGGAGCTCGCGAAGGCGGGCGTGATCACGGTGCCACTGCTGCTCTTCGTATTTCCGGCGGGCCTGGTCGCCTTCATCTACTTCGGCCTGAAGCTCGGACGGCGGGCGTTCCGACTCTTCTACGAGCCCCAGCTCCGGGAGCGATTCCTGCAGGAAGAGGTCGATCGGCGGGTCCGGACCAACGTCTCGACCGAGCGCCGAAACCTCGAGGGCGAGCACCACCGCTCCCTCGAGCAGCTCTCCGCTTCGATCGCGCACGAGATCCGCAACCCGATCACGGCGGCCAAGAGCCTGGTCCAGCAGATGGGCGAGGACGCCGGCGACGTCGACCAGGAGGAGTACGCCCGGGTCGCGGTCGCCGAGCTGGAACGGGTCGAACGTTCGATCTCCCACCTGCTGCGCTTCGCCCGCGAGGAAGACACGCGGGTCGAGGGCGTCGCCATGGAGGACGTGCTCGAGTCGGCCCTCGAGACCTTCCGGGACCGGGCGGAGCGGAGCGGGATCGCGGTGGTCCGACGATTCGATGCGGCGGGCGAGGTCCGGGGCGACGCGGAGCAGCTGCGTCGCGTCGTGATCAACCTGGTCACCAACGCGATCGACGCGCTCGAGGAGGGCGACGTCGCCGAACCCGAGGTGCGCGTCTCGATGGGGGAGAACCTGGCGGGCAGCGAGGTCTGGGTCCGGATCGCGGACAACGCGCGGGGCATCGATGACGAGACCCGCGAGCGGATCTTCGACCCCTTCTACACCTCTCGCGAGAACGGCACCGGGCTGGGGCTCGCGCTCTGCCGGAAGATCGTCGATGCGCACCAGGGAACGATCGAGCTCGACTCGACCCCCGGCGAGGGCACCGAGTTCCTGCTGACTTTTCCGAGCGAAGCGCGCGCCCGAACGGAAGGAGTCTCCTGATGGCCGCCAAGATCCTGGTCGTCGAAGACGAGCACGCGATCCGACTCGCGCTCAAGGGCCTGCTCAAGCGCGAGGGACACAGCGTCGAGCTGGCCGAGGACGGCGAGGTCGCGACCCGCAAGCTGCGCGCCGAGACCTTCGACCTCGTGATCACCGACCTCGCCCTCGGACGCGGCGCGTCCGGGATGGACGTCCTGCGCGTCGCGAAGGAAGAGCGCGCGGAGACCGCGGTCGTGATGATCACCGCCCACGGTAGCGAGAAGATCGCGGTCGAGGCGATGAAGACCGGCGCCGACGACTACGTGCCGAAGCCCTTCGACAACGACGAGCTCCGGGTCGTCGTGGCGCGCTCCCTCGAGCGCCACCGCCTCGAGCGCGAGAACCGCATGCTTCGGGAGCAGCTGCAGCGCGAGTTCGGCTTCGATCAGCTGATCGGATCCGGCGCCCGCATGCGGCGCGTCTTCGAGACGATCCAGAAGGTCGCGGAGACCGACCTCTCGGTCCTGATTCGAGGGGAGAGCGGCACGGGCAAGGAGCTGGTCGCCCAGGCGCTCCACAACGCGAGCCGTCGATCGACGCGACCCTTCGTGGCGGTCAACTGCGCCGCGATCAACAAGGAGCTCGTCGAGAGCGAGCTCTTCGGGCACGAGAAGGGCGCGTTCACCGGCGCCGACGCCCGTCGCATCGGTCGCTTCGAGGCGGCGGACGGCGGCACGATCTTCCTCGACGAGATCGGCGACATGGCGCCCGACACCCAGGCCAAGGTCCTGCGCGTGCTCGAAGAACGGAAGCTCGAGCGCGTCGGGTCGACCGAGACGATCGAGGTGGACGTTCGCGTCGTCTCCGCGACCCACCGCGACCTCGAGGAAGCGGCCAAGGATGGCGCTTTCCGGGAGGACCTCTACTACCGCCTCAAGGTCGTCGAGATCGAGTTGCCGGCGCTTCGCGAGCGGATCGAGGACCTCGCGGCGCTGTCGGACCGCTTCCTCGGCCAGGTCGCCGATCGTCTCGAGCGCGACAAGAAGACCCTCGGCGAGGATGCGCTCGCGCGGCTGTCCCGGCACGACTGGCCGGGCAACGTACGCGAGCTGCGCAACGTGTTGGAGCGCGCGGCGGTGCTCGCCGCGGGTGCCGTGATCCACGAGTCGGATCTCTCCCTCGACGGTGAGCTCCAGGAGGTGGCGAGCGTGCCCCCCGACCTCGACGTGCCCTTCTCCGAGGCGAAGAAGCAGACCGTCGAGCGATTCGAGCGGCATTACCTCTCCGAGGCGCTGCGCGAACACGAGGGCAACGTCAGCCGGACCGCGAGCGCGATCGGGATGGTGCGCCAGAGCCTGCAACAGAAGATCCGGGAGCTCGGCCTGAAGGCCGACGAGTTCCGCAAGCGGCGTTAGGCCGCGCGAGAACGGATCGAAGGCTTCGATCCGCCAGGTGTATGGAGAAAGACACAATAATGTGTCGTCCCTCTATCCAGAGGGAACAAAAGAGTCAACGAACGGGCCGGATGGACCGGCCGAGGAGGACGAGATGAGCAACGACAAGCCGGGAATGTTCGCCCGCATGCGAAGCCTCTTCCGCGGGATCTTCGGATCCTGGGTGCGGGGCAAGGAGCAGGAGAAGCCGGAGGTCGTCTACGAGCAGGCGATCGCCGAGCGGGTCCGCCAATACCGCGAGCTGAAGGACGCGGTCGCGGGGATCCTCTACATGCGCAACAAGCTCGAGAGCGAGATCGCGGATCGGCGCGCGGAGATCGCGCGGCTGCACGACGACGTCCGGCGCGCGGTGCGCCGGGGCGAAGAGGAGATCTCGCTCTCGCTGATCGCCCACAAGCAGGCCCTCTTCGACGACCTCGAGCGGGCCGAGCAGGAGCTCGAAGAGGTGCGGATCCAGGCCGACGAAGCGAAGACGAACCTCGTGCGCTTCCGAGAGGAGATCCGCTCCCTGGTCCGGGAGAAGGGCCGCATGCTCGCAACCCTCGCGAACGCCCGGGCGCGGCGGCGCTTGCGGGCCGCGATCGAGGGGCTCTCGGTCGATGCCGAGATGGACGCCCTCGAGAACGTCCGCGAGCACATCTCGCGGATGGTCATGCAGAGCGACGTCAACAAGGAGCTCGGCGACGACGGCGACGCCTTCCGGGTGCAGCTGCGGGGCTTCCGTGACGAGGCCCGGCGGGAATCCGCCCGATCGGAGCTAGAGAGTCTCAAGAAGGAGCTCTTGCCGCCGCCCTCGATCCCGGCCTCGGTCGTGTCGAAGGCGCCTGTCCAGCGGCCCGTGCCGGCTGCAAGTTGAGCCGCACGGGCTCGAGGGCCTGCCCCGTGGGGTGAACCCCCGATCTGAAGCCCGGCGGAGGCCGTCGCGGTTGACCCCGCGGCGGCCTCTCGCTAAAAACTGCGCTGCTTCGAGGGCTTGCGCCGCCGACCCGGCGGCCCGGACCCCGATCCCAGCATCCCGAGCCGAGCGATCGCGCGCCTCGTTCCACTGCGCCGACGCCGACTCGACCTCCCGCGAAACCCGCGAAACCCGCGAAACCCGCTAAGAGAGCGACGAAGAGAGCAGAACCATGGCGCGCGTGTGTGCATTGTCGGGCAAGAAGGTCCAGTACGGACACAACGTCTCCCACTCCAAGCGGGCGACGAATCGCCGCTTCGAGCCGAACATCCAGAAGGTCCGGCTCCAGTCCGAGGCCCTCGGCCAGCGCGTGCCGCTGAACGTCGCGACGCGCACGCTGCGCACGGTCCAGAAGAAGGGCGGCCTCGACGCCTATCTGCTGTCGACCGACGACCGCAAGCTGCAGCCCGGCGCGCTTCGGCTCAAGAACAAGATCCGGCGCAAGCTCGGCGGCAACTGATCGCGCCGGGAGCTAGCGCTCCCACTCGTCGCGGGCGAGCTGCGCGAAGCATTCGCTGGCGTCGTCGAACACGGCGATCTTCTTGGCGTCCCCGCCCAGCCTGCGAAGCGTCGAGATGACGCAGCCGGGGAACCAGCGGTAGGCGTCGTTCCGCGCGATGCCGAATCCGTGTGTCTCGAGCGTCCGCTCGCCGTCTTCCATCGCCTTGCGGGTCTCCTCGTCGCACCCGCCTGCGAAGGAACAGAACCACGCGCTGGCTTCGGTGGAGAAGGTCAGCGCGTCGACGATCCCCATCGTGTCCGCGCCGTTCTCGATGTTCCGCATCTGCGCCGTCGCCATCGATGGCGAGACGAGCAGCACCAGGAGCAGCGCCGCCGAACGGCCATGCTTCGTCGGTCTTCGAGTCATCGGTCGTGTTCTCCCCTGCGTCGCGATGCGTCGGCATCGGTGGGCGTCTTCTCTTCGGTCACATCCTTTCGATCCAGCCGTCTGCGCGGCTGGCACGAGCTCATTCGTAGCGGGCGAAGGCCGCGGAGGGTCGGGCGGCGACGGCTCGGTCCCATCGCGCGAGATGCTCGAGGCCGTCCGGCGCCTCGACTCGCCAGACCTTCGCGAGCGAGAGCCCGCAGTAGGCGACGACGTCGGCGGCGCTGAATTCGGTGCCGGCGATCCATTCGCTCTCGGAGAGCGCGTCGTCCAGGAGTTCGAACGCGCGCTCGACGCGCTCGAGGTTGTCGGCCGCCACGCGACCCGACTGGTCGAAGCCCCCGGCGGCGAACATCGGGTGCTTGTGGTGCCCGTACTCGACCGCCGGCGTGAAGAGCCATTGCTCGGCGCGACGGGTCCACATGTGCACCCGGGCGCGCTCTTCCAGGCCGACACCGAAGAGCGCGCGTGGCGCAGGAAAACGTTCGTCGAGGTAGCGGCAGATCGCCATCGACTCCGAGAGCGCCCAGCCCTCGGTCGATTCGAGGACGGGGATCTGGGCGAGGGGATTGAGCGCGGTGATCCGGGCGTCGCTCACGCCCTCGATCTTCGGCTCGACGGTTCGCTCTCGAAGGGCGAGGCCCTTCTCTGCGGCGAACATCCGGACGCGCCGAACGTTCGGGGCGACCGGGTCCGTGTGCAGGAGGAGGTCGTCGGGTTCGACGAGTCCGCTCACGTGGTCGGCTCGTACCAGATCGGAGAGGTCCAGGCGCGCTCCTGGATTTCGCTCGGGATGCGCGGGTCGCTGCAGGCGGCCGGACGCTCCGCCTCCGGGAGCGAGAGACAGGTCTGCCAGCTCCAACGGCAGCTCGGGTTCTCGACGGCCCGCACGTAGTAGGCGGCGCTGCGCGACGCGTCGAAATCCGGATCGGTCCAGACCGCGCAGAGCGCGTCGTATCCTGCGCCGCGCGGCTCGCAGGTATCGAGATCGACGCTCGGCGCCTCGCGGCTCGCGCCCGCCGCCGCGGAACGTCGGCCGGCGACGTCGTGCACCGCCTGATGGAACTGCCCGTCCTCGCCGTACCAGACCTTCACGATCTGCAGGCGATCGAGCTGACCGCCGGGATGTTCCGGCACGCCGGGATCGCGGGCGACCTGCGCCACGAAGGTAGGCGCGTCCCCCGAGCGACTCGCCTCCGGCAGGATCGCCCCCATCGGCACGCCTTCCGCGTAGCCCGTCGAGACGAGATCCCGCCGCGCGCAGAGATCCTCGGGCAGGTCCCAGCCTCCGAAGAAGCGCGGCTCGATCCGCGGACCGCTCGTCGCGAAGGTCTCGCGCCGGACCATCGAGTCGAAGAGCGAGTCCCGGGAGTTCTCCTCGGCCCAGACTCCTACCAGCCCGCCCGGATTGCGGGCGACGTTGCCCGCGCCCGCGAACCACGGCTCGAGGGACATGCGACCCTCGACCTCGGAGTCCCCGCCCGCGCCGGAGCCCTCCCACTCGTGCTCCTCGACGTCTCCGGGATTCGCGTTGTGGGCGTCGGTGCTGCCGATCATGCCGAAGCGGAACGGGTTCACGCCGAGCCGCTCCTGCTCGCGCATGCCTTCGATCAGCGCATAACGTGCGTAGTCGACCCGCGACCGACAGCCTCCGCCGCGCAGCGCGCCCCAGCCCGCGCCGTCTTTGCAGTCGTCGGGCGCTTCCTCGGCGAGCTCCCGGATCTTTTCGAACCCGCAGAGCTCGTCCTCGCCGCCGACCACGCCCCAGAGCCCGTTCGCGCACTCGGACTCGCCCTTCACCTGCATCATCTCGACGAGGCGCTCGATCCGCGCGCGGACCTTCACCTGCCTCAGCTGCTCTTCCCGGGGTTCGCGTCGCCAGGTCGTCTCGAAGAGGCGGCCGTTCGAGACGTTCGGGTTGTGCGGGATCGTGATGACTTCGCAGCCGGTGCCCGCGTTCGTGCAGAGCGCGTCGAGTCGGTCCCAGAGATCGATCGCGTCCGGCGCCTCGAGGGACGAGACCGGCAGCTCGGGCACGCTGCCGTTCCGGAAGATCACGTTCCGGTGGACCTTGGACATGTTGACCGAATAGCTGTGCTCGTAGCCGTGGAAGGCGGTGAAGGCGCAGGTCTCGCTCGTGTCGTTCCAGCGCTCGGTCGCGCGCTGGGTCGTCTGCCAGGCGGACTCGAGGGAGGTGCGACAGTCGGCGTCGTCGTCGCCGCAGATCTCGCCCTTGCGGCCGAAGGCGCCCACGACCCCCGTCATCTTGCCCCCGAACTTCATTCCGGGAATCGGAGACTGGGCCGGGATCTCGCCTCGGAAGCTTCGGCAGCTGTCGGTCTGGTAGGCGTCCGAGCCGGGAGTCGTGCAGAGCCGCACCTCGCCGATCCATTCCGCGTGGTCGGTCACCGCCGCGAAGTCGAGCGGCCGATCGAGGCGCCAGCTCCGCGACCCTACGCGATTCTCGTCGAAGGGGCCGAAGCCGATCGCCTCACCTCGGGCGAATCGGTAGGCGTCGTCCGGCGTGCCCAGCATGCCGCGCGAGCGCGCGTCCATGGAGTAGTGGGTGTGGACGTGCAGATCGCCCCAGAACGCCTGACGCAAGGGGTCGGCGTGCGCGCAGCTCGCCGCGGGCGGTGACGGATCCGCGGCAGCCGCCTGGACCGGCGGCGACCAGTCGTCGGCGGTCGGCCTCAGCATGAAGAGGCTGCCGCACGAGACGGTCAGCGCGACGAGGAAGAAGACCACGACCCGGGTGCGCATGCACGACCTCCCTGCAGGTCACAAGGATCGCGCGTACCCCGAACGAAAACGAGGGCCCCTAGTGAAAGGAGCCCTCAGCCAAACGAGGGATTCCCTCGTTTGACAAGAAGGGCCCTCGTTCGAAATCGTCTGCAGCGCGGAGCTACTTCTTGCCGCCGCCGTAGCGCTTGCGGAAGCGATCGATCTTTCCGTCGGAGTCGAGCTCGCGCATCTTGCCCGTCCAGAACGGGTGCGAGACGGAAGAGATCTCGAGGCGCACCACCGGCACTTCGACGCCATCGACCTCGCGGGTCTCCTTCGACGTGACCGTCGAGCGGCTGGTCCACTCGTTGCCGGTCGCGGAGTCCACGAAGATGACCTTGTGGTAGTCGGGGTGGATTTCGGGCTTCATGGTGATTCTCGATTGGCTCGCGGCGCGCCGATTACCAGCTGCTCTTGCGGACGCCGGGGAGCTGGCCACGCAGGGCGAGCTCGCGCAGGGCGATCCGGGAGATGCCGAACTTGTTGTAGTAGGCCTTCGAGCGGCCGGAGACGGCGCAGCGGTTGTTCTTGCGCGTCGGGCAGGAGTTGCGCGGCAGCTTCGCGAAGCCGGCCTGCGCCTCGAGCTTGTCGTCCATCGACGCGTTGGGGTCTTTCAAGATCTTGCGCAGCTCGGCGCGCTTCTCGGCGTGCTTGGCGATCAGCGCGAGGCGCTTGTTGTCTCGGTTGACCTGGGACTTCTTGGCCATGGTGCGGGTCGGACTCCTGGGAGGGATCTTTGGAGCGCGGGAGAGTACGGGGGCGGACCCTCGGTGGCAAGGCGTGGTGGCCCGATCCTCGCGGTTTCTCAACCGAATTCGCGGTTCGCCCCGAGGGGGGAAGCCTCCTGATCGAGTCGAAGCGTAGCTCTTCGGCCCCGACCAGTCTCAGGCCTCGTCGAGGTCGATCGGATCCAGCTCGATCCGGTCCCGCCCACCGTCCTTGGCCTGGTAGAGCGCTCGGTCCGAGCGTTCGATCCAGGAGGCGGCGGTCTCGCCCTGCCGGAGCCGGGCGATGCCCATCGAGACGGTGATCCGGAGCGGCTCCTCGAGCTCGCCGTATTCGATCTCGAGGTTGCGCAGGGCCGTCATGCCGCGCTCCGCGAGGTCGCTCGCGACGGGCAGCTCGATGTCGCGGAGGACGATCGCGAACTCCTCGCCGCCGTAGCGCGCGACGAAGTCGTCCCGGCGCATGAAGCAACGGGTCAGGGTGTCCGCCACCTGGCGCAGGACGGCGTCGCCGCAGGGATGGCCGTGGTTGTCGTTGACCCACTTGAAGTGGTCGATGTCGAGCATGATCAGGCAGCCGCGCTGGCCGAAGAGGGTCGCCAGGTCGATCTCGCGCTCGATCTGTTCGTCGAAGGCGGCGCGGTTGTAGATCTTCGTGACCGCGTCGATCGCCGCCTGCTTGCGCACGCTGTCGAGCTCGTCGCGCAGACCTTCGAGGCGGGAGGCCATCTGCTGGATCTGTTCCTGGTAGCGCGTGCCCCGCGCGGCGAGGAACTCGGTCAGGAGCGTCACCGTCTCCTGCGCCTCGTTCTTGATGCGATCCGATTCACCGGAGCGCACGGCGCCTTCGAGGCGGCGCATGCGATGGCCGATCCGACGGTCGGCGTTCTGCTCGACGGTGAGCGAGCGGCGAAGTCCCGAGATGAACGCCCACGCGGCCTCCCGGAAGTCGCCGAGGGACGTGTTCACGTAGTCGGACTCGGACACGCGATGTTCCTGGACGGCGCGGCGCAGGCCAGGCAGGTCGCGCTTTGCGCCGGCATCGGCTGCGTCGTCGCCCTTCGCGCGCTCCCGGTTCGGCGGCGGCACGCCGATCAGCAGGTGCCGCGCCCAGGTCTCGAAGGTCTCCTCGATCTCCTCCGCGGACCGCGGCCCGACGTCGAAGGCGTGCTCGCCGAGGATGCGCAGCAGGTCGGCCATCAGGTCGAGGGCGCGATCCGCGGGGATCGTCGTGGCGTCGTCGTCGCCCGAGCCGGTCTTCGCCGGCGGCGAGGCCGCCGCCTCGTCTGCCGCGTCCGGTGCCGCGGGTTCGTCCTTCTTCTTGCGCTTTCCGAAGAGCATGCGCGCTATGTCGGCCGAACACGGCGTTCGCCCGAGCCTCGGGCCCGCGAAGGGGCGGAATCCCGGTCGTCGCCCGAGGCGCGCGTCGGGCATTCGCCCGAGGCGAGGATCCGGCCGGGAGCCGGCGTCGTGCGGGCGATTCCGGGCACCTGCACTATCCTCGCGCGCTTCGATTCGCCCCCCATCCACCGCGATGACGCCAGAAGAGAGTCCCATGAGTGAGTCCACGACGCCGGGCGCCCGCCCGGTGCGATCGATCGACCCGAAGCGCCTGCCCAAGCACTTCGAGGCCGCGGTCGTCGAGGACAAGTGGGACGGTGAATGGCAGGCGAGTGGTGTCTACCACTACGACTCCGAGCGTCCGCGCGAGGAGACCTTCGTGGTCGACACGCCGCCGCCCACGGCGTCGGGCTCGCTGCACATTGGCCACGTCTTCTCCTACAGCCAGACCGACGTGATCGTCCGCTACAAGCGGATGGCGGGGATGAACATCTTCTATCCCATGGGATGGGACGACAACGGGCTCCCGACCGAGCGTCGCGTCCAGAACTACTTCCACATCCGCTGCGACCCGAACACGCCCTACGAGGACGGCATGACCTTCGAGCAGGCGTCGGCGAAGGTGCGCAAGAAGCCGGCCAGGCTCGTGTCGCGGCCGAACTTCATCGAGGCGTGTTACGACCTGATCCGCGAGGACGAGATCGCCTTCAGCCAGACGTGGCATCGCCTGGGCCTCTCCGTCGACTGGCGGCAGGAATACCAGACGATCGATGAGCACTGCCGCCGCACGGCCCAACGCTCCTTCCGCGATCTCTGGGACAAGGGCGAGGTCTACACCTCCGATGCGCCGACCCAGTGGGACGTCGACTTCCAATGTGCCGTCGCGCAGGCGGAAGTCGAGGACAAGGAGGTGCCGGGCGCCTTCCACAAGATCGAGTTCGGGATCGAGGGTGTCGACGAAGGCGAGGACGCGAGCTTCGTGATCGCGACGACGCGGCCGGAGCTGCTCGCCGCGTGCGTGGCCGTGACCGCGCATCCCGACGACGAGCGCTTCAAGCCGTATTTCGGCAAGCGCGCGGTCACGCCGATCTTTCGCGCGCCGGTCCCGATCTTCCCGAGCGAGATGGCCGACCCCGAGAAGGGCACCGGCATCCTGATGGTGTGTACGTTCGGCGACCAGACGGACGTGCAGTGGTGGCGCGAAGAGGGGCTCCCGCTGCGGCAGATCGTCGGTCTCCACGGTCGTCTCCGGAGCGTCGACTTCGGCGAGGCGCCTTTCGAGAGCCTCGACGTGGCGACGGCCAACGCGAACTACGCGGAGCTCGAGGGCAAGAACGTCAAGCAGGCGCAGGCGGCGATCGTCGAGATGCTGCGCGACCCCGAGCACTCGGCGACGGCTCTTTCCGGACGCCCCGGCAACGGTGCGCCGCTCCAGGAGGAGCCCGAGCAGATCACACACGCGGTCAAGTTCTTCGAGAAGGGCGATCGTCCGCTCGAGCTCCTGCCCACGCGCCAGTGGTTCTGCCGCCTGCTCGACAAGAAGGAGCAGCTCGTCGCGAAGGGCGGCGAGGTCCAGTGGCATCCGCCGCACATGTACGCGCGGTACAAGGACTGGACGGAGAACCTGTCCCTCGACTGGTGTCTCTCTCGTCAGCGCTACTTCGGCGTGCCGATTCCGGTCTGGTACCCGACGGACGCGGACGGCGAGCCCGACTACGACCACCCGATCGTCGCGGACGCCGACGCGATGCCGATCGATCCGACGACGGACGTGCCGCCGGGCTTCGACGCGAAGCAGCGCGGCGAGCCGAACGGCTTCGTCGCCGACAACGACATCTTCGACACCTGGTTCACGAGCTCGTTGACGCCGCAGATCAGCTCGCATTGGGGCGACGACGACGCGCGGCACGCGAAGCTCTTCCCGGCCGACATGCGGCCGCAGGCCCACGACATCATCCGGACCTGGGCGTTCTACACGATCGCCAAGGCGATGCTGCACGAAGACGAGGTGCCCTGGCACCATGCGCTGATCTCGGGCTGGATCCTCGATCCCGATCGCAAGAAGATGTCGAAGACCAAGGGCAACGTGACGACGCCGCTGCCCCTCGTCGAGAAGTATGGCGCGGACGCGGCGCGCTACTGGGCGGCTTCGGCGCGGCTCGGCGCCGACACCGCCTTCGACGAGAGCGTGTTCAAGATCGGCAAGCGTCTGGTCACGAAGATCTTCAACGCTTCGAAGTTCGTGCTGTCGCAAGAGAGCGAGGTCCACCCGATCACGTCCGAGCTAGACCGCGCGTTCGTGGCGAAGCTTGCCGCGCTGGTCGACCGATCGACCGAGAATTTCGAGGCCTATCAGTACGCCCACGCGCTGCAGGAGATCGACAGCTTCTTCTGGACGCACTTCACGGACACGTACATCGAGCTCGCGAAGGTGCGCGCCCGAGGCTGCGCCGACGGCGCGACGGGCGACGAGGCCGCCGCGAGCGGTTCCGCGATCGCTTCCCTTCGTCTCGGGCTCTCGACGCTCCTGCGACTCTTCGCGCCGACCCTTCCGTATATCACGGAGGAGGTCTGGAGCTGGGCGTTCGCCGACGACTTCGCGGAAGAGGGCGACGCCATCGCGCGCAGCATCCACGGGACGCCCTGGCCCTCCGCGGCCGACTTCGCGGGGATCGAAGCGCCCGCGGACGAGCGGAGCTTCGACACGGCGGTCGCGGCCCTCGCCGCGATCAACAAGGCGAAGGCGGATGCCGAGGTGTCGATGGGGCGCGACGTCGAGTCGCTGACCCTCGCGACCGATCCCGGCACGCTGTCGACGCTCGAGGGAGTCGCGGCCGACGTCCTCGCCGCGGCGCGCGTCGCCGAGCATGCGCTCGTCTCGAACGACGCGCTCGAAGCGGGCACCTTCGAGGTCCAGGCGATCAAGTTCGCGCCGAAGCCCGAGAAGGGCTGAGCGCCTAACGCTTCCGCCGCGTTCGGACCAGCGCTTCCTGTGCGATCGACGCGACCTGTACGCCTTCGGTGTCGTACATGCCGGCGAAGATCAGCGCGCGGGCGGCGTGGGCGATCGGCGACACCGACGAGAGGACGATCCAGTCGTCCCACTGCACCGGGTGATGGAGCCAGACCGCGTGGTCGAGGCTCGCACCCATGTGCGTCTTCATCGGGATGCCACCGGCCCCCTTCATGGCGGTTCCGATCAGGGTGCGATCCGACGCGTAGATCAGGATCGCGGTGTGCAGGTCCGGGTCGTTCCCAATCACTCCGCGCGGTCGCATCCAGACGGCTCGAACGGGATCCCGCGGCTTCCCCTCGGAGAATTCGTCCGAGTCGAGCACCCGGACCTCGATCGGGTTGTCGTAGGTCGTCGGCGGAGGCAGCCCGAGTCCCTTGTTGCGGACGTCGGTCCACTCGGTGAGGCCTTCGGGTCCGTCGACGCCCGGTGCGGGACGCTGGTAGCTCATCCCGTCTTCCGGTCGCGTGAAGCTCGCGGCCATGTTGAAGATCGCCTCCCCCGCCTGGTGGGCGACGACGCGGCGGGTCGTGAAGGTGCGGCCGTCGCGGATGCGGTCGACGACGAAGCGGATCGGGAGGTCGTAGCGTCCGGGGCGCAGGAAGTAGGCGTGGACCGAGTGGAGCAGGCTGCCGCCTCGCTCGTCTCCCTTCTCGTCCTCTTCGAGGGTCGCGATCGCGGCCATCGTCGACTGGGCGGCGACGAGGCCGCCGAAGAGGCGCCCCTGTCCGTCGCCGGGATCACCGAGGAAGAGGTCTCGATCGAGGGGGTCGAGCTGGAGGCGCTCGCACAGGTCGTCGATCGGCGTGGACATGCTGAAGGGGGCTCCTCGTCGGGCGCGGTCGCGGGCCGCGCACCCTAGCAGAAGGGGTCGTGGCGCACGGTGATCGATCTAAACGAGAGAATCTCCAATAAATACTCGATCGATCGAAAATGTAGAAAGACTAAAAATGGAGTAATATGATTTATGATTCGCTGTGATGGAGGATGCGATGGCATCGTTCGGTCCGACAACTGCGCCGCGCCCCGGGAAGCGCGCCCGTACCCGCGCGCTGCTTCTCGCGAACGCGATCGCATTGTTTCGCGATCGGGGATTCACGGAGACGAAGCTCGCCGACGTGGCTCGCGCGGCCGACGTCGCGCCGGCCACCCTCTACAACCACTTCCCGAGCCGGGCCGCGCTCGCCGGCGCCTGGGTTCGAGGCGAGATCGAGGAAGCCTCGCAGGAAGCAGCGCGACAGGTCGTCGACGACGAGCGCGGACTCCGCGCGGGAATGCGCGGGCTGTGCCGCGCCATCGCCCGGACGAATGCCCCCGAGACCGCGCTTCGGCTCGAGGCCTGGAAGGAGGCCGCCCGTGTCCGGGCCGAGCCCGCTGCCGCGCTCGTTCGAGCGATCGAGATCGAGCAGCGGCGCGAGCACGTTCGGGCGGATCGGCCGGCAGCGGCGCTCGCGGATCTGCTGCTCGATGCCATCGAAGGCGGACTCGTGTCCGGCTTGCGAGCGCTCGACGCCTCGTCCGCTGTGAATGCGGAAAAGCCTCTCGCGGTCGAGATTCAGGCCCGGGTCGACCTCGTCCTCGACGGTGCGCGCAAACGGAACGAGCGCGTGCGGGCGGAGTCCGCGCGCGGCGCGACTCGCTGAGCGCCGCGGGTGGCGGCGGATCGGCTCAGCGTCCGGCGTCCTTGTACGTGAACGTCTCGGCGGCGATGACCTCGCCGTCGTCGGTCACGATCTCGACGGTCCAGTCCCCGAGCCAATCCTCGAGCAGCTCCTTGCTCGACCAGACCCGCCAGCGCGGCCCCTGCACTTCGAAGGCGACCTCTGCGCGCACGACGTCGCCGTGGAGCCAACGATGGGTGACGGTTCGACCGCCCAGCTCCCGGAGGTCCGAGAAGAAGAAGATCTTTCGGACGTCGTTGCCGACGAAGGTCACCTGATCGACCGGCTCGCGGTCTTCGACTGCCGTCGTGAACTGAGCGACGGCGTTCGGGACCGTCGTCGGCGAGACCTCTTCTTCGCCGGCGTCTTCGACCTGCTGCGCGAAAGCGCTCAGCGGAAGCGCCAGGAGGGCCGCGGCCAGCCAGCCGAGCAGCCACCCCTCGCGGGGCCGCCGCGTCGTGGCCCGCTCGCCTTCGATCTCGATCCGATCACCCCGTTCCATCGCGCGCCTCCCCCTCCGAAAACCACGATTCGAGTCGAAGCGTAGCGGTTCTGGATGGGGATCCCGTTGCTAGCTTGCGGACGTGCGTTCGAATTCCGTGCAGACGAGAGGCCTCGGCGAGGCCATTCGATGGAGCTGATCCTCGTGCGGCACGCCGAGCCGGCGGCGTGCGCCGAAGGCGATGCGAACTGTGACGATCCGCCCCTCGGTGACGCCGGTCGACGACAGGCAGCGCGGGTCGCGGCATGGTTGGCGGACGTGCCGGTCGATCACGTCGTGTCGAGTCCCGCGCGGCGCGCGATCGAAACCGCCGAGGTCCTGGCAGCGCGAGCGGGACTCGAGGTCCAGGTCGACGACGGACTTCGTGACGCGCAGTCGGAGCGGGATCACTACGTGCCGCTCGAAGCCGATCGCGCGAACGACCCCGCTGCGTATCGTGCGCGGGTCGAGGGCTATCGCGCGTCGCCGCGGATGGACGCGGTCGCGGAGCGCGTCAACGAGGCCCTCGACGCGTGGTGCGCGCGAGCGCGCGGCGGACGCGTCGTCGCGTTCGGTCACGGGACGGTCGTGAATCTGTACGCGGCGCGGGTCCTCGGGCTCGAGAACGCGGGGTTCTTCGACGCCGCCTTCGCGAGCGGCCACCGCTTCCTGGTCTCGTCGGCCGGCGTCCGCAGCGTGCGGAGCCTCAATGAAACCGCGTACTTGATCGATTGAATCGCGAGTCTGGCGCGACGCGACCGCGAACGACGCGCAACTCCGATCGGCAGGAAATCCGCATTTCACCGGAAATTCTCCGTCACCTTTTGGTGACCGCCGTGGTAGAAGGGGAGGGCACGCTGATCACGCCCTGCCAAGCCTCTCGACGGACCCGCGATGGATGATGCGGAGCCGAAGTTGAACACGCTGTAGTGGATGCCCTGTGCGGACCTGGGAAGGGGTCGAGAGCAGGCAGGACGTGCGCGCTCCCCCTCCTCGCATGACGAGTGAGGGGTGAGCGCGGAGCGCGCGGCGCGATCCACCGATCCCCGAGCGCGCGCCGCCCGATCGTTCGATTGCGCGTTGCATTCCGTGACGTGCATCACCAGCTCGCGTCGTGACCCCGCCGATGGGATCGGCACCCCCACTGCGACCGACGTCGCTCGTTGGGGAAGGATCTACGATGCCCTCCGTCGAGCAATTGAAGCAGCGACTCGCCCAGCACCTGAAGGCGAAGCGGATCGATGGCGCGCTCAATGCGCTGTCTCTCCTCGAACGCGAAGAGCCCGGCGAGTCGGCCTGGCCTCGCCGCACTGCGCGCTTGCTGCGCGCGCAGGCCGACACGAAGGGCGAGCTGGTCGCGCTCCGCCGCGCCCTCGAGCTGCAGGTCGACCAGGGCCTCGTGCTCGAAGCGATCGCGAGTTGCCAGACGATCCTCGAGCTCGCGCCCGAGGACCCGCGCACGGTCGAGACCCTCGACCTGCTGTACATGGACGGGCCGCCGGTCGACGCAGCGGCGCCGTCCGCTCCGCCCGAAGCGCCTCCGGCGAACTCGACCACTCCGCCGGCGCTCGGTCCGAGCAGCGTGCCGAGTGGTTGGGGTGAGGCGTCGGACGAACCGCTCGACTCGCTGATCCTGACCGACGTCGTGCCCGGCGCGCGCGCCGTCGCGAACGACGGCGCGGCGGGCGTGAGCGAGATCCCGATCGATCTCGAGGACGCCGTCGACGAGAGCGCCCCCGATCTCCACCTCGATCAATGGTCGTCGAGCAACGACCTCCGCGACATCGCCGCCGCCCAGGCAGCGTGTCTGCCCCCGGCCGATGCCGCGAAGGGGTCGGGCGCGGCGCGCGGCGACCGCGGTGCGTCCCTGCGGAGCGAGCTCGCGAACATCCCGCTCTTCGGTGACCTCGACCCCGCGAGCCTTCACACGCTCATCCGCCGCGTGCGGGCGGTGACCCTCGAGCCGGGGCAGGTGCTCTTCCGTCAGGGCGATCCGGCCAACAGCCTCTACGTCGTGGTCGAGGGCGCGGTCGTGCCGATCGCGGAAGGCGATCGTCGGCGAAAGCTCGCGGTGCTCGAACGCGGCGCCTTCTTCGGCGAGATCGGCCTGATGACGAAGCAGCCGCGCAACGCCACGATCGAAGCGCTGGTCGAGACGAAGCTGCTCGCGATCGACCGGCGCCTGCTCCGCCAGCTGATCGGCGACGCGCCCTCGGTCGCGAAGAGCATTCTCCGCTTCCTGCGCGCGAGGCTCATCGATCGCCAGATTCGCACGAACCTGTTCTTCTCGGCCTTCGCCCATGGCGAGCGCGCCGCGGTCGCGAAGCAGTTCCGTTTCCTCGAGGTGGAGGACGGTGCGAAGCTGATCGAGCGGGGCAGGGCCCCGGAAGGGCTCTACGTCGTCTTGTCCGGCGAGCTGGACGTCGTCGGACCGGCGTCGCCCTACGAGCAGGACGTGGACAAGGAGCTCGCGAGTCTCGGCCTCGGGGACGTCTTCGGCGGGCTCTCGTTGATCGATGGTCGCCTGCCGCCCGGCGACGTCGTGGCGAGGGGCAAGTGCTGGCTGGTCGTCCTGCACGAGGGCCGCTTCCGACGCATCCTCGAAGCGAACCCGCGGCTCGATCGCATCCTGCGCCGGATCGCGCAAGAGGTCGCCGAGTCGTCGGCGAGCGGGCAGGAGGGCGCGGTCCTGCTCTGAGGCCGCCCGTCTCCTTCCGCGCGCGTCGCCTAACGTGATTCGTCGCCCGCGTCGTCGTCCGCTCGGGGCTCGGTTCCGTCCTGGTCCACCGACGGCGCGGGCGATCGCTCGTCTTCCGCCTCCCGCGCCTTGGGCAGGTAGGGCTCGGCGATGCCGATCTTGATCGGCGTGCGCCGGGGCAGAGGCGTCGACGCGTAGATGCCGTTCAGCACGCCGGTGAACACCACCTCGAGCTCGTTCCGGGTGCGCTCGGAGAGGTCCTGCAGCGTCTCGTCCTCGAGCGCACGCGCGATCCGCAGCCGCGTCACGCGCAGCGATCGCACGCCTTCCTCGTCGAGGGGCCGGAAGCTGTGGGCGAAGGCGCGAGCGCGGCCGCGATAGCGGGAGCCGTCGATGCTGACGACGGTCAGCCGGTAGACCAGGTCCTCGTGCCGGACGAAAGTCATCGTCGCGTGCAGCCCTCCGACGGGAGACGCCGCGCGTCCCTCGATCCGGATCGCGTCGAGCGAACCGACCTTCAGCGCTCGCCGGTCTCGAACCCGAACCGACTGTCCCTCCGGATCCTTCTCGAGGAATTCGTCGACGATTTCGTCGAGGTCCTTCGATCCCGGGCCGGCCACCTTGAGCTCCGCGTACGCGTCCCGTCGCGGGGAGACCCCGCGCACCGCCTGCGCCTCGTTCATCGTCTCCCAGCCCGGCGGAAAGCGGAGCGAAAAGCGGAGCTCGGGGTGGATGAATTTGTTCTCGTCGTCGAAGAGGCCGCCCGCCGGGTCGTCGCCCAACACGAGGCCATCGATCATCTCGTAGTAGCCGATGGGCTGGTCGCCGGAGACCCCCTCGATCGCCGACCACTCCATCTGCTGAGCGCGATCGATGGCGATCGCGGCGCGCTCCGGGCTCGTCGGATGGGTCGCGAAGAACGAGGGCAGTCGAGACCAGCCGACGACGTACCGCTCCGACGCGTCGAGCTTGCGCAGGAAGACGGCGATCGCCGCCGGGTCGTAGCCGGCGCGCGCAGCCAGGATCTGTCCGCCGCGATCCGCGTCGCGCTCCTGGTCCCGGCCGTAGGCGGCGATGCGGGCGACGCGGAGGAGTCCGATCGTGAAGGGGTTGAGGCGCTTGCTGTACTCGAGCCGCGCGGACGCATGCCGCTCGGCCGCATGGGTGATCTCGTGCCCGAGCACCCCGGCGAGCTCGTCCTCGCTCGTGACCAGGGCGAGCAGTCCGCGGGACACGTAGATCTTGCCACCCGGCAGCGCGAAGGCGTTCGGCGCGGCCTGGTCGACGATCTTGAACTCGTAGTCGAACACGCGACTCGGCGCGTGGCGCAGGAGGCGGAGGGCGACGCTGCGGACGTAGGCGCCCAGCGCTTCGTCCTGCACGAGGCCGAGCTCCGCCTCGATCGCGCTGGTCCCCTCCTCGCCGACGCGCGCATCGTCGTACTCGGTGTCGAGAACGACCCGTCGGTTGCCGGGCTCGGGCTCCTCCTCGGCCGATTCGTCGGCGTCGCCGTCGTCACTGGTCTCCGCGGTCTCCGAATCGTCGGTCGAATCCGCGTCGGCCGGGGCGCCTGCGGGTTCCGCGGCGGCGTTCGCCTCCTCGTCTTCCTCCTCCGCCGCTTCCGGGTCGTGCGACTCCTCGCCGGGTTCGCTCGGCGGCGGGTCCTCCGCCGTCGCCGCATGCGCCGTAGGCGGCGAGGCGGTCGGCGCCGGCGCCGCGCCGGGCGCCGCACAGGCGGCGGTGAGGAGGGCGATCGCGAGGAGGAGCAAAGCGATGCGGATCAAGGTCTCGCTCGAATCGTTGGGCGGAACGAGGGTCGAGTCTATCATCCGCCCCGTTCCGCGGCCGAGACGCGGGGGTGGGAGAGGCGGTGCGTTCGATGGATGCGAAGCGCGAGGCAGGGCGCGGCGATGGCTGAATGGACGCTCGGGAAGAGTCGTCGGTTCGCCGGGGTCGATGGGCCCGTGGTCGTCTGCGTGATGGACGGGGTCGGCCGCGGCCGGCAGGACGAGTCCGACGCCGTCTGGCTCGCCCGCACGCCGACCCTCGACTGGCTCGCCGCGGCGACGCCGAGCGGCGAGCTCGTCGCCCACGGCAAGGCCGTCGGGATGCCCTCCGATTCGGACATGGGCAACAGCGAGGTCGGACACAACGCCCTCGGCGCCGGTCGCGTCTTCGATCAAGGGGCGAAGCTCGTCGCCAAGGCGATCGCGAACGGCAGCCTCTTCGAAGGCGAGCAGGCGGGGGTGTGGCAGGCGGTGACCGAGCGCGTCCGCGAGCGCGGGTCGACGCTGCACTTCCTCGGTCTGCTCTCGGACGGCAACGTGCATTCGCACATCGACCATCTCTTTGCGCTCTTGCGTCGGTGTGATCGCGAACAGATCGAGCGCGTGCGGATCCACGTCCTGCTCGACGGTCGCGACGTGCCCGAGACGAGCGCCCTCGACTACGTCGACGCCCTCGAGGAGCTGCTCGAGACGATCTCCGGCAAGCCCCGCCGCGACTACCGGATCGCGAGCGGCGGCGGGCGCATGACCACGACCATGGATCGCTACGAGGCGGATTGGGCCATGGTCGAGCGCGGCTGGCAGACCCACGTTTGCGGCGAGGGGCGCGGGTTCGCGACCTGCCGGGCCGCGATCGAGACGTTCCGCGAGGAGTCGTCGGGGATCGGGGACCAGATGCTCCCGCAACTCGTGATCGTCGAGGGTGACGGCGTGCCGATCGGTCGCGTCGAGGACGGCGACGCGGTCGTGCTCTTCAACTTCCGCGGCGATCGCGCGATCGAGATCAGCCAGGCCTTCGAGGCGGACTCCTTCCCCCACTTCGATCGGGGTGCGCGACCGGACGTGCTCTACGCCGGCATGATGGAATACGACGGGGACCTCCGGCTCCCGAGTCGTTATCTCGTCGCGCCGCCGGCGATCGATCGGACCATGGGTGAATACATCGCGCGCGCCGGTCTGCCCCAGCTCGCGATCAGTGAGACCCAGAAATACGGACACGTGACCTACTTCTGGAACGGCAACCGGAGTGGCGCCTTCGATGAGGACGTCGAGACCTATGTCGAGATCCCGTCGGACGACCGCCCCTTCGAGGAGCGGCCGTGGATGAAGGCGGCCGAGATAACCGATCGTCTGATCGAGGAGCTGCAGACCGGGCGCTACCGACATGCGCGGGTCAACTACGCGAACGGCGACATGGTCGGACACACGGGGCATCACGCCGCGGCGATCCAGTCGGTCGAAGCCGTCGACCTGCAGCTCGCGCGGTTGCTCCCGGTGGTCGAGGCGCTCGGCGGCGCGCTCGTCGTGACCGCGGACCACGGCAATGCGGATTGCATGTACGAGCTCGACAAGAAGACCGGAGAGCCCGTGACCGACGCGGACGGCAAGGCGAAGGCGAAGACGAGCCACACGCTGAACCCGGTCCCGCTGCACGTCTATGCGCCGGGCAAGGGCGTCGCCCTGGACGCGAAGGCGCTGGCGAAGCCGAGCCTCGCGAATCTCGCGAGTACGGTGCTCGACCTGATGGGGCTCGAGGCGCCCGAGGACTATGAGCCGACGCTCCTCGCGTCGGACTGACGTACGCGCACCTGGCTGCGGTCCTAGAACCCGGTGGCGACCTTGCGCGTGATCCGCGTGTACTCGTCGATCTCTTCGTCGGTCAGGGTCTTCGCGACGTGATCGACCAGGCTCTTCATCCCGATGTGATATTTCCGGAGGGCCTCATGGGCCATCGGCGTCGCTTCCAGGACCACCGACCGGCGGTCCTGCGGGTTCGGGTGACGATTCACGAGGCCGCGCTCCTGCAGACGGTCGACGATCGCGGTCATCGTGCTGCGCGGGAGTCCGAGATCCGCGACGAGGCTCTTCACGCTCGTCGGGCCGCTCGACGTGAGCAGGGCGACGAGGTCGAGCTCGCGTCCGGCGAGTCCCGTCGAGGACTCCAGGTCGACCCCACGCAGCCGCAGCCGCAGGCTGACCGCGACGATCACCTCCAGCAGCGCGCGATGGCGCGGCGGGACGTTCGCCAGGGGATCGTCTTGCGAGAGGCCCGTGCCCGTTGGGGCAGAGGCGGGCGAGATCGCTCCACCACCAGGCGGCTGTTGTCCGTTCGGGGTCATGGCTGCGATGCTCTCGTTCGGGGGAGTATGGAGTTCAGTCGTCATGCCCTTTGATACGTTCGAATGGTCGAACGGGTTTCATTCGACGGCAAACCAAAAGTACGCCTCTCGTCGGAATTAGACGAAAAAGTCACGTTTTCCTTTGAGAAGGACGAATGTTTCTCATCAGGCCGAGTAAGGCGGGCATGACCGCGTTCGTGACGGTGCGTCGGATCCCCCCGAGTGTGACCGCTCTCTGGGTGTCCGCTGTGATATTCGCCACGATCCTCGTTCTCCCTTCGGGCCCGGGCGCCGCCCCGGCATCGCCGACGCCGGAGTTCGGCGTCGCCTACGACCCGAGCGCTGCGAACGACCCGGACCGCACCTACGACTACTTCCCTCCGAAGGAACCGGGCGGAGCCGTCGTCATCGTCATCCAGAGTCATCGCTGGTCCGAACGCATCCCGAACGAACTCCTGGTCTCGGGCCTGGTCAAGGGCGTGATCCGCGCTGGTCACGCAGCGTTCGTGTTGCGTCATCGCGCCGGTGCGCGCGCCGTCCATCCCGCGCCGATCGAGGACGTCGCGCGCGGCTTCGCGCACGCGCTCGCGCGGGCCGGCGAAGAAGGTCTCGACACGAAGAGGGTCTTCGTCGTCGGGCACACCTCGGGCGCACAGCTCGCGCTCCTCCTTGCCCTCGACCCGCGGTACCTGGCCGCACTCGATCTCACCCCCGAATCGATCGCTGGCGTCGTCTCGCTCTCGGGGATCCTCGACCTCGGTCCGCATCCCGATCGGCTCGCCCAGGAGGAAGCCGCGATCGCTGCCGCCTTCCCGAGCCTGCGCGAGCGGGCCGAGTCGCAGCCCGCGTCCTGGCTCGATCGCGCGCGTCCGCCGATCCTGCTCCTGACGGCCGGGCGCGACCTGCCGCGACGCGCGGAGGAAGCGGCGGCGTTCGTCGCGACGGCCCGCGACGTGGGGAGCGGTCCCGTCCAACGCTTCGTGGTTTCGACCCGCGACACCGCGACGATCCTCGACCTCGTGTCCCGGGGTGGCGCGGAACAGCTGCTCGAGTTCCTGGCGCACGATCCCGCGAAGGGCGCGCTGCCCGAGCGATGGCAGATCGTCGAGACGTGGAAGTCACCGCCCTTCACGACCGAAGACTTCCATACGCGCTTTGCCGCGCTCGTCGACGAGTACCTGGCCGACGAGAAGTTCACGGAGGTCGTGAATCGGCCCTTTCCCGCGCCACCCGGAACGCCTCTTCGGCTTCGCTTCGCGCGCTATCGCGCGATCGATCTGCTCGACCTGCTCGAGGCCATGGGGCCGGCGGACGCCGGGCGCGGGGACTTCCTCGTCCTCACGAACGCGCGCGGCGAGAAGGCCTTCTTCCCGATGTCGCGCATGCGCGAGCTCCGCCCGCGGGTCGTGATCGGCGTCGACGGCGAGCGCAATCTGTTCCGCGCGACCGACCTCTACCACACGCGTCGACGCTATTCCTGGGTCGACGTGCACGCGACCCGGGTCGACATGGCGCGGCCTCTCGGTGCCTTCCTCTACTTTCCGGACGCCGAGCCGAAGCATTCCGAGTCCCTGCCGCTCTTCGGTCGTTATGCGCTCACGACCGACTCGTTCGCGCTCGTGGAGGAAGATCCCCGCGCCGTCCTCGACGACCTCCCTGCCGCGCCCCGGCGGACCGTCGTCGAGGACCGGCAATGCATCTCGTGCCACCGCCTGCGCGACGTCGGAGGTCGCGCGTTCCACATCCGCGCGCGGGACGCGAAGGCGGTGGGCGGACACGCGCTGCCCCTCGAGCGCTACCCGGCCGTCGTCTGGAAGCGTTTCGTCTTCGAGCAGGAGGCGGTCGCGGCCGAGGTCGGCGCGAACGTCGTCGACTTCACGCCCGAAGAGGCGCAGGCACTCTACGACATGGTCGTCGCGGAGCGGGCGCGTCGCGGGGTCACGCCCTGGCACCGCCCCGAGCGCGATCGCGACCGCCCGTGAGCGAAAGAGACGACGCATCGACCTCGGAGGCAGAAGCGCGGGAGGCGATCGACCCGCTGCGCGTGCTGCACTCGGAGATCGACCGCGAGGCGGCGAGGGTCGCGGCGCAGCACGGCGATCGGCTCCGATGCGGTCGGGGCTGCTCGGCGTGTTGTCTCGACGACCTGTCGGTCCGGGAAGTCGAGGCGGCGCGCATCCGTGAAGCGCATCCGCAGCTGTTGCGTGAAGGCCGGGCGGGACCCGTCGGCGCCTGCGCCTTCCTCGACGGCGAGGGGGCGTGTCGCATCTACGCGGATCGTCCGTCCCTCTGCCGTTCGCAGGGATTGCCGCTCCGCCTGCTCTACGAAGAGGACGACGAGATCGTCGAGCGGCGCGACATCTGTCCGCTCAACGTCGAAGGCGGGCCGCCTCTCGAGGCGCTCGACGAGGAGGCGTGTTGGCTGGTGGGGCCCTTCGAACTCCGCCTCGCCACGATCGACGCGTGGCACGCGGAAGCGACGGGGCGAGGTGAAGACGACGAGACCCGGGTCGAGCTGCGCTCCCTCTTCGCGCGCTGAGACGCTAGGCCGGGCCGTCCCGGATCACGAAGAGCTTTCCGAGGCTCCACCACGTCCACTTCCAGACCTGGCCGATCGGTCCGAGGATCTGCTTCGGGCGCTGCCGTTCGAGGGTGAGCGAGATCGACGACATCCGCGCGAGTCCCCGGAGTCGCGCGACGCGCGATTCGAGGGAGTCGAGCTCGGACTGGACGCGGGTGAGCTCGGCTTCGATCCGCAGGATCTCGTCGATCTCGGTCGTGCGGTCGAGGAGCGCGCGAAGCCGCTCGCTCAGGCTGCGGAGATTCGTGATCCGCGCATCGAGATCGAGGACCTCGGCGGTGACATTCTCGGTCGACAGCGTGCGTTCGCGGACCTCGCCCAGCTCGGCGAGTCGGTCGACGGTCGGTTCGAGAGCCGCCACGGGCACGCGCAGTCCCATGTCGATTCGCTGGCCCGCGGACTCCGTCGCGTGGTCCACGCGCCCGCCCGCCGTGGCGACGATCTCGAGGGTCTCGATTCGCGCCTTCGCGAGTTCGTCGACGATCGTCGCGAGTCGCGCGTTCTTCGTCACGAGCTCGTCGATCGCCGCGTCGGGAGCGGCTTCGTCGAGGGCGTTCGCCTTGCCCGAGCGTGGGTCAGGGGCGCGGGGACCGTCCATCGTCGAGCAGCCGCTCGCGGCGGCGACGAGAAGGGCGAGGGAGAAGGCCAGGGCGAGGCGTCTTCGAGTTCGCATGCCCGGCAGACACCCCGTCAGAAAGTCCGGTTCCGAGCTATTCGGGAATCGCCATGCCCCGCTCGACGGCGGGCCGCGCGGCGATCCGGTCGAGCCAGTCGGCGACGCGCTTGCGGTTCGTGATCCAGTCGGCGCCGATGTTCTGGGCGATGCGGAGCCAGGGGAAGTGCATGATGTCGCCGATCGTGTACTCGCCGGCGAGGTAGTCGCGATCGCCATTCGCGAGGATGCGATCGATCACGCCGCTGAGGCGATCCATCTCGCCGCCGAAGATCTCGATCATCTCCTGGTTCTTCTCGCCTTCCTTGCGGATCGCGGCGCCGAAGCGACCGAGGTTCGGACCGACGCCACCGGTCTGGAAGAACGCGTACTGGATCGCCTCCATCCGCTTCGCCTTGTCCTTCGGCAGGATGCGTCCCTCTGGATCGTAGTTCTCGCCGAGGTGGAGCAGGATCGCGCCGCTCTCCCAGATCGTCTGGTCGCCGTCGGTGATCGCCGGGATCTTGTGGTTCGGATTGATCGCGAGAAACTCGTCCGTGAACTGCTCCCCCTCCTGGGTCTTCACCCACTGGACCTCGTAGTCGAGGCCGAGCTCTTCGAGGGCGATGGAGACCTTGCGGCCGTTGGGGGTCTGGGCGGTGTAGAGCTTGATCACGGGGGGTCCTCTTCCGGGTCGTGCCGGCGTCTTCAGGCGGGCGACGTCCGAGCGTAGGCGAAGTTCCCGACCGCTTCGAGATCGAGGGGCCGACCGAGCTCGCTCTCGGCGCGCTGCCGGAACTCCTCGGCGGTTCGGGGCGGCGCGATCTCGCCCGTGCGCCGGAGCAGGCCCAAGTAGCGATCGCCGATCCAACGACCCCGCACGAGGCTCGACACGAAGACCTGGCCGTCCGGGGCGAGCGCGCTCTGCCACTCGCGCGTGAGCTGCTCGGTCTCGTGGAACACGTGATAGGCGCCGTGACACAGCACGGTCGAGATCGCGTCGCAGCGAAAGGGGAGGGCGTATGCGTCGGCCTGGAGGAAGACGACATTCGAGGGGACGGACTCGGCGTGCTCGACGAGGCGTTCGCGACCGCGTCGCAACATGTCGAGGGACCGATCGAGCACGACCGTCGGACGGCGGGTGTCCGCGTAGGTCGCCGCCGAGTCGACGCAGGTCCCGGCGGCGATGTCGGCGATCCAACCGTCGCGACGCGAGCGGAAGGCGTCGTCGATGAAGCGCTGGTTGTCGTGCCGCGTCAGGCCCCAGGCGATCCGCAGATAGGACGGGTTCGAGACGGCGCGATCGTAGGCGGCGGCGCGATTGTCGTAGGGCGCGCCGACGTCCCCTTCATCGAGGACCGACCACAGACCCGGCTCCACTTCTCGCGCCTGGGACGGGTCGATGAGAATCGATTCGAGCGTCATTCCCCGGCTTCGCCTCGTTCGAACCAGAACTCGATCTCCGCCGTCTCGACTTCGAAGCGCGCGGCGTGATCGACGTTGGCCTCGAGGTGGTACCAGTCGCCCGGTCCGTAGCGCGACTCGACCCCGTCTACGGTCAGGAAGAGCTCGCCGCGGGTGATCACGCCGCAGTTCTCCGTCGGGTGTCGATGGACTTCGATCGTGGTGCCCGCCGGATACGACGCGAAGAGCACTTCGCAGCCCTCGGCGCCGAGACGAACTGCGTCGAAGGGCCCCTCGAAGGGCGGCAAGGCCCGGATCAGATCGGGGAAGATCGTCGAATCAGGCATGGTCCTGCTTTTCTCGGGCTAGCGGTCGAGCAGCCAGCCGTATCCACGTTCGAGTTCCGCGCGGCCGCCCTTCTCCTTGACCGCGCCGTGGGACACGATCACGCGTTCGAAGGGCCAGTCGAGGGCGCGCTCGAGACCAGCGCGGAACGCCGCACGATCGCGGATCAGGATCTTCTCGAGCACCGTCGGCGACAAACGGCCGTAGACCCGATTCAGCTTGAAGAAGAGCCGGGTGAGCGGAGCGCCTTCGGGCCCGACGTTGAAGGCGATGTCCGTCAGGATCAGGGTGCCGCTCGGTCGGTGGAAGAACACGACCTCGTTCGCGAAGGAGAAACCTTCGAGGGCGATCTGGTCGAGGACCTCGGCCCAGGCGGGCTCCGGCGCGTCGCCGAGCACGCCGCGGACCTCGAGGTCGCTTCGTTTCTCTTCGAGGCCCGGTGCGACCCAGACCTCGGCTTCGGGAAAGGCACGCTGCCAGTCGCCGACGAAGAGGTGGTGGAGCTTGTTGGGCGCGATCAGGAACGCGACCCGACCCAGCGCTTCGACTTCACTCCTCCGCGCCTCGGTGAGCGCGATCGGGGAGTGGAGCACGAGATCTCCGTTCGGCAGGCGCACGACGGTCATGCGTGCGCCGACTTCGAGGCCGAGGAAGCGCAGCGGCGCTTCGGTCACCCAGAGGTCCGAGTCGAGACGTTGCATCGCGATCATCCCTTCGCGTCCGATCGCGACGGGCAGGCGTCGGACCGCGAGAGGATATCCCAGCGTGCATCCCGCGTGCCCGGGTGCCGCGATCCGCGGCAGGGACTCGCGGGTTCCCGCCTACTGACGTTTTCCGGTGTCGAGCCACACGGCGATCGGCGCGTCGGACCAGAGCTGGACTTCGATGAACTTCTCGAAGGGGCGCTGCTCGAACCCCGTGTAGTCGTCCTCGGCGGAATCGTCGGGCAGGCCGTAGGTCGCCACGAGATCCTCGAGCCCGTCCAGGCGGAACACCTGTTCGTGATGGGGCTGCGGAAAGTGGGGGAGCCCGAAGCGGGGACCGAAGGCCATGGAAGCGAAGCTGTCCGGGTAGGTCACGCTCGTGACCTCGGTCGGAAGATCCGCGAGAGGGACGACGACCTCCTCCGGCTCCGCATAGAGCCCGCGGAACCATGCCGACGCGCCGAGCACGAAATAGTGGGGCGCAGCGCGCTCGGGTCGTCCGCCCGCCTCGATGAAGAGCGCCCTCATGCGCGACTCGGTGAGGCGGCGGAGCGTCATGTATTGCCGGCCGTAGAGACGTTGGTGGGCGGTGTCGCGCAGACTCCCGAGCTCCTCGACGACTTCACCGAGCAGGGGGTCGTCGAGATCGCTCAGGTTCAGGAACGGTCGGCGCCCGCGCATGTAGTAGTGGGTCGCCACGTTCGGCACGTCGATCGCGGAGGTCATCCTCTTGCCTTGTCCCGTCCCGTCGTGCCCCGCCGGCGTCAGTGACCGTCCTGTGCAGCGCGCAGGCGTTCGAGTCCCGCGACGACCGCGGTGTCCGCACCGATCGCGGAGAGTTCCTCGATCGCGCCGTCGAGAACATCGCGCGTGCGACGCCGGACGTGATCCGGACCGATCTCGTTCTCGTTCGTGTCGAAGAACACGCCGTGCCCGTCGGGATCGTGCGTGTACCAGCACGTCCCGTCGGCGTCCGCGTCGTACTTGGCGGGCGTGTACCGCTCCGGCTCTCCTTCGATGCCGGGGCACGCGGCGCGGAGCGTGTCGTGCGCGGCGAAGACGTCGCCCCCGCGAACGTTGATGCAGTCCTCTTCGAGGAAGGTCATGAGTGCGAGCCGGAAGGCGCCGTAGCCCATCACGACGCGCTTCTCCGGGATCACCTCGATCGTCCGCAAGCCGATCGCCTCGTAGAAGCGCTTGCCGGCTTCGAGGTCGGTGCATCGGAGACACAGGCTGGGCCAGCCGCTCGCGCTCACGCCCCGTTCTCCTCTTTGCGGGGATCGTCGGCGCTCGAGTGGAGCGTGCGTCCCGGTGTCAGATAGAACTCCTTCGTCCGCCCCGTCATCGTCTGCCGATGCCAGCATCCGCGCGGAACCACGATCATCGCGCCGTCTCCCACGGACTCGGTCGCCCCTGGGCCGCCCTCCGCGGGCAAGATCTCGACCTCGATCCCGCCCTCGAGGACGTGGAGCAGTTCGTCGCAGTCCGGATGCATCTCCCAGGGCGAGGGTCCTCCGGCTTCCGACCAGAACACGCCAGCACCGCCCTCGTTGAAGTCCGCGAGCGGGCGGAACTCCATCTCGCTCAGGCTCTCGGCCACCACGGCCGGTGAAAAGCTCTGCCCCTTCGTCTGCGTCATGTCCGCCTCCTCCTGCTCTCCTGTTCGTACGCGAAGACCTCGTCGCGCCCCTTGCGACGCAGCCGTCGTTCGAAGATCGCGCGACCCTCGGTCTCGATCGGTCCCTGTCGGTCGATCGCGGCGGGTGCGAACTTCACGTCCCGAATCCACGCGAAGAGCTCGCCACCGAAGACCACGCGCGCGAGATCCGCTTCGACGATCGCGCCTTCGCACATCGGGCAGGGCTCGAGGGTCGTGTACAGCACGCAGCCCGACAGCTTCCGCTGTCGGCGTCGCGAACATGCGTCGCGAATCGCGACGACTTCGGCGTGGGCGGTCGGGTCGTGATCGAGCGTCTGTGCGTTGTGTCCGCGGCCGATGACCTCGCCGTCGCAGACGACGACGGCGCCCACCGGCCACTCGCCCGCATCCTCTGCGCGCTCGGCCAACGCCAGCGCCTCGCGCATGAACGCGAGATCGACCTCGGACGCGACGGGTTCCGACATGCAGCGTTCTCCGCGAAGGAAATGCGGAGCCTACCCCATCAGGGGAGGCAGTCTCCCGCGCGCTCAGTCGTCTTCGGGGAACGGCGTGCCCTGATGAAATCGCAGTCGCCAGCGTCCGTCCGTCCGAGACCACATCGACGATCGCCTTCCGCGCTGGAGCACGCCGTCGTAGGTCACGAAGCTCGAGTAGGTCACCTGCGCGAGGTCCGGCGCGAGCATACGCACGGCGAAGTCGGGGAGTGGCAGGACGATCGCGATCTCCGGCTCCGCGGGAAGGTCGAGACACGCTTCGCGACTGTGGACCCGACCCGAGCGCCCGATCTCGTAGAAGTCGGCGGCGAACGTCTCGTCCATCAGCGCACGATCGAAGCGCGTCTCGGCGCGCCAGAGCGACTCCTCCAGGCGCCGGAGCTCATCGATGTCTCGTTCGCTTGCCATCGTCGTTCGCCGATCGTCCGGGGCGAGCGTCAGTCGCCGAGCAGGGCGAGCACTTCACCGTCTTCCGGGAACCGATCCACTGCGTGCTTCGAGAAGCGGAGCTCCCCGTCCACGACGACGTCGAAGATGCCGTCGTCGCCGCGAATCAGCTCCGCCTTGATCCCCGTCTCCCGTTCGATTTCGGCCGCCAGACTGGAGGCCCGAGGGAGATAGTTTCAACGTCCGCAGTAGGTGATCGAGATCTTCATGACTGCTCCGATCTTCGCGCTCAGTCAGGGTGCGTGATGATTTCAGGAACCCATGCAGAACGCGTTCAGCTTGTTCCCATCGATGTCCCGGAAATAGGCCGCGTAGAAGATGCCGCCCCGGTCACCGGGCGGCCCCTCGTCGGAGCCCCCGAGCTCGAGGGCGCGCTCGTAGAGGCCGTCCACCTCTTCCGGCGTCTCGACGCGCAGCGCGACCATGATCCCGTTCCCGACGGTCGGGGGCTTCCCGTCGAAGGGCCGGACGACCGCGACGCAGGCGTCGTCGGGCGTGTTGCCGATCAACGCGAAGCCATCGAAGTCCATCAGGCGCGAGGCCCCGAGCGGACCCAGCAGACCGAGGTAGAACCCGATGCTCTTGTCGAAATCGCTCGCACCGACCGTCACATAGCCAACCATTCGAATCTCCCGTCGCGGACGTCGCTCGCGAAGGATAGGCCATCACCCGCGATCTCCAGATCGAGAACGAAGACCATCAGCTCGTCGAGCGAGGGATCCAACGCGCCGGGCGAGGCCTAGCTCGGGAACGTCTGCCCCGACCATTCTTCGCTGAGGCCCCACAGACGATCCGCTGCCGCCTCGTCGACCGCCCAGGAGACGACGCCGAGGCTGGCGCCCGGCTCGTCGATCACCGGGGCGATGTTGCAGTCCTCGCAGTAGACGCCGCCGACGCCGTCGAGCTCGGCGCTCGTCGCAGCCCAGACCGTCGTCGCGGCGCCCGCTTCGAGGGGCTTGAACTTCATCGGCTCGCTCTGGGGGCGCTTTGACATGAGCGCCTTCACGTCGTCGCGCTCCATGTGGCGGGCGAGTTCGGTGTGGATCGCGCCGGGGTGGATCGCGTAGCTGCGCACGCCGCGGTCCTTGAAGCGTTTGTCGAGGGCGACGCTGAACAGGACGTTCGCGGTCTTGGCCTGTCCGTAGGCGATGAACTTGTCGTAGTCCTCCTTCTCGAAGAAGGGGTCCTCGAAGCGCAGGGGAGACATCCGGTGGCCGCCGCTCGAGAGGTTGACGATCCGCGCCGGTGCGCCCGCGAGGACGTTCTCCATCAGTCGCGCGGTCAGCACGAAGTGGCCGAGATGATTCGTGCCGAGCTGGGTGTCGAGACCTTCCTTCGTGCGACCGAGGGGGCACATCATCACGCCGGCGTTATTGATGAGGCGATCGATCTTCGGGAAGCGCGTAGCGATTTCGTCGGCGCCGCGACGGACCGAGTCGAGGTCGAAGAGGTCGAGGGTCGCGAGCTCGATGTCGGCGCCTGGCACGCTCTCGCGGATACCGTCCGCGGCGGCCTTGCCTTTCGCCTCGTCGCGCACGACGGAGACGATCTTCGCGCCGCGCAGGGCGAGCACGCGCGCGGTCTCGACCCCGAGGCCGGCGCTGCCGCCGGTCAGGACGACGGTCTTGCCGCTCAGGTCGACGTCTCCGGCGGCTTCTTCGGCGGTGGTGTCGGCGTTGAAGGCGTTGGGCATGGTGGGGGGGCTCCGTTCGGCGGGCTGCACGCGGGAGTGCGCGCGGACGAGCGAGGATAGGGATTTCGCCCGATTGAGGCTCGGGGGCTTCCGACCGTTGTGTTGACCAGGAGCCCCCGATCGGCCACGCGCCTACGCGTCCGGGACCGACGGGAAGAGGGAGCGGCGTGGCGGTCGACGAGGAAGCGGACACGGTCGACGAGGAGACGGGCGACGAAGTCGTCGCGGGCGCGTCCGATCGCGGCGCCGCGGGCGGCGACATCCGCTTCTCCGATGTGCCCGAGGAGCTGGTCGAAGCGTGTCGCGCGCGTGTCGCGACGCTCCTCGCCGAGCCGCGGAACGATGCGACGAAGATGGTGCGGAAGCTCCGTCAGGCGCTGGACCGCGGACGCCTCTCGCTCCCGGTCGTATCGACGACACTCTCGCGTGTCCTCGCGCTCCTCGGCAACGAGGAGGTGGCGATCGAGGACCTGGCCCTCGCGGTGGAGACGGACCCGGCGCTCGCGACCAAGGTCGTGGGCGTCGCCAACAGCGGGCTCTACGGCGGAATCGATTCGGTGACGTCGGTGCGCGACACGTTGATGCGCACGGGCCTCGAGCAGGCCAAGAACATCGTGGCGGGGGTCGCGATCCGATCGTCGGTCTTCCAGGCGCGAGGCTACGACGACGTGATGGACGCGATCTGGCGGCGTTCGCTCATGACGGCCATCGCGATGTCCGAGCTGCTCGAAGACGATCCGGCCTTCTCGGACTCCGCCTTCCTCACGGGTCTCGTCCACGACGTCGGAAGGATCGTGCTCCTCGCGACCGCGACGGTCCCGCTCGCGGACGCGGGCGACGCCCCGACGAAGGAGGCGGTCGAAGAGGCAGGCGCCGCCCTCCGCTGCGAGCTGGGCGCGATCGCGCTCTCGTCCTGGACCTTCGCCGACGAGATGGTGGAAGCCATCAGCTGGCAGGAGCGCCCCGACGACTGTCCCGAGGACGCACGCTCCCTGACCTGCGCCCTCTACGCTGCGGACACGTTCGTGAACCTCTACGAACGCGGCTGGGAACCGGGGCAGAACGAGCACGCCGACCGCATGGTCGAGGCGTTGATCGCGCCTTTCGGCGTGGAGCTGTCCCGCGCGCCGGAGATCCAGCGCGTGATCGAGGGAGGCCTCGCCGCGTTCACCAAGCTGATCTGATCCACGCGGTCGCTGTCGCGGTCCGAACGCGCGTCACACGCCTCACGCGCCTCACGAGCCGCCGGGCAGCGCCGACGCGTCGATCTCCGCGAACGCGATTCGGCGCCGGTTCCAGGTCCAGGTGAGCGCCACGGCGTTCGGAGTCGCGACGAGCGCCGGATAGGAGTACTCGCCCGCGTCGGTCTCGACGTCGACCCGGTCCGGCCAGCTCTCGCCCCCGTCGTGGGACACCAGCAGCGAGAGCGGCGTCCGCGCCGCCCAGTTGCCGGCGACCGGATTGCACGCGAGGACCAGCCGCCCGTCGCTGAGCCGGACGACGTCGAGACCCGAGTTGTTATTCGGGACGGGTAGCGCGCGCGCCGCGGACCAGGTGCGGCCGTCGTCCTCGGAGTCGGCGCGGTGGACTGCGCCGTCGGTGCTGCGGAAGAGGGCGTGCACGCGGCCCGGGGTCGACTCCCAGAGTGTGGGCTGGATCAGTCCCTTGCCCACGAAGCGCCGGCGATCGATCCGGACGTCGTCGGTCGCGCACCAGTCCGAGACGCCATCGGTGCTGCGATCGAAGAACGCGTCCCAGCGCCGCCAACGTTCCCGACTCGCGCCCGCGAGCCAATCCCCGGACGCGAGCCGGATCGGCTTGCAGCGCACGGCCCCCCGCCCGCCGCGATCTCCGCGCACGAGGGGCGCGGGCTCGCTCCAGGACGCACCGCCGTCCGAGGAGCGTTGGCACCAGGTCTCCCAGTGACGGATGCGCGGCCCGACCTTGAACTGCAGCACGAGCTCGTTCGCGCCGTCGAGGGCGTAGAGGACCGGGTTCCAATGCGCGACGTCGCGCACCCGGGCGAGGACCCGCGGTTCGCTCCAACCCTCGCCGGGTCGCTCCGATGGCGATCCGGTCCGTACTTCGCGTGAGGCGCCCCAGATCGAGACGTCTTCGCCGGCCTCGCGGCTGCCGCCGAACCACGCCGCCAGGAAACGGCCGCCCCGAAGGGGCACGAGGGTCGATGCGTGGCACTGGGCGAAGGGGCGCGCGTCGCCGAAGAGGTGCTCCGTCGCGAGGACCTGGCGCGTGTCAGGAGCGTCGGTCACCGCGCCGTTCCTTGAATTCGATGGCCGTCACAAAATCGACACGATCGAGTGTCGCGTCGGACTCTACGCATCGATGTGTCGAATGCGGTGCGGAATCCACCGGAGTCCGCGGCTCCGGGGAAACCACCATTTTCGCGCATTTCGCATGGGAGTTGTCTCTCATCGCTTGGGCGCAGGGCATACGCGGACGATAGGCAAGATCACCTACGTACCTTAACCCTCGCCGAATTCTCATCGAGACAATCACGGAGCCCAGAATGATCAAGACCGGTGGTGACATTCTCTTCCAGGAACCGACCTGCGACACGCGCCGTCTCCGGCGTTCCGTCGTCGTCGACGCGAACGCGGACGAGTTCGCGATCCAGTTCGTCGCGGAGCCCTTCGAGTTCGAAGTGGACCAGGAAGTGCTGATGTACTTCAACGGAAAGCGCGAGTTCATGCAGCAGGTCGGGCGGATCAAGGAGATCGCGCAGCCCGAGGAAGGCGTGGGCGAGCCGATCACGTTCACGATCGAGCCCGTCGGTGACGCGATCTCGGCAGAGAGCCGCCAGAACTACCGCGTCAGCACGATCAGCGCGGATCTCGAGGCGACCGTGGGCGAGGAGCAGAACCTGCAGGTCCAGGATCTCTCATCAACCGGCTTCGCGGTCCTCGCGACCGAGGAATACCAGCTCGGGCAGACCATGGAGGTCTCGATCGCTCACGCGGACGAGCAGTGCCACGGGATCGCCGCGGTCCAGAGCGTTCGCGAGTTCGCCCCCGGGCGCATTCGCTACGGCCTGCGCGCGATCGAAGAGGACCCGCACACCGGCGAGTTCCTTCAGGTGCTCCAGCGCATCTCTCTCGCGGTCCAGCGCGAGCAGCTCCAGCGGAGTGGCGCAGCGGTCTGAATCCCGCGTTGATCCCGTCCAGGGCGGGCTGGCCTGCGAGGCGTTTCTCGCGGGCCGGTACCGACCCCGCGTGGCCCGCGCCTAGCGTCCCTGGAAGCGCGGTTCGCGCTTCTCGGCGAACGCCATGAACCCCTCCGTCGCGTCCTCCGTCGACGCACACGCCGCCTGCGCGAGGGCCTCGATCTCGAGGGTCTCGTTCATCCCGACGTCCATCGCGCGATGCAGGCTCTGCTTGATCTGCTGCAGGGCGATCGGCGCGCGCGTGGCGAGGGTCTCGAGACGTTCGTCGGTGGCGGTCACGAGGTCGGCTTCCTCGTAGACCCCGGTCACGAGACCGACCGCGTGAGCTTCCTCGGCCGAGATCCAATCGCCGAAGAACGCGAGCTCCTTCGCCCGCTGCAGGCCGATGAGGCGAGGCAGGAGCCACGAGCCGCCGCAGTCGAGGCCGAGTCCACGCTTCACGAAGATTTCGCTGAAGCGCGCGCTCTTCGACGCGTAGACCAGGTCGCAGGCGAAGGCGAGGTTCGCGCCGGTCCCCGCGGCGGAGCCTTCCACGATCGCGACGACCGGCTTCGGGAAGCGGTGGAGCGTGCGGATCGCGTCGCCGTAGACCCGGTTCATCAGGTCGAGGGTCGTGACGGCCGGCGATGCGGAGCGGCTTCTCTCGCGCTTTCCATCCGGGGCCAGGTCGCCGCCGGAGCAGAAGTTTCCGCCCGACCCACGGATCGCGACGACGCGCACGTCGTCGTCGGGCTCGAGCGATCGCAGGAGCGCCGCGAGCTCGCCGGCGAGGGTCGGGTTCAGCGCGTTGCGCTTCTCCGGCCGCGCGAGGGTGATCCGCGCGAGCGGCCCCTCCCGTTCGATCTCGAGGGTCTCGTAGTCCATGTCGGATCGCCTCCTGACGGTCGCGCGGGATCAGTCCTTCGATCGAGCGCCGATCGCCTGCAGCACGTGGTAGAGGACGTCCCCGGCGTCGCGGCGGCTCGCCAGGTGATCGTCCGGGATCTCCCACCACGCTTCCTCGGGAATCGGCAAGGACCACTCTCCGACCGCGGTCCGCTCCGCGATCTTCCACGCGCCCGCGCGCCGTTCGAATCGATCGACGTAGCGGAAGCCGGTCGCGAGGTTCATGAAGGGCCGCGGGTCGTCACTGCGATGCAGCGAGACGCCATAGGTCTCGCAGGCCGCCTCATCCGTTTTGTCCGCGTCGCCGAGCTCGACGAACACGTTGCCCACGAGGTGCATCGAGAAGCGGTAGCGCGCCGTCAACCGGTCGACCCAGTCGACGTACTCCTCGACGGTACCATCGAAGCTGCCGTGTCGGTCGCGCGCGTCCGGGTGGTAGCAGCTGCGCACGAGGTCGAAGTCGCGGCGATCGATGCCCCGGCAATAGCGCAGGACGACCTCTTCGATCTCCTGCTTGTCGAGCAGGGCGGCGAGGCGCGGATCGAGGTCGGCGGTCATCGGGCGAGGCTAGCAGCCCCGCCGACGCGCCTCGCTACGCGCTCGTGGGATCGATCCCCAGCACGCGACGGCGATAGGCGTCGGGCATGAAGAACGCCAACCACCAGCACGTCGTCGTGACGAAGGTGGTGCACGCGATGATGCTCGCGCCGAGGGGCGCCATGATCGGCAGTCCGGCGGCGCGGATCACGATCATCGACGCAGCGGACGCGACGCTGGCGGCGCTCGCGAGGGACCAGAGCAGGAAGCGATGGGTGGTCTCGGGGTTCGAGATCCCGAGCGCCGCGCGCTTCTTCATCTTGCCGTAGTAGCGGAAGGACTCGAGTCCGTTCCAGGTATAGGAGAGGGCGACGGAGAGCATCAGGGCGATCGTCCACGACTGGATGTCGGCGATCATCGCCTCTCGCGTCCGGGCCATCGCCACGACGGCGGCGGAGCCGAGGCTGCCGACGGTCCCGAGCGCGGCGATCGCGAAGGCGAGCAGCGCCCCCCAGCGGTGACCCGGGCGGAAGACGACGTAGGGGAACCGGGCGAGGGCTGCGATGCCGACGCCCATGCCGAGGGAGCCGATCGCGAAGAGCAGCGCCCCTTCGTGGGTCATGACCAGCCCCGGGGCGCGACTGGCGCCGGACATCGGGTACCCGACGCAGAAGAGGCCGGCGAACGAGATCGCGAGCAGTAGCTCGGGCAGGGCGCGGGTGCGTCGCGCCAGGGCGAAGAGTCGCCAGGTCACGCCGAACCCGACGAGGATCGAGAGGAGTCCCGTGATGCCTGCAAAGACGGCCATGCCGGTCTACATCGACCGGGCGAGCGTCCAGATTGAGACGCACCCCCCGTTCCGTCCGGCCTTCAGCCCTCCTCCCCGGCCGAAACTCGCGGGGCTATGCTCGGCGACCCGCTGCCCGGACCTCGATCCGCGCGCGGCGTCCACCCGCGAACAGGAGTTCCACGTGAGCGCGAGCCCCCCTCTTCGATTCGGCGTCCAGTTCGGCTACTGGCAGGCCCAGCCCCATCCCAACTTCGTCGAGATCGGCCAGGCGGCGGAAGCGCTCGGCTTCCACTCGGCCTGGAGCGCCGAGGCCTGGGGCTCCGACGCCTTCTCGCCCCTCGTGTGGCTCGCCGCGCACACCGAGAAGCTCCAGCTCGGGACCGGCATCGTGCAGATCTCCGCGCGCACGCCGACCTCGACCGCGATGCACGCGCTGACCCTCGACCATCTCTCGAAGGGCCGAATGATCCTCGGCCTCGGCGTGTCGGGTCCCCAGGTCGTCGAGGGTTGGTACGGCCAGCCCTTCTCCAAGCCGATCTCCCGGACCCGCGAGTACATCGACATCATCCGGCAGGTGATGCGCCGCGAGGGCCCGGTCACGAACGACGGCCCGCACTATCCGCTGCCCTTCTCGGGCGAGGGCGCCTGGGGCATGGGCAAACCGCTCAAGCCGATCACCCACCCGCTGCGCGCGGACATGCCGATCTACCTCGGCGCCGAGGGCCCGAAGAACGTGGCGCTGGCGGCGGAGAAATGCGACGGCTGGATGCCCCTCTGGTATTCGCCGTACCGCGAGGAGGTCTACGCCGACTCGCTGAAGGACGCGCCGGCGGATTTCGACATCGTGCAGGGGGTCGCAGTCAACGTGACAGACGACCTCGAAGCGGCCTACGACGCGGCGCGGCCGGGTCTCGGCTTCTACGTCGGCGGCATGGGCGCCAAGGATCGCAACTTCCACAAGGAGTTGATGGCGCGCATGGGCTACCCGGAGGAGGCGGACGCGATCCAGACGCACTTCCTCGAAGGGCGACGCGCCGAGGCGATCGCCGCGGTGCCCAACGGCTTCATCGACGAGATCATGCTGATCGGCCCTCGCGAGCGGATCCGCGATCGGCTGCAGGCGTGGCAGGACAGCAAGGTGAAGACGATGTTGCTGCACGCGCGCGACCCGGAGCATCTGAAGGAAGTCGCCGACGTGGTGATGGGCGGCTAGTCGGCACGAACGAGAGAGCGGGAGAAGAGAGATGGACTACGGCTATTTCGGATTCAATCACGGGGCGATCGACAACCCGGATGCGCTTGCCCGCGTCGTCCAGGCGGCCGAGCAGCTCGGCTACGAGTCGGTCTGGACGGGCGAGCACGTCGTGCTCGTCGATCCCCATGAGCCGCCGTCGCCGGTCAAGCCGGAGACGAACTTCATCGACACGGTCGCGAGCCTCGCGTTCGCGGCGGCCAAGACCGAACGCATCAAGCTCGGCTCCGGCATCATCCTGCTGCCCCAGCGCAATCCTGTCGTGCTCGCGAAGGAGCTGGCCGGCATCGACGTCCTGTCGAAGGGCCGCCTGCTCTTCGGGCTCGGCGTCGGCTACGTGCCCCGGGAGTTCGAGACCATGGGCGTCCCCTACGAGGAGCGTGGCCCGCGGACGACGGAGCACATCGAGGCGATCCGCGAGCTGTGGACGTCGGACCAGCCCACCTTCGAAGGCCAGTTCACGCAGTATTCGGGCATCCAGTCGCGACCGCGCCCGGTCCAGGATCCGCACCCGCCGATCATCGTCGGCGGGATGTCGCCGCCGGCCCTGCGTCGCGCGGTCGCCCAGGGCGACGGCTGGTACGGCTTCTTCCAGGACCTCGAGGCGACGGAGAAGATCGTCGCGGCCCTCGAGGAGACCGCGAAGAGCACCGAGCGCCGCGAGGGGCTCGGCCGTCTCACCCTCAGCGTCACGCCGCCGGGTCCGGTCGATGCGGACACGGCCAAGCGCTTCGAGGACCTCGGCGTCGACCGGCTGATCCTCATGCGCGGCTTCGGCGACATGAGCGCCGATCCCGGGCAGTCCGCGGAGGACGGGATCCTCGGCTTCCTCGAGGAACAGTCGAAGATCTTCTGAACCATCCGGCCGCGGAGGACTCACAGCATGGGCGCGATTCTCGTCACTCTGAACGTGAGCGTCCTGACGGCGCTCGTTCTGCTCGGTCTGCAATGGCCGCCGGCGAATTTCGCGTTCCTGCTCGTCGGGCCGCTCTCGATTCTGTCGCTGTGGAGCATCTCCTCGGGCGACGTGTCGGCGCGGACCATCTTCGTGACGACCGCGGCCGTCTCTATCGGCGGCGTCGCCACCCTCGGCTATTTCTGGCCGATCGCCTGGTACGGCTTCTTCCTGATCGCGCCGTTCGTCGCGCTCGGCGTGAGTGATCTGCTCCAGACGAAGCGGACCATCCGACGCAATTTCCCGGTCATCGGACACGTACGATACATCTTCGAGGAAATCCGCCCGGAGATTCAGCAGTACTTCGTCGAGACTGATCACGAGGGCACGCCGTTCAATCGCGAAGATCGATCCGTGATCTACCAACGCTCCAAGGGCGAGCTCGACACGCTCCCCTTCGGCACTCAGATCGACGTGTACGAGTCGGGCTACGAGTGGATCAACCACTCGATGGCGCCGGTGGATCCCGAGGAGGTAGATCCACGCGTGACGATCGGGGAGGGTCGCTGCGAGCAACCCTACTCGGCGTCGATATTCAACATCTCGGCCATGAGCTTCGGTTCCCTTTCCGGCCCGGCGATCGCAGCGCTCAACAAGGGTGCGCGGGAAGGCGGCTTCGCACACAACACCGGCGAGGGCTCGATCAGCCCGCACCACCTGCACGGCGGGGACCTGATCTGGCAGATCGGGACCGGCTACTTCGGTTGTCGCACCGACGACGGCGGCTTCGATCCCGACCGCTTCGAAGAGAACGCGCGGCGCGACGAAGTGAAGATGATCGAGATCAAGATCTCGCAGGGCGCCAAGCCTGGGCACGGTGGGATCCTGCCCGCGGCGAAGATCACGCCGGAGGTGGCGGCCATTCGCGGCGTGTCGATGGACGGGGACGTGATCTCGCCGCCCGCGCACTCGGAGTTCTCGACGCCCAGGGAGCTGCTCGAGTTCGTCGCGCGTCTTCGCTCGCTCTCGGGGGGCAAGCCGGTCGGGTTCAAGCTCTGCGTGGGCAAGCGACGCGAGTTTCTGGCGGTCTGCCGAGCGATGCTCGACACGGGCATGGCCCCGGACTTCATCTCCGTCGACGGTGGTGAAGGAGGGACGGGGGCCGCGCCCTTCGAGTTCTCCAACCGTCTGGGTTGCCCGCTCGTAGAGGGGCTGACCTTCGTGCACAACGCCCTCGTCGGCGTCGGCCTGCGCGACCAGATGAAAATCATCGCGACCGGCAAGGTGGCCACCGGATTCGGGATCGTCCGGCTGCTCGCGCTCGGCGCGGACCTGTGTTATTCGGCGCGTTCGATGATGCTCTCGATGGGCTGCATCCAGGCGCGTAAGTGCAACAGCAACGAGTGCCCGGTCGGGATCGCGACCCAGAAGAAGTCGCTCACGAAGGGCCTCGTCGTCGCAGAGAAGTCGGCGCGGGTCGCGCGTTATCACGCAGAGACGATCGACGCCGCGATCCACCTGATGGGGGCGGCGGGGATTTCGCGTCCTTCGGACCTCCGCCCATGGCACATCATGCGCCGGATCTCCGAGACCGAGACGCGTCACTACGGCGAGATCGTCGACTTCCTCGAGCCGGGCGCGCTGCTTGGCGACGATCTGCCCGAAGGCTACGCGCGAAGCTGGCGATCGAGCTCGCCGGAGACCTTCGCGCACGTCGATGATCGGGTCGGGGTGTCAGTGGGCGCGACCGCCGGCTAGATCGGGTCACGGATGGCGCGATGACGCTCCGGAAGCGACGCCGCCCGCGCGACGCAATTGCGTCCGGCGGCGGCGCGGGATCCGTCTCCGCCGCTAGAAGAGCGGGTCGAGCAGCACTTCCGTTCGGTCGTGCTCGATCACGCCCCAGTCGCCCATCTCGTCGGCGCCGAGCTCGCGCTCGACGACGCGCAGCTTGCCTTCGTTGAACTCGAAGCGCGTCCACATGCCGCCGTGGTCGGACTCGAACTCGAGGTAGCTGCCGGGCTCGACGTAGGGCGCGAGCGGCTCGAAGAAGCGCGCGATCGCCCGCGCGGGAAGCTCGTCCATCATGCCCTCGCGGCCGCAGCTGGACACACCGCCATCGGGCAGCTCGTTCACGGTGAGGTGCTCACCCAGGCCGGTCAGCGCGCGGACGAGACCGCCGAAGCTCGTGGCCGACGAGAACTCGCGGTAGGCCGCGGGGCGCTCGTTGATGCCCTTCGTCAGGAAGACCTGCTCGGAGGGGAAGGCGGCCTTCACGGCCGCGACGCCGGCGCGCTCGCCAGCGGCGCTCATGCGGAAATGCGCTTTCTCGATCCAGACGGCGGTACCCATGGAGTGTCTCCGTGCGAGCTCCGGAACGCGTCCGGAGGGGGCTGGGCGACCGACGACGCCACGCTTCGCGCGTAGTGCGGGCCGGCCACTCCACCTCGCCTCGGAATTCCGATGCCTTGCCTTGAGTCCTCCGCCGGCGTTCCGAGGGAGATCGCACGAAGCGCTCGCGCCGACTACGCTGGCTGCCTGTTCGCTGCGTGAAGCTGCGGGTGAGTTGCATGCACCTGCCAGACACTTGCGTGTGTCGGCGACGATCGCGGATTCGACTTCGAACCCAGCGTCCGTCGAGTCATCGCGCCGCCCTGGAGACGAACCATGAGAGTGGAACTCGACGAAGAATCGCGCGCGGCGCTGCCGGCGAATTGGCAGGCCGCCTTCGCCTGGACCGAGAAGCGCCTCGGCGGACGCGTCGTCGCCTGGGAATCGCAGCCGCGTTGGCGCCCGGCCTGCTTCTTCGAGCTCGAGAAGGACCGCGAGATCCTGCCGCTCTACTGGCGGGGTGCGCGCGGCGAGTTCCATTCGGACACGAAGCCGCTCGCGCGCGAGGGCGCGGTGATCGACCTCTTCGAGAAGAACGGCATTCCCGTCCCGCATTCCTACGGTGTCTGCGAGGATCCGCCGGGTCTGTTGCTCGAGCGGATCCCTGGGACCTTCGGCCTCGAACGCGCGAACGACGAAGCCCATCGCGCGAAGGTCCTGGACCAGTACCTGGAAGCGCTCGCGAAGGTGCACGCGCTGCCGATCGAGGAGTTCGAGGCGATCGGCTTCCGCCGGCCGAAAGACACGACCGCGAGCGTCCTCGGCGAGACGCCCGGCTCCGAGCGCGGCTACCGCGCGGGCAAGCAGGCGCCGGATCCGATGGTCGAGTTCCAGCTCGGGTGGTGCAAGCGGAACGCGCCGGAAGGCCGCGACGACCTCTCGCTCCTCGTCTGCGACTCCGGACAGTTCATGTTCGACGACGGCGGCCTGACCGGACTCCTCGATCTCGAGTTCTGCTACATCGGTGACTTCGCTGCGGACCTCGCCGGCTTTCGCACCCGCGACCTGACGGAGCCCTTCATGACGCCGATCGGCGACGTCATGCGCCGCTACGCCGAGATCAGCGGCCGCGAGGTCGACTTTCGCGCCGTCGACTACCACACGGTTCGCTTCGCCATGCTGAACCCGCTCTCGATGGCGAACGAGGTGGCGAACCCGAACCGCGCGTCGAACTACGTGCAGTACCTCGGGTGGTACGTCGTCTACGGTCGCTGTGGTCTCGAGATCCTGGCCGACATGACCGGGACCGAGCTCGATCCGCCCTCGCTGCCCGACGACCGTCCGTCGCGCCGGAGCGCGGCGATCGGACAGCTGGTCGATCTGCTCGATCCCGATGGGGTCGCGGGGGACGGCGAGGCCGCCTATCAGCTCGACCGGATGCAGCGCACGGCCGTCTACCTCGACCGCTCGGATCGCTTCGGGCCCGCGCTCGAAGCCGAGGACCTCGACGACGTCGCGAAGATCCTCGGCCATCGCCCAGCGACCTGGCAGGAAGCGGACGCGGAGCTCGAAGCCCTCGTGCTCGCCTCGGGCCCGGAGCGGGACGGCGAGTTCATCCGCTACTTCCATCGGCGGCTGGCGCGCGAAGAAGCGCTCCTGCAGCCGGTGCTCCGAGAGCAGGCGAATGCTTCGATGCCCTTGCTGCGTTAGGCCCGACTCGAGCTAGAGCCCCGCCATCCCAAGATCCAGGTTCGCGCTCGTGATCCCGCCGTGGATGTCCATGATCGAGCCCGTCACGAACGCGCTCGCCGGCGAGGCCAGATAGAGCGCGCCGAGGGCGATGTCCTCGGGCTCGCCGAGGCGCTTGAGCGGTGTCGCCTCGACCATCGCGTCGTGCACGGCGTCGTTCGTGAGCACGGTCTCGAGCGCCGACGTCGCCGTCGAGCCGACGGCGATCGCGTTCACGCGGATCTTCGGCGCGAGGTCTTCGGCCAGGAGCTTCGTGAAGTGGGTCATCGCGCCCTTCGCCGTCCCGTAGGCGGTGAAGCCCTTGCCCGTCATCTGCCCGATCGAGGACGAGATGTTCACGATCGCGCCGCCGCGCTGCTGCATGTGCGGGACCGCGGCCTTCGAGAGCGCGAAGGCGGTCGTGACGTTGAAGTGGAAGGCGCCCTCGAAGTCCTTCTCGGTCGTCTCGAGGAAACCCTTGGGCATCGACCCGCCGACGTTGTTGATCAGGATGTCGATCCGGCCGAAGGTGTCCATCGCCTGGGCGACGAAGGCTTCGAGGTTCTCCGTCTTCGCGGCGTTCGTCGGGACGACGAGCGCCTTGCGGCCGAGCTTGCGGATCTCCTCGGCGACGGCTTCGAGCTGGTCCTCGCTCCGGGCGGCGAGGGCGACGTCGGCGCCGCTCTCCGCGAGGGCGAGGGCGGTCGCGCGGCCGATGCCGCGGCCGGCGCCGGTTACGAGAGCTACGCGGTCGTCGATTCGAAAGCGGTCGAGGATGGGCATGGGGCGAGTCTAGACCCCTCGATTCCGTCGCGCCCCAGCCTGTTTCGCAGGGCTAGACTCGCGGGTCCGGCGCCCGGAAGACGGCGCGCGAGCGGAGGAGAGAGCGATGCAGGATTTCCAGGGCAAGGTCGCGGTCGTGACCGGCGCGGCGAGCGGGATCGGGCTGGCGGTGACCGAGCGCTTCGTCGCCGAGGGCATGAAGGTCGTGATGGCCGACGTCGAGAAGGGCAACCTCGACCGGGAGGTCGCGCGGATCTCCGCGGACGGCGGCGACGTCCTCGGCGTGATCTGCGACGTGCGGGATCCGGACGCGGTCCAGGATCTCGCGGACCGGACCCTCTCCCATTACGGCGGCGTGCACGTCGTGTTCAACAACGCGGGCGTCGCGCCGGCGGGGCCGATGCTCGAGACGACCCCCTCGGACTGGAAGTGGATCGTCGACGTGAATCTGCTCGGCGTCGCCTATGGCGTCACGACCTTCGGTCCGATTCTCAAGGAGCAGGGCGAGGGCCACATCATCAACACCGCGAGCGAGGCGGGGCACGTCTCGAGCGCCGTTCTCGGGATGTACACCGCGACCAAGCACGCGGTCGTCGGCCTGTCCGAGTCGCTCTTTCGCGAGCTCGAGGATACGGGTGTCTCGGTCCACTGCCTCTGCCCGAATCTCGTGAACACCGGCATCTTCCACTCCGAGCGAAACCGCGACGACGGCGAGGAGATGACACCCGCGCAGACGGCGACGATCGCGCCGCTCCGCGAGGCGATCGTCGAGATGGGGATCACGCCCGCGCAGGTCGCCCGCGACATCGTGGAAGCGATGCGTCAGGACAAGTTCTGGATCTTCACCCACGAGGTCACGACCGGGGCGCTGAAGGTCCGTCACGCGGACATCGAAGCCGGTCGCAATCCCACCAACCCATACGCCGACATCGAAGGGCTCGACGAGATCACGACGCTCGCGGACGGCGGAGACTGACAGACACGGAAAAGTGTCACGCGTCGGTGCGCCGACGGAAACGGCTTGACCTCGTGTCAGGCCGTTCGTCGTTCGGGACCCGTGTCGCCGGAGTCACCGTTCCCGATCGTTCGCTTCTCGCCGCGATTGCGCGTCACCTCGACGCGTTTCGAATTCGGGTATGCCGGTCGAATTTCGTTTGACACGACGGACGGTCTCGTGAGAAGAGAGAGACGGATGTGGCAACCGCGCACGAACGTGCGCGCTCTCTTTGAGGACGCGGCCGGCAAGTCAATCTGAATCTACGCCTCGATTCGAAACGACATGCACGATCGACTCGATCCCGCCTGCGCACCCGTCCCGCCGCTGCTCCCTTCGCTCCCACCGAAACACCTGTCCCGTTCCCGTCCCGGAACGAGCGGTCGATTTCGCCTCGCGTATGGATTTCCACGTCTTGCCCGTCGCAGCCGCAGGGCAAGTCCGGTCGGGAGCGACCCGATCGGAGGGGCACTCGGAGGGAATGGAGGCGTTCTCTTCGGGTGTCCCGCGTAGCGGGGCGCAACGTCGGCTCAGGTCCGATCCGGCGTCATCGGCCAGAGCGGCGGCCGCGTCGTCATCGGCGGTTCCCGGCGGGTTTCGCGCACCTGGAACACCGAATCGGCGTCGATCTCGTTCGCGCGCATCCAGGCCGCGTTCCGGTCGTCGGCTTCGACGAGGGCGCGTGCGACGCGATCCTCATGGGACCGCGGCCGCTCGACCTCGTCGCCGGGGCGCCGATCCCATTCGAGTCGCACGGTCTCGTGGGTGAGCGCGACCGTGCGCCAGTGGCGACCGGCGGCGATCGGGTCGTCGCCTCCCGCGTCCGGCCCCGCCCCGGGCGTTTCGATTCGCCCCTGTGCGTTCGCGTAGAAGAAGCGTTGGGCGAAGCCGAAGGTGATCGCCCCGGGATCGATCGTCTCGTCCGAAGGGCTGCCGAGGGCGAGATCGACCCTTAGATCGGCGGGGTCGATCCCCGCGAATTCGAGGGCGGGGTCGATCGCGAGTCCCGGATGGGGACGGACGTCGATCACGTGATCGGTCTCGCCGTCGTCCATCACGCCGAGGTGCAGGAACGTGTCGTCCACGGCGAGCACGTCGGCCACGCGCTGTCCGAGCCGGATGCTCGTCTCCCAGCGCGGGTCTTCGTCGGCGCGACGTCCCTGGCCCGGGGAGCCCCAGGCGGTGCCGGTCGGCAGGGTGCCGCGGAGGTTGCGCATCGAGAACTGTCGTCCGACGTGCAGCAGCTCGAAGCGACCGTCGCGGACGATTCCGTCGATGGAGTACTCGTCGCCGGCGACGAAGGCTTCTGCGCGGACGAGATCGGAGTCCGACACCAGGCGGGCTTCGTCGAAGAGCTCGCGGTTGCGCGGGTCGCCGATCCGCACACACGAGACGCCGGTCGAGCCGCGCCCGCCGGTCGCGGGCCTGAGCAGCGCCGAAGGGTGCACGCCTAGGAATCGGTCGAGCTCCAGCGGTGACTCGAGGATGGCGACCACGGGCGTCGCGATCCCGGCATCGGCCAGGACCTTCTTCCAGGCCGCGCGGGTCGTGAGCAGCTGTGTCCGCTCCGCCGAGAGTCCCGGGAGTTCGTGGTCGTCCCGGATCGCGGCCACCGTGCGGAGTGCTGTGTGTTCGCGCGAGGTGGTGTCGCATCCGACGATCCGCTCGCTCCGCGCGAGCGCGCGCAGGTCCGTTCGGATCGCGTCCGCATCGTCGGCCGCGCGCGTCATCAAGCGCGTCGCGAAACGCGCCGCCGGCGCCGCCGGATTGGAGTCGAAGACGAGGGTCTCGAGACCGCGTGCCCTCGCGCGTTCGAGAATGGCTGAAGACTGGGGATCCGCGCCGATCTGGATCCACCACCCGGTCGAGTGCTGTGCCGTCATGGCCGCTCTGTTCGTCGCGTTCGGCCAGGGAGGGCAGACCCCGCGACCGGATCCGGTCGGATCCGAATGGGGAAGTATAGATCGCCCGGCTTCGCCGACACTCGGGCAGGGTCACCATTTCGTGTCGGGAAGCGGCGGCGCTTCGCAGTCGGGGAAACCCCGCACGAGCCCCGGAGTGTTCACCGGGCGTGGTAGGCTCTCGCCGACTTCCACCGGAGGAAACGACTCGGACTTCCTGACTCCCTATCGCCCGATGTTCTACGCCGTGATGCGGATCGCCGCGGGCTTCCTGTTCATCCTTCACGGGAGCCAGAAACTCCTCAGCTGGCCGGTGGACGCGATGGAAGGCATGCCCGCGTTCGTCACGTACATCGCCGGACCGATCGAGCTCGTCGGAGGCTTGCTATTGGTCGTCGGCGTGATGGTGCGGCCTGCCGCGTTCCTCTGCAGTGGCCTGATGGCGGCCGCCTACTGGATGGGCCACGGCACGAAGGCCTTGCTGCCCATCCAGAACGGAGGCGAGCTCGCGTTCGTCCTGTGCTTCGTCTTCCTGTTCATCGCAGCCGAGGGCGCGGGGATCTGGTCGATCGATGGACGAGGCGGCGACGCGGCGTGAGCGAGCTCGACGTCGTTCGCTCGAGCGACGGCGGGAGGGCGGAGCGTCTCCGGCGCGCGATCGCGGGCCTCGCGGAAGCGCCGCCGACCGAGGAGGACGCGAAGCGCCGCCCGTCCACGCCCGGGCTCGCCGAGAACCTCGTCTTCGAGTTCGACGAGGCCTACACCGCCTTCGTCGAGGGATTCGAGTCGCTTCCCGCCGAGGAGCAGCTCCTCGCGCTGCAGGCGGTCGACACCCACGTCTCGTCGATGGTCGGGGCGAAGGACGCGGCGCTCTGGACCGAGCGCGCGCGTCGAGAAGATGCCCGTTGGGTCGAGGCCCGCGCCCTCGCTGCGCACGTTCTGCGCGTCTTCGACTGGAGCGCGGCGTGAGGCGTGAGCTGGTCCGCTCGCGGAACCGTCGCGACTGGCCGATACGAGGACGTGATCTACGCTGAACGATCGCGCACGCGGGGAATGAAGTGATCGAATCGATGGACGTACCGCAGGTGATCGGATGCCTGGCGCCTGGACCGGGCAGCTGGCTGCACGCGCTCGCGATCGTCGGCTTCGTCCTCGCCTCTCGAGCGATCGCGAAGCCCGCCGCCTAGCACCTCTCGTCAACCCTTCTCGCGTCAGACCTTCTCGGCGAGGGCGGCCTCGATGGCGAGTGCGTCGCGCAGCGCCGCGACATCGTGCGTGCGCACGTAATCGGCTCCGATCCGCGCGGCGTGCAGCTCCGCGGCGAGCGTTGCGGCGCCGACGGCGTCGACCGGACGACCGGTGATCGCGCGCAGGAACGACTTGCGCGAGACCGACACGAAGACCGGACGGCCGAAGCGCGCGCGGAGTCCGGGGATCGCCTGCAGGACGGCGACCGACGCGCGGGGGTCGCGGCCGAGAAAGAAGCCCATGCCGGGGTCGATGATCAAGCGCGCTTCGTCGACGCCGGCCTGGACGAGCTCCGCCAGGCGGAGGTCGAAGAAACGATCGATCGAGGCCAGGACCTCATCCGGCGTGACGGCATCCCGCGTCGCACGCTCCGCCTCGAGCAGGGAGTGCATCACGACGAGGCGAGCCTCCCCGGAAGCGACGCGCTCCCGGGTGTCCGGATCCGGGAAGCCGCGGATGTCGTTCAGCATGCCGACGCCCGCCTCGAGGGCCCAGCCGAGCACCTCGGGTCGGGTCGCGTCGACCGCCAGCGGCACCTCGCCCGGTTCGAGCGCACTAACGACCGGCTCGAGCCGGCGGATCTGCTCGTCCGGGTCGACGAGCGCCGCGTCCGGGTTGCTCGAGGCCGGGCCCAGCTCGAGCCAGTCCGCCCCAGTCTCGGCCTGGGCGCGTGCGTGGGCGATCGCTGCTTCGGGCGCCAGGTAGCGGCCGCCGTCCGAGAACGAATCCTCGGTGACGTTGACGATCGCGACGAGCTGAGGCGGGGGGCTCACGCGGGTGTTCTAGCACGGACGCGGCCCCAGCGATCGAGTCTCAGGTTTTACACCCCTTTTACGCTGCGAATCGGCTCGAACGTTTTCCCGACATCACCGGTTGGCTACACAAACGACGCTTCCCCTCGAGCACCTGAGCGTCCGGTGCGTCCTTCTACCCCTGCGGAGGGCATGCGGATCGGCCGATGATTCGAGGGCGGGAGCACCCCCCGACCAGCACGAACGGGATTCGCGAACCGCGCCGCACGCGGTACGCCACGCGTCTGCTCTGCCGCCGACGACGAGACGACGAAGAGAGGTGAAGAGGATGGGAGCTGCGATCGAGATCGGCAACGCACCGACGGCGACCGGGGAAGCGGGTGGAGCGGCAGCAGAGACGCGCGCCTCCGCGCGCCCGCAGAAGGGAACGATCCTCCGCTACACCGCGGATCGTCGACCCGTCGCGACCACCCTGGCCCTGCTCGCCCTTCACTTCGTCGCGTTCTTTCTCGCGCCGACCTGGGTCGCGGTCGCCCTCGTCGTGCCCTTCACGATCCTGAGCTTCTTCATCGCTCCGCTGAACCACCACCATCAGCACTTCAACTCGTTCCACGCCCCTTGGCTCAACCGCGCCTACGAGGTCGCACTCTCGCTGCAGACCGGTCTCTCTCCCTACGGCTGGGTGCTCCACCACAACCTGGGTCACCACCGGAACTATCTGAACCAGCGGCCGCACGAGGATCCCGAGCAGATCGACGAGTCGCGCTGGACGCGTGTCGACGGCTCGACGATGAACCGGGTCGAGTACACGATCAAGCTCGTGCTCTCGCACCAGCTCGACATCTACCGCGTGGGCAAGCGACACCCGAAGCAGTGGCGCTACTACCTGCTGATGAAGATCCCGGTCTGGACGATCCTGGGCACGCTGCTCTGGCTGAACCCGGTGAACGCGTTCCTCGTCTTCCTGCTCCCGGCGTTCGCTGCCCTCGTCCACACGAGCTGGGCGACCTACGAGCACCACGCGGGCTTCCACCCGACGGACCACTACGACGCGTCGGTCAACCGGACGAGCCGCGTCTACAACTTCCTGACCTGCAACCTCGGCTACCACACGGCGCATCACGCGCGGCCGGGTCTCCACTGGAGCCTGCTCGAGAAGCTCCACGACGACATCGAGGACCGGATTCCGGACGACATGATCATCCCTACCTTCTTCGGTAGATGAATCCCGATCCGTCCGTACCCGACCGATCCTCCGCACCTGCGCGCCTTCTTCGCGAGCTCACCCATCGCGACCACACCCAGGGACGCCTCCTCGTCTCGATCCTGGTCCTGGCGCTCCCGCCCGTCGTCGCGTCCTCCGGCCACGCGCTCTTCCAGCTCGTCGACCTGAGCTTCCTCGGCGAGCTCGGCGGCGACGCGGTCGCTGCCGCGGGGGCGACGAACCAGACGCTGCGCCAGGTCTTCATGGTCGTGGCGTTCGGCATGTCGGTCGCGATCCAGATGATGATCGCCTTCGCGGTCGGCCGGTCGGAGATCGACGAGGCGGAGCACGTCGCCGGGCAGAGCTTTCTCGTGACCGGCGTGCTCGCGCTGCTCTCGATCTCGACGGTCGGACTCTTCCCCGAGTTCTTCGTCTCGTTGATCGTGAGCGAGGAAGCGATCCCGATCGCCTCGACCTACGCCCGGATCACGATGCTCTTCTTCGGGTTCAACGTGTTCGCCCAGGCCGCGAACGGCGTGCTCGTGGGTTCCGGCGATGCGGCCACGCCGATGGTGATCGGTCTCTCGCAGGTGCCGGTCGCGATCATCGCCGAGTGGGTGCTGGCGTTCGGCCACTTCGGCCTGCCCGCCCTGGGCGTGGCGGGCATCGCGTACGGCGCGGCGTTAGGCGGCGCCTTCTCGTGTACGCTGGCGATGACGGTCCTCTTCAGCGGCAGCAGCCGCGTCCATCTACGCGTCCGCCATCTGGTTCCCGACTGGACGATGATCCGACGGATCGCCAGCACGTCCTGGCAGCCGGCGCTCCAGATGATCGCGCGATCGGCGATGATCATGGTCTTCATGACCCTCGCCGGCCGGATCGGCAGCCACGTGCAAGCGGCGTATACGATCGGCCTGCGCATCGAGATGATCGCCGTCATGATCGCGTTCCCGATCGCGAACGCCTGCGCGACTCTGGTCGGGCAGAATCTGGGCGCGGGTGACGTCGGTCGGGCGTGGCATGCGGTGCGGGTCGCCGCGAGCGTCGAGATCGCGTTTCTCGGCCCTGCGGCGCTGCTGCTCTACTCCTTCCGGGACAGCGCGGTCGCGGTCTTCACCGACGATCCGGCGGTCGCCGCCGAGGCCGCGAACTACCTCGGCTACGTGTCGACGATCCTCTGGTTCTGGGGGGTCTACTTCGTCGCGTTCCGGACGCTGCAGGCGTCGGGGGACATGGTCACGCCGATGGTGATCTCGCTCGCGATCGCCCTCGGCGTCGGTGCGCCCCTCGCCGTCTGGCTCTCGGCGCAGCCCGAGTACGGCGCCTCGGGCATGTGGATCGCGAGCGTCGTCTACTCGGTCCTCAACACGACGCTCATGCTGGCGTGGTTGATGACGGGTCGCTGGGCCGAGCGCGCCGCCGCGCGTCGTTGATCCGGTCCTCGAGGTCGACGCGGACGTCGTCGCCTTCGATCTCGACCGCGAAGCACGGGACCGGGAAGCCGTCTTCGTGCTCCGGGTCGAAGCCGGTTCGCACGTCGAAGGGCCAGCCGTGCGCGTTGCACGTGATCACGCAGCCTTCGAGGTCGCCCTCGTGGAGCGGGTACCCCGCGTGGGGGCACACATCCTCCATGGCGTGGACGGCGTCTCCGACGCGGTAGAGCCCGATGCCGATCCCGTCGATTTCGACGCGCAGGCCGCGACCACTCGGGATCTCGCTCAGTCGCGCGACGGTTCGGAAGGCCAGAAGGGAAGCTCCTCGTGCGCCGCCCGCGTTCGTCGAGGCCGGAAACGGCGAACGGCGCTCGTTCCGGTCCAAAGGACCGGAACGAGCGCCGCAGGATGCCTCAGCTCATGCCGGACGACCACGCGAGGGTGCGTCGACCAGTACGGCCGCGTGGAGGCGAACCCGTTCGGCTCACTGAGAGGCGAGGGCCGCGGGGACCGCGGAGCGCTTCGTCCCCTGGGCCGTGACGACGCAGGTGTCGAGCCCGTTGGTGGTCAGCGCCTGCGAGCAGCTCATCGAGCTCGGACCCGACATGCGCTGGAGTCGGCCATCGGCCGCGTTCGCGAGCGAGCGCTCGAACTGCTGATCGAGGTCGAGCTGCGCGGTCAGGGTGAAGTCACCCGGTGCGGCGGAGGGGTTGCTGTCGGGGGTTTCCGCGAAGGCGGCACTCGAGAGACCGACGGCGAGCATTACGCCGAAAAAGACACGTGACATGGATCGCATGGTGGGGGGGGCTCCTTTGGGAAGCCTTATCGGGCGCTCCATGGATTGCTTGAGGCGTTCTTCCAACTCCTCTGCAATTTCGTCCGCGTGATCTGCAGCACATGCGCAACCAAAGGGTCCCGGACCGACCGAGCGTCTCTCGGCTCGGGAGTTCGCAGCGCGCGAAGGGGTGAAAGCTGCACGTGATTTCCACTTTCACCGGACTAGACTTCGTGAGAGGTGCCGCTCACGACCGCATCAATGCGGGTTCCGAGGAGAACGGAATTGCGACTCTGGGTCGAAGAACGCGAAGGACGTGGGGAGGAGGCTCGCGCGTTGCTGGTGCATACGCCGGGTCTGGTGCTTCTCGGGTCTCGCGTGGATCCGGTGGCTCGTACGCAGGCCGCACGCAATGTTCGACTCGCAGGTCCCTTCAGCGGGCGGCGACCCTGAACGAGAGGAGCTCCATCCCATGGCCACCCACCGACTCGTCGTCTTCACTCAGCCCACCGAGGGCCGCGAAGACGAGTACAACGATTGGTACGACGAGATCCACCTGCGCGAAGTGCTCGAGACCGACGGCTTCGTCGGGGCCCAGCGCTTCGCGCTCTCGGACGCGCAGATCGGTGACGTCGCGGACGCCGTCCCGAGCCGATATCTCGCGATCTACGAGATCGAGGCGGATTCCCTCGAGGCTGCCCTCGAGAAGTTGAACGCAGGCGCGGCGACGATGCAGATGTCCGACGCGCTCGACATGGATTCGGCGAAGGCGTTCGCCTTCAGCGCGATCGGCGCGCGATTGGAGTCGGCATGATCCAGGATTACACGAACAAGGTGGCCGTCGTGACTGGCGGCGCCGGCGACATCGGCAAGGCGATCGCGAAGCAGCTCCTCGGAGACGGAGCGAAGGTCGTGATCTCGGACGTGGAGCAGGGTGCCCTCGATCGTGCGCTCGAAGAGCTCGCGCCCCTCGGAGAGGTCAGAGCGGTCCGCACCGACGTCTCCGACGCCGCGGAGGTCGACGCACTCGCCGAGCAGGTCTACGCGCGCCACGGGGCGTGTCATCTGCTCTTCAACAACGCGGGCGTCGGCGCGCCCTCCGTCAACGTCTGGGAGACCACCGTCAACGACTGGAAGTGGGTGCTCGGGGTGAACGTGATGGGCGTCGTCCACGGCATCCACAGCTTCGTCCCGCGCATGATCGAAGGCGGCGAGCCCGGACACGTGATCAACACCTCGTCCGGCGACGGCGGGATCGCGCCGATGGCGGGCCAGTCGGTCTACGCCTCGAGCAAGGCGAGCGTCTCGATCATCACGGAGTGCCTCGCGGCGCAGTTCAGCACGCAGCATCCGCAGCTCCAGGCCTCGATCTTCTATCCGGCCGGCGGTGTCCTCGACACCGGAATCTGGAACTGCGCACGGAACCGTCCCGAAGAGCTCGCTCGGGAGAAGCCGTCGGGCCAGCCGGAAGACTTGATGGGCGAGTTCATGAAGCACGCCAAGGAGACCGGAATGGAGGTCCACTTCCAGGATCTCGACGATCTCGCGAAGTCGCTGCTCGCGGACCTCAAGGCCGGGAAGTTCGTCGCGATGATCGGCGTCGAGGGCGCGGGAGACACCCTGCGCGCTCGCGCCGAGAAGATCGGGCGCGGCGAGGCGCCCTTCGACGACCACTCGCTGATCGCCTAGAGCGCCGAGGCTAGGCGAAGCCCTTCCGTCCGATCCAGTCCTGCACCAGTCCGACCGCCTCAGGGATCAGGTCGGGCCGCTGCATGTAGTAGTGGTCGGCGCCCTTGATCTGGTGGATCTCTTTGTCGTCGTGCGACACGGCGTCGAAGAGGCGCGCTGCGTGGCTCGGCGTGCAGCCGAGGTCCGCGGTGTTGTTGATGACGAGCACGGGACAGGCCACGCGACTCGCATTGCCGAGCCCGTCCGCGCGGGAGTCGTCGTAGCTCCACTGGGAGAGCCAGGACCGGAGCGTCGAGAATCGCGCGAGCCCGACCGGCCCGTCGTTCACGACCTTGGGGTCCCCGAGGTAGCAGAGACCCGGCTCGCGATCCGAGGGATCGACCGACGGATCGAGGAAGCAGGGCGCCGCCATCGTGCCGTGCACGCAGAAGGCACGCTCGGGCGGACCGTTCGGATCCGCCTTCAACGCGGCCAGGGTCTCCTTCACCCAGGCGGTGATGCGCCGGTTCCGGGCGACCTGTTCCGCCGCATGACGCTCGAGGAAATCCGCGGAGTAGGGCGGCTGGTTCGGGTTCGCCGGGTCGTAGAGGTCGAGCTCCGGGTCGCGATCGAAGGGCCTCGCCTCGTCCCGGATCGACGGATCGATCCACTCGGTCAGGGTCATCGCACGCGAGATGTGCGCCGCGAGCAACATCACGCCGTCGGCGGGGATCAGGTCGGCGGCGACGAGATCCGCCGGATCGCCAGCCGGCGTCTCGCGGATCGAAGGCTGCTCGGCCTGGTCCTGGTAGAACATCGAGAGCGAGCCGCCGCCGGACCAGCCGCCCAACAGGATCCGCTCGTATCCCCGCTTCTCCTTCAGGTCCCGGATGCACGCACCCAGATCGAGGACGCACTTCTCCATGATCAGCGCGGTGTCGTTGCCGCGGTAGCGCGGGTTGCAGTAGACGACGTGGATCCCCGCGTGCGCCAGGGCGTTCACGAGAGGCAGGAAGGAGCCGCCGCCGATCGGGTGGGAGAAGACGATCGCGGTCTTCGAGTCCACGCCCTCCGGCAGGAGGCGCATGCATTCGACGAACACGCTGCCCTGGTCGCCGCCGTAGACGTCCTTGATCGGGCTCGGGTCGGTGTGGAGAACCGCGTAGGGTTCGCGCTTGATCTTCACGGGATCGGCGGCTCCGAGAAGCTGCTCGCCTCGGCGACCTGTTCGTCGGTCATCGAGAGGATCTGCTCGTAGACCGCCTTCGGGTAGCGCATGTGCGGCTTGGCGGGATCGTAGGGCGGCTGGGCGATCGGCTCGGACGGTCGGTCGAACTCGTCGGGCGTAGCGAGACGGTCGAGGAGGTCTGAGTCGATGCCGACCTCTTCGGCGGAGGACGGATCGAGCCAGTGCTTCGGGTCGATCGCCTCGTCGGAGCTCGCGATCTCGAGGGTGAGCCCTTCGAGGCCCGCGAAGTAGATCGAGCGACACATGCCGTGGTCGAGGGGGCCCATCACGTTGATGCCGCGGCTGCGAATGCGGTCGCGCATCGCCAGCAGCTCGTCGTCGCTGTCGACCACCATCGCGAGATGCTGGAGGGTGCCCGGCGCCGAGGGGAGCGCTCCGCTCCCGGCGTGGGTCTTGCCGTATTCGATCTCGATGTCGGCGACGGCGGGCAGCTGGACGAAGGAGATCAGACACTCCGGCGAGCCCTCGACGAACGCGTGGATCCCACCCGGCACGCCGTGCATCGGAAAGATCGCGACGAGCGGCATGCCGAGGACGTCGGAGAAATACTCGAGCTGCCCCTTCATGTCCGCGGTCGAGAACGCGATGTGATGGACGCCGCGCGCTTTGATCATGGCCGTGCTCCTTCCCGCGAATCGCGGGTCAGCCCCAGAGGCTCAGGACGTGTCCGTCGCTCGGGTCGAGGTCGCCGTTCAGCACTTCGAGGTAGACGCTTCGGACCGCGTCTTCGCCGGTCTGGCGCTTCACGTTCATCCAGGCCTTGCTCCAGTCCGCGAACTTGAACCAGGAGTCGCCGAGGCGCTCCTGCAATCCGCCGGGCCCCCAGTCCTGGGTGCGCTTCACGATCCGGCCCGGCGCGAAGAAGAACTCGGGCTTCGGTCCGGGCAGCGTCTGCGGTCGCGGGGCGGACTCCCAGTGGGTCCCGCCCACCGTGCAGGAGTACTTGAGCTCTTCGCCGAGGCGCTCGTGCACGCCGGCGACGACGTCGCCGTTCCCCGCCATGTCGACCATCACGGCGCCCGACGATCCTGCGATCTCGGGCAGCCGGTCGAGCTCGTCGTAGAGCACGACCTCGTCGTAGCAGCCGAGCTTCGCGACGAAGTCCTTGTTGCGCGGGGACGTGAGTCCCACGACCGGTCCGCGATCCCGTTTGGCGAGCAGGTGACCGAGGGCGATCGAGGTCTTGCTCGACGCGCTCGTCACGATCGAGGTCGACGCGCCGTAGAAGTCTTCGTCACCGATCAGGTCGTCGCAGAGGAACGACGTCATGAAGAGCCCGCGCAGCAGGATCAGCTCGTCTTCGATCGCCTCGGCGTAGAGCGGGTCTCCTTCGGTCCAGCTGTACGTGCGGTAGACCGGGGCGTGCTCCGCGCGGTGGGCGACGATGTCGACCATGCCGCTGCTGTTCTTCTCGGCGTCGATCACGAGATGACGGGACATGGGGAAGAAGCCGAAGCACTGGCCACCTTCCGGAATCTCGGGGTTGCGCGAGGCGACGACGCGGCCGAAGGCCATCGCCGGGATGCGTCCCCAGCGGTCCAGCCCGGGGAAGAAGCCCCAGTAGTTCAGCATGTCGCCGGCGGAGGCGTAGGTGATGTTGTTCGACGTGAGCGCGAAGCGGTCGATCTCGAAGAGCACCTGGCCTGCGCCGAGGTCGTCGATCGGCGCACCGGGGACGAAGCGGCAATCGCGGAAGTCGTCGCGATTCACCTGGAAGTCGATCGGAGGGAGGGCCATGGGTGGGGGATCCTTCTGGCGAGCCGAAATCGGAGTCGGAGTCGGTTCAGCTCCAGAGCTTCTGGAGCTCTTCCGCGGAGGTCTGGGTCGTGATCCGCTTGAGCGTGTTCTCGACGACCATCTCGGCGTACTCCGGCGGATAGCCGGTCACGCAGTCTGTCACGAGGACGACATGGTAGCCGTGGTTGATGGCCTCGATCGTCATCCCGGGGATACCCACGTTCAGGCTCACGCCGGTCGCGATCACGGTCGTCACGCCGAGCGAGCGCAGGGTCGGATCGAGCTGCGTGCCGGTGAAGGGGGACATGCCGTGGAGGCGCGCCGAGTCGAGGTCGGTCTCGGCGGGACCGAGCTCGGGGATCACGTCCGTTGCCGGTTCGCCCATCACGAGGTAGTCGGGGTCCCGCAGCATGGCGTTCACCATCGGGACGTTCGAGTAGGAGCCTCGGCGATCGCGCCGGAACCCCGCGCGACAGTGGACCACCGGGACGTCGCGTCGCCGAGCGACCTCGAGCAGGCCGCCGAGGCGGCCGGGGATGCCCTCGCTCGAGACCAGGTCGGCGAGCGGGCGGATCGTGGCGAGGTCGCCGATCACGCCGCGCTGCATCTCCATCGTGAGGATCGCGGCCTTGCCGGGAGCGACCAGTTCTTCGAGGCTGGGCATCGGGTGCTTCCCCTTGTCGCGCGTTGCTATTCGGGCGCGTTCGTTCGATCGCCGCTCGCGGGCCGGTCGCCGAGCCCGACCTCCTTGCCGTCGACCTCCACTCGGATGCGGCGCAGCTCGAGGTGGGCGATGCGCCATTCTCCGTCGGCTTCGCGACGATACTTCTCGTTGTACCAGCCGAGACCCCAGAGATGACGCATGGGCGAGCCCTCCGGCCACCAGAGCATGTCTTCCATGGCCCAGGTGCCCTCGGCCTCGTTCTCGCCGGTGAGCGTGATGACCGGGGCGTGGCCGTGGTGGCAGGTCTCCACGTTCTCGAGGATCGGAGGCAGGAACTCGTAGAAGGCCTGGCGACCGTGGATGATCGGCGACCCCTCCTCGCTGGTGTCGATCACCGCGTCCTCGGTGAAGACCATCTGCCACTCGTCCCAGCGCTTCTGATCCATCAGCTGGAAGTAGCGGGCCTTGAGTTGCTTGATGCGCTCGATCTCGACCAGGTCTTGCGGAGTCATCGTCCCTCCTCGCGGAGGCCGATTCTATCGCTCGGACCGGGTCCGGGGGCTCCGCGTCGAGCGGAAATCGCGGCGCGTCCCCGGAGGGCATCGATCATCACGAGTCCAAGTGCCCGAAAACGATATCGAATCGAGAATGCGCCCCCGATGCCGGCCGAAGGGGTTAAGCGAAGAGTTTTTCCCGCCGAAGCTGAAAACGACATTGATTTTCATTTTCCCCGGCTTAGAATTCCGACTCCTCGAATCGCCGGACAGGACCCCCACATGCTCGTCTGTCATTGCCGTGGAATCAGCGACCGCCAGATTCGTCGCGCCGTCAAGGACGGCTGCACGTCGGCGCGGGACGTCGCGCGCTCGACCGGCGCGGGCATGCGCTGCGGTGGCTGCCGCTCGAACGTGAAGGCGATCGTGAACGAGGCCCTCTCGCACGAGTTCGCGAAGACCGGCCCGGCGCACGAGACGCTGCTCGACCTGAGGGTGCCCGTCGAAGGCTGAGGCCTTCATTGCGGCCGGGGGGCGGCTCGCTGGACTCGACGCGCGTTGCTCCTGAGCCGCGCCGAGCGTGAAGATCGCGTCGGGTCCGCGGTCGCCTTCCATGAAGGCAGTTCCGTCAACCCCGAAGGTTGAAGATTTGGTCGAAGA
>CAZAUR010000026.1:0-71352 GCA_964488255.1 uncultured Spirochaetaceae bacterium | reverse complement strand
CGATGGGCTTCCGTCGCATCACGTACTTCCTCGATCGACCCGACGTGATGGCGCGCTACACGGTGTCGATCGAGGCCGAACGCGCGCGCTATCCGGTCCTGCTCTCGAACGGCAATCGCACGGCGGAGGAGGACCTCGGCAAGGGTCGTCATCGCGTCGCCTGGGAGGATCCCTTCCCGAAGCCCAGCTACCTCTTCGCGCTCGTGGCCGGCGATCTGCGCTGTCACGCAGGGACCTACACGACGGCCTCCGGGCGGGAAGTCGAGCTCGAGATCTGGGTCGAGCCCCAGAACATCGACCAGTGCGAGCACGCGCTCCGCAGCCTGCAGCGCGCCATGAAGTGGGACGAGGACGAGTTCGGCCTCGAGTACGACCTCGACATCTACATGATCGTCGCGGTCGGCGACTTCAACATGGGCGCGATGGAGAACAAGGGGCTCAACGTCTTCAACTCGAAGTACGTGTTGGCCCTGCCGGAGACGGCGACCGACGACGACTACGAGGCGATCGAGGGCGTGATCGCCCACGAGTATTTCCACAACTGGACCGGCAACCGCGTGACCTGCCGTGACTGGTTCCAGCTCACCCTGAAGGAAGGCCTCACTGTCTTCCGGGACCAGCGCTTCAGCGAAGACATGACGAGCGAGGCCGTCGTGCGAATCGCGAACGTAAAGCAGCTCCGCGCCCGGCAGTTCCCGGAAGACGAAGGGCCGATGGCGCATCCGATCCGGCCCGAGTCCTACATCTCGATGGACAACTTCTATACGGCGACGGTCTATGAGAAGGGCAGCGAGATCATTCGCATGTACGACGCGCTCCTCGGACGCGACGGCTTCCGCAAGGGCATGGACCTCTACTTCGATCGCCACGACGGCCAGGCCGTCACCTGCGACGACTTCCGATTCGCGATGGCCGACGCGGGGGGGCGCGATCTCGGGCAGTTCGAACGCTGGTACCTGCAAGCGGGCACGCCGCGGTTGCGCGCGCGCGGCGAGTTCGACGCCGGGGCCGGCGAGTACCGCCTGACCCTCGCGCAGGACTACCCCGAGACCGCCTTCGAGATCGCCGGCGCGGCGGATCGGACGGCGCTGCACATGCCGATTCGCGTTGGACTGCTCGGCGCCGACGGCCGCGCGCTGCCGGTGGTGCTCGCCGGCGAGTCTGGCGGAAGCGAAACGGAGCGCGTGCTCGAGCTGACCGAGGCCGAGCAGACCTTCGTGTTCACCGGGCTCGCCGAAGAGCCGGTCCCCTCGCTGCTGCGCGGGTTCTCGGCGCCGGTGAAGCTCGAGATGGAGCGCAGCAAGGCGGCCTTCGCGCTCCAGATGGCGCACGACGACGATCCCTTCAATCGCTGGGATGCCGGTCAGCAGCTCGCCCTCGAGCTGCTCGTGGGCGCCGCGGACCGTGCGCACGTGGGAGGGGCGACGTCCCTCGACCCCGAATTCGCGGCCGCCTGGGGACGCGTCCTCGCGGACGACGGGCTCGACGGGTCTCTGCGCGCGCAGGCCCTGCTGCTGCCTGCCGAGCGGGTCATCGCCCAGGAGATGGACGTCATCCATCCGGATGCGATCCACGCTGCGCGAGAGGCGATGGTGGCTGCGCTCGCGGCGGAGCATCGCGATGCGCTCTGGGCGACCTACGAGGCGCTCTCGCCCAGCGGGTCCTACGCGCACGCGAAGGACCAGATCGATCGACGCAGGCTGCGGAACGTCGTGCTGCGCACGCTCGCCGCGGGCGGGGACGAGGGCGCGATCGAAGCCGCCTGGGCGCAATACGAGGGCGCCGACAACATGACCGATGCCCAGGCTGCCTTCATCGTCCTGGCCGACCAGAATCACGCGCGGCGCGATCAGGTGATCGAAGTGTTCTACGACCGCTGGAAGGCCGACCCCCTGGTGCTCGACAAGTGGTTCTCTATCCAGGGCACGTCGATCCGGGAGGACACCCTCGACCGCGTGCGTGAGCTGGCCGAGCACGCGGACTTCTCGATGACGAACCCGAACCGGGTCCGCTCATTGATCGGTGCATTCTGCTCCGGGAATCAGGTACGCTTCCACGTGGCTTCGGGCGAGGGCTACGCGTTCCTCGCGGACAACGTCCTCGCGCTCGATGCCTCCAACCCGCAAGTCGCCTCCCGGATGGCTTCGATCTTCAACGACTGGCGTCGCTACGACGACGACCGGCAGGCGAAGATCCAGGCCGAGCTCGACCGGATCGCCCGGAGCGGGTCGCTCTCCAAGGACGTATACGAGATCGTGCACCGCGCGCTCTCGCGCTGAGCCCGCGGTCCCCAGGTGGCCCGAGTCGCATGAGTGGCGGCGCGGTCTCGACCCGAAAACGAGGATTCCGATGAGTACGCTTCACGACTTCCAGGCCCACACGATTCGCGGCGACGAATGTGCCCTCTCGAGCTTCTCGGGCAAGGTCTGCCTCGTCGTCAACGTGGCGTCGGCCTGCGGTCTCACTCCGCAATACGACGGGCTCCAGCGGCTCTACGACGAGTACCGCGAGCGCGGGCTCGAGGTGCTGGGATTCCCGTGCAACCAGTTCGGGGCACAGGAACCCGGGAGCGAGGAAGAGATCGCGAAGTTCTGCGAGACGAACTACGGCGTGACGTTCCCGATGTTCTCGAAGGTCGACGTGAACGGGGACGCCGCGCATCCGGTCTACGCCTGGCTCACCGCCGAGGACACGAGCCCCGATGGTGCCGGCGACATCGCCTGGAACTTCGCGAAGTTCCTCGTCGACCGGGACGGCCGGGTCGTCGCCCGCTTCGCCCCGCCGACCGAGCCCTGCGCCGCCGAGGTGAAGGCGCAGGTGGAGGCCGCACTCTCGCCATCGACGGAGGCGGATCGCGGATGAAGGGACTGAATCCCGGACAGCCGATCGTGATCGCGAAGGGGCTCGGGCGCCGCTTCGGCGAGCGGCACATCCTGAAGGGCGCGTCCTTCAGCCTGATGCCCGGCGATCGGGTCGGCGTGCTCGGCGTGAACGGCGTCGGCAAGTCGACGCTGATGAAGATCCTCGCTGGTCGCGACGCCGAGTACGAGGGCGACTTCCACATCGCCAAGGGCGCGACCGTCGGATACGTGTCCCAGGAGCCCGAGCTCGACTTCGACAAGAGCGTGCGCGAGAACGTCGAGGAGGCGGTCGCCGACACCCGCGACCTGCTCGCCCGCTACGACGGGATCCTGAAGGCCTGGGAAGACCCCGAGGTCATGGAAGACCAGGACCGGATGGACAAGCTCCTCGAGGAGCAGGGCGACGTCCAGGGCCAGCTCGAGGCCATGGACGCGATGGACCCCGCGGCCCTCGACGCGCGCATCGAAGCGGCGATGGAGGCGCTCCGGCTGCCCCCCGGCGACCGCGACATCGCGTCGCTCTCCGGAGGCGAGCGGCGCCGCGTGTCCCTCTGCAAGGAGCTGCTGGCGCAGCCCGACGTGCTGATCCTCGACGAGCCGACGAACCACCTCGACGCCGACACCGTCGCCTGGCTCGAAAACTTCCTCGCAGGCTATTCCGGGACCTACGCGCTCGTGACGCATGACCGGTACTTCCTCGATCGCGTCGCCAACCGGATGCTCGAGGTCTTCCATGGCGAGATCCGCTCCTACGACGGCAACTACTCGGACTTCCTCGAGGCCAAGGAGAAGCAGCAGGAGATCCAGGACCGGACCGACGCGAACCTGCTGAAGGCGGTCGCCCGGGAGCTCGAGTGGATCCGCTCGACGCCCGCCGCGCGACGCACGAAGTCGAAGGCGCGGATCGCGGCCTACGACGACCTCGTCGAGAAGGCGAGCCGGATCATGCCGGCGGAGGAGCTCGACCTGCGGATCCCCTTCGGCCCGCGGCTCGGCCAGAAGGTCGTCTCGATGCGCGGCGTCAAGAAGGCGTACGGCGACCCTGTCCGGGGCGAGAAGGTCCTTCTCGACGGTCTGGACTTCGACATGCCGCCGGGCGCCATCGTCGGCATCACCGGCGCCAACGGCCTCGGCAAGACCACCCTCGTGAACATGATCGTCGGTCGCGAGGAGCCGGACGAGGGCACGATCGAGGTCGGGGAGACGACGAACTTCTGCTACGTGGATCAGACGCGTCAGACGCTGCGCGACGAGCTCACCGTCTACGAAGAGGTCGCCGATGGCTCGGACGTGATCGAGTACGGCGAGAAGACGCTGTCCGTCCGACACTATCTCGCGCGCTTCCTCTTCAGCGGACCGATCCAACAGACCGAGGTCGGACGCCTCTCGGGCGGCGAGCGCAACCGGCTGCAGCTCGCGAAGATGCTCCGCAAGCCCTCGAACTTCATCATCCTCGACGAGCCGACGAACGACCTCGACCTGATGACCCTGCGCGTGCTCGAGGACGCGATCTCGGAGTATCCGGGCTGCGCGATCGTGATCACCCATGATCGCTACTTCCTCGATCGCGTAGCGACTCACATCCTCGGCTTCGAGGGCGACGCCGAGATCGAGTTCTGCAGCGGTGCCTGGGACTACTATGTCGAGCAGCGAGAGAAGCGTTGGGCCGAAAAAGGCGGGGCGAAATCCCAGAGCTTCAAGCACCGGAAGATCGGCCGTTAGGCGCCTGACATTCGGAAGAGGACGAGTCCATGATCCGACACATCGCGATGTTCACCCTGAAGGACGGCGCGCCCGAGGGCAGCGTCGAACACCTCGAAGAGGGCCTCTTTCTGCTCGCTCAGACGATCGAGGCGATCTCCGCCTACACCTACGGGCCGGATCTCGACCTGCGCGAAGGCACCTGGGATTTCGCGGTCGTCGCCGATTTCGAGACACCGGACGATTTCCGTGCCTACGCGGAGCACCCGGATCACGTCGCCTTCATCGAGGAGCGCCTGACCCCGGTCCTGAAGGACCGCGCGTCGCTCCAGTTCGAGCTGTAGTACCGCTCAGCGCGCTCTCAGAACCGATTCGCGCCCCGAATCGGCCGCCACCGGTTGACACCACGGCGTTCGCGCTCATCTCCTCGTTCGTCGCCCGACGATGTCTTTCGAGACGGTCTTTGAGGAGGTGCGCCCGATGCGCTTCGACAAGCTGACGATCAAGAGCCAGGAAGCGCTGCAGGAAGCGCAAGGACAGTGCAGTGCGCGAGGGCACCAGACCCTCGAGCCCGCGCATCTGTTGGCGGCACTTCTCGCGCAGCCCGACGGCAGCACCGTGCCCGTGCTCCAGAAGCTCGGGGTTTCCCTCGACGCGCTCGCCGGTGAAGTGGAGCGGGTGATCTCGCAGCTGCCGAAGGTGAGCGGCGGCGCGCAGCCTCAGATGGGGCAGCCGGCCTCGCGCGTGCTCCAGGCGGCGTTCGACGAAGCGACCGCGATGCAGGACGAGTACGTCTCGACCGAGCACCTGCTCCTCGCCATGGCGAAGGAGGAGAACGACGCGGTCGGGCGGATCCTGCGCGGCGCGGGCGTGACCGGCGACGGCATCCTCCAGGCCCTCCAGTCGATCCGCGGCAGCGCCAGGATCACCGACCCGGATCCCGAGTCGAAGTACCAATCCCTCGAGAAGTTCGGGACGGACCTGACCGACGCCGCGCGAACCGGCAAGCTCGACCCGGTGATCGGGCGCGACGAAGAGATCCGTCGCGTCATTCAGGTCTTGTCGCGACGCAGCAAGAACAACCCGGTCCTGATCGGTGAGCCCGGCGTCGGCAAGACGGCGATCGCCGAGGGCCTCGCGCTCCGCGTCGTCGAAGGCGACGTGCCGGAGACCCTCAAGGATCGGCGGGTCGTTTCCCTCGACATCGGCTCCCTGATCGCGGGCGCCAAGTACCGCGGCGAGTTCGAGGACCGCCTGAAGGCGGTGCTGCGCGAAGTCGAAGAGGCCGCCGGCCAGGTGATCCTCTTCATCGACGAGCTCCACACGATCGTGGGCGCCGGCAACGCCGAGGGTTCCGCAGATGCGGCGAACATGCTGAAGCCGGCTCTTGCACGCGGGGAGCTGCGCTGCATCGGCGCGACGACCCTCGACGAGTACCGCAAGTACGTCGAGGGCGACGCGGCCCTGGCGCGACGCTTCCAGCCGGTCTTCGTCGGCGAGCCGTCGGTCGAGGACACGATTTCGATCCTGCGCGGCCTGAAGGAGCGCTACGAGGTCCATCACGGCGTGCGGATCCAGGACGCGGCCCTCGTCGCGGCTTCGACCCTGTCCCATCGCTACATCACCGACCGCTTCCTCCCGGACAAGGCGATCGACCTCGTCGACGAGGCGGCGAGTCGCGTGCGCGTGCAGGTCGACTCGATGCCCGAGGAGCTCGACCAGCTCGAGCGCAAGCGCACCCAGCTCGAGATCGAGCGCGAGGCGCTCAAGAAGGAGGACGATCCGGCGAGCGCCGAGCGGCTCGAGTCCGTCGAGGCGGAGATCGCCGAGCTGCGCGAGCAGTCCGATGCCTTCAAGGGCAGCTGGGAGGTCGAGAAGGGGCTCATCGCCGCGGTGCGCGAAGCCAAGGAGCGCCGCGAGACCCTCACCGCGGACTACGAGCGCGCCGAGCGCGCGGGCGACCTCGAGCGCGCCGCCGAGCTCCGCTACGGCAAGCTCGTAGGGCTCGAGAACGAGATCGGTGACAAGCAGAAGGAGCTCGAGTCGCTCCAGGCGGCGGGCAGCGTGCTCTCCGAGGAGGTCACCTCCGAGGAGATCGCGGAGATCGTCTCGAAGTGGACCGGCGTGCCGGTGTCGAAGATGCTCGAAGGCGAGCAGGAGAAGCTCCTCGGGATGGAGGGGCGACTCGCCCAGCGCGTGATCGGCCAGGAAGAGGCCCTCGGCGCCGTCTCGAACGCGGTCCGCCGGGCGCGGGCCGGCCTGCAGGATCCGAGTCGGCCGATCGGCTCGTTCCTCTTCCTCGGTCCCACCGGCGTCGGCAAGACCGAGACCGCTCGCGCGCTCGCGGAGTTCCTGTTCGACGACGAGCAGGCGATGGTGCGAATCGACATGAGCGAGTTCATGGAGAAGCACGCGGTGTCGCGGCTGGTCGGGGCGCCTCCTGGCTACGTCGGATACGACCAGGGCGGAGCGCTGACCGAAGCGGTCCGGCGCAGGCCCTACAGCGTCGTGCTCTTCGACGAGATCGAGAAGGCCCACCCGGACGTCTTCAACGTCTTCCTGCAGATCCTCGACGACGGCCGCCTCACGGACGGCCAGGGTCGGACCGTCGACTTCACGAACACGGTCCTGATCATGACCTCGAACCTCGGCAGCGAGCACATCGTGTCCCTCGGTGCCGACGACGAGGAGGAGATGCGGCGGCGCGTGATGGACGCCCTGCGCGGCCATTTCAAGCCCGAGTTCCTGAACCGCGTCGACGACGTCGTGATCTTCCACGCACTGCGCGAGGAGCAGATCGGCTTCATCCTCGACATCCAGCTGCGCCAGCTCGAGAAGCGCCTCGAGGATCGGCGGCTCGCGCTCGAGCTGACCGACGCCGCGCGGGAGTTCCTCGCCAAGCGGGGCTACGACCCGCAATACGGCGCGCGGCCCCTCAAGCGGCTGATCCAGCGCGAGGTCCAGGATCCGCTCGCGATGCGCATCCTCGAAGGCGAGTTCGCGGAGGGCACGACCGTTCGCGGCGACGTGGACGAGAGCGGCGACAAGCTCGCGTTCAGCGCCTAGCGACGCGTCGAGTCTACGACGGCCCCGCGTCCGCTTCGCGGGCGCGGGGCACCGTGAACACGAAGCGTGAGCCGACGCCCATCTCGCTCTCGACGCGGATCGTGCCGCCCATCGTCTGCACGAGGTGACGCACGATCGAGAGACCGAGTCCCGTCGAGCCGACCGCCCGGGAACGGGCCGCGTCGACCCGGTAGAAGCGTTCGAAAATGCGGTCGCGTGAGGCTTCCGGGATCCCGATCCCGGTGTCCTCAACCGTGACCTCGAGCAGCTCCGCGTTAGGTTCGATCAGGACCTGGATGTGTCCGCCGGCGTCGGTGTAGCGGATCGCGTTCGTGAGCAGATTCTCGAGCACGTGCACGAGGGCCGCGCGGTCGCACCAGGCGTCCGGTGCGACGTCGGTCTTCAGCTCGGCTGCGAGGTCCGCGCGTTCGAGACGGCTGCGCAGGTCGACGAGCAGCTCCCGGGCGACCTTCACGGCGTCCACGCGGCCGGGGTCGACCGCCTCCGCCTCGTTCTCGATCCGCGCGAGCTGCATCAGGTCGTCGATCAGGTCGCGCATCCGGTTCACGTTGCGCAGGATCGTCTCGAGGCAGCGCTCGGCCTCGTCGCCTGAGAGTCCGCCCGAGGCCAGCGTCTCGGCGTAGCCCTGGATCGACGTGAGCGGCGTGCGCAGCTCGTGGCTCGCGTTGGCGATGAAGTCCCGGCGCACCTGGTCGACGCGACGGACGTCGGTCACGTCGTGAAACACCACCAGAGTTCCGGCCGCCGGCCCCTCGCTCGGGAAGCGCACGGCGTGCGCCAGCACCGTTCGCTCGGAGCTCGAGTGGAGGGCGATGTCGCGGACGACGTCGTCGCGGCTCCCCGCAGCCTCTGCGAGCAGCTCGCCGACCTCGGGGTGTCGAATGACTTCCAGGACCGTCCGGTCGCGCACCGGTCCCCAGACTCCGAAGAGTTCCCGGAACCCCGAATTGACGAGGGCGATCCGATGCTCGAGGTCGAGCACGAGCACGCCCTCGACCATGCCCGACAACACCGCCTCGAGCTGCTGGGCCTCGCGATGGGTCTCGTCGATCTCGCGGCCGAGTCGATCGGCCATTCGGTTCACGGCGCTCGCGGTGGCGTCGCGCTCGTCGCCGAAGGACCAGAGCAGACGGTGGTCGCGATTCCCGTTCGACAGCTCTGCGGCGAGCTCGCTGACCTGGCCGAGCGGATCCGTCGTCATGCGCGCGATGATCAGCGCGAGGACCGCGCTCGCCCCGAGCCCGATTCCCGAGAGCTTCAGGAAGTCCGCGGCGCCGAGGGCACCGCTCGGCGCGAGGACCACCGCCACCAGCGCGAGGCCGGTCGTGACGGTGGCGGCGAGGGCGAAGATCTTCCCGTGGAGTCGCTTCACTCCCGGAAGCGGTAGCCGACGCCGCGCACGGTGTCGATCAGCTCTCCGGCGCCGCCGAGCTTCTCGCGCAGCCGCTTCATGTGGGTGTCGACGGTCCGGTGCGTGACCGCGATCCCTTCTCCCCACACTTCCTCGAGCAGTCGCTCACGGGTGAGGACACGCCCGGGACGCCGCATCAAGGACGTGAGGAGCAGGAACTCCTTCGCGGTCAGCGTGATGACTTCGCTCTTCCACGTGCACAGGTGGCGCTCGACGTCGACGCTCAGATCGTGGTGCGACAGCTGCTCGGAGGCCGCGTCTCCGGGGCGCCCGCGTCGCAGGATCGCCTTCACGCGCAGGGACAGCTCCCGAGGAGAGAAGGGTTTCGTCACGTAGTCGTCGGCCCCGAGCTCGAACCCCACGATCCGATCGACTTCGTCGGAGCGGGCGGTCAGCATGATGACCGGCACGTCCGCGAGCTCAGGCGTGGAGCGCATCGTCTTGCAGACCTCGGTCCCGGGCCGATCCGGCAACATGAGGTCGAGTACGACGAGGTTCGGGCGCCGCCGTCGAAGCTGTTCGAGCGCCTCGTCGCCGGTCGCGGCGGTCTCGACCTCGTAGCCCTCCTGCGCGAGCGACATGCGGATCAGCTCGAGGATGTCGGGCTCGTCGTCGACGACGAGAATGTGGTGGGACATGAGCGGGGGATCCCTTCGTGGTCGGGGAGGCGCGTCAGGGGGCGAGCTTCTCGGCGTGTTTCAGGTTCACCGACTCGGCGGCGAGGACGACTTCCTCGGCGATGTTGGTCGCGTGGTCGGCGACGCGCTCGAGGTTCTTCGCGATGAAGATGAGGTCGATTTCCTGGCGCGAGCAGACGGGCTCGGACTGGATGCGCTCGATCGATTCACGGATGACCCGCTCTTCGGCGCGATCGATGTCGTCGTCCTCGCCGAGCACGTCTCGCGCCGTGGTACCGTCGAGATCTGCGAACGCCTGCAGCGCCCGGCTCAGGGAGCGGCGGCTATCGTCGGCCAGCGCGCGGAGGAGGGGAGGGGGCGTGATCGGATCCCGTTCGGCGAGACGCGTCGCGGAGCCCGCGATGTTGCGCGCGAGGTCGCCGATCCGCTCGAGATCCGTGGCCATCGTCTTGATCGCCAGCGTCTGACGCAGGTCCGAGGCCACCGGGGCGCGCAGCGCGAGCACGCTCAGGACGGCGGCGTCGATCTCGACATCGATTCGATCGATCTCGAGATCGTCGTCCACGACCTCGTTCGCCAGCTCGGCGTCGCGGGTCCAGACGGCGCGCAGACTCTTCTCGAGGATGCTCTCCGAGAGGCCGCCCATCCGCAGGGCGAGGTCGCGAAGGTGGTCGACTTCTCGGCCGATCTTCGCGGTGATCGTGGTGGACATGGACGGACTCCTCGGTGCGCGCGATTCGGGGGATGGCCGATTGGATAGCCCGGGGGCGTGACGATTGCGTGGCGCCGGCGTGGCAAGTGGCAGAACCACGACGATCCAATGGGTTGCGGCGCTCCACGTCGACGCCACGCTACCACTGCCCGATCGGTTGTCACCGAAACGTCACGAATCCGTCACGCGACAGGTGCGGTGGAATCGGCGTCATCCGGCAAAATCCGGCCAGCAAGACCCCCGCCCAGGCGCGCCCGCGCCACCCGGGGCGCTCCGACCGGGACCGGCGGAGACGCACCCGGCATTCGACCTTTGGGGGCCGAGCGAGGGGACCGTTGAACGAGTTGCTGTGGCTTTCGCTGCCCGTGCTCGCGTTCGTGGGGTGGAGCGTCGGTCGGAATCGCGCGCTCAGCCTGGTCGGCGGTCCCACGAACGGCGACGAGAGTCGAATCGAGCTGCACTCGCTCCCCGCGCACTACGGGCAGTTCGTCCTGCTCTGGGCCGCGCTGCCACCGCTCGCCGTCCTGATCGCCTGGACCTTTCTGGCTGGCGCGCTCGCCGACGGGTGGGCCTCGGTGCAGCTCGAGAGCAGCGGTCTGTTGGCGGAAGGGGAGACCCCCGCTCGGGTCCTGGACGAGGTCCGGTCCGGCATCGCCGTGTTGGTCGGGGAGGGGGCGAACCCGGTCCACGTCTTCGCCGCGGACGTGCTCGATCGCGTGAACGGCACCCTGTCGCTGGCCCTGCTCGGCGTATTCGCCGCGGCGGCCGCGGGGGGGCTCCTCTTCGCGCGGCGACGCATCACCATCGCTCTTCGCGCGCGCAACTACGTCGAGCGCGCTCTCCAGATCGCACTCCTCGTCTGCTCGATCGTCGCGATCCTCACGACGATCGGGATCGTCGTCTCGCTCTTCTTCGAGGCGATGCGCTTCTTCCAGCTGGTGAGTCCCTTCGAGTTCTTCTTCAGCACGCAGTGGAGCCCCCAGACGGCACTGCGCGCGGACCAGGTCGGCTCCTCCGGTGCTTTCGGCGCCGTCCCGATCTTCGCGGGCACGCTCCTGATCACGGCGATCGCGATGTCGATCGCAGGTCCGGTCGGACTGATGGCGGCGATCCACCTGGCGTTCTACGCGAGCGAGTCGGCCCGCAAGTGGATCAAGCCCGTGCTCGAAGTCATCGCCGGCATTCCGACGGTCGTCTGGGGAAGCTTCGCGGCGCTCACCCTCGGTCCGCAGGTACGGCAGCTCGGCGAGACGCTTGGCCTCGAGGTAGCGCTCGAGAGCGCGCTCGCTGCCGGGCTCGCGATGGGCGTCATGATCATCCCCTTCGTGTCCTCGCTCTCGGACGACGCCCTGGGCGCCGTGCCTCGGTCGCTACGCGAAGGCTCCCTCGCGATGGGCGCCACGGAGTCGGAGACGATCCGCAAGGTGATGGTGCCGGCGGCGCTGCCCGGGATCGTGGGCGCGTTCCTGCTGGCGGTGTCGCGAGCCATCGGCGAGACGATGATCGTGGTGATGGCAGCGGGGCTCGCCGCGAACCTGACGGCCAACCCTTTCGCGGCGGTGACGACGGTGACCGTGCAGATCGTCACCCTGCTCACGGGCGACCAGGAATTCGACTCGGCGAAGACCCTGGCGGCCTTCGCGCTCGGGCTCACGCTCTTCTTCGTGACCCTCGGGCTCAACCTGATCGCCCTGCGTGTCGTGCGTCAGTTCCGGGAGGAGTATGAGTAGTCCGGCCCCGACGACCGAGGCGGCGCGTGCCGCTGAGCTGCGCCTCCGACGCCGCTACCGCGCGGAGCGCATCTTCCAGGCCTGCGGCGTCGCGGCGATCCTCTTCGCGCTCGTGGCACTCCTCGCGCTCATCGTCTCGATCACGTACCAGTCCTCGAACGCGCTCACCCACACGTTCGTGGTGCTGGACATCGAGCTCGATGCGGATCGCGTGGATCCCCTCGGCGACGGAACCGACGAGAGCCTGTCCCAGGGCAACTACGTGAAGCCGATCCGCGCCGCCCTTCGCGCGCGCTTCCCGGACGTGACGGGCCGCAAGGGCAAGCGTCGGCTGCATCAGCTGATGAGCGACGGCGCGGAGTACGACCTGCGTGACGCCGTGATGGCGGACCCGTCCCTCGTCGGCACTACGCATTCGATCGCGTTGCCCATGTCCGACGACGTCGATCTCTACCTGAAGGGCGACATCTCGGGCGAAACCGACGAGGCCGATCGCCGCGTGTCGGACAAGCAGATCGCCTGGATCGACCAGCTCGAACGCGACGGGCGAATCCGGCACGAGTGGAACACGCGCTTCCTGACCGCGGGCGACAGCCGCGAGCCCGAGTTGGCGGGCATGCAGGGCGCGATCCGCGGCTCGTTGCTGACCCTGCTCGTGACGCTCGTGCTGAGCTTCCCGATCGGGGTCGCGGCGGCGGTCTACCTCGAAGAGTTCGCGCCCAGGAACCGCTTCACCGACATCATCGAAGTGAACATCAACAACCTCGCCGCGGTGCCCTCGATCATCTTCGGGCTGCTCGGCCTGGCGGTGTTCCTGAACGTGTTCGGCATGCCGCGATCGGCGCCGGTGGTCGGCGGCATCGTGCTCGCGTTGATGACCCTGCCGACGATCATCATCGCAGGACGCGCGGCGCTCTCGGCGGTCCCGCCCTCGATCCGGGAGGCGGCTCTCGGCGTCGGCGCCTCGCCGACCCAGGCGGTGCTCCACCACGTGCTGCCCCAGGCCCTGCCCGGCATCCTGACGGGCACGATCATCGGCATGGCGCGCGCCCTGGGCGAGACGGCCCCGCTCCTCATGATCGGCATGGTCGCGTTCATCGCGGACCTCCCGGGCGGGTTCAACGATCCGTCGACGGTCCTGCCGGTCCAGATCTTCCTCTGGAACGACGCGCCCGAGCGAGCCTTCGTGGCGAGGACCTCCCTCGGCATCGTGGTTCTGCTGGGATTCCTGATCACGATGAACGCTGCGGCGGTCTGGGTGCGCAGCCGCTTCGAGACGAGGTACTGATCGTGAAGACGAAGATGGAGACCCGGGACCTCGACGTCTTCTACGGAGACAAACAGGCGCTCCAGGGCGTGGGTCTCGAGATCGGTGCGAACCAGGTGACCGCGCTGATCGGGCCCTCGGGCTGCGGCAAGTCCACCTATCTGCGCTGCCTAAACCGGATGAACGATGTGGTGCCGGGCTGTCGCGTCGAAGGTGCCGTCACCCTCGACGGGGAAGACATCTACGATCCCGACCTCGACGTCGTGAAGCTGCGCGCCCGCGTAGGCATGGTCTTCCAGAAGCCGAATCCCTTTCCGAAGTCGATCTACGAGAACGTCGCGTACGGACCGCGCATCCACGGCGTCGCGCATACGAAGTCCGACCTCGACGACCTCGTTCGGCAGAGCCTTTCCAAGGCGGGTCTCCTCGCAGAGGTCGAGAACCGCCTCGACGAGCCCGGTACGAGCCTCTCCGGCGGCCAGCAGCAGCGTCTCTGCATCGCGCGCGCGATCGCGGTCAGCCCGGAAGTGATCCTGATGGACGAGCCGTGCTCGGCGCTCGATCCGATCGCGACGGCGCGCGTCGAAGAGCTGATCGACGAGCTGCGCGAGCAGTTCACGATCGTGATCGTGACGCACTCGATGCAGCAGGCAGCCCGCGTGTCCCAGCGTACGGCCTTCTTCCACCTCGGCATCCTGATCGAAGAGGGCGACACCGAGAAGATCTTCACGAATCCGGCGGAGCAGCGAACGCAGGATTATATCACGGGCCGCTTCGGCTGACCGATCGGGCGACGCGCATCCCGTCGATACGAGACGTTCCGTCACGCAGCGCATTCCGGCGACCCTTGCGCGCATCCCCTACAGTGTCCGAATGGCGCCGCTTCGCGGTGCCCGCCCGGAGGTGTGAATGGGATCAGTCGAAGTGACGGCGATCTCGCTGCCGCGAGAGACGGAACGCTTCGTCAAGACCTGGTTCGACATCTACGCCGACGAGCCCCACTGGGTCCCGCCGCTCTACTTCGAGCGCAAGCGCTTCTTCGACCCCGCGCAGAACCCCTACTTCGAAGTGGCCGAGGTCGCCTACTTCATCGCGCGCCGCGGCGGTCGCGACGTCGGCACGATCGCCGTCAGCATCGACGCCGTCTACCAGGACCACGCGCCCGGCACGGCGTTCTTCGGGTTCTTCGAATTCGTCGACGACGAGGAGGTCGCCGGGGCGCTTCTGGGCGCGGCGCGGGAGTGGTCGATCGATCGCGGCATGACCCGGCTGATCGGTCCCTTCAACTTCAACACGAATCACGAGTTCGGGCTGCTCGTCGATGGCTTCGACGACGATCCCCTGGTCGCGAATCCGTACAACGCCGCGTGGTATCCGCGGGTCTACGAGGCGATCGGGCTGCGCAAGGCGATGGACTGGTACGCCTACCATTGCGACGCCGAGATGGCCGGCATCCAGAAGATGATCAGGGTGTCGAACCGGATGATGTCGCGGCACCCGGAGATCCGCGTCCGCCCCCTCGAGCTCGCGCGCTTCGACGAGGAGGTCGAGCGGGTGCGCGCGATCTACCGCGACGCCTGGGAAGAGAACTGGGCGCACGTCCGGGTGACGGACAAGGAGTTCGACTTCATCGCCGGCGGCTTGAAGCAGCTGATCGACCCCGATCTCTGCTTCGTCGCGGAGGTCGGCGAACGGGTCGCCGCGATCTCGGTGACCCTGCCGGACTTCAATCAGGTCGTGAAGCGCATGAAGGGCCGGGTGCTGCCCTTCGGATGGATCCACGTCCTGCGCAAGAAGAAGCTGATGAACCGCGCGCGCGTCTTCATGTTGGGCGTCGCGCCGGAATTCCAGTCGCTGCCCCTTGGCGCGGCGCTCTACGCGCGTACGTTCGAAGTCGCACTCGGCAAGGGGTATCGCTACGGCGAAGCCTCGCTCATCCTCGAGAACAACACGCGGATGCGCGGCGCCCTCGAGAAGATGGGCGCCCGGATCGACAAGACCTACCGGAACTACGAGATCGCTCTCCAGTCGGAGGCGATCGCAACGAAGGAAGGAGCCCCCTGACATGGACATTCAATGGCACGTCGTGACCGATCTCGATGGTGTGCGCCGCGAGGCCGCCGAGGCCCGGATCCGCAAGCTCGGAGAAGGCCAGAAGGACCTGATCCACGTCGTGGTCCACGTCGAGGGCAGCAACCATCATCAGCACGGCGCCGCCGAAGCCAAGATCCGCTGCCAGGCGAAGGGGCGAGAGCTGATCGCCCACGAGCGCGATGAAGAGCCGGAGATCGCGCTGACGCGGGCGGTCGACGTCTTCGAGCGCGAGGTGCACAAGATGCGCGCGAAGCGTCGCGACCGACGCGGCGCCGCACGCCCGACGCCGGTCGAAGACGAGCCCGAAGAGGACGAGTTCGGGGAGGACGTCGCGGTCGGCGATTGAGGCCAGGATCCATCCCCGGAATCGACTCAGCTCCCATCGCAGCGGCAAGCGGCCGGCAACGTCCGCGACCGCTGCGATCGGAGATCGTGGATCTCCGGCGAAACACCGATTCGAAGAGGACGCCTTCGCGCGAACCTGGGCGCGGCGACCACAGGGGACACCCTGAAGGAGAATGTCATGAGCGCACCGCAGGACTACGGCCAGACGGGCGTCCCGATCGACCAGCTGGGCGTCGACGCCCGAGCCGACTTCATCACGAAGACCTACAACCATCTGATGGGCGCGATCGTCGCGTTCATCGGCATCGAGCTGCTGCTCTTCGGCTCGGGCGCGGCCGAGCCGATGGCCGCGGCGATGATGTCGTTGCCCGGCGGCTGGATGGTGATCCTCGGCGCGTTCATCCTCGTCGGCTGGCTCGCGGACAAGACCGCCCTCCAGTCGGAATCCGTCGGCGCGCAGTACGCCGCGCTGGCGGGCTACGTCGTGATCGAAGCGGTGATCTTCGTGCCGATGCTGGTATTCGCGAATGCGACGGCGCCCGGCGTGATCTCCAGCGCAGCGATCGTCTCGCTGCTCGGCTTCGGCGGCCTGACCGCGATCGTGTTCACGACGCGCAAGGACTTCAGCTTCATGGGCGGGATGCTCAAGTGGATGGGCATCCTCGCACTCGTGGCCATCGGTGCCTCGCTGCTCTTCGGCGCCCACCTCGGAACCTGGTTCTCGGTCGCGATGATCGGGCTCGCGGGCGCGTCGATCCTCTACGACACGTCCAACGTGCTCCACCACTACCCCGAGGACCGCTACGTCGCGGCGTCGCTGTCGCTCTTCGCGTCGGTCGCGCTGCTCTTCTGGTACGTGCTCCGGCTCTTCTTGTCCTCGGACGACTGAGTCGCGCCGACGGGGGCCCACTCCCGCGCAGAACGTTCTCGCATCCGACTGATTCCGTTGAGACTGAAGTCCGACGGTGTTGCGGCCGATATGCTTGCCAAGTGCGGGGGGCTACCCGACCATCAGTCACCCCCCTCCTGAACGGTGGTCGCTCTGATGCCGACCGTGTGCTGCGGCGCCGGTGACCGCCCTCGTCGCGCCCTGGCAAACCGGAGGCCCACCGATGGCGGAGTCGGATCCCGAGTCGAACCCCAAGGACATCGCCCTGGGGGATTCGGACCCGCAAGAGACGCTCGAGTGGCTGGAAGCCCTCGACTCTGTCTTCGAGCGTGAGGGTGTCGAGCGTGCCCACTTCCTGATCGGACGGCTGGTCCGCCGCGCCCGGCGCAAGGGCGCGCACCTTCCGTACCGCGCGACGACCGCCTACATCAACACGATCACCGAGGCGCTCCAGGCGAAGAGCCCGGGCGATCCCGCCCTCGAGGAGCGCATCCGGTCGTTCATTCGCTGGAACGCCATGGCGATGGTGGTCCAGGCGAACCGCGTCGATCCGTCGCTCGGTGGCCACATCTCGTCCTTCGCCTCGGCGGCGACCCTCTACGACGTCGGTTTCAACCACTTCTTCCATGCGCGGACCGAAGACCACGGTGGCGATCTGCTCTACATCCAGGGGCACTCCGCGCCGGGCATCTACGCGCGCGCCTTCCTGGAAGGCCGGCTGAGCGAAGACCAGCTCCACAACTTCCGGCAGGAAGTCGAGCCGGGCGGGCTGTCGTCGTATCCGCATCCGCGACTCATGCCGGACTTCTGGCAGTTCCCGACGGTCTCGATGGGGCTCGGTCCGCTGATGGCGATCTATCAGGCGCGCTTCATGCGCTACCTGCACGACCGCGGCGTCGTGGACACGAAGAAGCGCAAGGTCTGGGCCTTTCTCGGGGACGGCGAGACCGATGAGCCCGAGAGTCTCGGCGCGCTCTCCCTCGCGGGTCGAGAGAAGCTCGACAACCTGATCTTCGTCGTGAACTGCAACCTTCAGCGACTCGATGGTCCGGTGCGCGGCAACGGCAAGATCATCCAGGAGCTCGAAGCCAACTTTCGAGGCAACGGCTGGAACGTGATCAAGGTGATCTGGGGCGGGCGCTGGGATCCGCTGATCGCCAAGGATCGCAATGGTGTCCTGCGCAAGCGCATGGAAGCGGCGGTCGACGGCGAGTACCAGGCCTATCAGGTGCGCGGCGGAGCGTACACGCGCGAGAAATTCTTCGGGACGGATCCCGAACTCCTCGACATGGTCGCGACGATGTCCGACGAGGACATCTGGCGCCTCAATCGCGGCGGGCACGACCCGCACAAGGTCTACGCGGCCTACGCCGCGGCGATGGCCCACGAGGGCCAGCCGACGGTGATCCTGGCCAAGACCGTGAAGGGCTACGGCACGGGCGAGGCGGGCGAAGGCCAGAACGTCACGCACCAGATGCACGACATGGCCGAGTCGGCGCTGCGCGCGTTCCGGGACCGCTTCAACATCCCGATCTCCGACGACGAGATCGGGAAGGCGCCGTTCTACATGCCGGACGCCGACAGTCCCGAGATGCAGTACATGCACGAACGGCGGCAAGCCCTCGGCGGGTATCTGCCGGCTCGGAAGACCGACGCCCCGGCGCTCGAAGTGCCCGAACTCGAGGCCTTCGACGCGCTGCTGAAGGGCACGGGCGATCGCGAGATGTCGTCGACGATGGCGGCGGTCCGCATCCTCCAGGTGTTGACCCGCGACAAGCAGGTCGGCAAGCACGTCGTACCGATCGTGCCGGACGAGAGCCGCACCTTCGGCATGGAGGGCATGTTCCGGCGCCTCGGAATCTACTCCTCCGTGGGTCAGCTCTACGAGCCGGTCGACTCGGACCAGGTCGCCTACTACCGCGAGGAGAAGGACGGGCAGATCCTGCAGGAGGGGATCAACGAGGCGGGCGCGATGGCGTCCTTCGTCGCCGCGGGCAGTAGCTACGCGAACCACGGCGTGCCGATGATTCCGTTCTACATATTCTACTCGATGTTCGGCTTCCAGCGCATCGGGGATCTCGCTTGGGCGGCCGGCGACATGCAGTGTCGCGGGTTCCTGCTCGGTGGCACCGCCGGCCGCACGACCCTGGCCGGCGAAGGCCTGCAGCACCAGGACGGACACAGCCACCTCCTCGCGAACACGATCCCGAGCTGCGTCTCGTACGACCCGACCTTCGCCTACGAGCTGGCGGTGATCGTGCAGGACGGCCTGCGCCGCATGTTCCGGGACGGCGAGAACATCTACTACTACCTGACCGTCATGAACGAGAAGTACCCGCAGCCCGAGATGCCGGCGGGCACGGAGAACGGGATCCTGAAGGGGATGTACCGATTCCGCGAGGGGCAGGGCGGGGGACCGCGCGTCCAGCTCATGGGCTCGGGAACGATCTTGCGCGAGGTGATCGCCGCGGCGGAGATGCTCGAGAAGGACCACGGTGTCGCCGCCGACGTCTGGAGCGTGACCAGCATGAACGAGCTCGCCCGTGACGGGCAGGACGTGGAGCGCTGGAACGTGCTGCATCCCGGGGACGAGCCGCGCATGAGCTTCGTCGAGCGGCAGCTGACGGGGACGACGGGGCCGATCATCGCTGCGAGCGACTACATGCGGCTCTATTCCGAACAGATCCGCGCGCACGTGCCGCACGGTCGCGATTACCGGACGCTCGGGACCGATGGTTGGGGGCGCAGCGACGGGCGCGAGAAGCTGCGTCAGTTCTTCGAGGTCCACCGCAACAACGTATGCGTGAGCGCGCTTTCGGCCCTCGCGGACGACGGCGCCGTCGACCGCGATCATGTGACGCGCGCGATTCGCAAGTACGGACTGGACACGGACGCGGCCTCGCCGCGGACGCGTTAGGTCGGGTTCGGTTCGGGAGCGAGACCAGGTGGCCGTGCGCATCGACATCCTTGTACCCGACATCGGCGACTTCGAAGACGTCGAGGTCGTCGAGCTGCTCGTCGCGAAGGGCGACGAGGTCGCCTTCGACGATCCGCTCGTTAGCGTCGAGAGCGACAAGGCCACGATGGAGATCCCCTCGACGGCGACGGGCACCGTCCTCGAGATCCTCGTGTCCGAGGGAGACCGCGTCTCCGAGGGGAGCGTCCTGGTCGTGCTCGAGGGCGAGCCCGGCGAAGCCGCCTCCGAGGCCCCGGAAGCCGAGTCGACTCCCGATCCGCCGCCCACGCCGCCGGTCGCCGTAGACGCGCCGCCCGCCGCGGATCCCGCGCCCACGCACGAGGCCGCCGCGGTCGTGCCCGCGCCGGTCGCCCGGGAGCTCTCCCCCGCCGCTTCGCGACCGGTCCCCGATCGCGAGGGCGTGCCCCACGCGAGCCCGCTGGTGCGTCGTTATGCGCGACAGCTGGGTGTCCCGATCGAACATGCGAGCGGCACCGGTCCCCACGGCCGGGTCCTCGTCGACGACTTGCGTAAGACGGTCCGCGAGCGCTTCTCCGGGGAGCCGGCACCGAATCCCGGCGGCGGGATCCCCGCCGTGCCGAGCGTCGACTTCGCGCGCTTCGGACCGGTCCACGAAGAGCCCCTCACGCGGATCCAGAAAGTGTCCGGACCGGGGCTGCAGCGGAGCTGGCTGAACGTCCCCCACGTCACGCAGAACGACGAAGCGGACATCACCGAGCTCGAGCGCTTCCGTCGTGACCGGCGCGAAGTCGCCGCGGAGCGGGGCGTGAAGCTGTCGCCGCTCCTGCTCGTGATGAAGGCCGTCGTCGTGGTCCTGCGCGACTTCCCGAAGTTCCGATCGTCGCTCTCGCCCGAGGGCGACCAGCTGATCGTCAAGGACTACTACCACCTCGGGATCGCCGTCGATACCGAGCAAGGGCTCGTCGTCCCGGTCATCCGCGACGTCGATCGCAAGGGAATCTTCGAGCTGGCGGAGGAGGTCAACGCGACCGCGGAGCGCGCACGCGCGCGCAAGCTCGGCCCCGACGATCTCGCAGGCGCCTGCTTCACGATCTCGAGCCTCGGCGGGATCGGTGGGGGGCACTTCTCGCCGATCGTGAACGCGCCGGAGGTCGCGATCCTCGGCCTCTCGAAGACGCGAATCGCACCGGTCTGGGAGGGACCCTCTCCCCTCGACGCGCACGACGACGGCGAATCGCCGCTCGCGGAGGGCGCGGGGCGCTTCGTGCCGCGTGTCACGCTGCCCTTCTCCTTGTCGTACGACCACCGGGTGATCGACGGGGCGGACGCGGTCCGCTTCACGTCGCGCCTGGCGCGCGTCCTCGCGGATCCGGGCAACCTGCTCCTCTAGGGCGGCGGATCGCTCCGAGGTTCACCCGGTTCGCTGTCGGGTATTCCTGGGCCGCCGATCGACCGATCCAGTCTCCGGAACTCCGCGCGCTTCGTCGCGCGGATCGAGGCGCGATCGCGCCGCTGGAGGAGTCGACGTTGAGCGAGGCGTTTCGGGTGCTGCGCGTCGCGTTCGAGAGCCGGGAGGCCCTCGAGCGCGAGTACGAGGCGAACCTCGCGAACGGGGGACTCTTCCTGCCGGGCCATCTCGAGCTGCTCTACGGCGAGCCCGTGATCGTCTTCGCGGAGCTGCCCTTCGTCGATCGGACGATCGAGCTCGAAGGGCGGGTCGTCCAGACCATCCCGGTCGAGTTCGAGCGCAACGGCGGCCGCGCCGGGGTCGCACTCGAATTGAGCGATTCGCCGCTCCGGGTTCGCCAGGTGTTCGAAGAGGCCCTCGGTGAGCCGATCCTCGATGAGGTCGAGACCGGGCAGGGTCATCGCCACGCGCAGCGCTCCGTGGCGCATGTCCGCGCCCGGGTGCGGGTGCCCGGCGTGACGGAGATCGAAGGCACGACGCGCAACCTGAGTCTCGCCGGCGTGCTCGTCGCGATCGAATGCGAGGCGCCGCCCGTCGGTCAGGAAGTGACCGTCGCGATCGTGCACCCGACGACCGGCGAGGAGCGCGGGATCGCGGGCCTGATCGCGCGCCACGACGTATCCGACGACGGCCGCGTGCGCGGCATCGGCATCCAGTTCGCCGTCGCGCCCGAGGACGCCGACGCGACGATCGCCTACCTGAGTCAGGTGAAGGCCTGCGAGCACGCGCGCCGACTCGGAGGCATCACCGGGTCGATCGACACCCTCGGCCTGAACGACCTGATCCAGAGCTTCGGGCAGTGCGTGCCCTGCGGTCGTTTCACGCTGATGAACCGCGGCGAGGTCGGAACGGTCCACGTCGCTGGCGGCATCGTCACCAGCGCACAGATGGGCGCCGCGATCGGGATCAAGGCCCTCGTCCGCATGGCCTCCTGGGAGGACGGAAGCTTCGAGTTCCACGCGAATCAAGAGCCCGACGAGGACGCGCCGATGCTCGGCCTGCCGATCGAAGCGGCGCTGCTCGAGACCGCACGTTTCATCGACGAGTCGACCACCCGGAGCGGGCCCTCGCTCCCCGCCGACGCCGGACTGCGCATCGAGCACCGCGAGATCGATCTGGACGACCCCTCGCTGTCGAAGGTCGAGGGCCAGATCCTGGATCGTGCCGGGGTCGGGATGAAGGTGGCGCGCCTCCTGGACACGATTCAGGAGCCCGACGCGATGGTCGAGGCGGCCATTCTGTCGTTGATCGAGCGGGGCGCGGTCCGGCTCGAGACCGCGAGCTGAGCGCGGTGCGGCCCGCGACCCGCAGCGCAGACGCAACGAAGGCTCAACACCGCGGCACTTCTGACCGATCCTGAACCATGCCTTCGACTCCTGACGCCGAGCCCTCCGCCTCCGCCTCTGACTCCGCAGCCGCGGCGCCCACGGTGGACGCGCTGCGGGACGTGAGCCTGCGATTCGGCGAGTTCGGTGACCGCTTCGAGCAGGCGGGCGCGGTCGGACTGGTGGTCGTCGGTGCGCCGATGCTCTCGGAGATCGAGCGCCGCCACGGCGAAGACGCGCGCGTGCGCTGCCTTGCGTCCCTGCACGCCCGAGTGCTCGAAGTCGCGGAAGAGCGGCTTCGAAGCGACTTCGCGGTGTGCGCCGCGGAGCCGGGCTACGACGAGGTGATGGTCCTGCTCTTCCGCAAGCCCGGGAGCGCTGGCTTCTTCCGGACGGAGATGCCCGGCTTCCGCCAGGAGTTCGTGCGGGCGCTGCAGACCGAGGGACAACAGGTCTTCTATCCCTACCGACGCGGCGGGGTGAACCTGCCGACGGGCATCGCGGTCGAGCTCCGCAATCCCCAGTTCGGACTGTCGACGCAGCTGCGGCGTCTGATCGACGAGGCGCGCCGCGACTGTGCCTTCGCCGTCGAAGCCGCGCGGCGAGAGACGCGACACGACCTGCTCGAGACGATCCTCGACCACCGCATCTACTCCGTCTACGAGCCGATCGTCGAGGTCGAGTCGCGGACGGTCTACGGCTACGAAGCGCTCGCGCGCGGCGCCGAGGGCTCCCGCCTCCATTCTCCGCTCGCGCTCTTCGGCGCGGCCGAGGAGCACGGTCTGGTGTTCGAGCTCGACTGCGTCTGCCGAGAGAGCGGGTTGCGGGGTGCGGTCGACTTTCCGGCGGGCACCAAGCTCTTCCTCAACATCCGACCGACGACGATTCACGATCCGAGCTTCCAGGAGGATCGGCTGATCGAGACGCTCCAGAAGCGTCAGCTCGCGCCGACCGACGTCGTGTTCGAGATCTCGGAGCAGGAATCGATCCGCAGCTTCGCCGCGTTCAAGGAGATGCGCGACTTCTACCGGAGCCTCGGCTTCCAGTTCGCGCTCGACGACACTGGAGCTGGCTACGCGGGCCTCGAAGAGCTGCTCGAGGTCGAGCCGGACTACATCAAGATCGATCGCGCGATGGTCTCCGGGGTCGACCAGGACCCGGCGCGCCAGGATGTCCTCTCCGCGGTGCTACAGCTCGCGGATAAGATGGGCGCGCAGGTGATCGGCGAGGGCCTCGACACCCTCGAAGAGCTCGAGATGCTCGGCCGCCTCGGCATCCGGTTCGGCCAGGGCTGGCTCTTCGGCCACCCGACCCCGCTCCGCGCCAACGACTAGCGCTCGCTGGCACACACGTTCGTTGGGCGGTCTTGCGCGGCCTCCGGTCGGGGGACGGTGCGCCCCGCGGCGAATGGCTCGCCCGCATAGGCGTGGGGGTGTTCGATCGTGGGCGGCGTGCTCGCTTTCGGCCCTGTGTGGCGATGCCGGCGCTCGGGCTGCGCTTTATTTCGCCGCGAGACGCCCCGACCCCCGACCTCCCCGTGTTGCGTAGGGGGGACGTGCGCACCGCTCGCTTTATCGGGGGCGTAACGCGAACGCCGTGCCTCGGTGGGAGTGAGTGGCTCGGGGGCGGCTGCGGTGAAATCAAGCGCAGGCGCGTCGGCCGCTCCGTTCAGCTGTGCGGTGCGAAGCACGCCGCGCGCGAAGCGTCGCGAACGCTCGTAGCGCCGAGCCATTCACCGCGGACGTCACCGCGCCGCGAACGACGAGCGAGCAACGTGCACGCGCAGTGCGTCAGGCGAGCCGCTTTGCCAGGAAGGCGAGGACGGCGTCGCTGAAGGCGTCGTTGCGGTCGCCGGCGACCATGTGGCCGGCGCCGGAGACGTCGGCGAAGTCGGCGTGGGGGACCTGTTCGAGGAAGGTTTTCGCGCCCTCCGCCGAAAGCAGGTCCGAGGCCTTCCCGCGGACGAGCAGCGTCGGCAGCGTGAGGCCCGCCGCGGCCGCGTCGAGAACTTCCTGGGAGACGAGCTTCTGGTCGGCGACGTTCTCGTCCGGTTGCATGAAGGCCGGATCCCAATGCCATCGCCAGCGACCGTCCTCGCCCCGGCGGAGGTTCTTCTCCAGGCCGGAGACGTCCTTGGGGCGTGGGCGGTGGGGGTTGTAGGCCGCCACGGCGTCCGCGACGTCTTCGAGGGTGGCGAAGCCGTCCATGCCCCCGCGCATGAAGTCCATGATGCGCTGCGCGCCGGAGATCTCCATGCGGGTCGCGATGTCGACGAGGACGAGCGCGCGGGCGAGATCGTTCCCGGCGCTGTGGACGGCGAGCAGGGACGAGATGCCGCCGAGGGACGCGCCGATCAGGACGGGGGGCGTCTCGAATGCCTCCGCGACCGCGACCACGTCGTCTGCGAAGCCCGTGCTGCGGTAGGCGCCGTCGGGATCCCAGTCGCTCTCGCCGTGTCCGCGGAGGTCGACCGTGACGGCGTACCAGCCCCCCTGCGCGAGTCGCTCGGCAGTGCCGCTCCAGGAGTGGCGCGTCTGCCCACCCCCGTGCAGCAACACGGCGGGCGGATTCGTGGAATCACCGAACGCATCGGCCGCGAGCGCGAGGCCCTGGCTCCCGGTGAACGTTCGGCGCTCGACGGGAACGTCGAACTCTTGCATCGCCATCGGGGCGGTTCTCCTGACAGAAAGGGTGGGTCGGGTCTCAGACCCAGGGGGCGCCGACATCGAGGCCGACGAGTCGCTCGCTCTCGGACCAGAGCCGGGCAGCCACGTCGAGATCCTGCGCGAGGGCGGTCGTCTCGGCGGGCTTCTCGTCGATGAAATAGGTCCCGTTCGGCGCGTCGACGTCGGGATCACTGCTCAGGTAGATCGACGTCGAGGCCCCCTGCGCGGGCGTCTTGAAGAAGATGCCGACGATCGGGACGATGACCCGCGCGAGCAGGCCAGGGTTGTTCGTGCCGAGCCGCGTCGAGACCGCGCCCGGATGCAGGGACCACACGCGCACGTCGCGGCCCTCGAGTCGCCGCGCCAGCTCGACCGTGAAGAGCATGTTGCAGAGCTTGGACGCACCGTAGACGCCCATCCACTTGAAGTTCCGTCGCTCGGTGTGCAGGTCGTCGAGATCGAAGGTCGCGAACTTGTGCGCCCCGGATGCGACGTTCACGATCCGCGCCCCGGGTGTCTGGACGATCTTGGGCAGTAGATCGTGGGTCAGCAGGAAGGGGGCGAGGTGGTTCACGCCGAAGGTCATCTCGTGACCGTCGGGCGTCTCTTCGCGCGCGAGCATCGTGACCGCGGCGTTGTTCAGCAGCACGTCGATCTGATCGAAGGCCGAGTCCAGCTCGGCCGCGACGCGCCGAACGTCTTCGAGACGCTGCAGGTCGGCGTAGAAGAGGCGGACGCACTCGCGACCCGTGGCCGCCTCGATCCGGTCCCTCGTCTGGATTCCGCGCGTCTCCGAGCGACACACGATTGCGACGTCGGCGCCCCGCTCCGCGAGCGCGAGGGCCGACGCCTCTCCGATCCCGGAGGTCCCGCCGGTTACGATGCACGTCTTGCCCTTCATGCGTTCACGCCTCCTGCGGCTCGGGTCGTCGCGGTGGGCGTCTCGGCGAGCGTCTCGAGGAAGAAGTCGGCCACGCGCTGAGCGAGCCAGGGATGCGTGTCCGCCGCGGTTCGGAGCTCCGAGACTGGACGCGGCGGGCGCGGCACGTTCGGGCGCGGCGTGTTCTCGTGGACCTTGTGCAGGAGCTCGATCCCGTCGCAGAAGTGGAAGTGGTCGGCGCGGTCGAGCCACTCGATTCGTGCATGCCCGCCGAGGCGCGCGAAGAGCGGCTCGACGCTGGTCGCGCGGTCGACGAGGACGTCGTCTTCGGCGGCGAGCACCAGCGCGGCCACGTCCGGGGCGAGGGGCAGCTCGCCCTCGGCGAAGGCGCGGCGCCCGACGAAGGGCTCGCTGGCCGGCGCGAGGCAGCAGACGCTTCGTACGCGCGGCTCGAGGGCCGGGATCTTGAGCGCGGTCCAGCCGCCGTAGGAATGCCCGGCGACACCGAGTCGCGTCGGATCGATCTCGGGCAGGCTCTGCTTCGCGTGCGCCTCGTCGACCAACGCGGTGACGATGCGCTGGACGTCGAGGGGACGCTGGGTACGCGCGCGCAGGTGGACGTCCCGTCGTTCGTCGTCGGTCTCGAGGCGAAGCATCTCGTCGAAGGTGTTGCCGACGTGGTCGGGCGCCGCGACGACGAAGCCCCAGCTCGCGAGGTGGGTCGTGAGGAAGGTCGATTGCTGCCGGAGGCCGGAGTTGCCGTGGGAGAAGACGACGAGCGGGTGGGGCGCGGCGTCGTCGGGAGACAGGTTCGGCGTCGCGCGATGGGGCATGCCCAGGGGATGCGGCGCATCGTCGCGTTCGTGCACACCGACGCGCGCCGGGTACCAGAGCTCCGTCGGGAGGACGCGGTCCGGATCGAGCGGATCGTTCGGCGATGCGATCTCGGTCTGGATCACGCCGACGGGATAGGGGCCCCGGAGGCCGGTGTCGCTCGCAGGCATGGCGAGTGTGTAGCCATCGGCGAGGGTGCGCACACCCCCGGCGGACCCGTCGCGCAGAACGCCGCGTGTCGAGGGAGCGGGGCTCCGTGCGCGAGACGACTCGTCTATTCCTCGGCCAGGATGTCGATGAGCGCGATCGTGTGCAGCGCCGGAGCTGCCCCCGCTTCGATCCGTCGCTCGTCGAGATCGGCCACCTGCGCCAGGAAGCGTCGGTCGCGCTCGGCGGTGACGTCGAAGTTGGACGCGATGCCGGCGCGCAGGAAGGGTTCGGCGAGGAAGCCGAACTGGGCCGAGAGTTCCGGCCGAAAACGCGCACGGAGCGCCTCGCAGAGCGCGTTGCGCGGGCGCTGCGGACAGGCCGCGAAGGCGTCCTGCCAGCTTCGGCAGACCGTCCCGTCGTCGAGACGCGTGTACCGGTCCGGCATCAGCGACCAGATCCGATCGCCGATCGCCGCGACGTCGGCGGGGGGCGTTGACACGGACGCGCCGGTCGCTTCGGCGAAGAGGAGGGCGACACGTCGCTCGCTGGCGTCTCGCAGGACCTCGAGCCATGCGGTGGGGTCCGCCTCGTGGGTCAGGAGCGAGAGGCTCACGATCACGTCCGCCTGTGTCGCGTGGATCAGGTCGGCGAACGCGCTCGGGTCGGCCGGCGCCGTCTGCTGGACGAGCAGCTCACCGATCGGCGTCTCGATCGGCAGGGTGTCGTGGCTCGCGTCCGCGTTGGTGTCGGCGACGTGGATCTCGAATCGATCCGGACCCACGGACACCAGCGCTTCGGCGAACTCCGGCGCCAGATGTCGCACCCCGCGTCCGACCAACAGGATCGAAGCCGGGCGGTCGATCGATTCATGGCGCCGCGCGAGGGGCGCTCGGAGCAGATCGCTGAAGCGGTCGATTCCCATCGGTCCGAAATGACGTCGCACCTGATCGTCGAGCCAATAGGCGAAGACGCGGGCCGAGGCGCTGGCGCCGTCGATCGGGGAGATCGCGCGAAGCTCCGATTCGGGTGGAGCGACCTGCGCGGCCGTCGGCCCGGGCGTAGGTGAGGTCGCAATCGGGGTCGCAATCGAGGTCGTGGGCGCGGTCGTCGACGAAGTGATCGGCACGGCGATCGCGGCGTCGGCGACCGGGAGGTCACTCGTGAGCGTCGCGCGCAGGCGCGTAATCAGCTCGAGGCTGCGAGAGTGGCGGCTGCGTTCGAGCTCGTACTCGCGTCGCGCGGCATCGAGGGCGCGATCCTGGGCCTCGAGTCGATCCTGCATCGCCTCGAGCTGGTCCCGGCGCGTGTCGTCGAGCGCATTCCGCTCGCCGAGAGCGGCTTCGAGACGGGCGCGTTCCGCGCCGCGGGTCTGGAGCTCCGCATCGAGGGCGCTCACGCGGGCTCGAAGGCGTTCGACCTCGTCGCTCGCGAGGGTCGTCGAGTCGGAAGGGTGAGGGTGTTCGGTCGCGCCGCGGGAATTGCCCTCGAGCGCCCGGATCTGCGCATCGCGTTCCTCGATCGTGGCATCGCGTTCGCCGAGCAGGGTCCGCAGGTCGCCGAGCTCTGTCCGCCGAGCCTTCAGCTCGTCCTGGAGGCCGCGCGTGCGCTCGCGAGCGAGGGCCAGCGTCGACTCGTGCTCCCGGAGTTCCGCGCGGGCGATCTGGAGTTTGCGGCCGAGTCCGAGGATCGTCTCGTCGGCGTCGAGGGCACGCGTCGCCGCGCGTGCTTCGGAGGGCGCCGTTTCGGACGGGTTCGGGCGGATCGCTTCGGACCGCGATCCCGGAGCCGTCGCCGGTGTCGGGCTCGCGAGGAGCGCGAGCGGGCCGGTCGTAGCCGCAGGGCGCGTCCGTGAAGGGCGGGCGGGTTCGGCGTGCTCGACCGTCGAGTTGCGGGCGACTACCGGCCGCCGCTGCCAGCCACTGCCACTGCTGCCGGGCTCGCTCGCTCGATCGGTCGCCGGGGCGGAGGGCTGGCGAGGTTCCGGCCGAACCACGCCGAGCGCCTTCTGAGCTTTCTCGAGGGCCGCTCGGCTCTCGCGTTCGCGCTTGCGCGCGTCCGCTGCCAGGCGGCGAGCGGATGCGGCGTCGAGGAGCGTGCGCGCCGGCGGCTCGACCGTCTCGTCCGACGGAGAGGCCATCGCGTCCGCCTCGTGTTCCGTCCCCGGACTCGCTTCGCGCGCTTCCGGCGCCTGCCATTTCTGCTGAAGGGCCTCGATCTCCTGGGACCGCATGTGCAGCGCCGCCCGCAGTCGCTCGACCTCGTCGCTCTCGGCTTCGGGGGCCGGCTCCGGAGGCGCGGCCACTCCTGCGATCGTGCTCGGGTCAGCGAGCAGCGCGAACCCGGCGAGGGCGTCCGTCTCGCTGGCCGAGGGCGCGGCCTCCGCGACCGGCGCGGGCACTTCCGGCTCCGGGCCGGCCGGTGTCGCGTCCGCGGCTCCGCTTGCGCTCGAGCGGGCGGCCTCACGCGCCTTCTTGCGACGCTCGCGCCGCTTCTGACGGCGATCGCGTCGCTCTTCGGGACGATGTGTGATCGGATGCGGCACGCCTGGCCCTCACTGACGCGGGTCTCCTCTCGTCATCGGACGAATCCGAGATCGCTTGAGGAAGCAATGCGTTAGGCGAGGATGTGCGGCGCGATTGCGTGCGGGTGAACGGGTGAAACGAGAAGCGGGCCCCGGCCGATCGCCGGAGCCCGCTTCGGGTGAACCCTGGAGATCGGACTAGTTCATGCGGAAGCGCGCGCCCATCTTCTGACGTCCGGCGTTGATCCCCTTGAGCTCCTCCATCGCGGCCGCGGCGACATCGGCACCGGCGACCTCGTCGTCCTCGCCCTGGAGCTCGTCCATGTCGACCCACGCCTGGTACACGTGGCGCGTGCGGTCGGTGATGATGCCGGCCTTGAGGAGCGTCTTGATCAACACACGGAAGATGTTCGTGTTGTTGGTCATCTGCGAGCGGCGATCCTCGTCCGAGAAGTTCTCGAGGATGGCGGCGCGCACCCATTGCCAATCGAGCCCGAACTCGCCGTAGATCTCCTGCTTCTGCTCGGCGTTCACGAGGTTGAAGAGCAGGACCTGGAAGGCCTCCGCGGCCCACAGCTCGACGTGCTCGTGCTCTTCCTCGTTCAGCTTCGGGATCGTCTTGTCCGCCCAGATCTTCCCGAATTTGTGGTGGAAGGCCTCGTCGGACATCGTGAAGTGGATCAGGCGCCGCAGGAGCGGATCCTGGGTCTCACGCTGGATCGTGGCGAAGGCACCCATCGCGAGGCCCTCGATCAGCATCTGCATGCCCACGAGCTTCTTGTAAACGGCGCCGGTCTTCACGATCTCGTTCATCAGACCCTGGAGCGTCTTGCCGGAACGCAGCGGGGTGCCCCAGCGGGTTCCGATGTAGTTCGAGAAGCCGGTGACGTGGCGGGCTTCTTCGCGGGTCTGGTTCGCGGCGTACTCCATCGCGCCCGGATCGCGCAGGATCTGCGTCAGGCTCGCGGAGAGCGACAGCGCGCCCTGTTCGCCGTGCAGGATGCTCGAGAGCACGAAGCGCGTGTTCTGGTTCGCGAGGCGGATCTGCTGGCTCGCGTCGAGCTTGTCCGCGACCGCGGTCTGCAGCTCGATGCAGAAATCGCGGGGCATGATCAGCTCCTCGTCGAGGTTCATCGGGTTCGAGTCGAAGTCGATGTAGCGCACGTCGGTCGGGTCCCAGAAGTGATCGACCGTCGCGGCGATGATGTCGTCGAACGCGTCGGTCCGGTCCGCATAACGATCGACTTCGATCAGGGAGTCGAAGTTGTCGCGATCGACGGTGTTGTAGATCGGGTCGTAGGTGATGTGGCGTTCGCTCATTGCGATGCGTCTCCATCGGGCGTCTTAGGGTTGAAGTCGGTCGGAGCGGATGCGTCCTGTCCGCACAGGTCCACGGCCTCCTGGCGAGAGTGGCGGGAACCGAAGAGCTGGAAGTGGGTCATCGTGCGGATCACTTCGTCGCGACGCGCACGCCTCGGATCCTCCGCCCACCAGACGAGCACCTGCGCCCACATGCCGACGATGGCCTGGGCGAGGACGTCGGGATCGAAGGCGGGATCGCGCACGCCCTGGGCAGCGAGCTCACGGCGCCGGGCGCTCACGCCCGCGGCCAGGCGTTCGAGGATGCGGCCACCGACTTCGCTCGACTCGCCGCCGCGCGCGAAGGCGATCAGCAGGAGCTCGCGCTGTTCTTCGGCGAAGCCCACGAGGGCGTCGGCCTGGCCGTAGGCGATGTCCGAGATTTCGGTCTTGTGCGCGGAGACCGCGAGCAGTCGCTGCTCGAGCTCGCGGGCGGCTTCCTCGGCGAGCTCGTCGAAGAGGGCGTGCTTGTCCTTGAAGTGGAGGTAGAACGTGCCCGCGGCGTAGCCCGCCGCCTCGGCGATCGCGTGGGACGTCACGGCGGGCAGCCCGTGTTCGGCGAAGAGCCGCCGACCCGCCTCGAGGAAGCGGGCGCGGGTCGCCTGGGCGCGGGTCTCGCGCCGGCCGCTCGGCTGGGGTCGGGTATCGCTCATGGCCTCACTGACGTCTACGTCATTCAATGACAGTAACGTCAGTCTGCGGGCCAGGTAAACGGGAATCACCCTGACTGAGGGGTCTGCCCTTTGGGGGGAGCCGCCGTCAGGCGGCGAGTACCAGCCAGCGAAGCGTAAAGCCCCCTCAGGCGGCGAGTACCAGCCAGCGAAGCGTAAAGCCCCCTCAGGCGGCGAGTACCAGCCAGCGAGGCGTAAGCCCCCTCAGGCCGGCGCCGCCCCCGGCTCGCAAGCATCGGCGCAGGCGGGATCGGCCTCGGGGTCGCCGGAGCCGGGCTCGATCTGGATCGTGGTGTGATCGATCGCGAAGCCCTCGCTCAAGGTCGATCGCACGCGCTGGAGCAGCCCCTCGGCGTCCCGTTCCGGCGCGATCACCAGGTGGCTCGAGAGCGAGATCTCGCCGCTGCCGATCGTCCAGACGTGAAGACAGTGGACGCTCTCGACGCCCTGGACGCCGACCAGCGCGTCCCGGATCTCCTTCGGGTCGAGATGCGCGGGTGCGGTTTCCATCAGCACGTCGAGGGCTTCCCGGATCAGGTGCCACGCCGACAAGAGCACGAGCGCGCTCACGATCATCGATACCGTCGGGTCGAGCCACAGCCAGCCGAAGGCCCAGATGCCAGCTCCGGCGATGATCACGCCGACGCTCGCCAGGGTGTCGGAGAGCACGTGCAGCCAGGCGCCGCGCACGTTGAGCGATTCGCTCCGGCCGCCCTCGAGAATCCAGAGCCCGATCAGGTTGATCAGCAGACCGCCCGTGGCAACGACGATCACGCCCTCGCCGGCGACGTCTCGGGGGGCCATGAAGCGCTCGACCGCGTGGGTCGTGATGAAGATCGCGACGACCGCGAGGGCGAGGCCGTTCGCCAGCGCGGCCAGGATCTCGGCGCGGCTGTTGCCGAAGGTGCGTCGACCCGAGGCGGGGCGCGCCGCCATCCAGACCGCGAGCAGCGACAGGGCGAGGGCCGCGACGTCGGACACCATGTGGAGCGAGTCCGCGAGCAGCGCCAGGGAACCGGTGAGGAGTCCGCCGACCAGCTCGATCCCCGCGTAGCCCAGGGCGAGGAAGAGCGTGAGCAGCAGCCGCCGCCGGTTCATCGTCCGAGCGTCGCCGTGATCGTGGGCGTGCCCGGCGTGCGAAGAGTGCGAGTGTGCGTGCGCCATGTCCTTCGATCGTCTTCTCGGACTAACGCCCGACCGACTTGGCCATGCGATCGATCGCGTCCGCGAGAATCGCCCGCGAGGTGCCGAGATTGAGCCGCGCGAAGCCCTCCCAGCCCTCGCCGAAGAGTCGACCCTCCGTCAGCGCGACCTGACCGTTGCGCAGGAAATGGGCAGCGGGCGGGCCGTCGAGGCCGAGGCCGCGACAGTCGAGCCATGCCAGGTAGGTCGCCTCGGGGCGCACGAGGGTGATCTCCGGCAGGCGCTCCGCGAGGCGGTCGGTCACGAAATCGCGGTTTTCGGCCAGGTAGGGAACGACTTCGTCGAGCCACGGTTGCGCCCAACGCCAGGCAGCGATCGAGGCGTAGAGGCCGAAGAGGCCGATGCCCCCGCGGATGTGACGGTGGAACACGGTATTGAAGCGCCGCTGGAGCTTCGCGTCGCCGAAGTGGGCGATCGCGGTCCGCAGCCCGGGGATGTTGAACGCCTTGCTCGCGGAGGTGAGGGTCAGTGTCCGCTTGGCGACCTCGGGGCCGAGGGTCGCGAACGGGACGTGCTCCCGGTCATCGAAGACGAGGTCCGCATGGATCTCGTCCGAGACGACGACGAGGTCGTGTTCGACGACGAGCCGCGCGACGCGTTCGAGCTCGGCGAGCGTGTAGACGCGACCCGACGGATTGTGCGGATTGCAGAAGAGGAGGAGCCGCGTGTCCGCCGTGATCTGCCCCTCGAGCGCGTCGAGGTCGAACGTCATGCGGTTCCCGTCGATCCGCATCCGGTTCTCGACGAGGCGCCGCCCGGTGTCCGCGACGGAAGTCAGGAAGGGCGGGTAGATCGGGGTCTGGACGACGATGCCGTCGCCAGGCTCGCTGAACGCTTCGAGCGCGACGTACATCCCCTGCACGACCTCGGACAGGATCTCGACACGGCGAACTTCCGGACGCCAGCCGAAGCGCTCTTCCATCCGCTCGCAGAAGACCTCGGGCAGACCCGTGTGGGCGAGGCCGATCGGGTAGCCGACGTCGCCACTGTCGACGAAGCGGCGCAGCTCGTCCTGGATCGGGCCTGCGATCGGGAAGTCCATCTCGGCGACCCACGCGGGCAGGACGTCGGCGGGGTAGGTGTGCCACTTCTCGCTTCGGCGCGTGCGCAGCACGACCGGGTCGAGCTCGTCGAGGATCGCCGGCCGATGGCGCATGGCGCGCTCGGCCTCACGAAGGACTGCGTCGGATTCGCTCGGGCGGTCGCCGCCAGAGAGCGCCTGGACCAGTGTCGCGGGCGCGCCCGCGCGCTCCAGCAATGTCCCGGCGTCGCGTCCGAGAATCTCGAACGTCTCCGCGATCGGATCGACGCGCTCATCGAGCGGGCGGATCTCGTCCTCCTGCTCCGGATCGACGTGCCAATGCGGGTTGACCGCAAAGGCGTCGAAGCGCAGCCATTCGCGCGTCGCGCCGTCGCTCCCAGGGCCGATTGCACGAAGGGTCGGCCCCCCGCCCTCCGCTTCGCGGCGGCGTTCGATCCTCAACGCGAGGCCGCACCAGGAACCGTTCCAGATCGCCGTCATGCGGGCAGGGTAGCGGGCACGGTCCATTGCCGGGAGCGCGGCGACTTCCGTTCAGATCGGAACGCTATGATCCGATGAGTTCCGGGGGCATGGGCGGATCCATGGCCTGCGGCGCCCTCGGGCGCCACTTCACGGGTGGGGGGCCCGAATGTCGGACGCGGACAAGCTGGTCCGGATCGAGATGCCGCAGCTTTCTTCCGGTGCAGAGGAAGAGAGCGAGGGGGCCACGCTCGCGAGCTGGCTGGTCGCCGCCGGTGACGAGGTCGAGCAGGGCGAGGTGATCGCCGAGCTCGAGACCGACAAGGCGACGGTCGAGCTGGAGAGCCCCGCGTCCGGACGCCTCGTAGAGATCGCGGTCTCTGAGGGGACCGAGGGGCTGCAAGCGGGCACGCTGCTCGGGACGATCGAGTCCGAGGGCGCGCCGCCGGTCGAAGCGCCGACCGAAGAAGCCGCCAATTCCGCGCCTGCGGTCGATGCGCCGGTCGTCGCGCCTGCCTCCGAAGTGTCGGATTCGCCGGACGTCGCCCCGCCGATCGTCGATGATCCGGCCGGCGGCCGATCGACGCCCCTCGCTCGCCGCGCCGCCGAGGCGAACGCGATCGACGTCGCCACGCTCGAGGGCAGCGGCCCCGGCGGGCGCGTCGTCGAAGCGGACGTGCTGCGGGCGGCGGGTGCCGCGCCGACGGAGTCTCTGCAGGCCACGCCGACCGAGTCGCTGCAAGCCGCGCCGCTTCCGGAGATCGTCGACGTCGAAGACGGCGTGCGAATCGAACGGCTGAGCGGGATGCGCAAGACGATCGCGCGTCGCCTGACCGAGTCGAAGCAGCAGGTGCCCCACTTCTATCTTCGCAGCCGCGTGCGGATGGACGAGGCGATGGAGGTCCGCGCGCGACTGAACCAGGGACTCGCGAACGACGGGGCCGGGGTCAAGATCTCGTTGAACGACTTCGTGGTGCGCGCCGTCGCGGGCGCGATGCGCGACGTGCCCGAGGCGAACGTCCAGTTCGCCGAGGACGGCATGCGCGTCTTCGATCGCGTCGACGTGAGCGTGGCGGTCGCGACGGAGGGCGGATTGATCACCCCGGTCGTCCGCGACGCGGACCGGCTCGGCCTCGCGGCCCTGGCGGACGCGATCCGCATCCTGGCGGTCCAGGCCCGCGACGGCAGCCTGCGCCCCGAGCAATACCAGGGCGGCACCGTCACCGTCTCGAATCTCGGCATGTATGGGATCGAGACCGTCTACCCAATCCTGAACCCGCCGCAGTCGTGCATCTTCGGCGTCGGCGCCGCCGAAGCCCAACCGATCGTGCGTGACGGGGAGATCGGCGTCGGCCACATCGCTATGGTCACGCTCGCTGCGGATCATCGCGCGGTCGACGGCGCCGTCGGAGCACGCCTTCTTGCAGCCGTGCGAGCGCGTCTCGAAGATCCGCTCGGAATGATGCTCTAGGCGGCCACGCGGACGCCGAAGCGCCCCGGGACCCGTCCCAGCGCACAACGAACGGTCGAGAGGGACGAATTCGAATGAGTGAGGCGCAGTACGACGTAGTGGTGATCGGCGGAGGGCCGGGCGGGTATCCGGCGGCGATCCGGGCGCGACAGCTCGGCCTCTCGGTCGCGCTCGTCGAGCGAGAGCACCTCGGCGGGATCTGCCTCAACTGGGGCTGCATCCCGACCAAGGCGCTGCTGCGCACGAGCGAGATCCATCACCTGATCGAGCGCGCCGGCGACTTCGGTTTGTCGGTCGGCGACGTGTCCATCGACATCGAGAAGATCGTGAAGCGCTCGCGGCAGGTGTCCAAGCGGCTGAACACCGGCGTGAAGGGCCTGCTCAAGAAGAACGAAGTCACCGTCTACGACGGGACCGGTCGACTCGCCGGCGCGGGCCGCGTCGCGGTCGACGCCGCCGACGGGGCGACCACGGAGCTCGGCGCCGGCAGCGTGATCCTCGCGACCGGGGCGCGCGCCCGGTCACTCCCGGGCCTCGAGCCCGACGGCGAGCTCGTCTGGAGCTACAAGGAGGCGATGGTGCCGACGGCGCTGCCGGCCCGGCTTCTCGTGGTCGGCTCTGGCGCGATCGGGATCGAGTTCGCGAGCTTCTACAACGACCTCGGCGCGGACGTCACCGTCGTCGAGGCGCTCCCGCGCATCCTGCCGGTCGAGGACGAGGAGATCTCCGGTCTCGCGCACAAGCAGTTCGAGAAGCAGGGCATGACGCTCCACACGAGCGCAACCGTGTCCCAGCTCGACAAGAAGGACGGTGAAGTCACGGCGACGATCACGCCCGAAGGCGGCGATCCGATCGTCGCGACCTTCGATCGCGTGATCCTCGCCATCGGCATCGTCGGCAACGTCGAGGGCCTCGGACTCGAGGGCACCGGCGTGGAGGTCGACCGGACGCACATCGTGGCGAACGAGTGGACGGAGACCGGCGAGGCCGGCGTCTACGCGATCGGCGACGTCGCCGGCCCGCCGTGGCTCGCGCACAAGGCGACCCACGAGGGCGTGCTCTGCGCCGAGCGGATCGCGGGGGAGTCGGGCGTGCATCCGATGCAGACGGAGCGGATTCCGGGATGCACGTACTGCCGACCGCAGATCGCGAGCGTCGGTCTCTCCGAGGCGGCGGCCGTCGAAGCCGGGCGTCAGGTCCGGGTCGGTCGCTTCCCGTTCCGCGGAAACGGCAAGGCGATCGCCCTCGGCGAGATGGAAGGCCTCGTGAAGACCGTCTTCGACGCCGAGACCGGCGAGCTGCTCGGAGCCCACCTGGTCGGAGCCGAAGTCACGGAGCTGATCCAGGGCTTCGTCGTCGCGATGAACCTCGAGACGACGGAGGCGGAGCTGATGCACACGGTCTTCCCGCACCCGACGCTCTCGGAAATGATGCACGAGTCGACCCTCGACGCCTACGGTCGAGCGATCCACATCTGAGGAACCGGATACGAAGATGGCCGACCAGCTGCTGCAGATCCAGGGCCACGACGCCCGCAAGGACGACGAGCCGAAGCGCCCGCCGTGGATCCGCGTTCGGCTCTCGGCAGATCCGGAGGTCGAGCGCACGCGCGAGCTGATGCGTCGTCTCGAGCTGAACACCGTCTGCGAAGAAGCGGCCTGTCCGAACCTCTCCGAGTGTTGGGCGGACCGGCATGCGACCGTGATGATCCTGGGCTCCGTGTGCACGCGCGCCTGCGCCTTCTGCAACGTGGACACGGGAATGCCCGACGCGGTCGATCCCCACGAGCCCGAGCACCTGGCGCGCGCCGTCGGTGAGCTCGGGCTACGCCACGTGGTGATCACGAGCGTCGACCGGGACGACCTGTCGGACGGCGGGGCGGGGCAGTTCGCCGAGTCGATCGAGCGCATACGCACGTCCGCGCCGGACACGACGATCGAGGTGCTGACCCCGGACTTCCGCCGGAAGCCGGACGCCCTTTCGGCCGTGGTCGCCGCCGGGCCCGACGTCTACAACCACAACCTCGAGACGGTGCCGCGCCTCTACAAGCGCGTTCGCCCCGGCGCCGACTATCGCCACTCCCTCGACCTGCTGGCGAGCGCGAAGCGGCTGCGCTCCGAGGTGTTCACCAAGAGCGGCATCATGGTCGGCCTCGGCGAGGAACGCGACGAGGTCCGCCAGGTGATGGACGACCTGCGCGCGGCGGACGTCGACTTCCTGACCGTCGGGCAGTACCTGCGGCCGACGCCGAACCATGCGCGCGTCGAGCGCTACGTCCCGCCCGAGGAGTTCGAGGAGATCTCCGAGGAGGCGCGGGCGCGGGGCTTCCTCGTGGTGTCGGCGACGCCGCTCACGCGTTCCTCGTACCACGCGGAGGCAGACTTCCGCCGGCTCCAGGCGACGCGCGAAGCGCAGCTCGTGGCGGGCTGATTCCGAGCCCTGGTCCGGTGGCGACGGTGGTGGCGATTCAGGCCGAGGTCGGCGCCGCGCCGATCGACGCGTCCGCGCGACGCAGGTCCTCGGGACTCGTCGGCGGTAGACCGGCTTCCGCGGCGCGCTTCTGACAGGCGATGTAGATCGCCTGCTCCGAGAGGCGGCGGCGTTCGATCCGGCCCCCTTTGTTCACCGGATTGAAGAGCGGGCCGGCTTCGGGGCCGCGAATCAGGATCCAGCGCTCGAGCGCCCGGCGAGCATCATCGTTCGCGGCGAAGCGCCGCGGCTGTCGTCCGCCTGCGCCGCGAACGATGAGCACACCCGTAGAGAGGTCGTAGTCGGTGAGCTCCAGGGACACGGCCTCGGAGCGGCGCAGGTTCGCGCCGTAGAGGAGCGCCAGCAGCGCTTCGTCCCGGGCACCCGCCGGGCTCGAGTCGCCGGAGCAGACCTGGGCCAGCTTGCGGAGCTCGACCGCGCCCAGGCGGTTCGGCTTGCGCGGGGACGCGCCGCGCACCGGCGGCAGATCGATCGCGCGCTGATAGGCCTCCGCCGACATCAGTCCGCGCCGCCAGCACTGCTTGAGCACCCCGCGTAGCGCCGCGAGGTGTTTATTCGCGGTCGCCGGGGCGAGGGTCGCGGTCAGTCGCGTGCGCAGGGCGGCAGTGTGCTCGATCCGAAGCATGTGCCAGGGCAGGTCGTGCGGACCGCAGCGCCCGTCCGAGGCCCAGTTCGCCAGCTTCGTGAGCGCTTCGCGCATGGTGCGCCGGGAGCCCTCGCCGAGCTGCTCGAGATACGCGGCCGCGGGATCGAAGCCATTGGGCGAAACAGCGGTGGCATCGGGCTCATCGTCTACGACGAGGGGCCGCTGGCTCCAACCCTCTGAATCTGCAGTCATTCCTGGCTCCTCGGTCGGCGCCACCGCTCGCCTGGAGCGGGGTTCGGGACGCCATTGATCCGCGTGACCGGTCGCCTATCAGGATCGGCGACGGGCCGTCTCGCCGGTATCGGGCAAATGCCGTAGAGGTCGCGTCGAAAAGCGCCCGGCGCGCTGCTCAGGGCTGTCTCGCGTTCGACCGAAAGACCCGGAATGACCAATCCCTTCTTCCAGCTCGGCGCCGCGTTCGCGGGCCTGGTGGTCTTCGCGATCGCCGCCCTCGAGGGCGAGGACATCGCCCAGTCGGTCGGTCTGATCGAAGAGGACGAGCCCGTGCTCGTGTTCGAGATCCCGCATCCGCAGCATCTTGCGAGCGTGCGCCACGCGATCGCCGACGACCGGGTCGTCGAGGACCGCGAGATCGGGTTCTCGACCCAGGGCGGCCGCGTCTATGTGCAGGATGTGGCGCAGGCTGGTGACTTCATCGAAACCGCCGGCTGGGTCGACCAGCCGGTCCAGATCGTCGGGCTCGGCATGGATACGAAGGAAGAGGATGAGTCGTCCGGCGAGGCGTCGCCCATGACGCGCGAGGAGCGCCTGGCGAAGCTGCAGTCCCTGGTGCACAAGCCGACGCTCTCGCGAGGCGAGCAGCTCTTCGTCCTGCGGGCCATGAACGACGGGATCGAGATCTAGCGCTACTCGCTCGCCGGGCGCTTGAGGGCGCTGTTCTCCCGGTACCAGTCGATCGTGTGCTCGGCGTTCTCGCGCTCGCCTTCGAGGAAGCGCTCGACCGCGGCTCCGAGCCGAGCGTCCGCGAGGAAGTGCGCGCTCCAGGTCGGACTCGCGTCGAAGCCCCGGACCTGCTTGTACTCCCCGCCTGCGCCCGGCTCGAAGCGGGCGAGCCCGTTGTCGATGCAGTGCTCGACCGCCGCGTAGTAGCAGACGTTGAAGTGGAGGTGGCGCACCCTCTTCGTCGCGCCCCAGTAGCGGCCATAGAGAGCGTCGCCCTTCTCGACGTTGAAGGTCCCGGCGATCTTCTCCCCGTCCTGTTCGGCGACGATCAGGCACAGGCGATCCTTGAATCGTTCGAGGAGCAGCTCGAAGACCTCTCGGTTCAGGTATTGCCGACCCCAGGCGCGCACGCGGATCGTCTCCAGGTAGAAGTCGAACATCGGGCTCACGAGATCCGGAGTGACCTCGTCGCCCCGGTAGCTGCGGATCGTGACGCCTTGTTTCTCCATCTCGCGTCGCTCGCGCTTGACCTGGTTGCGTCGCTTGCTGCGGAAGGCGCCGAGATAGTCGTCGAAGGTCTCGTAGCCGCGGTTGTGCCAGTGGTACTGGAGGCCCATGCGGGTGTGGAAGCCGACCGCTTCGAGGGCCTGGGCCTCTTCGGGGTGGCAGAAGTTGACGTGCACGCTCGAGAGGTCGTTGCCCGTGCAGATCTCGCGGAGGGCGGCGCCGAGCTGCGGGATCCAGTGGCCCGGATCCTGGCCGGGGGCGACCAGGAAACGCGCGCCGGACACGGGGGAAAAAGGCACGCCCACCAGCAGCTTCGGGTAGTACTCGATCCCGGCGCGGTAGGCCGCGTCGGCCCAGCCGAAGTCGAAGACGAACTCGCCCTCGCTGTTGCTCTTCAGGTAGAGGGGGCTCGCGGCGACGATCCGGCCGTCCTCGCGGGCCACGAGGGGGCGGGCATCCCAGCCGCTGTGGCCGCCGACGGCGCCTGCTTCTTCGAGGCTGGCCAGGAAATTCCATTCGAGGAACGGAGATTCGTCGCCGACGAGCGCGTCCCACTCCGCCTGGGGGAGGTGCGAGATTCCGTCTTCGAGCTGGATCGTGAGCTTGGGCGCGCCATCGGACATGCAGGCCGGAGTGTAGCTGCGCGCTCGCGACGGGCCGCTCGTTCCGACGGGTTCGCCGGATCGCTATGCTCCCGGCGATGATCTCGACCGTCCTGATGGCGGACCCTCCGGGAGGAGGCGATCCGCCCAAGCCCTTCGACCCGTCCAAGGAACGCGACCGCGGACTGGGGATCAAGGAGCGCGCGAAGACCGAACGGCCGGCGCGCTTCAAGGTGATCCTCTACAACGACGACTACACGCCCATGGAGTTCGTCGTCCAGGTCCTCGAAAAGGTCTTCCGGAAGAGCCCCTCGGCGGCGACCCAGATCATGTTGCAGATCCACCGGGGTGGACTCGGCGTGGCCGGTGTCTATGTGCTCGAGGTCGCCGAGACGAAATCGGCGACGGTCCATCGAATGGCAGAGGAGCGGGGCTACCCGCTCCGCACGGGAGTCGAGAAAGAATGAGCGCGTTCGGCCGGGATCTCCAACTCACGCTCCACGCGGCCCAGCGCGAGGCCATCACGCGCCGCCACGCGTACCTGACGATCGAGCACCTGCTCTACGCCCTGATCCACAACGAGGACGGGGCGCGGATCCTGCTCCATTCCGGGGCCGACGTGGACGGGCTGCGAATCGAGCTCGAGCGCTTCTTCGACGAGGACCTCGAGGCAGTGCCCGGCGACGAAGAGATCGACCTGATGCAGACCCTCGCGTTCCATCGCGTGGTCCAGACCGCGATCGATCACACTCGGAACGCCGAAAAGGACGAGGTCGAGGTCGGAGACCTGATCGTCGCGATCTTCAACGAGCCGGACGCTCACTCGATGACGCTGCTACGAGGACAGGGCGTCTCGCGCATGGACCTGCTCCGCTACATCAGCCACGGCGAATCGAAGCTCGGCGACGGCGGGGGGGTCGGGGAGGGGCTCGGCGGCTCGCCGATCCTCGGCGGCGACGCCGAGGGTGTCCCGGCGGATCCGTTGGCCGCGTTCGCTTCGAACCTGACCGACAAGGCAGCGGAGGGGAAGCTCGATCCCTTGATCGGCCGTGGGCCCGAGCTCGACCGCGCGATCCACATCCTCGCGCGCCGCCGCAAGAACAACCCGATCTTCGTCGGCGAGACCGGGGTCGGGAAGACGGCGCTCGCGGAAGGCCTCGCGCTCCGCATCCACGAAGGCCGCGTCCCGGAGGACCTCGAAGGCACCGAGATCCACGCCCTCGACCTCGGCGCGCTGCTCGCGGGCACGCGCTATCGCGGGGATTTCGAGGAGCGCTTCAAGGCGCTGCTCAAGGCCCTCGAGGAGCGCGAGCGCTTCATCCTCTTCATCGACGAGATCCACACGATCCTCGGCGCCGGCTCGGCGCAGGGCACGACCGTCGATGCCTCGAACCTGCTGAAGCCGGGACTCGCCGACGGCACGCTCCGCTGCATGGGCTCGACCACCTATCAGGAGTACCGCCACTTCGAGCGCGACCGCGCGCTCTCCCGGCGCTTCCAGAAGATCGACATCGAGGAGCCGACCCCCGAAGAGTGCGTGCGCATCCTGAAGGGGCTCGCGCCGCGCTACGAAGAGCACCACGGCGTGCGCTTCACCGGCCCGGCCCTGAAGGCGTGCGTGGACCTCGCGGTCCGGCACATCAACGACCGCTTCCTGCCCGACAAGGCGATCGACGTGATGGACGAGTGCGGCGCGGAGGTCCGCCTGCGGCCCACCTCCAAGAAGCGGCGCACCGTCGGCGTGCGCGACGTCGAGCGCACCGTCGCCAAGATGGCGCGCGTGCCCCTCGAGACCGCCGTCTCCGAAGACGCGGCGCGTCTCGAGCGTCTCGCGGCGGACCTCAAGGCGGTGGTCTTCGGTCAGGATCGCGCGGTCGAGACCGTCGCGTCGGCGGTCAAGCGGGCGCGGGCCGGGATGGCCGGCCCCGAGAAGCCGACCGGCTCGTTCCTGTTCGCCGGTCCGACCGGCGTGGGCAAGACCGAGCTCGCCAAGCAGCTCGCCGAGACCCTCGGCGTGCCTTTCCTGCGCTTCGACATGAGCGAATACATGGAGAAGCACTCGGTCTCGCGTCTGATCGGCGCGCCCCCCGGCTACGTCGGTTACGACCAGGGCGGGCAGCTGATCGAGTCGATCCGCAAGCATCCCTACGCCGTTCTGCTCCTCGACGAGATCGAGAAGGCCCACCCGGACGTCTTCGACGTGCTGCTCCAGGTGATGGATCACGCGACGCTCACCGACAATCAGGGCCGCGAAGCGGACTTCCGGCACGTCACGCTGATCATGACCTCGAACGCCGGCGCCCGGGAGATGTCGACCCGCGCGATCGGGTTCACCGAGAAGAAGCGCGGCGACGGCTCCCAGGAGATCGAGAAGCTCTTCAGCCCGGAGTTTCGCAACCGCCTCGACGAAGTCGTGCGCTTCGACGCGCTGCCGCCCGAGGTGATGGCCAAGGTCGTCGACAAGTTCGTCCTCGAGCTCGAAGGCCAGCTCAAGGAACGCAAGATCGTGATCGAGCTCGCCCCGGCCGCGCGCGAGCGCCTCGCCGAGAAGGGTTACGACCCGGACATGGGCGCACGCCCGCTCGGGCGCATCATCCAGCAGGAGCTGAAGAACCCGCTCACCGACGAGGTCCTCTTCGGCAAGCTGAAGGGCGGCGGCAAGGTCGTCGTCGAGGTGGACGACGAGGGCGGGTTCACGTTCGTCTATCCCACCCAGTAGCGCGGCCGGAGTCGTTCTCGTGAACCTTATCGGTCCGATCCGCCTCCTCCTGGCGTCGCTGGTGCCCCAGCGTCGGAAGCCCGACGCGCGCTACGCGGTCCCCGGGGCGGATCGCGATCTGCGCGGGAAGACCGTCGTGTTCATAGGCGGCACCGACGGCATGGGGCGTGTCGCGGTCGAGATGCTCTTCCGGATGGGAGCCTCGATCGTTCTGCTCGGGCGCGACGAGTCGAAGACGGCTGGCGTGATCTCCGACCTCCAGTCGAGCGGTGGAGACGGCGCGCTCTCGTTCGTGCAATGCGATCTCCTGTCGCTGGAGAGCGTGCGAGCGTCCGCGGACAATCTTCTCGACGAGACTCGGCGCATCGACGTGCTCGTGAACTGTGCCGGCGCCAATTTTCAGGAGCGCGTCGTGACCTCGGACGGCTTCGAGCGGAACTGGTCGGTGAACTACCTGGGCCCGGTCTTGCTCGCCCGCCTGCTCCTCGAGCGACTACGGAAGTCTGCGCCGGCGCGGATCGTGAACGTGTCGTCCGCGACGGAGGCGCTCGGCCATATCGACTTCGACGACCTGGATTTCGAACGGGGCTACAGCCCGGGAGCGGCCTACGCGAGGGCGAAGCTGGCGCTGATCATGTTCACGATCGATCTCGCGAGCGAACTCGAGGGTACGGGCGTCACCGTCAACGCGCTCAACCCGGGGTTCATCAAGTCGAACCTCTTGCGCGATCTCCGTGGCTTCGAGTCGATCGGGAAGGTGATGATGAACGCGTTCGCCTCTCCTGCGGAGGTCGGGGCCGACCGGATCGTCCGACTCGCGATCTCGTCGGACTACGAGGGGGTGTCCGGAGTGTATGTCTACGAGGACAAAATCCTGCCGCCGAATCCCGAAGCACTCGACGACGAGATCGTGGCGCGGTTGATGCGATCCACGCGAGCGTCGCTAGCGCGGCCAAACCGTTCACCGAGCTGACGATCGCTAGACCTCCCGCCACTTCCCCCGCACGAAGCTCTGCGCCATCCAGATCGTGCGCGCGATGTGGTCGAAGATCAGCGTCGCCCACAGCCAGACCACGTCCATCTCGAGCACGGCGCCTAGCAGGATCGCGACGGGCACCCGGATCCCCCAGTTCCCGATCGCTGCGCCGATCAGGGGCGTGACCGTGTCTCCGGCGCCCTTGTGGGCGCCACCGAGCGTGAAGTGCATCTGCAGGAAGGGCTGCGCGAGCGCCAGGCAGAGCATGAACGGCGAGAGCGCGAGGACGACCGCGCGGTCGTCGGTGAAGAGCTCGGCGAGGGCGACCCGCTGCCAGGCGCAGAGCAGGCCGAGCGGAATGGCCGTCGCGATCGCGAGCACGAGGGAGCGCCTCGCGGCGCGCAGCGCGCCTTCGCTCGAGCGAGCGCCCAGGGACTGGCCGACGAGCGTCGAACAGGCCTGGGCGTAGCCGGTGCCCGGAATCCAGGAAAACGACAGGATCGACACCCCGACCGTGTAGGCCGCCACGGCGATCGTCCCGTAGTAGTGGGACAGGACCCAGAAATACGAGAGCAGGCCGAAGTTGAGGACGATCCGCTCGGCGACGCCCGGCACCGAGATTCGGATCACCTCCCGGGTGATCGGGTTGCGCCGCACGACGTCGCGGAAGCGCAGGGCGGTCGGCGCGTCCTTCGGGATCCGCAGGAGCACGAAGAGGAAGAGCACGAGCCCGATCGCCTGGCTGATCGCCGTCGCGAGGCCGGCGCCGAAGAGCTCGAGACGCGGTGCGCCGAGCCAGCCGAAGATCAGCAGGCCGTTCAGGCCGAGCTTCGCGACCGCGACGACCATCGCGATGAACATCGGCGTTCGCGTGTCACGGTTCGCGCGCAGCGCGCTCTCCCCGATCATCGTGAACGAGAGCATCAGCGACGCCGCGACGGTCAGCTCGAGGTACGGGGCCGCGACGCGGACGACATCGGGCGCCGCGCCGAGCAGGGAGAGCGCCTGCTCGCTCCCGAAGAAGAGAAAGAGCCCATAGAAGAGGGTGACCGCGAAGGAGACCTGCATCGAGCCGGCGAAGGCATGGCGGGCGCGCTCGGGGTCCTTGGCGCCGATCGATCGCGCCATCAGCGCGACGCACGCGAGCCCGACCGCGAAGAGCGTCGAGTGGATGAGATGGAAGAGCTGGGTCGCGTAACCGACCGCCGCGAGCGGCACCGCAGCGCCGCCTTCGTCCGCGAGCCGTCCGATCATCATGCGGTCGACGACGCCCGTCAGGTTGAGCAGCACCTGGCTCGCCATGACCGGCCACGCGAGCCGCAGCAGCTCGCGGTACGAGTCACCGGCCACGCTCGCGGCGTCGGGCGCCGTAGGATGCGCCGCCGCGGCGAGCGAGGACGCCGGGACCGCGGGCCCGCCTTCGGGATCGAGCGGGGCGCCGGAGGGTTCGGCGACCGTTTGGTCGTCGGTCATGCGCGATGCAGCCAGGAGCTCATGCGTCGCGCAATTCTCTGGGCAGGTTGAAGCGAACGCCTTCGTCGACCTCGGGCAAAGAGTCGAGAATCGCCTCGTCCTGCGCGTGATCGCGCAAATGCTGGATCACGCCCTGTACGAGCACGTCCGGGGTCGAGGCGCCGGCGGTGATCCCGACGCAATCGATGCCGTCGAACCAGCCATCCGCGACCTCGTCGGCGGACTGGATCAGGTGCGCGGGCACGCCCAACCGTGAGGCGACTTCGACGAGGCGGTTGCTGTTCGAGCTCGCGGGTGCGCCGACGACCAATACGAGGTCGGCCTTCTCCGCGAGCTCCTTCACGGCGTCCTGCCGGTTCTGCGTCGCGTAACAGATGTCGTCCCGCTTCGGCAGGACGATCTCCGGGAACTTCTTCGCGAGGGCGTCCATCACGTCGCGGGTGTCGTCGACCGAGAGCGTCGTCTGGGTCACACAGCCGAGCCGTCCGGGATTGCGGACCTCGAGCTGCTCGACGTCCTCGACGTTCTCGACGAGGTGCATCGACTCGGGCGCCTGGCCCATCGTGCCCTCGACCTCGACGTGGCCCTCGTGCCCGATCATGACGATCTCGAAGCCGTCGTCGACCATTCGACGCACCTCGTTGTGCACCTTGGTCACGAGGGGGCAGGTCGCGTCGATGGTGTGGAGCTGCTGGGTCTCGGCGCGGTCGCGGATCTCGGGCGACACGCCGTGGGCCGAGTAGATGAGGACGGCCCCCTCGGGCGCGTCTTCCGGATCCTCGATGAACGTCGCGCCCTTGTCGCGCAGGCCATCCACGACGTGGCGATTGTGCACGATCTCGTGGCGCACGTAGACCGGGCGGTCCTCCTGCGCGAGGGCGAGCTCGACGATGTCGATCGCGCGGTCGACGCCGGCGCAGAAGCCGCGGGGACTGGCAAGGAGGATCCGCATTGCGCGGGAGTCTAGCGGGCTGGTCCGGGTGGACGCGGCGTACCCGGCGCGGGGCAGAAAAATCGGGGCAGGCCGTTACACTCGGCGCTCCGAAGAATTGGCAGGAGGCATGTCGACATGTCGGACCTCGAAGCGTTTCGCGCGGAAGCTCGCGCCTGGTTGGAAGAGAACGCGCCGGACGGCGTGCGCGGCATGCGCGCAGACGAGCTGAACGGTGTCTGGGGCGGCAAGCGTCCCGAATTCGAACATCCCGACCAGAAGATCTGGCTCGAGCGGATGGGCGCGAAGGGTTGGACCGCGCCGACCTGGCCCACCGAGTACGGCGGCGGCGGCCTGTCGAAGGAAGAGGCGAAGGTCCTCACTCAGGAGATGCGGTCGCTCGACCTGCCGCCGGCGTTGATCGGCTTCGGCCTCACGATGATCGGCCCGACGCTGCTCCGCTTCGGCAACGACGAGCAGAAGCAGCAGCATCTGCCGAAGATCGTGCGCGGTGAGATCCGCTGGTGCCAGGGCTACTCCGAGCCGGGCGCGGGCTCCGACCTCGCGTCGCTCCAGACGAAGGCCGAGCGCGACGGCGACGACTTCATCATCAATGGCACCAAGGTCTGGACGTCCTACGCCGACAAGGCCGACTGGATCTTCGCCCTGGTGCGGAACGACGGCTCCGGCATCAAGCAGGAAGGCATCACCTTCATCCTGATCGACATGGACGATCCGGGCGTCGCCGTGAGTCCGATCCTCCTGATCTCGGGCAAGTCGCCGTTCTGCGAGACCCACTTCACCGACGTGCGCGTCCCGGTCTCGAACGTGATCCACGAGATCGGCGCGGGCTGGACGGTCGCCAAGGCGCTGCTCGGTCACGAGCGCACGATGATCGCGGATACCTTCGGCAGCTCCGCCGGCGGCTCGCGCAAGCCGGGCGAACGGAGCTCCCTCTCGAGTTTCGCCGCCGCCCGTGTCGGTGAGCGCGACGGCAAGATCGTGGACCCGGTGATCCGGGACGACGTCGCGCGCATGGAGATGGAGACGAAGGCCTTCGGCCTCACGACCCAGCGTACCGCGGACGCGGCGAAGGCCGGTCACCAGCCGGGTCCCGAGAGCTCGATGTTCAAGCTCTACGGCACGGAGCTCAACAAGACGCGCATGGAGCTGATGGTCCGGATCCTCGGACCCGACGCGCTCGGTTGGGAAGGCGAAGGCTTCGACGAGCAGGCGCTCAACACGACGCGCGACTGGCTCCGCAGCCGCGGCAACTCCATCGAAGGCGGGACCTCCGAGGTCCAGCTGAACGTCATCGCCAAGCGCGTGCTCGGCCTTCCGGCCTAGCAGGCGAGGAAATCTCCGATGAAACTGATCCTGGACGACGACCAGCAGATGATCGCGCAGACCGCGCTCGACTTCGTGGACGAGCACTCGCCGGTCACGCGATTCCGTGAGCTGCGCGACAGTGGCGCCGAGCTCGGCTACTCCGCCGACCTCTTCAAGGAGATGGCCGGCCTCGGTTGGGCCGGCATTCCCTTCGACGAGAAGCTCGGGGGCGCAGGCATGGGCTTCGCCGAGCTCGTGCTGATCGTGGAGGCGCTCGGCCGCAAGCTGGCGCCGGAGCCCTTCCTCGGCGGCGTCACGATGGGCGGCTCGGCCCTGGCGCTCAGCGGGAACGAGGCGCTCAAGAACGAATGGCTCCCCTCGGTGATCGACGGCTCGAAGGTCGTCGCGTTCGCCCACCAGGAGCCGGGCGCACGCTACGACAGCTACGCGATCGACACCCGCGCCGAAGCGAGCGAGGGCGGCTACCGACTGAGTGGCGAGAAGGCGCAGGTGCTCGACGCGGTCGGCGCCGCCGCGGTGATCGTGCCCGCCCGCACTTCGGGCGAGCCCGGGGACCGCGACGGCATCACGCTCTTCCTCGTCGAGACCGGCACGAGCGGCATCTCCGTCGCCCGCCAGGTTCGCGTCGACCATCGCAACGCCGCGATCGTCTCCCTCGATGGCGTCGAGGTGACCAGCGCGTCCGTGGTCGGGATCGAAGGGCAGGGCGCCGAGGTGATCGACGCGGTCCTCGATCGCGCGACCTGCGTGCTGACCGCCGAGATGCTCGGTGGCATGACCGAAGCGTTCGACCTGACCGTCGAGTACCTGAAGACCCGCGAACAGTTCGGCGTGAAGATCGGCTCCTTCCAGGGCCTGCAGCACCGCGCTGCAGAGGTCTTCTGTGAGATCGAGCTCGCGCGCTCCTGCGTGATGGCGGCCGCGCGTGCGCTCGACGCGGGAGACAACGACGCGACGAAGCTCGTGAGCCTCGCGAAGGCGAAGTGCTCGGACGCGTATCTGCTCGCGGCCAACGAAGGCGTCCAGATCTTCGCGGGCGTCGGCATGACGGACGAGTACGACATCGGCTTCTACCTGAAGCGCGCCCGCGCGGCGGAGCTGACGTTTGGCGATGCCGCGTTCCATCGGAACCGCTGGGCGGAGCTCGGCTCCTATTGAACCCGCGCGAGCGCTTTCTCCGCACCTGTCGGGGTGAGGAGGTCGATCGACCGCCCGTCTGGCTGATGCGCCAGGCGGGTCGCTACCTGCCCGAGTACCGCGCCGTCCGGAAGGGCGTGACCTTCCTCGAGATGTGCGAGGACGTGGAGCGCGCGGTCACGGTCTCGCTCCAGCCGATCGACCTGGTCGGTGCCGAGGCGGTGATCCTGTTCCAGGACATCTTCACGCCGATCCCGGCGATGGGGGTGGAGCTCGACTTCGCCCCCGGCCCGGTGCTCGCCGACCCGATCCGCGAAGCCGGACAGATCGAGGCGCTCCGGGTCCCGGACCCGCGCGAGAGCGTGCCCTTCGTCTTCGAGATCATCCGCCGATTGCGCGAGGCGCTGGTGAGTCGCGACGTGCCGCTGCTGGGCTTCGGGGGGGCGCCCTTCACCCTCGCGGCCTACATGATCCAGGGCAGCGGCTCTAAGGACTTCTCGATCCTGAAGGCGATGCTGCAGAAGCGGCCGGACGAGGTGGAGGCGCTCCTCGAGAAGCTGACCGCGCTCACGATCGACTACCTGAAGGCGCAGATCGAAGCCGGCGCCGAGGCGGTCCAGCTCTTCGATACCTGGGCGGGCCTGCTCGATCCCGCGGCCTACGATCGCTGGGTGCAGCCCTACCACGAGCGGATCGCTGCGGCCCTCGCGGACGAGCCGGCGCCGATGATCCTCTACGTGCAGAACGGCTCGCACGTCGTCGACCGGATCGCGGCAGCGGGTGCCGACGTGATCTCCCTCGACTGGCGCGTTCGGCTCGGGGACGTCGCGGCCGCGCACGGCGACCGCGTGAGCCTGCAGGGCAACCTCGACCCGTGCTGGCTGCACGCGCCTCGCGAGCGGATCTTCGAGATGGTGCGGGAGATGGCGGAGGCGGCCTCACCGGCCCGGGGTCACGTATTGAATCTCGGCCACGGCTGCCTGCCGGACACGCCCGTCGAAGGCGTGAAGGCGTTCACCGACGCGGCCCGAGCCCTCGCCTAACGACCGGCGTCGGAAGCTCGCACCCAACCGGCGACGGCTTCGGCGAACGCCGGATCGCCGTTCGGGCAGGGCGCGAGCCAGAGCGCCTCGCCACCGGCCGCGAGCCACTGCTCCCGCAGTCGGATGCCGATCTCTTCGAGGGTCTCGAGGCAGTCGGCGACGAAGGATGGGCAGAACACCGCCAGGCGCTTCACGCCTTGCTGCGCGAGCTCCTCGATCAGCTCGTCGGTGAAGGGGCGGATCCAGGGCGTCGGCCCGAGCCGAGACTGGAACGAGAGGCTCGACCTCCCGGGGTCCACGCCGAGCGCGCCGCGCAGGGCCGCCGCCGTGCCGTGGCACTGGGCCCGGTAGCACCGGCGCAGGCTCGGCCCCGGTGCGTCGCAACAGTCTTCGCTCGAGAGGCAGTGCGCACCCGTCGGGTCGCTCGAGCGGATCTGATCCTCGGGCAGGCCGTGGAAGCTGAAGAGCACGTGGTCGGCGCCGAACTCGACGAGGCCGGGGCCGGCGAGGGCGGCCCAGGGCTCGATGAAGCCCGGCGCGTCATGGAAGGCGCCGAGGAATTCGAGGGGCGGGAAGTCGTTGCTTCGGTCCAGGCAGCGCATCACCTCCGCCGAGACCGACGCCGTCACGCTCGATGCGTATTGCGGGAAGAGCGGAAGTACGACGATGCGATCGACGCCGGCACGATCGAGGGCATCGAGCCCCGATTCGATCGACGGCCGGCCGTACCGCATCGCTAGCTCGACGCGGAACGATTCACCGAGCGCTTTGGCCACGCCCTCTGCGAGGGCGCGGGAATGGACGAGCAGCGGCGAGCCTTCGGGCAGCCAGACCGCGCGATAGGCGGCCGCGGATCTAGCGGGCCGCGTCGGAAGGATCACGAGGTTCAGCAGCAGCCAGCGCAGCGGAGCGGGTAGGGTCAGCACCCGCGGATCGCTCAGGAACTGGCGCAGGTAGCGGCGGACCGGGCCGGTCTCGGGCGCGTCAGGTGTGCCGAGGTTCACGAGCAGGACGCCGGTCACGCGGTCGGTCTGCGGAGGCGAGGGCATGGTCCGTGTGCTCGATTCGGCTCGGGTCGCTTCGAAATTCGTGGTAGGCGAGGGGCGACCAAGGGTTTTCCCTTAGTCGGATGGCGATGTGACCAACGGCTTAAAAGGTACATTGCTCACTGCGATCGAGGCAGAACGGAAATATAATCTGCACGGACGATCGGATTCCGCGGTGAGCCGCGGGTCGCAACCGTAGGGTCGCCGCCCCCGGTCGTCGAGTGGAATCCGGGTCGGCGAGCGACCGCTTCGGGAAGTGGGGGAACATGGCGACGGTCTTGATCGTCGAGGACGAGGATTCGCTTCGGGAGACGCTGAGTCGCTACCTCGTTCACGAGGGACACGACGTCATCGCGGCGGCCTCCGGCTACGAGGCCCTCGAGGCCGGCTTCGACGCCGAGCCCGACGTGCTGATCGCCGACTGGATGCTGAAGAACCACATCCACGGTCTTCATGTCTCGGAGGTGTTCCGCGCGCTCCACCCAGGACTAAACACGATCCTCATCACCGGATTTCCTTCGCGGGATCTGCTCGAGGAGTCCGACCGCTGCGGCGTGTCGCGACTGCTCGAGAAGCCCTTCGATCTGCAGGACCTGCACGACGCGGTCGACGTCGCGCTCTCGGACGCGCCGGCGCGCGAGGACCTCGGTCCGCCGATCGCCGCGATCGCGGTCGCGTCCGATGGTCGTCTCGAGTTCTCGTCGACCCGCGCCTGTGAGCTCTTCGTCGAGTACGGCTTGCCGAAGGAAGCCTCGACCCTCGCCGAGCTGATCGAGGGGGACGCCGTCGACCTGTTGGCACGCGCCGAGGACGACTGGGTCGAGGTGCGCACGCGTTCCGCGGCGGCAGACGTCTGGCTGATGCGCGCCCGTCGTCGGCCGGGTCAGGTGGGCTGGCTCGCCGTGTTCTGCCCGCGCGAAGAGGAACAGCGCCGCAGCGATCCGCGCGTGCGCATCCTGCTCGACGTGCGGAGCGGGATCACCAACCGCACGCTCGAAGACCACGGCCCCGTCGTCGTGGTCGAGCGCGACGGCGTCGTCCGTCGCCTGCTCGTGAGCCAGATCGAGCGCGTCGGTGCGATCTGCTACCCGAGCGACGATCTCCAGAGCGCGCTGCGCCTGCTCTCCGCCGAGCCGCGCGCGCGGACGGTGCTGATCGACTTCGCGCTCGCCGGCGCGGACATGGAGTCGTGGGTGGCCCAGATCCGCGCGGTGCGTCCCGACGCCTCGATCGTCGGAACCGGCGGCGTGGGCGCCGAAGCCGACCTGCTCGCCCAGGGCGTCGCTGCGGTCCTCCGCAAGCCCTGGCGGATCAACGACCTGCTCGACGCCATCGAAACGGGGGCGTAGTCGCTAGCCGTTGGTGCGGTCGAAGCCGCCGCGGGTGACGCTGAGCCACATGTACCAGGCGGGGTAGGCGAGCGAGACCTCGAGCAGGTGGAAGCGCGCGACTTCCTCCGGCCACAGGACGCAGGCGGCGACGGCGCCGGTCCAGGCGATCGCGCCGATCCCGAGCGCGACGCGCAGTCGCATCGGCTGGACCTTGCTCGGGTACAGGTACTTCATGGGCACGAAGACGCCGATCGAGAGTGCCGCCACCCACACCGTGCCGCCGACGTCCCCGACCCCGAGCAGCCACAGGTACATCGCCAGGATGTTCCAGTACGACGGGAACCCCAGGAAGAAGTCGTCCTTGGTCTTCGCGTCTTCGCGCGAGAAGCCGTAGGCGCTCGCGAGAACCGGCGCCGCGAGCCAGGCCGGATGTGAGACCGCGCCCGCGCCCCACATGAAGAACACCGGCACGATCACGAAGTTCAGGTAGTCGACGATGTCGTCGAGCCGTCGCCCGTCGATCTGCGGCGCGTAGTCGCTCACCCGGGCCGCGCGGGCGAGCGTGCCGTCGATGCCATCGATGAACAGCGCCGCGAGCATCAGCAGGACTGCCGTGCCGAGGCGCTCGCTGGCGACCGCGAAGAGCGCGAAGGTGCCGAGCACAGCGCCGCTCGCCGTGAAGGCATGCACGCTCCACGCGATCAGGACGGACGGTTTCGAGGCATCGTTCCGGCTCACGCGACCGCGAAGCATATCAGAGTGGCTATGCTTCGGTTCCGCGACCGTGCGGTTGCGGCAGGGGGGGCTTCGTGTGGCGCAGGCCATGAATCGAGGGGGTGGATTCGCCGCGCGCGAAGCGGGCGCGACGCGTGCCGACCTCCACGTCCGGCCGACCCGTCTCGAGCAGGCCCTCGATTGGGCGCAGGCGTTGGCGCCCTCTCCGATGCGGATCGCGTCCGGCTGCTGCGGCATGTCGATGGTGAGCGGCGGGGACCCCTTCGAGCTGCTCGGGGCAGGACCGCCGGCCGTCTCGGCGCGCGCGGCAGACCTGCTGATCGTCGCCGGTTCGATCACCCGCAGACAGGCGCCGATCCTGCTCGGGCTCTACGAGCGCATGCTCGAGCCGCGCTGGGTGATCGCCTGGGGTGCCTGCGCGATCTCCGGGGGCGCCTATCAGAACTACGCGACGGTGCCGGGGCTCGCGACGTTGCTGCCCGTCGATCTGGTCGTGCCGGGCTGTCCGCCGCGCCCCGAGAGCCTGCGGGCGGCGCTCGAGGCGCTGCGCTCGGGCGAGGCTCGACGGCCGGTGTCGGGGGCGCGATCGTCAAGAGATCCGGCGGACTGGCCGATCCTGAGGGAGGCGACACCGGGGTCGCTGTCCCTCGGGCCGGTGTCCCCCGAGCACGCTGCCAGTGAAGCGCTGGACGAGGAGAGGAAGGGCTGATGTCGATCGAGGTGGAACTGCCGTCGCTTGGAGAGAGCGTGTTCGAGGGGACGGTGTCGCGCTGGCTCGTCAGCGAGGGCGAGTGGGTCGAGATCGACCAGCCGCTCGTCGAGGTGACGACCGACAAGGTCGACGCGGAGATTCCGGCGCCCCACGCCGGGGTGGTCGAATCGATCGTCGCCGCCGAAGGGGACGTGATCGAAGTCGGCGCCGTGCTCGCGCGCCTCGATCCCGACGGCAAGCCCACGACCGCGCCCGCCGCCGCCGAGCCGGCCGCCGTGCCCCCGCCGGTCGCGCCGCCGCCCGCCCAGACGTCGTCGCCGGATCCGACGCCGGCCGCCCCCGCCGCCCCCGCCGCCACGCCGGTCGCGCGACGCGTCGCCGAGGAGGCCTCGATCGATCTGCGCGAAGTCGAAGGGACGGGCAGCGCCGGTCGCGTCACCAAGGAAGACGTGCTGCGCCACCAGACCGCTCCGCCTATCGCCACCCCGACGGCGCCGCCGACGACCGCGCCGCAGGCGCCAGCCGCGCCCCTGGCGCCGGTCGCTTCCGCGCGAACGCCCGCGCCGCCGCGGTCCGCGAGCCAGTTCGGTTACGAGCTGCAGCCCGGGGATCGCGTGATCCCGATGACGCCGATGCGGCGGATCATCTCCGAACACATGGTCTTCTCGAAGCGCACGAGCCCGCACGTCGGGACCGTCGCCGAAGTCGACCTGTCGCGCGTCGTGAAGCTTCGCAACGAGCACAAGCGCGCGTTCCAGGACAGCTACGGCAAGCCGCTGACGTTCCTGCCCTTCATCGTGAACGCGACGGTGCGCGCCCTGCGCGAGTACCCGGCGCTCAACGCGTCGGTGATCGACGACGCGATCGTCGAGAAGCAGGACATCCACCTCGGGGTCGCGACGGAGACGGAAAAGGGGCTCGTCGTGCCGGTCGTGCGCCACGCGGACCGGCTCTCGCTCGCGGGAACCGCGATGGCGATCGACGACCTCGCGACCCGCGCGCGCACGAAGAAGCTGTCCGCGGACGATCTCAAGGGCGGCACGTTCACCGTGTCGAACCCGGGTCGCCAGGGCAATCTCTACGGCTTCGCGATCATCAATCAGCCCCAGGTGGGCATCCTCCGCATGGGTGAGATCGCCAAGCGCGCGGTCGTGCGCACCCTCGACGGGGAGGACGCGATCGTGATCCGGACCATGATGTACATGGCGCTCTCCTACGACCATCGCGCCGTGGACGGCGCCCCGGCGAACGGATTCCTCTACCGCATCCGGGAGCTGCTCGAGGCCGGCGACTTCGATCTCTGATCGGGGTCGCGGGGGAGGCGGACGATTGGCGAGGGCGCTGGACATCGAATGGCACGGCGCCGTCCGGTACGCAGACGGTCTCGCGCTCCAGGATCGCGCCGTCGCCGAGCGAATCGCCGGCGAGACCGAAGACCGCGTGCTGCTTCTCGAGCACCCGGCCGTGGTCACCCTCGGCCGCAGCACGGACCCGGCGAATCTCCGTCTGACGCCCGACGAAATGCGCGGCAAGGGCATCGACGTCTTCGAGGTCGGTCGCGGCGGGGACGTCACCTATCACGCGCCGGGCCAGCTCGTCGGCTACCCGGTCCTCGATCTCGATGGGCTCGAGCGCCGCGACGTCCACGATCACCTGCGTCGGATCGAGGCCGCGCTGATCGACGCCGTCGAGTCGTTTGGGATCCCGTGTCGCCGCGTCGAGGGCCGCACCGGCGTCTTCGTCGACCGCGCGCGAAGTGCGGTCACGAGCGGCCCGGATCGCAAGATCGCCTCGATCGGGGTGGGCGTCCGCAAGTGGGTCACGTTCCACGGATTCGCGCTCAACGTGTCGATCGACCTGGCGGGGTTCGATGCGATCGTGCCCTGCGGACTCGAGGACGTAGAAATGACGAGCGTCGCTCGGGAGCTCGAACAGGAAGGACGGACCGTCGCCGGCGGTGGCGAAGCCCTCGACGAAATCGTGCGCGAAGCCACCGGCGCGGCGCTCTCGCGCTGGCTCGGTCCGGGAGCGCCAGCCCTCGGTTGATCCCCGCGGTCACGCTCGCTCCGGTTCCACCCGTCCTCTATTCTCGGGCCGATGCCTGCCGGGGTCGTCGTCGTCAAGCGCACTCGCCGCCGCACCTTCGCTCTGGTCTGGGCGGTGCTGGCGTGGATGCGCTCGCTTGCGGCGAGCCTCCGCGGCACGCGAGACGCGCCGGCACCCCGCTTCGCCTCGATCGTCGGCGAAGTGCGCTTCCCGGCGCTCGCGCCGAACGGCGTCGGCGCGAGCCGCTGCACTGCCTGCGGTGACTGTGAGCCGGTCTGTCCGAGCCGTTGCCTCTCGGTCACCGCGGACGGGGACGGACCGGGCCGCATTACCCTCGACCCCGGCGCCTGTATCGGTTGCGGGCGCTGCGTGCAGCGCTGCCCGGAAGCCGCTCTCGTCGATCGCCCGGCCCCCGCCATCATTTCGACCGCACCGCAAGGTCTCGAGCCGATCGACCTGCTGCGCGAGGCCGCCGCGCGATGAGCGACGACGCGTCGAGTCCCGCGCCCGAGTCGTCTCGACGGATCGAGCCGAACACGATCCGCGCCCGCCACCGCGACCTGGACGTCGAGGTCTCCCAGCCTGCTCGGCCGGAAGACGAGCTCCGGATCGTGGTGCCCGGCGCAAACGCGCGCAGGCTCCTCGAACGGCTTGCAGGAGAGGACGAGACAGCGGCCCGGCGACTCGTGGACCTGACCGTGATCGACCGCGGCCCCGAGGTGCCTCGCGCGCGGCGTTTCGAGATCGTCTACCGGCTGCATTCGTCGGCGCGGCAGGCCGCGCTCCGGGTGCATGCGCTCGTCGACGCAGAGGACGCCACGATCGAGACGATGACGGGCGTCTGGCCCGCGGCGGGCTGGCTCGAGCGGGAGGCCTTCGACCTGTTCGGCATCCACTTCAAGGGCCACCCGGACCTGCGCCGGCTGCTGCTCGATCCCGCGTTCGAGGGCGCGCCGCTGCGCAAGGACTCGCGCCGCTCGGAGAGCGCATGACCGCGGACGCAGAGACCGGCGAATCGCTCTCGGCGCGCCTCGGCTTTCCCGAGACCGCCGTCGAGGTCGGCTTCGCGCATCCCGCGGTGCGCCACGTGATGACCGGCGTCGGCGGCAGCGCGAGCTTCCTCGTGCACCTCGACGACGACCGCATCACCGAGCTCGAGGTCGACATCGGCCTCGGCCACCGCGGCTTCGAGCGCGAGTGCGAGGACACGGACTGGGCGAGCGCCTTGCCCTACGTGTCGCGGCTCGGGTTCGCGAGCGGCGTGATGGCGGAGACCGCCTGGTGTCTCGCGCTCGAGTCGCTCGCGGGGATCGCGCTTCCGGACCGCGCGATCTGGGGGCGCATGCTGGTGAACGAACTCGCGCGCATCGCGGACCACTTCGCGCGCCTCGGTGCCGTGATGCAAGCGATCGGCCTGTCGGAAGGCGCGCTCGCGGCCCAGCGCGGGGAGGCGGTCGCGATGCTGACCCTGGCCGCAGCGACCGGCGACGCGCCGCTCGCGGGCTTCGTCGTTCCGGGAGGCGTCGCCCGCGGTCTCGAAGGCGAACTCGTCGACGACTGGGCGGAGCGTCGCGCGCTCATCGACGCCGAGCTCGTCGCCTTCGATCGCATCGCCGTCGCGAACCCGACCGTCGTGCGTCGCCTGCGCGGGGTGGCCGAGCTCTCGGCCGACGATGCCATTGCGTGGGGCGTGACCGGACCGGCGCTGCGGGCCTCCGGAGCGCCGGTCGACCTTCGCCGTGATCGGCCCTACCTCGCCTACGGCGCCCTCGACTTCGACGTCCCGGTCGGAGAGCGGGGGGACGATCTCGATCGCCTGCTGGTGGTCGTCGAAGAGATCCGTCAGAGCCTGAGGATGGTCGACCAGATCCATAAGCTGCTTGTGAGCCTTGGGCCTGGGGAAAGTCGGGCGGGGGCTGCGGACTCGCTTGTGCTCGCGGAAGGCGAGGGCGTTGCGAGCGTCGAGGCCTCGACGGGCGAGCTGGGATTCTTGTTGGCGAGCGATGGCGACGGGCCGCCGCGTCGCGTGCGCTGTCGCGCGCCGAGCTTCTTTCATGCCCAGGCGCTGCCGGCGATGCTGGTCGGCGCGCGCCTGGACGACCTCCTGCCGACCGCCGCGCTCCTGCACATCGTCGGCGCCGAGTGCGATCGATGAGCGGGCCGCCGCCGCTCGAGCCCTTCGGGCTCGTGCTGCATCACGACGGCCGCTTCAGTCACGAAGGCGCGCCGATCCTGAATCGCCGGCTGCGCGAGCACTTCGAGCGTAACGTCGAGTACCTGCCAGACGAGAAGAAGTACATCGTCCGGCTCCAGCACTTCCGCGGCGAGGTCGTCGTCGAGGAAGCCGGCTTCTTCGTGCGGGACGTCGACTTCGATACGGGGGAGGTCGTGCTCTCGGACGGGACGCGGGAGTCGCTCGACCTCACGTCGCTCGGCGTCTCTCCGATCGACGAAGCGCTGACTTGTCGAGTGAAGTCGTCGGTTGCACCCGACGGCTTGCTCGCGCGGTTCACGCACGCGGCGCAGGCCGAGCTGTTGCAGGCAGTCGAGGAGGAAGGGGAAGGGTTCGTCGTCGCGTTGGGCGGCGACCGCGTGGCGTTCCCTGAGTTCTGACCCGATCCGTGCTGTGAGCGCGACGCGTTTGACGCCGCCGGACGTCACTGGTACATCCTGGGGTCCTCTCGCGCGCCCCTTGGGCGCGTCGGACGCGTTCGCGTCCCTGAGGCGGCGTAGCCAAGTGGTAAGGCACGGGCCTGCAAAGCCCTGATCCCCGGTTCAAATCCGGGCGCCGCCTCCAGTTCATTAGGACGTTGGGAGCGATGGGCGCCTTCGCGGCGGGGTGCCCGCGCTGCCACGCCGAGCGAGATGAACCCGCGTGCCCGCGTTGCCACGCCGGTCTGGGCGGGTGTCGTGCCGCGCTGTTGGCGCCGTGCGGCGCACTCCGAGAGCAGAAACGAGTGAGCCCCGAGGAGACCGCCTCCCGGGGCTCTGATCGGCCGGGCTCGAAGAGCTCGGCAATCGGTGTCCGATGTTGTGGACGTGTGAACAACGCGACCCATCGGACAGGCGATCTGGGCGATCGCGCGGCAGGCTAGTCGCGGAAAACGTGACTTGGTGTCAGTTTCAGCGGACTCCGCGTACGCGACTTCCGCTAGTCGGCGAGGTCGCGCGCGTCCGAAACGATCTTCGAGCGTGATCGGTCGACCAGGATGCCGGTCAAGAGCAGCTCGATCGAGAACTCGTAGGTCTCGTGGAGCGGGCGGGCGCGGATCAATCGGCGGTGGCGTTTGCTGTCCTGCTCGATCAGCGAGTTGGCGAGGTTCGAGAAGGACTGCGCGACCTGCCAGGCATCGACCGGCAGGAGCTCGCCGCGCTGGATGCCCTCCTCGATGATCGACTGAGTGAGCTTCAGCGACTTCCGCCAGTCGCGGGTGACCTCGTCCGCCAGGCCCTCGGGCAGCTCGCCCAGCAGGTCCAGATTGTCCATCGCCCAGAAGAGCTCGAAGGTTTCGGGACGGGCGAGCCAGAGCTTGTAGTAGGTCCGCCAGAGGTCCCGGATCCGCTCGTCCGTCGGCAGCTCCTTCGTGCGTCGGACGTGGAACTCGCATCCGGCCAGGAAATCGTCGGTGTCGGACCTGAGCACGGACAGATAGAGACCGCCCTTGCTCGTGAAGTGTCGATAGACGGAGCCCTTCGACACGCCGGCGGCATCCGCCACGCGATCCACGCTGGCGTTCTGAAAGCCCTCGGTGCGGAACTCGCCTCTCGCGGCATCCAGGATCTGCTGACGCGTGCGAAGTGCTCGCTCCGACATGGCCATCGTGCACCGTCTCCCTGTCCCGGCCTGAATTCCGGGGAACCGCAGCTTAGCCGAAACGCCGCGAGGACTTCGGGGAGGCGTGGTTCGGTCGACGGGCGGCGGAATCGGCGTCCCCTCGCCAGGGGACACCGGGATCGGCCGTTCTCGGGGAGGATGAAGGGGTCCGGCGCATGCGCCGGAACCTGGGAAGGGAATCGGCGTCGGCGTGTGGGTCGGTGCGGATCGATTTCCCGAGCCGAGGACCCCGACATGATTGACGCCAACGTCCATCCGACCCGGCCGCGCGCGACGATGCGCAACGCGTTCCCGATCTTGTTCGCCCTGGCTTGCCTCGCCGTCTTTGCGGCCCCGGCGCAGGCGACGCTCGCCGGCGGCGACTTCGACTTCTCCAACTGGACGATCACGACCAGCGGCCCGACCTGTTGGCCCGGCCACTGCGGGGCTGGCTACGACGCGCCGAACGATCAGGTGATCATGCGCGCGTTCACCGGCTGGTCACAGATGACGATCGTCGCCCCGGAAGACCTGACGATCAGCTTCGACTGGGGCCAGTTCACGTGCAGTGAGTGCCTCACGAGCCCCTTCGGCTGGCGGTCCTACCTCTACCTGAACGGCACGACGACCCAGTTCAGCGCGACATCGCCCTGGGGGCCGGCGCTGTTGTCACAGACGGGGACCTATTCGCTTCAGGTGAGCGCCGGCGACACCTTCGGCTTCCGACATCAGAACAACACGAATACGCCGACCGGCTTCGTGCGCATCTCGAACTTCAGCGCCGTGCCGGAGCCCACGTCGGCGTTGCTCTTCGGGCTCGGGCTGCTGGGCCTGTCGCGGGTCGCCGAGCGCGAGCCGCGGCCAGGCAACCGTTAGTCACCCGCCGACGTCGGCTCGGGGTCGATCACGAGCTCGACGCTCGTGCCGGGATCCCGCCGCTCGATCCGGAGCGTCGCGCCGAGGCGTTCCGCGCGGCGCCGCATGTGCACGCGCCCGCGCCCGCGGCCTTCGCTCGGCTCGGACGCCGCGGCGGGGTCGAAGCCGATCCCGTCGTCTTCGATCGAGACCACGGTCGCGCCCGACGAATCGCGGCGCGTGCGCACGGCGACCACCCTTGCTTCGGCGTGCTCGACGACGTTCGCGACCGCGGCCTGGACGATCCGCGCGAGGTCGAGCCGGTCCTCCGAGCCGAGTCGGTCGGGGGCCGGGACGTCCCGCACGTCCCACACGAGCTCGATGCCCGCGGCGCCCAGCGCGCGTTCGAGCTGGTCGCGCAGCATGCCGAGGAGCGATCCGAGGTCGCCGGTCTCGCGGTCGAGCGAGTGCAGCACGAGGCGCATGTCCTCGAGGGCGGTGCGCAGGCCGGACGCGACGGTGTCCCGCGCGACGGACGGGTTCGAGAGCGAGGCGAGGGCGGAGGCGATCTGTCCCCCGGTGCCATCGTGGAGCTCCTCGATCACCCGCGTGCGTTCGCGCTCGAGGGCACGTTCTCCCTCGATCTCGGCGAGGTGCTGGTAGTTGTCTTCGAGCTGGGTCTCGCGGAGGGCCACACGCGCTTCGAGGGTCTCTGCGAGGCGCTCGGTGGTCGAGAGGGCGCCGATGTAGCGCCGCGCGAAGATCCAGGCGAAGAGCAGGGCCGAGACGCCGAGCGCATCGACGACGATCGGGTCGTGGGACCGGGAGAGGAACCCGCCCTGGACCAGCAGGTCGTGGGCGCCGCCCGCCGCGAAGGCGAAGATCGCGGCGGTCACGAAATCCTGTTCGGGTCGCTCGCCGCGCCACTGCTCGCGCACGACGAGCCCGAGCGGATAGGCGGCGGCGAGGATCATGGACCCGAACAGGATCGGCCGCAGCACGCCCTGCGCGGGACCTTCGGGCACGAAGATGCGCGTCGCCATCGCGAAGAGACCGACGGCCGCGAAGCCGAGCTCGACCCGCGGTCGATGCACGTCGTGCAGGCGATGAACCAGCACCACGAAGATCGCGAGCATCCAGCCGTTGCCGACGTAGGTGACCTCGGGGTGGGGTAGCGGGAGGTCGAACGTCGCGAGGTTCCACATCCCGGCGGCCGCGAAGAAGAAGAAGAGCCCCAACCAGAGCGCGACGCCGTCTTCGCGCCGGAGTACCCAGGCCGACACCAGCATCACCGAGAAGAGCAGGAGCTCGAAGACGATCACGCGCCAGATGAGCACCATGCTGAGAGTGCGCGCGGCGAACGCCGGACGGAGCACGCTGTCCGGACCCAGGAAGGCCGGGCCGACGTAGCCGAGCCCGGGCGCTGCCTCGATCTCGAACTCGATGTCGACCTGGCCGGGCCCGAGGAGATCGATCGGGATCGGTACGAGCAGGGGCAGCGGGCGATAGGCGAGGTCGAGGGCGAGGGGCGCGAGGTCTTCGTCGATCGGGAGCACGCGTCCGGCGACTCGCAGCGATCGGAGCGGGCTCGTGCGGGGCAGATAGAGGGACCACGCGACGGTCGGTTCCGAATCGATCGGAACGCTGAGCACATAACGCGCGCGTTCGAAGGTGGCGTCGTGGCGCCAATCGTGGGGCAACGTGACGCGGCGAGGCGAGGGGTCCGCCGACCCGGCCGCGGGGACCAGTTCGGCGTCGAGGGTCGGGGGGACGCCCTCGGGCCAGCCCGGCGTCGACTGATGCCGGAGCACGACCGCACCGACGGCGGCGGCGAGTACCCCGAGCAGCAGGAGCGTGCGGACCAGCGAGCCCATCCCAGGAGAGTAGACGGCCTCGACGAGAGAAAGTGTGGCGTGTCCCCTCGACGAGGGACGCGGCGCGCGAGATGCGACGCGCGGGAGCGCTAGCGTTTCCGAATGTCGGCACCTGCTCAGGAGACCTCGGTGGACGTGCTGCTGGTCGAAGACGACACCGCGATGCGGGAGCACCTCGAGCGCGCGATTCGCGATCATCCCGGACTGCGCCTCGTCGGCTCCCACGGCGACGTCGGCAGCGCGATGAAGGCGCTCGATGCGGCGCCGCCCCGGGTGCTCGTGACCGACCTGGGGCTGCCCGACGGCTCGGGGCTCGAGCTGATTCGAGCGCTCCGGCTCCGCGCGAAGGATTCGCTCGCCCTCGTCGTGACGGTGATGGGCGACGAGGAGACGGTGGTCCAGGCGATCCGGCACGGCGCTTCCGGATATCTGCTGAAGGACGAGCCCGTGGACGAGATCGGTGCCTCGATCCTCGCGATGGTCGAGGGAGGCGCGCCGATCTCCCCTGCGATCGCACGCTATTTGATGACGCGCCTGCGGGACGAAGCGGCGACCGAATCCCACGAGACCCCGGAGGCGCCGACGATCCACTTGAGTGGGCGCGAGCGCGAGGTGCTCTCGCTCGTCGCGAAGGGGTTCCGTTTCCCGGAGATCGCCGAGCTGTTGGAGCTCTCGACGCATACCGTGACGACCTACGTACGCCGCATCTACGCGAAGCTCGAAGTCGGCTCCAAGGGAGAAGCGGTCTACGAGGCGCTTCACCTGGGTCTGATCGATCTGGACGACTAGCGCGGCGCTCGGGCCGGTCTGATTTCTTCTGATCTCCCCCGATCGTTCGGGCCGGCGCGCCGCGAGCCGCCCGCTGGCTGATACGATGCAGGAGACTTCGAGGGGAGCGCCTCGATCAGCCCGGAGTCTTCCCGATGTTCCTGCGATTTCATGGGGCCCGCCTGGTGCCTCTGCTGTTCCTCCTCGTGCTCGTTCCCGCCGCGGCCGACGCCGCGCTGATCAGCCGCGCGGGCGGCGCGGCCGTCTACGACTCGGACCTCGACGTGACCTGGCTCGCGGATGCGAATTACGCGCAGACGAGCGGCTTCGATGCAGACGGGCTGATGCCGCGCGCGACCGCGCAGGCCTGGGTCGACGGGCTGACAGTGCTCGGCGTGTCGGATTGGAGACTGCCGACGAATCCCGTCGCGGACGGCTCCTGCTTCGACCAATCCGCCGGGATCGGAAGCGGCGCGAACTGCGTCGGCGGTGAGCTGGGGTACCTGCTCGAGATCTCCGACTGGACCCAGTCGCCGGACTTCGTGAACGTGCAGCCCTGGTTCTACTGGTCGTCCCAGACGAATCCGATCACCGGCCAGGCCTTCGTGTACGGCATGCACACCGCGATCACCGGCTTCGGGGACCCGGCTTCGTTCCCGGCCTACACCTGGCTCGTGCGTGACGGCGACATCGGCGGGGTGCCGGAACCCTCGACCGCGCTCCTCCTCGGTCTCGGACTCGGCGCACTCGCGCGACGACGCACGCCCGAGCGCTGACACACGCGTCGCCAGCGCGTTCGGACTCAGGCATCCCGAGTGTCTTCGGTACCGTCGGTGCGGCCCTTCGCTCGAGCGGGGTCGTCCTTCGGCACGCAACTCGGGAGCGATGAACAGTGGCTGACGCAGATTCCTGGTTCGAGAACTATCCCGGCGTTCGTTTCGAGCGCCGCGACAACGGCGTCCTCTGGATGATCCTGGACCGGCCCGAGGCGAAGAACGCCACGACCGCCGAGATGCACCGCGGACTCAGCCGCGTGTGGGACGACATCAACGACGACGACGAGACCCGCGTCGTGATCGTCACCGGGGCGGGCGATGCGTTCTCCGCCGGCGGCGACATGGACTGGCTCGAGAGCTTCGCGGGCGACCCGATCGAGCTGCGCCAGGTGATGCGAGAGGCCGGCGACCTCGTGTACCGCATGCTGCGCTGCGAAAAGATCATCGTCTCCGCGATCAACGGCGCCGCCGTCGGGGCCGGTCTCGCCATCGGTCTGATGGCGGACATCAGCCTGATCGCCGAGGACGCGAAGATCACCGACGGCCACGTCCGGATCGGCGTCGGCGCCGGCGACCACGCGGTGATCTGCTGGCCACTCCTCTGCGGGATGGCGAAGGCGAAGTACTACCTGCTGACCGCCGACTTCATCGACGGCAAGACCGCGGACGAGATCGGCCTCGTGAGCAAGGCCGTGCCCCGGGACGCGCTCCTCGCGGAGGCGCAGAAGGTGGCCGACAAGCTCGCGAACGGGCCGCAATACGCGCTCCAGCTCACGAAGCGCAGCCTCAACCTTTGGATGAGCCAGGCTGCGCCCGCGTTCGACGCGAGTGTCGGCTTCGAGATGCTCGGCTTCCTCGGTCCCGAGGCGAAGGAGGGCGTCGCGGCCATGAAGGAGCGACGCCGGCCGGACTTCGGCTGAACGTCGCGCCTTTTCTCGACCGCGTCGCGACTCGCTCGCTCGACTAGAAGCTGCCCGCCGTGTTCGACGACGGCGCCGCGGCCGCGAGCGTCTCCGCGATCTGTACGGCGTTGGTGGCCGCGCCCTTGCGCAGGTTGTCCGAGACTTCCCAGAGCCAGAGCCGCTCCGAGTCGAGGTCACGCCGGACCCGCCCGACCAGGACCTCGTCTCGCCCGACCACGTCCTGTTGCGTCGGGAACACGTTCGCGCTCGGATCGTCGACGAGCTCGACGCCCGGGAACGCAGCGAGGGCCTCCTGCGCCTCCGCGGCTTCGATCGGGTCCCGCGTGCGGAGCAGGGCGGTGGCCGCATGCCCCACGCCGACGGGCACGCGCACGCAGGTCATCGCGACCGGCAGCTCGGGCTGCTCGAAGATCTTCCGCGTCTCCTGCCGGAGCTTCGCTTCCTCGGTCGAGTAGCCGTCGTCCTGAAAACGCTCGCAGAGCGGGAGCGGGTTGTTCACGAGCGGCTTCGCGAACACCTTCGCGCGCGGTGCCTCACCCCGTGCGACCGCTTGCTCCTGGGCTGCGAGCTCCTCGAGGCCGTCGCGTCCGGCGCCCGACGCCGCTTGCAGCGTCGTGACGACGAGGTCTTCGAGACCCGCGCGCCGACGGATCGGTTCGAGGGCCATCACGAGGCCGATGGTCGTGCAGTTCGGGCACGAGATGATTCCCCGGTGCTGGAGCGCGCGGTCGGCGTTGATCTCGGGAACCACGAGGGGGACGTCCGCGTGCATGCGCCAGGTGTTGGACTTGTCGATCGCGATGGCGCCGCGTCGCGCCGCTTCGGGTGCGAGCGTCTTCGAGAGGTCGCCGGTGGCGGCGAAGAAGACCAGGTCGGCGCCGTCGAACGCCTGGGGCCGAGCCTCTTCGACAACGACGTTGGCCCCCGCGAAGCGCACGGTCGCGCCCGCGGACCGGGCGCTCGCCAACGGACGGAGCTCGCCCACCGGAAAGGCGCGCTCTGCCAGGACGGACAGCAGGACTTCGCCCACCGCGCCCGTCGCGCCGACGATGCAGACGGTGAGGGGGCGATCACGTAGATCGGGAAAGAAAGCGGCCATGTCGTTCTCCTCGTGGTGACACGTCTCGGAGATCGATGGACCCCGAAACGCGCAACGCCCCTCCGGCGAACCGGAGGGGCGTTGCATGTCATCAGGGCAGGCTTCCGGTTCGCTAGGTGGACGTCTCCGTCGTCGTCGTCGTGACGATCGTCGTGACAGTCTTCGTGCGAACGAAAGCGGGCTTCATTGGGCGGCAGTATCTCCTGAGGGGCGCGACGCTGTCAAGTGTCGGCGCTCGAGCGGACTCTGGATGCAGTCTCGAGCGGGGCGATCGGCAGGCCGAGGAGATAGACTGCCCCCGGGCCCGGGTGGCGAAATGGTAAACGCGGGCGACTTAAAATCGCCTGGCCTCTGGCCGTGCAGGTTCGAGTCCTGCCCCGGGCACCATTCCGGTCGGCGCATGCGCGCCTCTCGACGCGCGCTGCGCGGCGCGCGTCTAGCGCTCGCGGCGCGGGCGCCTTCGGCGGCGCTCGGCGCGCCACTCGCAAGCGCCGTCGGACCGATGGAGCCCTCAGCGCAAGAGACGCCGAGAAAGGCGTCTCGAGAGGCGATGGAGCCCTCAGCGCAAGAGACGCCGAGAAAGGCGTCTCGAGAGGCGCGTAGGCGCCGACGGCAAAGAGAGGCGCGCAGCGCCGATGGTCTCAGTCGAGCAGGTCTTCTACGCGTTCTCGGACGTCGTCCGTGGCGAGGAGATCCTCTAGCGCGTCGCGGTCGAGGAGGGTCGTGCGCTGGTAGTTCTGGTCGGGACAATCGATCTCGACGCGGTAGATCTCCTTGGGGTCCTGGAAGATCTGCCGGATGCGGAGCGACTGGTCCTCGGCGCCCTCGAGGATCTGCATGCGCAGGGAATCGACGATGCGGTCGCTGCGGTCTGCGCACAGCGCCATCGGATCCATCGTGTCGGTGCCGCCGCGTTCGTTCCGACGCGAGCGGCCGAGCAGCTTGAACGTGCCGGGCGGTCTCATGGGAAGGCCAAGCATACCCGTCGCGCTTCGAGCGGATCAAGCATGAATCGGGAGTCCGTGCATTCGCCGGATCCGCCGCGCCTTTCGGCGTTCGCCGTCGCGGGCAGCGAAGAGGCGAGCGATCGGCAGCAGCTCGTCCGCGCTGTCCGGGGCGAAGGCGATTCCGAACGCGGCGTCGTCGTCCATCCCCTCAGGCGAGCCGAAGATCGCCGGGTGCAGCGTCTGCTGTGACCAGGCGACCACGCCATCGATCTCGAAGATCCGCCCCGAAGGCAGCCGCAAGGCCACGTGGACACGTTCGCCGGGGACGAGTCCTTCAGCGGCGCTGACCCGCAGTCCGCCGAGGCCGATCTCGGTACAGCGCGCGAGCGGCGCCGCGGGCTTGCCATCGCCGGTCCGGACGTGGAGCGGGGCGTACAGGGGGAGTCGATCGCTCGCGCGCGTGTCGATGCGATGTCGTCGGATTGCTCTGGGCATGTCGGACTCCCGTCTTGCCTTCATTGGTGTGTATCGGCGTCTTCCGGCTCGGCCCTTGAGCGCAATTGAATCCGGCCCCTGGGCGAAGCTCGTGATGGCCTGTAGGGAAACGCCTCGTGTCGTCCTCCAGCGTTCTGCTCAAGCGCTGCGGCGCCGGCGACGATGAGTGGGGGAGCGTCTGCGTCGGTGGCCCTCCGACGGGGGGAGCCGTGTCCCACGACGACAGCGATTTCGGATTCGGCCGAACCTTTTCGGACGAGTCGAAGCAGGCCCTCGGGCTCGAGCCCGACGAAGGCCTGCGTGTTCTCGCACGTTCGGGTCGCGCGATCCTGCTCGAGCGCGGAGATACGACCGGCGCGGCGGTGCCCTGGGACCGCGACCTCGTGTTGTCGTCCGACGTGCGCGCGTTCGCCCTCGCGGATCTGCTCTCGCTCGTTCACGCCGCGGGCAAGTCAGGCTATCTGCTCTTCCAGTACGAAGGGGAAGAGAAGGCCGTCTACTTGAGCCGGGGCGAGGTCGTCTTCGCCGAATCGAATCTCGGAGCGGATCGACTCGGCGCGTGCTTGCTGCGCGGCGGCCTGATCGATCAGGCACAGCTCGAGCTCGCTGAACAGCGCTACCACCCGATGACCCGCTTCGGAAAGGTCGTCGTCGAGCTGGGCATCCTGACGCCGCGCGAGCTCTGGAACGGAGTCAAGGCGCAGGTCGAGGAGATCGTCCGCTCGCTCTTCGCCTACACGGCGGGATGGATCCACTTCTGGGAAGGTGAGATCGAGCCCGACAATGTGGTTCGGCTCAGCCTGCCGACGCGCCGCTTGATCGGCGAAGGCCTCGCGCGACGCGACGACCTCCTGCGATTCCTGGCGCGCCTGGAAGACGGGCGAACCCGCATCCTGCCGGGGGACGAGACGCGGACCCCCGCGTCGGAAAACGAGCGGGCGGTGGTCGACGCGATCGCGAGCGAGGATCGATTCCCCGGGATCTGCCATCGCGCCGGCCTCGATCCCCGAACCACGGCGCGCACGATCCAGTTCCTCCAGCTGACGGGACACATCGCGGTCGAGGTCTTTGCTTCGGAGGAGACCGGGCCGTGGACGAGCGCCGATGACGATGTCGTGCGTGAGGCCGTCGATCTGCACGCGAAGTTGATCTTCGAGCTGTCCGCGCCCTTGATCGCCCTCGATGGCGCCGGGGAGGTCGCCGATCGGCTGAACCGCATCCTCGAGGAGAGCGCGGCGCGCGGTCGTGCCCTGCTCGCGGAGGTTCGCTTCTCGGACACCGCGACCCTCGATCCGGAGACCCTCTGCCATCGCGCGCTCCGGCTCACGGGCGATCGCGTGCGGGAAATCGACGAGGCCCTCGGCGAGATCGTGGCGTACCTCGAATTCGAGCTGAAGAACCATCCGCAGATCGAGGACTGCGCGCCCTTCCTCGAGGCGGTGGATCCGCTCCGGGCGATGCTCGTCCGCTGACGCGATCGGCGCGGGCTATGATCGCCCGATGTCGCGACGCGCACCCGATCGACACCGCAGCGCCCGCGCGCCGTCCGAGGACTGGCTCTACGGGGTGCACGCAGTCGGCGAGGCGCTGCGTGCCGGCCGCCGCAAGATCGCGCGCGTCTGGATCCGCGAGGGGCGGGAGGGGGCGGAGATCAACGAGCTCGTCACCGCCGCGCAGCGGGCGGGGGTGCTCGTCGAGTCCGTCCCGCGTGACGCCCTGGAGGCCCGAGTGCCGCCGGACGCCCGGACCCAGGGCATCGCCGCCGAAGTCGGCCCGCTTCCGGAGTACGACCTCGATCGTCTGCTGGCGGAGACGGAAGAGCACCGGGGCGAGGGCGCGCCGCTGATCGTCGCCCTCGACGGCGTCGAGGATCCCCAGAACGTCGGCGCGATCGCCCGGGTCGCCGAGGCCGCGGGCGCGTCCGGCTTGATCCTGGCCGATCGCCGCGCGCCGGCGCTTACCGGGGCAGTCGCCCGAGCGTCGGCAGGGGCGATCGAGTGGCTCTCCGTGGCGCGGGTCGCGAACCTGAACCGTGCCCTCGGGGGGCTCCAGAAGGCCGGCTACTGGGTCGTCGCGGCGGCGCTCGAGGACGGCGTGTCGTTATACGAGATGGATGACCGCCTGCTCGAGGGCCCGTTGGTGGTCGTGCTCGGCGCGGAGGGCCGTGGGATCCGCCCGAGCGTCGCGAAGGTGGCCGACCACCGGGTCTGGATCCCGATGGCCGGGCGGGTCGCTTCCCTCAACGTTTCGACTGCGGGCGCGGTGCTGCTCTTCGACCTGCTTCGCCGCCGCTCGGCCCGGGAAGTCTGAGCCCCACGGGGGCTCGTTTTCGGGAAGTTCCGTCCCGCCGGGGACCCGTGAATGCCCTGTAGGCGCTTGCCAGCGGGGACGGAGGCGGTCTATAGTCTGCCGCCTCGGGGACCCATTTTTTCAACGATCATTTCGCGCTTGGTCACATCGGTTTCGTATCTCGACCCGGTCGGGACACGTACACGCTGGTCGTCATCCGTCATGCCTTCGCATGAATCGTCATGACACGCGGTACGAAGTCCTGATCTTCGAGCGTCCGGACCCGGGCTGGCGTAGCTCAACTGGTAGAGCACCGGATTTGTAATCCGAAGGTTAAGGGTTCGAGTCCCCTCGCCAGCTCCATCACAACCGCCGCACGTCGAGTCGAAGGCATCTGCGAAACCTCTCTGAAGACTTTTCCGCACTCCGCGCGTTGGAAGAAACATCAACGATCCTGCATTGTTAGGCGGCCGTTCGCACGCGCCGCAGACGCCCCAGGGCAGATCATCAACCACACCCAAAGAGGACAATCGATCGAACGACGACCATCACCCATCGGCCTGGCGCGAGAGCGCCATCCCAGACGAGCGCACGCCAACGTCGCTGTCGGGTCCCGAACACGTTCCGCGCGTCCCCGAGACTGACATGCGAATGTGTCACCCGACGAACCGACGAGCCTACGTTCGGGCCATCGAGCGACCCCCGCTCTTCGAGTCCCCCTCTTCGAGGATCTTCCCGCTTGCCGCGCGAAGACCGAGGAGATCGGAACCGAGCGGGACTCTGCGCTTTGCGGCAAAGGACGCGCGCACGCGCTCGTAGCGACGGTGTCGCGGCCGACCGGTGACGGGAAGAAGATTCGATCATGGACGGAAACAGAACGGGATCACGGAGGGATACCGAAGCGGTTAAACGGGGCAGACTGTAAATCTGCTGGCCTTTGGCCTACGGAGGTTCGAATCCTCCTCCCTCCACCATCCCTGGCTTACATGCGGGAATAGCTCAGCTGGCTAGAGCACCAGCCTTCCAAGCTGGGGGTCGCGGGTTCGAATCCCGTTTCCCGCTCCAGAGTAGACGAACAGAAGGACTCAGCTCACGTAGCTCAGGTGGTAGAGCACGTCCTTGGTAAGGACGAGGTCAGCGGTT
>CAZAUR010000025.1:0-85631 GCA_964488255.1 uncultured Spirochaetaceae bacterium | reverse complement strand
TCGAAAGTCCCCGACGGGGCGGTCGGCAAGTGTTAAACGCTTGTTCGAGGCCTAGCGCGGAGCCGCTCGCGCGACCGCTTGGCACGATGCAGCGTGTGGCCGGGAACACATTCGCCCCCACGATTCCCCGGATATCCTCTCCCTACACGCTGAAGTGGACCCTGACGGTTCTCCGATCAGCGTGACGCCCGATTCCGGGCGCGGGGGGTGCGACGTATGGCGGCAAAGAAGAAGGCAGCGGCAAAGAAGAAGGCAGCGGCAAAGAAGAAGAAGGCCAAGAAGAAGGGCGCGGCCTCGAGCAAGAAGGCGGCGCCGAAGAAGTCCGCGGCGAAGAAGCCGGCCGCGAAAAAGGCGGCCAAGAAGCCGGCGACGAAGAAGGTTGCCAGAAAGAAGGCGTCCGCCACGGCCTCAGCGGAGCAGAAGCCCGCGGCGACGTCGTCTGCCGCGTCCTCCACGAGCGTGACACTCGGCCACGTCTTCGCATTGCGTCCGCGCGTCAATACGAGCTTCCGCCCGCCCGACTTCGCCCGCGCGAAGCGAGCGCTCGAGGACGAATCGTTCTCGACGATCGAAGACGCGACGCGCGCCGTTGCGGAGAAGGCCCTCGAGCTGACCCGGGGCGACGCGGCGCGGCCGCTCAAGCGGCGGGGGCGCTGACGCGCCCATCAGACGCGATTCGAGCGCTTCACCAGGGCCAGCGGACTCGGCGGGTGTCTCGCGAGTCACGTGCTAGGCGCGAGTCCCCACGGGCCGGCACCTCGGACCCCAAGTGCCCGATTTCGTTGATCCGCGACCGCGATTCGACGGACGACACCGAAAATGTGTCGCCTCTGATAAACTGGCGGGCACACTCCTTGCGGAGGGAGCATGCACGAGCGGCCGATAATCAACGCATTGACGTGCCGGCCCGCGCTGCGGCCCCGGCTCCGTCCGCCCGTCGCCTCGTCGGGGGTCCGCCGGCTCGCGCTCGTGTTCGCCGCCTCGTCGGGGGTCCGCTGGCTCGCGCTCGTGTTCGCCGCCTGCCTGTGGGACGGGAGTGCGATCGCGCAGCTCGCGCTGCCTGTCGAATCGAACGGTCAGACCCTGCCGAACCTGGTGACCGAGCTGACCTACACGGTCGACATGGGCACACTTCCGCAGCGGCCGGTCATCGTGGTCGAGGTCTCGCCGGACGTCCTGCACACCGACATCCAGCTCGAGATCGAGGCGACGAACTGGCTGCCGCCGGTTCCGCCGGGAGGATCGGCTCCGATCAACACGACGGATTCCTTCTTCTCCGCTCCGTCTAGCGGGGACGCGTATCTCGAAGTCAGCATGATCGACAACGTTCCGGTTCCGGGCGGCCTCGTCGGTCACCAGGTCGATGTCATCGTCCGGGTGCTGAGCTTCGGCAGCGGAGGGGCCCCGGCGGACGTCGACGTCACGATCCGCGGTGAAACGCGGGTGCCGACCGGGACGATCGCGATCGAGGTCGAGACGGACATCTCTCCCCAGACCGTCTTCCTCGACGCCGACAAGGATACGACGATCTACGCGAGCAACTCGGCCGCGAGCAACGGCGCGGGCGTCTACATGTGGGCCGGAACGGACTACGAGCAGATCGGCGTTCCTCCCTTCGTGGCGAATTTCTGGAACAAGCTGAATGGGCTGCTGTCGTTCCCTGTGGTCAGCACGCTGCCCTGGAACGCCGTCGTCTCGAACGCCGACTTGCAGCTCTACGTGGTCTCGGTGACGGGCGGAGGCGGCACGACGCTGCTCTACGAGACGGCGCCGGGAAATTTCGGTGCTCCCTGGTACGAGGGCAACGCCAACGCGTCCGGCAGCGAGTTCCTGGGCGCCATCAGCGGATCTGCGGCCGCGGATTGGTTCGAGCGCCAGGGCTCGACGCATGCGTGGACGACCGCCGGCGGCGACGTCGTCGGGGGATCGCTCAGCTCGCTCAGCCTGACGACCACCGGCTACAAGATCTTCTCGAGTCCGGCGATCAACGACACCGTCCAGGGTTGGGTCGACGACCAGGACGACAGCCACGGATTCACGGTGCGCGGTCCAGGAAGCACCTTCTTCTTCTTCGACATCGCCCTTCGATTCGCGAGCTCCGAGCATCCGACCTCCTCGGTCCGGCCCGAGCTTCGCGTTGACTACGCCCCCGCCGCGCCCTACGCCGACGGCACCGTGAATACCGGCGTCGTCTCCTTCATCGGCGAGGGCGAGGACTTCGGCTGGATCTACGACATCGACGACGACGGACTCCTCTCGACGACGATCGGCGGACTCTGCGAGGTGCTGGATCCGCAGCTCGTGAACTACCTGCCCTATACCTATTCGTACTCGGGCACGCCGGGTTATGTCGGGCTCGACTGCTGCGCCTGGAAGATCGACGCGCCTGAAACGAACACGACCGGCGTGGGGCAGGCGGTCTTCTACCACAACCTCGATCCGAACAATCCCGCGAACGACCCCCCGGACACCGACGGCGACGCCATCTTCGACCTCTGCGACAACTGCGTGAACGTTCCGAACGGCCCGGCCCTCGGAACCTGTATCGGTCCCGCCGGCGTTTCGAATACCTGCATGTCGGATCTCGAGTGCAGCTGGGGCGCCACCTGCCAGTTCTCCCAGCAGGACGCGGACCTCGACGAGATGGGCGACGCCTGCCAGGTGCCGGAGCCCGGCCTGGGGCTGTCGCTGTTCTGCGGTCTGGGGGCGCTCGTAGGGCTCTCCCGTCGGCGCGAGCGCTGCACCTAGCGTGAAGTGCTTCATAGATCGGGCGTCTCGATCGACGTAACGTCCGGATGAGGGCCGCGATCCCGCACGGTCGAGTACGGCGGGTGAAGCGTTGGCCGTCATCAGGAGGCAGGCGTCGTCATGCCGAGAACTCCGGGACATCCCGGTCGTCGAACCCGACTTGCGCGCGGCGTCCGAAGAGTCGCGCTGGGCGCAACGGCGGTGCTCGCCGTGGCGTCGTCGGTGGTGCCGGCCGCCGCACAAGTCGTACGTGATGGCTCGATCGGCTCCCTGGGTGCTGGGACGGTCGCGACGACCATCGGCCCGGGCGGCACGACGGACTACCTGATCGGCGAAGCCGACGGCCTGCGCGCCGGCACCAACCTGTTTCACAGCTTCAGCCAGTTCGACCTCACGTCCACCGAACGCGCGGTCTATCAAGGCAGCCCGACGATCCAGAACCTGATCACGCGCGTGACGGGCGGCCCGTCCTCGATCGACGGGGTGATCCGGTCGGAGATCCCCGGCGCGAACCTCTTCTTCTTGAATCCGGCGGGTGTCGTCTTCGGTGAGAACGCGCAGGTCGACACGACCGGCGCCTTCTACGTGTCGACGGCCGATCGTCTGCTCTTCCAGGGCGGCGACATCCTGGAGACTTCCCTTGGCGGGGCGCTCACGCTCTCCGTCGACGCCGTCGAGGGCTTCGGGTTCCTGCAGGCCCCGGCCCCGATCCAGATTCATGGCAGCCAGATCCAGCTCGACGTGAACCAACGATTCGCCGCGATCGGCGGTGGCATCGAGATTCTCGGAAATCGCGCGGACAACGAACGCGCCTTCATCGACACCCAGACGGGACCCATCGATCTCGTGAGCCTCGCGTCGAGCGGCGAAGTCCGGGTGAGCGTCGATGGATCGGGCAACGACGTCGTGACGCTCACGGGCGTGACCGCGCGGGGCGACGTCACGATCGCGGATGGCGTCACGCTCAACACCAGCGGCATTCCTCGGGACGCGCTGGGCAATGCCTTCGTCCTGCCGAACGAAGGGGCGGGCAGCGTCAACGTCTACGCAAACGACCTGACGATCGAAGACGCGAACATCCAGGCGTTGACCGTGACCGATGCGGACGCGGGAGACGTCGTGATCGATCTCGACGGAGACCTGGTGATCCGCGCCGTGCCGGGCGGATTCACGAGCGGGATTCTCGCGGGGACCGGCTTCGCCCTGCCGCGACAGCCAGGCGACGTGCTCGACCCCTTCCTCCCCTTCATCTTTCTGGCGAGTCCGACCACGTCGGTCACCATTTCGAACTGCACGACGGGTCCTTGCGGTCTGCGCTACGACGCGGACGGGCAGGGCGGGGACGTTCGCGTGCGCGCCGCGAACGCGCGCTTCGAAGGGGGAGGCCGGATCACCGCGCGAAGTGAGAACGCCGGCTCCGCCGGCAACGTCGAGCTGCGCGTGACCGACACGATCAGCATGTCCGGCGTCGACGACGCTGGTCAGCGCTCCGGCCTTTCGAGCACCGCGGACGACACGGGCGATCCGGGGATCGTCCTCATCGATTCCCCTTCCGCGCGTCTCGTGATGGAAGACCGTGCCGCGATCGTCATCCAGAACACGACGTCCGCCAGCGCGATGGGTCTGATCGACATCGACGTCGCCTCCCTCGACATGAGCGGCGACGCCCGCATCGACACCAGCACGCGTGGGTCCGGACCAGGCGGCGACATAAGCATCGACGTCTCGGGCGCGATCGAGATGAGGGGTCGAACGAGTGACACCGAGTTCACCGGAATCACCACCCTCTCCCAGCCCGGGAGCACCGGCGACGCCGGGGACGTCGAGATCATGGCGTCGTCTCTCTCCATGCGGGACGGCGCCGAGATCTCCGCAAGGCCGGTCGGCGTGGGAGCGCTCGGTGACGCAGGTAGCCTCACGATCGACATCGCAGAGCAGATCCGCCTGTTCGACAGCGCGATCTCGACCCAGAGCGACGCCGCCGGCGGCGGCAACATCGAGATCCACTACGGCGACCTGCTGACAGCCGAGTACAGCGCCATCACGTCGAGCGTCACGACCGGCTCGTCGCCAGGCGGCAATGTCACGATCCTGTCGGACCCCGGATCGGCTCTCGTTCTCCGGAGCGGCCGAGTCGTGGCCCAGGCGGACGCCGGCGCGGGCGGGAACATCCTGATCGAGACGAGCCTGTTGTTGCGCGATCCGGAGAGCGTGATCAGCGCGTCTTCGAATTCCGGCATCGACGGAACCGTGATCACGCGCGCTCCCGACGCCCAGCAGCTCGACCTCGGTCAGGAGCTCGGCACGCCCGGGCTCGACGTGTCCGCCTTGATCGACGAGCCCTGCGCCGCACGTCTGCCGTCGGGCGCGAACAGTCTGGTCGTCGCTTCGAGCGATGGGCTGCCGAGCGACCTCGACAGCGTGTTGCCCGTCGGGCTGCCGAGCGACGTTTACGCCCGTCTCGGCGGGCAGGACGATGCGCCGCGCGCGGCCGCGTCACCGTCGATCGAGATCGCCGCCGTCGGGGATCGACCGGGCGCCGCGCTTCTGGTCGCCAGCAGCCGCGCCGATCGGTGCCTGCGCTGAGTGCGATGAGCACCCCCTCGCGACGCGAACGACGTGATCGTCTCGCGCGGCCTCGGCGGGCCGCGAGACTCGGGGTCGTGCTCGTCTTCGTTCAGGCACTCGCGGCCGCGCCCGTCGACGCGCAGACACCGTCCCCGGGACCTCTGCCGGCGCCCGTGTTCGAGCGCCCATCAGATCGTCTCCCGCCCGCCGACCTGCCGACGCCCGAACAGGACCGCGAGCGTTATGTGCTCCCGCCGATTCCGCCCCCGTCGCAGGAAGCCGCCCCGGGAGGCGAGTCTCCCGGCTTGCTCGTGCTCTCGGCCATTCGCTTCGTCGAGAACACCGCGATCCCGTCCGCGGACCTCGAGCGTGGTGTCGAGCCGTTCCTCGAGCTTCGGCTCGACGCCGAAGGGCTCGAGGCGCTTCGGCGACATGTGACACAGCTCTACGTAACGGCGGGCTTCATCAATTCGGGCGCCGTCATTCCGCCGCAATCCGTGACCGACGGGGTGCTCGAGATCCAGATCGTCGAAGGGGCGCTCGAGCGGGTCGAGCTGTTCGGACTCTCGGCCTACCGCGCCGATGTCGTGCGCGACCGCATCCTCCGACACATCGATGCCCCCCTCGACGTCGCCGATGTGGACCTCGCCCTGCGTCTGCTCGATCAGGACCCGCGCATCGAGCGGATCGACGCGCGCCTCCGACCGGGCTCGCGTCGTGACCGCGCCGTGCTCGAGCTGACGGTCGAGGAAGCGCGACCGCACGCGATCGAGTTCGGCTTCGACAACCACGAGTCGCCGAGCGTGGGTGCCTTCGCGGGTCGTCTGCGCGCTCGGCACGACAACGTCCTGGGCTACGGTGACGACTTCCGATTCTCCTTCACGCGGACGGAAGGCCTGTCGCGGTTGAACGCGGCCTACGCGCTCCCGGTTCACGTCAGCGGCACCGCCCTGGTCTTCGAGGCGAGCTACGGCGAAGCCGAACTGGTCGACAACCAGCTGAAGGCGCTCGACATCGGCTCCGTCGACTGGAGCGTCTCGCTCGGTCTGCGGCAGACGCTCTGGCACACGCCGACGGACCGCGTCGACTGGACGATGCTGCTCGACGTGAGGCGAAGCGAGACCTTCATCTTCGGCAATCAGCCCTTCTCCTTTCTCACGAATGGTCCGGAGGACGGCCGCTCGGAGCTGCGTGTCGTGCGCTCGATCGTCGAGTGGACCCATCGCGCCCCGGCGACCGTGGTCGCCCTGCGCTCGATGGCGAGCTTCGGCACAGGCTTTCTCGACGCGACGACCGAGACGGGCGAACGCCCGGACGGCGAGTTCGTGTCCTGGTACGCACAGGCGCGAGGGCTGCACCGCTTCGACCGCGGCGGGATCGAACTCAGCCTTCGCGCGGACTTCCAACTCGCGAATCGCCCGCTGTTGCCGCTCGAGCAGTTCGCGATCGGCGGTGCCGGAAACGTACGCGGGTATCGCCGCAATCAGATCGTGGCCGACCAGGGAGTCGCGACGGGCGTCGATCTGCGGGTGCCGGTCTGGCGGCGCGATGACGCGACGACCCTGCTGGCGCTGACGCCGTTCATCGACTTTGGATACGCGTGGAATCGGGATCGCGAGACGCCGGGCATCCGCACGCTGTCGAGCATCGGTCTCGGCTTCGAATGGACACCGCACCCGTCGCTCGCGATCGGCATCGACCTGGCGCACGGCTTTCGCAACACCGGAGACTCCGGGGATCTGCAGGATCGCTCGGTGCATCTCGGCCTGACATGGAGGGCATGGTAATGGGGGGCTCGATCGCGCTCTGGAAGAGCGTCGCCCTGTCCGTAGGACTGGCTTTCACCGCGGCGGCTTCGTCGCTCGCAGCAACCGATGCGACGGAGCAAGTCGCAGGTCGGCACCGCACCCTGCTCCAGCGCGCCGAGCACGATCTCGCCCGCGGAGCCCTGCAGGAGGGACTCACGGCGGTCGGCGAGGCCGTCTTGATCGCGGTCGAGACCGACGATGCGTTGCGGCTCGCCGCGGCGCGCGTCGTGCGCGCGAACCTGTCCCTCGCGCTCGGCGAGCTCGACGCGGCGCGAGAGGATCTCGCCCGCGTTCGCGAAGTTGCCGATTCGCTAGGCGCGCCGGAGCTACAGCTGGCGGCCGAGGCGGCCGAAGCGCGGATGCTCGCGGCGACCGGCGCCGCGGCCGAGTCGGCCGCGAAATACGAAGCCGTCGCGTCCCAAGCCCAACGGCGAGGGGACGAGACGCTCGCGACGCAGTCGCACGTGAACGCGCACCGCGCACGGGTCGATTCAGGACGACTCGGAGAGGCGGAGGATCGGGCAGCGCTTCGCGCACAGGTGGCTCGAATCGCAGACGAAGGACTGCGTGCGCTCCTCACGACGCATCTCGGGGTGACGGCGCGCCACGCCCTCGAGCGAGGGCTCGGCGATCGCTCCGCGCTGGTCCGCGAAGGCGACGAATCGCTCCGGGCAGCGCTGGTGTTGGCGGATCGCCTCGCGTCTCCGGCGGCTCGCGCGCGCATGCGCGCCCGCGCGGCGGGACACCTCGGCGCGATCTACGCGCTCGAAGGGCGCACCGAAGAGGCGATCGTGCTGACCGGCCGCGCGATCGCCGACGCGGCGCGCTCCGACTCGAGGGCCGACCTCTTTCCCTGGCATCTCCAGATGGCGCGTCTGCAATCCCGCGCCGGTCGAGATGATCAGGCGATCGACGCCTACGCCGCCGGTCTCGAGATCCTCGAGGGCCACCGCGGCGCGATCGAGCGCGCGCAACGCATCTCCTCCGGAGCGCGGCCGGGTGCGGGCGACGTTCCTCGCTTCTACCGCGAATACGCAGATCGGTTGTTGCGCCGCGCCCGGAATGCAGAAAGCGAGGAGGCGCGCCGATCCGACCTGCAGACCGCGCAGTCCATCCTCGAACGCATGAAGAGCGACGAGCTTCGGGACTATTTCGAGGATGACTGCGTCATTCGCTACCGCGAACAGATCTCTCGGGTGAGCGAAGCGTCTCGCGAGGCCGCGATCGTCTATCCCGTGCTGCTCGACGATCGGCTGGAGCTGCTCGTCGCGATCGGATCCGAGTTGTCGCAGGTCGTCGTCGACGTCGACCGCGAGCGACTCCGCCGGGAAGTGCTGCGTTTCCGGCACCTGCTCGAGAAGCGCACGACGCGCCAGTATCTGGCGCCCGCTCGACAGCTGTATGCGTGGCTCGTCGAGCCGCTGGAGTCGATCCTCGGAGACGCGAAACCGCGCACCCTGGTCTTCGTACCGGACGGTGTGTTGCGAACGATCCCGATGGCCGCGCTCCATGACGGCGAACGCTTCCTGATCGAACGCTACCCGCTCGGCCTGACGCCAGGCCTCGAGCTGACGGACCCGCGGCCCTTCGACGCCGCGAACCTCGACGTCCTGATGGCGGGCCTGAGTGAGTCCGTGGACGGATTCGCGGCGCTGCCCAACGTCGATCGCGAGATCGAATCGATCCACTCGATGGTTGGCGGCGCGCGGCTGCTGAACGAAGAGTTCTCCGAAGCCGAGCTCACCAGCCGGATCAGGGAATCTCATTTCGGCCTGATCCACATCGCGTCGCACGCCCGCTTCGGCGCATCGGGGACCGACGGCTTCCTGCTCGCCCACGACGGACCGATCGCCTTCGACACGCTCTCAGACGCGCTCTCGGCGACGCGCTACCGGGACGAGCCCCTCGACCTCGTGATCCTGTCGGCATGCGAGACCGCGCAAGGCGATGAACGGGCAGCGCTCGGCTTGTCGGGCGTCGCGGTTCGCGCGGGCGCGCGGAGTGCACTGGGGACGCTCTGGCAGGTGGACGATACGGCGACCGCCGCCTTCATGGCGCGTTTCTACGAGGCTTTGAAGGAGCCGGGGACGTCGAGGGCGGAGGCGGTGCGGGCGGGGCAGGTCGGGTTGATCCGGGAGTTGCGGTATCGGCATCCCTACTACTGGTCGCCGTTTCTGCTGATCAATAGTTGGCTCTAGACGGGGCCTGAAGCTGCCCTCGGGCCCCGAACACGGAGTGTCCGAGGTGCGCGGCGCCCGGCTCGGGCCGGAAAAAGCGCGAACTTTCACATCGATCCGATGCTTGTGTGAAGCGCTCCACACCGCGTCGCGCACCGGTCGCCGACTCTTTCTCCAACAGGGCAGGAGAGGGAGGAAGCGGACATTCCCGCACGCTCCCCCGCCCTCCGGGAGAAGATCGATGCGAAATCGAACGAGCGCGCGATGGATCCAGTCTCTGCTTTTCGGGATCGCCCTGGCGTCGATGGGTTCGGGCGAAGCCCTCGCGACGAACTACACCTGGGTGCCGACGCTCTGTCTCTTCGGCGGCTGCAACTGGACACCGTCGGGCTTCTGGACGCCGTCCGGCTCTCCCGGCGCCGGCGACTTCGCCACGATCAATTCGAACGCCAACATCCGGCTCGACGCCCACATCGGGTCGCTGGCCGGGCTGACGATGTCGAACGGCGCGCGCGTTCGCACGAACGGTTTCTCGTTGTCCGCTTCCTCGAGTGGCGCGAATACCTTCCTCTACGGCTATGGGCCCGGCTCGGCAGGAAGCAGCACGCGACTCCAGGTCGACAGTGGCGCGGCCTTCGGCTTCGACTTCGTGGGGTTCTTCTACTCGATGCACCAGGGCGCGGAGCTCCGCATGAACGGCGGTGGCTTCATCGCGACGTTCGGGATCAACGTGAGCCAGACGAGCCTGATCTCGGGCCACGGCACAGTCGCGCTGCTCAGCAACGGCACCCGCTTCGACGTCGCCGGAACCGTTCGCCCGAACGGCGGCGATCTCCTGCTCTGGAGCCAGGCCGCCAGCCGGCTCGACCTCGACGGCAACGTCGGTCAGACCGAGTTCGGACATCTCGACGTGACCTCGAGCGGCAACCTCGAGATCCGCGGCGCGCTCACGGATCCCTTCAGTGGTCTGATGGAGATCGGCAGCTCGAACGAGATCGAGTTCGACACGGCCGTCGTGATCGACGGCCAGGTCCACTTCGTCTCCGGCACGAACAACCATCTGATCGCGCCCGACATCGATTTCCTGACCGGCGCCGAGGTCCTGGTCGACGGCGCGATCGGCTACATCGACCCCCCGACCGAATGGTTCCAGGACGCCACGATCGAGCTCGTCGCTTCGACGGACGAGCTGCACCTGCTCGAAGACTCGTTCTTCGACGCGTCCACGACCTGGATCGGTGGCGGCCTGCTCGTCAACGAATTTGCGGGGACCATGACGCTGGAAGACGGCTCGGACGTCGCCGTCGGGCTCCTGAACGATGGCCAGCTCATCATCGACGACGCGATCGGTTTCGTCGTCCTGAACGACTTCGACCTCGGGTCCCCGGGCATGCTCTCCCTCGACATCGAGGGCACCGTCCCCGGCGTCGGCTTCGACTCCGTGCACGTGACGGGCGACCTCTTCCTGGCGGGCGATCTCGAGCTCAACGTCGATTCGAGCTTCCCGCTCTCGCAGGGACACGCGTTCGAGGTCCTGACGATCGACGGAACCAGCACCGGCGCCTTCAACGGTCTGCCCGAAGACGGTCTCGTCGACGTCTGGAACGGCGAAGAGCTGTTCATCACCTACCAGGGCGGCGACGGCAACGACGTCGTGCTCTACACGCTGCCCGAGCCCGGGATGGCGCTGGGCCTCGGGATCGGCGCTGCCGCGCTCGCATTCTCGGGTCGGCGACGCGAGGGGTGAGCGCCGCTCGCGCGATCGCTCGCGTGGGGCGAACATGAAATGGAGCCGGCGGTCCGACTCGAACGGACGTCCTGGCCACGATGAGAGGGACGGGAAGATGAGGAAGATCAGTACGTCGCGAAGAGACCACCGCATCGGGTGGAAGCGCGTAGCAAGGAGCTGCATGGGAAGCCCGACCCTTCGGACGGCGAGCGTCCGTCGAACTCCGGCTCCTTCCGTCACGGCAAAGGGGAGGGCAGTCCGCGCAGAGATCTTCACGCTCCTGCTCTGTCTCGCCGCGGTCCCCGCGACCGCGCAGCTGACGGCCACCCCGGAGGTCCGCAACTACCACGTCGTGACCCAGTCGACGGCGAGTGACAGCACGAGCCCGAAGTCGCTGACCGTGAGCTGCCCGGCAGGAACCACCGCTCTCACGGGTGGCGTCAGCACGAGCGCCGGGCCGGACATCGGCCTTTCCGAGAGCTACCCCGGGCCGGGTGATCCGCCGACGAGTTGGGTCGGCTCGGCACGCGAGCTGGTCGACACCGGCACGAGCTGGGACCTGCGCGTCGACGTCGTTTGCGGTGAGGTGTCGGGCTACGAGCGGATCTCGCTTGCCGGGGCGCAGTCCACGGACGCGGCGCAGTGGCTCGAACTCGAATGTCCGACGGGCAAGGTTCCCTTCAGCGGGGGCATGGATCTCACGGGCGCCGATCTGCGCCAGATCCTCACGGCGAGCTTCGATATCTCGACACCGATCGAGCCCATCCCCCGTCGCCAGGTCAACGCCTACGACTTCGGCGCGGGCGTTTCGAGCAGTCCGTGGGGCCTCGACGTTCACGCCGTCTGCAGCGACGCCTCACGCCGAGACGTGGTCTTCGACGAGATTCCCTTCCAGCCCGGCACACCCAAGTCGATCGTCGTGAACTGTCTCGGGGGCAAGGTGCCGGTCGGCGGGAGTGCCAACGGCGGGGACGCTGGACTCGCCTGGAGCCGACCGAAGGACGGTGCACCCGGCGGCCTCCCGGTCGGTTGGGACGCACAGAGTCGGGGCTCGAGTTCGTGGACCATGCAGGCCCACGTCGAGTGCGCGCCGCTCGCCGATCCGACGATTCCCGCCGACGGACTACGCGTGCTGCATCGCGCCGAGTACGACGCCTACGACGGCTGGGGCTGGGCCCACGGCAGCCTCTTGAACGGCGTGCCCTTCGCGCCCGGGGTCGACGGCGTCGCGTGGAGCTTCGACGGCACGACCGACTACGCGGTCTCGATCCCGAGCGTCACCAACGGCAGTCACTTTCAAACCCTCGATCTCTATCCGGAAGCCGACTTCACTGCCTCTGCCTGGTTCCGGACTTCGATGACGCCGAGCGGGGACCACGGCATCGTCACGCTCTACGACCTCGGCGGGGTCAGCCAGGGCTTCAATTCGTCGATGTGGGCCCTGAACATGGACCTGAACGGCCAGCTCGAGGGCTACGTGCGTTCGGCAGGGGGCGTCCCCTATGACGTTCTCACCGGACCCGTCGTGAACGACGGCGAATGGCATCACGCGGCAATCGTGCGGGATCTCATCGACTTCGAGGTCGAGCTCTGGCTCGATGGCGTTCGCGTGGACGTCCATCCCTTGACGGGCTCCATCGCGAGCCAGGTCCTCGAGCCGGGAGATCCCGCCTTTCCGGATTCGATCCACGTGGGCGCGTGGCAGGAATACGAAACGAACAACCTCGTGAACCTGTTCGATGGCGAGATCGACGAGTTCGCCTACTGGGATCGCGCACTGAGTGCGCACGAGATCCGAGACGTCGCAGGCTGCCACCGCGCGCTCGGACCGCGCGTGCTGAATCTGGCCGCCGAGCGTTTCACGAGCCCGGTCGGCGCGGGGCACGAGCTCTGCGTCTTCTTCGAGGCGGGGGTGCATACGCTCACGCTCGTCGACCCGGTTGCCGATCCCGAAGCGCAGTTCACGGGCTGGTCGCCGGGACCGAGCGCGCCGTGGGGCACGATCTTCTCGGTCGACCCGGAGATCGACGGCGGGTTCAGCTTCGGCTTGCCCGTCGGCGCGGCCAGCGGTCAGGCGGCCTACGACGCCACTCTCGACAAGGATGTCACGCTGACCCTGTCGCAGGATCAGCGCGTGTACTTCTCGCTGGTCGACGACACGGCGCTCGACAATCTGGGCGGCGTCTCGATTCGGGTGCCGGAGCCTGGGTTCGGGTCCGGCCTCGCGGTTTGCGGTCTGCTGCTTGCTTTCGCTGGATGGCGCCGCCGGATCGCGACGGGAGTCCGATAGGCGATGCGGCGCGGACGGTCAGGCCGTCTGTTGCTCTGACGCACGAACCACGAGATTCGTCGTGGAACCGCAGTCAACGCGTTCCAGAGCCCGGGTGATTCCAATCACGACGGCGAGGTGACCCCAGCGCGATCTCCAGGAAGAACACCGGCCGTTGCAAGAGCCGGGTTCGAATGCCTGGAGCTCTAGTGGTGAATGCGTTTCGTCTCCTTCGATCGCTCCTCTTCAGAAAGCGCTCTGGCGCGTTTCTGGCGAGCCTTCTGGTCTTCGGCAGCGCGGTGCCGACCCTCGCGATCGACGTCGTCGGCGTGCAGGCGGCTTCGACGGCCGTCGAAGGCGCGACGCTTACGATGCGTGAGTACATCGTGCCGGTGGACGGGCTGCTGGTCGTGCGCGTGGGCGCTCGCGGCTCGACTTCGCAGTCCGTCCGCTTCGCCGGGGAGCAGATGATTCACGCCGCGTCGATGGAGGTGACCTATTTCACGACGCTGTCGGTCGAGATGTTCTACCTCCCGGTCGTCGCCGGCGAGTCCGGCGCGATCGACGTCGTCTGGGGCCACAGCGGCACCGATCAACGCGGGCTGGTCGCTGCGACCCTCGAAGACGCCACCGATCTCGAGTTCGCGCGCGTCTTCACCGACGGACTCGTGCAACAGGACGGTCGGACGGGCCCGAACCTGGCGCAGGTCGACGTCGCGTCGACCCGCGAGTCCGTGCTGCTTTCGGCCTTCACCGTGCTGGGGAGCGGGATTCCGGAGATCGTCGGCGCGCGCCACGCGCTCGACGGCTACCCCACGGTCCCCGAGAGTGCGTTCCACGACATGAAGCTGCAGGCCGGCCACATGATCGCGACGGGCGCCGGCAACCAGCGGCTCGGCTACCGCAACACGAACCCGCGTGGCTATATGGACTACGCGATGATCGTCACGTCGTTCACGCGCGTGCCGGAACCCAGCGTCGGTATGAGCGTGCTGATCGGCAGTGTGGCGATCGCTGCTGTCGGCCGGGGACGCCGGAGAACCTGACGGGCGGAACCTGATCGAGTGAGCGTGTCGTTCCTGGTTTCCGGTGAGCTCTTCGCTCGAGATCTCCACGACGCGATCGTTGCGAGTCCTACCGCGCTGCGTCGAGCCTGAGTATGGGCCATAAGGACGGGGCGACGTTGAGAGCGGGCCGGGGACTCGCCCAATGGCATCAGCCCCCGGCCCAGCCTGACGAGCCTGACTCGCCCAGATGCACCAGGCGACCTCGCGTTCGCGGTGCGACGATGACGACCGAGTCGATCCGAACGTGCCGCGACGGACTCGTGGTCCACGGAGCGCGTGGAGGATCGCGGAAGGTCGGGGGTGTCGTGCCTGCTGAATACATCGATCAACTTCTGGCCGTGGCCGAAATCGCGAGTGTCTTCATCGGATTCGTCGCGCTGATGTCGGTGCTGGCCGCGGACGCACACGGCGTAGTGCGCCTGGTCGCGATCGTCGTCACCTCGAGCGTCACGATGGTCGCGTGCGTTACGCCCACCGTGCTCCGCGCGTTCGGCGCGGAGGCGGAGACGATCCTGCGAGGCTCGGCCGTCGTCTTCATGACCTTCAACGCCGCGATCATCGTCTGGCAGTTCAAGGCGGTTCCGAAATTCCGGGACGCTCAGGTCCAACACAAGGTGGTTGCCCGGATCGCCTGGGCGCTCGAAGCACCGCTCTGGGGCAGCCTGCTCATCTGCGCCTCGGGCGCATCCGACATGGGGCTTGGCTTCTACTTCCTGGCTGTCGCGCTCTTGATCGCCGAGATCGTCGTCTTTCTGTTGGATCTCATCCTGGAAGTTGCGCAGTGTTGCGAGGAGCCCTCCGTCGAGGAACCGGCAGCGCCAGCGATCCCCGTCTCATCGGCGCCGACTCAGCTGGAGGACCCCGGGACCCTTGGCGTCGAATCGTCCACGCCGGCTCGCGCCGCGTCGTGAGGAACACGGAACGAGTCCAGCGGCCATGACGCGTCGAGCCGGAGACGGGTGACCGCGGATCGGCACGATTCGTTCGCGCGCCCGGCGAGCCGGCCTCGCGACCAGCCTCGTCGTCGGGTTCGGCGGGATGCTCTTAGCGGCGTGGCGCGCTCACGAAGCCTGATGCAAGGGGATCCGCGGCTCCCCGCTTCCCACCAACGACTCCGAGCAGCGCACATCCCGCGGCAAGCATTCCCGCGAGGCCCGGTTCGGGCACTGGAACCGACTGACGGCTCAGCTCGCTCGTGTTGCCTTCCGCGTCCGTCGCGGTCGCGATGAGCAATCCGTCGAGGTCGCTTTCGGACTGGGGTGTGATCGCGGCCGTGCGGTAGAGGGTTGCTTCCGCGGCCGGGTAGCTGTCCGATCCGACATAGACGTCCGTCTGCCCGTCGAGGGTCGTCCGCAGATAGAAGTCGATCGTGAGCGGGTAGGTCGCTGCGTGGACGTCCGTGTCGACGCGGTAGCGGACGTCGAGCTCGCCGGTCAGGTCGTTCCAGCCCGACTGCGGGGCATCGAACTCGGGCAGGTTCTGCAGCTGATTCGCGCCCAGGTCGATGTCCGCGAAATCGTTGTCGCTGGCGCCGTCGTCCTCGAGATCGATCGGGACTCCCTCGGCGCTCTCGACGAAGAAGTTGCCTCGCGTCGTCGTGCCCGCCGCGGTGGACCAGACGCGAATCGCGGCGTCGGCGTTGTGGCCGATCCGATTCGCCTTGGAGACGACCATCTCATCCGGGTCGGACAGCGCTGCGCCGATCGTATTCCCATCGTCTTGCACGCGGATCCCGCCACCGGCGTTGGGCGCCGGTGCCCCGTCGGGCATGACCCCGATCCAATTGCCTTGGACGCGATTCCCCGTGTCCGCCGGTCCGTTGTCGATGAGCGCGATGCCACTCCCCGCGTTGTGTCCGATGACGTTGCCCATGCCGTTGGTCAGGCCGTCCACTCCGCCGATCTCCTGATCGCTTGAATCGGCGACGTAGACGCTCGACCAAGTGTTCGGGATGGGCGTCCCATCGGGCGCGGCGCCGATGAAATTCGCGCGAACGAAGTTCGGTCCGGTCGCGCTCGAAATTCCGATCGCGAAGTTCTGGAAACCGATGATGTTGCCGAGACCGGGCGCGCCGATCTCCACGCCCGCGCCGCCGCTGACGACGATGCCGTGCAGCCCGTTGCCAAGATCGTCGCCGAGGCCATTCGTCCCTACGACGTTACGGAGGATCCGATGGTCGTCGCCGAAGGTGAGGATCCCGTGGACGGCATTGCCGCCGATGACGTTCGCCTCGATCAGGGCTCCGGAACCGTCGACCGAGATCCCGTGTGAGCCGTTTCCGAGCGGTGCCATCGCGTCCGCCGTCAGACCGATCACATTGAGTTCGATCGTGTTCGCGCCGGAAGCGAGCACGCCCCCCGAGTCGTTCCCGGAGATCACATTTTGACCGACGATGTTCGCGAGGCCGTCGATGATCTCGACGCCGACGCCCTGGTTCGCGAGAGCGGCGGTGCCGGCGAGGTTGGTTCCGACCGAGTTACCGCGCATGAAGATGCTGTTCGCGGAATCGATCAGGACGCCACCGAGCTCGTTGCCGGACACGAGATTGCCGCCCCCAGACGTCGTCGAGCCGATCACGCTGCGACTTCCGCCCAGGACCGTGATTCCGTAGCCGCCATTGGGCGTGGCCCCTCCGAACGGGACGAAGGTCGACGAGCCGAAGGTGTCGGTCCCGATCACGTTTCCGTAGACGTCCACGAAGAGGCTCGCCACGATGCGGAGTCCGTGCGAGTCGCTGTTCGCGATCACGTTCCGCCGGCCCGTGCAGATTCCACCGGCGCACGACTTGCCGATGCGTACCGTGCGGGATGCGCGTACTTCGATGCCATAGGCGCCGTTACCCACATAGAAGACGCCCCGCGAGATGCCGACGTGGCAACCCTCGACGACGACATTCGCGTCCGATCGGGTGCCTAGCGTCAAGACGATCCCGCTGCCGTCGAACCCGTGTACCGCAAGACCGCGCAACACCGTGCCGGCCGCGCCTGCGACCACGAGCAGCCCTGAGCCGGGTCCGGCCTGGCTTCCGCCGATGTTGACGATGGGCCTGGCATCCGAATCGAGGAGGTCGTAGCCGGGGGCGGTGTAACCGTCGATCGTGAGCGGATCCGAGATCGCGGGAAGACTGCTCGTCGGCCGGATCTCGACGACGCCCGCGATCGTGGGCAACGAAGAAGCGAACTCGACGACGTCGCCGCCGCTGGACGCGTTGGCCTCTTCGATGGCCGCGCGCAGCGTGCACTCCGGGCCGAAGAAGCCTGGCGGCACCTGGATGAAGAGTCCCGTAAAGCAGAAGCCGTCGCCCGGGCTGGTGTCGCCCGCGTCCCCGGTCGAGTTGACGGTGAACGTCGCGGCGAGGGCGTTCGAATGGGTCAGGCAGGCGAGCAATGCGAACAGTACGATGAAGCGCTCGGGCTGGATGACGAAATGATCGATAGGGCGGGCGCGCATGGCGGGTCTCCTCGATCGGGGCGAATTCGGAGACGACGTTCACCTCGACGTGGGACCGCGGAATGCGACCCGCCTTCGCGTGATCCGGCTCTCCCGGCCCGATTCGAGAACATCGACGCGCGGGCGACGGGAAAGGGATCGGATTTCTCGTGCGGAGTGCAGATTCGCTCGTGGGGCGGCGCTCAGCGCCTTTAGAGAGAGCCTCGGTATCCTGATCGATGCGCCGGGCCGAAGGATTCGACGTCGAGGTCACGACCGGCTCGGCGACGCGTCGACCCGCTCTCATGTCGCGACGTAGGGCAGGGCGATCGAACGCACCTCTACCGAGCGGCTACTTGTCCTTCTGGGAGTACTTCCCGGCCTCGTAGTTCACGATGTCCTTGTCGGTCTCACGCTCGAGACCGTGCTCGCTGACGTACTCGCCGGGCTCCGACGCGTAGTCCACCCGCTCCTCCGACATGGCGATGCGCCACCGGCAGTGGGGCTCGTCCTTGCTCGCGCGCGGGGGGAGCTTCTTGGGGTCGATGCGGATCTTCTCGTTCCATCGTGCCGCCCCGTGGCGGAAGCCGAAGAGCTCGAGATGGCCGCAGATCTCGTTGCACATGTAGTCCATGACCTCGGGGCCTTCGCGCTCGCCCGTCTCGGGGACGTCACACTGGGGCGTGTGCATCTCCCACTCCTGGTCGCCCTTCTGCTCGAAGGTGAGCGTCATGCGCGTGCTCATGGCGGGAAGGCACTGCCAGACCTTCATCGCCGACGTCTCCGCGTCCTCGTCCGCGAAGCCCATCAGCGTCGAGATCGTGAAGTTCTCGTGGTCGCCGGCGCCGCCATCCGCGAACCACGCCTCGTGGTGCATCTCGTCGGCCACTTCCTGGCCGAAGCGCTTGATCGCTTCCTTGTACCACTGCCGGTTGACCGCGCCGTAGATCGATCCACCGACCTCGACGAGCTTCATCAAGCCTTCCTTCGAGAAGTCCGAGAGGTGCAGGTCGGGAACGAAGTCGCCCGAGTAGTCGTCGAGCTCGAGGGAGGGGCGATCGGGTTTGTTGGTACGCATGGTCGTCGTCCTTTCTGGTTCGTGAGTCGTGCCTGTATGGACCGGGCCCGGGCTAGTCAGCCTCGAGTCCGAGAATCGGTAGGAGCGCTTCGATGATCGCCTCGCGCTCGGCCGCGTACGCTGCGCGGTTGCCTTCGACCGCGCGCTCGAGCGCAAGGCCGCGAAGCGAGGTGGTCGCGAGGCGTTCGGCCTTCGCGACCCGCTCGGGGTCGAACTCGGGAAGGGCCTTGCGCCAGGCGTCGTCGAGCTGGGAACGCATCTGGCGCATCTGTCTGCGAACGCGGGCGCGATGGGCGGGCTCTCGACCGAGCTGCAGCTGGATCTCGAGCAGCACGCGGTAGCCGTCTCGTCTCATGCCCCCCCACATGCCGTCGACCAGGGAGGCCACCCGATCGGCGGGATCCGAAGTCGCCGTCTCGAGTCCAGCGAGGGAGCTCTCGAGGCCCTCGACTCCGGACTCGAGGAGCGCCAGGTAGAGGCCGACCCGGTCCTTGAAGTGGTACTGGATCACGCCCCACGACAGCCCGCAGCGCTCTGCGATCTCCGTTGCCGTGGCCCCTGCGACGCCTTTCTCAGCGACGCACTGGAGCGCCGCTTCGAGGACGCGCCGCCGCGTTCGAGCGCGCTTGGATGTCGCGGAGCGGGCTTCGGAGATGGGTCGCGCGGAGTCGTGAGCCGGCATCTGAGATCACTCCGAGATGAAGGAAAATTGGCAATCAATATTATTGAGTACCAATTTTCTGTGGCACCGGCAAGGGATGCGAATGGATGCCATCTCGGCGCCGACCCGGGAGGAGAACGTGTGAGCGCGATCGATTCGACAGAACGCCGAGGGCTCGGCAGTCGATCCTTCCGAGGGCGAGCTTCGGCGCCGTCTCGACGCCGCGCCTACTTCACGACCGCTCGAGTCGACGCTGCCCCACACCCGTCCCCCTCGAGCCCGGCGGCCCAGGCGATCGCCCCCTCGATCATCTTCGAGTGCTTCGGCTCGGAGTAGTAGGCGCCCTCGTGCCCGAGAGACGACATGAACGCGCGGCCCTGGCCCACGCAGTGGGACCAGACGATCGGATGGTCGCCCATCCGCAGATCCCGGTCGGGAAGGGGCCACGGCAGATCCAAGATCGGCTCATAGGTCGACTCGTCCAGGCTGGCCAGGACGTGAGAGCCCGCATCGCGCGCGCTCCGATCGAACGAATACCACTCTTCGATCCGAACCCACTCCGCGTCCAGGTGCCGCATCGCAGGGTGTTCCCGGTCTTCGATCACCATGCGCGCCTCCTGTAGCTGAGGCTCGGTCGGGTGCCCTGTGAACAGGCCGCGTACGAGCTCGTCGACGAACCATTCGCTCTGATGGGACTTGGTCGACACCGTATTGTGGATGCCGACGAAGCCGCCTCCTCGCTCGAGCCACGTCCGGAACGCGTCTTCCTGCTCGTCCGTCAGGACGACGTCGCTCACGTTGTTCCAGACGGTCACGTCGAAGCGGGCGAGCTGCTCGGCGTTGAACACGGCGCCGTTCGTCGTGTGGAAGACCGACCATTCGCGCTCGCGGGCCAATCGTTCGACCAGGTCGTTGCAGGCGGGGAGCGCGCTCTCGTGGACGAAGCCGTTCGTCTTGCTGAAGAGCAGCACCGCGGGACGCGGCAGGGACTCCGGAAGCTCCGGCGCCTCGCTCTCGAAGGTCGGCGGCGGAAATCCGCGAATCAGCCGGATCACTTCGGTGCAACCGCTGATGCTGCCGGCCAGCAGCAGGACGGCGGCGATTCGGGTCAACGATCCAGGGGATATGCGCATCATTTCACTCCAGCGTCGAAAGCTACGCGATCAAGTCCCGGAGCTCACGCGGCGTGATCACGAGTCCCGTTGGCGGTATACCGCTCGCGGTGTCGAATCGCCGCTCGACGTCTTCGGTCGGAATGCGTTCGAGCCACACGTCGCCGCAACCCCTTCATTCGCGTCCGCGCTCCCACAGGATCGCCAACAAGAGCAGCAAGAGCGCCGGAACCGTACTGAGCAGCAGCGTGGCCCACCCGAGATTGAACAGCACCACACCCGCCATCAGCGACGCGGCGGCGGACATGCCGAAGACGCTGAAGTCGTTGATGGCCTGGGCCCGGTATCGCTCACTCGGGTGATAGCTCGCCACGAGCTGCGCCGTTCCCGACACGAACAAGAAGTTCCATCCGACGCCTAGCAGGACCAGCGCGAACCAGTAGTGCATCAAGTGATGCCCGGCCAAACCGATCCCGATCGTGATCGCCATCGCGGTCGCCCCGATGACCATCATGATGCGCAGACCCAGGCGAGAGATCAGGAACGGAGTCACGAGGGACGGGAGATACATCGCGATCACGTGCGCTCGGATCACTTCCGACGTCACCTGAACGGGGAACTCGTTCTCCACGCTCATGCTGATCGGCGTGGCCGTCATCACGTAGGTCATGACGCCCTGTCCGACGACCGCCGCGAGGACGGCCGTTGCGAAGACGGGCTGGGTGATGATCTCCCGGATCGGTCTCGGCGTCTCGACCTCGTCCTCATCACTCTCCGCCGGCTCGGTCCTCCGGAGCGCGAGCAAGAGGATGCCGGCGATCGCGTAGAGCGCGATCAGGAGTTCGAAGGCGAGCGCGTAGGGCGCGTCCGCATCTGCCTCGGCCGACCGCGCCACGAGCTCCGGCCCGATGAACCCCCCGGCGATCGAGCCCAGCAGGATGAACGAGACCGCGTGACTGACGCGGTCGAGCGAGACACTCTCGGCGGCGGCGAAGCGAAACTGCTGACTGAACCCCATGCTGGAGCCCACAAACGCCGCTCCCATGCAGAAGAGCACGAAGCTCTGCTCGGCGAGCGCGAAAACGAAGACGCCCGCGCCCGTCGCCGCGATCGCCGTGGCGAGAACGAAGCCCAGACGCCGGCCGATGCGCTGCATGACGAGCGACGCGGGGATCGTCGCCGAAGCCGTCCCGATCACCATCAGCGCAACCGGCAGCGTCGCCAGCGAAGGCCTCGCGGCCAGGGCATGCCCCACGAGGCCGCCCACGGTGGTGACCAGGACGGCGCCGCCCACGAAGATCATCTGGCAGACGAACAGGACCAGCAGGTTGCGGTTGATGAAGTCGGGGATCACCGAGCGATGCTCCGCGCGATCCCGGCTCGACGCAAGTCGATTCGAGCTTCAATGCAGCAGGCAGCTCGACTCGGACTCAGGGGTTTGCCTTTCCCAACGCGCATAGAGTGGCGCCACCGCGCACCGCGCACGCGAACGAAACGCCCGATGTAGAGAGCGTTGCGTCGCGCTCAGCTCTCCGGCGAGAGCATTCGGCCCGGGTGCGCCCCAGTAGGCTCGGAGCCTCTCGAGGTCGTGATCCCGCCGACGAGCGTCTGGCTGTAATCGCCCGGAGGGCGGGTCAAGCGTCTGCCGCCACCGGGAAGGTCGGCGACGAACCCGGTCTCCTTCCACTGCAGACGGTCGAGGTCGAAGAGGACCAGATCTGCGACCTGACCCGGCTGGATCCGACCGCGATCTTCGATCCCGAAGAAATCCGCCAGCTCCGAGGTCAGGCGTCGAACGGCCTCCGGAAGACCGAGATCGCCTCGTTCCCGCACGAATCGAGTGAGAAGAAGCGTTGCATCTCCCGCCCCGCAGAACATCTGTGAGTGGGCGCCGGCATCGCTCGCCGCACACAACACGTGCGGCGATGTGATCAGCCGCGCGACCTGCTCGGGATCCTCGTTCGACAGGTCGACCATGGTGATCTCGGGGGCGAGGTCGTTGTCGAGCAGAAGATCCGCCAGCACGTCGCCCATCGGCAGGTCGCGTTCGCGCATGATCGCCGCGAGGCTCTGGCCGAGCCATCGGTCCTGGCCGTCTCCCGGAGTTCCGGTCAACAGGATCTGCTCCGGGCGATCCCGGGGAAACATGCAGGGCCCCGGTGCATCGAGCTGCTCACGTGCTTCGCGTCTCCACTCGGTGTCGCCTAGCAACCGCCGTTTCTCGGCGGGCGGCGCCTGAACGAGTGCGTGCCAGGCCGGCTGAGAGCGGAAGAGGGGAGTCGACTCGAACGAGAGATTCACGTCGAAGGGGCGCGGGGAGGCTTGCGGAAAGACGCCGGGGCCTTCGGATTGGGTTCGCGCGGCCTGCTCGAGGAGTTGATCCACGAGAGGGATGCTGTTCGCGCTCACGACCAGCTGCGTCCAGGTCGCCGGAATTCCCGTCTCGCGACCGAGCGAGTGAACGCGTTCGATGTCGGCCATTTGATCCGCAGGATCCTGCATGCGTGGCACGAACTCGAGCACGCCACGCCCTCGGGCAGACATCCGCTCGAGCAGCGCGCGAAACTCGAGGTCGTCCGCCGCCCGGCTCGGGACCGGTCGTCCTTGTCGGTCCACGTCCGCAAAGGAGGTCGAGAGGCCGATGGCACCGGCATCGAGACACGCCTCGAACGCGGCCACGATCTCGGCCCGCTCCGAAGGATCCGCCGGACGCTCGAAGGCGGCTTCGCCCATGGCGTAGAGGCGCAGCGCCGAGTGACCGACGAAGCTGGCCTGATTGACCGCGGCGCCCTGCGCGTCGAAGGCGGATCGATAGGCGCCGAAGTCCTCCCAGGTCCAGGGGATGCCCTGCTCGAAGGCGGCGACCGGGAGGTCCTCGATGAAGCAGAACATGTCGATCAGCCGCGCGCGATCCTGCTCCCGAACCGGCGCGAGGGAGAGCGAACAGTTGCCCGTCACGATCGTCGTGACGCCGTGTTCCGGGAGCGGATCACAGCCGGGATCCCAGAAGAGCGAAGGATCGAGGTGGGTGTGGCCGTCGATGAAGCCGGGTGCGAGATGAGCACCGGCGGCATCGAGGAGAGGCTCCGTCCCCGCCGCAAGAGCGACGCCGACTTCCGCGATCCGGCCCGCGCGAACCCGCACGTCCATCGCTCGTTCGGGGGCGCCCGTTCCGTCGAGAACGCGCGCGTTTCGAATCAGCAGGTCGGACATCGTGAACTCCCCTGCGCGAGGCTACCGGGGCGGAGAGCCGTGCGCATGGGAGGGAGCGCGCCAACGCGATGCGCGAGAACCCCAGAAAATGGAGCCGACGATCCGACTCGAACGGACGACCTGCTCATTACGAGAGGGCGGGGAGGTTGAGGGAAATCAGTAGGTTGCGAGTCTGTGTCTGCAATGGGCGGCTATCGGCTGCAATCGGATGCAAGCGGGGCGGGGGGCGAAAGATTCAAGCGTCGAGGTTGGCTTCTCTCCCGAGCGCTGCCGGCTCTTCGAGAATCGCGAGGATCTCGCTCGCGCAGAAGAGGCGGTCCCGTTTTGCACTGCCGACGCGTTGCATGATCCCGGCCTCGACGAGTCGGTCGATCGCTCGCGCAGCCGTCGTGAAGGCGACGTCGAGGCGTGCAGCCGCGTGCTTCACCGTCCAGTAGGGATTCTCGGCCAGGAGATCGACCGTCGCGGGAACGGATCTCGCACGAGCGCCGCCGGTCAGAGAACGCCACTCCGTCAGCAGGCGATTGATGCGCTCGGCGCGACTCACCGCGTCTTCCGACTGGCGAGCCACGCCGCGCAGGAAGTAGACGACCCAGTCATGCCATCCCGCCTGCGCTTCGATGGGATCATCGGATCGGACGGCCTGGAGGCGTTCGTAGTACTCGCTGCGCGTCGCTTCGAAGAACGCGCTCAGGTATAGAAGCGGCGAGGGGAGGACGTCGTGCTCCACGAGCAGGAGCGTGATCAGTAGGCGACCCACACGGCCATTCCCGTCGAGAAAGGGATGGATCGATTCGAATCGGTGGTGGGCGAGCGCGATCTGCACGAGCGGGGGAAGGGATCGGTCGTGGAGGAACGCCTCCCATTCGTCGAGCCAGCGGGACAGCTCGTGTGGGGGCGGGGGGACGAAGGTCGCATCGTCGATTCGGCAGCCGGGAGCGCCGACCCAGTTCTGAACTCGACGGAACTCGCCCGGCTGAGCGTGTCCGCCGCGTACGTCCGACATCAGGTGCTGGTGCAGCTCGCGAACGAGACGAAGGGAGAGAGGCAGCTCGGCCAGCCGCTCGATCCCGTGTTCGAGCGCTAGGACGTAATTGGCGACCTCGCGGAGGTCGTCCGGGCTGCGCTCGGCGGCGCCGGCTTCGGCGGACAGGAGCTCGCCCAGGGTCGCCTGAGTGCCCTCGATGCGACTCGACAGAACCGCCTCGCGGCGGATGAAGGGACGGATCAGCCAGTGGGGGTTGGGCAGAGCCCTTCCTTCGCCGGCCAATCGCCCGATGGCGCGGTCGGCGTCCGAGAGGGCCGCGACGAGGGTTGGGGTCATCTCCAGCGTGGGCGGGAAGGGATGCGTAGCGTTCTCCGGCGAAACTTTTCCCCGAGGGTGATTCCAGGACAGAAAGCGAAAATAGCGTTCTCTTCTATTTTCGAAAGTCAAAGGATCTGAAAATAGATTCTGAGCGCAGTTGCGGTTGGCCGCCGCGGAGGCTGCGTGCGGCGCGCGCGGGCGTCCTCGATCGGCTGCACGCGTCTCCTACTGCGCGGGCCTTCTTCCGCGATGCCTCCCGTCGACCCGAAATCGTCGCTGAAGGGCGGACCGGGGACCTCGGTCGCCCCGAGATTCGATACAGGGTCACGGAGCGCCTGTGAACGAAATTTCACGACCATTGGTCAACTCATCGAAGGCTCACAAGGAGTGCGGGGTACGAGCGCCGAACGAGCGCGAGGTTCTGGCCGGTACGTCGCTTGCTTAGACTGTTCGACTCGACTCCGGTCCCGGCGAAGCCGCCGCGATTCGTTACGAACGTCATGAGCCCGAGAAGACCCTCCTCCACCACGTCGTGCGCGAGGACCTCGAGCCGTTCCTCGAACGCTCCCGATCGGCGGGCGCTCCGGTCGCCCGCTTCGTCGAGCGGGAGATCCGGGCCTATCTCGAGTGCGGCGTGCTCGCCCACGGATTCTTGCGCGTTCATTGCGACGCGTGCGGCCACGACCGACTCGTCGCCTTCTCGTGCAAGGGGCGTGGTTTCTGTCCTTCCTGCGGTGGTCGTCGCATGGCCACTCGGAAGCTTCGCTTCCTCCCCGCTTCCCATCTCGTCGATCGAGTCCTCCCCGAAGTGCCCGTCCGCCAATGGGTGCTCACGCTTCCGTATCCACTCCGGTATCGCTGCGCCTGGAACGCGAAGCTCACGACCGAAGTGCTGCGCTGCTTCCTCCGGGCGGTGTTTACGGACTATCGTCGGCGCGCGAGGCGAGACCTCGGGATCAAGGGCGGAGCCTGCGGCTCGGTCACGTTCATCCAGCGCTTCGGCTCGGCCCTCAACCTGACACCGCATTTCCATGCGCTCCTGCTCGATGGCGTCTATGAAGGGGGCGCGAGCTGTCCTACGCGCTTTCATGCGCTCGATCCGCCCGACACCGACGACGTGGCGCGCGTGTTGGCCGGAACCGCGCGGCGGATTCGGCGGCGGCTCGAGTTTCTGGGCGCGGAGGCAGACGAGGGGGCGGAGGATCGTCTGGCCGAGGATGAGCCGCTGCTGGCGATGCTCACCGCGGCCTCGATCCGCTCACGAATCGCGACGGGGCCCGAAGCCGGTTCGCCCTGGCGACGGCTCGGCGACCGGGTCGACGCGATCGCCGATGACGAACAGGAGGAAGGCGTCGAACCCGGAGCCGGGATGCCAAAACGCTGTGTGCGACAGGGCGGAATGAGCCTCCATGCGGACGTGGCCGTTCCGGCGCGCGACCGCCAAAGACTCGAGCGGCTCTGCCGCTACGTGGCGCGTCCGCCTCTGGCCCTCGAACGCCTCGAGGAGCTCAGAGACGGTCGGCTTGCCTACCGGCTCAAGACGCCCTGGCGGGACGGCACGACGCACGTGGTGATGGAGCGGACGGAGCTGCTCGAACGGCTCGCGCCACTCGTGCCGCCCCCGCGCGCGCACCAGGTTCGGTACCACGGGGTGCTGGCCCCGTGCGCGAGCGGGCGGGATCGGGTGGTGTCGGGCGCTGCAAAGCAAGCGCGAAATCAGGTGAGCGTCACCGGGCAATCATTGGCGGGCGCCGGCGGCGTCGATCCGATCCTCGATCGAACGGACGGCGCGAGGGAGTCCACGAGTATTGCGGGACTGGGGGCGCCAGACTCGGCGCCGCCGGAAACGCTCGGCCCGATCGGAGCCGGCGACGGCCCTGGGTCCTTGGCACTGCCGATTGCAGCGACGGTCCCGCCCGCGCCCCGCGTCGAGAGAGAGGCGGGCGCGAACGATTCGACCTGGCGACGCGCCGCGCGCCGGACGGCCTGGGCAGATCTTCTTCAGCGCGTCTTCGAGGTCGACGCGCTTCGCTGCCCCGGCTGCGGCGCCCGTATGCGCGTCCTCTCGGCGATCACGGATCCGGACGTGGCCCGCCGCATCCTGGACTGCCTGCGGATGCCTTCGCGCGCCCCGCCGATTGCTGCCTCCAAGCCTCGAGCTGAGGAGCGCTTCGAGGATCCCTCCTTCGATCTCGACTGGGGCGACGATCCGGGCTTCGACTTCGGCCAGTCGGGCCCGGAGCCCGCATAGGGCGGTCGCTCCCCGGGCTTCCGCGCCTGGCCGATCTGCTCGGTTCGCGTCGCGGAAACGGACTCGCTCGCCCGGACGACGACCCACCCGCGGGCGCACGCGAATCACCGGCGGCCCGCCGGCGCCGCAACCTTGAAATCGCCCCGGAAAGGGCCGTTTTCTCCCCGGCGGGGGCTACTTGTCAGAAACGTCGATATCGGTGGTGCCGAAAACGCTGCTTGTTCTTCCTAGCCGCAAGCAGGGGTTGGGTCAGCGCGGAGGTCTCGGCCGACTCGCCCGGGACGGACGAATTCTCGTCTGCGCAGGCGGTCAACATGTGCGCGAGCAAGATTGTTGCGGCAGCCGCCGGTAGAGCCCGCCTTCGAATGGCGCCGGGCTTGCGGTCGCCATTCTTGCAGATCGCAAGCCATGGGCATCGATCGAGATTCATCGGCAAGATAGTGTGGGCCGACTTCAATCGACGCAAGTCTTCAACAAACTGTCGGGGCAACGACGCGCAGGCGGGTGGCGAATCGGATTGGCGGGCTGGGAGATGCGCCCCGTGCCACCCGGTGGTGTCCCGGGAACGGCCCCTGCTGCTTGATCAGACCGCGCGTCGACCGAGTTCGAGCGGCTCGTCGCCAGCGACGGCTCGGACGCTGATCACGTCCGCGCATGTCAGCGACATCTGCGTCGCGGCGCTCGCGTTTGGGGGCATGTTGCTCGCGTCGGTCGACGATCACTCCGAACACTGCGCGCGCTTCTCGACTACGGACTCCTGGCGCTCCTCGGTTGCGCGGTCCCTGTGGGCCTGGCTGAATCGTTGGTCTCGGAGGTCGCGGCCTGGCGGCTGGCCAGCGGCGTGATGGCATTTCTCGTAGTTGGCGATTCCATCGTCTCGAGAAGCTCCTACCCGCGACGTTTCGAGCGAGCTGACGGTGTCGCGACATCGCACGGCGATGGCGCTGATCCTGGGAGACGCGATCGCCGTCATCCTGCTCGCGCTGACCGCGGGTGGCATGCACTTCGACTCGCCGGCGGCTCTCTACCGCGTGAGTGCCGTATACTGGAACGTATTCGGTGCCGCGAGGTCGTTTCGTTTCGTGATCGATCTGGCGTGATCGGATGAGAGCAGGTGAGCCTCACCGATTCGGTGCCCGCGACGCCCGGCCGTCGCCCCGTCCATTCAGACGCTGGCGCGCGCCGCCGAGACCCTCGCTGCTCGGCGCAGACCGGCGATGAACGAAATGGAGCCGACGATCCGACTCGAACGGACGATCTGCTCATATCGAGAGGGCATTGAAGATGAGTGAACTCGATGGATTTCGGGGGCAGGCCAGAGCCTGCGGCATACCCGGGGTGGTTCATGGCGCTCTTTGCTCGGATTCAATGCTCATGAAGCTTCGCGTCCTCGGGATCGGGTTCGCGTTGGCTGTGACGCTCGCTGGGGCCGCCGGCGCGCTCCCGCCTGCGGTGGGCAACGGCCTCATCGCGTTCACGCAATCGGTGTCGGGGACACCTCAGATCTTCACGATCGCGCCGGACGGAACCGGGCAGCAGCAGCTGACGTTCAATGGCGAGAATATCTACCCGAATTGGTCGAGGGACGGCAGCCAGATCGCATACTCATCGACGGCCTCGGGTGCCGCCGAGATCTGGGTCATGAACGCGGATGGAACCTCTGCGACTCAGCTGACGTTCGGAACCCCGGGCGGAAACTTCGTGCCGGAGTGGTCGCCGGACGGCGCGAAAATCGCGTACGCGTCGCTCCAGGATTCCGTCGGTCACCCCGAGGTGTGGGTGATGAACTCCGATGGCACCGCCCCGACGCGGCTCACCTTTACGCCGCCGAACCCGGGCGCTCCGACCTGGAGCATTCATCCCACCTGGTCCGCCGATGGCCAGACGTTGGCATTTGCATCGACGTCATCCGGAAATACCGAGATCTGGACGATGAACAGCGACGGAACCGGCCAGCAGCAGATCACCACCGGCAACGGGCCCGGGTACCCCGACAGCAACGCATCCGAGTGGTCGCGAGACGGAAGCAAGTTGGCCTTCTGGTCGGGCTTCGAGACTCAGTTCGGTGAGATCTGGACGATGGATCCGGACGGCAGCAACAAGACCCGGCTCACCGAGACACTCGACCCGCGCAACAGCGACAACCCTGTCTGGGCACCAGACGGCACCAAGCTGTTGTTCGACACGAACCGATCTGGCCCGGTCGAGCTCTGGCTGATGGACGCGGACGGTGCGAATCCGAACTTTCTGGTCGCGACCGCCGGTGGCCCGGCCTCCTGGCAGGCCATCCCCGTACCCGAGCCGGTGCCCGCCATGTCGAGCGAGGGAGTAGCGGCTCTCTCGATCGTTCTACTCGGCCTTGGAGTCCTGCTGCTCTCGGCCCAGGAGGGGCATCGGCGAATCTGAGTGTGAGAACCACTATGGATCGCTGAATCGCCTTGAAGCCGAAATGGAGCCGACGATCCGACTCGAACGGACGAGCTGTTCAGTGCGAGAGCGCTGTTCTACGAGCTGAGCCAAGTCGTCCTCGGGTACGGGTTCGGTCTCTCGTTGCCTCGGCAACCGTCGGCGGCGGACGCGACCTCGAGACGATCGTCGCGAGATCGCCTTCCTGGATTCGCCCGATCGTTTCGATCGCGGCCGTGACTCAGAGATGGAGCGGGGCGATCTCGGCCAGCTCGATCACCGCTTCGCGGTCCAAAGAATCGCCAACAGAAGCAGTAAGAGTACCGGGACCGCACTGAGCAGCAGCGTCGTCCAGCCCAGATTGAACAGCACGACACCCGCCATCAGTGACGCGGCGGCGGACATGCCGAAGACGCTGAAGTCGTTGATGGCCTGGGCGCGGTATCGCTCACTCGGGTGATAGCTCGCCACGAGCTGCGCAGTTCCCGACACGAACAAGAAGTTCCATCCGACGCCTAGCAGCACCAGTGCGAACCAGTAGTGCATCAAGTGATGTCCGGCCAAACCGATCCCGATCGTGACCGCCATCGCGGTCGCCCCGATGACCATCATGATGCGCAGACCCAGGCGAGAGATCAGGAGCGGAGTCACGAGGGAAGGGAGATACATCGCGATCACGTGAGCCCGGATCACTTCCGACGTCACCTGAACCGGAAACTCGTGTTCCAGACTCATGCTGATCGGTGTCGCCGTCATCACGTAGGTCATGACGCCCTGTCCGACGACCGCGGCGAGGACGGCCGTCGCGAAGACGGGTTGGGTGATGATCTCCGGGATCGGTCTCGGCGCTTCGCCCTCGCCCTCTTCACTTTCCGCCGAGTCGGTGCGCCTGAGCGCGAGCAAGAGGAGGCCTGCGATCGCGTAGAGCGCGATCAGAAGTTCGAAGGCCAACGCGTACGGTGCCGCCGGATTCGCCTCGGCAGACCGCGCCACGAGTTCAGGCCCGATGAACCCCCCGGCGATCGAGCCCAGCAGAATGAACGAGACCGCGTGACTGACGCGGTCGATCGAGACACTCTCGGCGGCGGCGAATCGAAACTGCTGACTGAACCCCATGCTGGCGCCCACCAACGCCGCCCCCATGCAGAAGAGAACGAAGCTCTGCTCGGCGAGCGCGAAGGTGAAGACGCCCGCGCCCGTCGCCGCGATCGCCGTGGCGAGAACGAAGCCCAGGCGCCGGCCGATGCGCTGCATGACGAGCGACGCAGGAATCGTCGCCGAAGCCGTCCCGATCACCATCAGCGCAACCGGCAGCGTCGCCAGCGAAGGCCTCGAAGCCAGGGCATGCCCCACGAGGCCGCCCACGGTGGTGACCAGGACGGCCCCACCCACGAAGATCATCTGGCAGACGAACAGGACCAGCAGGTTTCGATTGACGAAGTCGGGGATCACCGAGCGATGCTCCGCGTGATCCCGCCTCGATGCAAGTCGATGGCCATCGGCGCAGCGAACGCGCGAATGCCCGCCGCGCCGAGAGCAAGGTGGAGCCGACGATTTCCAGGCGCTTCACGGCCGTCTGGAGGACTGGACTCTCGGCGAGGGTGCCGGCGAATTTCGTCGATCGGGCCTCGCTGAAGAAGCTCCGCGGCTGAAACGGAGCGGAGCGCGGCGAGGCCGAGTTTTTCCCCCGCGACTTCGTGATTGTGAGACAATTGCGGACGCTGCGGCTCGACCCCAGCTGATCGGAGAGTACGGATGCCCTTCGAACGCGTTCGCCGACGTGCTCGTACCCGAAGCCGAAGCGTGGTCGCGACGCTCGCCGTGCTCTCGCTCTTGTGCGCGGGCGCCGCGCACGCGCTCTGGATCTACCCGATCGTGATCGGATTCCAGCCGTTCTGGATGGTCGTCTGCGAGGACGGGGCGCAGTACGGGCCCTATCCGGGTCTCGGTGCTGCGATGCAGCTCGGCGAGATTCAGTGTGGACCGCACGGAGGCGTCGCCGAGATCACGGACGCGGGTGTCCAGGGCGCCCTCGCGACGCTCGCGACGTGCACGAATCCCTCGAACGTGACGGTCGAGAAGACGCTCGGGGGTGGCGGTCGGCAGCTTCTCACCGAGGCGCAATGGGTCGCCGAGGTCCAGCCCTTCGTCGGAGCCCCCCAACTGATCCCGGACGTCGAAGTCGTGAGCGTCGTCGTGCGCGGCGTCGAGCTCGATCCGACCGCGCCGCAGACGCTTCTGCCGATCCCGATCGCCTCGATCCATTCCGACGAAGACGAGAACGGCTCGTTCGTGGGCGGCGCGACGGGCTGTCCTCCGGTGCCCTCGTCGAGTCCGATCTCGACGCTGTTCATGGCGATCGTACTCGTCGGCTTCGGCGCGATTCTCGCGCGCCGCTTCGCGGGTCGAGTCGCCTGATTCGATCGGCCTCGGGCGCCGAGCGCGCTCTGCGATCTCGGGGATCTGGACGATGACGGTGCCGGAATCGAAAATTCGGTCGACACCTGCCCGCCGGATCCTTCGGTCACCTGTCCGGTTTCGCAGGTCCAGCCTCTCGACGCACTCGAGGCCATGCCTTCTGCTCCGCTGCCTGTTCGCTTCAGGAGGCATTATGGCGCGGCGGACTCGAACGGGAGCGGGTTGAGCGTCGACGAAGAGGCAGTCTTCGCAGACGTCCTAGAGGGTGATCGGGTCCGATCGCATCACGCGCGAATCTCGCGAGTGCACGCCTCAGGGCCCAAGAATGGAGCCGACGATCCAACTCGAACGGACGGCCTGCAACTACGTCGATGCCGTCGACTACGCGCGTGGGCAGATCTCGAGCGCTCAGGGACTCCCGCTCAGCGTTCGATTGTTGTGCGAAACGCACCGCATTCTCATGCGTGGCGTTCGGGGAGCGGACAAGCGTCCGGGTGAAGTCCGTCGATCGCAGAACTGGATCGGTGGATCCCGGCCAGGGAACGCACGTTTCGTTCCGCCGCCGCCCGAGGAGGTCGCGGATGCGCTCGCCGCGCTCGAACGATGGCTCCATGAAGAAGATGCGCTTCCTCCGTTGGTGCGCGTCGGCCTGGCGCACGTGCAGTTCGAGACCATCCACCCCTTCCTGGACGGGAACGGGCGGATCGGGCGGCTGCTGATCTCGCTGCTCGTCGAGCACTGGAATCTTCTGGAGCAGCCGCTGCTCTACCTCAGCGTGGCGCTCGAACGGCGCCAGCTCGAGTAGTACAAGCGTCTGGCTGCCGTTCGTAGCGACGGCGGTTGGGAGGGCTGGACGACGTTCTTCCTCGAATGCGTCCTCGAGGCCGCCGACGATGGTGTGCGCGTCGCCGGCGAGCTTCATGCGCTGATCGGGCGCGATCGCTCGCGTCTGATCGCCCACGAGCGGTGGACCGTGGTCGCGATCCAGCTGTTGGATGCCTTGCCCGAGAATCCGGTCGTAAGCGTGCCGCGGACGGGGAAGCTACTCGACGTCAGCGCGCCAACGGCCCGAAAGGCCATCGAGTTGCTCGAAGGGATCGGCGTGCTCCGCGAAACGACAGGGAAGCAGCGCGATCGGGTGTACGCGTACGACGAATATATGAAGATTCTCACGGGTGGCGACTAGAACGCGTCCGGGTCGAATTCTTCGCCGAGCCACTCTGCGTACGTTTCGTGCTCGGGGTCCGATGGATCCCGGAGTGCCTGCAGCATCCGTGCGTAGCCGCCCGGTCCGCCGCAGTCTTCGGGCGGACAGGCTCGCCGACCGCCGATACAACGGGGCTCGGGCGGCGGTCCCGTCGTGGGGAACGGGTCGATCGATTCGAGCACGATGCGATGTTCCCAGCCGTCTCCGAAATCGTATAGATACGACATCGAGTCCCTGGGCTTCCGAAGGAACTCGTCCAGGCGCGTCGTCGCCTCGTCTCGCGAGTCATTGTCGGAATAGTCGGAATAGTCGGAATAGTCGGATTCGTCCCCGCACGGACCGAATCGCTTGCCCCTGCACTCGAACTCGTGGAGATGGCAGTCGTCCCAGCCCATCGCAGCTTGGATCGTATGATGGAGGTCCGCGAGCGTCGCGCCGGAGCCGACTTCGAGCCGGCGCCAGATGGGAGGGGAGATGCGTCGAAGCGTGACCTTCAATCGATAGAGGCGGGGGTTCCTTGCTCCGGTCTTCCGGTTGGGAACCGGGGAGCGCGACCCGCGGCGTGCGTGCGCGTTGGTCACCTCGGGGTCTCGAACGATCGGAACATAATCGGGACGCGGTGCCGCTGCCATGGAGTCCGGCGCCTCGCTCGTCATCAAGACGTTCGTCGCGAACTCGACGAGGATCTCCGAGCGGCCTCGTTGGCCAGCGGCCGCCTTGAGCTGCTCTCCCAGATGAGCCATCTCCGCGAGCGTCGCGCGCATCTCGAAGCCAGGCCGGGCCTCGGAGGGGCGCGCCCGCGCCAGCACTCCTCGGGCCTTCGGCGAGAGGAACTCGACCTCGCGTGCCGCAGTGATGGCCTCCTCCGGAACGATCAGATTCACTTCGATGCGGTCCTCGATGATCGATCCGAGCTCGTCTTCGTCGAGGTCTCCAGGATGGAGTACCTCGACCGGCCCGGCCCCCGGAATCTGTAGGGTGCAATGGAGGGCCTCGTTCTCGTCGACCAGGGCAGCTCCCACGCTCTTCGCAAGATGCGCCATGACCGAGGCCGCAAGAGTCGCTGCGCGATAATCGCCGGCGGTCGACACGAGTTCCTCGCCGTCCACTCCCTGCTTCGAGAGGAGAGGGAGTCGGTCGTCGTCCGATCGCGCCCAGCCGAATCGGTCGAGTTCCCGGCGCATCGGCTTCGGGAGCACCTCCATCGAGGCGAAGACGACGGAGATGCCGGACCGATCGATGCGGGCGCGATCCGCCGCGGAGGTCAAGTCGCGGTAGCGCTCCACGCTCGGAAGGACCAGAAATCCCGTTCCAGCCTCGTCGAAGTCGACGCGGCAAGCGATCAGCCCCTCGAGCCCCAGGTCCGGGGCGTCCATACGAAAGGCGCCGGTTCCCTCGAGACGAGACTCGGCATTCGCGACCTTCGCCGCGGCCTCGCAGAAGTCGCGGACGGTCTCGTCTCCGATCTCGGACGGAACGAACGACTCGCGGCTCGAAGCGCGTCGGGTGGGCGACCGTGCCGATCGCTTGGTCTTGCTTCGTTGCTTGCTTCGGCTGCCTGAACGCCTTCTCTTCGCCATTCGCGAGATTCTTCCTCAATTGAGCCGGCCGCGCGATCCAAGTGATTGGTCCGGACGACGGGCTCCTCGCGCGCCGAGCAGGACGGGTTCCCGTTGCCCGCTCTTTTGATGGATCGTACGCGCCGACCTACTCACTGGCCGATTTCTTTGATCCGCATGACTGCACTGGAAGGCTAGCGAGAGAGGGATGAGACCTCGAGGTGGAGGCTTCGAGACCGACCGGTTGGTCCTCGACTCGGCCGCGCCGCTGCGGCCCCTGTACGGCATCAGCACGATTCAGCTGCGATCGTGTCCGTCGTCGCAACCGCAGCAACCGCAGCAACCGCAGCAACCGCAGCAACCGCAGCAACCGCAGCAACCGCGGTAACGCCGCGATATCGACCCCTGAAGGGGAGGCGACGATCCGTACTCTTCCGGACGAACTGCTCACGACGAGAGGGTAGGGGATGAGTGAAACCAATGAGTTGCGCGGGTGGGACGGCAATGCGTGATGATGCGCGGCAATGGACCGCACGGGCATGCCGAAGTCGATGCCATGAGCGGAACAGGCGAGGGGGGCTCACTCACTTCGCGAGAGGGCTCTCCCACCGCACGTCGGGGAAGCGTGCGAAGTCCGAGTCGAGTGTCAGGACGGACGCGCCGTGGGCCAGCGCGATCGCTGCGATCCAGGCGTCCGTCGTGAGATCTCCGCCCGTGCCGGCGTTGCATAGAAGGTCGGACCAGAGTCGCGCATGCTCTTCCGTCTCGTGTACGACGCGGACATTCGGATGCTCGAGCCATGTGTCGACGAATTCCCAGGCCTCGGTGACCCGGAGCGGATGCTCGAACAAGCCCGGCTTGGTGGTCAAGCGGAGGAAGGCATTCACGACCACCCAGACGAGTCCAACGGGTCGATCGTCGTTGATCGCGGCTTCGAGCGCGCGCTTTGCCGCCTCGTGTTGGGGAAGGGACGGGCTCATGGCGGGGAGCAATACGCTGGTATCGACGATTCTCACGCCGATCGACCGACCTTGCGCAGGATGGCCTCGTCTTCGAGATCCGCGGCGATCGCATTCGCCTTCGTGATGTCGAAAGCGGGTCGACCGAGATCTCGCGTCTTCTGTTTGAATGGACGGCGAGGGCGCGGCGGCTCAGCGACGCTCTGTCGGAGCACGCGATTGACGAGGTCCGAGAGGGACAGGCCTTCGTTTGCCGCGCGAGTCTTGAGCTCGCGCAGGAGGTCGTCGTCGATTCGGAGCGTGGTGCGCATGTCGGCATTCTAGCATCACAGAAGTGATGCAGAGACATCATGCCTGATCGAGCCGCCGACCGACTCGCTGGCGGCGCGTCACGAGAGCCGCGGGTAGCGCCTGTCGCGCCATGGCGCCTCACTGTCGCCGCGGGTTCACGAAGGTCGGGTGAACGAAGAGTCACAGCACGGGGCAAATCTCGCGAGGGATCGCGAGGGATCGCGAGGGATCGCGAGAAGGATCGCGGAGACAGTGGTTTGATCCGAGAGGGCGTGCGAGGCCTCGACCGGCATGCCGATCGCTCTGTGAATTCGATTCGACTCCGGTCCGGCGAAGCCGCAGCGATTCGCTGCGAACGTCATGAGCCCTAGAAGACGCTCCGCCATCGCGTGGTGCGCGAGGACGAGCGCTTCGCGCCGGCGCCAAGACGCGCGTCGGACGGCCTGGGCGGATCTCCCCCAGCCCGTCTTCGGGGTTGACGCGCTGAGAGGTGGACCGACAATTGCGCCTGGCCAGATCGTTCGGATCGCGTGCTCGATTCGAGTAGACGAGTTCGCGACCCTTGCCGTTCAGCGAGGACTCACGTTCTCGAATCGTCGATTCCAGGCCGGATCTCTCCCACGCAAGGCTGGAGCCGCGGGCAGGTGCATTCTTCGGTCCACGTCTCAGACAATGGATACCTTCGTTGGTCTAGCGAGCGTCCTCACGGCTCGGCGCCACCACTGACGATCTACCGATCTGACGAGTACACCCACACGGGCGCGTCCGGTGTCTTCGGGTGAACGCGGGCACACTTCGTTTCCCGATCCCAACAGGGTGCTAACCGTCGCAGCTGGCTGGCCCGACCCGTGGCGCTGCCTTTCGATCCAGGTCCCCGAGACGTGAGCGCGTGCCGTCGTGTTCACGGGAGGTGGCCTTGCGGACTCGATCCTCGACCCGGGTTTTGTTGCCCGCTCGATGCGTCGGACTCATCGCGCTCGTCATCGGTTTCGGCGGAAGCGCTTGCCGCGAGGCCGATGGTCAGTCTGCGGACGGATGCGGCGGTCCGGCGACGCTCATTCATGAGATCCAGGGGATGGGCCGCTCGAGCCCACTTCTCTCGCCGCCTCCCGGGGAGGAGCAGGTCGTGGTCGAGGCGGTCGTCGTCGGGAGCTTCCCCGACCTTCCGGGGGGCCGCGGGAAGGGTCTCGGCGGCTTCTTCGTCCAGGAAGAGGACGATCAGGTCGACGACGATCCGCGCACCTCCGAGGGCCTCTTCGTCTTCGACCCCTCGTCCGAGGTTTCGGTCGCGGTTGGAGACCGTGTGCGGATACGCGGTCGGGTGGCCGAGTACTTCGGACTCACCGAACTGGTGGGGATCGAGGAAGTGCTCGTGTGTGCGATGCGCGGCTCGGCCAGTCCAGCCGAAGTCGAACTGCCCGTCGACGACGAGGCCGATTGGGAGCGATGGGAAGGAATGCGCGTCTCCATCGGCCAATCGCTCGTCGTCACCGGACACTACAAACTCGGTCGATTCGGTGAGGTCGACCTCGCTTTCGGTCGGCGTCTCGAAGCGCCCACGGGGAGCGCGCTGCCCGGAGCGACCGCCCTCGAGGTGGACGCGAACAACCGGCGACGACGCATCCTGCTCGATGACGGTCTCCGCCAGTCGCGGCCGGAACCGACTCCCTATCTGATTCGCGACGACGGCGCGAGCATGAGGGCCGGGGACACGACGGGTCCGATCGAAGGTGTCCTCGGCTTCGCATTCGGTCGCTACCGAGTTCAACCCACGCGGCCCGTTCATCTCGTTTCGGGAGGAGGGAGAGAAGAGTTTCCGCCCGAGGTCGAAGGCCGTCTTCGCGTGGTTGGCTGGAACGTCGGGAACTACATGAACGGCGACGGCCGAGGCGGAGCATTCCCGACTCGCGGACCGAGGAGCTTCGACGAATTCGAACGTCAGCGCGCCAAACTCACGGAGACGCTAGTTCGGCTCGATCCCGACATCGCCGCGCTCGTCGAGGTCGAGAACGACGGTACGGGATCCGACAGCGCGGTCGGACAGCTCGTCGAAGAATTGAACGATCGCGTTCCGGACGCGCGCTATGCGCTGATCGAGGCCGAGGGCATTCGCTCGAGTCGGCACGGCATCGCGGCCGCGATCGTCTACCGCTCGGAATCGGTCGTTCCGATCGGACCTCCGGCCGTCCTCGATGCGCAGGCGAGACCGGACTTCGACGATCGCCGGAACCGGCCGAGCCTGGCGCAGACCTTCCGGGTCCTCGCGACCGGCCAGTCGCTCACGGTCGTGGTCAACCACTTCAAATCGAAGGGGTCGAGCTGTGATTCGGCGGGAGATCCCGACGAGGGTGACGGACAAGGGGATTGCAATCGGACGCGCACACGTGCCGCTCACGCACTCGGCGAATGGCTGGCCGACGATCCCACCGGCGCAATGGACACACCCGCGCTCGTCCTCGGAGACTTCAACGCCTATCCGTTCGAGGATCCCGTCCGCACACTCGAACTCGCCGGCTACGTCGATCTGATCTCACGATTCGAAGGGCCCAGTGCTCATACGTTCGTCTTCGACGGTCGAGCCGGCCGTCTCGACCACGCCATGGCCGACGCGCGTCTTCTGCCGTTCATCGGCGGCGCCAGGGTGTGGCACACGAACGCCGATGAGCCTCCGGTCTTCGACTACCGACTGGAGAACTCGCCACAGAACTATCGACCCGACCCTTTTCGGGCCTCGGATCACGACCCCGTTCTCGTCGGGCTCTTTCCATGATCGGTGCGCGCTCCCGACCCCTCGCTCGTACTCGCGGCCTGCGAGTTGGGTACGAAATGGTCACAGTGGCGGCGGCGCCGTGAAGAGCTAATTTGTACAAATAGTTGTACATTACGGAGGCGTGTCCATGGGTGCAAAGAAGGTTTCCGTCGCAGAGGCGCGTCAGAACTTCGCTCGACTCATCAAGCGTGCCCAGCGCGGCGACGCGATCGAAATCACGCGTCGCGGCGAGTCAGTCGCGGTGATTCTCTCCGCCGCCGAATATCTCGCGCTCTCCGGTGAGCGCCCCTCGTTCATTCAGGCGGCGAATGAAGTGCGAGAGAGACTGGATGTCGAGAGCCTCGAGATCGACGACGAGACTTTTTCGGGCCTGCGGGACGACGAGAGCGGTCGAGAGGTTTCATTCTGAGCGTTCGATATCTGTTGGATGCGAACGTGGTGTCCGAGCCCATCAAGTCGCGCCCGGTGGCACGTGTGCTGCGGGCACTCGAGGAACACGACGGAGAGCTTTCGACTTGCTCGGTCGTCTGGCACGAGCTTCGGTTTGGTGCTTCGCGCCTCCCGGCCGGGAAGAGGCGGCGGGCGATCGAAGCCTATCTCGATGAGGCGGTCCGACGCGCGTTGCCGATTCTGCCCTATGACGAACGGGCGGCGGAATGGCACGGGGTCGAGCGTGCTCGGCTCGAGAAGCGAGGGCGCCCGCCGACTGCCGCCGACGGTCAGATTGCGGCGATCGCGAGCGTCAACGATCTCGTGGTCGTCACCAAAAACGCAAAGGACTTCAGACGTTTTCGCGCTTTGGCGGTCGAGAACTGGCACTCGTCTCGGTAGCGTCGAACGGAGCCGCTCACCTCCGTTTGGGACGATTTGCCAGAAATGAAGAGGGTTCTATGGAGAGCGCGGCCGAGCGGTAGCGTTCGGCGGGGCTCGGTCCAGTTCGGCCGCGGTGTCCATAGAACTCGTTGAACTAAGCCGGTTGGCAGGCGGGTTCGTTCTTGGGGATTCGATCGATTCCGTCGGGGTTCGTCTGGTCGGGAATTGACGCACGCGCCGGGGCCGAGGGCGTTCTGGGCGTCGTCGTGGATGGCGAGCGATCGATTCGGGTGCGGCCGGCGGTCGCTGCGGAGACGGAACCCGGCGTCGGAACGCAGCGGTCCCGTCCCAGACGACTTCAGAAATGGCCGGTTATGGGGTGATCATTAATGGCCGCTTTTGAGGTGATCGCTGAGGACAGGGCGCGGAAAGAGGAAGAACCAAGGTCGTCGCTTGATCTCGGCGACGACGTCCATGCGTCCTTCGCGACAGGATGGACATTGCTCGAGGTCGATACCCGTGAGCTTCTGCAGTGCTTCCCGTCGGTCTCTCCGCGGGGTCTCTCCGCGGGGTCTATTGGGGCTCGGGTGCGGCGAGCAACTCGCGGCAGCGTGAGATCTTCTCCTTCCGCCTTCGGTTGGCGAGCAGTCGGTAGTGTCGGATCCGGACGAAGCTCTTCGGGAGGACGTGGAGCGGGAAGCGTCGGATGAACTCGTCGGCGTCGAGCTGCATGACCTTCTGCTGGTTGGCGTCCCTGGAGTCGCGATAGCGGAAGGCGACACGTCCTTGCCCGGGTGCTCAGGATGCGACGGTTCGAGATCGCGATGCGATGCGTATAGGCGCCCAGATAGGCCAGGACGCGTTCGGGGCCGGCGAAAGGGGGCTTGGCGTAGACGACCCAGTCGAGACGGCGAAGCGTCGTGTACAACCCGGGAACGGAGGTGTCGTCGCCGAGCTTCCCACGATCGAAGGCTCGCTGGAGGCCCTCTAGAAACTTGGCTCGGAAGACCTTGGACAGCGCACGCAAGGGCCGCCGTGCGGCACCCACTTAGGGCGCGGATCACCGAGCGTTGGACGGAACTCACCGGGTGGGTCGCGGCATAGCGTTCCCCGTGACAGCGGAGGAGATCGCCCAGCTCGGGCGACGCCCGGGCTCCGGGAGGGTTCCGTCCGATCGGAGTCGGAGACTCCGCCGGCGCACACACGTGGATCTACCTCGAGGCGCGGGACGAGTAGTCGAGCAGATCCGGGCAAGCTTGCATGGCGTGGTAGGCCGCTTCGGCGAGATGGAGATAGCGCGTGGTCGAGCGGATCGAGCCGCGACCGAGGAGCCGTTGAAGCGTATGGAGATCGACCCCGGCCTCGAGCAGGTGGGTGGCGAACGAATGGCGAAGCAGATGGACGCCACCGGCCTTCTCGATCCGGGCGCGCGTCTTGGCCTTGCGGAAGGCCTCCTTGACGGCCGTGGCCCGGATCGGACTGCGTCCATCTCGGCCCGGAAAGAGGTAGGCCTCCGGTCGCGCCTGGCGCCAGTAGTCGCGCAGGGCTTCGAGGAGCTGGGGCGAGAGCAGGGTCTGTCGATCCTTGGCACCCTTGCCCTGTTCGACGCGGATCAACATACGACTGGAGTCGATGTCGGTCGGGCGCAGCCGGACGACCTCGCTGACGCGCAGGCCGGCTGCGTAGGTCGTCAGGAAGAGCACGCGGTGCTTCGGAAACGAGGTGCAGGCGTGGAGCCGAGCCACCTCGTCCCGACTGAGTACCTCGGGGAGCTTGCTCGGCGTGCGGGCGATCGCGACGTCGAAGTCGGTCCGCTTCGGCTGGGCGCCGATTTCGCGAGCCGTCATGGCCTCGAGCCCGTGCGCTTCGCGCAGATGAATCTCTTCCATCCGCCGTTTCGCGACGAGTCTTTCGATCTCGTGATCTCCAATGGCGTTCTCCACCACACTGCGGATCCGCGCAGGGGCTTCGAGTCGATCGCCCGAATGGTTGCAGCCGGCGGATTCGTCCTGATCGGCCTCTACCGCCGCTACGGTCGGCTCATCACCGACGCGCGTCGCGTCCTCCTTCGCTGGACGCACGGCCGACTGAAATTCCTCGACCCGACCCTTCGGGCGACCGGCACCGACCAGGACAAGAAGACCGCCTGGTACCGGGATCAGTACCAACACCCGCACCAGTCAAAGCACAGCATTCGCGAAGTCGTCGGCTGGTTCGACGACGCTGGCTTCGACTACGTCTCCAGCATCCCGGACGCCAGGCTGGGCCACCCGCCCAGCGAGGAGGCCTCGCTCCTTCGAGGAAATCCGTTTCCCGGGACCCTCGAGCTCGCGCTCTCCGAGCGACTCCAGTCTCTGGGCGGCTATCGGGAAGGCGGACTCTTCATCGTGATCGGGAAGCGGCGTTAGGCCCAACCCCACCCCTGCTCGCGAACGACGCCTCCGAAGGTGCGACTTGAGTCCACCGCACGCCAGTCGTCGACGCCTCGTCCGATCGGGTAGCTGTCGGTCCGGCGTTGGCGCAGCCGGTCCTCGCCCCGCATAGGGGCGGCGCCACCACCTATATCGACATCAACGGGATCGATAGCCAGACCGCCAACCCCGCCGTGTTCTGGAGCCATGCGTTGATGAAGACCGATCACGTGAGCGACATCCCGGGCGTGACGGATCGAGCGTGCATCGCGAGCGCGCGCTCGAGTGGAAGCGTCGTCGGCGCGGGCGCCGCTCGGGTCTTGAACGCCGACTTCGTCGGCAACCTCACGCATCCCTGGGTCATCGGTCTCAACGCATCAGCCTCGGAGGGTGTCGGCCAGGGCACGCCCGGTATCCCGGACGGCGGAAGCTCGCTCGCCTACGTCGACGACACGCAGCTCCTCGTCGACTTCGCGCTGACCGAAGCCCTGATCCAGGCGGCGGAGCCCACGCTCTCGCAAACCGTCATCGACCAGGGTCTGGCGGACCCGGAAGTCATCGCCAGCGCGGGCGCGGATCTGATTGCGTTCCCACCGCAGTTCGCCCCGGAGCCGGGAACGACCGTGATGCTGCTCTGCGGCGTGGCGAGACTCGTCGGGATGGGCGGCGGCGGGCCGGTACCGATCGGCGCCCCCGCTAGCCTCCGCGATGCTCGCGGTACATCTCGGCCACCCAGTGGGTGACGGGGCGATCGCTCCAGCACTCGATGTCCGCGGCGACGCGGGGCGGCACCTGCAGCCGGCCATAGGTCGGGTGCTCCTTCGGACGGGCGAGCGGCGCCAGCAGGCTCGCCGCGGTGATGTCGGCGCGGCTGAAGCGGTCTCCGACCAGGTAGCGACGACCATCAGCGAGGAGCCCGTCCACGAAGTCGAGCTCGCGCGTAACGATCGCGCGCGACTCGTTCCACTGCTCGCGCCCCAGATCCATCCGGGCTGCCATCAGCGGGTGCACGTTGTCCCAGTTCTCTTCGAGCCACGCACGATCGCCGGCTTCCAGGTCGTCGGCAAAGATCGGCAGCACCGTTCGCGAATGTTCGACCAGCGCCTCCGAATAGTAGTACCGCCGAACATGCACGCCGGCGGCTTCGTCGAGGCGCTTCTCGAGCGCGAGACATCCTTCCGCATGAACGGCATCGGGCGCCAGGCGCGCAGCGCTCTTCGTCGTGGCGTCCGCCCAGTCGAAGAGGGCGTCGGAGCCCTGAACGACGACGCCCCCGGACACCAGCGCCGGGAGCGACGTGGCCGGCGCACCGAGCGACTCCAGTTTTGCGAAGTGCGCCGCGGGGGCCAGATGGCGCAGGGTATAGGTGATGCCGAGCGCGTCGAGGGCCCACCGTGCCTTCTCGCAGTAGTGGGAGATGGCGAAGACGTAGAGGTCCGGTCGGTTCACGGGGACTCCAGAACGACTCGGGCCGAGAAGGAGCTGCCCATCACCCGCCTCCGGCCGCCCAGGGTTCACGGAAAACGAGCGCGAGACCCGCTGGCTGCCTCGCCACAAACTCTAGTGGGGAGGATAGGCCATCGAAAGACGGATCCGCGGCGACGAGCGCCTTCAGGATCCATGGCTCAGCGTCCGCGGACGGAAGCGGCGAATCGGCCAGGGCGTCCCGCGCAGGACAGCAAGAGGATGCCGGCGGAGAGCATTCCCGCGAAACCGGGCTCGGGAACCTCGATCGCGCCGATGTCGCAGGCCGCGACCCCGTCGCCGTCGCCGTCCACCGGACGGTTCGAACCCAGCTGGTCGTCGAGCAGACAAAACTCGAGACTCGCGGCATCGACGAGCGGACTTCCGGGTGCGGGCACGAGAGCGGCCGATCCCTGTGTGTAGGCGAGCGGCATGAGTGCGGAGTTGATCCCCTCCAGGTCGCCCGGGCCCGTGAATCCGCAGCTCGCCCCGTTCTCGGCGTTATGTCCGGCGAACACATCGATCGTCGGAGTCGAACTCACGAGACATGCCGGTGCACCGACCAGCACGCTGTTCGAGACCTCGAGCACATCGTCCCCGAGATAGGATCCGGCAGAGAATGCGGGGGCGCTGCCGCCGTCGATGGTCACGTGTTGGAGGACTGCGTCCGTGTTGTAGAGCGTGACTTCGAGACCGCCGTTGCCGCTGACGGTCGTGTTCTCGAATCGGGCAAAATCCGAGTTCGTGGTGTCGATCCCGGAGGGCTGATTGTCGATCACTGCGCTGTTGCGAATCTCGAGGGTCGAAGAGGACGTGCTCGGAATCGTCAACACGCCGCTCGCGATTCCCCCTACCCTGCCGGGCGTTTCGCCGAAGTCGACCGCGTGATTTTCCCGAACGACGCATCCGTCGACTTCGAGCACCGCCTGGTTCATGACGCCGGCGCCCGTCGTCGCCGAGTTCCCTTCGATGACGCAATCACGCAGAGTGAGTCTCCCCCAATTGAAAACCCCGCCGCCTGCGAAGGGCAAAGGCGTCGTCGAGGCCAGCATTCCGCCCTTGCGGATCGTGACGCCTTCGAGCAGGACGCGCGATAGTTCCAAGGCGGAGTGGATCTCGAAGACCCGATCGCGAGAGCGCGCGTCGATGATCGTATCGCCCGCGCCCGCTCCATGAATGAGCAAGTCGGAGCGAACATCGAGGTCTCCCGCTTCCGCGAAATCCTCCTGGTGGTCGTCGATGAACGTGTAGTTGCCGGCTGGAACGAAGATCTCCCCAGCACCGACCAGCGCGTTGGATTCCATGACAGCCGCTCGAAGCGTGCAGGCTCCGGCGAACGTCGCGCACTCGCCGTCGCCGACGTTCGCATCCACCTCGTCCACCGCGGTATCGACGGTGAAGGAGGCCGTCACTGACTTGTGGATCTCGAGACCCTCGAAATCGATCGCACCGAATCCCATTCCCTCCACGGAATGCCCCGCGCGATCGATCCAATAGAGATCCGTCGGGCAGACCAGCTGTCCGAGCTCGACCGTGGTCGTCGTCCCGCCTTCGACGGATACGGAAGCCTCGAAATCTCCGCCACCGACGTTCAGGAGCCGAAAATCGATCGTGAATCGTGCGCCCGAACGAATGGCCGCGCTGTCCCCGACCGGAATCGGGAAGCTCTGCTCGTCGAGGACCGTTCCATGGAGGCTGCTGACGACGCGAAATTCGATCGCGGCGTCGCTGATCGAAACGCCCGCACCGCAAGTCAGATGCGCGGCGGGCGGAGTTCCACCGATCAAACCGATCGGCCCCGTGTAACTCCGGCCGCCGACAGTGACGGCCGCCAGAATCTCGGAATCCGATTCGAGCGCGCTCGCGGCGAACTCGCCGCGGACGCCGAGCGGCACGGCGCCAAACGAGGCCAGAGGGACCTCACCGCCGGCGAAGCCCGCACCACTCATCGGAATTCGCAGTTCAGCCCCGGTGAAGTCGGGAAAGTCGAATGCACCCGAGACGAAGAAGTATTCGTCGCCGGCGGGGTGGGTATTGACTTCCGGCGTCGCCGGGAACGCCACCTCGCCGACGTAGTCTTCACGGTAGGTGCGCAGCACGTCCGAGAAGTCGATCGCCTGTGCACCTTCTGTGAACAGGATCACGAAGCCGAGGATCGTCGAGCACACACGGAGCGCGTTACAGGTCGTCGTCGCAATCATCATCGGAATCTCCCGCTCGAGGAACGACCGCGTCGATCGCGACCTTGCGTTGGAGATCGTGGCAGCCCACTGGATCGGATCATGAAATCGATCTTGCGAGAGATCGAGCCTCGAGCTCGGTCTCGCCACGAGCGAATCGTCGCAATCGCGCGTCCGCCGACGATCAACAGGGCCGTCGTGCCAGGCTCGGGAACGGGGTCCGGTGCAGGAAACTCACGGAGAACATCCCGTCCGCGCATGCACCGGTCTCGCCGAAACAGCTGACCGAGGCCGTGTTGGTCGACCCGCTGGAGACCGTGCACGTCTCGACGCCGCTCCCATCCCCGCAGGCGCTCACCTGGACCTGACCACCGTTCAGGAACATCGGCCCTTCGGTTTCGAAGCCCTGCCAGGTGACCGAGTACTCCCCGACGCCGATCCGGGTGTGGAAGGTCGCCAGACGCGTGGGGTCGTGCCTGTACGTAACGCTCGGCTCGCTTCCGAGCGGTGCATGCCCCCCCCGCCGGGCTGTCGGCCGCGATCTCGCCGAATCGCTCCTGCGGTCGGAAGAGGAGCAGGCTGAATTTCGAGGCTGCGGGCAATCCTGCGGAGTCTCCGCAGTCGACCTCCACGCTGTCCCCGACCACAGTCGCGGTCGGCAACGAACGTCGGGTGTGCTCATCGAGATCACCTGGACGTTTCCACCAGCATACGGATTACCGACCGAGACCCCGTGCCCGGGAGCACGACGAACGTAAGGGCGCTTCGATTTCAAAGGTTTCCTGATCCGGAATCTCGACGACGAACGATCCCCATGGAGACGAAGAGGTCGCGAGGTGCACGGTGCGTCCCGCGACCTCCTTGGATTCGGCTCATCAGCCGAACTCGACTGGAGGATCTCGTGATGTCGCTTTCTATTCTGAAACCCTCTCGAACGGCACTCCCGTTCGGCCGCCCAAGGACGGCACGATCGACCGGATCGGTGCGTCGAGGATGCGGTCGCGCCTCCTTCGGCCGCGCGGCACTGGTCGGGGCGATCGCGGTCGCCTTCGCACTCCCCGCTGCGGCACAAACGGCCTTCTTCGTCTCGCCCGACACCGCGGTGGACCTGACCACCCTTCCGACCGTCGTGCAGGACGATGAAATGGCGATTCCCTCTGCGGCAGGCGCCCTCATCGACCTCGGGCCGCTCCCCGACTCCGCGGACGTCGTCGCACAGACGACCACGGACGTGGGCGAGCGACTCTTTTCGCTCGACGCGGGTGCTCTCCTCGCGGGCGGCGTCTTCGCGTCGGCGGGGGACGTCGTGGGGTGGGACGGTTCGGTCTATTGGATCGAGCTCTCGGCAGCGTCCAATGGGATCCCCGACGGCGCCTCGATCGATGCGCTCTCGGCCGATCTCGCCGACCTCATCGTTTCCTTCGACACGACGGTCGACCTCGGTGTCCTGACCGCCGCGGACGAGGACCTCGTCCGATGGGACGGAGCGAACTGGAGCCTCGCGCTCGATACCAGCGCGCATGGGGTCGACGACGCGCTCGACCTGGACGGTGCGAGCTCGTTCGGGGAAGACAAGTTCGTCGTGTCCTTCGACACGCACGGATTCGTCGGCGGCGTCGACTTCGCGGACGAAGACCTGTTGTACTTCGACGGTGTCGCGTGGTCGCTCGACGTCGACACGTCGACGCTCGACCCCGGCTGGCGTGATGTCGACGTGGTCGCGGTTCCTGAACCCGGATTCGCCACGTCCCTCGCCCTCGGTCTGGCACTGCTCAGCTTCGCCGGTCCGCATCGTGCGTCCAAGCCGAGCCTCGCGTCGGCCGGACGAAAATGCAGGCGGTCCCCGATTGCGTGATCCGATCGCGCGCGCGCGATCGATTCCCCTTCCACGGGTCGATCCAGAGGGACGATCCAAACCGAATGATTCTGGAGGAACACATGAAACGCTCTGTCTCGATCTCTTGCTTCTTCTCGCTTCTGGCTTCGGCCCTTCTGTTCCCGCTGACCGCAGCGGCGGTCGATGGCGCTCTCGAGATCAACGAAGCCTGCGCGACCAACACCGGCTGCTTCGCAGGCGACGCCGCCGGATACCCCGTCAGCATCACCAAGGGTGGCCACTACGTCTTGACTTCCGATCTATCGCCGATCTCGAGCGACGCGATTCAGGTCCATGCCAGCGGCGTCACGATCGACTTCGACGGGTCGACGATCGCGTACGCTGGCGGTGGCAGCTCGGGCTCTGGCGTTCGTGCGGTGGGCGTCGTCGATGACGTGGCCGTGCACGGTGGCATGATTCGAAACGCGCCGGAGAATGGAATTGCCCTCGGCAATGGTGCTCGCGTCGAAGGCATGATCATCGAGCAGCCTGGAGCCGTGGGTATCAGTACCGCGGGGAGCGCGATCATCCGAAACAATCGGGTGAGCGCAGCCGGGGACGATGGCATCGTGACCTACGATGGCGCGACGATCACCGACAATGTCGTTTACGGCTCCGGCCAGAATCCGCTGGACGGGGATGGGGGCGACGGGATCCAGACGCGCAACCACTCCGTCGTGCGCGGAAACGACGTCCGTTCGAACAGCCGGCGCGGGATCCGTGTCGGCAACTGGGCACCCGGCGGTCAGTTCGGCAACGAGACCGACGCGTACGGTTGTCTGATCGAAGGCAACCTCGCCGCAGGCAACATCGATGGCATTCATGCGGGTCACACGGCGCTGGTGATCGACAACGTGGTCTTCGACAACTCGGGCACCGGCATCTCTACGCTCACGCGGGCATCGCTGCGCGGAAACCTCGCGTCCAGCAATTTTTGGGGCTTCAATCTCGGCGCGCAGACCGCCTACCGCGAGAGCTCCATCACCGCGAACGCGATCGGCCCGATTGCGGGCGGGGGCACCGCCATCAATCGCAACGACAACTACTGCTCGGGCACGGGTACGGTCTCCGCGACCTGTCCCTGAGATCGTTTCGGGATCGGTCCGACGGGGACCACGGGAGGGATCGGACGCGCTCGCCCGATCCCTCCTTTCGTCTCTTCGCGTCGTCCGATCCGGTCATCGACGGCGCACGACCCTGCACTCGAACGTCGACGCGCAAGCCATCCCAGCATCTCGGCGGCCGTGGCGCCCGGACGATAGAATGAGTCGTCCACAGGGCCTAGCACGAACGGGGCGGGGGATCCGACTCCCGCCGGATCGCGCGAGAATACGTGGCTCGAGGGAGGATTGTCCGATGCGATCGCCTGGTCCCGAACCGATCGAAGAGCGCATTTCCAGAGCGATCCGACGCGGGCTTCCTGTCGCCGTTCTCGGCCTGTCGGTCTCCGTCGCGCAGCCGGGGTGGGCCCAGACGATCTCGAACATCGTCCTCGACGGTTCGCTGCCGGGCGGTCGGCTCGACGATCTCACGGCCGGTCAGACTCCCGCGGCGGAGTCGTTCACGATCGAGGAGGATATGGGCCACCAGGTCGGTCCGAACCTCTTTCACAGCTTCCGGTTCTTCGATCTAGGCAGCGAAGACACGGCGACCTTCGTCGACGACGGCCTCGGCCCCACGATCGGAAACGTGATCGCGCGAGTGACCGGCATGGCTCCGTCGCATATCGACGGCGCGCTGCGCTCGCAGATTCCGGATGCCGACTTCTTCTTCCTGAATCCCTCCGGCGTGTTCTTCGGAGACGGAGCGTCGATCGACGTTCCGGCGTCTTTCGCGGTCGGCACACCTCATGCGCTCTTCTATTCCGGGACGGGTACTTCTCTCTCTCTCACCGATCCTTCGAACGCCGTCCTCGAATCCGCACCCCCGAGTGCGTTCGGCTTCCTCGGAACGACCCCGGCAGCGGACATCACGGTCGAGTCCATCGGGACGGCGCCCGTCCTCCGGGTTTCTTCCGGTGCGGAGATCACCCTGATCGGAGGCGACGTGCGCGTGGATGACGGCGCGTTCGTCGGGGCGCCGGGGGGTCGGATCCAGCTCGCGGCCGTCGGATCGGCGGCGGCCGTCGTTCCGCTCGACCTCCCAGGCTACGACCCGACGACGACCGCCGGTGGTCTCGGCGAAGTCCGCGTAGCCAACTCGTCGACCCTCAACACCAGTGACTTCTTCGATCTGAATGGTCCGCAGGGCGCCATCGTGATTCGCGGCGGCCGCTTCGTCGCGACGGGACTCGCGACGCTCGAAGCGGGAGGCAGGGCGACGACCGACGGTGCCGCGATCGATGTCGCAGTGGTCGATTCGATCCAGGTGCTCGGCGGCAGCCAGCTGAGAACACAGGAACTCGCGTCCCTCGAGAGCGGTGGAATCTCGCTCTCGGCGGACTCGATCCGGATCGATGACGGCGCCCTGCTGCGGGCGCGAACCCGAAACGGCGATCGACTCGGCCTTCTGGCGAACGCAATTCACCTCGCCGCCGATGCGGTGGAGATCACGAACGGTGGACGCCTGTCGAGCGAGACGACCGGGGCCTCCTCTGGCGGCGCGATCCGGATCGAAACGACCGGCGACGTCACGATTCGTGATGACGCCTATGTAGCCACCTCGACGACGGGGAGCGGCTCGGGTGGTTCGATCAGGATCACGGCGGACCGGCTGACCCTGGATCGAAGCGGGAGCGGCGGCCCCGCCGGCCTCATCCAGACCACGACCGAGCTGGGCTCGAGCGGCGATGGCGGCGACATCGATCTCGACGTCGGATCGCTGCGGGCCGAGGCCGGGGGGCAGGTCTTCACCTCCGCCCTCGGCTTCGCACCCGCTGGCTCGATCGACGTCGTGGCGACCGATACGGTCGTGCTCTCCGGTGACGCGTTCGTAGGCGGCGGCGTGGCCCCGTCCGGCGCGTTCTCGCGCGTGTTCTCGAACGCCGATGGAGGTGCAATCCGAATCGAAGGACGCGAGATCCGGATCGAGGACGGGGCGGCGGTCTCGAGTCAAACCGCGAGCCTCGGTGTGCCGGGCGAGATCACGCTGGTCGGACACGACCTCGTCCGCGTCGCTGGCGAGGGCCGACTGGGATCGATCGTCAACGCGAGCACGCTGGATCGCGACGGTGCGTCGATTCAGATAGACGCTGCCCGTCTGGAGGTCGTCGACGGCGCAGCGATCGACATCAGCAGTCGCGGCGGCGGGGACAGCGGCTCGATCACGATCGTTTCGGAGGACGTCCTCGTGGGCGGGACCGGGCCTTCGTCCGGAAATCGCGCTCGCCTCGCCGCGCGAGCAGAGGGCGTGGGGGACGCGCGCGGAATTTCGATCGTCGCGACCGGTCGCGTCGAGATCGAAGCAGGCGGCGAGGTCACGGCCTCCGCGTTGCCCGGCGCGAGCGGCAATCCGGGCGACGTGACGATCGACGCAGCAAGCATCGAGGTACGCGGCGACGTCGGTGCCGAGGCGACACGGAGTCTCGGTGGTAACGTCACCTTCGAGGCGACGGAGACCGTCGATCTCATCGGCGGGCGCGTGACGGTCGCGAGCGCTGACACCGGTGACGCAGGCTCGATCCGAATCGCCGGCGACGCCATCCGCGTGGTCGAGGGTGCCGAGATCGTCGCCGACGCCGAAGGCTTCGGCGGTAACATCGAGCTCCAAGCGACGTCACGGATCGAAATCGTGGATGCTCGAATCGACGCGACTTCACGCGGCGGAGCCAACACGATGGGGTTGGCCGGGGGCAACATCGCGATCGACCCGCCCGTGGTCGTCGTCTCCCGGAGCAGCGTCGTGGCCCAGGGATTCGGCAATGCGAATGGCGGCAACATCACGATCGCCGGGAACCCGCTGATCGTCTCGGGAGACAGCACGATCAGTGCGTCGTCGGAGTTCGGAACCGAGGGCCGCGTCGTCGTCAACGCACCCAACGACGAAGTCACCGGTAAACTCGGCGCCCTGCCCGGCGACTTCGTCGACGCGGCGAGTCGCCTCGAAGCCTCCTGCCTCGCGCAATCGGACGTCGGCGGCTCATTCACGGCGCGGGTGGACACCCCCCTTCCGGCACCCCCGGACGCCGTCTTCGACCCGCCCGCCGGCGAAGTCTGCGAGAGCCCCTGAGCGATGCGACACGCGATCCTCCGTTTCGGGTGGACGACCGTCGCGGTGATCGTCGTGCTCGCCTTGCTCGTCACGTCCGCCTCCTCACAGACGCTGCTCGCGCCGCTGCGGCCAGCGGACCTCGCGCCCGTGCCCCGCCGTGACGAGACGCCCGAGCTGCCCGCGGAAGAACCGGCGGCCGACCCGCTCGCCCTTCCGCCGATCCCTCCTCCTCCCGAGGCGCCGCGGACGCTCTCCGGGCCGCGCGTTCGCGTCGAACGCTTCGAGGTCGTCGGAAGCTCGGTCTTCCGAAGCGAGGACTTTGCGGAGGTGCTCCGCCCCTACCTGAGTCGTCCGATCGATTCGGTGGACCTGCTCGCGGCGCGGGACGCGGTGACCCGGCTCTACGTGGATGCAGGCTATGTCACTTCAGGGGCGACGATTCCGGATCAGGACCTCGCTGGAGGTCGAGTCCAGATCGTGGTCGTCGAGGGGACACTCGGCGAGATCGAGGTCTCGGGCCAGCGAGCCTTCCGTGCGGAGTACTTCGAGCATCGAATCGCACGCGCTGCACGTGCCCCCCTCGATATCGAACGCCTCGAGTCGGTGTTAGGTCGATTTCAGCGCGATCCGCGGATTGAACGCGTGTCTGCCGTACTCGAGCCGGGCAGTCGCCTCGGGATCGGACGCCTACGGCTCGAGGTCGAGGAGGCGTATCCGCACACGGCCTCGCTCGTGGTCGGCAATCACCGCTCTCCCGCGATCGGCAGCGCGGCGATGGACTTCGACGCCGAGTTCGGAAACCTCACGGGATTCGGAGACGGGCTGCACGTGAGCGGGTCGGTGACCGAGGGGCTGCGTGTGCTCTTTGCTCGCTATTCGGTGCCGATTCACACGGGCGACACCGAGCTCGCCGGCTGGATCAGCCTCGGACGCGTGGAGATCGTCGAGCGTCCCTTCGACGCGCTCGACCTTCGGTCCACTTCGCGACGCTTCGGACTCGGCGTCCGGCATCCGCTCCTTCGGACCCGCGACGACCAATTGTGGGTCGGGCTGGCGGGGGAATGGCTCGACCTCGAGACCAAGCAGGCCAATACCGACATCTGCCTCGAGCCGGGCCCGGGGAGCGGCGCGCTCGGTTGCCGGCCGCCGCGCGCTGCAGTCCTTCGCGCGCACGCAGAGTGGGTGCACAGCACGTCGCGCGAGGTCCTGGCGCTGAAGACGACCGCTTCGGTGGGCGTCGATGCCCTCGGGGCGCGCGTTCGCCGACGAGACGACTTCGTCGACGGACGCTTCTTCTCCGTGCTCGCCCAGGCGCATTATGCGCGCGTCCTTCCGGAAACCCTCCTGGGCTCGCATCTCATCGTCCGATCGAACCTGCAATGGACGGACGACCCGCTCTTCTCCTTCGAACGGTTCGCGAGCGGAGGTCGCTTCACGGTCCGCGGTTATCGTGAGAACCAGCTGGTGACGGACAGCGGAATCAACGGCTCGCTCGAGCTGCGTATCCCCTTGCTCCAGGACAGTTTGGGGCGTCATCGATTGGAGCTGGCTCCCTTTACCGATCTCGCTCGCGGATGGAGCGAAGGGCCCGATCCGAAAAGCGACCTGTTGTGGAGCCTCGGTCTGGGGCTGCGCGCGCCGATCGTCGAATGGCTCCTGGTCGAAGCCTGGTGGGGCGGACAATTGATCCCGGTGGACGACCGCAATCGGACACTGCAGGATCACGGCTTCCACCTGGGGGTGCGAATCGATGTGCCGTGAACAACGGACCGGACCGGTACGGTGGTGGGCGACGGCGGTCGCGATCCTCGTGGTCGTCGTCGTGGTTGTGGTCATAGCCGCCTACGACGTCGATGCCTCGACTTGTCGAACCGGTTCCGAGGAGCCGGTCCTTGCCGAGGCGTCGGCGGCCAGGGCGTTCGCCGACGGCCACTCGGCGTTCGAGGCAGGAGACTTCGAGGCCGCGCGGGACGCGTATCGTCTCGCGTCCACACGGGCTTCCACGGAGGGGAGCGGCGAGGCCGCCGCCCTTGCCTCGGCGAACGCCTTGCGCGCGGCCGTGGCTGCCGGCGATGCCGACGAGCTCCAGGCCCGCCTCGACGAACTCCTCACTCCCGCCCCAGCCGGACTGCAGGCTCGACTCGGCTTGCACGCGGCGCGCACTTGGCTGATCGCCGCGGATCGCGCGGCGATCCCGGCGCGCGAGGCCGAGTCGGCAGCCGCAGCGCTGTTGCGCACCACGAGCGCGTGGGCCCACGAGAACGCGGCCGACCGACTCGCTTCGTACGCAGATGGCTATCTCGGCGAGGTCTACGAGCGACGGGGGCGACTCACCGAGGCCCGACAGCTGACCGAGCGCGCGCTCGTCACGGCCGACCGCGCTGGGGCGACCGAAGCGATTCATCGCTGGTACTGGCAGCTCGGTCGGATCGACCGCGCCGACGGAAATCGCGAACGGGCGCTGCGGTCGATGAGACGGGCCGTCGAGATCCTCGACGGCCTACGCGCGATCCGGGCGGTGGATCTCGGTGGCAGCTCGGATGCATTCGGCGTCGCGATCCGACCGGTCTACCTCGAACTCTTCGACCTCCTCCTGATCGACGCGAGGACGGCGACCGGCGACGAGCATCAGTCCCTGCTCTCCGAAGCGCGCGACACGCTCGAAGCGCTGGGCGCCGCCGAGCTTCGCGACTACTTCGACGATCCATGCCTTGCTTCGCAGCAGCGGGTTGCCGCAGACCGAATCCCCAGAACTCTCGTGCTCTACCCGGTGGCCCTTTCCGATCGTCTCGAGCTGATCACGGCGGGTGCGGACGGGCTCTCCCGAACCGAAGTGCCGATTGCGTCAGCGGATCTGCGTGAGCGCGTGCGTCGCCTCCGGCTCGGTCTCGAGAACCGGACCTCACGACGCTATCTGCGCGATGCCCGAGCGCTCTATCGCTTGCTCATCGAACCGATCGGACCGCGCCTCTCGCGCGAGCACGTCGATACGCTGGTCGTCGTGCCGATGCGCTCGTTCCGTTCGATTCCCTTCGCAGCCCTCCAGAATCCCGAGACGGAGCGCTTCCTGGTCGAGGAGATCGCAGTTGCGATCGTGCCCGGCATGGACCTGACCGAGCCTCGGCCGATCGCTGCCCAGGCGACCGACATGCTGGTGGCGGGAATCTCGCAATCCGTGGACGGACTCCTCCCCCTGCCCTTCGTTCGCGAGGAGGTCGCGGAGATCCACCCGCTCTTCGAGGGCCGCGTCCTGCTCGATGCCGATTTCCGGCTCGACGCATTCACCGAGGCCCTCGCCGAGCACCCATTCGGGATCGTTCACATCGCATCGCACGGCGAGTTCAAGTCGCGGTCCGGCGAGAGCTACGTGCTGGCCCACGATCAGAAGGTCTCGCTCGAAGCGCTCGGAGACATCGTCTCCCGCGCGCGCAGGCGGGTCGATCACCCAATCGAGCTGCTGACGCTCTCGGCCTGCTCGAGCGCCGCCGGAGACGACCGCGCGGCGCTGGGCTTCGCGGGCGTGGCGGTCCGCTCGGGCGCGCGAAGCGCACTGGCGACGCTGTGGTCGATTCCGGATGCCGCGACGAAGCGGCTCGTGGTCCGCTTCTATCGCGAGCTGGCTTCCGGCGCGTCGCGCGCCGAAGCCCTGCGACAGGCCCAGCTCTCCTTGATCGAGGATCCATCGACGCGACACGCCTATCACTGGGCGGCGTTCGTGCTGATCGCGAGCTGGCTCTAGTCGATCTGCCCCTGCTCGAGAAGCTGGTCGAGATGGGCGGCGAGCTCCGGAACGTCGGGATGGAGCTGTGCCTGGTGCGCAAAGAAGTCGATCGCGTCGTACCAGAACCCGGCTTCGGCGGCGCGATGCCCTACCTCGGCCACGGAAGCCGCCGGATCGAGCGCTCGATCCGGAACGTACTCGATCGAGCCCGCCGAGACGGGATTCACGGACGGCCGGTCGGGATCGACGAGCACCATCACGAACCACTGATAGGCGACACCCGGCACGAGCGTTACGTCGTGGCGGTGGAGGTCGATCGCGTGACGGCCAGCGGTCTGGGGGCCAGGGAGCTCGATCTCGACGAGGGGCTCGATGGCGGTCGCTTCGCTCACTGTCATCCGGACGGCTACTTCGACGGGTCGGTCGAGGGTCCACCAGAGTCTTGGAGCCGGCGTGCGGGTTCGACCCGTGTGACTCGCCGGAGCGAGTACCGCGACGGATGGTTGTCCAACGCCCGCGCGCACCGCGCCGAACTGATCCATCCAGTCGAGCCGTGCCGCCGTTCCCGGACGCCGATAGCTCGGCGCGGGCAGCTCGGTGAGCGCTGCCAGGAGGATGACCTCTTCGGACCCTTCGCTCTCCACGACGTGCTCGGAGGAGATCCCCGGATCGCTATCGGTTCCTCGCGCGAGACGCTCCTCGGCGCCGGCGACCGGCGAGTTTCCGTCCGGGGAGCGGCGCTCGACGGGCGTCGGCCTCGCATCGGTCGCGGGCTCGGCCGGCGGCACGTGCGCCACGATCCGTTCTGCCGACCCATCAGGCGCAAGATCAGCGTCGGGATCCGCAGTCGGCGCCGGAGCTGTCGCAGGTGCAGGTGTGGCAGGCTTCGAGGTGTGCCCGACGTCGGCGAGACGCGGTGCGTCGCCGGGCGAGCGCAGCGTGCTCTCGAACGCCCCGCCCACCCACAGGGCGATCAGCGCGAGGGCCGCCGCCGCGACGACACCCCATCCGGCCGGGCTCGTCGATCCGAAGACCGACTTCACGCGATCCCGGAACCTGCTCGAGATCGGAATGACGGCCGCGCCGTGGGCCTTCGTTCCGGGGTCCGCCAACAGCGCCGGATCGAAACGCTCGAGCAGGGTCAACTCGGTGCGACACATCGCACAGTCGGCCAGGTGCGTCGCCACCCGCTGGGCCTGGTCGCCCAGCTCCGACGGTGCGCGTAGGTAGGCATCCAGCAGCTCGGGTTCCAGGTGGACGCCACTTCGGCCCGCCGCGCTAGTGGCGATCTCCTCGAGGGCCACGGTGAGAGCCTGCCATCGCGCGACCGCGCTCGAGCAGTCGCTGCACGTCGCGTAGTGCGCGCGAAACGAGGCGAACTCGTCTGCGCTCGCATCGATCAGGAAGTTGTCGGCGTCGATCTCACTCGCTCGTTCGCAGCGCATCACCCCTCCCCCGTCGCGGCCAGGAGCGTCGAATTCCAGCGGGGAATCATCGGGGAGATCGTTCGCACTCCATGAAGTGGATCACGTTCGCAGAGGAATTTTCTGGCGGATGTGCTCGCCCACGCAATCATCACGTCGAAAGCTGTTCGAGGCATCAGGGCGTCGCCTCCCGCTCGAGCGCATTGCGCAACGCCTGCAGCCCGGTTCGCAGCGATCGTTTCAGCGTGCCCAGGGGAATCCCGGTCGCCTTGGCGGCGGCCTCGTACGTGAGACCCCGAACATGGACCTCCACGACCGCGAGGCGCTCGCGCTCCGGGAGACGCTCGAGCGCCTGCTCGAGGCTGAGGCGGAGCTCGAGCGCCTCCGAGCGGACCGACCGGGCCGGCGGCCAGCTGGCCTCGCCCTGCTGGTCGACGTCGAGGTCGTCGATCTCAGCGGACGAGGTCTTGTGTCGTTCCTTGGCACGAATCCGGTCGATGAACTTGTACCGGGTCGATTGACGGATGAAGGCCACGACCGCGCCAGGGCCCTCGAATCGCCCTTCATGCCGCGCTTTGACGACCGCCAGCAGGATTTCCTGCACGATGTCGTCCCAATCGGCCTGGAAATCGAACGCGCGCCAACGGGAGAGGTGGCTCGTCACGAGTCTGATGAGGCGCCCATAGGCGACCCGGTCCCCCGCGATCGCGCGGTCCACTTCGCCCAGCCAATCCGTGGGGCTCGTGCCGCCGTACTCCGCGCCCGCGTCCATCGTGAGAGGCTAACAGACGCGCCCAGGGCTTCGGTTCACGGTCCGGGGGGAGAACGCGGCGGCCCGAGCGAGAAAAATCGCTCGGAGGTGATCCGAATCCACGCTCCGGATCGATCTTCTCCCCATAGGAGGTGATTCATGAACGAGCTTCTCTTCGACACCATTCAGATTCCCCGGAACTTCGCGATGACCGCCGATCCCGCGAGTCGAGTGGCTCGCGCCCAATATGCCCTCGATGGCGCCCTCTGTATGGGAAGTACAGAGGACGTCGAAGCCCAGGTAGAGAGTGTTTCCCGCGCGTACTCCGTCGCGATGGAGAGCCTGCTCGAAGGCTGGTAATCGAGTGCACGCGAGGAGCGGGATGAAGCGTCGGACCCCCGGGGTCGCAGCGGGGCCTGACTCCGTCCCCGGATCGGGGCCTGACTCCGTCCCCGGGAGGATCGCGCGAATTCGGCGCGCGGCTCCCGCACCCGACCCCTCGGGTCTGGCTCGCGCCTTTCGGGGGTCGGGTGCCGCTCACGCGGCCAAACCTGCACGCGTGCCCGCGTGGTCGAATGCCACATGGTTCCCGATCGGAAACGAGGCTGCGCAGGCAACGCGAGCCACAAACGGGTGCTGTGACACACTCATCGTTATGCAGGTTTCAGTGGCCACGAACAGGATTGGATCGCCTAGCGTTCTTCTCACCGGCGCGCTGATCCTCGTCTTGCATGGACTCGCGGTCCTGTTCGCGACGCCGGGACTCGCTGCCAGTGGCGACATCATCACCGACTCGATCGAGATCACGCCTAACGGATACGGATCGAGCCATCTGGGTGGCGAGGATCTCAGCTTCGTCGCTGATCTCGGTGGCACCAATCTCCATGCGATCGCCATCGGTCGTCCCGGCGCGGATTCGGTCGATGTGGTCTTCCTGGATTCTCTCACGACCGTCACGATCGACAACAGCTACTTGCCCCTGTCCGGTATCGGCGGCACACGCTTCGGCGAGGCGGTCGCCTCTCTCGGCGACCTCGACGGCAACGGAACGATCGAGCTGGCCGTGGGCGCCCCGCAAACCGCCTCGGGAACCGGTGCCGTCTGGATCGTTTCGCTCGACGTGCCGACCGGCCTTCCGGTCGCGGCCCTCCAGATCGCGAACGGCGTCTCCGGATTCGGCTCGATCCTTTCGACCGGCGACTCCTTCGGCGCATCACTCGCGGCGCTAGGCGACTGGGATGCGGATCCCGGCTCCGAGCCCGAGCTGGCAGTGGGCGCGCCCTTCGACGACGACGGAGGCGGTTTGGATCGCGGCGCCGTCCACATCCTGTATCTACAGGACACGAGCGGTTCGAACCCGACCGGCTGGGTTCGCGTTTCCCAGAAGCTGAGCGCGACCGCCGGCGGGCTCACGACGCCTTTGGCAAACCAGTCCCATTTCGGCTCCGCCGTCACCGCGCTGGGAGACCAGAACGGGGACGGCCAGATCGATCTCGCCGTCGGCGCGCCGGACCAGAACGCCGAGGGCACCGTCTTCGTGTTGACGATGAACGTCGCATGTGGGGCGCAGACGCCCAGCTGCACCGTCGACGCCGAGGACACGATCACGCAGGGAACGACGGGATTCTCCGCAACGCTCAGCTCGGGCGCCGACTTCGGTGAGAGCCTCGCATGGATCACGCCCGCATCGTCGCTCGACATCGGCCGGCTGGCGATCGGGGGAAGCCGTCATGGCCCGACGGAGGAAGGTGGGGTCTGGCTCGTCGAACTCTCGAACGGGGCGTTGAACGGCACCCACGAAGTCTCCGACGGCGTCGGCTGGGACGTCGCACCCGGCACGCTGACGCATGTCGGAATGGGGCTCGCGGCGCTCGGTGACGTCGATTCCGACCTCGACAGCGATCTCGCGATCGCGGGCGACCGCAACCAGGGGCGAATCTTCGTAGGACACATGGAGGCTTGCCCGACCCTGATCCTGCGACCTGTCGCCTATCACCATCCCTTCCCGATGGGCACGCCGGCCCATCCCTGCCATCCAGTCGCGCTGCCACCGGTCCCGGCCCCCCAGCTCAACCTCTTCATCGAGACGGCCGGCGCGGCTTCGGGAACGGCGTGTCTCGAGGGCGCGGGGGGCGGCAATGAAGTCTGCGGCTTCGACCTTCGCCTGAGCTTCTCAGGATCCCTGACCGTGACGGGCTTCGTTCAGGACGGGGGGCTCCCGGGAACGATCGTCGCGAGCACCATCGGCCCGATGGAACAATCGCTTCGACTCAACTGGCTCGGCCCGGCGTCGCCCATCAACGGACCCACACTGATCGGCGTCGTCTCCCTCGCCGACGACGGCAGCGGAGTCGGTACGGTCCAGATCAGCGCGGGCAGCGCGGCCGTCGGCGCTGCGCTCCAGCTCCAGACGATCGCGACGCGCGTGATCGCGGTCCCGGAGCCCGGGACCGAGAGCTTGTGGATCGGCCTCCTCGCACTGCTCGCGATCGCCGTCGCGCGCGTGAGGGCGGCGATCCTCTTCGGGTGCGTGTTGCTCGTCTTCCCGATGCTCCCGGAGTCGGCCTCCGCCCAGAGCATCAAGAGTCAGGTGCGCATCTCGGAAGGGGAGTCGATCTTCCCGGTGACGAGCGCCGGATTCCTGCAGCTGGGAACGAGTCTGACTGCGCCGGGCGACGTCGACCTCGACGGCACTGCCGATCTCGTCCTCGGATGCTGTCCCGGCGGCAGCTTCCCGCCACATCGCTTCTACACGACGTTCCTGGACGACGCCGGCCTGCCCGCGACGGCTCCCGTGCGAAATCCGGGATTCGACGCGCTCCAGTTCTTCCCGAGCGACATGGTCGCGATCCCCGACCGCGATGGAGACGGCCGTCGGGACCTGCTCATCGGCAACGCCTACACGGGCGCGCCCGTTCGCGTCTACGTCGCGGCGCTCGACGAGTTCGGTGCCCAGAAGGCCTTGCTCGCGACGATCGGTGAAGGTATCGGCGGCTTTCCGGCGGGCGTGCTCGATCCGCTCGACCAGGACGCGATGGGCGAGAGTGTCGCCTGGCTGGGCGATGTCGATGGCGATCCCTCGACCGACGAGATCGCGGTCGGGGCGCCGAACGACGACGATGACGGAGTTCTCGCAGGTGCGGTCTGGATCCTGTCGCTCGATTCGTCGAATACCGTAGTCGGGGCGCCGCAGAAGCTGCTGCCGAGCACTTCGCTCGGTCTCGCGATCGGCTTCAATGATTTCTTCGGGTCGGCGCTCGAGGCACTTCCGGATCTCGACGGCAATGGTACGGCAGAGCTCGCGGTCGCGAGTCCGGGCTGCACGACGCTGACCGCGCCGGGTTGCGTGCACGTCCTCTTTCTCGCGCCCGACGGGTTCGGCGACGTGCAGGTGCTCTCGACGGTCACCCTCGGCGAAGGGCTGGCCGGGATCCCGACGATGATCGGCGGTCTACCGGCGAGCTCGCTGGCGTGGATGGGTAACGTAGCTCAGGGCGACGGGGGGATCCTCGTGGTCGGCGACGAGACCGGCGCGGGAAGCATCCACATGATCCACCTCCTCTCCGACGGCACAGCCGCCGCCCACGAACGGATCAGCGACAATACGCCTTCGGGTGCGGTCCTTTCAGGCGACGACATCGGCTTCGGTTCGGCCGTCGTGTCGCCGATCGAGGACCTCGACGGGGACGAAGTGCGCGACCTCGTCGTCGGTGCCCGCGCGTCGCACTCCGCCGAGGTGGGCGCCACCGGCGCGAGCGACGGCGCCGTCTTCATCTTCCACATCCAGGACACCGATTTCGATGGTCTTCCGGACGGCCTCGACAATTGCTCGGCGATCCACAACCCGCTCCAGGCCGACGGGGACGGCGATGGCGTGGGCGATCTGTGCGATAACTGCGCCGTCGTCGCGAATCCCGCGCAGACCGATACTGACGGCGACGATCGGGGCGATGCCTGCGAGCCCTACGTGATCCGAATCGAGCGTGATCCGGAGGGCACTTCGACGGTCCCGGTCTGGAACCTGCTCGTGGAATGCGGTCAGCATGCTGCGACCGAGACCCATGGTGCGCTGATCATTCCCGAGTCGGCGATCGGACAGCCTGAGTTGACCCTCGACCAGGCGGTCGTGGGGTCCGTCTCCGGGCCGGGACTCGCGACGCCCATGGGCGTGCGAGACGACGCGCTCTATTTCGACGTAACCGGGTATGGCGGCGCCGGGCTTCCACTCTGCGCCGCCCAGGGGCCGCCGACCCGCCTCGGCACGTTCACCCTCGGTACGGTCGATCCGACCGCCTGGCCGATGGCGCCGATCAGCTTCGAGGGCGTCGGAACACCGGGCTTCGGCTACTCGGAGGCGGCGACGATCAACGGGCCGATCAACCTCCACGACATCCGCATCGAGATGACGACGGGCACCGTTCCCGAGCTCGAGCTCGAGCTCGGCCCGGCCGTCGTGACGGCGAGCAGTACCCGCTGGGACGTGCTGTTGACGACGTCGCTCGCCGAGATGCATCGCATCACCTTCGGACTGGTCGCGCCCGACGGAACCAGCGCGGCCGATCTCCACTGGGTCGGCTGCGACACGAGCGTCACGGGATCGGGATCGGGTGCCGGCTATCGAAGCTGCAACGAAGTCGGGGGCTGGACCCCCCTCGTGGATTCGATGAACAGCTTCACGCAGGGGCCACTCTCTGCGGCTACGGTTCCTGCAGGGCTTCGCGCGCACACGCTCTACGTGTCTCTCGCGGGCAACGTCTTCTCGAGCACGCCCGGATCCACGGAGCTGACGCTCAACCCGAGACCCGGCGGCGGGATACCGCCGGTCGTGCGGCTCGGCACCGTCGTGATGGACGCCGCCCCCGGCCTCCAACCCGGCCTCACCATCGAGGGCGTCGACGCTGTCGTCGGACTCGCGGGCGTCGCCATCGTCCGCGCCAACAACACCTCGCTCGCCGACCCGCTCGATCAGGTGGCGCTGGTCGGGCAGTATGCGGCCGCAGACGACCTGGATGGCGATGGTGTCCAGGACCTCGTCGACAACTGCCCATTCCGTCCGAATGGCGCGGCGGACAACCGCGGGTCCTTCCTCAGCAGTATCGCCTACAGCGATTCACTCGGGGACGCCTGTCAATGTGCCGAGTCGACCGACGACGGTGCGATCCTCGATCCTGCCGATGTCAACGACATCCGCGCCTATCTGGCGGGCAACCCGTTGTCCGGATCGAGCACCACCGCGGAGGTGCTCGAGCGCTGCTCGATCATCGGCACCGTCGACTGCAACATCCGCGATCTCGTCGCGCTCGAGGTTGCGACGGCGCCGCCTGGCGGCGGGGCGGCGGCGACCTCCGTCGACACGCGCTGCGACGCAGCGCTCGCGCCGCCGCCTCCCGGGCCCTGAAGCCCAGGGGACGCCCGGTAAGGGCCGTTTTCTCCCCAGCGGGACGCTAGTTGTCAGAATGAAGAGGGTTCTATGGAGAGCGCGGCCGCGCGGTAGCGTTCGGCGGGGCTCGGTCCAGTTCGGCCGCGGTGTCCATAGAACTCGTTGAACTAAGCCGGTTGGCAGGCGGGTTCGTTCTTGGGGATTCGATCGATTCCGTCGGGGTTCGTCTGGTCGGGAATTGACGCACGCGCCGGGGCCGAGGGCGTTCTGGGCGTCGTCGTGGATGGCGAGCGATCGATTCGGGTGCGGCCGGCGGTCGCTGCGGAGACGGAACCCGGCGTCGGAACGCAGCGGTCCCGTCCCAGACGACTTCAGAAATGGCCGGTTATGGGGTGATCATTAATGGCCGCTTTTGAGGTGATCGCTGAGGACAGGGCGCGGAAAGAGGAAGAACCAAGGTCGTCGCTTGATCTCGGCGACGACGTCCATGCGTCCTTCGCGACAGGATGGACATTGCTCGAGGTCGATACCCGTGAGCTTCTGCAGTGCTTCCCGTCGGTCTCTCCGCGGGGTCTCTCCGCGGGGTCTATTGGGGCTCGGGTGCGGCGAGCAACTCGCGGCAGCGTGAGATCTTCTCCTTCCGCCTTCGGTTGGCGAGCAGTCCGTAGTGGCGGATCCGGACAGCAAGGCGGACGTCGTACTCCTGGGAAACGGCAGCGAGGCGTCCCTCGCGGTCGAGGCGGCAGAGGAGCTCTCGGGCAGTGAGGTTTAGACGCGCGTCGTCTCAACGCCCTCGGTCGAGCTGTTCCTCGAGTAGAGCGACGCGGACCGGGATACGATCCTGTCCGACGATGGCACGCTGATCGTGGCGGGCCGCGACGAGACCCTGCGCCGCTTCGTCGGCCGACGCGGCTTCGTGATCGGCATGGAGAGCTTCGGCGCGAGCGCCCCCTACGGCGACCTCGCCAAGCACTTTGGCTTCACCTCGCCGAACGTAGCCCAGCGCATGAAGGCGTTCATCTAGCCATCGTCAATTTTGCAGTCGGGTCGGATTCCGGGAAGTTGCCCCGCGCGACGAGCCCTCGTTCGCGCGAGTTCCCGTTCGCCGATCGTGTTTCCGAAGTTCGCAATGAGTCGGTCGAGACGGCGCGACTGATTCGAGTTGCTCTCGTCCCTGGCTTCGAGATCCGCGAGTGCGCGGATCTCGAAGGTCGCAGCGCGCTGTCGACGCGCGATCGTAGCGGCTTCCCCAAGAAGTCTGGAGCCGAGTTCGCCATCGCCGCTCTCGAAGGCGACACAGGCGCGATGTCGGAGGATCTCGGGAAGCAGCATTCGCTCATCGGTCTCCCGGCAGAATCGAAGCCCTGAGTCGAGCGTTCTGGCCGCGCGACCGACCTCGCGCGCCCACGAATAGCCGCGGGCCGAAACCAGATAGAGCGCGGTGCGAAAGCTCGTGTCCTCGGAGTGTGCGCGCTCGAACACGATCGATGCCATCCGCGCGGCGGGAAACATCTCATCGCACGACCGTCGGCACACCGCCCACATCGAAAATCCCGTTCCGGACCCCCACCAAGCCGGAAGTGCGTGCTGCTCGCAGAGTGGATCGATTCGAGAAGCGACTCTGAGTGCGGCGTCCCAATCTCGCCGACCCTCGTGCAGGTAGAATCCGAGAAAGAGCGCCCATACGAGGCCACGAACGTCCCCATTGCCCTCGGCCCAATCGATCGCCGCCTGCGAGCGCCGACATGCTTCGGCGTCGAATCCGGCAGACCAGGCCGAGAGGGCCGTGAACGCGAAGCGCTCGACCCAGGGGTCGCGACTGGTTCGATGAACGAAGTGAAGCAGGTCTCGACGACCGCAGAGACCGTTCGCCAATGAACCGACTGGCTTCAGCGCGGCGTTCGGATCGCCGGCGAGCGCGTCGAGGCTTCGCCTCCAGTTTTCGGGAATCTCGTCGAGGACGTCGAGCGCATCCACTCGATCCGCGCTCGCACGCGCCCGTTCATGGTCTCCGTCGGCTCGGGCACGCGCGAGGTCGAACGAGAGCCAGATCGCCTCGCGCGTCGGATCCGGGTGTTCGTCGAGCAGCTTTCGCGCGCAGCCAAGTGCCTCTCGGGTCGGCTCGGTTCGATCGGCTCGACTCGAGAGCGCGGCCGCGAGGAGCAAGTGTAGCTCGAGCTCCTGGTCGTCCCGCCATGCGGATCGCGGGAGGGCGGGGAGTAGGGCCAGAGCATGTCGGCAGTGTTCGCGAACGTCTCCCCAGGCGTGTCGACCGGCCGCTACTCGCGCGGCGCGAACGAGGTATTCGAAGGGCCGAGCGGCGCTCCGACTCGCCAGAGCGCCGCGAGAATAGTGGCGCGCGATACGCGACAGCACCCTACCTTCGGCTCCGGCGTGCTGCCGTACGAGTCCTTCCGCCAGTCGATTGTGCCAGAAGGCGGCTTCCCGCTCTTGCAGCGTGCCCGCGACGGCGTCGCGCAACAACGCATGCCTGAAGGAGTATCGAAGCGGTTTCTCGGGATCGCTTCGAATCAAGTCGGCGTCGAGCGCCGCTGTGACCCAGTCGCGATCCGTATCGATCTCGCCCTCCGCGGCAACCTCGACGAGCCAGAGATCGAACGACTCGCCGCACAGCGCCGCGACGGAGAGCAACGCGCGGTGGCGGGGGTCGAGTTCGTTGAGTCGCGGACCGAAGAGCGAGTGGCCGAGGTCGCGCGCGATCGACGGAAGCTCCCCAGTGGCGGCTACCCGTTCCGCCATGAGCCGGACATAGAGCGGAATTCCGCCACTCTGATGCAGGATCGCCCCGGCCAGATCGGGGCTCGTCGGACGGCCCACGATGGCGGTCGTCAGCTGAAAGACGTCTGCAATCCCTAGCGGCGAGAGAACATGATGATCGACTGCGTGCATACCGAAGAATCGGGCAAGTGCGGACGCCCCATTCTCGTCACTCCGGAAAGTTCCGAGCACGAGGACACGTTGCTCATCGAGGCGCGGAGCGATCGATTCGAGCAGCGCGATCGACGGCCCATCTGCCCAGTGCAGATCTTCGAGTACGATGATCCGGGGGTGCACACGGGCAGCCTTGTGTAGACGGTCACCCACACGCATCACGGTCTCGACGTGGGCCGGCGCACGTTGATCGTGGACCGGCCCGGCGACTTCATGCAGTTCGTCGTCGAGGCTCGAGAACAGCTCGTCCGCCACGAAATACGCGGGTGCGTCGGCCTCGCAATGGATGGTGTGAATGGTTGCCTGATCGGCCGCCGCTGCGGTGAATTCCCGCACGACGCGCGTCTTCCCCATTCCAGCCGGGCCTTCGATCAGATGGACGCCGCCTCGAGAGCGACTCGTTCGCGCCAGCGCGCGGCGAAGGACGCTGACGATCTCCTCCCTACCGACCGCGGGGATTGAATCGAGAATGCGGGCGCTCGCGGCGATTGCCTCGACCGGACCCTGGAATCGGAGTCCGCGGCCCCTAACGGTCTCGATCCACCGCTCGCCACGCTTCCGTTCCAGATCCCCGATCGCCATGCGTGCGGCGTACACCGCCTGGTCGACAGCGCCGTCGCTGACGCGGACGCCCGCCCAGACGGCTTGGATCAAGCGTTCCCTGGATACGACGCGGTTGCGCTCCGACACCAGAAATGAGAGGAGGTCCAGAGGACGACGTTGGACCTCGATGAGTTCTCCGGCTCGACTCAGCGTGAAGTTTCGGGAATCGAGCCGGAGGGGTCCCAGCTGCCACATCGATCGCGGCTCCATGTCCGTTCGGGTTCGCGCCGATCAGGGTAGCCCGGCTATGACGATGAGACTCTCGTCGGCTCCACACATTGCACGCGTGCTGCTCGTTCGTTGCCCGTCAGGTCGCGCCGAACGGCGAATAGGGATCAGGCAATGCCGATACGCCGATGCCGAAATCCCGTCCTGACGTGACCGGGCGTCACGCAGTGATTCGGGTTCGTCCGCGCGGTTCGACGGCCGAAGTCAGCTCGAATCGGATGATCCGATCCTCGTCGGTCGAGCGATCCATGAAGGAGACGGGACCGCTCGGTTTGACCTTCGCGCGCCCGACACACGATGCTAGACGAGTGCAGCGCCGAGCGAATTCGATTCCCGAATCGTGTCGGCCGCAGGAAACAACGATGCCCATCTCGATCCGTTCGGCGACGACCGATGTCGTGGTCTTCACGACGCGCGTACGATCAGTCGGCGCGCCGTGGCACCATCGCTCTCCGGGCGGCTGCGCGGCGGCGCGCGCTGGCCGCGATCACCGTCCAGCCGCTCACGAAGAGCAGGGCTGCCGAGGGTTCGGGGATCGGCGACGTGGGAGCCATGAACCGATCGACGGTCGCGTCTCCGGAGTACGTGATCCGAGTCGTCGAATCCGGATCGGTATCGGACTGCGTGAGATCGAAGGCTCCGAAACGATCACCGTCCTCGGAAATCATGATGCGGAAGGTCGCGACGTCGCCGACGCCCAGGTCTCCTACGTCGAAGGACAGCGCCAGGGACACGTCGTCCTCGGGAGGAAAAGCGTTCGAGCCATCCAGCGACCCCGCCCGCAGATTGTCGAAGATGTCGCCGGAGACGTAGCCCGGCTCATCGGCCTCGAACGCCTGACCCGCGGCGAGCGTGCCCGACGCGGTGGCTATCTCGTTGAAGAACGTATTGAGGGGCTCGTCGATCTCCGCATCCAGGAAAGACAGGAAGGTCATCCCGGCGAGCGTCGACGTGCCGACGTTCGCGAGGGCGTACGAGAGGACGAGGTCCGTTCCATCCGAGGACCGGGACGAAGAGAAGGTCAGAATGAGGTCCGAGGGCACGCCATCGACGCCCAGCTGCGCCGAGTTGCCCGCGGTCGCACCGTTCAGGTCCAGACCGTCGATCGCAACGAAGGCATCGACCTCGAACACGGACCCGCCGTCGCCGACCGTGATCGGTTGGCCGTTCAGGCTACCACCCGCGCCCGATGCACCGAACGAACCACCGATCGTGATGCTGAAGGCCGGGCTCGCACCGAGCGCGACTACGGCCAGAACGGCCACCAGGCCGCGCCGCGTAGCGCGAGGCGAAAGGCCACGTCGATGCCAGGTGTGCCAGATGGCGTCGACGAGAAGAGATCCTGATTCAGTCATTGCGGGTCCGATCAACTGGATTGAAGCCGATTATCGCGGTGCAAGGGGCTCAGTATCAATGGAAAATCGCTCGCAAGTCGGAGTCGAGGGCGCCCTAACGGATGATCGTGAGATTCCTGAGGATCTACTGAGGTAGCCGGCGCTCTGGACGAGGCACGATTGGATCTGGCCCGCGGACTAAGACTTTCAGTTCCCCGTGGGATCGTCCGCGACATGGTTGTCGAATCGGAAAGGAACGCGCGCGGCGGAACGCCACGGCGAGCCGAAGCAATGCGTATCAGAAGCAATGTGTATCAATAGACGACGACTCGACCGCCCGAAGCGAACCACGTTTGCCCTCCTCGCGATGATGCTCACGAGCGTGCTCGCGCCGGCCCTCGCGCCGGCGGGGCCCTACTACGAGTATCGATCGATCGCCCACGCGGGCGTCGACATCGATCGGATCGTCACCAACGGCTCCGTCAACGACTACGGCGACATCGTCTTCTATGGGTATGACTCCGCCCTTGCGGACTATCCGGGAGGGTCGCACGTGATCGCGGTCGCTCGGACCGGTGAGCGGCTCCTGCTGAACGGCAGGCCGTGCGTCATCGGCGGCGTCGAGCGGGTCTGCACGGATGCCTACGGCGGCGGACCCGAGCCCGTCGCACTCACGAACAATCAGGGCGCGGTCCTCGTCCTCAGTGCGGACAAGAATATTCATCTTGCGACGACCGTTGCCCGGCGATGGGTCGCATACAGCGACGTGAGTCTGTTCCGGGGAGGCGCCGGCTCGAACACCTACGTCGCCGGGAGCTCCTGGAGCAGCGAGCCCGATCCCGGCACGCCGCGGGATGCTTTCGAGCCGGACCTGATGTCGGGCTACTTCGCGATGAGCGATTCGGGCACCTGGGTTCATGCCGGAGGTTTCGGGGACGAGGAGCGCGCGGACAAATTCGCGTTCCCGCAGCTCGGCTTCATCACGAAGACGTTCGCGCAGGATGCCCATACCGCGGGCGACCGGACGACGATCCTGGGAACCGCCGCGCTCGCACCCCCCGACATCGATTGGCTCTCGTCGGACAATGGGCAGATCGAGAATCTCCGACCCGCGATCGCGGACGACGGTTCCGTGATGATTCGCGAGGGAGTCGACGAAGGCGCGCCGGTCTCCGTCTTCCTGCCCGATGGCACGCGCGTCGAGCTGGCGAACACGAGCGGCGGCAGCCTGTTCAGCGACCTCTACGAGAGCGTCGCGCTGAGCGGCTCGGCGAGGGTCGCGGTCTTTGCCGGTCGGACCCGCGATGATGGGGACGGTCACGGGGACGGGATCTTCCTCAGCGTTCGGGACGGACTGGGTCCGGGCGTCGGCGACTTCTTCGGACCGGGCTCGGGTGGTCGATTCATCAACGTCGTCGGAGAACAGTACGAAGACCTCGGCTTCGGCGAGATTCGAAGCGGGCCGCCGTGCAATCCGCGCGGGATCTGCTTCTCCGCGTTCGATTTCGAAGAGGGTCTCTTCGTTCAGCACTTCGAGAACGCCGGCCCCGCGGATCTCCCCGGTACGGACGATGGACTCGCTCACGACAGCGTCGTCATCGCCTTCTTCGCGAGACCCATCGCGGAAAAGATCCTCTATCCCGGCGTCGCGCCGAGCCCCACGCTCTACAGCGACGAGGTCGGGCTGTGGACCGTCCGCATCGACCTGCCGCCCGACCCCGACACGGGCGAGATCGTCCCGCTGGTCCACTCACCGGTGCCGGTCGTGCAAGTCGGCGACGTGCTCGACGGGCTTCTCGTCGCGGAGATCGACGTCCTCGATCCACTGGCCAAGGCGCTCACCGATTCCGCGGGTCTCGCGCGTACGCACCTCGGGCGAGCGGATCATCGCATCGCATTCGTCATCTCCAACGTCGTCGGCAACCGCAAGCTGATGACCGCCGAGTCCTTCGATACGGATGACGACGGACTCTTCGATCACTGGGAGGAGACTGGCGTCGACATGACGGGAAACGGCGTCGTCGATCTCGACCTCCCCGCACTCGGGGCCGACCCGCTCCACAAGGACGTGTTCCTTCAGATCGATTTCCTGGGGGACCGACGCACCGGTCCGACCTCCGGCTACACACACGACCTCGCGCCCGGCGTGACCGAGCGTCTCGTCGACGTATTCGCGGGCGCCCCCGTCGAGAACCCGGACGGCACCCTCGGAATCCGCCTTCACGTCGACGCCGGGCTGGGGGAGGACGACGACGGGACTCCCTATTCGAACGTGCCCGAGGAGATGGCCTGGGGCGGGCACTACGTAGGCATGGAGGAAGACGAGGCCATCCCCGTCGACTACGTCTACCACGGTTTCGAGGAGCACGAGGAGCAGATCGGCGGCCTGAATGCCCGATCGATGGAGAGCATCCAGGCGAAGACCTTCGGTAAGGGCGACGCCCGGGGACGAGAGCTCGCGTTCCACCACGCGATCCTCTCCGACTTCCACAGTCCCTACTACCGAGCCACAGGCGCTGGGCCCGACGATTCCGTGAGACGGCCCCATGTCTTCTCGGCGGAGGCGTCGCGCTCCGATCAGTTGATCGAGCTCCAGAACGAGATTCCGAACAGCGCGCCCTATCGCGGTGGATTCAAGATCATCTCCGGAAGCCTGCGCGGTCACACCGGCGAATACGTCCGCTCCGGCACGCACGGCCTGCTCGCGTACGACCCCCTGCCCGGCGATCTGTCCGCGGGAGATTTGGTCGTGCTCTTCAACGGCTGGTCAGGCGAGACGGAATGGGCCAGCTGGTACGGACTCGGAACCCGCCCGACCAATGACTTGATCGTCTCGCTTCGCGTCGGCGGCCTGAGCAGCGGACGCGTGGGGAACACCTCCATGCAGGTGGGCACGCTGCTCCACGAGCTCGGGCACACCCTGGGGCGGATCCACTGCGGGACCCTCGAAGATGACGCCCCCTGCATCAATTCCCTGGGCCGGGTCCACGGTACGTTGCCGGACGGCCGCGTCCTCATCGAAGGCGGTCAGAGCGCGAGACTCAGCGTCTTCCTCAATGCCGCCCCCGAGAACTCCGTGACGGTCGCGATCGCATCCAGCGACCGTAACCTCGTGATCGATCCGCCGACGGTCACGATCGCGCCGGGCGCCTGGGACACAGGCGCAGAGGTCCTGCTGTCGTACCCCGAGGACTCGGGTACGCCGGCGGCACCCGTCCGAAACGCGAACGTCGAGCTCACGACCACGAGTCTCGACGGGCGATTCCTCGGCGCGTGGACCGAGACGACGATCGCCCTCTTCGACAACGACGTCGGCGAGCTCGTCTATCTCGACTACGGCGTGGCGAGGCCCGCCGAGGACCTGTCTTCGTCGCTCGCCGGCGCGCGCGCTGCCAGCGGCGCGAAGCTCCACGCGTACATTCGCGTGGACGGCGAGCCGATCGTAGAGGGCGAGGGGCGTCGACCGATCGACGTCCAGCTCTCCCGCGCGCCCGCCGGTGCGGTGACCGTCGACTTCGAGCACGTCGGCACCCACGTTTCACCTGCGTCGCTCATCTTCCTTCCGGAGAACTGGGACACGCCACAGACGCTGCAGGTCGGGGTCGACGACGACGACGACGAGCGCGCGTACCTGCGTGCGCGATTCAACAACGCGAGTGGGGACCCCTACTTTCGAGGCGACGCCGGGCTCCTCTATTCGCCGCGGCACGTGGAGGACGATCGCCTCGAGATCATCGTCGAAGGTCCCGCCTACACCGCGCTACTCGATGAGGAGGCCCGGCCCGACGAAACGACCATGGCTTTCGTCCGGCTGAGCCAGGACCCGGGCGCCTCGGGATATCGGGTCGTGATCGTACCCGGATCGGGGATGTGGGCCGGCGCTGACCCGCCCGCCTACGACGCTCTGACGCGATCGTTGGTCTTCGATACCGCCAACTGGCAGGACCCGCAGGTCGTGACGATCGGCATGCTCGACAATGGCGCCAGCGCCGGTCTCCGCCGTCGCGTCGTCCGATTCGTCGGCCAGGGTGACGACCGCACCTCGATGGCTCGATTGCCGATTTTGACGATCGACCGCGATCCCTTGCAGACGGATCACGAGAGCGTGATGAGCTACGCGCACCAGCTTCCCCCGCGTCAGATCCTCGACTACGCAGGGCCCGCCGACGCCCGCGCCGACGAATGGTCGTACCTGCGCACGAATCCTTCGCAGACGATGCCCGCTCTCGGCCATTCGACGCGAGAAGAGGATGCCGAGCCGCGCGAACTGGGTCTCGATCTCGAGACCTACGAGGAGATCCACGGTCGCCTGCCCGACGTCGAGGGTCCCGAGCTCGCGATGTCCTCCCCCCGGCCCGGATCGGAGCTCTCCCTCGGCGCACCCTTCGAGTGTCGCATCGAGGCAAACGACGAGATCGCCGCCGTCGACGAAGTGCGTTGCGAGTTCGACGCCGACGGCAGCGGAGTCGTCGACGCCAGTGAGCGGGTCGTACTCGTGCAGGATGGATTCCGAAGCTTCGTCTCGACGATGCCCCCGGTGGGCGGATCCGCCGGTGCGCGTGAGATCACGCTCGTCGGGATCGACGCGGAATCGAATCGTTCGACTGCTCGGATCCCTGTGTTCGTGCGCGCGACGAATCAACAGCCGGTCGCCGACGGCCGCTCGCTCGTGGTCGGTATCGACACACCGCGGAGTCTGCTCCTCTCCGGCAGCGACCCCGAGTCGGCGCCGATCACGTTCTCGATCGTCGCTCCGCCCGGATCGGGCTCCCTGAGTGGCACGGCGCCCGATGTCGTCTACACGCCGGCTCCCGGTTTCGAAGGCTTCGACTCCTTCTCGTTCCGCGTGAGCGACGGACGCCTCGACTCCGCGCCCGCGACGATCTCGGTGATGGTCGGAGAGGCGAACACCGCCCCCGTACTCGACGCGATCCCCGACATCGGCGTGCTCGTCGGCTCGGCCCGCGGTCAGGCGATCTCGGCGACCGACGCCGACGGCCACCCGATCCGCTTCTCCCTGGATCGCGCGCCGTCCTTCGTATCGCTTGTCGACAACGGCGACGGCACCGCACGGATCCTCGTTGCGCCCGGTCTCGGATCGGGCGGAACCTACTCCGCGATCCTGACCGCCACGGACGGATGGAACACGTCGACGCGCAGCTTCACGATCACGGCTCGCGACAGTACGACGTACAACGCACCGCCCTTCATCGCCCCGATTGCCGATCAGAACGTCGTCGTCGGGACCGCCGTCGAGGTACCGATCAGCGCGACCGACGAAGAGGGTGATCCCATCGTACTGCTGGGCGGCGCCGGGAATCCGAGCTTCGTCACGGTCGTGAACGAAGGCCCCGGTGCGGGCCGCCTGCTCATCGATCCGGGCATCGACGATGTCGGCCACCACGTCGTGACGGTCCGCGCCTCCGATGGTCTCTTGATCCTGAGTCGGTTTCTCTTCGTCGAGGTCTTCGAGCCGGACACGACCGCGCCCTCCCTGCTCGGCGCGTTCCCGATGCACGGCGACCGCGTCGCACCCGGAATCGACAACGCCTGGGTCCTCTTCTCCGAACCGATCGACGTCGCGTCGGCGCTGCCCGAGGACCTGATGGTCACGACCGCCGGCGGGATTCCCGTCGCGGGTGCCGACGTGACCTGGCTCGGCGAGAACCGCGTCGCGGTCCCGAGCTTCGACCCCCTCGCCGTCGGCGCCTACGAGCTGACGGTCGCGGACGGAGTGCTGGCCGACCCGTCGGGCAACACATCCGGCACGCCTGCAACGAGCAATCGATTCGACGTGGTCGCGAGCGTCGCCAGTGGAGACCCGAGGCCGGACACGCAGCTCGTCCTGCCGGTGGAGTACGCGGCCAAGAGCGCAGACGTCGGGGACGTCGATGGAGATGGGATCCCCGATGTCGTCGTCGGCCATGGAAGCGATGGAGCGAACGGACTCTCCGTCTTCCGTGGGCTCGGCGGCGGCGCCTTCGCGGCTCCGATCGCTGTCTCGCTCGAGGACGGCGATCTGCTCGAGCTCGCCCACGAGCATCGTGCGCTCCCGATCGGTGTCGCGGATCTCGACGGAGACGGCCGAGACGAGATCGTCGCCGGGCTCGAGACGACCCTCTCCGTCGTCACATCGGGTCTCGCCGGCGAGCTCGTCGGCCCCACGAACTACGATCTCAGCGGCTTCGGCCCGATCGGCATCCCCGACCAGATCCGTGATCTCGAGATCGCCGACGTGAACGGGGACGGCCACGCCGACGTGCTGTCGAGTCTCTACGACGACCTGCTCGTTCAGCTCGGCGACGGCGCCGGAGGCCTGGGCGCGCCGATCCAACATTCGAGCGGGACCGCCAGCGGGCGCAGAAAGTCACTTGCGACGGGCGATCTCGACGCCGACGGGATCCTCGACGTCGTGGACGGACCGAACGTCTTCCTCGGTGCGGGCGACGGGACGTTCACGAGCGTCCCCAACAGCTTCGACGCTGGATTCATCGCGGCCCTCTACGAAGACCTCGCCATCGCCGACATCGACGGCGACGGAATCCTCGACGTGATCGGCCGCAGCGCCGCCGGTTCCGATCGGATCCTGCGGGCGTCGCTCGGGAACGGCGACGGCACCTTCCACACGATTGGAACCGGGGGTGTCCTCGAGTGGAACATCCTCGAAGTGCCGATCCCGGGACATTCCATCTGGAACCTCGTGGTGAGCGATGTCGATGGCGACGGCGACCCCGATTTCTCGATCAGCTATCGATCCGATCGAACGGGCAACGACGAGTTCGAGGTCGGCGTGTTCCTGAATACGGGCTCGGGGGTCTTCGTCGAGAGCGACTTGCTCACCACGACCCAGGATCACCACGCGACGGTCCTCGCGGACCTCGATCAGGACGGCCTCCTCGACCTCGGCTCTCTCGGTGGAGATGGCTTCTCCTACCAGCCGGGGAGCGCCGCCGGGCAGTTCACGTCGTTCCGCGTCGCCGAATTCGATCAAGCCGGCGCCGGAGCAGTGGGGGACATCGACGGGGACGGTGACGATGACGTCGTCGCGGGAGGCACCCTCGGGCAGGCACACATCCGATTCAACTCGGGAGACGGGACCTTCACCCCGGGCCCGTCACTCGACTTCTTCCGGCATCTCACGAGCTTTGCCCTCGGCATCGAGTCGATGGCCCTCGAAGACCTCGACGAAGACGGGGACGCAGACGTGGTCGTGGCCGGGTACAACACCGTCGCGATCCGCTTGTCGAACGGCGACGGAACGTTCGGGTCGGCGGTGACCCATCCGGTGGCCGGCCGGGACGACCTGCTGTTCCGCGATCTCGACGGCGACGGATTCGACGAAATCGTGGCCGTCGATCGCTCGAGTTACGCGGTCCTGCTCTCGAACGGCGACGGCAGCTTTCGCGCGAGCGCGCACGCGACCCACTACCTCAACGGTCGAAGCGCGACGGCGCTCGAAGACACGACCGGCGACGGCCTGCTCGATCTGGTGTGGTCGAACGATGCGAGCAACTCCGTCTCGATTCTCGAAGGGCTCGGAGACGGGAGCTTCGTGCCGACGAGCGACCCGCTCTATCGCGCGGTCGACGTGGCGGTCGACACGCTCGGCAACCTCTACGTCGTCGACGGTGAGGGCGCCCGCATGCAGAAATACGATGCTGCGGGGGTCCTTGTCGCGAGCTTCGGAGAGTTCGGATCCGGCGTTGGCGCGCTCTCTCGCCCGTCGAGCGTCGCGCTCGACAGCGCGGGCCACGTCTTCGTCCTCGACGACTACGATCACCGCATCGTCGATTACGACTCGAACGGGGTCTACGTGTCCTCGTTCGGAACGCTGGGGAGCGGTCCCGGACAGCTCTTCGAGCCGTCGGCGATCGCGATCGCGTCCGACGATTCGATCTTCGTCGCAGACACGGGAAACTTCCGGATCCAGAAATTCGATGCCGACGGCAACTACGTCGCACAGTTCGGGAATACCGGGCCCGTCGACGTCCCCGGCAACCTGGCGCGTCCCGAAGCGATCGCCGTGTCCGCGGCCGGCGAGGTCCACGTCCTCGACCTCAACTACACGTATCCGAACTCCAGCATCCTCCAGATCTACGACGCGAACGGCAACTATCTCCGTCAGCACCCGATCCTCGGCGTCGACCCCGCGCCGCTCATCCATCGCCCGGTCGGCCTCGCGCTCGACGCGGCGGGGGACGTCTTCATCAGCGAAGGCGGCGCCTGGAACGACGTGCATCGCGTGCAACGGTTCGACGGCTCGGGGGCCCTCGTCCAGAGCTTCGGCAGCTACGGGAGCCTGTTGGGTCAGCTCGACGGCCCCGCTGGCCTCGCCGTCGACGCCTCGGGCAACGTGCTCGTCGCGACTCACCAGGGCGTCCAGCGCTTCGCGCCGACGGGCGAGGGGATCGATTTCGTCGGCGTCGACCTGCGCGTGGCAGGCGGACCGCAGGGCATCGCAATCGGCGACGTCGACGAGGACGGAACGCTCGACCTCGTCACCTCGAATCGGGCCGGCGTTACACGCGACCCGTTCGGAGATGTGCCGCGCCGTGAGGACAGCGGCGGCCACTCGATTTCCGTGCTCTTCGGCAACCCCGATGGAAGCTATGACGCACACTACAACTGCGCCGTAGGCCGCGATCCAATCCGGCCCGTCCTCGACGACTTCGACGGCGACGGTCGGCTCGACGTGGCCGTCGCCAGCGGTCCGGATCACAGCGTGACGATCCTGCGCGGAGGGCCGGGCGGACGCTTCAGCCATCGCGCGGACTTCCGGGTCGACGATCGTCCCGTCGGCCTGGCCGGCGGGCGACTTGATGCCGATGGGCTTCTGGATGTCGTCACGACCAGCTCCGATGCCGCCACGCTCACGACGTTGATGAGCGATGCCACGGTCTGGGAGACCGCGACGCCGGCGGACTGCACGCTCGATCCCGAGCCGCCGGTCGGTGGTAGTGGCAGCCTCATCGCCGATGCCGGCCCGGATGCCGTCGTCGTCTCTGGCGACGTCGCGATCCTCGATGGTGGCGGGTCCCTGGGCACGACGCCGGAAGCGGTGCTCGCGTTCGCGTGGACGCAAACGAGTGGACCGCCCGTCGAGCTGATCGGCGGCAATGGCCGCTCGCCGCTCTTCACGACCAGCGCGCTCGGGCGGATCGAGTTGCTGCTCACCGCGACCGAGGGCGCGCTCGAGGACACGGATGTCGTCGCCATCGACGTCGTCGCGGCGCCCGCGGTGAACTCGCCCCCGGTCGCGGATGCGGGCCTGGACCAGACGGCTCCGAGAGGGAGTCTCGTCACGCTCGATGGAACGGCCAGCTCCGACCCGGATGCCGATCCACTCACCTACGCATGGCGCATCGTCGGCGCACCGACGGGCTCCGCCGCGACGATCACGGATCTTACGGCCTCCGCCCCGAGTTTCGTCCTGGACGAACGCGGTACGTACCTCGTCGAATTGGTTGTCGCCGACGGCGAGGCGTCGAGCGTGCCGGACGTGGTCACCCTCGAAGCGACCGGGAATTTCGCGCCGATCGCGGTCGCCGACGGCAGTCCCGAGATCTTCCTCCCGGGCGCAGCACTGCTCAATGGGCTGGGGAGCTTCGACACCGACGGGGACCCGATCACCCACGCCTGGCGGCTGGCCTCGGCTCCCGCCGGCTCGGCTGCGACGATCTTCGATCCGACGGCCCCGATCACGTCGGCGCTGCTCGACGTGGCAGGCCTCTACGTATTCGAGCTCGTCGTGAATGACGGGCTCGTGGACAGCGCCGCCTCTTCGTTCGCCGTCGAAGCGATCGGAAATCGCGCCCCGACGGCGAACGCGGGTCCGGACTCGACTGTCGAGCTACCGGGCGCTGCCCGGCTCGATGGATCCCGAAGTCTCGACCCGGATGGCGACCCCCTCCGATACGCGTGGAGCCTCGTTTCGAGCCCGGCCGGCTCCGCGACCTTCCCGGTCCGCGGTGGTCGGCCAGGCGAGGGGATCTTGACGACGGATCTCCCCGGCACCTACGTCGTCGAGCTGATCGTCTCGGACGGGCTGAATACCAGCGAGCCCGATCGCGTGACGATCGTGGCGAGCGGCGACGATGCCCCGATCGCGAACGCGGGGAGCAGTCGTTCGATCCTCGCCCCCGGAACGGTCGGGCTCGACGGGTCGGCCAGCCTCGACCCGGAAGGTCAGCCGCTCACCTATCTCTGGTCGCTCGTAAGCGCACCTGCCGGCTCGGCAACCGCGATCGGAGCGGCCACGACTGTCGCACCGACTCTTTCGACGGACGTGCCGGGCGCATACATCGTTCAGCTCGTAGTGAACGATGGAGCCCAGCCGAGCGTACCCTCACTGGTCACGATCACCGCGACTACCAATGCCCCCCCGGTGGCCGCTGCCGGGCCCGACCAGAGGGTCGCGCTCGGCGCCGGGGTGGCGCTCGATGCGAGCGCCAGCCTCGATCCTGATGGTGGCCCCCTTCCTGTGCGGCACCGTTGGGACTTCACATCGCTGCCGGCGGCGAGCCTGCTGGAAGTCGATGGGTTCGCCGCTCCGAATCAGGTGCGCTCGTCGTTCACTCCGGACGTCGCTGGTCGCTACCTCGTGCGGCTCACGGTCAACGACGGCCGCGACCAAGACAGCGATGAGGTCGAGATCGTGGTCGAAGACCTGACGCCGATCCCGGTAATCTCGGATCTCACCGCACGGGCCAAGGACGGGAAGGTCGACCTGGTCTGGACACCGGCAGACGGTGCCTTGTACAACATCTATCGGAGTGAGATCGCCGGTGGGCCCTACGAGGTGATCGCGAGGGCACATGCCTCGCACTACGCAACATACGCAGATCTCGGGCTCACGAATGGCGTGACCTACCACTATGTGGTCACGGTCGTGTTGGGCAGCTCGGAGTCCGCATCCTCCAATCCGGTGTCGGCCCGACCCTCCGCGCGAGGCGGGCGCGGCGACGGTGCTGCGCCCGTACCGGAGCCTTCGGCGAGCCTCGGCCTGATAGTTGGACTCGCCTTCCTTGCCGTGCTCTGCCGCGCACGTGAGCCACGAACGGGGCGTGTCAGCGAAGCGTGACGCCGGGGACGCGATGAGGATGCATGCGACGTAGCCTGGTACGCCACCGGCGGTGCTTCGTGGCGACTCGGGTCGATGGTGCTGCCGACTAAGCGAAAGTCGACTCGAACGACGAGACCGGGCCGATCGTCCGCAGCGTGAAGCCGTTCACACTCGCGGCGGACGTCGCGGCGATCTCAATCCACGAGTGAGCCGATCGTCCGAGGCGGGTACCTCGAGACGCTCGGCCCGAGACAACCGGAGCGGAGCAACCGATGTTCGATTCAATCCAGAAGGACAGGGGCGCGAGGCGAGGACGGGGGTTCGCCCCGCTCGTCGTCCTGGCGATGGCGGCGATCTGCGGCGGACTCGCCTCCGCGGGCGCCGCAGCACCGCTCGAGCGGGTCGTCTACCAGGAGACCTTCGAAGACGAGGCTTCACATTCCTACCCCTATGCGCCCGAGGTCGACGACAGCGCGGTGCGCGGACTCTGGGGGCACTCGTTCGGGCCGGGCACGCTCGGGCCCGGTCCGGAGATCGTCGCCGGACGCGCGCGATTCAGCCCTCCCATCGACGGGCAGATGGTTCTGGAGAACGCCGTCTTCCCGCATCTCCCGAACGGAATCGGTCGACGCTCGATCGGGGTCCGCGCTCGCTTCACGGCCATGTCCGTGAGCGCCGGGAGCACGGCCGCGTTCGACACGTACCTCGAGTTCGTGGCCGACAACGGCGAGCGCACGGAGATCAGCGTCACCCTGCTCGTGAACGCTTCGGGCGCCACGCCGATCGCGCGTCTCGACGTATGGGAGAAGCGGTACGTGCCCGGGGTTCCAGTGACCACATCGCTATGGGTCGCGGGAACGCTCCTGCCTCAGGCCGTCCCGGACGCGATCGCGAGCGGCGGCGACTGCTCGCTGGACGTACTCGTCGATCGGCAGGCGGGAACCGTGGGTGTCTGGCTCGACGCCGCTCTGATCCCGATCGTGAGCATCCCACCGACGCTCTCGTCCACGCTACACGCATCCGACGCGTTCAGATCGCTCCATACTTCGGTGCGGGGGCCGACTACGGCCGTGCCGGGCGTGGTCTCCCTGGACCTGGACACGATCGAGATCTACCACCCGATCGCGAACCGATTCGTCGTCAACTCGTTCGTCGACGGCGAAGACCTCAATCCCGGCGATCTGCTATGCGAGACGGCCTCGGGTGGCTGCACGCTTCGCGCCGCCGTACAGGAGAGCAATGCGCTCGCCGGGCTGGACGAGATCGTGCTGTCGGCCGGAACCCACCTCCTCGAGCTGGAAGGCGTCGAAGAAGACGACGCGGCGCTCGGCGACCTCGACATCAACGACTCGACGATCCTGACGGGTGCCGGCCGGAACGCGACGATCATCGACGCTTCGGGTATCGATCGGGTCTTCGATCTCACCAAACCGGACCCGTATGTCGACGTCCAGCTACTCGACCTGCGGATCACGAACGGCTCGGCGCTCGCCGATCAGGCTGCGGATGGAGGCGGAGTCCGGAATCGGAGCGCGCTCTTCATGACTCGCTGTGTCGTCGACGCGAATGTCGCGAATACCGGGGGTGGGATCATGAATCATGGACACCTCGTCATGGAAGATTGCGTCGTGCGGGACAACGTCGTCATGCCCCTTCCGGGTCTTTCTGCGAACGGCGGAGGGATCGGGAGTCGAGCGGAATCGACGGGACTCGCCTCGCCGTGGCTGAACCTCCGCGATGCCGCCGTCGCGAACAATCACGCGCCTTCGACCGGCGGCGTTCAGATCGCGCCCGGGAGCGGGGCGTTCATGGACAGCGTCACGCTGAGCGGAAACGATGGCGTGCAGCTCGACGTCGTGGACGGCGTGGTCCTAGTTCAGCACGCGACCCTCTACGGCGGTGGCGAGACCGCCGCTCTGAAGGTAAGGAGTCCGGGAGCGACGGGGGCGGTCGTAGAGCTGCTGGCGACCGCGATCCACGGGAGCCCCGCTTGCGACCTCGACGGCGCGAACGCGGCGGTCGTCGACGACCTCGGCAAGAACGCGATCAGCGACGCCTCGTGCATGGACAACCTGAACGGGAGCGCGACGGAGCTGGCCCTTCGGCTGAGTCCGCTCCTGCCGATCCACGACTCGTTCGCGCATCTGCCAATGCAATCGAGCCCGCTGATCGACAGGGGGGACTCGCTGTGGTGTCGATTCTTCGACCAGGTAGGCATGCCGCGCCACATCGACGGTGACGGATCCGGAACCGCCCAATGTGATGCCGGCTCGATTGAGGCGCCGGTTCCCGAGCCCGGGTTCGCGACGGCGCTCGCGACGGCTTCCCTGATGGTGGCGAGCTTCGCGCGGCGATCGCGATCGCGAAGTGCACGCCGAATCGACGGGGCGACAACTCGCGGCCGGGCTTTGCCGCCGCCATCTCTCTGACGAGCGTTCCCGCGACGGCCCTCGCCTCCGTCGGCGCATGGTGCCAGTACTCGATCCACGATTATGTAGCCCGTATGGTGCCAAAACTCGAACGAGGTCTAGGCCGCCCGAGCGTAGTAGCGAAGCATTCCACCGAGACGTTCGTGACACTCGATCGAGCCGCCCTTTCCGAGCACACTCGGGACGCTGTCGATCAGTCGATTTCCGATTCCCTGATGATTCCGTTCGCCGTGATCGTGCTCGACGTTCTCGCCAACGAGTTGCCGAAGGTGGCGTTCCCCAATCGGAACCACCTGGCTGACGCACTCTGACTTCGCCGACCGGACGAACCTCTCCGCGTAGGCATTCAGGTTCGGACTTCGTGTCGGCAGCTTCACGGGGTTCACGCCCGCGCGCCTCAGCGTTCCGGCGAACGCTCGCGTGAACAGCGGATCACGATCATGGATCAGGTGGCGGCTGTCCACGAGAAAGCCGCCGTCACGGTCGATCAGATTCCGGGCCACCTGCTGCATCCATTCGCCGTTCTGCGTCGCTGTGATTCCCGCGATCTCCACTCGACGGGTCTTCAGGTCGATCACGAAGAGCACGAAGTACCGCACGAGGCCGCGCCATGTGACGACCTCCACCGAGAAGAAGTCCGTCGCGGCAATCGCTCCCCAGTGGGCCCGCAGGAACGTCTTCCAGGCTATAGGACGACGCCCGACCGGATCGATTCCGTTCTCGGCGAGCACTCGCTTGATCGTGTTTCGGCCGATCTCGTACCCGAGATTCATCAACGCCCCGCGAACGCGGGTGTAGCCCCCCTGGCGAATCGATGACCTCGAACGCCTCCAGGAGGCCGAGCGAGGACGAACCTGAGCCTCACAACCGAGGGGAGCGAAACCTGATGTCGTCACTGCCCTATCGACTGCCTCGCGGCGGCCACACCCAAGCCGCTGGCGTCATGTGGGGGACCGTGGGCATCGCGCTCCTGTGCGTCGTGGGCAGCGCGTGGCTGACCACGCAATGGGCCGCCTGGCGGCTGGGCTATGCCGATGCGCTGGGCGAGCCCTGTCTCGGCCAACGGACGGCACCAAGTACCACGCGAATCGATGGCCCTCGGCGCGGCGATCGCGCAAGTGCGCGCCGCGCCAGAGGAAAAATGGAGCCGACGATCCGACTCGAACGGACGACCTGCTCATTACGAGAGGGCGACGGAGATGAGGAAAATCAATAGGTTGCGGGCCTGGCACAGCAAAACGATGAAATGCGATGCATCCGAGCGCACCAAGGACTCGACCTGCCGCAGCCGCGCACCGTCCAAGATAGTCTTCGGAATCTACGGGGAACTAATGTGAGAGCAGTTCGCCCAGTCGCGTTGGGTCAACTGGCCCCCGAAGCCGGCAATCCGAGCAACTCGACCGCAGCGCGGGTGTTGTCGTCGCTGCATTGTGCCGGCTACCGCCGAGCGACGAGCGAGTGATTGGAACCTGCTAGTGAACTCGTGGTCTCGTATTGGCGTCATGCGGGAACGCCGGAGACCCTGAGTAGAACTGGACTTTGAGAACGACCTTCATCGTTCGATTCGCGCAGCGCAGCCACTGCTGAGCATTCGCAAGCGTGCGGAATTCTTGAAGTTTCCCGGCGTGGACGAGAATTCATCGTACGCCTGAATTCGCTCGGTCGCATGATCCACCGTGAATGCGAGTAAGCTCCTTTCTCAGCTTCTAGGAAGCGGAAACTCGCGTCGACTCCGGATGCCCTCGGGTTTGCATTCGACTTGCGATGAGTCGACTGGCCTCAGTCCGAAGGCTGGGGTCCTTTCATTTTCAGGGGAGATTTCGAGGATGCGCAAGACCCACCTGCTCGACGATATACCGTCGAGTCGCGACGAACTCGGAGCGCACGAGCGGGTTGCAGGCGCGCTCGCAGACCTCGTTGACCGAGAAAGCGGTGGCAAGGCTGTTGCGATCGAAGGCAGCTGGGGCTCCGGGAAATCGACGATCGTCGAGATTCTTCGTCAACGCTTTCCTGAGCGCGTGTTCGTATTCGATGCGTGGTCCCACGAGGGCGACCCACTTCGTCGCGCTTTCCTGAATGAACTCATCGACTTCTTCGTTGAGACCGGAAAGCTCGACGCCGATTCATCTGAGCGAGACAAGGCGATGATCTCCGGAGAACTCACCGAGTCTTCGACCACGACTCACTACCCAGTCACACCTATTCGGCTGCTTTTCGGGCTTTCGCTTCTTGGGGTTCCGCTCGGCGTCACGCTCCTGCAGATCGCGCACCAGCCGCCGAAGCTTGACGAGACGCTTCGTTTGGCTGCCTATTGCCTCACCCTTGCCCCGGCCATCGTTGTCGGGCTCGGCGCAATCGGTTCGTTTTTCCGACAACTGCGCGAACGGACGAAAGGACAGAAGATTGAGTGGCGTTTCGGCGAGTTCGAGCTGTTGTTCAATCACCTTACGCCCCGAGACGAGACCGAACAGCACCGAACTGTTGATGCGACGAGCGTAGAATTTGCCGAAATCTTCTCTGAGAAGCTCTCGCAGGCACTAGAGAGCGAGCCACTTCTACTGGTGGTCGACAACCTCGATCGGATCCCTCGAGATAGCGCCATTGAAGTCTGGTCGACGCTCCGCGTATACGTTGAGGAATGCGCGCGGCAAGATGCGGCTTGGACCTCGTTGACGTGGCTGGTTGTTCCCTACGACCGAACCGCGATGGAAAGGGTCTGGGCGAGCCAGTCTGGCCAGATCGATTCACCGCAGGATTTCGGACTTGCAGATATACCGAACGATCAAATCGAATCGGAGGGCGGGGCTAGGCCGGGCTCGGCGAAGGCTGAGGCTCTCGTAGACGCGTATCTACAAAAGACCTTTCAGATTCGGTACAGGGTCCCGCCTCTGCTTCTCTCGAACTGGAGAGACTATTTTCTCGCGTTGCTGAGACAGGCGTTCCCCGAGCACGACGAATCGGAGCGCCGGGCCGTCTATCAGATCGTGCGCCAGTGGCGCGCACAGATCGGCGCGCTCCCCACGCCCCGCGAGCTGAAGCTTTTCGCCAACGACCTAGTCGCAATCTACGCGATCTGGGGCGACGAATTTCCTCTGCACCATATGGCGTATTACCGAGTGCTGAGATGCACCGACGAGGACATTCCGAGTTCGCTCACGAAAGGTGCAATTCCGCGTGCCCGGTACGCGGATTTCCTGGCCGAGGGGATCGAGCGCGACATTGGCGCTCTTCACTTCGTCAGAGAGCGTGATGAAGCCGCACAGCTGGTTCTGGACGGCCCAATTAGAGAGGCCTTTCGTGCGGGTAACGGCGCGAGGCTCAGGGAACTATCAGAGCTGGGGATCTTCTGGCCGGTGTTTGAGAATCTTGCGGTCGATCTGGCGAGCGAGGACGCGTCGCCAAGCGAGCTCGCTAGTTCGGGCTCGGCGCTGCTTGAGAGCGGACTCCATCTACTTTCCAGTCCTTCAGATGCTCGCGACACGGTTTCGCGATTCTGTACCTACGCCACCGACGTCGAAGATTGGGGGCTGCTAGATGAGGATTGTGCTCGCGGGATCGCCGCATTCGCTGAGATTCTCAACTCAGATTCGACGTCTCGTCGACTCTTCGAACAGGCGTCTGCATCCAGTGCAGCGCTAGTTGCGGACAAAACAGTCGTGGCGCGAGTTGACTCATGGGCAGCTGGGCTGCTGATCCTGTTGAGAAGACTTGATGAAATCGGCTTCCCTCGCAGCGAATCGGTCATGATCCCGGGCGCGCCGGACGTCGTGGTTCCCTCTCTGCCAATAACGATGAGACACCAGCCTACTCAACAATTACTGTAGGGCG